>NZ_LMBX01000005.1 GCF_001439605.1 Cytobacillus praedii
AAAAATTAAGGACTTTTTTATAAAAAGGGGTTCGGAATGAGACCATTCCGAACCCCTTTTGTCGACAATCTGAAAGGAGGCAGAGCATCCTTTTTTTATTATCGATAGAAAACTTTATCAATATTATATTTTGCTTTAAGAGTATTAATAATATATGTTTCGTATATTTCTCTTTCCATAGGGTCTTCGACCAAACAAACAGCAATTTTATAAACTTCATCTCGATACTTTTTCATTGGAGAAACAGTATCCTCAAAATGCTTCTTAACTCTCGGTCTTAATTTCCTCGCCTTACCAACAAATAAAAGCTCCTCATCTTTATTAAAGAAAAGAATAAGTCCGCCTTTATCTCTCGGGATACGATGATATTCTGTAAATCCGTATACACTGCTTATCTCTGAACCACTTGTCTCTCCGGATTGATTCCGTTTTTTTGTTATCACAATTTCTGGAGAGGGCATATCAATTTTTATCATTGTTATCACTTCCTAATCTTTATAGATGGTATCACAATCTAACAGTAAAAATCTACATGTGAGAGGAATAATTATGAGTAATGAACAAATCCGTAAGCAGTAGCTGCATTTTCTAGTGCTTCGTCTCATAGATATAAAAATATATGTATAAATAATCATCTAATATTTTTTTGGCGGAAGGAATAATATGAATGGTAAAGAGTATATTTAAATATTCAAAATTTTATAAAAGTATAAACATTCTTTCAGAAGACTGGAGGTTGAATGGGTAGGTGGGTATTTTAGAAATGAACAACATAACACTAAAATTTGGAGGCGTAGTTGCACTTGATAAAGTCTCCTATCAGGTAAAGAAAGGAGAGATATTCTCATTAATTGGCCCAAATGGGGCTGGGAAAACGAGTATGTTAAATTGCATCAGCGGGCTGTACAAGCCAACTGCAGGTTCTGTGCACTTTAAGGGAGAAGAAATTACACATTTTAAACCCCATAAACGTGCCGCACTTGGAATTGCTAGGGCATTTCAAAATATCGAATTATTCCCGCATTTGTCTGTGTTGGACAATCTGATGCTTGGCAGGCATGTTCGAATGAAAACTGGACTTCTCGCTGGTGGATTTTATTGGGGAAAAGCCCAAAAAGAAGAAGTGCTGCATCGCGAAAAAGTAGAGGAAGTAATTGATTTTCTAGAAATTGAACATATCCGTGACACACCTGTTGGAAGACTAGCCTATGGATTGCAAAAGCGTGTGGAAGTAGGACGTGCATTAGCTCTAGAGCCGGAGATTTTATTATTAGATGAGCCAATGGCAGGGATGAACAGTGAAGAAAAAGAGGATATGGCACGCTATATCATTGACATACATGAGGAAATGGAAACAACGATCATTCTAATAGAACATGATATGGGAGTTGTCATGGATCTTTCTGATCATATTGCTGTTCTTGATTTTGGAAAATTAATTGGCTACGGCACTCCCTATGAAATCCAAAATAACCAAAAAGTAATTGACGCGTATCTTGGAGAAGAAAATGTTGGCTAGGCAATATCTCGATAAAAGGGAAAAGGCAGTGGAATACTTGGTACTTAAAGAGGAGGCAGCCATTCTATGTCGAGTTTGAATAAGACATTTCCTCAATTATTACTTGAGAGGACAGTAAGAGCTGGTTCGAAAGTTGCTCTAAGGGAAAAGGATTTTGGCATTTGGAATGAGATTACGTATCAAGAATATCTTGATCAAGTAATAAGTCTAAGCCTTGGATTTGCAAAGCTAGGCTTAAAAAGAGGTGATAAGGTAGCCATTGTCGGAGATAATCGGCCTGAGTGGGTAATAAGTGAATTGGCAGCGCAAGCTTTAGGCGGAATCTCAGTTGGAATTTACCAAGAGTCGCTGCCGAATGAAATAAGCTTTATATTGGACCATTGTGATGCAACGATTGTTGTTGTTGAAGACCAAGAGCAGGTTGATAAGATTTTTGAAATAAAAGAGGAGATTCCAAAGGTAACAAACATTATATATTATGACCCGCGTGGAATGAGGAATTACCAGGATGATGCTTTGATGAGTTTTGTAGAAGTCCAAGCACTTGGGAAATCCTTAGCTGAAGAGGAACCCGACATTTTTCAATCAGAAGTTAAGAAAGGAAGTGAGCATGATGTCGCAATATTTTCTTATACATCCGGTACAACTGGCAATCCGAAGGCAACCATGCTTACATATAAAAACCTGCTTGATATGGCAAAAAACCTTTCAACTATTGACCCGCTAACAGAAAAGGATGAGTATGTATCCTTTTTGCCTCTTGCTTGGATTGGCGAGCAAATGATGACAATGGGAATGGGCCTATACAATGGCATGACGATAAATTTCCCTGAAGAACCTTCCACCGTGTTAGAGAATCTGCGTGAAATTGGACCTCAAGTAATGTTTAGCCCACCTAGAATTTATGAAGATATGGTTTCAAGATTTCAAGTGAAAATTCAAGATGCCGGCTGGCTAAAAAGAAAAATCTATCATTTGTGCAAGCCAATCGGAGAAAAGGTTGCAAGAGCCCATTTTGAAAATAAAGAAATTTCATTTAAAACGAAGCTGCAATACAAAATAGCCGATTATTTTATGTTCAGTGCAATTAGAGATCACTTAGGCTTGCTTGGTATGAAGCGTGCATATACTGGCGGTGCTCCTTTAGGGCCGGATGTGTTTGAATTTTTCCATAGTATTGGTGTGAATGTGAAAAGTATTTATGGACAGACAGAAGTTTCAGGGATTTCGATTGTTCATCGGGATAGGGATATAAAATTGGACAGTGTTGGCATTCCAATCCCTGGAACAGAAGTGAAAATTTCAAATGAAGGAGAAATTCTAATCAAGAGTTCAAGTATTTGCAAAGGCTATTATAAAAATGAAAAATCAACGAAAGAAACAATTCAATCGGGGTGGCTGCATACTGGAGATGCCGGAAGATTGTATGATGAAGGTCATCTCTATGTTATCGATCGGATAAAAGATGTCATTCGCCTTCAGTCGGGTGAAATGTTCTCACCAAATTTTATAGAGAACAAACTAAAATTTAGCTCCTATATTCAAGAGGCAGTAGCCATTGGCAAAGATCGTCCATATGTTGTGGCAATGGTTAATATTGATATGGAAAATGTAGGGAGATGGGCAGAGAAAAATCAAATTAGCTATACAACCTATACAGATTTATCATCAAAACCACAAGTGCTGGCGTTAATTCAAAAACAAGTAAATGAAATAAATCAATCATTGCCTGAAAAAGCACGTGTGAAAAAGTTTGTTCTCTTATATAAAGAGCTTGATGCGGATGATGAAGAGCTGACAAGAACAAAGAAAGTACGAAGACAATTTGTTGCCAAAAAATATGAAGCACTTATCGAAGGGATGTACACACAAGAAGAACGAATACATGTAGAAGGGAAAATTAGATACCGTGACGGAAAGGAACAAACGATTCATACAACACTTCAAGTAATCTTTATGGATGAAGGAGAGGGAGCTGCTTAATGGCCTTTTTTTTGCAAATGCTAGTTACAGGGATCGTTGTTGGCAGTGTTTATGCCCTGGTAGCACTTGGATTTGTATTAATCTATAAATCTAGTGATGCCATCAATTTTGCACAAGGTGAATTTTTGTTAATTGGGACCTATGTTTGTCTAACATTAATAACCGCTTACAATATTCCTTTTATTGTTGCATTATTTATTGCTCTTATGTTCAGTGCTGTTCTTGGTTTTGTCATCGAGCGAATTGTACTCCGTCCGTTTATTGGGGAACCGGTCATCTCCATGATTATGGCAACCATTGGGTTATCGAGTGCATTGGCTGGACTTGTTCATATTATTTGGGGACATGAAACAAGAGTATTTCCACAGATATTCCCAGAAGCACCCGTTCGGTTAGGAGAAGTAGTTATTTCACCTGTCTATATTTGGTCGCTTGTCATCGTCATCATCATGCTTATCATTTTCACCTTCTTTTTCAAATATTCAAAGCTTGGAATTGCTATGAGAGCAACCGCAGATGATCAGCAGGCTGCGATGTCGATGGGGATTAGTGTGAAAACAATTTTCGCCGTCTCATGGGCGATTGCTGCGGTCGTGTCTGCAGTAGGGGGAATTCTTTTGGGGAATATCAATGGGGTCAATGCCTCGCTGTCGGCCATTGGATTGAAAGTATTGCCAGTTGCCATTCTTGGCGGACTTGATAGCATTCCCGGTGCGATTATCGGCGGTTTAATTATTGGTGTAATCGAAACGATGACTGGCGGTTACTTGGATCCATTAGTAGGAGGCGGTTTAAAAGAAGTCATGCCTTTTATTATTTTAGTATTTATTCTAATGTTTAAGCCATATGGCCTATTTGGGAAAAAAGAAATCGAGAGGGTGTAATCGGATGAAGAATCCTTTTGTAATGGGGTGTGGGGAGTTCCATGTGAATTATAAGCAAGATTTGGCCATTTGGAAAATCTCCAGAGTAAGGGTGCGTGTAATGGTTATGGTCGCACTGCTAGCCATCTTTCCATTAATTGCTTCCGATTACATTGTTGGTCTTGCTACATTATGTGGAATAGCCGCGATCGGTGCCTTAGGACTAAATATTCTAACTGGCTTCACTGGACAAATCTCCATTGGGGTAGGAGCTTTTTTAGGAGTAGGCGGTTATACATCGGCTATCTTGACAGCAAAACTCGGTTTAAGCTTTTGGATTGCGATGCCGACAGCTGGCATTATTACGGCAATCGTTGGCGGGCTTTTTGGTTTGCCATCCTTAAGGCTGAAAGGGTTGTATTTAGCCATTGCTACACTTGCAGCCCAAGTGATAATCCTGTTTGTCATTTCCAGGTGGGATACATTGACTGGCGGAACCGCGGGTATGGTACTCTCAAGACCAGAAATTGGCAGCTTCGTTTTTAATAGTGAAACAAGCTATTTCTATTTAATGTTTGTGATTCTTATAGGTACTACTATCTTTACTTTGAATCTTTTCCGCTCCCGTGTTGGAAGAGCCTTTATTGCTGTAAGAGACCGTGATATTGCTGCAGAAGTAATGGGAATCAATTTGTTTAAATATAAAGTACTCGCCTTTATTGTCAGTTCATTCTTTGTTGGAGTGGCAGGTGCGTTGCTTGGACACTATACGATGGTAGTGAGTCCAGAATTATATAGCATTACTGTTTCTATTGAATATTTAGCTATTATTCTCGTTGGTGGATTAGGCAGTGTGTTTGGTTCCATCTATGGAGCTGTTTTTATTACATTGCTTCCTGTCTTTCTTCGAACAGGAGTCGAATTATTAAGCGGAGTTTTCCCTGATTTATCAAACGTATTAAATGGGATGAAAGAGGTCGTATTCGGACTTGTTATCATTCTATTTCTAATTTATGAGCCAGAGGGTCTAGCGAAAATATGGAAGAATATTAAAGACTATTTTAAGCTATGGCCATTTTCCTACTAATTTACTAATGATGAAAGTAATTTTATAGAACTTTCACTTATGAAAAAAATTTCTACAATATGAGGGGGAGAAGAATGAAAAAGATTTGGGCGAGTTTTCTTGTATTGGTGTTAGCGGTAGGAGTACTTGCGGCATGTTCAGGCGAAGAAAAAAGTTCAGGCGATGGCAAGGGAACCATCAAAATCGGCGGTATCTTTGACCTGACTGGTGGAACAGGGGATGTGGGCACACCGTATGCTGAAGGAGCAGAGGCATATTTTGATTTTATTAAAGATGAGAAAATCAATGGCTACAAGCTAGAGTTAATTGGTGACGACTATGCATACAAGATTCCTGAAGCACAAAAAATGTATCAAAAATTAAAATCAAAAGATAAAGTTTCAGGCATTTTAGGGTGGGGAACCGGCGATACTGAGGCTCTGAGGCAACAAGTAGCAGCTGATAAACTTCCATATTTCTCTGGTTCATATTCAGAAAACCTTAAAGATATTAAAGAGAGTCCATATAACTTCTTAACGGCAGCCTCCTATTCCGATCAGGCAAGGTCGGCTTTGAAATGGATAAAGGAAAACCATAGCGGCGGTACACCAAAGATCGCCTTCCTTTATAATGATACTGCTTTTGGAAAATCTCCTATTGAAGATGGGAAAAGCTTTGCAAAGGAATTAGGAATGGAAGTTGTTGATGAGCAAATTATCGATGTACAGGCATTAGATGCAACTTCTCAGCTTTTAAATATGGAAAAGAAAAATCCAGATTATGCGATTATCCAGCAAACATGGGGTGCCACTGCAACGATATTAAAGGATGCGAAAAAGCTTGGGATTGATACGCAATTTATTGGCTTAAACTGGGCGACAGGAGAAGGGTTAATCCCGCTTGCGGGTGACGCAGCAGAAGGATTCATTGGTGTCGTTACACATGCCTTTCCTTATGAAGACCTTCCAGGTATGGAGGAAATTAAAAAGTATTTGGAGGACAATGGGGAG
Organism: Cytobacillus praedii; assembly: GCF_001439605.1. GTDB lineage: Bacteria > Bacillota > Bacilli > Bacillales > Cytobacillaceae > Cytobacillus > Cytobacillus praedii. The sequence continues at coordinate 6,442 of NZ_LMBX01000005.1, forward strand.
AAATTAGAAGATAAAAACCAAAAGTTTATTCAGGGCTGGGTGTCAGCAAAAATTATGGTGGAAGCGATTAAAATAGCTGATGACCCTACGACAGGAGAAGGGATTCGTAAGGGAATTGAGCAGCTAAAAGATTTAGATCTTGGCGGATTAGCTGCACCGGTTACATTTACAGCTGATAATCATGCAGGTACAAACAAAATCCGTCTTGCAAAAGTTAAGGGTGGGAAATTTGAAGTAATAACTGATTATATAAGTTACTAAGAAGTAGGAGGAGCGTTCGGCCGACGCTCCTTTTTATAAGTATTTGAATATAAAGAAGTAGCTCGTATTAGGACGAGAGTGGCCTTTAAAACTAGAATACTGGACGATAAACAATTGAAGCTGGCAATATCCGTTCAAAGTGCCGAATAAAATGAAAAAGGAGGAAATCCATGCTGACGATCAATAATGTAGAAGTGATGTACGATCGGGTCATTCTTGTGTTAAAAGGAATGTCCATGGTCGTTCCCAAAGGAAAAATAGTTGCTCTTCTAGGAAGCAATGGCGCCGGAAAAACAACAACACTTAAAGCCATTTCCGGATTACTAAAAAGTGAAAATGGCGAAGTAACGGATGGATTTATTGAACTTTATGGTGAGCGGATTGATGTGAGCGATGCGGAAACAATCGTCAAAAAGGGAATTTTCCAATGTATGGAGGGACGCCGTGTATTTGAACAATTAACTGTAGAGGAAAATTTAATTGCAGGTGCACATACAAGAAAGGACCGAAAAAATATTAAGGAAGATATCCAAAAGGTCTATCATTATTTTCCAAAACTTGAAATGCTAAAAAATAGACAGGCAGGCTATTTATCAGGAGGAGAACAGCAAATGCTTGCAATCGGCAGAGGAATCATGGCAAAGCCGAAAGTATTGCTATTAGATGAGCCATCGCTAGGATTAGCTCCATTACTTGTAAAAGAAATCTTTACAATCATCAAAAAAATAAACAAAGAAGAAGGTACGACGATTCTAGTAGTAGAACAAAACGCAAATGTAGCGCTCTCAATTGCAGACTATGGCTATATTATGGAAAATGGCAGAATCGTTATGGACGGTTCGGTTGAACGTTTATTAGCAAACCAGGATGTGCGAGAGTTCTATTTAGGCATGAGTGACAAAGGGAGAAAAAACTATAAAAATATTAAATCGTATAAAAGAAGAAAGAGGTGGCTATGATGGAATCACTTAAGGCTGTTATCCAATATGCATACAAGAATGCAGATGGCTTTAGGAAACAAATGGATAAAGCCGGTTTGGGTCCAGAAGATATTCAATCAATAAAGGATTTAGCAAAAATTCCGGTGCTGAAAAAGGATGATTTGCCTGAAGTACAAAATGAAAATCTGCCATTTGGCCATTTAGCAACGATAAGAACATCAGATATGGCAAGAATTTTTATGTCTCCAGGACCGATTTATGATCCCCAAACACATGAAAAAGATTTTTGGCGTTTTTCTGAAGCTCTTCTTGCTGCAGGCTATAGTGAAAAGGATATTGTCCAAAATACATTTTCTTATCATTTGTCTCCCGCAGGATTTATGTTTGATTCTGCACTTCGAGAATTAGGAGCAACAGTAATTCCTGCAGGAACTGGCAATCGGGAACTTCAAATTCAAGTTATGAAGGATTTACAGGTTACAGGATATGTAGGGACGCCAAGTTTCTTTTCAATTTTACTTGATGCAATTGAAGAGAAGGGCTGGACTTTTGGAAAAGATATTCATTTGAAAAAGGCATTTTTTATAGCTGAAATGCTGACAGCCGAAATGCGGAAACGATGCGAGGAAAAGGCAATATCTGTTTTTGAAGGTTATGGAACTGCAGACTGCGGCTGTTTAGCATATGAAGATAAATTAGGTCCAGGATTAAAGATATCTAGTTCAGCTATTATCCAAATTTGTGATCCTCTAACAGGAGAGGAGCTTTTAACTGGTGAAGGAGAAGTGGTTGTCACACTTTTTGATAAAAGTTATCCGCTTATTCGATTCGGAACAGGGGACCTTTCGAGATGGGTTGAGGGCCATGAAGGGGTAAGGTTAGCAGGTGTACTCGGAAGAATAAGTGATGGCGTGAAAGTGAAGGGGATGTTCGTGAGAGAAAAACAGCTAGCACTCGTGCTAGAACAAGCTGGATACAGCTCATTCCAAGGAATCATTAAAAGAGAAAATAATCAAGATATATTCGAGTTATTCATTGAATCTGATACTGATTTGCAAACGGATCTAGGTGAAAAGCTGCAAGATGTCATTCGTGTATCACCAATTCTTACAAGAATAAAAAAAGGACATATCGATCGTAATGGAAAAAGATTAATTGATCAGCGGTCCTATGAGTTGAAAAAAATTTAGAATAAATGGAGAGCAGCTATGCTCTCTATTTATTTTTTTGTTAAAAATTGAATAATTATACGCATGTTAGTAACGTCCAAAATATTAATGGCAATTACATAAAGGGTTTAAAATATTACAAATCGTTCAAAATTCAATCATATTATCATCAAAAACCCTATAATTCAACTTTTTTTATTCACACGTTGAGTACAGTGTAAATTCGACATAATATTGTAGTAATTGACAAAATATGATAAAAAAGAACTAGTATATTGATAGTATCCATAATGATGTATAAAAATAAGTTCTGTCGTTTTTGTTTTGTGTAAGGGAGTGAGTATATGTTCGATCAGAATCAAGTAAAGCCATGGATTGATTCTTTACAGGAGATTTTTAGAAATAGCCGTTCGAATTATAATAATTTGCTTCAAATGGAAAAGGATTTTCAGCAGATAGGAACCTTCTTAGAGGATTATGCAAATTTAAGATATGCGTTAGATGCATCAGTTATTGTTGCTGTTACAGATACGAGCGGTAAAATCATATATGCTAATAAGAAGTTTTGCGAACTGTCAAAATATGATATGGAAGAGATAGTTGGCCAAAATCATAAAATCCTAAATTCTGGCTACCATGAGAAATCTTTTTTCAGAAGAATGTGGCAAACGATTAACAAAGGAGAAATATGGGAGGGTGAGGTGAAAAATAAGGCAAAGGATGGGAGCTTTTATTGGGTAAAAACGACGATCGTTCCTTTAAAGGATCAAGATGGAAAACCTGTTATGCATATCGCGATAAGAACAGATATTTCCGAAGGAAAGCTTGCCCAGGAAAAATTAGTTGAAGCATTGCAAAATGATTTCACGCATGTCGTTAATTCTATGAATAACCTAATTTTCAAAGTAACTAAAGATCCAGATGGAAATTTTGTTTACATTCTGAATGAAGGAAAACTTGCTTATCGATTAGGCTTAGAAAATGAAAAAATGCGCAACAAAAAACCAGATGAAGTGTATCCAATAGAAATAGCTAATATGCTTAAAAGTAAATATGATCATGCCTTTCTTGGTCAGCCAATTACATATAATTATGCTTATAAGGAACGACAGCTATTAACCTATTTATCCCCGATTTATCGTGATGGCAAGGTAGTAGAAATCATTGGCTGCACCAATGACATCACAGAACTGCATCAAGTTCAAGAAGAAGTAGAATTCATGGCCTTTCATGACATATTGACAAGTTTACCAAATCGAAGAAAGTTCTGTGATGATTTACATCACTTAATGAAACATTCAAATAAAAAAATTGCCGTTTTTTTTCTTGATTTAGACCGGTTTAAACAAATTAATGATTCTTTAGGGCATACGGTTGGCGACCAATTAATTCAGGCAGTAGCTAAAAAATTGAAACAGGGTATAAGATCAGATGCGGAAATTTATCGACTTGCTGGAGATGAATTTATTATTATTTATCCAGAAATGATAAGTTCAGGTATGGCAAGTAAATATGCAGCAGAGATCCTAACAATCTTTGAACAGCCTATTCATTTAGATAGAAACGAAATCATTACTACATGCAGTCTGGGGATCAGCTTCTATCCTGAGCACGGGGAAGATAGTGATTCATTATTGAAGAAGGCAGATATTGCTATGTACGCAGCAAAGCTGAAAGGGCGTAATCATTTTTGTATTTATGAACAAGAAATGAACCAAGCAAATGAAGAAGCACTGTTAATTGAAAATCACCTGCGAAAAGCAATTGATAATAAAGAACTAGAATTATATTTTCAGCCAAAGTTAGAATTGAATACAAGAAAGATCAATGGGATGGAGGCTCTATTACGATGGAAAAGTCCCATGTTTGGAAACATCCCGCCAGATAAATTTATCCCCATTGCTGAAGATACCGGTTTGATTATTAAAATTGATAATTGGGTATTAGAAATGGCCTGTGCACAAAACAAGGAGTGGAATCAATCTTGCTTTTCTTCTCCTTTAAGAGTGGCAGTAAATATTTCGCCATTACATTTCCGCTTACCAAACTTCCACAGAGTTGTTGAAGAGGTATTAGAGAAAACGGGTTTGGACCCACACCTGTTAGAATTAGAAATTACGGAGAATAGCTTTATCGATAATATAGATGAATGTATTGAATGTTTAGAGAAATTACGAAAAATGGGTGTTGGCGTTGCAATCGATGACTTTGGAAAGGGCTATTCTTCGTTAAATTACTTAAGAAAATTTCCTATACACTCGCTCAAAATTGATCGTAGCTTTATTCACGAAGTATCTAAAAATAGAGAAGATATCGCTATTGTGAAAGCAATTACATTTCTCGCGCATGAACTGAATTTAAAGGTTGTTGCAGAAGGGATAGAAACAAAAGAAGTGATAGATATTCTAGAGGATATTGGCTGTGATGAAATTCAAGGGTATTACATTAGCAGGCCTTTACCTAAGCAAGAATTTGAAACCATCTATCGGACTTTCATCCGTTAAAATAATAAAAAGTGCTTAGCATGGAAAGCTCCTCATGAGCTATATACTAAGCACTTTTTCCATTTTTTAATGAGATTGATATGATTTGGTATAAGGAAATGGATCCTCCAAATTAAATCTTACTTACCTCTACTCGTCCAGAAAAGAAGGTTGCACCACCGCCCATATCTGATAAACGATCCGGTGTAAGAGAATTGACAAGTTGTTTTGTTCCAGGAATATTTGCCCATAGACCTTGTGAAACAATTACACCTGGTAGAACATTGGTGCCAACTGAAACCTTTAAATTACATTCTCCACGCTGATTCCAAACGCGCACAATTTCTCCGTCCGTAATTCCTGCAGTCTCTGCATCATTAACATTCATATGAATTCGCGGCTCTTTTTCAAGCGATTGGTGCTTTTGAATGTTTGAAAAAGTTGAGTTTAAGAAATTATGATTAGGAGCAGGAACAAACAAGTAAGGAAAATTGCCGTCTTCTACAATTGGTGTATATGTTGGCAACGGAGGATACCCATCCTGTTTCATCATCTCTGAAAACAACTCAATTTTCCCACTAGGTGTTGGCAGTTTTCCTGGTAATAGCGGCTTTACATTCGCCTTTACATATTGCTGCTCTATTAATGCCTCATAATTTATGTTAGTGAGATAAGGATTTGCTGGATGATCGAGCGCACGAGTAATCATTTCAGATTCTGCTTCAGTAAAAGCATCCTCAGTGTATCCCATACCTTTTGCTAGTAATCGGAACACTTCTACATTCGATTTTGATTCGCCATAGGATTCAATGATTGGCTGTTGAATTTGCATATAATGATGCCAGTAAGACCCATAAAAATCTGTATTCTCAAATGAAGATGTCGCAGGCAACACTATATCAGCGTATTTGGCTGTTTCGGTCATAAATAGATCATGTGCGACAAGAAACAAATCCTCACGTCCCAATCCTTCCCGAACTTTATTCCCTTCAGGTGAAACAACTGCAGGGTTGCAGCTATATACATACATGGATTTAATTGGAGGGTCTAGCTCGAGAAGCTTTTTGCCAATTTCGTTCATATTAATTACTCGTGTTTGTTTGTTTTTTAATAGATCTGGGCGCTGCAAGCTTGCTTCATTAAAAGCTAAAAAGCCTGAATTCGATTTGATGGCACCTCCGCCCTTTGTAAGCCACTGCCCTGTTAAGGCTGGAAGACATGCAATCGTCCGTGTAGACATCCCACCGTTATCATGATGCTGCAGTCCGTTTCCAATTCTAATATAAGAAGGAGTGGTTTCGCCGTACATTCTTGCCAGGCTATAAATGTCTTCTACAGGTATACCAGTAATCTTGGAAACGGATAAAGGATCGTATTGCTTCACGTGCTCACGCAGTTCATTATGTCCTATAGTATATTTCTGTAAAAAACCTTCATCAACCAGGTTTTCAGCAAATAAAATATGCATCAGTCCAAGTGCAAGTGCACCATCTGTCCCTGGTAATATCGGAATAAACCAATCTGCCATTCTGCCGGTTTGATTTTTATGAACGTCAATAACAATCACTTTTGCACCATTTTTTCGAGCTTTTTGGGCAAGTGTGATTTGGTGCATGTTCGTACTGACTGCATTGACCCCCCATAAGATGATCAGTTTGGAATGAACAGTATCTTCTGGATCAATGCCAATACTGCCCCCCATTGTATATTTATAGCCTGTCGTACCAGCAGACTGGCAAATGGTCCGGTTTAATTGGGAGGCTCCTAGCCGATGGAAGAATCGACGATCCATTCCTTCTGCGGTAAGGTTCCCCATGTTTCCATAAAAGCTATAAGGAAGAATACTCTCTGGTCCATCTGTTTCGATTAGCTTCTTCCAGCGAGAAGTGATTATATCAATGGCTTCATCCCAGCTAATTTGTTTGAATTTCCCATCGCCTTTTGCTCCAATTCTTCTCAATGGAGATGTTAGGCGGTTTTTATCGTATATTCTTTCCTTCATATTCCTAACTTTATTGCATATATTTCCCTGTGTTACTGGATGATTTGGATCCCCTTCTACCTTGATAATTTTTCCGTCTTTTTTGTGGAGCAGCAATCCGCATTGATCAGGGCAATCGAGCGGGCAAACTGATGGGAAAATTCCATCGCGTTGGTTAACAAAAGCGGTCATTGGTAATCTCCTTTACTGTATATTAAATAATTTGACAGCTTATAGAATTAGCCTTTATGTATCAGCATAGTGCGGCAGACTTTTCTATATTGATTTCATAAATATTTTTATTATCGAAATATTAGTTGATATTATCATAAAATAGATTAATTAGTCTCGCAATAAAAGATTGTTATAAAAAATAATAGAAATCTATTTAAGTAAAAATATGAGTCTGCTATTATTGGATAATATTATATTCAAGGAGTTTTCCATAATGAACCAAACATTTACCATACAGGAAAAGATGAAGCAAATATTCATTTTATTGATTCCTATTTTAATTACACAGCTCGGCATGTTTTCTATGGTATTTTTCAATACGATTATGTCGGGTAAGTATCATTCATCAGATCTAGCTGGAGTCGCCATTGGCTCATCCATTTGGAATCCGGTATTTACAGGGTTAAGCGGAATCCTTCTCGCTGTGTCACCAATTGTGGCACAAAGCTACGGAGAAAAGAAGACAGGAGAAGTGACATCAGTTGTTAAAAATGGCCTGTATTTAGCGATTTTCATAGCCGTTTCAGTTATCATTATTGGATTCTTTCTGTTAGACCCTTTATTAACGAAGATGAATCTCCCAAATGATGTACAAAATACAGCTCGTGATTATTTGATTGGCCTGAGTTTTGGGATCATTCCATTATTTGCTTTCAATGTATTAAGATCTTTTATTTATGCATTAGGAAAAACACGTGTCGTCATGGTTATTTTAATCTTGGCCTTACCGATAAACTTAATATTTAACTATGTACTAATTTTTGGCCGCTTTGGCTTTCCTGAACTAGGTGGTGCAGGAGGAGGCTATGCAACGGCGGTCACGTATTGGTTAATATTATTTATGATTATATTCGTTATTAAAACGCAAAGCCCATTTTCATCTTTTAACGTATTTTCAAATTTTAAAGGGTACTCTTTTGAAAAGTGTAAAGAGATATTGAAAATCGGTGTGCCAATGGGGCTATCTATTTTCTTCGAAACAAGTATGTTTGCTGTCGTAACCATTCTATTAAGTAAATTTAATGTGACGACCATTGCTGCGTATCAATCAGCTCTTAATATCGTATCTTTTTTGTATATGATACCAATGAGTATTTCCATGGCTCAGACTGTACTTGTCGGATTTGAGGTTGGAGCGGGAAGGTATAAAGATGCGAAGGCATATAGTTGGTTAGGCATCTATTTATCCATTATTATTGCGTTAGTAACAGGCTTACTAGTTGTTTTATTTCGTTATCAGGTTGCGGGATTCTACTCTAATGAAGCGGCAGTAATTTCACTCACTGCACATTTTCTAATTTATGCGCTATTTTTCCAAATATCTGATGCGATTCAAGCCACAGCACAAGCAGCTCTAAGAGGATATAAGGATGTAAATCTATCATTTATCATTACATTAATTGCGTACTGGTTAATCTGTCTCCCAGTGGGCTATCTCCTCGCACACCAAACCAATTTAGGTGCTACAGGATATTGGATTGGGTTAACGATTGGCTTACTTGCAGCGGGTGTTTGTCTATCATTAAGACTTATCTATGTTCAGAAGAAAAAGTTTATTATAGAACAAGCAGGGTAATTCGTTTTAAGGGGAAAGTAAAGTTAGTTATATTTCCCTTTTAAGCGCATTCTATTATTAAATTTGATTGACTATATGATAAAATATAAACATCAGGCTCATATTAAAAATAATGATCAGCTCTTATATTTAATGGAAATTATATGAAAATCAATTGACTATAGTAAATAAGAACTATATAGTATAAATATAACCTATTTTGTGATTTTTCAGAATTCTAACTTAATAAGAGAAAGGCAAATTCATTGAAAAATGAGGGCGCAAAGCTAAAGGGGCTAAAGTCAAACGATCATGCCAGCCAGCTACCGAAGATAACTATAAACGAGTTAGATTAATCGGTATGCGATTAATCTATTTTTTGTTGAAAAATAATACGTTGGAAGTGTATGGATATGGAAGGAATTCATAAGGTTCTTCGAATTGTTACAAATCTGCTGAAGAAAGTAGGGACAGAAAGAAACATCATTACAAGAGATGTTTATTCAGACATTGTAAAAACAATAGGAGACAATGAAGACAAAGAAGCGGTTGAGTCCTTATTATCACAATTGCAAAAAGTAAATGTGCAGATGGAAAATATGAGCTGGCTGAACGAGCATTATAAAATTTTACATGATTTTGCACAGGTATGCAGTAAGACATTAAATGAGGAAATTCTACTAAAAAAGGCATATGAAATGGTCTCTCAAGTGATGCCGACAGATTCGTTTTTTATCGCTTTATATACAGAAGGAGACTCATTTATAGACTTTATTTTTATGATTGAAAAAGGGATATTCTACCCTCAAGAATACGTTAAAATAGGAAATAATTTTACTTCAAGGGCGATTCGGACAAAAGAAATCGTCCATCCGAAAAAAGTAAGTCATGATCAAACGGATGCGACTTTCGGTGTAACCGATACCAAATCCGGTATTTTTGTTCCGGTTATTATTGATGATCAAGTGAAAGCGGTAATCTCTGCACAAAGTGTTTCTGATTTTGCTTATCGAAAAGAGCATGAGGAGTTATTGCAAATAATTGGCAATCAAGTTATTCATTCCATTGAGACGGCGCGGCTTTATGAAAAAATCTATTTAATGTCACAAACAGATGAATTAACTGGATTAAAGAATCATCGTGCATTCCATAATGATCTTTCGAATTTAATTGGTGAGTACGGAAAAGAAGTAACCTTAATGATGATTGACTCAGATCGATTAAAAAAAGTAAATGATAATTTTGGTCATGATATTGGAGATTTATATTTAAAAGTATTAGGAGATGGAATTAAAAGCATTTGTAATGAACATATCGTTGGATATCGCTATGCAGGAGATGAATTTATGATTATCATAAATTCTAGTTTAAACGGCCTAGTTGAAACGATCCATGAGAATTTAGCAGAGTATTTAGTCCAGCACCCAATCAATGTAGGAGAAAATAAAATAACTGTTTCGATAAGTACAGGTGTTGCGGTTTATCCAGAACATGGGTCAAGCGTTGACTCGTTAAAGAAATCTGCTGATCAAGCACAATATCGAGCAAAAAAACAAGGTGGGAACCAAATGGTTACCGCTTGAAAACATAGGTACCGACACGGCAAAAGTAACTGATGCTGTGTCGGTACTTTTTCTTTGTAAGAGAAGTAGTGTAACCGTGCATCTCTAGCTCCAGCGGCTAACCTCTCTGGACAAAAACTATGTCACAATGCACACCAATTTCAGTTTGGAGTCAATAAGGCACTTCTGCATTACTATTGGTATTCCTCCCAGTCTGAATATGTGCCACCGCCGTTGCAGCCTGGACAATCATATAAATTTGAGTGATAAGCATATTCGTTTCCAGGATAAATGGAAAATCCGCGTCCGTAGCATTCTGGGCATTTGTTGGCATCTTTCATATTCGATAGATGCTTTTCGTGCCGATTGGCCCTCCACTCGTTAAATGAATTCAATAATCCCATATTATTCACCCCAGCTTTTTCTCTTAGTTTTTATTAAAAGGGCAGTTTTTATACTCGGAGTGTTTTAATTCTCATTTAGCAGGAAAAAGTGTATGATAAAGTCAAGAATTGTAACTATTGTTCGTATGCTGATAATAAAGGTAAGTAGGTTTGAGCAATAGGAACACCATTGGAAGGAGAAAACATCGAATGAAATTACTCGGAATATCTGGAACCATCTTAGGTGCCAAAACAGCTATTCTAGTGGATGCTGTCTTAAAAAAGGTCAAGGAAAAATACCCTGAAATCGAAATAGATCTGCTCGACTTGAGAGACTTTCAAATGGAATTTTGTGATGGACGAAATCCGGATCTATATAACGAGGACACGAAAAAAATGATTAAAGCGGTTTCGGAAGCAGATTTTTATTTAATTGGCTTTCCTATTTTTAATGGATCATTTCCTGCACCTTTAAAGAATGTATTTGATATCGTTCATCCGGCTGCTTTCCGTCATAAAGTGATGGGATTTGTAGCGAATGGAGGGACCTATCAGCATTATCTAGTCGTAGAAAATCAAATGAAGCCAATTGCTGGATATTTGCGTTCTTTTGTTGCACCGAGTTATGTGTATGCTAATGGAGAACATTTCAATGCGGAAAATGAAATTATTGATGAGGATGTTTTATCCCGAATTGACGCACTTGCAGAAGAATTAGTTGTCATGCAAAAAGGCTTGTCAAATAATAGTTAATGACAATACAAAACGAAAAAGGTAACAACTGGATGGATGCCCATTCAGTTGTTTTTCTTTAGACTGATATTGCTTGCCAAGATATAATCAGTGGCTATTTAATTGGTATTCTAGTATAATTATAATAGAACTAGTTCTCATTTTATGATTGTTCTATTTAAATGTATAAAATTTGCAATGTGCATGACACTAATTGATAGCTTTAGCTATCTTTTTTTAGTGATTTATAAATGCTAACATTTTATTTTTAAAGGGGTCTTTATAGTGGAAATCCTGAATCAGCTGTTAGACACATATGCCTCGTTTTTCGATTTGGAAATGTGGGGAGAGGTGTTAACAGATCCAGTATCATGGGGGTATATTGGTACGCTAGTCATTTTAGAAGGTTTGCTATCTGCTGATAATGCTTTAGTACTGGCTGTTATGGTAAAGCATCTGCCTAAGAAACAACAGAAGAAGGCGTTAACATATGGTTTGTTTGGCGCATATTTCTTCCGTTTCTTATTTATAGGTCTTGGTATGCTGCTAATTAAGTTTTGGTGGATCAAGGTGATAGGTGCTGGATATTTAGCGTGGCTTGTTATTAAACATTTCTGGCTTGGTGAAGGAGATGACGAAGCCGAAGGAATGAAAAAGGACAGCTGGCTTACCCGAACTTTTGGCGTTTTTTGGGCAACAGTTATATCTGTTGAGATTATGGATTTAGCGTTTTCAGTTGATAGTATTTTGGCTGCATTTGCAGTATCTGAAAAGGTTTGGATATTACTCATTGGCGGTATGCTCGGAATATTAATGATGCGGACAGTTGCGAAAGGGTTTCTTGTTCTCATTGAAAAAATTCCTGAACTTGAAAACACAGCTTTCATATTGATTGCCATTATTGCCATTAAAATGTTCTTAAGTGTATTTGGCATTGAAATTGATCATCTCATATTTTTCGGAATTATCATTTTAGCTTTCCTTATAACATTTGCTTTACACTATTTCAAAAAGGGTCATGATGGACAAGATAAAATAGCTTAAAATGAAATAGAAGATAAAGAGTACACGAATATAAAGCTGTTCACTTTTTGTGAATAGCTTCTTATATTTGCACTCGTAACGAAGGAATATTACAATCAACATATAAGAAAAAGGGAGGCAGCATACGGTGAACGAAGAGACTAATTTACATAATGATGCGATTGAGATGTTGAAGGAGACGAGTCGGACTTTTTTTATTCCCATTAGTCTTTTAACACCGGGTTTAAAAGAAGCAGTATCCTCTGCCTACTTATGCATGCGAGCGATTGATGAAATTGAAGATCATACTGAACTTGAATCGGCGGCAAAGAGTGATCTATTGCTAGCTGTAAGCAAATTATTACGTAGGCCATTTCAAGACAATGAGTTAATGGACATTTTCCAGCCATATCTATCAATCCTACCTGAAGTCACCATTCGACTTGGTGACTGGATTAAAGTATGCCCAGAAGTAATTAAAGAAAAAATCCTGGATGCGACATCTGTTATGGCAGAGGGAATGGCAAAATGGGCTAGAAAAGATTGGGATATTAAAGATGAAAATGATTTAGATGAATATACGTTCTATGTTGCTGGATTGGTAGGGGTTATGCTGACAGATATTTGGAAGTGGTATGATCAAACAGATACAGATGAAGATCTTGCGATTGCGTTTGGACGTGGATTGCAGTCAGTGAACATTCTCCGAAATCATACGGAAGATGCGAGCAGAGGAGTTAACTTTTTTCCTATAGGCTGGGATTTTGAAGATATGTTAACGTATGCACGCAGAAATCTAGCTTTAGCTGATGAGTATGTGAAGGATATTAAAACCGCTACGATACTCCATTTTTGTAAAATCCCTTTAGCGCTAGCGCACGGTACGCTAGATGCTTTAACAGCTGGGAAGGAAAAAATGAGCAGGGCAGACGTAACTGAGCTTGTGAGCCGGGTAGTAGGGAAATAAAAAAGCGCTTGGTCTCCTTTTTCCATCATTGGACTGGGAGCCATGCGCTTTTAATCTTTTACCATTCTTTCGGCTGGTAGTTCAGTTCATTAAATAGAGCAGTGCGTTCTTTTTTTGTTAAATCACGCCATTGTCCAACAGGCAGATTTCCTAAATGGATATTCATAATTCGTGTGCGCTGCAACCGATACACATCATATCCAAGTTCTGCGCACATACGGCGAATTTGGCGATTTAGCCCTTGTGTCAATATGATTTGAAAATCATATTTTGATAACTGTCTCACTTCGCATGGAAGCGTTTTTGTACCGAGTATTTTCACTCCTTCAGACATTTTCTTCAAAAATTCTGGTGTTATCGGTTTATCTACAGAAACAATGTATTCCTTTTCATGTTTATTCTCTGAACGTAGTATTTCGTTAACAATATCCCCGTCATTTGTTAAAAGAATGAGACCATCAGAATCTTTATCGAGTCTGCCGATATTAAAAATTCTAAGTGGATGATTGACTAAGTCAACAATATTTCCTTTTACATTTTTTTCAGTTGTGCTTGTAATGCCAACAGGTTTATTTAAGGCAATATACACATAGTTTCTAGCCATTCGAATGGGGTGTCCGCTTACGAGAACATCATCTCCAGGTTCAACTTGGCTGCCGACCTTTGCAACTTTTCCATTAATTGTGACTCTTCCTTCACTAATTAATTTGTCTGCCCCTCGCCTTGAGGCATAGCCAGATTCACTAATATATTTATTAATACGCATAATAACCAATCCTTAAGAAGTTAATTTTTTTCAAGAATACCATGAAAAATTTGTTGATATCAAGATTTACTAGCAAATTAATCAGAAGGATTCAAGTGTATCATGTCGAGAAAAGTTAGGAAAGATGTTTCTACAAACCTTTGATTCTCAGAGGAGTTGGTATGGTATTCGAATCCATATTTGTTTTTTTCTTGTGATTCACCAAATGCAGGGCTAATCCAGTGAATATGAACCCGCCAATAAAGTTACCGATTGTAACTGGAATTTGATTCCATAGCCACCAGTCTCCAAGTGAGAGGTCTGCCCCCATGAGGATGGCAGTTGGAATGACAAACATGTTTACGACGGCGTGCTCAAATCCATGGGCAAAAAATAAAAAAACCGGAAGCCACATAGCAGCAATTTTTCCAATCGTTGAGCTCGAAACAAATGCCATAAACGCTCCTAATGTCACCATCCAATTACATAGTATAGCCTTGGTCATGGCAACTATGATTCCTTCTCCGCCGAGATTTTTATATGTTAGCGTTTTTGCTTCTGCAACACTAATAATCTTATCGATCATTGGACCATCTGTTACATGCCCAAGCTTTGTTGCTGATATATAAAATAATAAACCATATAAAAGGCTGCCTAAAAGGTTTCCAGTAAAAGCCCAAAAGAAGTTGTAGCCAATGTTTGTGATGGAAGTTTGCCCTCTTAATTTAGCAAGCGGAAGCATCGCAAAGTTTCCAGTCACCAGTTCTAATCCCAATAATAAAATAAGTACAAAACCAACAGGAAAAACAAGCGCTCCAACAATACTTAAATTTGTCTCTATTGTTGCAGTGTATGCGAGTGTAGTGGCAAAGCCTAAAAAGGCACCTGATAGAATTCCTTTAATTAAGATATCCTTTAATCCCAGTTTAGATTTATAAGCACCTGCTTGTGCAACATCCTCTACTAGCTGTGCTGGTTTAATGTAATCCAAGCTAGTTCCTCCAATCTCATAAAAATTTAGTAAGGCTTTATTTATTGTAATGAGGAGGAAATCAGGATATCAAGCATAATTTACAAAAAATTACATTTAATATTTTATATAGTGAATACCTTATGTACAGTAGTAAATGTGATATTTAAAGAACGATTTTAATTGCATTTCTTCCACATTACAGATATGGTGTGATAGGAAGAATGATTTGAGTAATTAAAAAGGATGGTAATTATTTGTTTATAAAAAAAGAAAGTCCTGAATTTATTTATACATTTGCATGCCAAAAGGAAGAACAGTCACTTTCTCATCTAGAAATGCGCTCGCTTTTTGGTGAACAGGCAGAAAACAGTATTCTAAAAAGTACGACTGAAATCGATCCAAGCCGCAGCCCATTTATTAAAGAGCGGATTGAAGTGATATATGAAGGGGACAGCTTGCCGGAAATCGTGGAACAAGTTGGACAAATTGATATGAAGGAATCAACCTTCAAAGTAATTTTTATTAAAATTAATGATTTAGAGGCAGGTCAAAAAATTGAATATGATCAGCGTCGTTTAATTGAACGTGAAATTGGCTGGGAAATCAAGGGGGAAGCTGATGTACGGCAGCCTGATCATATGTTTGGAATCGTCACCTTGGGCGGACGCTGGTACTTCGGGAACTTGCGGAAAAATGAAGCGCTATGGCTGCATCATATGAAGAAACCGCAAACTTTTTCTACTGCTCTAAGTACACGGGTTGCTAGAGCAGTGGCAAATATCGCAGTTCCTAAACCTGATGGAGTAAAAGCCATAGATCCTTGCTGTGGAATTGGAACGGTTTTAGTAGAAGCGCTTTCTATGGGTATTGATATTGTTGGGCGTGATATTAACCCACTTGTTACCTCAGGATCAAGAGAGAATATTGCCTTTTTTGGCTATGAAGGGGAAGTCGCAATAGGTCCCATATCAGATGTAACTGAACAATATGATGCAGCGATCATTGATTTGCCTTACAATCTGTATACCCATGCCACACCAGAAGAACAGTTTAATATTCTGAAACATGCACGCCGCATTGCCAAGAAGGCGGTAATTATTACGATTGAGACAATTGATGAAATGATCATGGAAGCAGGTTTTGACATTCAAGACCGCTGTATAGCGAGTAAAGGAGTATTTTCTAGGCAAATACTTGTTTGTGAGTAAAGTAGATTTCTATATGTTATTTTGCTTAATAGTTGCGAGTTTTTATTTGGATATCTGGCAACTATTAAGCAAGAAAAATCTTAGGATACATGAAACGCAGAAAAATGGTGTTGGCGTTAATTTAAACCGATGTATGTTGCCCGAGGAAGTACAGAAGTGCCGGTGAAGGTAATCAAATCGTTCTGTGATGCCCGAAGAAGTAAAAAAGCGCCGATGTCGGTAATTGAAGAAGTCCTATGATGCCCGAAAAAACAGTAAAGAGCCCATGCCGGTAATCAAAGGGTACCAATGATGCCCGAAGAAGCAGAAAAAAGCCGATGTCGGTAATCAAAGGGTACCTATGATGCCCGAAGAAGCAGAAAAAAGGTGATGTCGGTAATCAAAGGGTACCTATGATGCCCGAAGAAGCAGAAAAAAGGCGATGTCGGTAATCAAAGGAGACCTATGATGCCCGAGAAAGCAGAAAAAAGGCTATGTCGGTAAACAAAGGAGACCTTTGATGCCCGAAGAAGCAGAAAAAAGCCGATGCTGGTAATCAAAGTGGACCTATGATGCCCGAAGAAGTAGGAAAGCGCCGATGTTGGTAATCAAAAGAATGATTCCCGACACCAATTAATAAATCTTAACATAAGTAACCTAATCGTTTGTACTTCCTTTAAAGTACTTTCGTGTCTTTTGATACATTATTTATTATCGTAATGTGAGGATTTTCCATGTCCATAAAGTTTAAAGTTTTTTGATAGAATTCTCCGAATCGTTTTCTTCGATTTAATCACTCCGCACCATTCATAAATACTATGAGTGGTGATCTTTTTATCAGGGAAAAGCAGCTTAAACTCCTCGACACTGCGCAATACCGCTAAATCTGCTGCTTCAACACATCCACACTCCAAGCACTCCAATTTATCCTTGTTCAAATCAAGCTTGAACGAACTGCATGCCAAACAGACTACACCTTTTTTTAGTTGGTCATAATCATAATCAGGGATTTGAGTATAAAAGGAATTTGTTTTATGAAGTGATTGTAATTGTTTAGCCATTTTAAGATGCTTATCATTTAATTTTGTAGTCTGCATATTTAATTTTGTCATAAAACGTTCAAGCTGGGCTGGGTAAATAATCGGAAGATTCATTGGAGCATGGTAAAGGTGGAAGTAGGGATTGATAAATACAAGAAGGGGTTCAATGATATAGTTGGTAGAATCAATACTTCGGATCAATTTCTTAAATAAGTATTCACTTCGCTTTAGTTGGAGCAAAGGATCTTTTATTTCTGAACGAGCTAGGGTATACCATTTCCCTGATTCATAGTAAAAGTCACCTTCATAGTTTTTTACATTAATTAAATATATGGTTTCATGTGTGATTAGTAATGTATCAATTTGAAAAATATTTTGATCATATTCAAGTAGTAAATCATTCAGGATTAGGCACTTGCATGATAGATTTTCTCCCCATTTATCAAACTCCTTTTCGCCTTCAAATCATTTATCACATGCTGAAAAATTTTTTATCTGTGCTGGTGATAACTTTGCTTTACCATTTAAATAGTTCCAGATTTTTAATTCTATTGGCTGGAAGCGCTGTTTTATAATCATGTCCCACATCCTATGTTTTTACTTAAATTTTAAGAAAATTCACCTGTATTTACAAGAGAAAAAACATCCTTGTGTAAGGATGTTTTTCATGATGTTTTCTTCTCTGTATCACTGATTTGAATGAGTGATCCCTTTTTTATCCAATATTGAAAGCTATCTAATGGAAAGACGCCTCTGCAATCAGGGTTATTCATTTGGATAATGACACTGGAAGTAGTAACGTCCAGAATCTTTAATGAATGAGAATTGCTAAAGTTAGGTGTAAAGCAGCTTTTCATTTCAAACTCCATATTATTAGTTACATGTAACACTCAGACACCTCCTTGCTAAATATTCCCAGATTAGTATACCGTTATTTTGTGTTTTTATCCACCTATTCGTTATTGCGTGCTTTAATCCATTCCATTACTTCATCAGGTTCCATCGGTTTAGCAAAATAGTAGCCTTGTAATGAGAGGAGGGAGCTTGTAGAGGTTAAGAAGTCTACTTGATTTTTGGTTTCTACTCCTTCGATTACGATATTTAGATTTAGTGAATGTCCAAGTGCGATAATCGCTTCTAAAATGGATGAATCTTTTTCTGATTGGGGCACTTCATCCACAAAAGATTTATCTATTTTAAGGGTTGAGATAGGCATCTGTCTTAAATTAGAGAGCGAGGAAATACCAGTCCCAAAGTCATCGAGTGCAACGGAAAAACCTGCTTCTCGAAAAGTGTTAATCGCCCGCATAGAAGATTCTGCCGATTCCATAACGGTTGTTTCTGTGATTTCTAACTCTACAAGACTAGGATTAACCGAGTATCTATTTAATGCTTTCTTTAATGTTCGTAATAATCTTGGAGAAGTAACATATTCACCAGGAATATTAATCGCTATTCGATAGGTAGGTAAATTCTGTTCCTCCCATACTTTAATCTGATTGCACACTTTATTGATAACCCAGTTTGTCACGTCACTTATCCGATGGCTTTGTTCTAAAATCGGGATAAAAACGCCAGGGGACAGAAATCCATGTTCGGTATGATTCCATCTGATCAGCGCTTCCAGTCCGACAATTTTATGTGTACCAGCGTTTACCTTTGGTTGATATACCAGAAAAAGATCATCATTTTTCATCGCTTGATCAATAGTATTTAAGATTTCTTGTTCAAATGAATACGTATGAATGAGCGGGTCGAAACGGATTACCTCGTTCTTATATTGAATGCCCGGACTGGACAGAACGGCAAGTATATCGGAAAATAACCTTTTTTGGCTTTGTTGATCATTTATAGTTGAAATAGCACAAACACCTTGTAACAAAATTTTCTTTTCCTGGATTATTACAGGATGATTCCATTTTGCAGATATATTTTTCATGGCATGCTGAAGCTCATTGAGTCGATCTTTGCCTTGCAAAAGCAGTGCCAAACGATTACCGTCAATTCGGTAAAGCTCACTTAGTGGAATGTTTAATTGATGTAACGCATTGGCAGCATATTGAATCACTTCATCACCAAAATGATACCCATGATCATTATTCACTTTTTCAAGATTGTGGAGATTCCAGACGGCTATGCTTCGATAGACATCTTCATCATTTAAAGCCTTCTCAAAACTGCGTCTATTAGGCAGTTTAGTCAATATATCAATATGACTCACCCGAAAATCTACATAACGGTCGACTAGGCTTGATAATTGCAATAGACCTAATAACAAAGTAATGCCAATTGTGACCCCTGTAATCAATAATGTTATATTCATATGATGCCCGGCTGTCATAACTTGTTGCTTGGGCAGATAAAAGGAAGTTCCAGCCATGCCAATGTAATGCATACTAGGAACTGCAAGCCCCATTATGGCCGATGTTAAGGCTTTTATATAATTATTTTTCGCATACCTTTGCTGGCGGGAAAATATATAAAGAGCAACAAATGAGACCAAGATCGCAGTGATAATTGAAGTGATAAAAATCCAAGGATTATATACATAATAAGCGTCCATGACCATAGAAGCCATCCCGGTATAATGCATAGTGGATATGCCAATTCCCATGAAAATGCCTGATAATAAATAGGTAGTAATTGATCGTTTTTTTTGATTCACGATGTAAAACGCCAAAAATGAAGCAATAACAGAAGGGATAATGGACAAACATGTAAGCAGGGAATCATAATGCATCATAAATGGCAATGAAAGTGCACTCATACCCACAAAGTGCATAGACCATATGCCAAACCCCATCGCAAGAGATGCTAATACTAGCCAAAAATTACGGTGGAAGAAGCTATTTTTTTGGATTCGTTCATTCATTGAAATGGCTGTAAATGATGCAAGACTCGCGATGATGATGGATAAGATAACGATTGGAAGTGAGTATTCCCCACTAACCTCAATGCCGTTATTGATAGGAGGCGGTGAAAACACGATAAACCCTCTTTCTGAAACTATGTAATAATGAAAATATGACTATTAGACTACTCATGATTTTAGAAGGATTACACTATAAGGTCAATAGAAATGTTATTAATTATTATTTTCAAATTATTCGATGCAGAACAAAAGAAAAAGCAGGCAATTCGCCTGCTAATAACATAGTATGTATATGTAAAATAACGCCTTGCATTAATAGCAAGCGAATGCTAAAATGAAAGTCGCGTCTAAATTTTATTTTAGGTATTAACGTTTGCATCTATCCACCTATAACATTATCACAAAAGTGACCAGTTGTCAAACATTGAAATTTGGGAGTGATTTCATGAGTAATGAACAAATGGATAAACAAGAAGAGCAAAAAAGGATCTATACTATCGGAATGGAAATTCAGCAAAAAATAGACAGCCTGAGTCAGCATGTAAAGAAAGTCAGCTCTGATGCTTTTGAAATAAGAAAAACATTTTGGGATGATGTGAAAGTAAACATGGATGGTCAAGATGACATCGATGAAACCTTTTTTAGTATTAAACAGCAAGCCGAGCTTCTTTTAGAACGAGAAAGAAGTCAGAATCAACTGGACCGGCAAATCAAAACACTTAACAGATTAAAACATTCTCCATATTTCGGTCGAGTAGATTTTAAAGAAATGGGCGAATCCTTACAGGAATCGATTTATATTGGCATTACTTCTTTTTTAGATAAAGAAAATGAAAATTTTCTTATTTATGATTGGAGAGCGCCGATTTCCAGTCTTTATTACGATTATCCGCCCGGGGAGGCAAGGTATACAACACCTGAAGGAATCATCGAAGGAGAGATGACACTTAAAAGGCAATTTATTATTCGAAATAGTGAGTTGCAAGGTATGTTTGATACAGGTGTTACTATTGGTGACCAAATGCTTCAGGAAGTATTAGGAAATAGTGCGAATACGCAAATGAAAAGCATTGTTGCAACCATACAAAAAGAACAAAACCAAATCATTCGCAATGAAATAAGCAAGCTTTTGATTGTCCAAGGCGTGGCAGGAAGCGGAAAAACATCTGCGGCCCTGCAGCGGATTGCCTATTTGCTCTATCGATACAGAGGCATATTATCTTCGCAAAATATTATGCTATTTTCACCTAATCCACTTTTTAATAGCTATGTCGCGACTGTTCTTCCTGAATTAGGGGAGGAAAATATGCAGCAAACAACTTTCCAGGAATATTTAAATCACCGGGCAGGCAGGGCATTAAAACTAGAAGACCCGTTTACACAATTAGAATATCTGCTTAACACAAAAGAATCATGTGAATATGAAAGTCGTGTCCGCAGTATTCAGCTAAAATCAACTATCCAATTTAAAGACATCATTGACAGCTATCTCCAATTATTAAGTACAGAAGGATTTCTATTTAGAGATATAAAGCTAAGAAGTAAATCATTAATAACTAAAGAGCAGCTAAGTGAAAAATTTTATTCCTTTGACACAAACATCTCCATACCGAACCGGATTCAGCTTTTACAGGAATGGATCGTTAAAGAATTAAAGAAACGAAAGAAATTAGAAAAAAGGAAGGATTGGGTAAAGGAAGAAATTCAATTCTTAGAAAAAGAAGACTATGCTGATGCATTTAAAAAACTTCAAGGTGAAAAAAGATTTAAAGATGATACGTTCGATGATTTCGCTCAAGAAGAAGGAATACTTTCCGAAGTTGTCGTCAGCCGATATTTTAAGCCAATCATTAAACGAGTAAGAGCATTCGGATTTATTCATTATTTGGGAATGTACATTCAGCTTTTTGGAGAGAAGATGCTTGATAAAATGAATGTACCATTTCCTGAAAGTTGGGATGATATACGTCAGCTATCAATCGATCAACTGAATTCGAGTGAAATCAGCTATGAAGATGCCACTCCATTTGTTTACTTTAAAGATAAAATAGAAGGGAGGAAAACTCATTCATCGATCCGTCATTTATTCATCGATGAAGCACAGGATTACAGCCCTTTCCAGCTTGCTTATTTAAAGCAATTATTTCCTAATAGTAAAATGACTTTACTTGGAGATATCAATCAAGGCATCTACATGCATTCACATAAGGAAGATGCAATGGCTGTAAATGGATTAGAAGAGGACGAAAAGGAAACGATTGTTCTGACTCGAAGCTATCGCTCTACTCGTCCAATCGTTGAATATACAAAGACACTGTTAAAGGATGGACATCATATAGAAGCATTTAACCGTGATGGGGAGGAGCCGACCTTAACAGTAGTGAAAGAGGAGCACTTAATTCCTTCTATTATTGAAAAAGTGAAGGAGCTAAAAAGAAAAGGGCATGAAACGATTGCAGTTATTTGCAAGACAGCAGCGGAAAGCTATAAGGTATTTACGGAAATTAGCGAAAACTTACCTATTAGATTAATGGAAAAAGGGACTGTGACATTTGAATCAGGTCCTATAATCATCCCTTCTTATTTAGCGAAAGGCATTGAATTTGATGCAGTCATCATCTATAATACTTCAGCTTATGGTAAAGATAGTGAGCGCAGACTTTTCTATACTGCATGTACTCGAGCGATGCACGAGCTACACCTCTATTCAACAGAATAGGGACAGGGGATTTGCCCCTGTCCCTATTGCTAAATTCCATCCTACTCTATATTTGCATCTAAGTCCCCAAACGAACCAAAGAACTCATAATGAATTCTATCGGAAGGTACTTCCCATTGTTTTAACGCTCGATTTATTACCCTCATAAATGCCTCTGGGCCGCAGAAATAAAACTCAGCTTCTTTTGTAGGAAGAATCTTCTGCAGCCATTCGAGAGTTATATAGCCTTCCTTGGCTATTGTTTTGGATGTTCGGTCTTCATCAGAAGGATTATCATAAACAAAAAAAGATTTTACTTGCTTATTTTCTTTAGTTAGCGCTAGAACATGTTCCTTAAATGCATGCACACGGCTATTTCTAGCTGCATGAATAAAGTACACATCTCTCTTGAGCTGTGAGTCTAGTATAGAATTTAGCATGGAGATGGTAGGGGTTAGTCCTACCCCGCCACTTAATAAGACAACTGGAAGAGGACTCTCAGTGTTTAGATAAAAATCCCCCGCAGGAGCTGTGATCGGTAATATATCACCTGCCTGCAATTCATGATGGAGGAATGAGGAAACAATCCCAGCTGGAATGTCATTTTCTTTCTTATCTTCCCGTTTCACACTAATACGGTAATAGTCCTGCCCTGGTCTGTCTGACAAACTATACTGCCGTAAATGGGTATTGATTTCACCGGGAATTTCCGCTTTGATCGTAATATATTGTCCCGGAATAAATTGCGCAATTTCTTGGCCATCCTTTGGCTTTAAGTAAAAGGAGGTAATAATTTCGCTTTCTTCAACTTTTTTATCGATGATAAAGTCCCTGAATCCGCCCCAGCCTCCAGGCTGAGCCTCAGTTGTTTTGTACATTTTATTTTCCATACGAATAAAGACATCCGAAATGATTTCATAGGCATCAGCCCATGCATCAAGTACTTCTTCTGTTGCTCCATCACCTAATATTTCCTTAATCGCACCAAGAAGATTCTCCCCGACAATTGGATAGTGTTCCGGTTTAATTTGCAAGCTTCGGTGCTTTTCTCCAATTCTTTCAAGTGCCGGTATGATTTTACTCATATCTTCAATATTTGCTGCAGCTGCATAGACTGCATCCGCTAATGCTTTGGGCTGATGTCCAGTCTTTTGATGAGTCTGATTAAAAATATTAAGCAGTTCAGGATGGTTTTTGAACATCCGTTGATAGAAATGCTTTGTAATGGTTTCCCCGTGTTCTTTCAAAATTGGTAAGGTGGATTTTATAATTTCTAATTTTTTCGGATCTAATTGCTTAACGATTTTTAGAACTTCTCTCCATTCATTTTTTTGATTAATAAGGTTGTTCATTTTCATGTCCTCCTCCAAATTTGTAGCCTTTGTTATTTTAACCAACAGAAAATGAAGCATTCTTAGAAGAAAATTTAAAATGATAACGTATTTTTATACAAATATATCAAATGGTGTAGTATCATGTACCTATAAGATTTTAAGTGCGAAACTTAATAGGAAATAAGTAACTGGATTTAATAAGGGAAACTGGAGAAAGAGTCATGCGTTTAATTAAATTGGATGGATGTAAAACGGGGACAAGGTTAGGTAAATCTGTTTATCAAGAGAACGGCAGGGTTCTTTTGACGAAGGGAACGTATTTAACAGATAGTTTGATAAGGAAATTAATGAATTTCAATGTGTTTACAGTATATGTTGAAGATGAAATGTCCGAAGGGATAGAAATAGTCGACTCTATACCTGAAGAATTACGTGTTGAGGCAATGAACGTTATTACAGAAGGTCTGGATGATATAGCAGGGTTAAATCCGCATAGATCTAAATTAGAGCAAATGGCTAAGTCAGGCAGAGCCGTTCGTAGTTTACAGAAGATTTATAAGGATATTCTAGGCAGTTTAACTGAAAATAGAACAGCACTTAACTTATTAGCAACAACAAAAGTATATGAAAATCATGTATATACACATAGTTTAAATGTATCAATCTACGCCTGTCAGCTGGCAATTGAGAATGGATTGCCGCTTAAGAATATTGAAGAAATTGGCTTAGGTGCAATGCTGCATGATCTTGGAAAAATATATATTCCTAAAGAAATTCTAAATAAGCCTGGAAAGTTAACAGAAGAAGAATATGAGCAGATGAAATCACATTGTGAATTAGGTTTTGATCACCTCAAAAAAATTCATGAACTCCCCTTAACAGTTGCTCATTGTGCACTCCAACATCATGAACGAATGGATGGTATGGGGTATCCAAGAGGGTTACAAAGCAGCGAAATTCATAAGTATGCAAAAATATTAAGTGTAGCTGATGTATTTGATGCGGTTACAAGTCATCGGGAATACCGTTCGGCGATGCTTCCGCACCAGGGGCTTGAAATACTTTATAGCGGCAGTGGTACACAATTTGATAGGCAGCAAGTTCAATTATTTAAAAATTGCATTGCCATTTATCCGCCTGGACTGACTGTTAAATTAAATGATGGAAGAACAGGCATCGTATCTAAATACAATTTCCATGCAGTTGGCAGACCAGAAATTAGAATTTTAACAGATGAAGATGGCCAAGAGAGCGCCCCATATGAAATTGATTTATCACTGAAAGAGTATTTAACAGTTGAAATCGTAGAGGCAGATGCTCTGTTATAAAAAGAGGGACAAGGAACTTGTCTCTCTTAATATCCTTCCGGCATCTGCTCAATAACCTTCTCGATTGGTATCGCCAATCCCGTTTGATCTTTTGTAGATAATGCAAAGACAACGCCAATTACATTTCCGCTTGTATTAATGACTGGACTTCCACTGTTCCCCTTATATATTGGTGCTGAAAGAAGCAGAACCCCATTTTGATTAGAGCCTTTAAGTATTTCTCCATCCATAGCAATCTGATTATGTAAAAGCGGGTTTCCTATCACATAAATTTGATCAGTTACTACCCAATTACCGCGTTCGCTTAAAGAAAGAGCAGGTAAGTTTTCTGCTTCAATATGTAAAAACGCAAGATCGAGGTCTGGATTAGATTGTAAAATGGTTGCTTGGAAGATTTCTCCGTTTGGGAAAGTAACCGTTATGGGATACATGTCTTCGACCACATGGTAATTGGTAATGATTAATCCTTTTTTAGCGATATTAAATCCGGTTCCCTTTGAATGCTGGTCTTGAATGGTAACAACAGCTTCTTTATAAGTTTGAATATTCTCCTGTTTGGATAATTCAGCTGATTTATGCAAAAAATTGATTGATGATAGATTAAAGACTTGCGGCCAAATTTGAAGTAAGCTTACTAGCAAGGCGATTGCAATACCGATTGTAATCGTCCTCTTTACAATGGTTTGTCTCCTCATCTGCTTTTCTCGCAGCCACTCATCCTCCGTATTTGGTAAAAAATCTTCTAATGGCGGTTCTTCGAATAGATCTTCATTTTCATCCGTTTCATGATGATTCATCCTTTAAAACCCTCTCATTATGTTTTTATTAAATCTACTATACAATTGCCCGCACGTTTTTGCTAATAAAAAGGCAATGTTTCAGTTGGAAAAAGGAGATTGGCTTCTGCAAAAAAAATTTTAAAAGCCTATTGCCAAAACTAATGGTATTAGTTATTGTAAAACTAACGACATTAGTTTTGTGAGGGGGAAATGGAACGTATGAAAATTTCAAGATCAGGAACAATTTATCAAATGACCTTTCTGGCTAATTTTTTTCCAGTTAATTGCTATTTAGTTGAAGAAGAGGATACTCTAACTCTTATTGATGCCGCATTGCCATTTAGCACCAAGGGCATTTTAGAAGCAGCTAAGAAAATTGGAAAACCAATTACTCGAATTGTTTTAACGCATGCACATGATGATCATGTTGGTGCATTAGATCGCTTAAAAGAAGCCTTGCCGCAAGCGGATGTAATGATATCAGAAAGGGATGCCCGACTAATGGAAGGAGATCGAAGCTTGGATGAGGGAGAAGCTTATACACCTATTAAAGGGGGGGTACCCAAATCTTTAAAAACAAGAGCTAATATTCTGCTTCATGATGGGGATCGGATTGGATCACTTTTATCCATTGCTACACCAGGACATACACCAGGTTCATTTTCATTTCTTGATACACGAAATCATGCACTTATAGCTGGTGATGCATTCCAGACTCGTGGAGGAATAGCTGTAGCAGGACAAGTGCAGCCGTTGTTTCCTTTTCCGGCATTTGGAACGTGGAGTAAAGAGGTTTCGGTTAAGAGTGCAATAAAAATACGGGATTGCTCACCTGCAGTATTAGCTGTCGGCCATGGAAAAATTTTATCGGATCCTAAACTGCAGATAGAGTTAGCTATTCAACGGGCTGAAAAAAACTTAGGGAAGGGGAGATAAAAGATGACTCCAAGAATAGGTCTTGATTTGAAAACCATTGTAAAGGCAGCAGCTGAAATTGCGGATATTGATGGCCTTGAAGCAGTTACATTGGCAACCTTATCAAGAAAATTAAATATTCGTCCGCCATCCTTATATAATCATATTGAAGGATTACCAGGCCTTCGCAAGGAATTAGCCGTATATGGAATTGCGGAACTTAATCAATATTTGTCGCAAGCTGCAGCAGGAAAATCTGGAGATAATGCGGTTCGTGCCATGGGTGAAGCCTATCTCACTTTTGCTCGAAGGAATCCCGGACTTTATGAAGCAACATTTTACACAATAGATATGGAGGATAAGGATATAAAGCTTGCATCTGAAAAAGTAGTGAACTTAGTTATCCAAGTTTTACAGCACTACGGACTTCAAGGAGAAAATGCTGTCCATGCGACTAGAGGGTTCAGGAGTATTTTACATGGCTTTGCATCAATTGAACAAAAAGACGGTTTTGCGATGGAGCTAGATGTAAATAAAAGCTTCCATTTCCTTATTGATACGTTTCTGCTAGGAATAAAAAGATAATTGCTTTGAGACAACAAATGATAATAATATTGTTAGACTAAAAAGGATGAAGCAAATAGTTTTGTTTCTTTTGTTCCAATTGTTACTATTGTATTGAATCTTCAATAAGGAAGGATAATTGGAAATGACAAATATACAAATTCCAGTATCAGTCTTAAATCTGGCACCGATCCGCCAAGGGCAGGGTGCGAAGGAAGCGATTGATGCATTAGTTGATTTAGCACAAGCAGTGGAAGATATGGGCTATTCTCGCTATTGGATTGCGGAACATCATAATTCCCCAACTCTTGTAAGCTCAGCTACATCCATTTTAATAAAACACGTTTTAGAACATACAAAACAAATACGGGTTGGGTCTGGAGGAATTATGTTACCTAACCATTCTCCTTTAGTTATCGCAGAACAATTCGGGACAATGGCAACCATTTATCCTGATCGTATAGACCTAGGTTTAGGCCGTGCTCCAGGAACGGATATGATGACGGCTAGTGCACTCAGACGCTCAAAAAATGATTCTGTCTATACATTCCCAGAAGATGTGAAAGCTTTACTTAACTATTTTGGACCAGAGGAAGGGCAAAGCTATGTTAGAGCATATCCTGGGGTTGGAACAGATATTCCGATCTATATTCTTGGATCATCAACGGATTCTGCCTATTTAGCTGCTAAACTAGGTTTGCCTTATGTCTTTGCCTCTCATTTTGCCCCTAGGTATATGCGGGAAGCAATCTCGATTTATCGTGAACGGTTCCAGCCATCGCAATACTTAGCATCCCCATATATGATGGTATGTTTAAATGTGATTGCGGCTGAAAGTGACGAAGAGGCAAAATTCGAATCATCAACGATGCAGCAATTTTTCCTAAATGTTGTCCGGGGGTCGAGAACACCATTAAGTCCGCCAGTTGATGATATGGATCGTATTTGGAGTCAGCCTGAAAAAGAGATGGCTTCTTCTATGTCCAGTGTGACTTTGTTAGGAAGCAAACAATCCATTCGGGAACAGCTTATCAATTTTCAAACACAATATCATGTTGATGAAATCATGGCGGTTTCTTATATTTATGATCCTGCTAAACAAAAACGTTCATATGAAATCTTAAAAGAAGTCGTGGACGGGAAATAAATAGAATAAAGTGGAGAAGACGAGGGCATATCTAGGCTTTCGTCTTTTTTTATTTTTATTTGGGAACTGTCTGCCATTAGTAGCTTTTCTGCCTATCAAACTTAAAGTTTCTCCTCTCTGAGAAAACTCAACGTTCACTCTCAACGTGTTTTCTTTTAATAAGTCTTTGAAGAAGACTTGAACGAACAAACAATAGAAAGACTGAGGAATAGCTCAGTTCACCACGGTATAGTGCTGCTTTTGACCTAGAGGGGATAGGAGTCAAAACTAGATATCGTGTGATGACCAAGGTGATTCGTCAATTCTTATGGTATTTTGTTCAGAAATTGTTCAGACATGGGTATTAAACTATATTTTGGGCTATTTATGAAATTGCTACTGTGTAAATAGCGAATGTAGTATTTAATAACTGGTGTATTGTAAAATAACTTAATAGCACAAGAGGGACTTTTTTTTTAGTCATTAAATAGGATTTAAGAATTAGTCTAAAAGGGGTATTTCATGAAAGTGTTAATTACAGGCGGATATGGTTTTATAGGTTCTTTTGTTTCAGAGAAATTTTATCGGGAAGGGCATGAAGTCCACATTCTTGATAATCTATCTACTGGAAAAAAGAGCAATGTTCAATTCCGCCATCAATCCTATCTTCTTAATATTGAAGATGAACAATGTGAACAAGTGTTTAGAACGAATAAATTTGATGCTGTGATTCATTTGGCTGCACAAGTTGATGTCGAAAAGTCTATTCTCAGTCCAGCAGCAGATTCAAAAATAAATGTTATGGGTCTGGTAAACATCCTACAGCTGTCCAGTAAATATAATGTTTCAAAGTTTGTATTTGCATCTTCAGCTGCAGTATATGGGGATAATAAGGAAGTTCCCTTAAATGAGGAATCTTCCTGTGAACCTTCCTCCCCATATGGCATCAATAAAAAGCTTGGGGAGTACTATTGTCAAAAGTGGAATGACTTATACCAGCTTGATTCGACATGTTTTCGCTTTTCAAATGTGTACGGACCGAAACAGGGGACAAGAGGAGAAGGCGGTGTCATCTCCATTTTCGCCAAAAAAATATTGAATAATGACTCATTAGATATTTTTGGTGATGGCACTCAGACGAGGGACTTTATATATGTAGAAGATGTGGCGGAGGCCATTTATCGGGCTTTATTAAGTAATGTAACCGGATTAATGAATCTTTCAACGAATACAGAAACGAGTATTAATCAGCTAATCAATCATTTTAAAGAAATCGCTGCATTGCCTGAAATTATTTATAAACCTTCAAGATTAGGAGATATTAAATATTCACGACTTGATAATCAGAAGGTGAAACGAGAGGTAGACTGGAGTCCGAAATATTCTTTAGAGGAAGGGTTAAACCGAACATATAAATGGTTTGCCGCAGAAAAAAGTGCTGCATTAAATGAGAATGTTCGTGAAGATAAAGGACCTGAGCCGGCAGCTTTTAATGTTTTACATTCAGAAAAAAGGTATCTTCCGTACATTGAAAATATCATTTTATTTATTATTCTTGCTGCTCTCCATCTTAAAGTGGGAGATTTTTTATTCAACATTGATTTCTTACTTTTATATATTCTTTCTGCTGGAATTATTTTTGGAAAAGTACAGGCTTTAATTGGTTGTGGGCTAGCCGTTCTATTATATAGCTGGCAAGGATTAATGAACGGGAGAGAAGTCGTGTCGTTGTTTACCGATCATACAACGTTAATTCAATTTGCCGTTTATTTATTCGTAGCCCTTCTCGTTGGTTATGTAATTGATCGAAAGCATTTAAGAGAGGAAACAGCTAAAAGTGAATTGCAGCTATTTCGAGAAAAGTACCAATTGCTTGATGATATTTATACGGAGACTCGCAAAGTAAAGGACGAATTACAAACACAAATTCTTTATTCTGAAGATAGTGTTGGAGAAATTTATTCTATTATTAAAAAGATAGATAGCCTCGAACCTGATGATGTGTTCAATGGCGTTATTAGTGTACTTGAACAAATTATGAAGACGAAGGAAGCATCTATCTATCTAGTTGGTCAAGGGAATCGTTATTTACGACTAGTTTCAAAGTCCAATGTTGAACATTCTCAATTTCCAACTTCGATAGAGGTCATTCCGAATAGTCCTTATGCAAGAGCAATTGAAGACAATAAAGCTTTTATTAATCGAGAATTGGATCCTAATTTTCCAATGATGATTGCTCCAATTTGGAAAGAAAATCGTGCAGTTGCTGTTATATGTACAAATGAGATGAATTTTGACCATCTAACCTTATATCATGAGAACCTCTTTCATGTTGTGACCAATTTAATTACTGCATCTGTTACAAGGGCCTATGAGCATGTCAGTGCGACCCATCATGAGCGTTATATTGTTGGGACGAGCATATTAAAACCGGAATATTTTAAAAGAGCTGTAGAAAGTAAGAAAAAAGCACAGGAACAGCTAAATATTCCCTATTACTTATTGCGAATTGTTCCTATTGATAATATGGAGAATTTAATTAAGAGAATACATGCAACATTAAGAGATACTGACAATATAGGTAAGGATGAAAATGACTCCTACTGGATTCTTCTTTCTAATACGGATAAAGAGAATGCAAAAGCAGTGATCAATCGTATTCAAAAAATTATTGATCAACACCAGTGTAAAGAGGGAGAAGTTCATGTTTAGTGCTTTATTGGTATATTACCTTGCTGCTGCTATCTATCTGGTGATTGAATATCGCAAAAGTAAAAGAAACGTTGCTGTTAAGTTGATGATTACGTTTTTCTGCCCCTTTGTTGGCTTCAGTATTTTGTATTTTATGTTCCGTAAATGGACGAATGAAGAACAAATCATTCCAGATGGATTAATAAAAAAGGAAAATGAGCAATTTGAAATTTTACAAAAGATAGATGTGGATAAAGAGACAAGCATTGTTCCTATGAAGGATGCCTTACTTCTAAATGATAATCAGACAAAACGAAGGATGTTATTGGATTTATTGAAAAATGAAACATTTAATCGAATTGAAATCTTGCAAACAGCACTCCAAAATGACGACACAGAAACATCACATTATGCTGCTGCTGCAATACAGGATATAAAAGGCAAGCTGTTAAATTCCATTGGGGAGATGGAGTATCAAGTAGAAGAAAATCCAAATGACTTGAAGCTTTTGATTTCATTTGGACAAGTGACTAAATCCTATTTAAGTACAGGTTTCTTAGATAAACGAACTGTAAAACAATATTCCTATCGATATTCACAAATTATGGAAAGTATTATTGAAAAGAATCCAAAAGAAAAAGAATTTTATATTGAGAAAATTAATTGTGACCTCCTGCTGGGAGAGCTTGAAACAGCGAAAAAATATAGCCAATTCTTTTTACAGCACTGTCCAAATGAAGAGGATGCCTATTTTATGTCAATGAAACTCTATTACACAATTAAGGATGAATTAAAATTTCAAGAGGTTTTACAATTGCTTAGGCAGTCACCGGTTAGATTAACTCCTCAAGGTTTAAACAAAATAAGATTTTGGTTGCATGGTGGGACAAATGGATTATAAATTCAAACTAGGAAAATCAATATACCTTGTTATCATGTTTGTATTAATTATTGGCCTGTTTCTTGGGATATTTAACTCAAATTATATTCTTAAGTATTTGCCTAATAAGACTGTGATTGGTGTGAATGACGGTGAATCAAGCATCACAAGGCTGTCAGATGATACATTGAAAGGACTAAATGAAGACGAGTATTTAATTCTCTATAATGAAGAGGATTCTTCAAGTATTCAGTTGAAGGAAAATATTTTACAAACACTCGCCTATATGAAGAAAAAGGCAAAGGCTGTTACAATTGCGGATGTTACTGATACATTTGATCAATATAAGAATGTTGTCATTACATTTGAAGAAGTAAGTGCCTTGCCAAATATTCCTGTGCTTGAAGAATATACGGCTAAAGGCGGGAGTGTATTTTTCGCTATTCGTCCAGAAATTAAAAACTCCTTGTACAACTTATATCGAAAATTAGGAATTTATGAGATTGGAGAATTTATCACGCCAAATGGGTTGAAACTCACTTCCAATCTATTAATTAAGCAAGATCAGATGGTTATGAAAAAAGGAGAGATTCCAGATAACTCCTCCTTATCAGTCGGTTTAGACGACCGATCAATAGTATATGCAGAATCCATTGATCATATTCCATTGTTATGGGACACAACATATAAAAAAGGGAAATTTATGGTCTTCAATGGAACGATGCTTGAAACAAGAGAAAATAGAGGGCTAATAACAGGCGCTTTTAGTCTATTGAATGAGGATTTTATTTATCCAATTATGGACATGAAGGTAGTATATATTGATGATTTTCCAGCACCTATCCCAGAAGGGAAGAACAAGATTATCTATGAAGAGTATCGGAGAGATACACCTAGTTTTTATCAGGATATTTGGTGGCCAGAAATGCAGAAGCTTGCCGCTAAATATGATGTGAAATATACAGGTCTTGTCATTCAATCTTATGATGATAAAGTTACTCCTCCATTTAAAAAAGAAGATCAAAATCGTAATTCATTTGTTCAATTTGGACGTGAGCTGCTAAAAATGGGAGGAGAAATTGGTATACATGGCTATAACCATCAATCATTAACGGTAAATGCGAAAGCTGTTGAAGATTTAGGTTATCATGCATGGAAAAATCAGGAAGACATGGAGACATCATTAAATACAGTAGAAAATTATGTAAGAGAGATCTTCCCTAATTACGAAATTAAAACGTATGTGCCTCCTTCCAATCGGATTGACCACGTAGGGGAAGCAGCACTGAGAAATGCGATTCCATCGATTAGTGTTCTGTCATCCATGTATATTCCGGATAGCGTAAATTATACAACAGTTCATGAATTTGACCAGGGAGAAACGTTCATCCACTTTCCAAGAATCACATCTGGGTATGAATATACGAAGAAGAAGAAGTGGGCAATGGCAAATGCTGTGACATCGCTTGGTGTTTTTTCTCACTTTATCCATCCTGATGATATTTTGGATGATGACCGTTCATCGAAAAAAAAATGGAGCAGGCTTGGGAAGGAATATAATCGTTTTATGCGAGAAGTCCATACTGATTATCCTTGGCTATCAAGCATGACTGCAAGAAATGCAGGGGAACAGCTAACCAACTATAAACAAGCAGATGTATATATTGACGAGAAGAAAGATCGCTTATCAGTCCAAATAGATAAATTTCCTGGTGAAATGCATTTTATCCTGCGAACAAAGAAGAAAATTGGGAAGCTGACAAATTGCGAAGTAGAAAAAATAGATGAAGGTGTGTACTTCGTGAAAGCGAAAAAAGCATCAATTGAGTTAGGGTTGGTTGAGTAATGAAAATATGCATCATTGCAGAAGGCTCCTATCCATATGTAACTGGTGGAGTTTCAAGCTGGATTCAAACGATAGTAACGAATATGCAGGACCATGAGTTTATTATTTATTCGATTGGCGCCGAAAAAAAAGCAAAGGGAAAGTTCAAGTATCAGCTTCCACCTAATATCAATTTTGTGGAGGAAGTATTTTTAGATGACTTTACTGAGGAAGAAAACAAATGGGGCCGCGATTATAAACTGACGGCAAAAGAGAAAAAAGCGCTTAAATCGTTATTAGATAGCAGGCAGCCTGACTGGAATACACTGTTGTCTATGTTTTCAGGGGAAAGGATTGATTCAGCAGTAAATTTCTTAAAAAGCAAGGATTTCTTTGATATCGTACATGAAATTTGCTTGGAAAAATATGAACAAGTTCCGTTTACAGATATGTTTTGGTCGATGAGGTCTATGGTTTTGCCTTTGTTTATTTGTATTAAGCATCCGCTCCCAGAAGCAGATCTTTATCATAGTGTTTCAACAGGATATGCAGGAGTGCTTGGCAGCTTAGGAAAGTATATGTATCAGAAACCCTTTCTGTTAACCGAACATGGGATATATACGAGAGAAAGAGAAGAAGAAATCATTAAAGCCCAATGGGTAAAAGGGTTCTTTAAAGATTTATGGATTCAATATTTTTACAATATGTCCACATGTGCCTATGATACAGCAGACAAAGTGATTTCATTATTTCAAAAGAATATGGAAATACAAGAAGAACTAGGATGTGCTTCCAGCAAAATATCCATCATTCCAAATGGGGTGAATTTCGAGGATTATCAGCAGCTTCCTGCTAGAAATTCATTTAATGAGAACGGAATAAATATTGGTGCGATTGTGCGTGTTGTCCCAATTAAGGATATAAAAACAATGATTCAAAGTTTTGCCATTGTAAAACAGGAACTGCAAGATGCAAAATTCTTCATTTTGGGTCCAACCGATGAGGATGAGGAATACTATCAGGAATGCATCCGACTAGTCGAAAACTTAATGATAGAAGATGTGATATTTACCGGTGAGGTTAATGTTCGAGATTACATTAATCAAATGGATGTTCTCGTTCTATCAAGTATTAGTGAAGGGCAGCCGCTCGTCTTATTAGAAGGAATGGCTTGTGGGAAGCCCTTTGTTGCAACAGATGTTGGCAATTGTAAAGGGATACTGTTGGGTGAAAGTGATGATTTAGGTCAAGCAGGGATCATTGTACCCGTTATGCAATATGTTGAAATGGCAAGGGCTATTATCCTTTTATGTAAAGATAATCGGAAGCGAAAGAAAATGGGGAATATCGGTCGAGAAAGAGCGGCGAATTTTTATACGAAGAAAAGCTTTATTGATCAATACAAACAACTTTATAAAGATATGGTGGATAGGATATGGCAGGAATAGGTTTTCAATTAAAAAAAATGTTCAATGAACGAGGGCTTTTGGCGAATGTACGTGCATATAGCTATTCTGCAATCGTTACAGTTGGGCCGCTTGCATTATGTATTTTACTCATGACTGTTGCACAGCAGCTCCTTATTTCTGTAAATACACCATATGCTGAAAGAGAATTGTTTTTGGCCGCCACACAATATGCATTGATTTTTTCTCAGATTATCACAGGGGGCTTTAACTTAATCGTATCAAGGTATGTAGCAGATCAACTATTCTTAGAAAAATTTGAGAATATTTTAGCATCCATGTTCGGGGTGATTTCGATATGTGTGTTACTCGGGGGCATCAGTGCATTCGTATTTTTTTCTTTTTCTCCACTAGATCTAACGTTCAAAATTGTTGCTTACATTCTTTTTGTTGAATTAATTATTATCTGGATCCAATGTATGTATGTTTCTGCATTGAAAGATTATATGAAAATAGTAAAAAGTTTTTTTATCGGTGTTTTTATTTCAGGTTTGGCTGTTTTTATCTGTATTAAGTTTCTTCAAATTTATAGTGCAACTGCAATGATGATTTGTTTGGACATCGGCTTCTTTTTCATGCTGATAAAGTTTACGCAGTATATACGTGATTTCTTTAAAGTGAATAATTTCAAATACTTTCTTTTTTTATCGTATATAAAGAAGTATCCCTTGTTATTTATATGCGGGTTTTTATATACATTGGGGCTCTATGGCCATAATTTTATTGTTTGGCAGGGAAAGCACCAGCATGTCGTTGAAAATACATTTGTGATAGCTCCTTTTTATGATGTGCCTGTGTTCTTTGCTTATTTAAGTATTCTGCCAGCGATGGTGTTATTTGTAGTTACAGTTGAGACAAACTTTTATGAAGCATATAAAGCCTACTATAATCGAATTTTAAATTCATTTCCTTTGAAGGAAATCCTATCCGCCAAAAGGGATATGTTTAAGGTATTGTCGCTCGAACTTTCCTTTATAGCAGAAATGCAATTATTTGTTGCTGTTTGCTCGATTGCAATAGGGCTGAAATTCCTTCCATTATTAGGAATGACCTATGACCAAATTCAACTTTTTATTATTTTTGTTCTTGGCTTTTTATTTTTTATCATTATGTATACCGTCGTTCTTCTGCTTCTTTATTATGATGATCAAAAAGGAGCCAGCTGGACAACTGCGATATATACAGTAGGGAGTATGCTAATTACATTTATTTTCTTTTATATCGGAAATTATGGCTTTCCGATATTTATAGCTGCATTCATCAGCTTACTATTTGGTTTATGGAAATTAACTAAATACTTAAATAGGATAGACTATTACACGTTTTGCTCACAGCCGCTTGTACCTAAGAAAAAATAAAACAATTTTAATTTAGAATATAAGAGTTGTGAGTTGGAGGAATTGGAAAGATGAAAAAATATACAGTATGGTTATCTCTAATCACTCTCATGCTGATGATCTCAGGATGTTCGAAAGATCCTTCACCACTTAAAGAAGAAATAAATGGAGTGGAGCAAATTCATGAAAACAGTGAGGCTAAAGCATTCGGTGAGGATGAAAGGTTATATGAATTTGATAAAAAGGATTCTGTGGTTACTTTTTACATTACCATTGGGAATGAAAATGAAGCCTCTTTTTATGAGTTAAATAATTGGTATAGTATCCATAATAGCGATACAACCTCTCCAAAACTGGATATTATGATTCAGGAAGGGACAGAGAAAGGGATCAAAGAGGGCTTGTTCGGTTTTGACGAAACAGAAATGAATGCATCTATTCAGTTGCGGGGAAAATCTACTCGAGTCGCTGCCCAAAAATCGTTCAAAATAAAATTATTTGATAGCGCTGGACTCTGGAGAGGTCAAAAAACGTTAAATTTAAATAAACATCCATATGATGCTTCAAGAGTACGCAATAAGCTTTCGTTTGATTATTTCACGAAAATTCCTGGTTTGACAAGTATGCGTACACAGTTTGTTCATTTATATGTTAAGGATTTAACGAATAAAGATTCGAAAGGAACATTTGTAGACTACGGGTTGTACACACAGATTGAACAGGCGAATGAACGCTTTCTTGCAGCGCATGGGCTCGATTCTAATGGAAATCTCTATAAAGCTACGAATTTTGAGTTTTTCCGCTATCCTGACCAATTGAAACTAGAAACGGATTCAGCATTTAATAAAATGGAATTTGAAAAGATATTAGAAAACAAAGGGAGCAATGACAACCGTAAATTACTAGCTATGTTAGATGATGTAAACAATTATTCGTTGAATATTAATGAGGTAGTTGAGAAGCATTTTGATAAAGAAAACTATTTAACTTGGGTAGCAACAAACATCCTTATGGGAAATAGTGATGTAACAACACAGAACTTTTATTTGTATTGTCCTTCTAATTCAGAAAAATGGTACTTTCTCCCTTGGGATTATGATGGGGCTTGGAGGTCTTCACCTACTGTGGAACAGCATTCTGATCTGGCAGATTGGCAGGATGGTTTATCAAATTATTGGGGGTCAGTTCTTCATAAACGATTCTTCAAGGATTCAAAAAATGTAGAAGTATTATCAAAGAAAATTGAAGATCTTACATCTATTATTAACCCGGAAAACACAAAGAAATTATTAGATGAGTACTATCCAACAGTAAGTCAATTTGTGAAAAATTCACCAGATAAAGATTTTTTAGATATAGAGATAGCAGAATATGATGATGTATATTATGGAATTGTAAATGAATCACTGATTAATAAGGAAATTTACTACAAAAATCTCGAGAAACCGATGCCATTTTTCTTAGATGATCGAGAAGTTGAGAATAAGCATTATACTTTTACATGGGATCCATCTTATGATATCCAAGGTGATGATTTATTTTATACGCTGCAAATTAGTACTGACCCGTCATTTACGCATATCATTCATGAACAAAACGATATGATTGAAACAGAATTTACTTATCAATTACCTAAAGGAACTTATTATTGGCGGGTGATTGCAAAAGACTCAAAGGGGAATGTGCAAACTGCCTTTGATTTATACGAGGACGAAGATGGAACAAAGTATTTTGGGGTCAAAAAAATTATCATTAATGAATGATACTAAAGGGAAGTAAAGGATGAAAAAGTTACGGCATGAGTTGAAGTTTTATATTAATGTCAGTGAGTATGAAATTTTAAGAAAAAAATTACAGATAGTGTTGAAAAAAGACGAGAATATGGTGAATGAAGAGGGTTATCACATTCGAAGTCTTTATTTTGATAATGTGTATGATAGTGATTTATTCGAGAAGAATTATGGCATTTACAAGAGGAAAAAGTTTCGGGTCCGCATTTATAATCAAAGTGATCAAATCATCAAACTAGAAAAAAAGAATCGTTATGGAGAAATGATAAACAAAGAATCCATATCCATTTCTAGGGACGAATATGAGCGGTTATTAATGTGGGATTATGATTTTTTGCTGGATAAAAAAACAAGCGCTGCAAAGGACTTTTACCTATTTATGAGGACTCAGCATATGTCTCCTAAAATCATTGTCGATTATGTAAGAGAGGCTTATATGGAAAATATTGAGGATGTAAGAATAACCTTTGATAAGTATTTAAGTGCTGCTATTAATTCAATCGATATCTTTGAAAAAGATATGGTTACCATTGAAGCACTGAATGAACCATTAATGATTATGGAAGTGAAATTTAATTCTTATTTGCCTGACTATATTCGAGATATTCTTCAGCTCGATAGCCATCAGCGTTCGGCCATTTCTAAGTACGTTATTTGCCGGGAAGCAGGCATGACCTATTATAAGCAATAGAGTAGAGAGGAAACATATATATGAGTGATCGGATTAATTTTGACGACATTATCAAAAAAAGTATTTTAAACGCAGATACATTTACAAGCGTGTCGATTCTAGAAATTTTCTTTGGAACCCTTGCTTCATTTATTGTCGGTTTATTTATTTATTATGTGTATAAGAAGACGTTTCGGAGTGTTGTTTACAGTCATAACTTTAATGTAACACTTGTTTTAATGACTATGATTACATCTCTTGTTATTATGACTATCAGTACGAATATCGTTCTATCTTTAGGGATGGTTGGTGCGCTTAGTATTGTACGTTTTCGTACAGCATTAAAGGATCCGTTGGATATCGTCTTTTTGTTTTGGGCGATTACTGCTGGTATTGCAATTGGAGCAAATGTATACCCAGTAGCCATTTTTGGATCTATTTTTATTTCGATTGCCGTCTTTATTCTTTCAAAAAAGAAATGGAAGGATGATACCTATTTGATTGTTATTCATTATGATGAAAAGGCATACGAAGAGATTAAAGCACAGCTTGTTAAATTCAATTATGATTTGAAATCGAAAATTGTTCGTAATAATTGGACAGAGCTAACGTTGAAGATTAAGCTTAAAGTCGATAACACCGCATTTGTTCATAAGCTATCAAATATTGAAGGGGTAAAAGATGTATCCCTTGTTCAGTACAGCGGGGATTATGCATCTTAATCTTATACAATTAAAGGTCAGCCTTTGGAAAGTAAGGCTGACCTTTATTATTAATTATAGATGCTATTTTTGTTTTCGTATGAAACAAAGCCTTGCTTAACACTGTAATTAGCACTGCTTTTATTAGGAGCTACAGTAAATACAGCGATGTTTTCTTCCTTTTGGAGGGTTTGGAAATATTTTATCCAATTCTGTCCCCATTTGCTATTAGTTAAACGCTCTTTATTAAAGCCTTCCCACATAATTGCATCGACGTAATCCTTTGAAGCAGTCTTCAAAGTTTCGAATCCCCAATTCTGGAGCAGAAGCAATTCTTTATGTTTACTTGTTATGGCTTGAAGAAGTTCGACATATCCATTACGAAGGTGGGTAGCCAATTCCTCGTCATCACCGTAGAAATCGTCAATATCCCCTACTGTATCTAGAATGATCCCATCAAACTGCTTTTTAACAATTTCTTCTTCAATTTCATTAAGCAATAATTGCTGATAATGTTTATTGGTGATATCCATTAAATATGTATCCCAATCCTCAACATAAACCTTTTCTCCGTTAACCTTTAAATAGTCATCTTCTTGCACATTGGCGACAAACTCTTCATCCCAATCCTGCAATTCCATAATGCTAATATAACCGAGTGTAATTGTGCCCTTTTTCTTCAATTCAGCAACGTGTTCCTTTGTTGTTTCATGAGGCTCGATAACAACCATATCCTTTTTGCCAAGCTGTTTCGCTTTCAGATCATCAACATGCCCGTAATAAATTTGATAACTATTAACATCTAATAATGGGTTTTGTGCTTGTCCCATTGTAGGAAAGCATTGAGTTAAAAGCAGAGGAAAAATAAACTGAAGTGCGAGAAAGGTTTTCTTAAACATAGGTAAAGCTCCTTTACGATTTATCTTAAGTAAGAGTAAATACGGCAACCCAGCCATCATAGTATTGCTACCTTAGACCTGTGGTTTTGCGTCTCAATTTTTCAATTGATTTGCTATTGCTTTTATTATAGTACAAAAGTCATTTTCATTAAAGAGACTTTTTGTTTCTTTGCTTTAAGATAATTTGTGAAGCAATTTTGTATAGAGTTGTATAGGGAAGAAATTTGGTCATACTAAAAATGAAGTATTCGATTTACTTACTTAATTGTATGAGAAGGGGGCTGCAAGATGGTTGAAGAAATGAATAAACAACAAGATGGGAAAGGAAGGAGCTCCAAAAAACCTGGTATGGGAGATATCATTCAAATCTTAAAAGGGGAGGCAAAAGGGAAACAAGGAAAAGTAATAGTCCTTCGTGAAAACTCAGTAATTGTAGAAATTGGTGTGAATTCTAAAACGGATGAACCAATTAAAACAGTTGTTAATCATAAGAATTATAAATTAATTTAGCTGGAAGCAACAAAAATAATGTTAGTGATTTAAACATTATTTTTGTTGCTTAGTAAATTTGTGAAATAATTAATTTTAAAATCGATAAGTTTATTTCCCCAATATAAAGTTTGCATCAACAGATTTTTTAACATTGCTAAGTATTGTTTTTGCCAGAGTGGCTATCTATTTTTATATCAGATTATATTGTAAGATATGAGAGAATGCAGATAGTCTATTAAATAGATGAGACTAAATAGCATGAAGGCTAAATATAGAAAAATAATAATGAATAGGGGAAATTAATCATGTCAGGTTTGCCAAATTGTCCAAAATGTAATTCTGAATATACATATGAGGATGGGAGTCTTTTTGTTTGTCCAGAGTGTGCTCATGAATGGACTTTAATCTCTGATAGTGATCATACAGAAGAGAATAAGAGTATTAAGGATGTAAATGGGAATGTTTTAAATGATGGGGATACAATTACCATAATTAAAGACCTTAAAGTAAAAGGGAGCTCCTCTATATTAAAAATTGGCACAAAGGTACAAAATATTCGTTTAGTTGATGGGGATCATAATATTGACTGCAAGATTGATGGATTTGGGGCAATGAAGTTAAAATCAGAATTTGTTAAAAAGATATAAAATCAGTACTTGAATGGATGTTTTTTTGTGGAATAATCCATTCCCAACAGCTTGTGCTGAAACTGAAAGACAGTATTTTAAACAATAATAGGTATATTATCATTTGAAAGTTGTTTAACTAACAATAAGTGGAGGAATATGTAATCCTCCACTGAATTTTAATTATATGTCACGCAATGCGCTATCTAAGCTGTGGTACCCTTTAAGATCTTGTTTTTGGGGTTCATCCGATTCGATTGTCCATTCGTTTACAATAGGTGAAAGATCGCCATGACTATCTTTTCTGTATGGGCTGTGAATATGATAGGTTTTTCCCGCCTTTTTAACTGTATAGCCTAGATAGTAATAATCATCCTGACCTTCTTCCTCAAAGATACCAATATGATCCACTCCATATTGATTTATATAAGTCTGAAACGAATTTTGCATGTTAGTTATAAGCTGTTCACGAGGGAGAGATTCCATCCTATTTTACTCCTTTCCAAATGCTAGACTCTATCTATAATATGGCTTTGTTTTCTATTAATAAACATACAATTCTGGATGAATAAGTTATTCTTCAATAATGAAATCAGCTTTTCCAATGCCCATTTCTGCGTTGACAATAATTTTCACCTTTGCATCTTCGTAAGCCTCGTTTATATAAACATCATCCCCCATTGAAATAAAGCCTCTAAATTCGGATTGACCGATGCCCTTGGAAGATTTAATCTGAACGCCGACGTCCTTAGGTAAAATAATGGTCGATTTCCCAACACCCATTGATAATTGAACATTAAAATCCTGCTTCCAATCCCCTCTAAGATCTATGGTTGTATCTCCAACACCTACATTCACATTCAGACTGCTTAATTGTAATCCCTGCAAATCAAGATGTGATTCAGAGGCACCTGTGTTGACCATTAAATCAATTGGAACTTCGTTTGAAAGCTGAAGATCCCAGTTGCTTTTTATATTTGTACCTTTAAAATCAGTAAATTTCTTATTTGGATGTTCGATTAGGATCTTTCCTTTTTTTCCAGTTTGTTTATAGGACACTTTAGGCTTCAATTTATCAGAAGTATATTCAAGCTCTCCTTCGACCCATTCTTTTGTG
This sequence comes from Cytobacillus praedii, assembly GCF_001439605.1. Classification (GTDB taxonomy): domain Bacteria; phylum Bacillota; class Bacilli; order Bacillales; family Cytobacillaceae; genus Cytobacillus; species Cytobacillus praedii. The sequence goes on from NZ_LMBX01000005.1 coordinate 49,788, forward strand.
CCTTCTGAAACGTCTAATTTCCCAACCGAAATGTTCAACGACACATCTAATTGTTCTGCCTTGTCCCTTTCAATAAGGACGTTGGCTTGATCTTCTTTAGTAATGGCATTTTCGCTGCAGCCTGCCAAAACGAATGAACTGACCAGTATGGAACTAGTGAATAATAAACTTTTCATTTTTAGTCCTCCTCTAATGACTTCCTTACATTTATAGTAAATGAAATAGGAGAAGGGCTAAAAAGGCTCTGGAATGATTTTCCACTAAGACTTGAGCCTTAGAAAGCTGTTATTCATATGCCAAAAAACATGACTTCAGGTGGAGGAAAAGGATTTTTGGTCATATAATCACTCGTTTCTCAGAAACTTAGTTTTCTGATGCTTTTCTGATTAGTCTTATATGCAAAGGTAGCCAAAAACCAAAGATCAAAAAGTATACAGGGAGAGGCCACCATGTATTCCAACCCTTTAATTTCATATATCCAACTTTAACAAGCATCCATTCAGATAAAAAAGATAATAAGGTGAAAAGGACAACCGGCATCCATTTTCTTTCTGGCTGATAGTAATTAAGAAATATGACTGCATAACATGGAGCAATCACGCTGTAACAAATTAAATCCCCAAGTCCCGGTAACTTTGCCTGCCCCAAGTCAAATACATCTATCCAACCTGACATGATAATTACATCGAATAAGATTGCGATAAATCCGCCTACACAAAAAGTAAGGTATGTTACTTTCCAGCTAATGTGTTTTGGCATAAAACAGCATATATAATAAAGAAATAATTCCCAATAAAATAGGGAACCAAATGCCTTTAGCTGATAAATCTAAGTTTTGGATCAAGCCTTCCATGTTATGTCCCCTATATCTATGGATAAATTATCATAAATTCATAAATATCTACTAGTATTTGTTAATTGTTAGTTATATATGCCGGTACAATCGTCTTATTAAATGTTTTTGAGAATTTGATAGATAGTGCTAAAGTGTATTTCAAGATTTGAAAAGGAGAACTAGGTTTTGGAATAAGCTATCTCGAAGCAATCATCGCTTCCTGCCGAACAATGATTCCAATTAAGTGACGCAGCATAGTCAACAAATTAAAGAAAGCTCGACTTTAAAGATCAAGTGTAAAAGAGTATATTAAGTACATGTGATTTTAACTAATTGGTATAATAGGAAAGGTTTTTTATATTAATTCGAAAAAGATGGTGAGTATGGAAAATTATATTTTTATAAAAGCAAAATATGGAGATGTGGAAGAAGTATATGGGTTAATTATAAAACGAATAAAGTGGATGGATAAAAATGAAATAAGCCAATGGAATAAGACAAACTATCTAGATTCATATCCGAAGGAATATTTTGAAGAGAAGGTGACATTGGAGCAGCTTTATGTTATGAAAGACAGTTTTTCAGGCAAGGTAGCAGGTGCTGTTGTCTTATTAGAAGAAGATAGGCGATGGAGTATGGATCGTTCAAAAAGTTACTATATCCACAACTTTGTAAGTGATATGCAGATCCGAAATGTTGGGACAAGAATAATAGTTGAATGTGAAAAGATGGCAATCAAAAAGGGGAAAGATAGAATTAGATTAGACTGTCAGGCATCTAACCATAAGCTTAACGAATATTATCATCGACTTGGATTTAAAAGTGTAGGAAAAGTCCAAGATGGGAGTTACGCGGGAATCAAACGTGAAAAAAAACTAACTAATTATATCAAGGACAGATAAGCTATGAGTACAAAAGTCCATTCGGTTATGAAACCAACATTATTTTTGAAAAATCCGCTCAAAAAAGCAAGTGACAAACCCTATTTCAGGTTTTGTCACTTGCTTTTTTTTGCTGCCTGATGTTAAAGAACCTGTTCATCATGACACATGCTTACTTCAAGACGTCGAAGGATAAGTCAACTCTAAAGTAAAGGAGAAATCTTGCTGTCAAGTTTGTTTCTGGCAGATCCATAATCTATTTCAAAGCCAAGATCTATCAGCATTTGGTGATCGGCAGTCTCTTCTTGGCCAGCTGTTGTAAGATAATCACCTACAAAGATTGAATTTGCAGGGTAAAGTCCTAATGGCTGCAGGCTGCGGAGGTTGACTTCGCGACCGCCTGAAATGCGAATCTCTTTTGTTGGATTGATAAAGCGCATTAAGCAAAGTACCTTTAAACAATATCTTGGATTTAATTCGTTCGTTCCTTCAAGCGGTGTTCCATCAATTGCATGCAGAAAGTTAACTGGGATAGAATCAGCATCCAAGACTTTTAAACTTCTTGCCATCGCTATCACATCTTCCTTCGTTTCTTTCATCCCAATGATTACTCCTGAGCAAGGGGATATTCCAGCATGCTTAATTAATTCAACCGTATTTACTCGATCTTGATACGTATGGGAGGTAGTAATATTTTCATGATGGTTTGCTGAGGTATTGATATTATGGTTATATCGATCAACCCCCGCTTCTTTTAGTTTTGCTGCTTGCTCTGGCTGTAGCAATCCTAAGCAAGCACAAACTTTCATACTAAACTGCTCTTTAATTTCTCTTACTGCCGAGACCACCTCATCAATTTCTTTGTTAGAAGGGCCTCTGCCGCTAGCAACAATGCAATAGGTACCAACATTTAATTCATGAGCATGGCTTGCGCCTTTGACAATGGATGCTTTATCCATCATTCGATACTTTTCGATCGGTGCGTTTGAGATACTTGATTGTGAGCAATACCCGCAGTTTTCCGGACAAAGACCAGATTTTGTATTAATAATCATATTGAGTTTTACCAATTTTCCATAATAGTGATAACGTATCTTAAAAGCACTTTGTAAAAGAGACAAAAGCTCCTCATCTGGGCATTCTAATATTTTCATTGCTTCAACATCTGATAGCTCAAACCCTTGTAGTACTTTTTCTGCAAGATCATCCCAATATCTCATTTTTTACTCCTCCATTTTAATTCGTTCGCTGTAGTTTTCTGAATTGACTTCGAGATAGTACACGATTTTCCATTCGATGGGCCATTAAACCAGCACATACAGCAAGAATGATATCCTTTGGCAGTGGCGGAATCATCCATAGCCAAGCCATATGATAGGTAAAGCCTTCAGGTGCAGCAGCCCAAAGCTTATAAGCAAAATACATCCAATTGGTTCCGAATAAATAATTAACTGTCATCCCAACTAAAGCAGCTGTTATGTAAATTGAAACACTTTTATTCCGCTCAATTAATTTCCCCGTTAAATAAGCGGTAAAAATAAATGAAATAATAAAACCAAAAGTTGGACTTAGCAAATGGCCAACTCCGCCGCCGAATTTAGCAAAAACTGGGGCTCCAGCTAATCCGATAAAAGCATAGACAAGCATGGAGATAGCACCTAAACGGCTTCCAAGAATGGCTCCAGCTAAAATAGCAAAGAAAGTCTGCAGTGTAATAGGGACCCCTCCAACAACCATAAATGGAACAATGGAGGTAATATTTGCGCCAATACACATAAGTGCAACAAACATTCCTGCAATTGTTAATTCAATAGCACTTAGCTGTCTTTTCATTAAATTCCCTCCAAATATTGAATGAATATAAATTAAGATTAATAGAATAATAATTAAAATGTCAACCTAAATTAATTATGGTTAACATAAATTGTAGCCTCAGATAGCAAATAAGAACTTCCTTCAATGTCCAAATAATTTTTACTATCATTTTTTGGTCATTAAAGCTCGAAACTCTAGGTCTCTGTAGAAAATCCAAACTCATACAGTAATTCAAAATAGAGATTTTCAAATTTTCATGCAGGATTTTATAATAATACGCGATAGGGTTCCTGCTTTTACAGCTGATTTCATTTATCGAATGTGCTGGTTTTAAAGGAAAGAATGGTGAGTAATGGCAACCTGTTTAATTTCGTTTTCTCGGTTGAAGGTAAGCTGCTGTGATTGTCATTCTCTAGAATTCTTCTATACATTTGGCTATAGAAAAGAAATATTTTACTACCTGTACAAAGGGCAGTTGGCAGTGGTCTAGTCAGGTTCCGTTCCGTTAAGGTCAAGTGCATTCGTTTTAGCAATCATTCATTAAAAGTGGTGTGAGAAATGCTGCTGCCGATGGACATAACTTTTGTGACTTTTAAACTGTGATAATTATTTAAATTGATCAAGATAGCCTGATTTTATATTCACTTACATGCACAACCTTTTTATAATCTAAATGATTATCTCCAGCGAAAAAGACAAAGTGATTTGAATAAAAGTATAGAAAATTCGACCTATTCACGAAAAAAAATTTCAACCAAGTGAAATAGATAAAGCAGCTTATTCGATAACCTGAGTAAAAAGAAACAGAGAATTTCAAAAAAATATGTGTTTTTGACTAAATTATGTTATATTTGTAGGTATTAAACAATAATTTCAATTGTACTTATGTGGTTTTGTGTGGGAGGAGACGTATATATGCAACATTTAAGCGTTGGTAAAAAAATAATGACTGGGTTTGGGGTTGTACTGGTATTACTCGTTGTATTCGCTCTCGTGGCAATCAATAGAATGTTTCATATGCAAGAAAAGACAACCTCCATTGTTGATGAGTGGATGCCTTCAGTAGAGCTAATCAACTCGATAGGCTTTCAAACTGAACATGTTATTACCCTATCATTAAGATATATCCAGTCCGATGACGGGCAAGAAAAAGAAATGCTTAAAAAAGAAAGAAAGAATTTTATAGATCAAGCTGAGACTACGATGGCTTCCTATAAAAAGCTTTTAACCTCAAAAGAAACAAAGGAAAATTTCGATGAATTAACATATAAGTGGGCATTCTTCATAAAGGTAAATGAGGAGACACTTAAGCTTAGTGACAAAGGAAAAGCGGAATTTGCCTATCTTTATTTCAAAAAAAGTGCGATGGCATTTGATTCGATGAAACAAAATTTGGATCACCTTGTTTCCATTAATACAATGGGTGCTGAGCAGGCTGGGAAGGATTCAGAAAAGGTATTTGACCAAACAGTTATTACGATTATTACTTGTATTATTATTTCGTTAATATTAGGAATTGGGGCTGCACTATTTATTACTAGAATGATAGCGAAACCTTTACGATTAGTTACAAATAGAATAGATGAAATATCGAAAGGAAACTTATCTATCCCATCTATTGAATTAAATAGTAAAGATGAAATCGGTGTTTTAGCGAAATCTGTAAATGAAATGAAAAACAGTTTACATAAAATTGTTACAGAAGTTGTCAATGTTTCTGGATTTGTTAATAAACAGAGTGATGAGCTGACTGTTTCGTCGGAGGAAGTGAAACAAGGAAGTCAACAAATTGCGACGACCATGCATGAATTAGCATATGGAGCGGAGGAGCAAGCAAACTCTGCGTCTGAATCCGCCAGAGCAGTTGAAGATGTGAATGTACAGATAAAACAAGCTGATCTAGCAGGTAAGAATTTAAAAGCTGCTTCTGATGAAGTGCTAGTAAAAGCACATGAGGGCAGAAAATTAATGAATGAATCCGTTCATCAAATAGAGAAAATCAGTCAAATTGTAACTGAATCGATGGATAAAGTTGTTAAGCTGGATATGAAAAACGATAATATTTACCAATTGGTTCATGTGATTCAGGATGTCGCTGCACAAACAAATCTTCTTGCGTTAAATGCAGCAATTGAAGCTGCTAGAGCGGGGGAATTTGGAAAGGGATTTGCGGTTGTTGCAGATGAAGTTCGTAAACTAGCTGAACAGGTATCTAACTCTGTACAAGACATCACACATATTACACAAGATATTCAAAATGATTCTAAGCTTGTTGTAGAAACACTTCAAAACGGTGTAATACAGTCAGAGATCGGCAATAAACAAATAAAAACAACAGGTGAGACCTTTCATACGATTTCGGATTTAGTTCAAATGATGGTTCAACAGATTGACCAAGTATCTGCCAACTTAGATCAAATTCAACAAGGGAGTGAACAATTAAGTGCGTTTAGTGAAGAGATATCAGCTGTAACTGAACAATCTGCTGCAGGTGTTCAGGAAGCATCAGCCTCTGCAGAACAACAGGTGGCTTCAATGGAAACGATCGCTCAGAGCTCTGAATCACTTAAAGCACTTTCAGCACAATTAGAAAGCTTAGTTAAGCATTTTAAAGTCCAATAAAGCAATTGATCTATTGAGTATGTCTACAAATATAAATTGGGATTCATATTGCTTAATAAGGGAGAAGAGAAGATGAAGAAAGGCAAAATAAAGTTACTAATCATTGGTTTTCTTGCATTAATCATATATTTGGCAGGATGTTCAAGCAAAAGTGATAAAGAAGTTGTGGAAAAAGAAAAAAGCCAAACCGACAGTGAAGTATCACTTGAAAATGTACCAGAAAAATTTAAAGATGCAAAAGACGTAAAAATTAAGGTAATTCGCAAAATAGGCGGGGATGACCATACAAAGCAATTTCTTGCAGGTGCTAAAGAAGAGGGCGAGGCAATGGGGTTGAAAGTGGATGTTTATTCTGCAGATGGGGATAGCCAAAAGTTTCATAATGAAATCAATAAAGCTTTAGAAGAAGGATATGATGGGTTTATTATTTCTCATGGAGATGATCCTGAAACAATTGAAAGTGTAAAAAAGTTAGTAGAAAAAGGGAAGAGTGTTGTTACATTTGATTCAAATGTAGAATTAGAAAAAATAGATGGTGTTACGCTTACATCTCAAAATGATGAGGTATTAGCAACTTTTGCTATCGAGCAATTAATTGAGGATTATGATGGGCAGGCCAATATCGCTTATTTATGGGTGGATGGATTCCCGCCAATGGTCAGACGAAATGCTGTTTATACAGAAAAATTACAGAAGAACCCGGGGATCAAGGAAATTGAAAGATTTGGAGTCGCCTCTGCGGACACATCTGGGGAAACGAAGGCTGCTGTAGCCGAGATGCTAAAGAAACACCCGAAGGGTGAACTTGATGCTATTTTTGCAACGTGGGATGCTTTTGCAATCGGCGCAGTAGAAGCAATTAAAGAGGCAGGCAGAGATGAAGTAAAGATTTATGGAATAGACGTATCAAACTCAGATTTGCAATTGATGAAAGAAAATGGAAGCCCATGGAAATATACAGCGGCAGTAGACCCGAAATTAATTGGTGCATTAAACATGCGATTGGTAGCTAAAAAAATAGCTGGAGAAGAAACACCAAAAACTTATAATCTAGAAGCTTATTTGATTGCACAGGATGAGCTTCAAGTTTCTAAGAAAAATGTAACAATGGATAATCTCGGTGAGGTACTGCCTGGCTGGGGATTGTCAACAGAATTAGAAGAAGACTGGATGAAAGCTTTAAAAATGAAAAATAAGTAGGTGCAGATAAAATACCGATATCCTTTTTGGAATCGGTATTTTTTTATTGTAAGGAAAAACATGTTGGTTTCGAAGGAATTTTTGTTGTTTTAATTACATTATTGACATATATAGGAAGTATTATATTGATTGTTAATAGAATTATCATTAAACAAATATAATATATGGGTAATTTTCGGTTTGCAGGTTAAGAATTACGTATAAAACCAAAAAATCTATGAATAATTCAAAATAAATATTGTATAAGATTTGCTCGCATGATAAAATTTAGTTAATTTAGAAATGAAAGCGCTATACAACTTCTATCCGCCTATTATTCTATCTGAAAATAAGGAGGATGGACATACTATTAAAGAAGGAGAAATATAGAATGAAAAACTTTTTAAAAAGTGCATTAGTCCTATTGCTCGCTGTTTCACTTCTTTTAACGGGCTGTGCTTCGGGTGAAGAAAGCTCTAAGCCTAAAGAAGGTAACAAGAATGTTTCACTTGAAAATGTTCCTGATCGCTTTAAAGATGGCAAAGAAGTAAAAATTAAAGTAGTAAGAAAAATTGGCGGAGACGATCATACTGCCCAATTCTTAGCTGGAGCAAAGGAAGAAGGGGAAGCACTAGGATTTAAAGTGGATGTTTTTACAGCTAACGGTGACACCGCGAAATTCCATGATGCGATTGCTCAAGCATTACAAGAGGATTTTGATGGATTTATTATCTCGCATGGTGATGATGCGGCTACAGTAGAAGATGTAAAGAAGATTGTAGAAGCTGGAAAAAGTGTAGTTACATTTGATTCTAATGGTGATATTGCCTCAATAAATGGAGTGACATTAACTTCACAGGATGATGAAGCATTGGCTACATTATCATTAGACCAATTAATTAAGGATACAAATGGGGAAGCAAATATTGTTTATTTATGGGTAGACGGTTTCCCGCCTATGGTCAGACGTAATGCAGTTTATCAAGAAATATTAAAAAGTAACCCAGGTATTAAAGAAATTGAAAGATTTGGTGTAGCTGCAGCTGATACATCTGTTCAAACACAAAACGCCGTGGCTGCTATGTTAAACAAACATAAGAAAGGCGAAATTGATGCAATTTTTGCTACATGGGATGCATTTGCAATTGGCGCTGCTCGTGCAATTAAAGAGGCAGGAAGAGATGAAATTGCCCTTTATGGTATTGATGTGTCAAATGCAGACCTTCAAATTATGCAAGAAGAAAAAAGCCCTTGGAAATATACTGCGGCTGTTGATCCAAAACTAATTGGATCAGTAAATATGAGAATTCTTGCTAAGAAAATTGCTGGTGAGGAAACTCCTGCGACATTCGATTTAGAGGCATCTTTAATTTCACAAGAAGCACTTCAAAAATCAACTTCTCCTGTTAATATGGTAAACCTTGCTGAAGTAGTTGAGGGATGGGGAGTTTCAACAGCATTTGAAGAAGATTGGATGAAGACTTTAAAAGAATACTATAAATAATTAAAATTGAAACCTTATATCAGAGTTAAGCAGCTGGTATAAGGTTTCAAAACCATTATAGGCCTTAAATTGTTGAGAATACTGATTGAAATAGAAGGAGGCTTATGTGCGTGACAATATTATTAGAAATGAAAAATATATCTATAGAGTTCCCTGGGGTAAAAGCGCTTAATGAAGTCTATTTTTCTACTAATACGGGAATGACTCATGCTTTGATCGGTGCGAATGGGGCTGGTAAATCAACATTAATGAAAGTTCTTTCCGGAGCCTACGGACACTATACTGGTGAAATCTATATTGATGGAAAGAAAGTCGACATTCGAACACCGAAGGATGCCCAGGAGAATGGGATTCAGATTGTTTATCAAGAAGTAGATACAGCGTTAATCCCGTATTTAACAGTTGGGGAAAATATTATGTTAAATGAAACTGTTAATGATATGGGGAAAAGACAGTTTGTTAAATGGAATAAAATACACAAAAAAGCTACAGAAATACTTACTCGAATGAATGTGAATATCTCTTCGAAAACCCTTGTAAGTGAATTAACTTTAGCTCAAAAACAAATGGTTCTTATTGCTAGATCCATCTCTAAGCAATGTAAATTTTTGATTTTGGATGAACCAACTGCACCTCTTAGTCACTCTGAAACGACTGAACTATTTAGAATCGTTCGTGAGCTGGTAAAAGAAGATGTAGGAATAATCTTTATTTCTCACCGATTACCGGAGTTATTTGAAATTTGCGAAGAGATTACCGTTATGAAAAACGGCGAATTTGTCATAAAGGAAACGATAGCTGACACAAATCAAAACAGAATCGTGGAGTATATGCTTGGTGAAAAGCTTGAAGAACAATTTCCGAAGTACCACGTTGAAATCGGAGAAACTGTCCTTTCTGTTGAAGGGCTTCATGATATAGGATTAGTGAAAAATTTTAGTATGCATGTAAATGAAGGGGAAATCGTTGGAATTGCCGGTTTAGTTGGGGCTGGAAAAACAGAGATATGTAAAGCGTTATTTGGTGCCTCTAAGGTAACTAAAGGTGATATTAAAATTAAAGGAAAAAGTGTAAAAATAAAAGATCCAAGTGATGCTGTAAGAAAAGGAATTGCACTCGTGCCAGAAGAGCGGAGAAAAGAAGGGATACTCGTTCAAGAATCTGTTTCTACAAATCTTACATCAGCTAGTCTGAGTAAATTCTCGAAGTTTCTCAGTTTTGTAAATACAAAGGAAGAAAAGAAAATCTCAATAGAAATGATAAAAGACTTAGGAATAAAGACACCATCAGAAGAAGCGAAAGTGCAAAATCTTTCAGGGGGAAATCAACAAAAAGTTGCTATTGGAAAATGGCTGATTTCGGATGCTGAGGTGTACATTTTTGATGAACCTACAAAAGGTGTAGACGTAGGGGCAAAGAAAGATATCTTCGAATTGATTTCTGGTTTAGCAAAGCGTGGAAAGTCTATCATTTACGCATCTTGTGAACTCTCAGAGATTCTCGGAATAACAGACCGTGTGTATGTTGTGTATGACGGGGAAGTGGCAAAAGAGCTTGAAACAAAAGCAACAAATGAAGAAGAATTATTATTCTATTCAACAGGAGGTAAATGAGGATGAACACGGCAAATCCTGTTCCAAACACTAAGCCCGCAAAAAAAGGGTTTGAACTATTTGAGTTCTTATATAAATATGGAACGATTATTACAATTTTTGTTTTAATAGCTATCTTTGCGATTGCAAATCCAAGTTTTATTCAAGGGTCAAACATTGTCAATATTTTAAGGTCTATTTCCATTGTTACCATTATAGCTATAGGAATTACTATTTCACTTTCAGTAGATGGATTTGATTTATCAGTTGGTTCTACTGTTTCTCTTTCAAATGCGGTTGTAGTTTCTATGTTTGTGTGGTTTTCCCAAAATATATTTATTGCCATTCTTGCGGCTATTGGAGCGGCGCTTCTTGTAGGAGCTTTTAACTCATTTATGATCGTTAAAGTGAAAATTCCAGATATGCTTATGACGCTTGCTACAATGTTTATTATTCAAGGGATTGCTCTTACATATACGAAAGGGGCAACTGTTTCACAAAATATGATCATGCCTGATGGAAGTTTCTCAACAGGTGTGATTCCGCCGTTTTTTGCAAAAATTGGTCAGGTGCCATGGATAATTATTATCATGGTTGTAGTAGTAGCTCTTGTTCATATCTTTTTAAATTATACAAAGCATGGCCGTTATATGTATGTGATTGGTGGAAATAAGGAAGCTGCTAGACTATCCGGTATTCCTGTTAATAAATACAAAGTGCTTGCTTACTTATTGTCTGCAACCTTCGCAGCAATTGGTGGGATTGTTCTTGCCTCTCGTGTCATGACAGCTGAAATTAACTCTGGTGCTCCTTACCTAATGGATGCAGTAGCTGCGGCATTTATAGGTCTATCTGTTTTAGGTGCTGGAAAACCGAATGCTTTTGGTACTTTTGTAGGTGCAGTTTTAATCGGAATATTATCGAATGGATTAGTCATGATGTCCGTACCGTACTATGCCATGGATATTGTTAAGGGAACAGTCTTAGCACTTGCACTGGCATTGACTTATTATCGACAAAAATAAGGTGGAGGGATTAATAATGAAGGATTTTACGAAAGAATATTTTACGATGACTGAAGAAGATGCGATAGATTATGCAAAAGCTCACCTAGATCTCTTTGATAAGGATGCAAAGCTTCAATGTAAGGAAATCGGGGACGGGAATTTAAATTATGTTTTTAAAGTAGTTGATTCAAAAACAAACCAGTCAGTAATCATTAAACAAGCTGGTCCAGTTGCTCGTATTTCTGATGAATTTAAATTATCTCCAGATCGGAATAGAATTGAAAGTGAAATCTTACAATTGCAATATAAATTAGCTCCAGGTTTTGTACCAGAAATATATAAATATGATCCAATTATGAATTGCTGTGCGATGGAAGATTTGTCTGATCATGAAATGATGCGTGCAGCTCTAATTGCGCATAAGAAATTTCCGCTTTTTGCAGAACATATTTCTACGTTTCTAGTCAATACGTTATTATTAACTTCTGATGTTGTTTTGGAACATAAGGAAAAGAAAGCTTTAGTTAAGAGCTTTATTAACCCTGAGCTTTGTGAAATTTCTGAGGATCTTGTATATTCTGAACCATTTTATGACTGCCCGCGTAATGATGTTTTTCCAGGGACAAGGGAATTTGTACAAAATACAATTTGGAACGATGATGCATTGTTACTCGAGACAGCTAAATTAAAATTTGAATTTATGACGAATGCACAATCCTTAGTACATGGTGATTTACATACGGGGTCCATATTCATAAAAGAAGACTCTACTAAAGTTTTTGATCCAGAGTTTGCATTTTACGGACCGGCAGGCTATGATATCGGAAATGTCATTGCAAATCTGATATTTGCATATGCGAATGCAAACTTTACAATAGAAGATGAATTAAAGCGAAAAGATTATCTTGATTATCTAGGGAATACAATCAAGGATGTAATCGATTTATTTAATGAGAAATTCATCAGAACTTGGGATAAACATGTAACAGAATCTGTTGCGAAGTATGCTGGATTTAAAGAATATTATCTAGGCAATGTTATTAGAGATACTGCTGCAGTTGCTGGTCATGAACTTATTAGAAGAATAGTAGGGTTAGCACATGTAAAAGACATTACGTCTATTTCAAATGCAGAGGCTCGAGTGCGTGCAGAGAAAATATGTTTGACAATTGGAAAAACCTTTATACTTAGCAGGGAAAATATGAAAACAGGTGCTGACTTTATTGATGTCATTCAATCAGCCGAAGAACAGCTTCTAAAGGAGGCGGAATAAGTGGGAAATCCAGTAGAAGTAATACAATCTGTTAAATTAGATGATGAAAACAGTACATTAATTCTTTTAGACCAAACAGTATTGCCAAATGAAACGGTATTTCTTGAATTGAAAGAAATGGAAGATGTTTGGGATGCAATCTATCAATTAAAGGTAAGAGGAGCACCTGCAATTGGAATTGCAGCAGGATACGGTGTCTACCTAGGTACGAAGAAATCAACAGCAGACACATACGAGGAGCTTTATAGTGATTTTTTAAAGGTGAAAGAATACTTAGCTTCCTCAAGGCCGACTGCTGTTAACCTTTTCTGGGCATTAAATCGAATGGATAATAGATTTAAAGAAGAGGCAGGGAAAAGTGTTTCTGAAGTAAAGGCAGCTTTAAAGGAAGAAGCTGAATTAATTCGAGCAGAAGATGAAAAAATTTGTGAATCGATTGGTCAGTATGCCCTTTCATTGTTAGAGCCAGGCTGGGGGATCCTCACTCATTGTAACGCTGGTACAATTGCAACAGCCAAATACGGTACTGCTTTGGCCCCGATTTATTTGGGACAAGAAAAAGGCTATGACTTTAAGGTATATGCTGATGAGACTAGGCCATTGCTTCAAGGTGCTCGACTAACAGCTTGGGAACTGGAGCAAGCAGGAGTAGATGTAACATTAATTTGTGATAATATGGCTTCAATTGTAATGAAGGAAGGGAAAATTCAAGCTGTTCTTGTTGGCTGTGATCGAGTAGCTGAAAATGGAGATACAGCGAATAAAATTGGGACTTCTGGTGTGGCTATTTTAGCTAAGCATTATAATATACCATTCTATGTATGTGCACCGCTTTCTACTGTGGACTTAGAATGCAAAACAGGTGATGATATACATATTGAGTTAAGGCCTTCCGAGGAAATTACAAGTAAATGGTATGAAAAACCAATGGCGCCTAAAGATGTGAAGACGTATAATCCTTGTTTTGATGTAACAGATCATTCTTTAATTACAGGAATTATTACTGAGAACGGCATTGCATATGCGCCGTTTAATGAGTCTCTACCGAAAATGTTCAAAAATACAAAGTAATAAGCAAAAGGGCTGAGGTAATTACCTCAGCCCTTTTAGTTTAATATTATTCACATTCATGAAGAGCAACATTCTGTTCTTTTAAGAATTGCTTCCATTCTGAAGAAAGTGTTTTATCTACTACAACATGATTAATTTTGTCAAAGTCACATATTCTTGCAAAGGATGTTTTATCAAATTTTGTGTAATCAGCAATAAGGTAAACGTTGTTTGCGTGTTCAGCAGCTAGTTTTCGAATCCCAGCTTGTTGCTCGTTTGAATCTGTTATGCCGTGTTGCATACTAACAGAGCGGCACGAAATGAAGGCTGTATCAAAGAAGTAATGATTTAATGTGTATTCTGAGCTTCTACCTGTATTAGATAGGGAGGTAGGAGATAAAGTTCCCCCGATGACAACGATATTAATATTCGGCTTTTCGACAAGTGAGTTGATCACTTTAAGTGAATTCGTCACAACCGTTAATTTTTTGTCTTCAAGCATACTAGCAATGACTAAAGATGTTGTAGAGGCGTCTAAGAAAATCGAATCGCCATTTTTAATAGCAGAAATACATTTTGCTGCAATTTTCTTTTTTCCTTCCACATGGATATGTTCTCTTAAATTAACATTGACGTCGTTTTGAACACCTTCGGATATGTATGCTCCACCATAAGTTCGGTTTAAAACTCCTTCTTCCTCGAGTTGCTTCAAGTCCCTGCGAATCGTCTCTTCCGTCACATTAAACTGACTTGTAAGATCAGCAACAGTCACGCTCTTTTTTTCTAGAATGATTTCTTTTATTTTTTTCTTTCGTGCGATAGGAAGCATGATTTTCTCCTTAAATTTTATTTGTTTGTAAAAAAATTATACCATATTATGTGGTATTTAATAAGTTCACTCCAAGAAAATAAAGGATTATTTTCAGCTAAAAGCTAATGAAAAAAGTACTTATTGCAGGTGTAATTTGGTTTCTTGTTTAACTACAATAAAATACAACAAGAAATAACTATAAAACCAAAATAACATTTGACAAAACCACAAATTAGTAAGAAAATTATAAGTAGTAAAAGAACATAATATGACTGTTTCTAGAGCTCTTAAACGTACCTAAACGGATTAGGTGAATGATGAAATAGACCGTATGTAAGATTAAGGAGTTGTATTGTATGATAGATAAACAAAAATACTATTCAGATTTTGAAGCGAAAAAGCTAATTTGTGAGATTGGCAGAAGAATATATAATAAGAATTTTGTAGCGGCTAACGACGGGAACATATCTGTTAAGGTAGGTCCAAATACAATTTGGACTACTCCTACAGGAGTTAGCAAAGGGTTCATGACGCCAGATATGATGGTGAAGATGGACCTTTCTGGAAAGGTTATTGCTGGGAAAATGAAGCCTTCTTCAGAAGTAAAAATGCACTTAAGAGTATACAATGAGAATCCAGAGGTGAATGCGGTTGTTCATGCCCATCCGCCAGTAGCGACATCATTTGCAATTGCTGGGATCAATCTTGATAAACCGGTATCCCCAGAAGCTGTTGTTCTTCTAGGAACTGTGCCTGTTGCACCGTATGCAACTCCTGGCACACAAGAAGTTCCTGATTCAATTGCACCTTATTGCAAGGATTATAATGCAGTGCTATTAGCCAATCACGGGGCACTTACTTGGGGTGCGGATTTAATTCAAGCTTATTACCGCATGGAATCTCTTGAGCACTACGCTCTAATGCTTATGTATTCTAATAATATTATCAATAAAGCGAATGAATTAAGTTGTTCACAAATTTCAGATTTAATAAACATTCGAGAATCAATGGGTATAAAAACTGGCGGGGTCCCACAATGTGAAGTAGAAATACAACAATCTGAGCCGGTAAACAATAATGATGCAGTAATAGAGAGCATTGTACGAAAGGTAACTGAAGAAATACTAAATAATTATATGAAATAGGATGAGGAGGAGGAACTATGGGAGTAAATATGTCGGAGCAGGATATTCAGAAAATTATCCAATCTGTTCTGCAAAATATAGAAGCAGTTTCCGAACAGAATTCAGGACATCAAGTACTTCATTCGAATGACAATACAAATCCACCGAAACCTTTAAAGATGAAGAGAGTTCTGCCATTATCACAACAAATAAACACGGCAGAACTGTCACATCAGGTTAATGAACCAGGTGCTAATGGTGTTTTTGTCCGTATAGAGGATGCAATCGAAGCAGGTTACATAGCGCAACTGAATTATGTTAAACATTTCCAATTAAAAGATAGAGAAAAAATAATCGCTGCCATTAGAGAAGCAGTTATTGAGAATAAGGAAAAACTAGCCCAAATGGTTTTCGAAGAAACGAAACTAGGCCGTTACGAAGATAAAATTGCGAAGCATGAACTTGTTGCCAGCAAGACACCAGGCACTGAAGACATAACGACAGCTGCTTTTTCAGGAGATGAGGGCTTAACAATTGTAGAACAAGCCCCATTTGGATTGGTAGGAGCTGTAACACCAGTTACGAATCCAACTGAGACAATCATTAATAATTCTATTAGTTTATTAGCAGCAGGCAATGCAGTTGTATTAAACGTTCATCCGTCATCTAAAGCATCCTGTGCATTTGTAGTTAACCTAATTAATCAAGCGATACAAGATGCTGGTGGTCCAAAGAATCTTGTATCAATGGTTAAAGACCCAACATTAGAAACTCTCAATAGAATCATAGAAAGTCCAAAAGTTAAATTATTAGTTGGCACTGGCGGACCAGGAATGGTCAAGACTTTATTAAAGTCAGGTAAGAAGGCAATTGGTGCTGGAGCTGGAAATCCACCAGTAATTGTGGATGAAACAGCTGATTTAAAGCAAGCTGCCAAGAGTATAATCGAAGGTGCATCATTTGATAACAACCTTTTATGTATTGCTGAAAAAGAATTGTTTGTTATTGACTCCGTAGCAGATGATTTAATTTTTCAAATGTTAAATGAAGGCGCATACATGCTTGATCAGCAGCAGTTATCAAAATTAATGAGTTTTGCACTTGAAGAAAATGTTCATCAAGAAGCGGGTGGATGTTCGCTTGATAATAAACGAGAATACCATGTTTCGAAAGATTGGGTAGGCAAGGATGCAGCCTCTTTTCTTCGACAAATTGGAGTAGCCTGCGAAGAAAATATTAAACTATTAATTTGTGAAGTGGATTTTGATCATCCGTTTGTACAGCTCGAACAAATGATGCCAGTCTTTCCTATCGTTAGAGTCGGGGATCTTGATGAAGCAATTGAAATGGCTCTTCTGGCGGAACATGGAAATAGACACACAGCTATTATGCATTCAAAAAATGTGGATCATTTAACGAAGTTTGCTAGAGCAATCGAAACGACGATATTTGTCAAGAATGCTTCTTCCTTGGCAGGTGTAGGCTTTGGTGGAGAGGGACACACAACCATGACAATTGCGGGTCCTACGGGTGAAGGAATTACATCCGCAAAGACATTTACAAGACAAAGAAGGTGTGTACTAGCAGAAGGCGGATTCCGAATCATAGGGTAGGTGAGCATATTGTCAAAAGCAGTTGGGTTTATAGAGGTACAAGGTTATAGTATCGCACTTGCTTCAATGGACAAAGCGTGTAAAGCAGCAAATATAACAATTGAAGGAATTGATGTAAACAATCCCAAAAATGGTGACCAAGCTTCCATTCCGGTTGTCGTCCAAGTGAAGTTTAGCGGAGAAATCTCCGATGTAAAAGTTGCACTAGAGGTTGCGGAATACGAGGCAAGGAAGTATATCAGTGAAGGAGATATCCTTACTCATCTAATCCCTTCTTCAATGGAAGAAATAGCGAAGTTACTTACAATTGGAAAAGTAAAACGCAAGTAAAGAGGTGTACGGGAATGTATCGATCTTTCGGTCTAATCGAAGTCATTGGCTTTGTCACAGCTGCTGCTTGTATAGATGCAATGGTTAAATCGGCTTTTGTTGAACTTCACGATATGAAGCGTACCGGCTCTGGATTAATTACGATTATTATCAAGGGCGATCTTGCCTCTGTAAAGGAAGCATTAGAGCTTGGAGCAGAAACAGCTCATCGACATGGTAAAGTAGTTGCGATGAAGGTAATTGCGAGACCTTATCCGGGTCTTGAAAGACTGCTTGATCCCGAAGAAAAAGGTGAGAAAGAATGACAAATTACGAAGCATTAGGGGTAATTGAAACACAGTATTTTACTGTAGCAATGGAATTGTTGGATCAGATGTGTAAGACTTCAGATGTAGAATTACTTGCTAGTGAAAATTACTTAGGTGGAAGACTTGTTACTTTGATTGTAGGCGGAAGTTTTTCTGATGTGGATGTAGCTGTTCAAGCAGCTAAGCAAGCGGCAGAACATAAAGCAAATAACCCTTTGAAAATGGCGCTTGTCATTTCCAATCCTCATTCAGAAATTATGAAATACATTGTATCTTCACAACCAAATATGACAGTTGAGGATACTGAATTAGAATCTTTAAAAACAGAAAATTCTAAAGGTAAAAAAAAGACAGCTAAAAAAAATTAAAAATTTGATTTGGAGGATTTTATCATGAATGGATCTTTAGGAATTATTGAAACAAGAGGTTTAACAGCAGCGATTGAGGCAGCAGATGCCATGCTTAAGGCAGCAAACGTTGAAATTGTAGGCAGTGAAAAAATTGGTTCAGGGCTAGTTTCTGTTATTATTCAAGGTGATGTCGGTGCTGTAAAAGCAGCAACTGAGGTTGGAGCAGAAGCAGCTGGAAGAGTTGGAGAACTTGTTGCAGTACATGTTATTCCACGACCACATGGGGATGTCTCTAAATTACTGCCAAGTTTAAAATAAATTTATAATAATAGAAAAAACGAACCTTAGGAGGATTTAAAATGAGCAAATCTTTGGGAATTATTGAAACAAAAGGTTTAACAGCAGCAATTGAAGCGGCAGATGCCATGCTTAAAGCAGCAAATGTAGAAATTGTCGGAAGTGAAAAAATTGGTTCTGGATTAGTGTCTGTTATCGTTCAAGGTGAAGTTGGAGCAGTTAAAGCTGCAACTGAGGTTGGTGCAGAGGCGGCACAAAGAGTAGGTGAACTGGTAGCCGTTCATGTTATTCCAAGACCACATGCAGATGTTGAAAAATTACTGCCTTTTTTAAAGTAAGCTGGTGAAGAACGTTGAATAACATGAATCAATCTGAGCTGATAGAGAACATTACTAGATTAGTAGTAAAAGAGCTTGAAAGTCATCGACTGATCAAAAGGGAAAGAAAAACTCATGTGCCGGTTAGTATTTCGGCAAGACATCTTCATCTTCAGCAAGAGCATGTTGAGTTATTATTTGGCAAAGGATATGAACTAACGAAATATAAAGAAATATCCCAGCCTGGACAATATGCATGTAATGAAAAAGTAACTTTAAAAGGCCCAAA
The DNA here is from genome assembly GCF_001439605.1 of Cytobacillus praedii. GTDB lineage: Bacteria > Bacillota > Bacilli > Bacillales > Cytobacillaceae > Cytobacillus > Cytobacillus praedii. Next base: position 68,985 of record NZ_LMBX01000005.1, read on the forward strand.
AGGAACAATCGAGAATGTTCGGGTGCTTGGTCCACTAAGAAAACATACCCAGGTAGAAATATCACGTACAGATGCAAGAAAAATAGGCGTAACCCCGCCTGTAAGAAATTCTGGGAATATTGCAGGCTCTTCCGGTATTACGCTGATTGGGCCAATAGGTTCCATCTCCCTTCAAGAAGGATGTATTATTGCAGACCGGCATATCCATATGACCTCGAAAGATGCGGATGAATTTGCTGTAAAGGACAAGCAAAGGGTGTCCGTCCTTATTGAAGGAGCAAAAGGCGGAGTGATGGGGCAGGTCACAATCAGAGTGAATGATCGTTATGCATTGGACATGCATATTGATACGGATGATGCGAATGCTTTTGATTTAAAAGGAAATGAGTGGCTAAAAATAATAGCTGATTAATGGAGGTTCATAACGATGATTATCGGCGAAGTAATTAGCAGGGTCGTTTCTACAAGAAAATATGATAGCTTGCAAGGATTCAAGCTTTTAGTTATACAGCCCTGCTTTGGCAGTAAGGATGACTGCTTTGTTGCAGCTGATGAACTAGGCGCCGGTGAAGGTGAACTCGTTTTAGTTGCTAGAGGCCAAGCTGCTCAACATGCCTTAATTAAAGATACGCCTATTGATGCTCTTGTTGTGGGACTCATTGATGAGAAGCCGGCCATTAATATGAGTAATATAGATCGTAAAAATGAATACTAAACTAAGGTCCTAGCTGTTAGTGATCCGACGTATTCGCCTACACGGACCCAAAGAGATGAAAAAATCGATCATTTTGGTAACGTAGTGAGTGCAAATTGACCGTAGGAGATGCGAGCATATGAAGTTATTAGTTATTGGAGGGGTAGCAGCGGGTATGTCTGCTGCTTCTAAACTAAAAAGATTAAATAAAGATGCGCAAATTGTTGTTTATGAAAAAGGCAAATTTTTGTCGTATGGAGCATGTGGACTCCCGTATTATGTATCAGGAGAAAACGATGATTATACAAAAATGATTGCTAGAACAAAGGAACAATTTGAGGAACAGGGTATGGAGATTTTTCTTCAGCACGAGGTTGTTAAGGTTGTTCCTGAAAAGAAACAGGTGATGATAAAGGATCTAGTCAAGAACAAGCTTTTTATTGATACCTATGACAAACTGATGATTGCCTCTGGAACAGTCCCTATAGTACCGCCATTTCCAGGTGTCAGTATGAAGAATATATACGGGCTGAAAACATTAGAAGATGGCATTCGCTTAAAGGAAATTACAGAGCAGCCCGAGATTCAAGATGTAGTAATTGTAGGCGGCGGCTATATCGGAATTGAAGTTGTTGAAGCGATGATTAGACAGGGAAAAAGAGTCAGAGTGATCGAGCTTTCAGACAGGATATTGAAAACATTTGATAAGGAATTGACTGATCTTGCAGAAGACGAGTTAGTTAAACATGGGGTTAAGTTAAATCTCGAGGAAAAAGTTGAAGCCTTTATTGGTACTGAACAAGTTGAGTCTGTACAAACAGATAAGGGTACTTATCGGGCTGATCTAGTTCTCCTTTCTATAGGTGTTAAGCCAGCAACGAAATTTTTAGAAGGTTCTGGCATTGCATTAAGTGAAAACGGTGCAGTCATTATTGATAGAGAGATGAGAACGAATATGCAAGATGTGTATTCTGCTGGGGATTGTGCACAGGTCTATCATAAGGTAATGGAGGAAAATACACATATTCCGCTTGGAACTAATGCCAATAAGTGTGGACGGATCGCTGGTTCTAATATAGCAGGACAGCATAACAAGTATGTTGGAACTTTAGGCAGCGCAGCGATCAAAATATGTGACTTAGAAATGGGCCGAACGGGACTATCAGAAGAAGAAGCAAAGAAATTAGCGATAGACTATACAACTGTATTTGTGAAAAGTGCTGACCATCCAGGCTATTACCCAAATCAAACCCCGATATGGATTAAGCTAATCTGTGAAAAGAGATCAAGAAGGATTCTTGGTGCTCAAGCGATAGGAAATAAGGGAGCGGTCCTTCGAATCGATATTTTTGCTGTTGCTATACATAATCAAATGACTGCTGATGAATTAGGTATGACTGATTTAGTGTATGCGCCTCCATTTGCAGGTGTATGGGATGCAGTTCATATCGCTTGTAATGCGGTAAAGTAATACATTACTTTATGAAATTAATAATAGACTAAAATGACACCTGAAAGATGGAGGTGGCCAATATGAAAAAGGTTAAAAGCTTAAAGGAAGCGGTGAACCTCATTAATGATGGGGATACCGTTTCATTTGGAGGAAATGTTCTTCATCGTGCACCAATGGCAGCTGTTCGAGAAATAGCCCGGCAAAATAAAAAATCTCTAAAGCTAGTGAAAACAGCGGGAGCACAGGATATCGATTTATTATGCGCGATGGATTGCGTGGAATCTGTAGATGCAGGATTTGTCAGCTATGAGACGAAATATGGATTAGCCAACCATTATCGCCAAGGTGTACAATCTGGGAAAATTAAAGGAAATGAACATGCTTGCTATACGGTCATTTGCGCTCTCCGAGGAGCTTCGATGAATGTGCCCTTTATGCCTGTGAAGGGGCTAAATGCTGGTGATCTCTTAGTGAAGAATGATTATTTTGTAGTTGTAGAGGATCCGTTTAGCGGAGAACCAATTACCCTTGTAAAAACTATTGTCCCTGATGTAGCGATTATCCATGTACAAGAGTGTGATGAAAAAGGGAATGCAATTATTTATGGACCTAAATTTGAAGATATACTCATAAGCCGAGCTGCAAATAAAGTGATCATTACAACTGAACAAATCGTTCCAGAGAGCAGGATTAAATTAAATACGGAACGAATAGACATTCCAGGATTTTTGGTTCACTCAATTGTTCAAGTTCCGAATGGTGCAGCTCCTGCCTCTTGTTACAAAAAGTATGAAGTCGATGATAAATCGGTTTCAGCTTTTATAAAAATGAGTAGTAAGGATGAAATTAGGGATTACTTGAAAGCGTATGAAACAAAGGATTACTTAGGAGAAAGGATGGGAAGACGACTATGATGACTGAAGGATATAGGGTTAGTGACATCATGACATGCTGTATTTCCAATATGCTTCAAGATAATGAAACCGTCTTTCACGGAGTCTCCTCTCATTTGCCAATGGTTGCAATGAAGTTAGCCAAATCGATGCATGCACCGGATTTGGTACATTTAAACATTCCTGGCGGTGTAAATCCAAGTTCTATCAAACAAGCATCCTATTCATCTGCAGGTGCTGATTTATTGGGTACAGCTGAGGCATATTTTCCATTAGAAGAAGTATTTGACCTTTCAATGCGTGGTAAGCTAGATGTTGCATTCCTTGGTGGAATCCAATTCGATGTGAATGGGAATGTGAATGCATCGGTTATTGGTGATTATCATAAACCGAAAGTTAGACTTCCTGGTGGAGCAGGCAGTGCGGTTCTTATTCCTACGGCCAAAAAAGCAATCATTTGGAGAGTCAAGCATGACAAAAGGACGTTTGTAGAGACGGTTGACTTTACAACTACTAGAGGGAATTTATGGAGAATTGTTACTCCTCTTTGTATTTTTGAATATCGAAAAGGAAAACTGCATCTTGAAAGCATTCATCCGACATCAAGCTTAGAAGAAGTAAAGAACAATACAGGCTTTGAGCTGATATATGATGAGATCAAATATACGGATTCCCCAACTAATCTGGAGCTTGCTACGTTAAAGAAAATAGACCCATATGATTATCGTTCAATTGAATTTTAGTATGCAGAGACCTTCATGTTTTCTAACGACCTTGAAGGTCTTTTTATTTTTTATTAATCAAACAGATTACTTTAACTTTCTATATATAAGAAATAATATGTTCACGTTATAATTGTTATAAGACGTGATCTTTAAAGAGAAAGACTGAAGAAATGTTATATTTGGATGCTCATTCAGTAATTTTGTTTAAGAAGCAATCAGAAAAAATGTTTGAGAAAAGCAATGAAAACGTATGAACCTTTTTTCGAATGGGGAGGTTTGAAGAAATGGGAATCATTCAATTAACTAAAAATACAATTGAAACCGAACATATCTGCTGTGCTTTAGGGGCAAAGCAATATGAAAATGCTGTAAGTGAAAAGAAGAAGTGGATAAGAGAGAGAATGGATGAAGGACTGGTATTTAGTCGGCTAGATGAACGCGCAAAAGTATTTATAGAATATTTGCCTGCTGAAATGGCGTGGGTTCCTATACAAGCACCAAATTATATGTATATTAACTGCTTGTGGATTTCAGGCAGGTATAAAAATAATGGGTATGCAAAGCAATTGTTAAGTGAATGTAGAGAAGATGCACGGAATCGCGGAATGGATGGGATTGTACATATCGTTGGCCAGAAGAAATACCCTTATTTGAGTGATAAACAATTTTTTCAATACATGGGGTTTGAGGAAGTAGATCAAGCTGACCCTTATTTTCAATTAGTAACATTGAAATGGAATGACCAAGCAGTAATGCCTGCTTTTAACAAACAGGTAAAAACAATATCAGATGATAAAGGTATTTCTATTTATTACACAGCTCAGTGTCCATTTGCTGTCGGTATCATAGATGATTTAAGGAAAGTAGCAGAGAGCAAAGATGTGTTGTTTAAAACTTTCCATATCAGAACAAGAGAGGAAGCGCAAAACGCACCAACAATATGGACAACGTTTGGAATTTTTTATAATGGGGTGTTCATCACACACGAAATTATCAGCGCAAACAAATTTGAGAAATTATTAACGAAACTTATGGAAGGAAACTCCAAACAGTTATAGGATAAGGGCGTTATTTAGTTGAAGTTCTTTAATTATAATATAGAAAGGGGTCAACTTTTAAACAGAAGGGTATAATAAATAGAAATAACTATTGAAAGAGGAAGTGTTCTTGGTCCAATGGATGAACAATACAAATTAAATGAGACGAGCTGGAATTTTAATAACAGTTATGCTATGCTGCCGAAAACATTTTATTCTAGCATGAGTCCAAATCCTGTTCGCGAACCAAAGCTTGTCATACTTAATGGTTCATTAGCAGAATCACTTGGACTTAATATCCAGGAGCTGCAATTGGAAGAAAATGTTTCAATGTTTGGTGGAAATTTATTCCCTGACAATGCTTTCCCGCTTGCCCAAGCCTATGCAGGTCATCAATTTGGGCATTTTACCATGTTAGGAGATGGGCGAGCCTTACTGGTAGGAGAGCAGATAACTCCTAAAGGTGAACGGTTCGATATACAGCTGAAGGGCTCAGGCAAAACCCCATATTCCCGAGGAGGGGATGGAAGGGCAGGACTTGGACCGATGCTTAGAGAGTACATCATTAGTGAGGCAATGCATGGGCTTGGAATTCCAACTACCCGCAGTTTAGCGGTGGTTACAACTGGGGAGTCAATTATCCGCGAAACCTATTTACCGGGTGCTATACTGACTAGGGTGGCAGCTAGTCATATTCGTGTTGGGACTTTTCAATATGCAGCCAAATTAAGTTCAGAGGAAAATCTCAAGATTCTTGCAGATTATACAATCAATCGCCATTTTCCAGAAATGAATTCGAGTGAAAACCGTTACCTTTCTCTTCTTCAAGAAGTCATCAATCGTCAAGCAAAGCTGATTGCTAAGTGGCAGCTAGCAGGTTTTATTCATGGGGTGATGAACACCGACAATATGAGCATTTGCGGAGAAACGATTGATTACGGCCCGTGTGCTTTCATGGATACTTATGATCCGGGAACTGTTTTCAGTTCAATAGATACAAGAGGACGATATGCGTATGGCAACCAGCCGTATATCGCTTCATGGAATCTCGCGCGGTTCGCAGAAACCCTATTGCCGCTGTTGCATGATAATGAGGAAAAAGCGCTTGAAATGGCTCAGAATGCGATTGCACAATTTACAGAATCATTTCAGGTAAACTGGCTAGCAGGGATGAGAGCAAAACTAGGGATATTCCATGCTGACGAGCAAGATGAAACCCTTGTTAAAGAACTTCTAAAATTAATGGAGAAATATCAAGCAGATTATACAAATACATTTCGTGCACTAACCTTTGATAAATACAAGGATTTAGACTTATTTAACAAGGCAGAATTTAGCCAATGGGTAGAGTTGTGGCAGGTAAGACTGCAAAGGCAGCAGGAATCGAAAGAAGCATCAAACCAGTTAATGCGGGATTCTAATCCAGCGGTCATTCCACGTAATCACCGGGTGGAGGAAGCACTTGCTTCCGCAGTGAATGAGGGAGATTACAGTGTCATGGAAAGGCTTCTTAAAGTTTTATCAAACCCATACGAACATACAGAAAAACAAGCAGAATATTGCACACCTCCTTCACCATCTGAACGTCTATACCGAACTTTTTGCGGAACATAATAAATTAGCTTATCTATTCGTTATTATCTGCTTAACTTATTATTATTTTTAATTGGGGGACATACTTGTGGAACGTAAGATCCAAAAAATCTCTGCAAACCTATGGTTTGATACACAAGCAGAAGAGGCAGCAGAATTTTATACTACTATTTTTAATCATTCAAAATTAGGGAGAATCATCCGTTATGGAAAAGAAAGGCATATAATAGGTGGAATAACAGAGGGTACTGCCATGACTGTAGAATTTGAATTAGAAGGACAAACTTTCATCGCATTAAATGGCGGTCCGCACTTCAAATTTAATGAAGCGATCTCTTTTATTGTTAATTGTGATACGCAGGAAGAAATTGACTATTATTGGAATAACCTTTCAGTAGGAGGAGACGAAAAAGCACAAGTGTGCGGCTGGCTGAAGGATAAATATGGAGTCTCTTGGCAAATCGTTCCCTCTAATTTGAACAAATGGCTGAGTGATCCAAATCCAAATAAAACAGAAAGAGTGATGAAAGCACTCCTTCAAACGAAGAAAAAAATTAATATGAATGCGTTAATTCTGGCGTATGAAGAGGAATAATTTCACTAGGAGAGTTATGAATGTGAAATTTCAAAAACTTGATACGATAGAAGATATATGAAACTCAATAAACGCAATTCGGAATCAGCCAAAAAGATCAACCCCTCCCAGTAAAATCTAACCAGGGGCTTGATCTTTTTCATTTCACACTATTTTTTCAATATACTTAAATATTCAATCCAAGGACCCACATCTGTTCCATATCTTTTAGCCATCACTCGAATGATTTGCCCGATATGGGTTAAATCATGAGCGACCCAAGTGGATATCACTTCTCTTACCTTCACTGAACCAAATACGGGGTGTGTACCCAATAATTCAAGATGCTGTTCAGGGTTTACTAACTCTTTTAGTCTTGAAATATTTTGTGCTCTTAATATGCTAAATTCCTGCAGCTTTTGTTCTAAGGGAACGTTGATTTCGTTATTTAAATGTGCAAACCGATCATATGGAGGGAAGGTTTTATTACTGGCATCTGATAGGATCAATTCCAGTCTTTGTATCCAATTATTTTTCTCACCCTCAATAAGATGTTCTACGACTTCAATAGCATTCCACGTTTCATCGCCCTCATTACATCGCAGCCATCCTTCTGATAAACCTGTTAAAAAATACGATAAGGATTGTGGGGTTCTTTCCAAAACCTCAATAGCTTCTTTCAAATTAAAGTTCATAGTATTCTTCCTTCCTTTTATATATTCTGTAAATTTTAACGATTATGATTATAGAAATGAATATTTGTCATTTAAAATGCTTTTTTCTTGCGAAAAATACGTTAAAACAACACTATTAAGTAAGTACAATTTGTATGTGTTAATTATACTAGACTTATCCGTTAAGTATGCTAACCTTTGGTATAAAAAAGTACATAGATTTAATAGGAGGAATTTAGATGGAAATTGGTGTAAGCACATTTGTAGAAACAACACCTGATGTGAAAACTGGAAAGGTAATTAGTCATGCACAGCGTATTCGAGAAGTAGTGGAAGAGATTGTCCTTGCTGATCAGGTTGGCTTGGATGTGTTTGGAGTAGGTGAACATCACCGTATTGATTATGCCGCATCATCACCAGCTGTTATCCTAGCTGCGGCTGCTTCACGAACAGAGAAGATCAGACTTACGAGTGCAGTAACCGTTTTATCTTCAGCTGATCCAGTAAGAGTATTTCAGGATTTTGCAACCGTTGATGCGATCTCAAATGGGCGTGCAGAAATCATGGCAGGAAGGGGTTCCTTTATCGAATCGTTTCCATTGTTTGGCTATGATTTAAATGACTATGACGAGTTGTTCGAAGAGAAGCTTGAATTATTGTTGAAAATTGTGGCGGCTGAGAAGGTGACATGGAAAGGGGGACATCGACCAGCCATTCAAAATCTGGGCGTGTATCCACGCCCAGTTCAGGACCCTCTCCCAGTATGGATTGGAAGCGGTGGAAATTCGGAATCTGTCGTTCGCGCTGGGATATTAGGTCTTCCGCTCGTACTTGCAATTATAGGTGGACGCCCCCTGCAGTTTGCTGCACTTGTAAAGCTATATAAGAGAGCAGCAGCACATGCTGGACATGATATATCAAAGTTAACCGTCGCTTCTCATTCACACGGTTTTATTTCTGAAGATAAGGAATCAGCAGCAGATAAATTTTTCCCTTCCACTCATTATGTAATGAATAAATTGGGGAAAGAGCGTGGCTGGGGACCTTATACTCGTTCTAGTTTCGATGATGCCCGCAGCTTAGAAGGTGCATTATATGTCGGTGATCCAGAAACTGTTGCAGAAAAAATCATTTATTTACGAAAGAATGTTGGGATTACTCGTTTTATGCTCCATGTACCAGTTGGAACGATGCCGCATGAGGAAGTCATGGGGGCAATTGAGTTGTTAGGGAAAGAAGTGGCACCTATAGTTCGGGAAGAAGTAGCAAAATGGGAAAGAGAAGAAAGGTAATATTGTTCCTTCTAGGATAAACCTAAGGCTTTATATAGCAAATATAAGAAAATATATCTATTTTTTAGACAAATCTAACAACTTACAGAACAAACGTTCCTGTTGTGTTATAATTTTAATAGCAATAGGATAGGAAGCTCAAGGGTGGTTAGCATTCCCTAGTGAAAGGGGGTGCTGCCTATGTCGGTCTTTCAGACAATCATGATCATGATTGCGTTTGCAAGTTTGATTGTATCGATCATTGCTTTAACACAAAAAAAGTAATCCACCCTTGAGCTCGCCCGGCAAGAGAGATGGATTACTTTTTTATCCTGCTGATCCCCTATAAGGACCTAGCTATTGCATCGACCGTTCAGTGTAACCAGCACTGACGGTCTTTTTTATTATATGATTATTCTATATATTTATTATACTTAAAGTACTTGAAAAAGCAAACAACAGGATTAGAAAAGTATTTGTATATATCCTATTTTTCCAGCAGATAATATTAAAGTTAGCATCTTGTGATATATATAAAACATATTAGGAGTTGAGAAGAATGAAATCAAAGGATAACTTTTTAGAGGGAGCTAAGGTGACTAGAGATAATCAAATATATGGAACACCGAATAGTAAGAGTAAGAATGGAACCGGTGATTCACCAAATGATAATACAGGTAAAAGGAATTCAAAGTGATACAATGGAAATAGCCAAGAATTTCTTGGCTGTTTTTTATATGTGCGTGGAGAATCAAAGACATTTTTTTACTTTCAGGCTGACTGATAGTTTAGTATTCTAATATGGAAAAAGTATTTATTAAGGCTAGCCAAAAATATATGCGGCAGGAGCAATGTACATGCAAACATTAGAGAAAATCAGTGATCGGTTTTGGTATCAAACACCAGTGTCAGAAACAGATCGGCCTATATTGGGAGTGGTTATAGGTGATAAGCGATCCTTAATGATCGATGCTGGAAATTCAGAAGATCATGCGAAATATTTTCTTAGTGAGTTAGAAAAGAATAATATTCCGCTGCCGAGTATAGTAGTACTTACACATTGGCATTGGGATCATACTTTTGGGCTATCCGGTTTAGACATGATTTCAGTTGCTTCTAGACAAACAAAAGCTGAGCTTGAAAAACAGGTCCCGTTTGAATGGACTGATGCTGCCTTGGATGAGCGAGTTCAGTCTGGTGTGGAAATAGAATTTTGCGCAAATGCAATTAAAGAAGAGTATGGAAGAGAAAGGAATATTACAATCACACTTCCAGAAATAACTTTCGAAACAATGATGCAGATTGACCTTGGCGGAGTCACTTGTCAACTTCAGCATGTTGGCGGAGATCACGCTCAAGACTCTGTAATTGTGTATGTAAAGGAAGAAAAAATATTATTTTTAGCAGATGCAATATACGCTAACCTTTATTCTAGTAAAAGGAATCACACGGTGAAGAGAACACTACAGCTTTTAGATGAGATCGATCAATTTGATGCGGATATCTATATACTTTCGCATTGGAAGCCAGTATCAAAGCAAGAATATGAGCAAGAGGCTAATTTGTTAAGGAATATCGCTAAGCTAACTGAACAATTTACTGGGAGATATGAGGCTATTGTTAAAGCATATAAAGAACAAGTTGAGCGAGAATTAAATGAAGATGAGCATGAAACGATTGAGTATTTTATTAATGGGTATGGCATAGAGGGTTAGAAAAAGAGCCTTTTCTATAAATTCAGGGGCAATGAGACTAGGGAAAGGAAAAAATTGGTGGTTTGACCATCCAATTTTTCTTTCCTTTATTTTTCTGTTCATTCCGCGTATCCTAGTTGTAATGTAGAAAATGGAGGATTATATCATGAAAAAAGTTTTTGCAGATGTCATTCAATTTCGTGGCACGCATTATGATTTTGGCTATTATCAAGGGGAAGTGCTTAGAGAATCGATCTTGATCAAAAACAGAGAGCGGCAATGGAAGGTTCGAAAGCCCCTCTTTAAGATTGACCTTGATGAAACTCAACAAGTTTTCAAGAAGCTGGCACCGATGATTTGGGAAGAATTTCTAGGATTACGGGATGCTCTAGAATGGCCGATGGAAAAAGTATTACAAGAGTTTGGCGGGTACAGAGTAAATATCAATCCTTCTGGATGCTCCATTTATGTAGGCGACCATTACATGATTCGCAATTATGATTATCATCCAAAAACGTACGATGGCCGCTGTGTCGTATTTCAACCGAAGGACCAGGGATATGCCACGATCGGCTTGAGCCAGAAAATCACTGGCAGATGTGACGGAATGAATGAAAAAGGTCTAGCAATGGGGTATACCTTTATGAACAGGAAACGTCCAGGTGATGGCTTTATATGTCATATGATCGGCAGGCTAATTCTTGAACTGTGCACCAATACAGGAGAAGCGGTTGATTTATTGAAAGAGATTCCACATCGAGGTTCATTTAGCTACGTTTTATACGATTCAAAAGGGGAGTTGCCGTATATTGTGGAGACTTCACCTAGAAGAGTAGAGGTGCGACAGGGAAATGCTTGCACCAATCATTTTAAAATCATGACGGAAGAGAATCGCCACGTCCTAGATGATTCAAAGAAAAGAATGCAAGTAATTGAAGAATACCTGGGAAATCAATTAAGTGGAAAAGAAGCTTTTAGGCTATTAAATGATACAGATAGAGGCATATTCTCAAAGCTTTACGGAAGCTGGGCAGGAACGATTCATACTTCCGCTTATTTTCCACAAGAACTGGAATCTTGGATTGCACTTGGTGGAGACCAAGAACCAGAACAAATTGACTTTTCAAACTGGGTAAATGGCGAGGACCTCTCTATTAAGAGAATACAAGGAATGGTTGAAACGGATATTCCTTTTGTAAATATGGAGCAGGCAGATTGGTATCGGTGAAATCTGTCCCTTTGGTAGGGGAAAGTAATTTTCTCAATTTTGAACAAAGATGTTCTTTGTATAAGGAGGCCTGTATGAAAAAGGATATATATGTTGTAGGCGCAGTGATCATTGAAAAAGGGAAGGTCCTGTGTGCACAAAGGGGACAAGATGAGATTTTACCATATAAATGGGAGTTCCCGGGTGGTAAGATTGAAGCAGGAGAAACCCCTCAAGAAGCAGTAAAACGAGAAATTAACGAAGAATTGCTTTGTCATATTGAGATTGGGAAAGAAATTGATCATACCATATACGAGTATGATTTTGGAACCGTTCATTTATCCACCTTCTTTTGCAAGTTAATAGAAGGGGAACCGCAGCTCACGGAACATTTAGAAATTAAATGGGTAGAGCCAGATAAGCTTGAATCTCTGGATTGGGCACCTGCTGATTTGCCAACTGTGAATAAATTGTCGGGTATGGCTTTAATTAAATAAGCAGCTGCATTTTTCTTTACATAGATATAATTATTAACTCATCACGATAAATAAAGTGCCGATTTCCTATGATGGAAATCGGCACTTTATTTATCGTGATTCCTTAGGCGGTTGGCACACATCACATTTCCGTTGATGATTATTTTTAAATTTCGTAAATGTTTTCTCAAAATTACTGCCACATGCACATTTAAAAAGTAACTTTTGAGAAAAACCGTGATATTCCGTCGTTAGCAGTTTACTTTCCGAATTCTTCTCAACAAAATCTTTAATTTTATCTATTGTCCATCGTTTATTCATTTTTTTACCCCTCCATATTTTTTCACTAGTCGGAGGCTATTCGGGCATCCGTTCAATAATGAGTAATATCGTAATGATCCTAAGTTTTTAATTATAGCATGTGTAAGCCTATATTTAAAGAACGTCAGATGAATCAATGAGCGTTCATTTTATTTTGCCAGGAAGATTTTAATAAAGAATGATTTAAAATTAGGAAATTTGAGCTAATGACAGGTAATAAATGTTGTGTTAATCTATCAATAACAATTAACGAATTGTTAATTTAAAAACGTAAGGTGTGAATCAGATGAATGATAATTTTTTAAATTATGATGTAAGCAACTATCGCACGCCTGATGGCTATACGAGTGATATTGCCGTTTTCACGATTATTTCAACCGAAGTAGGCCAGTATAAGCCTCCTGAAAAAACATTAAAAATTATGCTTATTAAACGAACCGAGAAAACCAAAGAAGGCCACTCCAACTTAGAAGGGGGAAAATGGGCATTGCCTGGCGGTTTTATAAAACCTGAAGAAACAGCATATGAAGCTGCAGTTAGAGAACTAAGCGAAGAAACAGGAATCACGGGGTTGCGAATTAAGCACTTTGGTGTATACGATCAATTTGGACGTGATAAGCGGGGATGGATTATTTCAAATGCTCATTATGCCATCGTGCCAGAAAATAAGCTGGTAAAAAGGAGAGCAGCTGATGATGCATCGGAAGTAGAGCTATTTTCTATGGACGAAGTGTTCCAGCTGGACTTGGCATTTGATCATAAGCAAATTATCGAGGAAGCTTTATGGTTTATTAAAAAGGATATGTCCTTAACAACAGTTGCGAAAAACTTTTTGCCAAAGCAATTTGTTCTTTCGGAACTTCAAGGGGTCTTGTTAACTGTTATGGATGAGCCATGGCTTAAACTTGATGCCCAATTTTTCCGGAAAGCACCCTCTCTGCCTTTTATTGAAAAAGTTGTAAAGGATGGAGTGCCGCAAAAGACCAATCGCTGGTCAAAAAATAAAGCACAGCTGTATCGATTTAACGATTTTGAGCCATACGTCTCAATATACAATGCTAAATATTAATTTTTTTAGAAGTTATAATTAACAAATTGTTAATTAATAAACTGCGAGGAGTGGTAAAAATGAAGATCATGAAAGATTGGACTATTTTTGAAAAGCTATGGCTTATAATTTTTACATTAATTAATATCTATCTATTTTTTGCCTGGGAAGATACTATTCTTGGGCTGATCACCTCCATTTCTGGAATGCTATGTGTGGTGTTAGTTGCAAAAGGGAAGGTGAGTAACTATTATTTTGGCATCATTCAAACGGGAACCTATGCCTACATTGCCTATGGCTATGGTCTTTATGGTGAAGTGATGCTCAATGCCCTGTTTTATTTTCCGCTCCAATTTGTCGGTATCTATTTATGGAAGCAGCATACAACTGATCGCAAGATAAAAGGGGAGGATATCCAAATCAATGTTTTAACGAAAAAAGGATGGATTGGAACGATCGTATCCTTTCTGGCAATCTTTATTCTTTATGCGTTCCTCTTAAAAAAGCTAGGTGGAAATGTGGTATGGATCGATTCTGCTACAACGACCTTATCTGTCATTGCACAAATCCTCATGTTAAAACGATACACTCAACAATGGTTATTCTGGATTGCAGTGAACGTGCTTTCAATTGTACTTTGGCTGAAGGCATTGATTTTGCAAGGTGGCAATGACGTATCGATGCTTGTGATGTGGTCAGCTTTTTTAATCAACAGTATATATGGATATTACAACTGGTCTAAAGTTTATAAGAAACAGAAGGGAGAAGGGATGTAAATGAAAAGAGTTGGATTTTTTGGCGGAAAGTTTCTGCCCTTCCATCAAGGTCATGTTTATTCTATTATTAAAGCTTCTACGATGGTGGATGAATTATATGTCGTGCTTTCACATAGTGAAAAAAGAGACCAGGAATTATGCGCTGGTAGCAAGCTATCCTACATCCCAGGCCAGATTAGGCTTCGGTGGCTTTCTCAATTAACAAAGGAAATGAATAATATAAAGGTTGTGGAAGTAGAGGACCATGATGGGAATGAGGACTATGATTGGAAAGAAGGAGCCTTGAAAATAAGGGAAGCAATTGGGAGAGAAATTGATTCTGTTTTTAGCTCTGAAATCGAATATGGCCCAATTTTTAAGGAGTTGTATCCCGAAGCGGAACATATTTTGATCGATGAAAAAAGAGAGCAGATTCCCATTTCAGCAACCCAAATTCGGGAAAAAGGGGTGTTTGCCTATTGGGATTACATTCCCGATGTGGCCAAACCTTATTTTATAAAGAAGATTGTCATTTTAGGGACGGAAAGCTGCGGGAAATCTACCCTTACTAAGAATTTAGCACTTATTTATAACACAACTTATGTCAAAGAGTATGGAAGAGATTATTGTGAAGACTTAGGAGGCTGTGATGGAATTATTTTAGAGGAAGATTACCCGATGATTGCATATGGCCACAAACTGAAAGAATATGAAGCAATTAAAAGTGCCAATAAAATCGTTTTTATCGACACAGAGGCAGTAGTTACTCAATTTTACTCTGAACTGTACAATCAAAAACACCAAACGGTCTTAAATGAGGTTGCACGGAATCAAGAGTACGATCTATGCCTATATTTGGAGCCAGATGTCAAATGGGTTGATGATGGATTAAGAGTGCACGGAGAACAGAAAGTGAGGGAGGAAAATAATCTCCGATTAAAGGAACTATTGAAGGAAAATGGGATGGATTTTGTAAGCATTGGCGGGACGTATCAAGAACGTTTGGAAAAGTCCATAGTGCTTATTGACAAAACGTTTGAGGGATTTTAATGAAGCAGGTGATGAGTAATGAGACTTTTAAAAGATGCTGTTTATGGATTTGCAGTAGGCGATGCACTAGGAGTGCCATTTGAATTTAAAAAAAGAGGGTCATTTCACTGTACGGATATGGTTGGTTATGGTACATGGAAACAGAAAGCTGGGACGTGGTCAGATGATACCTCGATGCTTTTGGCAACTTGCGATTCCCTTAAGAAACACTATGCAGTTATACATGTTGATGATATGATGGGAAAATTCGAGCAGTGGTATTCAAGAGCTGACTACACTGCTCATTGTGAACGGTTTGACATTGGGAATACTACCGCAGCGGCCATCGAACAATATCGTTTAGGGACAACCCCATTGAAATGTGGCCAAACCGACATTTTTTCAAATGGAAATGGTTCGCTTATGAGAATACTCCCCCTAGCTTTTATACCATGTGAAGAGAATGATCTAAGAGATGTATCCAGCCTTACACATGCTCACTTCTTATCGATAGAGGCGTGTGTCATTTATATAAATATCGCAAAGCAATTAATACAGGGAGAATCCCTGCAATTCATTCTTTCAAGAGGGACATGGTTAGAACCGTTTGAAAATATGGGAAAACTGGCACAGCTTTCAGAATCGGACATCATTTCATCTGGATATGTGGTACATACATTGGAAGCAGCCCTTTGGTGTGTGTGTACTACAAATAATTATAGGGATTGTGTTCTGAAAGCGGTAAATCTTGGCGAAGATACTGACACTATTGCCGCAATTGCTGGCGGACTTGCTGGTATCATATACGGATACGAACAAATTCCTTCTGATTGGGTAGAAAAATTGGCAAATAAAGAATTGATTGATGAATGTTTGTTTTAGATGTAATAGATTCCATGACTTTGAAGGGGAGTTCTGAAGTGGGAGATAACTTTATTATCAATTTTGATAGTAAATGCTTTATATAGAAAATTAGAAGTGCAAGGACCAACTGGCTCTATGAAAATTGGAATGAAGCTGTTAGTAAACGCCGAATACTGTTATTCAACAACCGTGCAAGTTTGTTGAAGATTTTAACTTGATTTTAAAAAAAGGTTTTTGAAGTCTTTTGATGAAGATTAAATATTAAATCTATAAAACATGGGGGCTGGAGGATGTTAACACTGTTTCAATATAACTGGCAAGTTCGTGAGGATTGGTTTTCATTGTGCGAAGACATACCGGATGAAGAACTATTAAAGAAACGGGTCGGAGGGTTCGGCAGTATTCTGAATACCTTATTTCATATAATTGATGTTGAATATATGTGGATCTTAGGTTTGCGAGGTGAAGCAGTTCCTGAGGCACCATTGTTTGAGGATTATGCCAGCTTACAAAAAGTAAAAGATCTTTCAGTTCTCTATCATAAGAAAGTGAAGCCATTTGTGACATCATGGACAAATGAAATGGAATCTCGGAAACTTTCAGAAACTGATTTCATTGAAGAACCGATAAGCTCTAGAGACGCTCCAATCAGACGCCGTGTCATTGAATGTACACACGGAGAGATTATACGTCATGTCATTGTTCATGAAATTCACCATATTGGCCAATTATCTATATGGGCACGCGAAATAGGGATAGAACCTATTTCTGCAAATCTGAGAGGAAGAGGGCTGTTCGATAAATAGACTCCTTTGCTAATTTCACGCTCGGGCGCAATTCTGAAGTAAGAATTACGCCCTTTTTTTAGGACTGTTACTTTTCATCTCATGCATTTAAAGTCAAAAGATTATTGTGTGCCTGTTTATCAACACTCCTATAAGCAAGTCCACTACCCGTATGGAAACACCCATATATTAAATTTGTTTGCATTGCAGCATAGGTTGTTCCCAAAAGGGAGTAGACAACATAGAAACTATATATTTATTTATCTCCATTTGCATTCCATATTTCGATTAATGCTGGAATATTCAGCAGTTATAATAATCCCAGATTGATCAATAAATATGTAGGGAGATAAAAAATGAATACTTTCAAATTTACATTGCTAATACTCATAACAACATTTTTAATGGGTTCTTCTTTTGCTGTAGTTAAGATTGGCTTACCTTACTCATCCCCACTGTTATTAGCAGCACTACGCTTTACACTTGCTGGAATTATTATGGCTGTAATCGTAATCATTTTAAAAAGGCCGCACCCGACATCCATTAGTAGTTGGATAAAAGTGTTTATTATTGGTGCTTTTCAAACATCAGGTGTGATGGGATGTATTTTCTTGAGTTTACGAACCATCACAGCAAGTGAATCCTCAGTTCTTACATTCACGAACCCGTTACTAGTTGTTATATTCAGTACCATCTTTTTAACAACACACTATAAACTTTATCAATGGATTGGTGTTCTTTTTGGATTAGTAGGGGTAAGTATAACAATGGGGGCGCAAATTGAATTTAAGATTGGTATTCTTTTTGGGCTTCTTTCTGCTATTTTTTGGGCAATTGCCACATTATTAGCAAATAAATGGGGTTTACATTTCGATACGTGGGTTTTATCAGCCTATCAGTTGCTTTTTGGTGGGTTCCTGCTTTTACTTAGCAGTTTTATACTCGAAAAACCATTTTTTATTTTAAATGGTAATTCATTGCTCATTTTATTATGGTTAAGTATAATGTCCTCTATTGTTCAATTTGCCCTCTGGTATTATCTTTTACAAAAAGGTGAACCAGGAAAAACGAGTGCATTTTTATTTTTGGCTCCTTTCTTTGGTGTATTATCAGGCTGGTTACTATTAGGGGAGTCGTTATACCTTTCAAACATAGTTGGTGGCATGTTTATTATTATTGGTATCTATCTAGTAAATAGTAATTTTCAGCAGAAGAGTAGTCTAGTTAAGAGAACATTAAAAATAAATGAATAGCTTAATCTAAAAGTCAAGTATGAAAGACCCAATTTACACATATATGTATAAAATCTTGTTTAAACCATTTCTGAAACTAGAAATGAACGATTCTTAATATATTGATATTTCCATTTTGTGTAGTAGCACGTAAAGGATATTAAACTTTTTGTTAAAAACAAGGAGAATGTTATTAGATAATTTATCAAAGTTTGGTGGAGTTCCGTTGAAGCAAGTTAAAGCTAAAATGAATGAATCAGTCAAAAAAATGTTCACAAAATGTTCATTTACGAAGAGGTTCTCACTATCCCTATAATACAAAGGTAGTAAAAAGAAGGGATGATTATGTTGCCAACAAATAAGAAAGAAAGTTTACAATTTGGTTTAATCATGTGTTTTGGGATGGTATTAGTTATGACTATATATAATTTTTACCTAAATGGAACAATCGGGAAGATGACATTTAAAGAAGGGATATCTGATTTTTTAATTGGATTTGTGATTGCTTTTGGACTTGACATGTTAATAGTAGGGCCAAATGCTAAAAAAATAGCATTAAAACTAACTGTAAATACAACTAAGAAAATCTATACAGTCCTTGCCATATCAGGATGCATGGTTTTGGGAATGGCGTTTTTTATGTCATTTTACGGATTAATTTCAACATATATACATAATGGTTTTACTTCTAACTCAGTGGCAGCCGATTATTTTGCAGTTTTTAGCAAGAATTTAATTATGGCCTTACCATTACAGATCATTATTATGGGACCATTAGTCCGTTATATATTTACTAAGTATATTAAATCCAATAGGATGAATACAGAAGTTTATAAAAATACATGAAAACTAAATAGAATTTAATATTCCATTTGAAGAAAAAAACCGATTGCAATTGCAATCGGCTTTTTTTCTAATAGGATTTGTTTCGTTAAAACTGTTAATAGAACCTTCCTTTTTCTTCAATAAGAGGATGCAAGAATAGAGTATTTATGAGCTAAAATATGTCAATTAGCTTGCTGTGTGGAATCAAATGAATACCTCTTGAAAATGGGCAAGGCATTGCAGCAATGCCTAACTTTTTCATGGAGGAGAGAATTTTGCTCGGAGGAACTGAGGTGGAGGATTAGTAAACCTAGTATTCGAATGTTTGCCAACTTATTATTGGCAAAGTAGTTATTTATTTAAATTAATTAGTAAAGGACTTTAACCTTTCGTAAATTATTTATTTGAACTTACCTATAGGAAGCTAAAGGGTAAGATATTGGGGGAATAGGATGATCACAAAAGTAAGATCATAATTGAAAGATTATTTTACATACGTGCTGTACGTATGATAAAATATGTTTAATTTACGATGAGGGAAGTGAAGAGAATGAGATTTAGCAGTTTTTACCCAGTGTTAATGACAATGAAAGTGAAGGAAACGAGTGAATTTTATCAACAGAATTTTGGATTTTTAAGTGTTTTTGAAGCTGATTGGTATGTGAGTCTAAAGCAAGAAGAGACTGGTGTTGAATTGGCAATCCTTCAGTCTGATCACGAAACTGTTCCTTTCTCTTATGGAAAGTCTATCCAAGGATTAATATTAAATTTTGAAGTTGAAAATGTAGATGAAATGTATCATCAATTGATTAAGGAAAAACAGCTGCCCTTACATCTCGAATTACGTAACGAGGCATTTGGTCAAAGGCATTTTATTACAAGTGACCCAAATGGAGTATTGATTGATATCATTACGGTTATTCCGCATGATACGTCCTTTCAAAATCATTATAAATAGAAAGTGAGAGAGGGGAGTCATAATGAGTGAGTATATACCTTTTAAATATTATTTTGATAGAGAATTGGCCCTTCATCTGGCAGATTTAATCCAGCAGCAGTATCCTCATTTTACTAGAGAGTCTTTTGTAGATACTGTATCTATAGAAGTAGAAAATAAAGAATTGAAGGCTCGTGTTGAGGTAATTGCGAACATCTTAAAGCAACATCTTCCAACTGATTATGAAGAAGCTTTAGCTATCTTATTAAAGATTTTAGGACCAGAAAATAAAACAGAAGAAGGGATGTTTACCAAGGGGTATTTTCTAATGCCAGTCGCCTGTTTTGTCGAAAAGTATGGCATGGATCACTTTGATTTATCCTTAAATGCCATGTATGAAATTACTAAACGACATACAGCAGAATATGCAATCCGCCCCTATTTAATTGCAAATAGCGATCGCTGCATGGATTATTTTCAATTCTGGGCAAAAGATCCAAATTCACATGTTAGGAGATTAGTAAGTGAAGGAACGCGGCCACGGCTGCCTTGGGCTAAAAAGATACCTCTATTAAAAAATGATGTACAAAATAATCTGAGTTTGCTAGAAGAATTAATGTGTGACAGCTCTCGCTATGTTCAAAAGTCTGTAGCCAACCACATAAATGATTTAACAAAAGAAAACCCCGAAGCAGTCCTAACATGGATACAGAAGTATATATCAGATAATAATGGTATAAACCGAAAAATCATTAAACATGGATTAAGAACTTTAATAAAAGTAAATCATGAACATGCATTGGAGTTATCCCGTCAAGTGGAGTAAGGAGTGTAGGCCGTATGAAAAAAAATAAAACAGAAACAGAACAAACAATACAAAACCTCATGGAAAAAGCACGGCAGCACTTTACTGAGTATGGATATGCGAACGTTACCCTTGAAGAAATTGCACAAGAAGCGAATGTAACGAGGGGTGCTTTATATCATCATTTTAAAAATAAAAAAGGGCTGTTTCTTGCTGTATTTGAAGTGGTTCAGAAAGAGATCGGTGAACATGTCGAAGCAGCTGCTGCACAAAGTAATAATAGCTGGCAGCAATTAATTAACGGGTGCCAAGCTTATCTGGAAGGAGCAGTAGTATCACAAAATCAACGTATCCTTTTGATTGATGGGCCAGCTATATTAGGCTGGGATACCTTTCGAAAAATGGACGAAAAATATTCGATGAATTCACTTAGGGAACAATTACAATTTATGCAGGAACGCGAGCTAATAAAGCCTATTTCTGTCGAGGCAATGACCCATTGTCTTTCTGGAGCAATGAATGAAGCAGTGCTATGGATTTCTGACCACTCTGATCAAAAAGATGTAAAAGAAGAAGTGATGATCGTTTTAAAGCACATGTTAGAAAGTTTCAGAAATAGGTGAATCAAAAGAGTGAGAATATGAAAATTGGTGAAGCATCATTATAAAATACTCACTATGGTCATTACAATGTTAAACACTTTTCGGTTGATAGAAATGTAGAGGAAGATCTGTTCCTGTTATTTTTTGATTCCCAAAGTTAAATAGTTAAACAGTAATAACCCAATTTCTTAGTGGAAATTGGGTTATTTTTATTTATGGACCATTTAATAGGAGGTACGTATTGCGGGATAAATAGAAATATAAGATCACTGCTATTATGTTAAAGGGCAGTTTTCTAAAAAAAGATATGTTGGTTTACAGTGAAGAATAGAGAACAATTATAAAGTTTTGGGGAGTGAGAAAATGATGAACAATAATCAAATGGGTGAACTATTTTGTTTTATAGTTCTTCAATTTCCTTAATCTGGCACAACTCTACAGGAAGAATGACGCTCTTACTTTATAGTAAAGCCAAATTCGTTCATAGCCTTTTGGGAGTTGATTTTGTTTTGCGTTACTTGGTTAATGCACTTACTAGGGCATTTAAGCATTAATTTGTACAAAAAGGAATAATGAAACTGAAATAAAATTAATAATCTAATTGTTTTAAGCCTAAAACTAAGCGATCTTCAGACATTTCTATAATTTTATACAGCTTAAGCCTTTTTTCAATTTCTTTTTGAATTTTTTCTGCATTACTAAACAAGCCCATGACGGATTCAATCGCATAGATTAGAATGGTTAACACACCTGCACTCCCCAATTCCACGCCTAATAGTTCTTTATCTGAAAGATGAGTGTCCATTATTTTTTTAACCTCTTTGTAGTATGCTCCTTGAATAATAATTTTGTCATACTTTGCCTTTAACGCCACTAATAAATCATTTGGATTATAAGCTTCATAAATCGGCTTTTCTTTCTCTATATGCAATAGCTCATTTAGGACATCACCCGGAGTTTTATCTAATGTTTCTGCAATTGCAATGATTACTTTACTGGAGTATTTTTCAATGCTTTTATTTGTGTGAGTTGAAAGTAACTGTTGACTCACACCGGTTTTTTTAAAGACATCATATCTTTTGCAATGATTTCTCTGTAAATATAAGTCTAAATAATTCATAAGAATACACCTCTCTTTAATAAAAAAAATTTTATTAGTCAATTATATTTTACTATTGAATGATATAAATGTACACTGAAATTTGTAAAAATTGGCAGGGGTTAAATCAAGAAACTGGAAACGAAAATGTGAAATTAGCACTTATTGTAAGAAAAGGCGCGATTTTGGATTAAATAGTTTGCTTTTTCTTTGTATACAGGATTTAGTGGAGGAAGAATGTTGAAAAAATTGAATACTTATGGTAACGAGGGTATGTTGTTCGTGGAAATTTGTAATCAAATGAACCTGTTAATTGTAGCAATATACCTAGAAAGGCAGCAATTACTCAATAAAAAGGCGTCTTTATTTGGCTTATTAAATATTTGAAGGAGGAATGAACATGACAGATTACAAGGTAAGAACAGAAACGGAACAGGACATAGATTTTTTATGGGAAATGCTTTATCAAGCCATTTTTATGGCTGAAGGGGAAATCAAGCCTTCACGAGAGATTTTAAATCAGCCTGAGATATTTAAGTATTTATGTAATTGGGGAAGACAGGGAGACATAGCATTAATCGCCATGGACTCAAGTGAAAAACCAGTGGGAGCCATATGGGCACGTTTATTTGATGAAACAAATAAAACGTATGGATTTATTGACAAAAACACGCCAGTACTTAGCATGGCTGTTGTACCAGAATATAGAGGTCAAGGGGTAGGAACCTTACTTCTTAATGAAATGCTTCGAAAAGCTAAGAATTCTGGTTTTTTCTCATTATCATTAAGTGTTGACCCCAAAAATCCTGCTCTCCATTTGTATGAAAGGCAGGGATTTGTGAAAGTCGGTATAAATGGAACATCGTGGGATATGATGACAACATTAGATAATAAGTAAAAGATTGAAGGGCTTCGGTAAGTAATTGAAGGGTATCAGGCATATTCCAAATCGGGCGTATGAATGCATAAGAATATCAAGAAGAATTGAATACTTTTAGTATAGATAGTTTTTTTGGTGAATTGTATATTTGTTAACAAGAAGTCCATTAAGATTAAAAAGGAGGACTTCCGCATGTTATATGTATTTAGACATGGACAAACAGATTTGAATAAAGAACGGAAAATGCAGGGGGAGAAGAGGCTTACCATTAAACGTGTATGGGATAGAACAAGCTAAAACTTTAAGAGATAAAATACAAAGTATTCATTTTGATTTTGTTTTTTCTTCCCCTCAAGAGCGAGCCGTACAAACAGCGAAAATTGTTACCGGGGTAAAAGCTGTAATAGATAATAGATTGGATGTTTTTGATTTGGGTGAAGCCGACAGATTACATATCAGTGAAGTAAAAATGGCTGGTCCATTACCTGATTCCTCTGTCTATAATGGGGTGGAAGAACCAAATAGTTTTGTTAAAAGAGTATTTAGCTTTATGAAAGAACTTGAAAATCAAAAAGGAAAGAAGGAATTAAATATTCTTATAACTGGTCACAGATGTACAACAGGCTGTATTGGTGCTTATTTTGAGGGAATACCCGCAGATGGAAATATCTTAAAATTCTCCTCCGATACTGGTGATTATAAAACATATATTTTTAAGTAATCTACCATATTCGGCGGCAATTCAATTATAAGGATTTTTTTTATTGGGCTAATTAAAAATTAAATATTAAGTTTAGAAGAGGTAATGTAGTTTTATACTTTCATAAAGGAGAATCCTAGCAGAAGGAGAAATAGACTTTATGCCAGAAAAAAAAGATTCATTTCGTGAAATGAATGCTAAAGATAAAACAGTAACAGTTGCAGGAATAACATTGCTCATTATCCTGGTGATAGGCTTTGTATTTGGGCTTTATTTCTTTGGTATGGCAGGGATTTTTAAACTTCTCGGTGTTCAGTATGAGTCTTTCTGGTCATTGGCTGTCTTTGTTGTTAGTTACTATATTCTTGGTATCATTGTCGAATTGTTTTCCGAAACAATTTTTAAGTTATCCGTTCGAAATATAACAGGAGAAATATGGGTCTTTTTTATCCGGATCAGTTTTGAACTTACTTCGAACTGGCTTGTCCTGTTTACAGTAGATGAGTTTATGGAAAGTATGACACTTTCATGGAAAACAGAGATTATTATTGCATTGGTAATTGCCTTAATTGAAATAGCTTTCGATCATGGTAAGGATAAAGATGCTAATATAGATTGATTTTTATTTTTTCTATCTTGATGTTTATAGATATAAAAGTTCAATTAATCGAATAAAGGCAGATTTTTTTTTACTGAATATGGGTTTAGAGCAGGCTGAGAGAGTTCAAATACTCAATATCATTTCACATTAAAAGATAAAAATGACAGGGTGGGTTATGAAGATGACTTAGGAGCAAACAACCAATTGATACAATTTAAGTGTTTCATATAAGGTTTTTAAACTATTATGTGAGGAAATGCACTTAAATTTATATAGGGAGCTTCATTTTATATGGGATATACTTATGACTTTCAACAACTGGTTGCGTTAAATAAACTAGAGATAGCTGGTATTTAGGTTTGAGGATAATCTGGGTTTTCCAATATAAAGGTGTATATCTGCTACAAGAATCACGCTATTTCTTTTTGCAAATGGCCAGAGTATAGGGGGAACCGATGCAATATGGAGCCAATTTTTTTTTTGAAAGCATCGGTTCTGTTTAATGAAGGAATACCTATACGGAGTTTGTCAGTGTCTACTTTATGAAACTTTTCAATTTTATACTCGTATTGATTAAAAGCTATAACCGAAGGGGTGTTTACATGTCAGATCCATTTATTGTGGGTGATTATATGTTTCAAATTGTCCCTATTTTTATTGGAATTATTTTTGTAATCGTTTTTGGCGGTATTTTATTTTCAATTTTCAAAGGAATTGGCCAGTGGCACAAAAATGAGCAGTCTCCGGAATTAAGAGTGCCAGCTATAGTTAAATCAAAACGAGCAGATGTTTCCAGAAGGTCAAATATGCATCATCATCAGCCAGATAACCATCACCATCATTCTTCAAGTACACATACAAGATATTTTGTTACTTTCGAGTTCGAAAGCGGTGACCGTTCGGAGTTTCACGTTTCTGGTAAGGAGTATGGTTTACTTTCTGAAGATGATATTGGAATATTAAACTTTCAAGGGACACGATATTTAGGCTTTGAGAGAGAAAAAGTGAAGTATGAGAATACTTAAGCAAAACAAAAACTAGCCAAAAGCTCTTCTTAGTTGTTTTGAATACACTCAATGATTATTCTGGATACTTAAACAAAAATATGAACAATATTAAGTTGATTACAGAACAGATCTTCTTATAATGTTGAAGTATTTTCATTAACAAAAGGATGAAAATGATGAAGAAAAATTTAGATTATAGTCTGTAAAAATTGGCATCAACAAAAGTATTCAATTAAAGGGCAAGATTATGAAGCTAGAATTTCACTCTTTCTTTATTTGAATAGGGCCAGATTATTGAGTTACTCATTGTTCTATCATACGAAATAGTCAATCGGAAGCGGTTAAGATCAGAAGGGATTTTTAAATTCTTACCGAATTTTTATTGGGAGTATCTTAACACTAAACAATGAAAATTGATCAAACTGTTATCTTAATTTTAAAATGAGGTGAAATCTTGTCACATGTGAGAATTCGTTGTACCGGTTTAATTATCGAACACAATTCTGTACTTTTAGTGGAATATGATGATAACGGAATTCATTATAATTTACCTGGTGGAGGACTGGAACCTGGTGAAACGATAATGGAGGGTGTTGCAAGAGAAGTGTTAGAAGAAACTACAGTTCAAGTAGATGTTGGACCGTTAGTATTAATTTATGAGTTTACTCCTCATAAACAGTCAGGCGATTATAAACTCAATGAGCAACACTCATTACATCTCATTTTTGAATGTAAAATAAAAAACAATTCAAAACCAAGATTACCCGACTTTCCTGATCAACACCAATCGGCGGTGAAGTGGATTCCTCTAGATGAGCTAGACTCCATTTTACTGATACCAAATATTAACCAGCAAATCAAAAACTATGTAAACCACAAAGGAAGTATCGACTTAATTGAGGATTATAGGTTAGACAAACTCCGCTTAGAATTAAATTGATTTATGTTGCCAATAAATATTGGGATGCAAGCTTCAACAACGATGGGTGCATCTTTATTTAAACTAAAAGGTACAAATAAATGGGCGTAATTCTTGAAGGGGATTTCGCTCTTTCTTTATATTAAGGGCTATTTAATGGAAGATGAATATAAAGAAAATGAATACTTACAAGTACTATAAAAAAATTATTGTAACTTCGAACAAAACAATCTCCATTACATTTGTTTAAAATTAAAATGGGAGAGTTAATATACAGTGTTACATAGATTGAGATAGCTCCAGTATTTCAAACCTGTTGTGAATGGCTGTTTTGCACTATGTGTATGGCTAATTGTTTTCATTAGTAATGTGCTTAGTAATAATCTTCAACATACGTGTGCAATCCTGCAGCAAGTATTAGGCTTATTCATTATGTGAAATGCAGTTAAACAAATTTTTAATATAAAACAATAGTTTATTCTTTAAGTAATTAGGTGGCTGTGAAGCAGTGGAGTTAACGCAACGGTTTGTTAATTAGAATTTAAAGTGTATTAAATGGGGGATATTCTTTTAAAATACTATTTGCTACGTTTGGAATAATTAGATACGAAAAAACTTGGGAGGAAGCTATGAAAACTTATATATATATGGTAAGGCACGGGGATTCACCAAAAAGAGGTAATGAAAGAACAAGAAGCCTAACTGAAAAAGGAAAATTAGACGCACAAAGAATAACTGAAGTTTTAAAGGATGAAGGGATAAACACTGTTATCTCAAGTCCATTTACTCGATCAATTTTAACCGTAGAGCCGTTAGCAAAACAATTAGGACAAGACGTAATAGTATTTGAGGACTTAAAGGAAAGAATTTTTTCAGCTGAAGATGAGCGATTATCTGATAAGGAATTATTCCCACTATTAAAAAAGTCGTTTTCTGATCCCAATTTCACTTTAATGGGGGGAGAGTCTAATACAGATTGCCAGAATCGTGCAATAAAAGTTTTAAAAGGACTGTTACATACCTATCAAGGACAGAAAGTAGTGGTAGGAACTCACGGAGCTGTAATGGCATTGATGATGAGCTATTTTGATAGTAAGTACGACTTGGATTTCCTATTACATACATCAAAACCAGATATATACAGAATGGAATTCAATCACCAGGAATTGGTGGATGTAAAAAGAAAATGGGAATTTTCTTAGATTAAAATGGTTTCTCTACAAATTTTTAAATTGACTTTGGAAAAATTGTTGATGTAACAGCCTTTTTATTATGTATAGACAGATAGTGAAGAAAAGTACCTAAAATAAATGGGTGCTTTACTAGAATAAGCAATGAGTCTTCAGCAGTATAAATACCTTTTACTATATACAAAGCTATAAATAAAGGAAATTACTAAATTCTATAGAAATTAGTATGAAATATCTTAGTAACCGGAAAAGGGGATGACTATGAATAGTGACGAGACAAAACAAATTATTGATTATTTTGTTGAAGCTTATAATTCATTTGATGTAGAAGGTATTGTAAAACTTTTGCATAAAGAAATCATGTTCAGGAATTTCTCAAATGGTGAAGTTGACACGGAAACAAAAGGAATACAGGAGTTTAAAGAGCTTGCGGAAAATTCATCAAAGATTTTTGCTAGTCGCCGCCAGACAATTGTCAGCTATAGTGCAATAGACAACAATGTTGAAGTGCAAATTCAGTATGAAGGGATACTTGCAGTTGATTTACCTAATGGATTAAAAGCAGGAGATAAATTACAGCTCAAAGGAAAGTCGGTATTTCAGATAAAAGATGGAAAAATATTATTAATTGAAGATTACAGTTGATGAAGATAAAAATGGTTTATTGGTCAACGGATGCTTTGATGTTATTAGGCGCAAGCTAATTAATCCTTGTGTTTATATTTTCATTATTTTTTAATAGGGTGCGATTCTGCTCCATGAATTACGCGTTTTCTTTATGTTAAAGCCAATTTAATTAAGATTGAACAACATTATAAAGAAAATAGGATACATTTGTTCGAGTTTAGACTTAAAGTAACCTGAGGGTGAGAATATGTTTAAAGTTAGAGAGGATTTTTCTACATTCATTAGAGTATATCCAATAACAACGGCAGTATTATTTATTTGTGCTGTTTTAACAAGCATAGCTCTGATAGGAGGTCATGATGCTGAAACTCGTTTAATTTTAGGTGCTTATGAAAAACAAAAAGTTAATGAGGGACAGATTTGGCGATTGTTAACCTACTCACTTGGACATATGAGTTTTCTTCACTTTCTTATCAATATTCCATTTTTATTGCTGCTTTCAAGACCACTTGAAAATCTGTTAGGAAGTAAATTTTTCTTAATTATATATATTTTCCTTAGTATTTTTACTGGTTTAATCATTCATTTTTTTTCAAATTATCCAGTACCGTTAGCTGGTTCATCTGGTGTTGGTTATGGTTTAATGGGAATATACATATTCTTACTTTTTAAGAAAAGTCATTTATTCACTCTTGTTGATAAAAGATTCATCCTATTCTTTTTATTGTTCGGATTTGCAGGAACGATTTTATTGCCTAATATCAGTATGACTGGACATGTAGGAGGGTTTGCAGGAGGATTACTAATTTCACCTTTGTTGTTCAAATTAAAAGCAACGATGAAATCCGAAAACCAATTTAATATATAAATTACTGCTTAAAGGAAGAGTGCTTAAGTTCAAGGGTGTTCCAACAATTGTGAGCGATTCCGAAATAGAGACGTGGCGAATAAACACATGAGGAGATTCATATATGTTTTCTAATAAACAACTACAGGCATTAATTGATGGGAAAATTGTTGGGAACAAGTTTCCCTATGATACCAATAACGAGAAGAATATTGAAGGACATATTAGACAGTTATTTCATCGAATAAATCGTATTCCTCAACTAGTATGTGAAGGAGAGTGGAATCATTTTGGCAGTGGTTACGCCTCCTTTGTTGAATTTTTTTGTTATAGAAAAGAAGATGTTATAGTCGGTGAAGAGAAGTACGGTCGTCAAGAGATTAGGATAGATGGGATTATTATTGATATTTGTCGTTTAGCACCAGTAGCAATCATGGGAGAAGATGACAGATATAAAACAATTCGTAGCGATACGAACGAAGTAGTTGGCGGGGCGTATGGCTCTTTACTTGGTGGTCGAAACCAATTAGATTTTAGCGGAAAATTCCAAACAGTTGCAGAAAATTTGAAACGTGTCTTAAAAGAGTTTGATTATGAACTATTAGAAGATGAAATAATGCATCAGCCATTATCTTTCCAAGCGAAAATTCCAACCATTTTTCGTGAACCTGGAGAGTATTTGGTCATGGATGCGATATTTTATTGGGAGGATTAGTTTAGTTTTTAATAAAGTTCAAAGAATCAGTTGGACATATATAACGCTAAATTTTTGTTAACTAATCAAGAGGGGATTTTGATGAAAAAGATTATTGGCCTTATTGGTATATCGCTAACCTTATTAATTTTTTCTATTACCCCACTATTAAATATTGTGCGTGAGTTTTGGATTGATTATAAGTTAAATGAACGCTATGAAATAGACCACGCTTATCGAGACACTCAGGGATTCAACAATATTGTGGACGTTCAAGAACTTACAATAAATGATATGACTATACAAATAATCGAAGAAAAGACAAACAAGAAAGCCCCTTTAACATATTGGGATAAAAATGAAAATGTACCTCCAGGTGATATTGTTAAGATACATCTTTTATTAAATGGAAAAGAGATTTCTATACCGGATGAAATATGGCTTTCTAATCGCAATAAAGGGAGCAGATATTATTCATGGTTAGATATAATTACTGTTACCGATGCTCTGACTGGAAAAAAACAGATTAATATCGTTCAGAGGCTGACAGATGATAATCACCCAATGGAAAAGAGAGAATGGAAGTTGATCACAATTTCTCAAAATGGTGTTGTTAGTGAAGATGTCTTAAAATACTTCGAGAGAAGCGAAAACAAATTAGGTGTTAAATTAATAAATTTCTCTGGCACTTCACTTATGTCTTTAGGATATTACTCCGATATTACACAAGGTTATCCGTCTCTCTTTGTTCCTTTCCTATATCCCTTTTTTACAGGAATAGCAGGATTTATTTTGTTAATCATGTCCTTAATACTGTTTTATAAAAGAAGATTAAAGGTTGGACATAGCGAAAGAAGAATTTCATGATCAAAAAATGGGGAACCTATTTTGTTTGTTCAATTATGGAGCTTACTTATTTTTTAGGTTTAGATAAGATTGATGTTCAACTATGATGAAGAATATATACTAAAAAATGTTGATAAGAGAGGATAAGAGTTTATATGGATTTTGAGTATTTTCATTTTAAATCAATTCCAGATACTAAGATTATGGATGGCATTATACAATTACATAATGAAATTTTTGGTGAATCGGAAGATTTAGCAGGCAGAATGGTGGAAAAGCCTAAATTGCGAATTGACGTTGCTATAGATAATAAAAAGGTGGTCGGGTATAAGATTGGATACGCGCATAAACGTGACCAGTTTTATAGCTGGTTAGGAGGAGTGGATGCTGAGTACAGGAACAAAGGCATTGCCTCTAAATTAATGGAACAACAGCACCAACATTTAATAGAAAATGGATACAAAGCAGTTCAAACACAGACCAAAAACAAGTGGCGCAATATGCTGATTTTAAATATTAAAAGTGGCTTCGATATTATTGGAACTTACACTGATAACGAGGGAGAACCTAAAATCATTCTTGAAAAGAAGCTGATCAATTAAATGGGGTGCAGTGTTTATTTTATTTAATTCTAAAACAATCCTTCGTAATCGGGTGTGAATGTTGGTACAAAAGGGTACTTACTTAAATACACTTCCCAAAAATCTTCATGTGACATCATACTTAGCAGCTATAAGCGCGAATTTCTACAACTTGAGGCAATCGTTAATACATCACCCAATATATTCGTTTAGAAAATGTATGAATGACTTATACATATCTAGATATGGCGGTGTTATTCATTGCTCTTAACATCGTTATAGGTGAGCCTCGATATTTTTGTTCCTAATCGAGGGCTGGAGGATATTCTCTCTTTTGTTCATATTGCTGACTATATAACTATCAGGTGAAAGGTGCTGTAAGTATGGCTGTAAATTAGGGAAAGCCTCGATTATAATGCTATCTAGTCTGTATACGTTTGAGTGTGAATGGCATTTAATTTGTAATGAACTGAAAATCCAAGAAAAGAATAATGCTAGATTGATAGACAAGATATTACTTTTCACTCCATCTAATAGGAGAGGTGAAAGTGTTGGAGAGGAAAAATCTCAGGGTATTCACTAAAATCTCTTTCTTTATAGCGATGAATACGATTATTACTATTCCCATTTCTTCATATATCTCATCAAAAACATCGAATGACACTATAGAATCTATCCTTGGAATATTTAAATTCCTTACGTTCTATGCTTCCGTGTTTGGCATCCCTTTAAGCATCGTTTCAATGTTCAGCAAAGAAAATTTTGCTAGAAGAATTTTTTCATTAATTGTAAACTTAGCACCTATCAGTATTTTGGTTTATGCTTTTCTAATAGAATTTATGGATGAATTCTTCCAAACACCCCACCTTAAAATGAATGTTCTAATGAAATTATCCAAAACTTAGTATGAATTAAATATTAGAAAAAAGACCTTTGCTTGTAAGCTAGAGCAAAGGTCACTAAAGGGAATTTTTTGATAAAGGGAAATATCTTTCGTAAACAACTTGAAACCCATATAATACAAACGATTTTATTAAAAATACAATGGATAATTTAACTTTATTTAACCGAATTAATGAGACATAGCCTATTTTCTTTAACCATTTTAATCCAAAGTAAGTAAAAAAAGAGTCAATAATTATATTAACCAAAAGATAAAGATTAAATTTTCCAAACGTATATTTTAAAATCCAAAGAGAACCTACTAAAAAAGGACCAAATATCAATGGGAATTCTGCCAAAACATTTGGTTTGATTGAGTATGGGAACCACCACCATTTCTTCTTTTCCGCAAATCTACCTTCTGCAATAAGATACAAACTCATAAAAATGCTGCCTGGTAGAAATCTTTTCAGAGTTTTCTTACCAATAAACAAAATACTAAGCCAAGGTAATATAATCATTAAAATCATCAATAATTTATCTTTTTTATACAAATAATATTCTCCCTTAAAAAAATTGATATATATTTATATATTTTCCATTTTCATGCATGTTTATGTGAGTGAATAAAAATTGTGTTTTTTCTAACCCAAGTGTTCAGTTTTTCTAGAGTCAGCAATAACATTTAGTAAGAGGAGCAGCATGAAAGGGGCGGGAGAAATGGTTTCATTATGGGAAGAGCATTTATTTTGGTTAGAAATACTTCAGGACCATGCCTATTTTGTCAGGGATCATTTATCAGTAAGTGAAGTTGAGTATGTCCAAACTGCTGAACAATTTATTCAATTGTTTGATGATTTGTTGAAACAATTGAACCGGTTATCACCTGCAATTTCGCATAGCAATCCTGCATCAATAGAGTTTTCAAGAAAGGTCTGGCCGGTTGTGAAAGGATATTTTGATTTTGAGGGGGCTCTGCAAGCCCTTCGAATTGAGAATGCAGTGAACTTAAATTTATCCCCAACTTATCTAAACGGCACATTAAGTGAAAACCAGGAATATTTAAGAATCTTATCTTACTTGATAAAAGGGTCAGAACCAGTTCCTCTGAGTCTAATCGAATTAATGGACCTGTGGCTGGAGGACCAGCTGGGACATGCGGTCTTATTTAAAAATTTACTTGATCCCATCGAAATTATGGTTTCCAATCGAGCAGATTTATATATCGGCAAATATCAAGCCTTCATTGTACAAAATCATCATTTAAAAGGATATTTACGGTTTAAAGAGCCCGGTTTTGCAAGACAAACTGAATTCGCTTTAGAAGTTGGAAAAACTACACTCGAAATGAGCCAATTTATCTATGCAATGACAATGAAATATAGAGAAAACAAGCTCTTAAATAAGGAAACGCTACGCTTTCTAATACATCACTTTCCTGAAACTTGTTATTTTATTAAAAAATTGAGCCACTATGCTCCCCAGTTCCAGCAGGAAGCCAGTCAATGCTCATTAAGAAGAGAATTCTATCTGAAGATGCATTGAAACCATTTATAAGACGCACTTTGTCTATAAGCGGTGTCGGCTATTTATTGAACAAACTGGACAGTAATGTTGCAATGAAGAAGTACTATTTTGTCAATTCACCTTTGTTGAATTTTACAAGTATCCACCCAAAAACCTACCATGGAACGAGTTTAAAAAGAGTTTGTTTTTTTAAAATGTTTAGAAATACTTATCTTTAAATTGGGGATCCTCAGCGCTGGAGGTTTAATCGTTTTCGTTGCTTCTTAGGTCGCTTAAACCGATCTATTTCTCCGTTGCCGTAATCTTTAATTCGATACTAGAAATACGATGAATAATTTAAAGCCTTCAATTTCTTTAATGAGGGCATCTATTTCAGTTTCTAGTAGGGATAGATGCTCTTGATATTGAAGACCGATGGAATGAACATCATTAGGTTAACGATTTGTTTTCTATCTAGCTTGTTTGAATAGAATTTCTTTATGAAGCCTCAATACTTTTTTGTGATTTTTCTTTTGCCCGCTTTTATGAACATCGCTACATAACAATGCAATCTTTACAGTTAATGCAGATTCGGCAGTATTTAGTATGAATAATCTGGCGCATTCCTGTAACAAGGATTTGCGCTTATTTTTATACTATAGCGATTTTTTTAGAATTTGTAGTCAAGCGGGTGAAGAGTTGCGAAACTTAAGTATTGAAATCGATGCAGAACTCAAGCATTGATTTAGTTGGTGTTATGAGCGTATGCACTCTTTGTATAGCTGATAGTCAAAACACTCGAATGCAAATGGTTTTCTTAAGGGAATCCAGCGACTCAATGATAACTTGATATACTTTCTCCCGTAGACTGTCTAGACTTAAACTATTCAAACCAAGGGAGTGATGTAGCCGATGGATATGAAGAAAATAGGCAAGCAAATTGCAAAATTGAGGAAAGATAACCAGTTCACACAAATGGGAGTGGCAGATAAATTAGGAGTTACCTACCAGGCCATTAGCAATTGGGAGCGTGGGGAAACCATGCCAGATATCACAAAGCTGCCGGAATTAGCTTCTTTATTTAGCGTTAGCATTGATGAACTATTATTAAATCAAAAAGAGACAGCTGCTGTTAAACAGCTAATTGAAAGAGAGGGGGGAGAACCAGCCGATGTTCCTCTTGAAGATTTGAGGACAATTGCCCCCATTTTGACAGCAAATCAAGTCGATCAATCAGTAAAGCCGAATGAGAAGACACTCCGAACCGCAGATTTGAATGCGCTCGCCCCCCATTTGAGCGAAGCGTATTTGGAAGAATTAGTGGAGGGATTTTACCATAAAAAAGGGCTGAATGAATTAGTGAATTTGTTTCCATTTCTAAGTGAGGAATACTTGGCAAAACTGGCAGAAAGAGAGCATACTTCTAATGGAATAAAAGCACTGAAATATCTTCTGCCATTTTTATCTGCAGAAAGCCTGGAAGTTATCGCAAGGAAGGAATTTTCGAAAAAGGGACTTCTTGACATGAATGAACTCTTTCCTTTTTTAAACGAGAAATGCAAGGAGGAGATTAGTAAGGAAAGCTATGAACGCAATGGCTTCTCCTCACTCTGTAGTATCGCACCCTTCCTTAAAAAAGAATTCTTGCAAGATCTGGCGGAGGATGCGCTTGAGAAACAGGGATTTAGTGAAATACAGCCATTGCTGCCTTTCATTGATGCTGATAAGCTTGTCAGAGAAAGAAGATAAAGTAAAACGAAATAGCTGCGATTAACCTTTTAATATGAGTCAGAACCCTTGGGCAGGTTTTATATTCAAGTTATTCCGGTGCAATGAAGTGTTGCGACTAATTAAGCAGTTTGCCAGGAATAAAATGTAACAATTCTATATTTAACTCAACAAGCTTTTAGAGGTTTGGGGGGATTTTGTTAAAGGACGCGTTTCCCTAAGAAATGCGTCTATTTTTCATTTAAGAATCGTTTCATGAAGGAAGAGAATCAGGTGGAATTGAATACTTATAGAAAGATAGTTGTAATCGCCGTGCATTTTTCTAGGCTTTTACCCAATTAAGTGGCAGATCGTTCATTGTGAATGATTGAATCTCACTTAGGGAGGATGAATAATTTGAGGTTTTTATTTGCAATCCCTTTTATTATTGGTGCTTTTTTGATTGGACTAACGAGCCATGTCATTGGTGAAATAGGTAATATCGTTATAGATATTATAGGATGGGGCTTAATGTTTGTTTCAATTATAATTATTGGCGGTAGAAAAAAGAAAGAAAAAATTAATCAGCTCTAACACAAAAACATGTACAATTTAATCATTAAATAATGTAATCCTGAAGCTTAATCAAAAAAAAACAGAAGAAACGATCGGCAACAAAAGGTTTAACTAACCAAAAATGTTCAGAGAACCAGTCACATCAACTGGAAATAAACTAGACCAATGACCTTTCATAAGGTCAAAGCCATTGATATGATTGGCTCTATTCTAAAGACTGTGTCAGTAATAAGAAAGAAAAAAATAAGAAATTACTTTATGCTGCTAGATATAAACATTGAGGCATCTTGATTCATAAAAATTTTGTTACCATGATAGAATGACTTAATTTCAATTGATTTAAATCCAACTTCAATTAATCTTCTTTTCAGTTCTTCATGCGAAAAACCGTTATGAACTTTCGGATGCTGTATTTTATCGTTTTTGTCAAAATCAATAATAATTAGCTTGCCGCCATTATTTAAAATGTTGAACAACTCATGTAAAATTTTATTAGTATCCGGAATATGTAGCAGGACTAAAGACATAAGAACTATGTCTGCCTTAAGTTCAGGTGTATCTTGAGTAAAATCTGAATAAAGCACTTTTGCGTTCGTAATTCCTTTGAGAGTAATTTTAGCTTTTGCTACATCCAACATTTGTTTTGATGAATCGACCAACAAAATAGAATCTGCTAAATCTGTTAATTCCAAACTAACCAGACCAGTACCACTCCCATAGTCAATTAAGGATTTTGATTTATTATTTTGTAATTCTGTTTTTACTTCCTTAACTATAACTTTAGCTAATTCCATTCTTTCTACCGTATCATATCTTTTTGCCATCTGTTCAAAAACGTTAGTATCCATAATCTAATCTCCTATTTATTCAAAATTAAATCTGCATCGTGGTCATTATAGCAAAAATTAACCTTTGAGATTGGATGAGAAAGCTCAAGTGGTTGAGAAGTTAGGTAGGGAAGCTATCGGAGCTTTACAAAAAGGAGCATACAAAACGTTAAAAAAGGTAAATAACTTAATGCACAAGCCTCTGTTCATTACTCCTTAACAAGGAAAGAATTATTTTTTATCTATGATAGCATAAGCAATGTAAATTTATGTTAGGATGGGGAACCAATGAATAGCCAATATTATTTGATCAATGCCTTTACAAAAGAAAAATTTAAGGGCAATCCAGCAGCAATAGTTTTCTTAAGAGAGAAAAAAACAGACGAGTGGATGAAATCCTTAGCAAAAGAACTCAATCAACCAATTACAGCCTTTATTTCAATGAAAAATGACAATAACTATAATCTTAGATGGTTCACACCTACTGAAGAGATTAATCTATGTGGGCATGGTACCTTAGGAGCTGCTCATATTCTATGGAGTGAGGGTTTTTGTTCATCAGAGTCAACAATTAATTTTTATACACGATCTAGTCTCCTTCGAACGGAACGATCAGAAGAGCAAATAATTCTAAGATTTAATATAAAAGAATCCACTCAAATTGAAGTGTCTGAGGACTTAAAGCGTGTTACTGAATTTCCAATAAAAGATGCTGCTTGGGCAGAAGATCGATACATTTTAGTACTGGAAAATCATGAGATGGTTCATGACGTAAAACCTAATTTGGAAGCAATTAGAGAACTTGAGGGCCCCGGTATAATTATTACTAGCCGTGGAACAGATAGGTATGACTTTGTATCGAGATATTTTGCTCCAAAAATTGGAATTAATGAAGACTACGTAACTGGTTCAGCACACTGCGCATTAGCTTCCTATTGGAGTGATCGCTTAAATAAAAAAGACTTCACTGCATTTCAAGATTCAGAGCGAGGGGGAGAAATAAAACTAAAGATTAGAGGGGATAAAGTAGAGTTTATTGGAGGCTGCGTAACTCTGATAAAAGGACATCTATAATTAGTAATCATCCATAATTGAGCGAAATTCTTTATCAAGAATTTCGCTCTTTCTTTATGTCTTGACCATTTAATAAAAAAGAACCTAAAACAGTATTGGTTGGTTATATTTAATCACCATAAAATTTTGTGAAAAGGTCTGCTTATACTAAAGAGCTGGTTAGTTGAAACAAGGATGTAGTCAATAATGCTTCTGGAGGAAAATAGGGGGTATTTAAAATATATACCTAATTTTACCAAAAATGGTGATATAATATAGAAAAGGAGGGAGATATTGATTGGAATTTAAAATTGGAGATGGCGCCATTGTTCTGCCACCGTTACATATTACGATTATCGCAATAATAATTATTATTTTTTTAGTCAGATGGAGCAACCAATTAGAAATACGACGTTTTACGGTTTTCTTTTACTTTCTTATTAGTACTTACATTGCTCCAATTTTTTCTCACAGTACAAAAGAAGGAGTTTTTCAACTTTGGATTCCATTGGGATTTATTGCAGTTTTAATATACTTATTTAGTAGCAAAAGAAACCATCCCTCTAAAATAAAAGCCAGTATTTTAGGACTTTGTATAGCAATTTATCGGTTAATTCTTCTATATGCCGGGTAGTAGATCAACTCCTCTGAAGAATAGCTAAAATATTTGTTGCACACTTTTCAATTTAAGACCGTTTTACTAGAATACCAACTAGCTCTTATCTGTATAAAGAAATCATTGTATTAAGCTAGAGCAGTTAAATTCGAGGAAAGTGAATAGTGTAATTATGTATAAAAAATTAGGTGAGGATAAGCAAATGCTTGGATTACCCAGAGGTGAGGTTTTTCTAGTTCCTTGGACTAATAAATGGATTAGAGAATTCGAAGTTGAAAAGCAGTCTATTCAAAAAGCGATTGGTCAGTACACACTAAATATTCACCATATTGGAAGTACCGCTGTAAAGGGTTTGATTGCGAAGCCGATCATTGATATTGATATAGATATGATTGATCATTTGAAAAAAAGTTTGA
The DNA here is from genome assembly GCF_001439605.1 of Cytobacillus praedii. GTDB lineage: Bacteria > Bacillota > Bacilli > Bacillales > Cytobacillaceae > Cytobacillus > Cytobacillus praedii. The sequence goes on from NZ_LMBX01000005.1 coordinate 108,053, forward strand.
TTAAAATCCTGTGAGTGCAGGGTTTTTTCTTTATCTTATAGTGGCAGTTTATTCGTGATGGTATTAGTTTATAGTTACCTGAATATATTTATAGCTCTCTAACACTATGTGAAAGGTGGGGCTTTAATGGAAAAAAGAGTTTTATTTGATTTTGAAATTGAGTTTACAAATGGAGGCGGAATTCAAGGGCAGGAATTCCGCCTTGATATTGAAGGAGATGACATAACTGATGAAGAGCTAGCTAGATATATTGTAGAAGATATGAGATTGCTAATGGTGGGAAAAGTAAGGATTCTTAACAAGAAAATTATTAACGAAAAACATAAACGAAAACCTGCTGATGAGAAATAATATTTCTTAAAGTTTAAACTGCTAACCCTATTTGGCTGTGCTCTTATTTACATTAGCTAACGTGTTCAGCAAGAGGAGTAATAAGAAAAAAATTATGATATTCTAAATGTAATTGTATTTATAGTGAAATTTATACCAATGATTTTCCGTTGAAAGATTCATGCTATAATTATAAAATGATCCCATGACTGTGGGATCATTTTAATTCGTTAGCTGATCATTACTCAAAATGCATAAAAAGTGTTAGATAGGGTTTAATGATTAAGAGACTTAGCAAAGTTAGAAGAAGTTCTAAGTAGATTAAAGAACAACAGGGGAGCCATGATGAAGAGATATTGTTTGAAGCATGACTATAAAAGCTTCGTGAAAGGGACAAAATTTTATGTTGTGGCTGAATCTGAATTTATCGGAGTTAAAGAATTTGTTTTGCGTACCCAAGATTTAAAGCGCAGGTTAATCATAGATGAAGATGAATTAAATAAACATTTTTTAAGACTATATGGTGAATAGTTGCGATAAATAGAAAAAGCCTAATATAGTTTCTTGGAAAGTCCATTTCATGTAAAATAGAACAAGGAAATAAAAATTATTGTAATTTGGCTTGGAGGAAAAATGGTGTCATACATACTTAAAGAGAATTTCAAAATGTTTGCACTTAATTCAAATCGAGAACTCGCTGAAGAGATGGCTCACCTTTTAGGCTGTGAACTTGGAAAAAGTTCAAGTACACAGTTCAGTGATGGAGAGCTTCAAATTCATATTGAAGAAAGTGTCCGGGGAAGTGAAGTCTTTTTGGTTCAATCCGCTTCAGAGCCGACTAATGAATACATCATGGAGCTACTTATTATGATTGACGCCTTAAAGAGAGCTTCAGCTAAGATGATAAATGTTGTCATGCCATATTTCAGCTATGCCCGTCAAGATCGGAAAGCTAGATCAAGGGAGCCAATCACTGCGAGGCTCATTGCTAACCTTTTGGAGACCGCAGGTGCTACTAGAATTTTAACGATAGATTTTCATTCACCGCAAGCTCAAGGGTTCTTTGACATACCAGTAGATCATCTAACAGGGATACCGATTCTTGCGGATTATTTTAAGAAAAAATCATTAGACGATCTAGTTATTGTTGCTCCGCATAATGGGGGAGTGGTTCGAGCTAGAAAGATAGCTAATATCCTAAATGTCCCTCTTGCCCTGATTGATCGTCGGCGTCCGGAACATGATGAAACAGAAATCATGCACATCATCGGAAATATTGAGGGAAAAAACGCCATTATTGTAGATGATTTAATTGATACAGCTGGTACCATTACAACTGGTGCGAATGCATTAATCGAAAATGGAGCAAAAGCAGTCTATGCCTGCTGCACACATGCCGTTCTATCAGGACCAGCTATCGATCGTATTAAGTCTTCATCCATTGAAGAATTAGTGATTACGAATACGATTAGGGTGCCCCAAGAAAAACGGATTGATAAAATCAATGTTTTATCTGTTGCTCCATTACTAGTTGAAGCAATTGATCGGATTCATAATCAAAAAGCAGTAAGTCCATTATTTGAATAAGAATATTTTTGGCCGGATATGTTTACAGCATGTTTGGTCTTTTTTGATTCCTGAAGAAGAACTGCATAAATGAACGGGGACAGTATTTGAAACACTTTTAAATAATATTTTTATAGAATTTTTAATTTATGTTTTCTGATAGAACACCATGAAGGCGATTAGAAGATTTATTAAAAAATGGCATAAAAATGGCATCTTAAATCTATATAAATATAAAACTATTATTTTAGGGGGAATCAAATCATGACAAAGGTTGATAACTGTGTTCAGGAACTATTGGAATTAGATAAGAAATATTTTCTCCATCCGACCTCTCCGATTAAACAGCAGCAGGATCAAGGCCCCTCTTTTATATTCACTGAGGGGAAAGGGATCATGCTTACAGACATCGTTGGAAATACAGTAATAGATGGGATGTCCTCTTTGTGGAATGTAAATGTTGGCCATGGGAGAGAGGAATTAGGAAAAGTGGCAATGGAACAAATGTCAAAGCTTGCCTTCTCTTCTTGTTTTGCAACATTTAGCAATGAGCCAGCCATTCGTTTAGCAGCAAAACTTGCGCAAATCGCCCCCGGCGATCTAAGTACAACCTTTTTTACTTCTGGCGGTTCGGAGGCAAACGATACAGCTTATAAATTAGCAAGGCATTATTGGATATTAAAAGGGCAGCCAAATCGAAGGAAAATTATTTCCCGTACGAAGTCATATCATGGCGTTGCGATGGGTTCAACAAATGCAACTGGATTGAAGCCTTTTCGTGAGTTTACTAACTCCTTTGATCCGGATTTCTGCTATGCTGATCATTTTTCAACGGAGGATTTACGGTGCGTTATTGAAGCAGAAGGGCCAGATACCATTGCAGCCTTTATTGCCGAGCCTGTACAAGGCGCAGGAGGTCTTCATGTCGCTCCTAAAGACTATTTTAAAGAAGTTAGAAGTATTTGTGATGAGTATGGTCTTTTATTTATTACGGATGAAGTAATAACAGGTTTTGGGAGGACAGGGAAATACTTTGGGATTGAACATTATGGCGTTTCTCCAGATATGATGTGCTTTGCGAAGGGGATAACCAGCGGGTATGCCCAATTAGGTGGTGTGATGCTTTCGAAGAACATTCATCAAGATTTGATGGAGCTTTCAACTGGAACACTTTTGCATGGATATACGTATAGTGGACACCCTATGGCTTGTGCTGTTGCATTAAAGAATATAGAATTAATTGAGCAGGAAGAGTTAATTGCAAACGCTGAAAAGATGGGAAAAGAAATGCTTAAAGGCTTTCATTGGATCCAGGGAAAGTGCAGAATCATAGGCAAGGTAAAAGGACTTGGATTAATGGGCGGCTTGGAAATTGTTAAAGACCACAGGACAAATGAAAGTTTTGAAACACCTGTCGCTCCTTTAATTGTGGCGGAAGCAGCTAAACGCGGACTTATTTGCAGATCTGTCGTTTTTGATGGGCAAGATACAGTTGTATTTGCACCTCCATTAATTATAAATAGAGAAGAATTGGCTAAATTGCTCGACATCCTTCATGAAACAATTGTTGCAGTTGAAAATGAGGTTCTTCATTAATCGATGTTCAATATAAACGGATGAATTGAATCAAAGGAGAGGACTACCATTGAAAAGGAAGTTATATATAAATGGGGAATGGGTAGAGGCTAGTCAATATGTGTCTCTACGTTCTCCTTATAGTGAAGAGGTAATAGCAGAAATACCTGCAGCAACTGCTGCTGAAGTTGAAAAGGGTTTAGAAGCTGCTTTTCATGCAAGAAAAGCAATGGCAGTGATGCCTAGTCATCAGCGTGCATCTATATTAGAAAAAGTAGCCTTGCTATTAGAAGAGAGGGCAAAAGAAGCTGCCGAGATCATTGCCACCGAGGCTGCAAAACCAATTACAGCCGCATATGCGGAGGTTGCAAGAACCGTTCAAACGTATAAATTTGCAGCCGAGGAAGCAAAGCGGATTCATGGGGAAACAATTCCGCTAGATGCAGCTCCAGGCGGAGAGGGGAGAATCGCCTATACAGTACGTGAACCAATCGGTGTAATTGGGGCGATTACTCCTTTTAATTTTCCAATGAATTTAGTTGCACATAAGGTAGGACCAGCCATTGCTTCTGGAAATTCCGTTATCTTAAAGCCTGCTGGGCAAACGCCATTATCAGCTTTGTTTATTGCTGAATTATTTCAAGAGGCAGGGCTCCCGGCTGGTGCATTAAATGTTGTTACTGGAAGTGGCTCACTAATTGGTGATAAGCTTGTAACAGATGACCGAGTTAAAAAGATCTCATTTACCGGTAGCCCTGCTGTAGGGATTGGCATCCGAAATAAAGCGGGCCTAAAGCGCGTGACTTTAGAGCTAGGCTCGAATGCGGCAGTTATTATTGATAAAGATACGGATTTAGACAAAATCATTTCGCGTTGTGTGGCTGGAGCCTTTGGCTTTCAAGGTCAAGTGTGTATTTCTTTACAGCGTATCTATGTGCATGAGCAGCAATTTGATGCCTTCGTAGATAAATTCGTACTTGCTACAAAGGAACTTACGATCGGTGATCCGCTTGATCCGAAAACTGACGTTTCAGCGTTGATTACACCCAAAGATGTAAGCCGCACTATTGAATGGATCGAGGAAGCAAGAGAGCAAGGGGCAAAAATTGTTATGGGCGGATATGCAGAAGGAAATATTTTACTGCCTACAGTCATTGTTGAGGCTGATCCAACAGCGAGAGTTTCCTGTCAAGAGGTTTTTGCTCCGATAGTATTGATTAATAAAGTGAAAACAGTTAAAGAGGCCATAGAACTTGTGAATGATTCTAGCTACGGACTGCAGGCCGGTATTTATACCGATAATATTCATACTGCTTTGGCTGCTGCTGAGCAGCTTCATGTAGGCGGAGTCTTAATTAATGACATTCCCACCTTCCGCGTAGATCATATGCCATATGGAGGAGTAAAAGAAAGTGGCGTGGGCAGGGAAGGAATAAAATATGCAATTGAGGAAATGACTGAGCTCAAGCTCGTTGTATTTAATAAGAATTAATAATGGAAAGAATGCCAAATCTTTAAAACAAAGGTTTGGCATTCTTAATTCAAAGTATATTAAACTGATCATTTATTTTTCTGCATTTTCTACTTTATCATCTAATTATATCTTCGGAAATATTTTACAAGCTAAAATATCAGCAACCCAACAATCGTGGACAGGATCAAACCAATAATTACTGGCAAGAAGCTCTTCCGAACAAGCTCCATTACTGGCACTTTTGCAAAGCCTGCAACTGCTACAAGTGAACTCCAAGCGATGAGAGTACCACCGCCGACCCAAACGGATCCCATTTGTCCAATAGCTGACAAAGTAGCAGCATCCACTCCAACACTATCCCCTAATGCTCCCGATAATGAACCTACTAATGGCAGCCCTGAAAACCCTGATCCATCTAGTCCTGTGATGGCGCCAATGATTAGTATCCCAAACCCTGCAATAAATGCGCTTTCTGGAATGTATTGCTGCCCAGCTACGACTAAATCGAAGAGGAAGGATGGTGCATTCTCCGCCCCAGTGTTTAATATTTTTGCGGATAGATCTCCACTTCCTATGAAGAAGAACCCTGCAATTGGAATAACGGGTCCCATTGCTTTAAAGGCAAATACAAATCCTTTTACGAGATGGTCACTAACATTATTTAATGATGAGCGAACATCTCGGAAGGCTGCGGTCAAAATTAGGAGTACTGCGGAAGCACCGCCTATTAAAGCTGCACCAGTTCCCCCTTCAATGGAAGGGAGTGCATCAGAGAATTTGGCAAGAGCCATATAAATGACAATAATCAAAAATGTTACAGGGACGAGGATAGCAAAGAAGAGACTATATTTACCTTTTTTCTCTTGCCGTGCTTCTACCTGGAGTTCATCATTAATTTGGCCGCTATTTTCCCAAGCAGAAAGGTGCTTGCCAGAAGGCTTTAAAATGTGTTTTTTTAGCATGAAATAAGCGATAATGATTGCTGCAGCACCTGTAATGATTGACAATACAAACGCACGATCTGCAACTGGTGCAACATCAATTCCCGCAGCTGTTGCAGTTAGTGTAGGAGCAATTTGAATGACATAATCAGACGATAAGGCCATTCCTTGCCCAGCAAGTGAAATAGCAATAGCTGCACCAATTGGCGGAAGACCAGATCGAACAGCTACTGGGATAAGCAAAGCACCGACCAGCGGGACAGCTGGCGTTGGCCAAAAGAATAGAGAGATTGCATACGTAACAAAAATAATCACCCAGAATGAAATATGCCCATTTTTCATGACCTTTTGAAATGGTGTGATCATTTGCTGATCAGATCCTATAGATTTTAAAGAATGCAGCAAGGCGGTCATTATGGCAATAATGAGGAAAATATTAAATAATTCACCAGCTGCAACTAAGCTGCCATTAAAGATTGTCTGCAGACCTGCCGTAAATGAACCAGTAAAAATCCAGCCAACTAAAAAGGTTACAATGATAGAAGGTACAACAACATTTTGTCGAAATAACATGGTAATAATAATAATGCATGTTCCAATTAAATACATCCAATGAGCGGCAGTTAAATCCATACGCAAGTAACACTCCCTTCAAGGTAAATAACGTAATAACTTCTTGTAAAGTAGGTTATGCGCATGTTTGGGCTTTGGTGATGGGGGTGGCAAGTATAAGAAAAGGAAATTTACAATCGTGTTACAAACCTAAGTTTAAAAAAATAATTAATCTTTCCACGTAGGTATCAGCATTTTCCAATTGAACCATAAATGCTATAATAGAGCCATTCGTCGCACTAGAATTTTCAATTCATAAGGAGGATTATGGAGAATATGTTATCAAGATATAAATCTTTAGCTTTCGTTCTTACAGTATTATTGGTTTTATTCAGCCTTGCTGGATGCGGAACACAAGCAGAAAAAGGGATTTCAAAAGATAGTAATGATGGAAAATCAGGAAACAAACCAAGTGAAAAATCAGAATATCCATCCGATGTAACTGAAAATCCTGTTGTTACTATTACGATGGAAAATAATGAAGTGATTAAGCTTGAATTATATCCGGACATTGCACCGAATACGGTTGCAAATTTCGTAACTTTAATTAACAAAGGTTTTTATGATGGACTAATTTTCCATCGAGTCATACCTGATTTCATGATTCAAGGGGGCGATCCCGCAGGCAATGGGACAGGCGGTCCGGATTATTCCATTTTTGGTGAATTTGCTGCCAATGGTTTTGAGAATAATTTAAAGCATGAACGTGGCGTCCTATCCATGGCACGGACGAATGATCCAAATTCGGCAGGATCCCAATTTTTTATTATGGTTAATGAAACCACTCAACTTGATGGGCAATATGCAGCTTTTGGCAAGGTGATTGAAGGTATGGAGGTGGTGGACTCCATTGTTTCTGTGGAAAGGAATGGGTCAGATCTGCCATTAAAGGAGCAAAAGATGAAAACGGTAAAGGTAGATACGAAGGGTTATAATTATCCAGAACCTGAAGTTCAATAAAATTCATTAAAAAAGGATGTTCCTATTAAAATGTACCCTCTGAAAAGGACATCTTTATAAAAAAGTCATGAAGCATTAAGTAGATGATCTCTGTTTTGCACAGGGATCATCTTTTTTAGGTTCCATTGATACCTGTGGTAATGATAGCAAGTAATATACTTGGTTATTTCACTTACTAGTAAATCTAAAGTCTAACATGACTTAATAATTGATTCGTTTTTTAGTAACTACAAAAAGATACTATTGGTGCGTTGTCCCAACTGTATCCTCGTCTAGACATCGACTGACATAATCCTGATTTTTTACTGGTATTTTGGAAATCAGGATGGGTAATGACATTTCCTCGAGATTATTAAACGGAGTAACCACAATAAATGTCCGACTTTACAAATACACTTTCCGTTTTTTTAGGAATTTTTCTTTCTATTCTTCTATTATACAATTTATTCCTCAACATTCGTAAGCTGAAATTTTCGTGACTAGAAATAGTTCGATAGAACCAGCATTTGTAAATATTCTGAAAATAGCAAATACTTAGTTACTGAGCTGTTTTTTCGTTGTTTAGTCTTTAATATTCATTTTCAAAAAAGTAAGAGGAAATGGGGAGATATTATAGAAATATGTCAAGGATCTTACTAATAAAAGGGTGGAGGAATGGAGAATGAATAAGCTTTGGAAGGTTCTAAGTTCAACGGCTTTAGCTGCATCGTTATTAGCTGTACCAAATGTTGGTTTTGCTGAACCAGGGCCAAGTCCGCAACAAGGGGAAAATTTATCAATTGAAGGATTCATTAGCTATGAAGAGTTAGGAAGAAAATTAGAGCAGATTCAAAAATCGAGTCAAGGGAAAGTAAAAGTGGAATCTGCTGGTAAAACAAATTTAGGACGTGACATCTATAAAGTAACTGTTGGTCATGGTGATAAGGTTGTATTAATCGAGAGTGAGATTCATGGAAATGAAAAAACAGGAACGGTTGCACTGCTTAATATTTTGCAAAATCTTGGATCAAGTAATTCAAAAGAAGCGAAAAAGATTTTGGATGAATTAACGATCGTCGTTATTCCAATGATGAATGCCGACGGTTCCGAGCTTGACCGCCGTGCGAATGACATGGATTGGGCGGAGGTAGTTGCGAAATTTCCTCAGTTAGCAAATGTTCAGCCTTCCTGGAATTATTACAATTATCCTGGAAGTTATAATTATGATCTCAACCCTGGATTTGATGTGAATCGAGACTTTAATCCAGATTTAAACTATGTTCCAAAGCCTGAAGATTTTCCTGGAGCATCGAATAAATACGGCTGGTATATTACACCTGAAGCGCAAACACTTAGAGATGTCTATAAGGAATTAAAGGAACAATTCGGAAAAGTAGACGTTTTCATTGATCTTCACCATCAAGGATTCCCATATGTAGAGGGGACAGATGATCGTGTAACAATGTCCATTTCAGGAAAGTTTGTCAAGCATCCAAACAGCCCTGGCGGGGAAAAGTATGCTGAATACGCAGAAAACTATAATTATGATTTTTCAAGGCAATTAAATCTCGCCCTATATAATGCACTTCAGGAAAAGGGGAATTCTGTATTTACAAATATTTCATTGTATGACCAAACTATCGATTTGCCAGGTACAGCTCTAGGAGCATTTGCATTAAATGGAAGTGGAGCCGTACTATTCGAGGTAAGTGGGCAAACGCAAAATTTCGGCCAAAAGAAGAGAGGACAGCTCGTAAAAACAGTTGAAACAGGCCTCATGGGTATTATCAATGGTGTGACAGATGGATCTGTTCACCAATTAAATCCAGAAAAGTATGAAAACATTCCATTGAGCGTAAGAACTCCAGGAGGATTGTAAAAAAATAATTATTCATACGCCCGCCAATTGAAGGTTCAGTCAATTGGCGGCTTTCATTTTTACTTAGTTAATGCTTGGCTATTTAAAATTTAAAATATGCTTTCAAAACCTTTATTTCTGCCACAAACACCTTCCCAATTCTTTTCAGCTAAGCGTTCGATGCTGTTGATCGCCACACCGGCTAAAATGGATTTAACAAGGATATCCTTCGTTAAGTAATTGTTTACACGAGAAATGGCTCTTTCGGCATCCGTAGGCATCATTGTTAACAAACAATTTCAGCTTTATGATAAAAACCATTGTTTGAATGTTTACTTTATATTTATTTGAAGCATAGTAATACCGCAATGATTACTAGCCTATATTTCTTTTTCGAATTTGAGTAGATAAACCTATGATGCGACTAGTCTCTTTTTCTCATTTTTGGTATTTTATATAAAATTTACAAAAATATAATTGTGAAGATAATAGAGGCGTGCTTAACTATATGAGAAGAAGGAATAAATAAATTAATAGAATCTGGAGGAGTTCAAATGATAGGTAGAATTCAGAAGAAGACATTCAGCCTTATTCTGATTTTCACAATGATTTTTAGTCTGTTTAATCCGTTTCCTGAGAATGAATCAAGAGCAGCGGCAACAATTACAGTTGCGGAGGCAATTGCCAATAATAGTGGTTCTGCCACGGTAGAAGGATACATTGTTGGTGTCACAAATAATGGTCCTAAGTATCAGCATAGTGGACCTTTTACAGTTACCACCAATATTGCCATTGCAGATTCAGCAGATGAAACAGATGCAACAAAAGTTTTGCCTGTTCAGCTGCCATCAGGTTCTATTAGATCTACATTGAATCTAGCGGATCACCCGGAGAACTTAGGAAAGAAAATTATTATTTCTGGTACTTTGACAGCTTATTTTGCTGTTCCAGGTTTGAAAAGCCCTACTTCTTATTCATTCGCCGAGGACACGGATCCTGGTAAGGTTCAAACAGTTACTGCTACCCCAGGTGCAGGTGCAGTTTTTATAGGTACAAAAGTAGAGTTAGCTACAGCTACTGCAGGTGCAGAAATCTATTTTACTTTGGATGGGTCTCAGCCTACTAAATTCAGCACACTTTACACTGGGCCGATCGAAATAAATGCTCCAGTTACCATCAAAGCGATTGCCGTGAAAGATGGTCTTACAGACAGTGAAATAACTGAATTTGATTATAACATCCAACAGGAGGATGCAATCCGTATTCATGATATTCAGGGTGCTGGCCATTATTCCCCATACGCAGATCAGATAGTGGCAGGTATTGAGGGAATCGTTACCTATGTAGTTGATGGAAGCAATTTTTATATGCAAGACGGGCAGCCGGATGACGACCCAAACACTTCTGAAGGTATTTTAGTATATAAAAAGTCCCATAATGTAAAAGTGGGGGATGTAGTAAAAGCTAGTGGTCAAGTGAAGGAATGGGTATTGGAGGGGTATGCTGAAAAACTGCAAACGGACCTTCCAGTGACAGAAATAAATGCAACTAATATTCAAGTGATTAAAAGCAATCAAGAACTGCCTTCTCCTGTTGTAATAGGAGCAGACCGTATGCTTCCTTTAGAAGTGATCGACAACGATCGTTTTTCTTCTTTTGATCCTGAGGAGGATGGTATTGACTTTTTTGAGAGCGTTGAAGGAATGCTCGTACAGGTTAAAAATCCAAAGGTTGTAGCACCACAAAAATATGGAGAAATTATCGTTGTTCCTGAGAATATTCCCACAAATACAAAAGCGGGTGGATTGCGCATTACAGAAACGGATTTTAACCCAGAAAGAATGACAATTGATATTAATGATCAATCATTTGTTGCTAAAATGGGAGATCGCTTCAATGGATCTATTCAGGGGATTGTAAGCTATGGCTACAGCAATTATAAAATCCTAAGTGATAAAGCAACATTGCCGCCACTGATGCCTAGTGTAAATGAGCGCGAAACAACAGCAATATCACCGGAAGATGAAAAACTGACAATAGCATCATACAATGTAGAAAACTTTTCAACGAAAACAGATGATTCAAAAGTTACTAGACTTGCTGAGGCTATTGTGACGAATATGAAACAGCCAGATATTATTGGCTTGACGGAAGTTCAGGATAATGATGGACCAACGGACAGCGGAACAACTGATGCTAGCCAAAGTGCCGCGAAATTAATCGCAAAAATAGTGTCTTTAGGCGGCCCTGCATATATTTATACAGATATTGCCCCAGTAGATAAATTAGATGGCGGACAGCCAGGTGGAAATATTCGTGTTGGCTTCCTTTACAATCCTGAACGAGTATCATTAATGGACGGAATAAAAGGATCTCCAACTGAAGCAGTCGGATTTGAGAATGGCAAGCTTACACTTAATCCAGGCCGTATCGACCCTGCAAATTCAGCTTTCAATTCAAGCCGCAAACCACTTGCAGCACAGTTTGAATTTAAAGGGGAAAATGTCATTGTTGTTGCAAACCATTTTAACTCTAAAGGCGGGGATCTTCCTCTGTTTGGAAAAACGCAGCCTCCAGTTTTAAGTAGTGAAAAACAGCGGATGGAAATTTCTGCGGTTGTAAACAATTTTGTCAACGATATTCAATCAAAGGACCCGAATGCAAATATTGTATTGCTCGGTGATTTTAATGATTTTGAATTTTCTAATCCGCTGAAAGCATTAAAAGGACAAGCATTGACAAATATGTTAGAAAAGGTTCCAGCAGAAGAGCGCTATACTTATAACTATCAAGGGAATGCACAGGTATTAGATCATATTTTAGTATCGAACAATTTAGCAGCTTCAACTCAAGTGGATATTATTCATATTAATTCAGGCTTTATGGAAGAACATGGACGTGCTAGCGACCATGATCCTGTATTAATTCAAACAAATCTAAAGGATCCGGTTAAGCCAGAAGAGCCGAAATATGACAAAGTGTACGATCTTGTCAATTACGAAGCAAAAAAACTTGTCATCGGTCAGGACAATACGTTAATTATTATGGATAAAAGTTCAACAATTACCGAAGGAATTTGGCTTAAAAAATCAGCCACCCTTAAAGGGGAAGGCTTAAAGAAAACAAGAGTTGTTATAAGCTCTGCACAAAAGGGTACGGTTGTTGATCTTACTGGAACAGAAATTAAGGAAGTTCTAATTGAAACGAATAAGGTAAAGGAAATTAGAGGGGCAGAGAATGTATTGCTTTGGTCATTGGACAAAAAGGCAGATCCTTCCTCTATTAAATTTACAAATTCAAAAGGGGAAGAAATCCCTTCGCCTTTTGCTTCTTAAGAGAATCATTTACAGCTTCTAATTAAGCGTTTAGGAAAAATAAAGGCAAAAAAAATTAAATGCACCCTCTCTAGAGGACATTTAAAAAAAGGTCAGACAGCTTTATGAAGATGATCTCTGTTTTGAACAGGGGTCATCTTTTTATGTTCCATTGTACCTGAGGTGATAATAACAAGTAATACACTGGGCTATTTCACTTCTTAATTCATCTAAAGTCTTACATGACTTTTATTACTTCGTCTTTTAAGTAATCAAAAAATGATACTATTGGACAGGTAGCGAAATTTCATTAACTTGAGGTCTACCCAAATTCTCAATGATGTGCAGAAATAATAAAGTTGTTTAAAAATCCTTATTCCACGAACGGAGTAGGTTAGTGGAAGCAATAGTAATTTGGTTTGACTGGGAAAATTGTCGATGATATTAAAAAAGACACCGAAGTGTCTTATGTTTTTCAAATTAAGCATACCGATAAATTGAAATATAATTACTTAACATTATGCTGATCTTGGGAGCGAGGTATTTTATCGGTGAGTGTATACAAACCATGTAATGCTTGCTGTTAATAATGCTGATGAAATCAAAGCTGTAAGAACACTATATGTTTGCCAAATAAGTATCGTTGACCAATCGAAAGCAAAGCACAGTATCCCCAGGGCAATCGTAGCGATCAGGAAAATAACTGTTACGATTATTCTCTTTTTTGTCATTGGCTGCCGTTCATTCGTTTTCCTTCTGCGTAATCCTAAGAGAAATAGCAGAACGGCCAATAGGCAAAGAATAATTGTGATAGACGACAAAATGATATCCAAAAGCTGTGTGCCACTTATTTCATATGACTGAGTTAAATTGCCGTCTAATATATCTTTAACTTTTAGTACCAGGTTTATATTGGTATTTGCGCCGTTGCTCAGCAAGCTGATGGCTGTTCGTTCATTTAGCAGTATGGCTACTTCGGTTCTGAAATTTGGATTGCCCCCAGTGTGTTCTATAATCGTTTGGTCGGCGTTTACCAACCAGCCTGCCGCATAATACATATCGTTGACAGCCGAAACAGACATATCACCCCTATGTGATTTTTCGATAACCGTGTGAAATATTTCGGGTATGTCCTGCACGATACCCATCTGTATGCCCATCCAACGCGCCATATCTTTTGTATTAGAAATGATGTAGCCTGCGGGTTTATTCCCAGCATAATCCGGAGCTTTAAAAGGAGTTGTCATAAAAAAGGAAGAACGGTAGCCCTGTGCCAACTGTCCAGTGGCTTGAGCATCTTCTTTATAAACATACGTCTGGTTAAGACCTAACGGCTGAAATACCTGTTCCCTCATAAAGTCTTCATAGCTTTGTCGCGACACAATCTCAATAACCAAACCCAATACGTCATAATTAACGGTTCCATAGTTATACTGTTCACCGGGAGGGAACGCCAATTCAGCATCTACGAGCATTTCCACAGTCTTTTGCAACATATCCGGCGTATTGCCTTGTGGAATATTTTGAACCTTATGCCTAATATTTGTTAGACCACTGGTATGGTGAAGAAAGTTATTTAATGTAAGGCTTTGCATATCAACAGGTTTCCCTTGATACTTTAACGTAAACCAAGGTAAATATTTTTGGACAGGGTCAGTCATTGAGAGCAGCCCTTGCTCTTCCAACAGCATAATGCCCATACCGGTAAAAGCTTTACTGACCGAGGCCAACTCATAGAGTGTATTTTCACTTGCAGACAACCCCTTTTCACGGTCTGCATACCCTGAAGAAAAGTAGAACACTTCATTATCAACAAGTATTGAGATTGACATTCCCGGCACACCTGATATACGACAGGCATCATCTAGCAACGCTTGTATTGCCGAAGATTTGGAATCTGACAACGCATAACTTTGTGTTGCGAATCCTGAGAATATTATGAATATCGTTAATACAAAAGCAATAGTCTTTTTCATAAACTCTCCTTTTTAAAAAATTATAAAAGAATAATATAAATAACCTATTTTTACAACTACTAAACTAAATTTTAATTTTTCTTTCTATTCACCTATATAATATCAAGTAATTTGAAGAGTTACACTTAAAAGAACAGGTGCGTTTGGTCAATAAGAAGTAAACAACTTTATTATTCATTTTTTAAGTATTATATAAACAGATGGATGTAATTTGAAACAACTTTAAAGAGCCTTGCTATGTAGAATGTAGTAAGGCTCTTGGCTTTTAATAATCAAAATTCAATAACTTTATTATCACTATATAAATGAGATTATCTGCTTAAAATCCTCTGAATAGGTAATCCCTTTGTACTAACCAATTTTACATATGGATTCGTTGATAGTAGGAGTATGATTTCTTTCTCTGAAATAAAACCCACCTAATTCCTCAGGATAGATTATTTTTTCATTCATAATACAAAAAAGTACCCTATAGAGAGATCTTTTTTTAGTGACTACTCTATAGGGTACTTTTTATTTTGACTAACAGGGGCATTCCTTTTGTATAGTATGAAGTTCCATAATCATTATTCTATTCCTTGTCATTATCAAGTTCATCGTTCTTTTCTCCATCATCGATGCCATTATCCTGATCTACGCCATCTCCAACTCCCTTTTCTTTTAATGTATCTTCAATATTTTTCTTTGCTTCCGCCATATTCTCTTTTGCTTCTTGCAAAGCATCCTCTGCATCCTGTTTTGTATCATTATCCACTGCATCTTTTTGTTCTCCGTCATTAATTCCATTATCCTGATCAACACCGTCTCCACATCCCGCTAGCCCACCTAATATAAGAAGTGCAGCTAATCCGCCTGTTAAGAATATTTTCCTATTCATTTCTAAACTCCTCCTTCTATTAATCGAACTGTTGATTGTATTCCCAACAAAAAACAAGATGAAACATGGATATTTCAAGATGTTTTGAAAAAAATGGACAGGGTATTACATAATCCGAGCTACCAATTCAATTTGAAAAAAGGAGAGATGTTCATGAAAGTAGAAGAAATTACGGCAGGCTGGTACAGATATACTGACCTGATTCCGAATCTATTATTAGCACTTCTCGTATTATTAATTGGCTATTTCGTGGCTAAAGGAATTGGAAAAGCGGTGGAAGGGGCTTTGAAAAAAACAAGTTTAGATAATCGGTTATTTTCAAATGTAGATAATCGAAAATACCCTTCAGAAGTGATCATAGGAAAAATAGTTTTTTATATTTTATTCGTATTTGTGTGGATTATCTTTTTTAATATGCTTAATTTAAGTTTGATCGCAACACCGCTTGTAAGTATGGTTTCAACATTGACTTCGGCTATTCCGAATCTATTAAAAGCAGCTCTTATTTTTCTATTTGCTTGGATCATCGCCTATCTTGTGCGCTTATTCATTGAAAAGGGTGCAAAATTAGGTCATATAACTAGTCGTCTAGTTAATTGGAAAATGGCAAAGAGTGAACAAGATGCTGCTAGTAAAGTAAATGGTTTGGCAAAGGCAATCTTTTACTTTATCCTACTGTTATTTTTACCCGGAGTACTTGCTGCTCTGCAAATGGAAGGAATTTCTCAGCCATTTTCAAATATGTTGTCTACGATTCTTGCTTTTCTCCCTAAGTTATTTGCGTCCGCACTCATTGTGTTAATCGGCTGGCTAGCAGCAAAATTTGTTCGTGATTTATTAACGAACTTTTTAAGCAGTATTGGAACAGATCGCATTGGGCATCGTATGGGTTTACTCAAAAGCCCTTCGGGAATCAATCTTTCAAGTATTATTGGAAATATTGCTTTTATCTTCATATTGATTCCTACTGTAATTACAGCATTAGAAAAATTAGACCTTAAAGGGATTTCGGAGCCCGCCATTGCTATGCTGCATGATATTTTAACCATGATTCCAAATGTACTGGTTGCTGTTATTTTTATTTTAATCGGTGTATGGCTAGGAAAATGGGTAGAAAAAATGGTTGTACAAATGCTGTGGCGTTTAAAGTTTGATCAAGTATTTCACCAGATAGGGATTGGGGCTCTGACACCGCAGCAATCAAAGAATTCCTTATCTCAGCTAGCAGGCTTACTCGCGAAGATCGTGGTTGTCCTTCTATTTACTGCAGAAGCATTGCAAATTGTTCATTTAGACTTTTTAGTTACTATAGCATCAGGTGTCATTGCTTATTTGCCAATGCTGCTAACAGCCGTATTAATTATAGGAATTGGTTTATATGTAGGGCATCTAGTAGAACGCATTCTCCAAAATCTATTAAAACTAAAATTTTCTCGTACACTAGCAGCTATTGCAAAATATTCAATTTTTGCCATGACCCTATTTATGGCATTAGACCAGCTAGGTGTTGCTCATTCAATTGTAAATGCTGCCTTTATTCTGATCCTTGGAAGTTTGGCACTAGCATTTGGTCTTGCATTTGGCCTGGGAGGCAAATCGTTTGCGGCAAAATATTTAGGGAAATTAGATAAAAAGTTGGAAGAGAAACCAGAGGAACTTTAAGATGGAACGTTTACAATCCGGAATCTGTATATGATTTCGGATTGTGAATATTAGGTATTGGTAGATTAAAGGGGGGAAGGCCAATTGCTTATAATCAATGTATTGCTGATTATAATATTAATTGCATTAACTGCCTTTTTCGTTGCAGTTGAATTTGCCATTGTTAAGGTACGGAGGTCTAGAATTGAACAATTAATGGCTGAAGGGAAAAAGAGTGCTTTTTCTGCTAGAAAGGTAGTCACCCACTTGGATGAATATCTGTCTGCTTGTCAACTGGGCATTACAGTGACAGCCTTAGGACTAGGCTGGTTGGGTGAACCTACAGTTGAAAAGCTTTTTCATCCTTTATTAACAGCACTCCATTTGAATGTATCTATTACTCATATTATTTCATTTCTGCTTTCATTTGTATTGGTCACCTTTATCCATGTTGTGATCGGCGAATTAGCTCCTAAATCAATTGCCATTCAAAAAGCGGAAGAAATTACACTGCTCTTCGCAAAACCAATCATCATATTTTATAAGATTATGTATCCGTTCATATGGCTATTAAATAGCTCGGCTCGATTACTTGTTGGGATATTCGGTGTAAAGCCTGCATCCGAACATGAATTAGCGCATTCTGAGGAGGAACTAAGAATTCTACTGGCAGAAAGCTATAAAAGCGGGGAAATCAATCATAATGAATGGACATATGTGAACAATATTTTTGAGTTTGACGAACGGATTGCAAAAGAAATAATGGTTCCGCGTACAGAAATGAGCTGTATATCAATTAATGATTCGTTCCAAGAAGTCATTCATAAATTAAAAACTGAAAGTTATACACGTTATCCAGTTGTAGAAGACGATAAGGATCATATCATTGGAATGATTAATATTAAAATGCTTATCATGGCTAAATTCAAGAAAAAAAATCCTGTTCATGATTGGAATATCAAACATTTTATGCAGCCGATTATTCAGGTTATTGAGTCCATTCCTATTCATGACTTGCTAATAAAAATGCAAAAAGAAGGGACGCACATGGCTATCTTGATAGATGAATATGGCGGAACCTCAGGTTTGGTAACGGTAGAAGATATTATTGAAGAGATTGTTGGTGAAGTAAGGGACGAATTTGATACGGATGAAGTTCCAGAGATACGCAGCATTTCAGATTCCCATTATATTGTGGATGGCAAGGTATTGATTAGTACGGTTAATCAATTGCTTCAAATTCATTTATCGGAGGAAGAGGTAGATACGATTGGGGGATGGTTCCTCACACAAAATACTACTGTCAAAATAAGTGAAGGGACAGCAGTAGAAGCAGAGGGATATGTGTTTAAAATAAAAGAGGTTGATGGCTATCATATCTCCTATTTAGATATAAAAAAGAGTTAAGCCTCAATTGGGGCTTTTTTCTTTGAAGAAAAATAGTGAATTCAAACATCTATTTTTTTGGTTTTCTCTTAATTAATTCTTTATTAAAATATTTCGTTAACATCCTTTGAATAACTGAAAGCTTCAGCATACAAAAGATAAAAATGACTGTACCAGCTATCGTTAAAATTTCTGTCATTCGTATATCCTGTGCTAGAAATTGACTAATGGATGAAATAATTACAGCTAGGGAAAAGGCACCAAACAATATTAAGAAGGTGGCCAATTTACGTCGAATGGGATGCCCTAAAATCTGCTCGGACTCATCCGTTGTAAATCCTGTACCAGTCATCATGGAAATAACCTGGAACCTAGATACTTCTACTTTTAACCCGGTTAAGCGAAATAAAATTACAAATATTTCAATAACAATCAAGATAATAATTAAATAGATGAATAAAAATAAAATATTCATAGGTCACCTCATAAAAATACTTAGATCTACGTGAATCAACAGGAATGTAAACCTATAAATACCCATGATCATTTGTGCTAAAACATTCAGTTGAAGTTTTGCTTAACGAAAGAAGAGGGAAGAATAATAAAAAGTCTAGAGAAGGAGTGGGTTATTTGCAGGAATATATAGGCGGGAATAAATGGAGATGGAAACAAGTCGTTATGGAAGATTCTCAATCACTTATGGAAGAGGACGAGGCACTACACTCTTGGTTGAAACAGGTTCATAAAAATAATAAGAATTGCCTTCGAGTAGATTGCTTAACAAATGGGGGAAAAGTGGTGAAAGGTTCACTCATTTATAAACAAAATATTGATGTGGAGGAAGAATTTAAAATCTTCCATTTTTATCTGACGACTGATCGTTTAATTACGATTAATCTTGATTTCCAGGAATTTAAACATATCAACCTTGAGACTTTTTATCAGCGAATAGAATTTACTGAAAATGCGGTTGATGGGTTTTTATTATTTCTTGGTGAGCTAATGAATGAAATGCTCGTGGAGATTGATCAGTTTGAAGAAGCACTTAAACAGCTTATATGGAATGTTCGGAAAAGAAATGGAACAGGAATTCTTGAACAAGTCTTTAAATGCAGACATGAACTATTGATTTGGAAGAACCTGCTAATTCCAATTAACGAATTAAAAATGGCAATAGATGAAATTAATTTTCAAGATAATCTTAAAGGGGAGATATTCTCTTGTACATGTAAGCGCATTGAGCGTGCAATGGTATTGCTAGATGAGTACAAGCGGGAAATCGATTCGATTATTAACTTAGAGGAAGTTATTTCTTCTCATCGCGGCAACGAAATTATGAAAACGTTAACTGTAATGACAACAATTTTCACTCCAATAATGGCTTTAGGAGCATTATGGGGCATGAATTTTAAGCATATGCCTGAGCTTGATTGGAAATACGGCTATATATTGTCCATTGTTTTAATCGTTTCCTCTACTTTCCTTCTATATGCTTATTTAAGGGTAAAGGGATGGACTGGAGACTTATTAAAAGGGAAAAAGAAGGGGTCATTTTTTAGGTAACAAGTACTTTGAGTAGATTACAAATATTTCAAATAGATTAATTTCCCAGATTAAAAGTTTTGTAATAATCCATTAGTGGTAGAAAACTAACAGGGTTATAAGTTAGGTAACCTGATTGGCTTAAAATCTAGTAGATGGTGAGTGATAAAAATATGGAAATGATAGGAAAGAAGACAGAATAAGTCGAAGAAGGGTTAACCATATATTAACTAAAAAAGGAGGAGACTGATATGAATATGTATGATCTTAATCAAGTAGACAAGTTCATATCAAAAAATAAAACGAATGAAACAGGTACAAAAAAGCGAGAAGATGAGTATCTAGAACAGGGAAGTCAAAAGTATGGACATGTCACTGATTTAGATATGCAAGAACAAACCGGAATTCGATATGGAAATGTCACATCCAGGGTTCAAGAGAAAAAAATGAGAGAGAATCTTTGAATGAATGGGAGTATAAGAAAGACTTGCATCCCAAAAATGCAAGTCTTTCTTTCTTGAAAATTATCTTATCACCTGCCAATTCAAATTTTTCATAGTATAAATTTATTAAAAGAACTATGTTTCACTTCTAATAGATGAGGGTATAAAAAAACAAATATTTAAAAGGTGTGATGATATGAAGATGAACATCCATAAACATCATGAAAAAAAAGAAGTAATGGTGTATTTAGAAGGAGAAATCGATGCCTATACAGCTCCAAAGCTAAGAGAGGAACTTTGGTCTTTGTCTGAAAAAGAAAATAACATCATAATTATTAATTTAAAGGATGTCACCTACTTGGACAGTACTGGTCTTGGTGTGTTTGTCGGATTATTTAAACGATTAAAAAGTAAAAATGGAGAGTTAGAACTAATTGAATTATCAAACCGATTGAAGAAACTCTTCGAAATGACTGGATTAATAAACATTATAAATATTAGTGTTAATACAGAGGATGGAGGACGATGATGGAATATATTGAAATGAAATTACCTGCTAAGCCTGATAATATTGGCATCATTAGACTAACGTTGTCGGGGATTGCCAGCAGCATGGGATTTACATATGAAGATGTTGAGGATCTAAAGATTGCCGTTAGTGAAGCATGTACGAATAGCGTTCAGCATGCGTATGATAAACATGAGGTTGGAGAAGTGATTGTAGGATTTGGGATTTATGAGGACAAGCTAGAAATGATGGTAGCCGATTCCGGAAAAAGCTTTAATTTTAACCAAGTAAGGGCTGAGATTGGTCCGTATACTGAATCAAGTACTGTGGAACAGCTAACTGAGGGAGGGCTAGGATTGTATTTAATAGAAACCCTCATGGATGAAGTCCGTGTAATGAATCATTCAGGGGTAACGGTCTTCATGATGAAGTATCTAAATGGGGAGCGTGAAACTTATGACACAATCAACCCAATCGGTAAAACGGTCTAAAGAAGAGATTGAAAGCCTAATCTTAGAGTTTCAAAACGGAAACACATCGGCCCAAACTATTTTGGTAGAACACTATACAGCTCTAGTGGCGAGCCTTGCAAGAAAGTATTCCCGGGGAAGAAATTTTCATGAAGATATGGTACAAGTAGGGATGTTGGGGTTATTATCTGCAATTAGAAGATATGATGTAGATAAAGGAAGTTCATTTGAGTCGTTTTTATTTCCTACTGTCATTGGAGAAATCAAACGGTATCTTAGAGATAAAACATGGAGTGTCCATGTGCCAAGGCGTATAAAAGAAATCTGGCCAAAAATAAATGCCATTGTGGACGAGCTGACCAATCTAAATCAACGGTCACCCAAGATTAATGAAATCGCCTATTATCTTGGCATTACTGAAGAGGAAGTGCTGGAAGCAATGGAAATGGGCAAAAGCTATCAAGCTGCTTCCGTCGATCAGCCGATTGAAACAGGGAGAGATGGCAGTTTATTAACAACTTTGGATGTGGTAGGTTCGCAAGAGACCGGATTTGAAAAAGTAGATCAAAAGTTGTTGCTTGAAAGTGCATTTCATGTTTTATCAGAAAGAGAAAAAGAAATCATCCATTGTACGTTTATTGAGAATAAAAGCCAAAAAGAAACAGGAAAGCAATTGGGAATATCACAAATGCATGTTTCAAGACTTCAAAAAAAAGCAATTGAAAAATTACGAAAAGAGCTTAAGATTGAGCGGAACAATAGATTGTGATTGTACAACCTATCTGTAATTCCGTCGTAAGCGATTATTAAAAGTAGAAAGAAAGCCTCCTGAAAGGACTTAGAATCTCTTTTCAGGAGGCTTTCTTTAAGGTTAACGGGTTAACGCACTATAGAAGTGCAATTGGTTGAGGGCGAATCTATTCATCGAACTAAATGATTCAGTCGTGAAAAAAATAACCCTGGTTTCGGATACTAAGTAGCACATTCTCTACTATAGTTAAAAAGGGATTAATTGATAAAGGGAGAACATATTAATAAGAATAAAAAAGTGAGGGTTCATGAATGAAAAAAAATCTTATCAATTTCTCTATGTTTACTGTCTTCCTCCTCACTCTCTTTGGGTGTTCAAATGAAGTCCCTCAAGAGTTTGATTGGAGCCAACTTACTAGAGTTGATGTTCAAATATTCACTGGGGAAAACAATTCAATTGAAACATTAATTACAGAAAAAGAAAAAATGTTAACGTTGAGAGAATTATTTGCAAAAATTAAATGGGAACAAAACGTAAAAGCTGAAATGGTTCGAAAAGAAGATGTGAAAGCTTCTTTATTCTTCACATATGATAAAGATATGCCAGAAAGAATATTTGAATATGCGATATGGTTTAATCAAAGAGATAAAGCAGCAACCATTATTGACAAAGAAAAAAATGCGCTAGGAACATTGATAAAAGAAGACGCACAAAAATTAAAAGATACTCTAGTGAATAACAAAAAGAGCAAGTAGGACCAGCTCTTTTTGAGTGATTTAGAATATTTAATAAGCTGTGATTTTAATGTGAATACAAGTTTATTCTCCGAAAAGAAGAACTGTGAGGATGTTATTGGAATATCCTCTATAGTGTTTTAAGCGGAGCGTCTCATACTTCTTAAAATGATGCTGACAATGAAAACTAGAGCAATGGCACCTATTAGTGCTGGGATAAGATGAAAGCCACCAATAACTGGTCCCCAATTTCCTAAAATGAATGATCCAAGCCAAGCTCCGATGAATCCTGCGATAATGTTGCCAATTACTCCACCTGGTACATCACGTCCAAGAATGAGTCCTGCTAACCACCCAATAATACCACCTATAATTAATGCCCAAATAAATCCCATATACTATCACTCCTTTTAAATATTTATAGCTACTGTTTACCCGCCCTTTTAAAAGATAAACATTTTCGATAGAAATCGATGTAAAGACATTTATATCAAATAAACTTACATCTATTTAATAGATTAAGTTAAATATATGTTTTGAAATCTCCTAAACAGGATATACAACTAATAGAACTATTTGCTGATGAGCATTATCTATCAGCCACTAGATTTTTTACATTTAAGGAGGAAAATCAAATGGCAAATGTGATTATTGTAGAAAATGGCGTGGAGGCAAGGGAACAAATTCAGCAATTTATCGATCAGGGATTTACAAAGGACGACATATATTTATTAGCTCATGACAACAACCGTTCGAATGATCTAACAAATGCTTTGGATATTAACAATGTCGGGGTAGCAGAACAAGGTTTTTTTGATTCATTTGCAAATGTTTTTCGAACAAGAGGGGATGAGCTTCGGTCGAAATTAGAGTCACTTGGTGTATCTTCATCAGAAGCTGAGCAATACGAAAGAGAAATGGATCAAGGAAAAGTGGTAGTCCTGGCAGCTAGATCAGCATAGATAGAAATAATTGAAGATTTGCTAGGAAATAAAAAGGCCACTTTTTGTTTCCTAGCAAGCTTGAAAATTAGGTTTAGGATGAATGTCTAAAAAAAATATGAGGTGAATGGATATGAAAATTTCTAATCAAAGCTTAGATACATTATTAGGTGCTGTGAAAACTGCCAGACATACCAAGAGTGATCAGCGCACATTAGAAGACTATTTTAGGAATCCGATTATTCATAAGGAAATAAGTGGGGAGAGAATTTATGTACCATTGAATATTAATAGGATTTGGAATGAGGTTTAAACCAAATCGTCCCAATTAACTGTCTAAACATGATTTCTTTTACTATAAATTGTGTTTAGGCAGTTAATTATTTGGAAAAATTTAAGACATTAAATAGAAAAGGCAGATTGCTTTATCGAGCATCTGCCTTTTGCTATTCTTTAAAAATATTATTTGCTTAGGCTATTTGGTGAACCGACCTTCGTCTTTCGGATCAGATAAATAGCAATAAGAAGGATAAACCATACTGGAGTGACGAATAAGGCAACGCGAGTATCCTCGGCAAGCGCAAGTACTACAAGAATAAATGCGAGAAAGGCAAGGATCATATAATTTGAAAATGGATAAAGCGGCAATTTGAACTTGCTCACACGTGCTAAATCCGGTCTCGTTTTGCGGTATTTTAAATGACAGATCACTGTTATTCCCCATATAAATAGAAAACATACGGTAGAAATACTAGTAATCAGTGTAAACACGCCTTCAGGCATGACATAGTTTAATAGAACAGCAATCAAAATAACAACCGTGGAAAAGAATAACGCATTAGAAGGCACCTTCCGGAAAGTAAGCTTCGTAAGCGGTATGGGTGCGTTCTTATCCTTCGCAAGGGAGTATAACATCCGACTTGTACTAAAAATTGCACTGTTACATGCAGATGCTGCAGATGTTAGAACAACAAAGTTAACAATGCCTGCTGCTGCCGCAATTCCGATGACAAGGAAAACTTGAACGAATGGACTTTCCGCCGGGTTGATCGCATTCCATGGATAAATACTCATGATAATAATTAAAGCGCCGACATAAAAAATTAAAATCCGGATGGGGATATTATTGATGGCTTTTGGAATAACTCTTTCAGGATCTTCTGTTTCTCCAGCAGTCAATCCCACAAGCTCAATGCCGACAAACGCAAAGACAACCATCTGGAAGGAGAGAATAAACCCATTTATTCCATTCGGGAACATTCCGCCATGGCTCCATAAATTAGTAAAGCTTGATGCGCCAGAATCAGTAGAAAATCCTTTGACAATCATGATTAATCCAATAACTATTAAAGCTAAAATAGCAATAATTTTTATTAGAGCAAACCAGAATTCCATTTCGCCAAATAGCTTAACGGTTGCAAGATTCATAAACAGCAAGATAACAAGAGCGATTAAGCCTGGCATCCACTGAGGAATATCTGGAAACCAAAACTGAGTATAAAGCCCAATAGCAGTTAAATCTGCCATTGCGATAGATATCCAGCAAAACCAATATGTCCATCCTGTAATAAAAGCAGCCATATCGCCTAAATAGTCTTTTACAAAGTCAACAAAGGAATGATATTGAAGATTGCTCAACAGCAGTTCACCTAATGCTCGCATAATTAAAAAGCAGATGATCCCTGTAATGATATATGCAAATAAAATCGATGGACCAGCTAAATGAATCGATTTCCCTGCACCTAGAAATAATCCAGTACCAATTGCTCCTCCAATGGCAATGAGCTGTACATGCCTGTTTTTAAGACCTCTAGCTAGTTTTTCTTCCTGCATAGATACTCCCACTCTCTCTATTCTAGTTGTTTGTTCAAACTGCTATAATTTTATTCTCTTATTTTAGCAGTGTACTACGACAGCTTGTTAAAGATTGTAACACACTATTTATAAAATCAAAATACTTGAAAAATAAAAATTAATAGAAACTGGACATAGAGACAGATCTCCTGTCCCAAAAGTAAAAAGAATAAACTTGAGAAAGTGGGACAAGGAACCTTTCCTAGTGTCCCGTTATACAACTAGTATAGAAATTGCGCAATATACAAGTAACAAGGCCATGATAATATTGAATTGCGTTCGATATTTTACTAGAAACCTTTGAAACAATGATCCAAACAGACCCCAAGTAAATGTACTTAAAAATCCAACAAATCCTAGAAATAATGAAAATAGAAACAGACTTAAATTGGACGTGTGATAAGGAAGGATGAAGGTAGATACAACTGTAAGCCCATATAATATTCCTTTTGGATTAATAAATTGTAATAGCATACCTGTTAAGAAACGGTTGTTTTTGTCTCCTTCATCATTCGTGTTATTTGCTTTACTGATGAGTATTTTATAAGCAAGATAAAGCATATAGATTGTGCCGATAATCATCATGACAAATTCAATTTTAGGGATAATGTTTTTAAGAACTAGATTGAAGTAGCTGGAAGCTATCATAATAACAAAGAAACCTGCACTTACTCCTATACAAAATCGTATGGTCTTCTTTAGTCCATATTTGTTGGCAAATAACATCGCCATGATATTATTTGGACCTGGAGTAAAGCTGGCAATAAAAACGTACAGCAAAAAAGATAGTATTGGCATGGTCGTATCCTCCATTTTTTTGTATGTTATAATGATCTAAATGAACAATATAACGGTATTACTTTTTATTGTACATAATAGTCGTTATATTGTACATAAGAAAAGGGGGTTTTTCTAATGGAGGAAATTCATTTAATCCTCGCCAAAAATTTAAAAGCGTACAGGGAAAGGAAAAAATTAAGTCTAGAAAAGGTATCAGACTTAACAGGAGTAAGCAAAACGATGATTGGCCAAATTGAAAGAGGGGAGTCAAGTCCTACGATTACAACGATTTGGAAAATCGCAAATGGTCTTAAGATTTCCTTTACTTCCCTCATCCATCAATACCAGCCGGATACAAAAGTTATCCTCAAAAAAGATGTTCAAGTATTAGCTGAAGATAATGGAAAGTATCGGGTGTATCCCTTTTTCCCATTTCATGACGAAAGGCGATTTGAGGGCTATACAGTAGAGATTGAGCCAGGAGGATTTCTAAGTTCTGATTCTCATGGGGAGGGGACGGAAGAATTTATTACTGTATTTGATGGGGAATTAATGATTCACGTAAATGACATGGAATATACAATTAAAAGTGGGGATTCGATCCGATTCAAGGCTGATAGGCCGCATACTTATCAGAACACGGGTGAAGCAATTATTAGATTGAGCATGACCATTTACTATCCAGCATAAAAAATCCTATTCAGCAGAATAGGATTTTTTTTTGTATACATTGATGTGAATCACAGAAGATGTTCAAATGAACTTATATAATGGACTGTACGTCAAATTTTTTTGTCTTTGTTTGTTTATCGAAAAGAGGGATTTGAATATGCGGGACGAGATTACATATGTTCCATCAAGGTTTAATGCCATTACACATACAGATGATAATGGTGTCGTCTTAATGAATAGTTATAATGGGGCTATTTGTTATTTTTCCGATAAAGAGAAAGATGAGGTTCTAAGTACTTTAAAAAAAACGGGTACGAATGAGTTGGCGAGTGAAATCAAACAAGAGTTATATACAAATGGCTATTTAGTTTCTGAACAAGTTGATGAGAAAAGGAGAGCTCAATATCTCCATCAATCAATGCATCGCACAGATTTAATACATCTGGTGATATTACCTACGGAAGCTTGTAATTTTCGCTGTTCCTATTGCTATGAAACATTTCCTCGGGGAAAAATGAATAAAGAAACCATTCACGGGCTGAAACGTTTTGTGAAAGAAAAAGCAGCGACCTTATCGAACTTAAATATAAGCTGGTTTGGTGGAGAACCACTGCTGGCTTTAGACGTAATTGAAGAACTGTCTACTTCATTTTTATCAGTTGCGAAAGAAAATAGTATCCAATATTCTTCTGATCTTGTGACTAACGGTTATTTTTTAACAAAAGAGGTTTGTCAAAAATTGCTGTCTTGGGAAATTCGCCAGCTGATGGTCACAATTGATGGAATTGGAGAAATTCATGACCACAGGAGATATTTAGCTGGAGGCGGGAGAACCTTTGACAAAATAATTGAAAATCTAATGAAGGTAAAAGAAGTACAAGGAGAATTTGATCTTACCATTCGTGTGAATTTCGATGAAAGTAATTTACAAGAAACGTCTAAATTAATCGAATTCCTGAGGGATCGATTTGCTGATGATAAGCGATTTGGCATCTTTTTTCGCCCAGTTGGAAGGTGGGGCGGGGCAAATGATGATGAACTTCCTGTATGCAGTCAAATTACATCCAATAAAAAAATATGGGAGTTTACAAATGAAGCAATTACGAATGGACTGAGAATTGGTTCCATGATAGCAGATTCCTTAATGCCAACAGGATCGGTTTGTTATGCAGCCAAACCCACTTCTCTAGTTGTTGGATCAGATGGACAATTATTTAAATGTACCGTTTCTATGAATGAAGAAATCAATAAGGTTGGAAAAATTCACGAAGATGGCGGTGTAACTCTTGATTATGACAAAATTGCTCTCTGGACTACATCAGGAGAAGAAACGGATACTGTCTGCCAGTCTTGCTTTTATCGTCCTGCATGCCAAGGAAACCATTGTCCATTGTATCGGATGAGAACGGGTGAAAGACCTTGCCCATATGAAAAAAGAAATATAAAAAGAGTTTTAAACCTTATTTGGAAGAATAGTTTGAATGAATAAAGTTCCAATGAAGATTAAGCTGCATAAAAAGGGGGTGAAATAATGCGTGTACTACGTCCTGCTACCACACCAGTTACTAATACAAATTCAGGAAAAGTGATAAAATCAGTACCTGGGAACTTAAACTAAGATATAGAATCCTGCATTCCTATTTTCAAAGAGTAGGAGGCGGGATTTTTTTCTTTATCTTAGAATATTTTTTTAGTCAATGGTTATTGACAAATGGAGTTCAACTAAATGAATAAGCTAATGAAATTATTTTTTACAGGTTTTTTTTGCATTTACTCTGATATCTGGGTGTGAGGATGCATCTGAAACGGCTAAGAAAATAACAGTAAATACAAATCAGGCAAATAGTGGTAGAAGTGAGTGGTACTTTTAGTTTGTCCTATTTTTGAGAAATTATTTAATTATCCCAATTATTATATGATTATTTTATAATTAGGAAGGATAATGAATACCCTTGTCTTAGAATTAGAGAGGAGTTATATAACATGACCTATCAAAATAAGAACGAGTTTCCAATCCTTTTTACAGATCGTCTAGTCTTAAGGGAGGTTACTTATTTGGATGCTAATGATATCTATCATTATCTTTCAGATGAAAAAGTGATGAGGTATTATGGGTTAGCCCCATTTGAGTCTTTAAAAGATGCAGAGGAGGAGATTGACTGGTATCGAAAGATTTTTGATCATAATACCGGCATTCGCTGGGGGATTACTCTAAAAGGCAATGATAAGGTAATAGGAAGCTGTGGATTTCTTAATTTTACAAAGCAACATGCTCGTGCAGAGATAGGGGCTGAGTTAGCGAAAGAATATTGGAGTAACGGAATTGTCTCTGAAGCTTTTCGAGCTATTTTAGGTTATGGGTTTAATGAGATGAGTTTGATGAGAATACAGGCACTAATTGAACCCGAGAACAATGCATCTAAAAAACTTGCTGAAAAGAATGGATTTGTGAAGGAAGGGCTACTTAGAAAATATGAATATACGAATGGAAAATATGATGATTTGTTCATTTATTCAATCTTGAGGGAAGAATTCCTATAAAGAAATAATAATTGTTTTAAGAATAATACAAGATTGTATTTACATAGTGTACTATAAAATGTCTAATTTTTTGACGTTTGATAAATAGGGAAAGCCCAAGCTGTTCTGCTTTTGGGAAGGAGCTGGTCACTATGTATAGAAAAAAAAATAAAGGAATCGTATTAATTTTATGTTCAATCCTTTTAATATTTCTAGTTGTGAGTGCTTTCCGTAACATTTCTATTTATGTAGTGTATAATTCAGGTTTCGGTACATTCCTTATTAGTGGAATACTGATACTGGCAATTATTTTTGCATATGTAAAAGGAAAATAAAGCAGTTCAGACAAATAAGAGGGACATTATTTTGCCCCTCTTCCCGTAACTAATCACTGCCTAGAAATTCTCCCTTTTTCTTGTATATCATTTGAATGTATTCTTGTCTATCTAATAATTGGAAAATGAAAATGGATGTTTTAAATGCATTTCTTATTTTTTGTAGATCAGCATCTAATTCTTCCAAGGACAGGCCTTGTTGGTAATAAAGCTGACCAGCCATTGATACATCTTCATTTTCTGAAGAAAGTTTAATTCCTAATTCAGCATGGATTAGGGAATGTTCATAATCCTGCTGTAAAAAATACAGTTTGGCTAAATTATAATGAATTTTTATTTGAAAACGATGATGCTGTTTAAGAAAATCATGATAGGATAGTATGGTATTATATTTCTGCAGACTTTTTTGAAACATACTATTTTCTGCATAAATAATCGCGATGCTGTTTTGGATTTTGAAATCTATAAAGTCTTGTCCAAAAAGGGGATGATTATTGTCTAATAAGTCTTCAAGCATACTTACTGCTTTTTTCCAGTTTATTTTTTTTAAATAGTAACTAGAAATGATATATACCCAATTAATTAATTGATCAAATTTGTATCCTAAATTCCTAGGAGATTGTTTTAGTTCGTTAGAGGTAATTTCAAATGTTTCATTGTAGTCTTTTTTTTTCATTAATTCTTCAAGCATACATTCAGTGTCTTGTATGTAGCCTTGCGCATCATTCAATAATATTTTATAAAAGTAATCCAAGCTTACTTTTAATCTGATCGAGAGTATATATAGTATATCTACGCTTGGATATCCCCTTCCAGCTTCAATGCCACTGATAGTTGCTTGCGTGCAAATCCCTTCTGCAAGCTGAGCCTGTGAAAGATTATTTGATTTTCTTAATCTTTTAATTTCTTCGCCTAGAGCTTTAGCATTTAAAACTATCATTTTCTCACCATTATATAAAAAATTTTATATTATTTTAGAAAAAACTATTATTTCCAACTATTATTATATCATACCCCTTTTAACAGCCTAGAATCGAGAACGCAACAAAATATGAAATCTTTTAGAATACAGTTATAAATATAAGGGTAGGGTGATGAAAAAATGAAAAAAGTAGTAGCAATTCTATTACTAGCAGGAATTTTATTTTCACAAGTTGGTGTTTCCGTTCCAAAAGTAAGCGCATCTGAAAAAGATGTCACACTGCCGTTCGAACATTAATATATTGTTAGATAAATATCCAAAGCATGTCCTTGCTTTGGATATTGACATTTTAAAAAATAAGGATATCAGCTACAAGATGTTTGAGATAGTAATGAATTACTCATACAACCCTGGTATTGGGCAACCTTTATAAAGGTGGGGATGATTTGGTATTCTTAGGTAATAAGGTGAAATATAATGAGGATATCTATATTATTGTACATATTTATGAATCCGGTTTTGTGGAAATTAAAGATATCAAACATCTTTATAATGTAGAGCTGGTTCGAATGTCAGATATTAAGGTAATCGAATAATCGTAACGATGCACTCATTAATCCAATGGGTGTTTTTTTTCTTTTTTGCATTAAAAATGCAATAATGTATAAATAAATAATATGGATGAAGGGGTCGCGGGAAAATGGATTTCAGAAAAAAAGTTGTTGTAATAACCGGTGCATCTAATGGAATTGGAAAAGGATTGTCTTCTGCTTATGCTGAAAAAGGGGCGATAATTGTCATTGCTGATATGGATGAGGAAGCTGGAAGAAGAATTGCGTCAGATATTAATAGCCATAATGGAAATGCCCTTTTTATTCAGACAGACGTCCGGAAAGAAAAAGAAATCATACATTTAATGAAAACTACGAAGGAGGTGTATGGGCAAATCGATATCCTGATTAATAATGCTGGCATTTCAAAATGGAAGTCGCTGTATGAATTATCAGCAAATGAGTGGGATGATATTCTACATACAAATCTTCGCAGTGTATTTCTTTGTTCAAGAGAGGCAGCGAAGTTTATGAAAGAAAATAAAAATGGCGGAGCGATTGTCAATCTTGCTTCCACGCGTGCACTAATGTCAGAACCGAATTCGGAAGCCTATGCAGCCTCAAAAGGAGGAATTATTTCCTTAACACATGCGCTTGCTGTTTCGTTAGGTCGTGACAAAATTACTGTTAATGCCATTTCACCTGGTTGGATTGAAACAGGTAATTATTCTGATTTAAGAAAAATTGATCATGAGCAGCATCCATCTATGCGTGTTGGCAAGCCAGAAGATTTAGCTAGAGCTTGCTTTTATTTAACATCAGAAGAAAATGATTTTGTAACGGGTGTCAATCTTGTGGTTGATGGAGGGATGACACGGAAAATGATTTATGAAGAGTAAACAGCTTCATTAGTGTTTTTCTTTTAGATATAGTGGTAATCTTAGAATATATTCTTGATGCAATATTAATAATGTGTTTTTTTATAAAGGAGTGGTGTAACAGTGTCTAATAATTATGAAAAAGCAACTTTTGCTGGTGGCTGTTTTTGGTGTATGGTAGCGCCATTTGATGAGCAGCCGGGGATTAAAGAAGTAGTTTCTGGATATACTGGCGGACATACTGAAAATCCTTCCTATGAGGAGGTTTGTTTAGATACAACAGGTCATTATGAAGCCGTTCAGATTACGTTTGACCCAATGATTTTTCCGTACAAGAAGCTGCTTGAGCTTTTTTGGCAGCAAATTGATCCAACAGATGCGGGTGGCCAGTTTAATGACCGTGGTCAATCTTATCGAACAGCGATTTTTTATCATAATGAAGAACAAAAACAAATGGCTGTAGCTTCGAAACAGGAGCTTGCAGCTAGTGGCCGTTTCTCCAAGCCGATTGTTACGGAAATTTTACCAGCTTCTCCTTTTTATCATGCGGAAGAAAAGCATCAGCATTATTATAAAAAGAACGCTTTTCATTATAATCTATATAAAGAGGGGTCCGGCCGTGCTCCCTTTATCCGTGAAA
Source organism: Cytobacillus praedii (assembly GCF_001439605.1). Classification (GTDB taxonomy): domain Bacteria; phylum Bacillota; class Bacilli; order Bacillales; family Cytobacillaceae; genus Cytobacillus; species Cytobacillus praedii. The sequence continues at coordinate 141,083 of NZ_LMBX01000005.1, forward strand.
ACTGGAAAAAGACGAAAAGCGATGATCAGCTGCGAAAGGATTTAACGGAGATCCAATATGAAGTTACTAGAAATAATGCTACAGAGCCTCCATTTCGAAATGAATTTTGGAATCATACAGAGGAGGGGATATATGTAGACATTATCTCTGGAGAGCCATTGTTTAGCTCAAAGGATAAATACGATGCAGGCTGCGGGTGGCCAAGCTTTACAAAGTCATTGCGGAAGTCAGAAATTGAAGAAAAATTGGACACTTCACATGGCATGCGCCGTATTGAAGTTCGTTCAAAAACGTCTGACTCTCACTTAGGGCATGTTTTTGATGATGGTCCGGGTCCTTTTTATAATCGTTATTGCATTAACTCTGCGGCACTTCGATTTGTTCCGAAAGGTAAATTGGAGGAAGAGGGGTATGGCGAGTATAGGAGTTTGTTTGAAAACTAAATGTTCCATTAAATAGCTAATAAGCGCATGTCCCATTATATTTGATAATGGACATGCGCTTATTTTTTTAAATTGGAGCACAAAGTCTTTTAAAATTTCTTGTATTCCTGATTGCTCAAAGCTCAATATTAAATACTAGCTTGACTCATATCTCTTCCCAAAATGCAGATACTGTTAAAAAAGAACGGTTATTCTATGGAAATGGATTCTATTCGAATCGATTCGGATTTGATATAATAAGACGTATTTTTTGATATATGGAGGTTCATCGATGAAACTGACTGAGAAAGAATTGGAAATTGTAGAGATTTTGGAAAAAGATGCGCGTATACATACGGATGATCTTGCCAAAATGGTTCAATTAAGCTTGCCAGTAACAAAAGAGATCATCAAAAAGCTCGAAGAACAAAAGATCATTGTGAAATACACGTCAGTGATTGATTGGGGGAAAGTAGAAGATCATTCAGGTTTAACCGCTATGATTGATGTAAAGGTTACACCTCAGCGCGGCGTAGGCTTTGATGAAATAGCAGAAAGAATTTACCGTTATAAAGAAGTAAAGTCTGTTTATTTAATGTCAGGTGCCTATGATTTATCGGTTGAAATTGAAGGGAAATCCATGAATGAAGTGGCCCATTTTGTTTCGCAGAAACTCTCGACGCTGGACTCTGTTATTTCAACAACTACTCATTTTATATTGAAAAAATATAAGCATGATGGAACTATTTTTGAATCTGATGATGATGACAAACGAATTGTGGTGTCACCATAATGAAGAAAAACTATTTATCAAAAAAAGCTCAAGCATTAAAACCCTCGGGTATTCGCAGGTTCTTCGATTTAGCTGCCGGTATGAAAGGGGTTGTCTCACTAGGTGTTGGTGAGCCTGATTTCGTCACCCCCTGGACGGTTAGAGAGGCTGCTATTCTCTCCATCGAACAAGGGTATACATCCTATTCGGCCAATGCGGGTTTGCTAGAGCTAAGGAAAGAAATTGCTAGTTACATGCAAAAACAATTTAATGTGGCGTACTCTCCAAGTACAGAAATTATTGTTACAGTTGGAGCAAGTCAGGCGATTGATATCGCGATGAGGACCATTCTAGATCCAGGTGATGAAGTTATTATTATTGAACCATGCTTTGTCTCGTACTCACCAATGGTTGAAATGGCAGACGGTGTTCCGGTTCATGTGCAGGCATTAAAGGAAAATGATTTCAAAATATTGCCTTCACAGCTGGAAGAAGTGATAACTGAAAAGACGAAAGCCATTATGCTCTGTTCGCCAAATAATCCAACAGGATCGATGCTGAATAAAAAGGAACTAGAGGATATTGCAGAGATAGCAGATAAATATGACTTACTTGTCATTGCAGATGAAATCTATGCGGAGCTTGTATATGATGAGGAATACACAAGTCTTGCATTAATAAATGGAATGAGAGAAAGAACCATACTAATTTCTGGTTTTTCAAAAGGATTTGCCATGACAGGCTGGCGACTGGGATTTGTTTGTGCACCTGAAGAAATCACACAGGCGATGCTGAAAATCCATCAATATGCCATTATGTGTGCACCAACAATGGCTCAATTTGCTGCTATTGAAGCACTAAAAAATGGTCGTTCAGATGTAGAGGAAATGGTGAAAAGCTACCGAAGACGCCGAAATTATATTGTCCAGTCTTTCAATGATATGGGTTTAACGTGCCATCTGCCAGGCGGAGCATTTTATGCATTTCCATCGATAGAGTCAACTGGCCTAAGCTCTGAAGAGTTTGCAGAGCGGCTTTTACTAGAGGAGAGTGTGGCTGTTGTTCCAGGAAATGTCTTTGGTGCTAGCGGGGAAGGACATATTCGCTGTTCCTATGCGACCTCCATGGAGCAGCTGCAGGAAGCGGTCAAACGAATGAAGCAATTTATTGAAAAAATAAGTTAATATAGAAAAAGCGCTTGTCTCCCTATTATTTATTTAGAGGGAGCAAGCGCTTTTTATCTAATTACAACGCATCTTTGATAACTTTTTTAGAATATAGAACAGATAGGACTCCAAAAATGGAATACAAAGCTGTGTAAAGTACCATAACAATGATCATTGGTGTCCATACTTCAGAGCCAAATAAAAACCATCCTGATTGAACAGCAAAATAGCTGTGCAGAAGCCCAATGACAAGGGGAATCCCAAAATTAAAGAATTGTTTTGCTTGAATTCCTTTTAAGAGATCTCCCCGGGTAAATCCAAGCTTTCTTAAAATTGTATAATTTGGTTTTTCATCTTCACTTTCATCCATTTGCTTGAAATAGAGAATACAGCCAGATGTAATCAAGAAAGTTAACCCTAAAAATCCAACAATGAACATGATTAGTCCCATGTTTATTTTTTGATTTGTGCTCATGTCTAATTGGGAATCAGCTCGACCAGTGAAATGAATATTTTGAAAAAGTTTATTTGCTTTTTCAAGGTTTTTATCATTGATTAGATTAATACTGATATACAAATTAGATTCCATTTGGATTTCCGTATTTAGATCGTTCTTCATTCGTTCAAATATTGATTCATCTACAATTGCAACAGGCAAGCCTCCGCCAGTGAAATAATAGGGAACAATAAATTCTTTATTCAAGCCTATAAATTTCTGGGGGATTTTTTCAGACTTCCCTAGTAATGTTATATCGCCAGATTCTTTTAAAGTCATAAATTTATCCAGCAAATCATTATAACCAGTAAAAAGTGTTTCATTTGATGATAAATCTAAATCTTCAATTTCGGTGTCACTTACAACAGGAATTTGCATGATATCAGGATTAAAGTTCATCCCATCCATATTAAAATCAGCTATATTCTTTATATTTGCTCCAATCTGGATGACATCAATCGCTTTCTCCGTGTACTTGATATGATTATCATCTAAAGCTTTTTTTAATTGTTCCGCATCCTGCTTGTTTGTTAAAGCAAAATGGGATGGAACATTGTTCTGAGCGCTTTTTTCAGCTGAGTAATAGGATATAAAGCTTAATGAAAGTAAACCAATAGCAAGTGCTGAAACTGTTGTAATAATAGTAAGTAATAAAGCATTTGATCTCATTCTAAACATAATGGTTGAAAGTGATAGCACCTCATTGATATTCAAATAGCCATCTTTCTTCTTTCGAATGAGATTAAAGATAAAACTAACAGATCCTTTATAAAATAAATAGGTCCCTAATATGACAGATCCAAGTATAAAGAGCATGGCAATCAGCAGCTCTATCATAGAGGTAAAATCTCCGCCAAAAAGCTTAGAGGAAACATAATAGCCCAAGATAATTAGAATAATTCCAACTATCCCTATGAAAATTTCAAAAATAGACAGTTTTTTTACTTTTCCTTCTGTATTTGAGGTTACCCTAAATAAAGAAAGAATGGTTTGTCTTTTTATAAATAGATAGTTCATCAGCATGATGAGTAAGTAGATCGCACCAAATACGATAACCGTCTGGACTAGCGCCTTTAGTGAAAACTGAAGTGAAGCGATTCCTTCAATCCCTGTTATTTTTAATAAAATCATAATGATTAATTTTGAGACTGAGAAACCTAATAATATACCGACAATTAATGAACCAGTATATAAGATAAGGTTTTCTAAAGTTAGAGTACGGAAAATTTTGCCCTTGGTCATGCCGATTAATTGAAATAAGCCAACTTCTTTGCTGCGTCTTTTAATAAAAATATTATTGGCATATAAAAGAAAGATTGAGACAATCGCAATTAGCAAGACCGTTGCGGCACGGATGGATGCAGCTCCCTTTACAGACCCCTTTGTTTCATCCATGGATGGATCGTATTGTAATGTGACAAACGCGAAATAAAGTGCAACACTAAAGATTAGAGCAAAGACATAAAGATAATAGTTCTTTAGATTTTTCTTCAGATTGCGGATGATAAGATGATTAATGCTCATTCTGCACCCCGCCTAGAATCGCCTGTGTTTTCATGATGTCATTAAAGAAGGTTTGCCTTGTTTCTTCGCCTTTATTTAATTGTGTATAGATTTGCCCATCTCTAATGAAAATCACGCGATTGCAATAGCTTGCCGCAACAGGGTCATGAGTAACCATAATAATCGTTGCTTGTCTTTTCTTATTTAATTGACTTAATTTGTTCAATAAATCAGAGGCAGATTTAGAGTCAAGGGCACCAGTAGGTTCATCAGCAAAAATGATGCTTGGTTCATGGATAAAAGCTCTCGCGGCTGACGTGCGCTGTTTTTGTCCGCCGGATATTTCGTTTGGATACTTATCCTTTAACTCCAGAATCCCTAAATCTGCAGCAACTTCATTGAATTTTTTATCTGCTTCTTTTTTGGATATTTTTCGTATAGAGAGCGGCAATAAGATATTCTCTTTTACTGTAAGTGTATCAAGCAAATTATAATCTTGAAAAATGAAGCCTAAATAGTGCTTCCGAAAAACTGCTAGCTGCTTTTCCTTCATACTCGTCATTTCTTTGCCTTCAATCATTATAGATCCTGAGCTCGATTTATCTATAGAGGATAGTACATTCAGAAGGGTAGTTTTTCCTGATCCTGATGCGCCCATAATACTGACAAATTCTCCTTTGTCTATTTTTACATCTATGCCCTTTAAAACTTCTTGCTTGTTAAATTTATTGCCATAGCTTTTATGGATCTTACTAGCTTCGAGTATATTCATTGTCTTCTCCTTTAAAAGTGAAATTCTATTTTTATTATAGAGTGCTCCATTTTTCTTTTCCTTCGATTGTCCGAACAATTAAGAATAGCATGTGACAATTTTGTCACATGCCTGTTATGTTTACAAATTCATTCTTTTTCGGAAAAATGAGTGTAAAGGTGGTTCCTGCGTTAAGCCTCGATTGGACATTGATGCGAACTTGCAGCGAATCTGCCGCTTTTTTAGTCAAATATAATCCCATACCCGTTGATGAAGTATCATGATGATTGGTTGTTGAGGTAAATCCTTTATCAAAAATACGTGATAGGTCCTTTTGATCAATGCCTCGGCCAAAGTCTCTTACTTCAAGCTTCGTATGCTCATCCTCCTGATAGCTCCTAATAATAATATCAGCAGAATCACTATATTTCACTGCATTTGTTAACAGCTGACGGATAATGAAACTAAGCCATTTCGTATCGCTTAGCACTTCTTCTACTTCTAAATTAATGTCAAACCCAATGCCTTTTTGCATACACCAGGACTGTAATGTTCTTATTTCCTTGAAAATCAAGTCCTCCAAATTCGTATGTTCGATATATAAATCATTTTTAATAAACGGAATCCTTTTTTGATGAAGCTGCTGATCAAGTAAAAGATGAATCCGCAGCCATTCATAAGTCATCTGAGTTTTTAGCATTTTATCTTCTATTCGGTCAATCATTAAATGCATAGCTGTTAAAGGTGTTTTTACCTCATGAATCCATAACAGCAACTCATCCTTTTCTTGTTCCAGCAACAGCAGATTTTGTTCTGATTCATGCTTTAATCTTTTTATTTGATTAGAGATGCTATTATCGATAATCCATTCAAAAGGACTGTCTGGCTCTGGAATGTTTGAAACATCAAGATCATCTTCACGTTCTTCTAGGCATTGATAAAATCGGGATTCTTTAATATAGCGTACATAGATAAAGACCATAAAAATAATCGTTGATAAAAAAACATAATATTGAACAGATCGAAAAGAACCTGCCGAATCTATATATCCGATGATAAGCGCGAGCAATTGGATTGAAACAAAAAAGACGATCCAGCTGCGTCTTTCTTTGAGAAAGGTTCTAATCATGGGGCAGTTCCTCTTCAATCGCTATATATCCTTGTCCGATCTTCGTTTCTATATAACAGCCTAATCTGATTTCATCTAGCTTTTTCCTCAGTCGATTAACATTAACTGTTAATGTATTATCGCTAATAAATCGCTCATCATCCCAAAGGCTTGTAATGAGTTCCTCTCGGCTTACGATTTGATTTTTTCTATCAATAAGCAGTTTCAATATAAAGATTTCATTCTTTGTCAATTCTACTGTCCCGACATCATTAGTAATTGTATTTTTCTCGAAATCGATTTTCGCATCATACCAGGTTTTTAGATTAGTCACAGTCGAATTGTAATTATAGACACGACGGAGAATTGCCTGTATTTTGGCAACCAGTACATCAAAATGAAAAGGCTTCTGTATAAAATCATCTGCGCCGAGCTGCATGGACATCACCATATCAGTTGGATGATCACGTGAGGAGAGGAAAATAATGGGAACGTTTGAGTGACTTCTAATTATACGGCACCAATGAAATCCGTCGAATTTAGGCAATTGAATATCGATAATGACTAAATCGGGACCCACAGCCGAAAATTCCTGAATGACTTTACTGAAATCTTGAATACCGTATACATCGTATGACCAACCAGTTAATCGTTCCTTAACTTCATGAAATAATGTACGATCATCTTCTATTAATAACAGTTTAAACATTGCAAGCACCACACTTTTTCTTAGTAACTAAAATAATTGTAAAGGAAATTCTTATGATGTGCTAGAAAAGAAAGGATTGGGAATGATAGAAGGAGGCTTTACATTAAAGTTAAACCATGTTATATTTATCTCGAAATCAAAATATATTAATTAAGTGTATTTTTATCACTGATTTACTGCCACTCACTTCAATAATCTAGGGAAACAAAGAAGAGCATGTGTGGAATCAACTGCCAGTAAATATCAAAGAAGGGTAGGATTGTTCTATTCATGCGTTGGCATGAGAACCCGTGGCGTATTTGAGATTGATTGGTCTGACTATCCATTCGTGGGGATAAAAACCTCTTTAAGAATGGAAGTTAAACTTTATATAAATGGAGGAGAAGTAAATGAATGGATTAAAAGGAATTCACCATGTAACAGCTATTACAAGCAGTGCAGAAAAAAACTATAATTTTTTCACATATGTTTTAGGAATGAGATTAGTTAAGAAAACAGTAAACCAAGATGATATTCAGACTTATCATTTATTTTTTGCGGATGATAAAGGCAGCGCAGGAACGGATATGACCTTCTTCGATTTTCCCGGGATTCCAAAAGGTGTTCACGGAACGAATGAAATTTCAAAAACATCTTTTCGTGTTCCAAGTGATGCGGCACTTGACTATTGGGTGAAGCGATTTGATCGGCTTGAAGTTAAACATACGGGAATAAAGGAGCAATTTGGCAAGCTGACTCTTTCGTTTGTTGACTTTGATGAGCAGCATTATCAGTTAATTTCAGATGAAAAAAATAATGGAGTCAAGGCAGGAACTCCATGGCAAAAAGGGCCGATTCCACTTCAGTATGCGATTACTGGCTTAGGTCCCATCTTTGTTCGGGTCGCAAATTTTGACTACTTCAAAGAAATGACGGAAAAGGTTCTATTATTTAAGGAAATAGATCAAGAAGGTTCATTCCATTTGTTTGAGGTTGGTGAAGGAGGAAATGGAGCTCAGGTTATTGCCGAATACAATGCTATTCTCCCACAGGCAAGACAAGGATACGGTACAGTGCACCATGCTGCATTCCGAGTTGAAGACCGCTCTGTTTTGGAAGAATGGATTGAACGAATGGCTAGCTTTGGATTTCAAACATCTGGCTTCGTTGATCGTTTCTTTTTTGCATCCCTTTATGCAAGAGTGGCCCCACAAATTCTTTTTGAATTCGCTACAGATGGTCCTGGGTTTATGGGTGATGAACCATACGAAACATTGGGTGAGAAGCTATCCCTTCCTCCATTCCTAGAACATAAACGAGAGCAAATTGAAAAGTTAGTTCGGCCGATTGATACAGTCAGAAGTACAATAGATTTTGTGAAAGAATAATTTGACGCCTTACTGCGCATTTGTGCAGTAAGGTTTTTTTATTATTAGAAATTGTTATTTTTGAGCGAGATGACACAATTGCCCGAGAATGGTAAAAAAAGAAAACATCGCTCATAAGAATATGTCTGAAATGCTCAAAATTAGTAAAGAAGGCACAACTGCCATTAGTTATGCATCGAGAAAACATAAAGGAGACCATTCTGGAATACTGGACTTGACTTTAAATAATAGGATTGTTTAATTTTAATGAATGACATGGTGTCATAAAAAGGATTGACATATGACATAGTGTCATTTAGAATAGAAGTATAAGATGACAAGATGTCATATTGGAGTGAAGCAAACAATGGAAATTGAAAAATTAAAGAAGCTTATTAATGAGTTAAAATCGAAAGGCGTAAATGCTTCATTATGCAAAAGACCAGCAATCATTCAAAAACCAATAAATAAACCAATTACTGCCATAAGCCATTAATCGCACGTAAAGGAGATAAACATGGAAAGTACGGCACCTAGCAATTTACAGCAATTAAAGACATTGAAAACAGAACTAATTCGTTTCATGATGTCATACAAATTTGCACTGGACGAAATGAATACGAAAATAGATATATTAAAACAAGAATTTCAATATATTCACGACTATAATCCGATAGAACATGTGAAATCCAGGATAAAATCTCCTGAAAGTATCCTAAAGAAGATACAGAGAAAAGGATATGAGCTATCCTTGCCATCGATTAGAGAACATATTAGGGACATTGCGGCAATTCGCATTACCTGTTCTTTCATTTCTGATATTTACGAAATTAGCAGTATGCTCCAGAATCAAAAGGATATAACCGTTGTTGAATGTAAGGATTATATTAAAAACCCAAAGCCCAACGGATATCAAAGCTTGCATTTGATTTTGAAAATTCCTATATTTATGTCCGATCGAGAGGACCATATCCATGTAGAAATTCAAATCCGAACCATCGCTATGGATTTTTGGGCAAGCTTAGAACATAAAATTTATTACAAGTACAATAAAGAGGTCCCGCAAACGATTAAAGATGATCTGCGTGAGGCCGCAATGACTGCAGCTCAATTAGATAAGAAAATGGAGAGCATTCATAAAGAAATGAATAAAATTAAAGAACTTTTAAATCATGAAGAAGACTTAAACGAACTGTCAATCAATAATGAAAGATTCCGTCTCCCTGTAGACTTTTTATTACCAATTATGAAAAAAGCTAATCTAGTTGAATAATTTGTAGATAGGAAGCGAGCAAATGCCCAAAATTACGTTTTTTAATTTACCTGAAGATAAGAAGGAAACATTAATCCATGCAGCAAAAAAGGAATTCTCAAGGGTACCTTTATACGATGCTTCGATTGCGAATATAATTAAAGAAGCTGGCATCCCCCGGGGCAGTTTTTATCAATATTTTGAAGACAAGGAAGACGCTTTTTTCTTTTTATTAAATGAACTTACGAAAGAACATAAGTATATTTTTATTCACATATTAACCAGAAATAATGGTGACATTTTCGAAACAATGATTGAATTTTTTCGAATCATTATCTCTGAAGAAGAAAATTTTAATTTCTTAAAAAATACCTTCTTAAATATGACTCATCGGATCGAAAGTACTTTTTCTAGAAGCTTCAGTTCGAATGAGAGAAATGAAAGCTTCGAGAAATTTAGTTCATTAATTGATAAGTCGTTGTTAAACATATTGGATGCGAATGAATTGTTTTATGTTTTGAAAATTATTGCAGCAGTAACTTTCCGAAGCTTTGTTGATAAATTTGCTCGGGATCTTCCGATTGAAGAAGCAATGAATTCGTACTTGATAGAAATGAATTTGTTGAAGAAGGGGCTCTATCGAGATATTCCAGAATCAACATAAGTTTTTTAAGGATGGGCTTATCCAAATGTTTTTCAGTTTGGATAAGCCCTATTTTTATATTGAAAAATTGATTTTTTCCCTTATTTCTTTAAACTGATATTAAAAGGGTGGATGATTTTGTTAAGCATGAATCAAATGAAGGGAGAGTGTTCGATGAATTTAAATCTAAACGGGAAAGTCGCACTTGTAGTTGCTTCTAGTCAAGGACTTGGAAAAGCAATTGCAGCTCAGCTTGCCAGAGAAGGGGCTCGTGTGATGATTACGAGCCGAAGTTTAGTGAAACTACAAAAGGTGCAGGCAGAATTGCTTCAAGAACCTCACTGTGAAGTGAAATATCATGTTGCTGACGTAACTAAGCTAGAGGATATTAAAACTCTTGTAGAAAAAACAAGGGAGGTCTTCGGGGATATTGATATTTTAATAAATAATGCAGGCGGACCGCCTGGTGGTAATTTTGATCAATTAACTGATGAGGATTGGGAAAATGCCTTTCAGTTAAACTTATTTAGTTATGTCAGAATAATTCGCGAAGTACTGCCTGATTTAAAGAAAAACGGAGGCAAGATTATTAATATTGCCTCGTCCTCGATTAAACAGCCGATTCCAGGGCTGATCCTATCAAATACGTTCCGTTTAGGGTTGGTAGGGATGACAAAAACTTTAGCAGAAGAGCTTGGTCCGTATAATATATTGATTAATACGGTAGCTCCAGGCAGAATTGCTACCGAGCGAGTTGACTATTTAGATCAATTAAATGCAGATAATCGTAATGTATCTAAAAATGTAATCGTTGGAGAAGCAATCAAAGCAATCCCGCTCGGAAGGTACGGGACACCAGAGGAATTCGCAAATATGGTTACTTTTCTTGCTTCAGATGCAAATACATATATTACTGGCAGCTCGATTTTAATTGATGGCGGTATGGTAAAAGCTTTATGAAAAAATAAGTTCATATATTGACTAGAAATACTAGGATATGTTATTAAATTAATAAAAGGTTTTAGCACTCTGGAGAGTAGAGTGCTAAAATAGTGAATAGAACTGAAAGGAGCGCTTAAAATGGAAAAAAAGCAATTTCAAGCTGAATCTAAAAGACTATTAGAAATGATGATCAACTCCATTTATTCTCAAAAAGAAGTATTTTTACGTGAGTTGATTTCTAATGCAAGTGATGCGATTGATAAAATCTATTATAAGGCATTAACAGATGATAATTTAACCTTTGAAAAGGATAACTACTACATAAAGGTTGTTCCAGATAAAGAAAAACGGTTGCTGAAAATTATGGATACTGGTATAGGAATGACCAAAGAGGAGCTGGAAAACAATCTCGGAATTATTGCGAAGAGCGGCTCTCTAGCTTTTAAGACTGAAAATGAAATTAAAGATGGTCATGATATTATTGGTCAATTTGGTGTTGGTTTTTATGCAGCATTCATGGTTGCAGATGTTGTAACTGTAATCAGTAAGGCTCAAGGAAGTGATGAAGCTTTCAAATGGGAATCAGAAGGGGCAGATGGCTATTCAATCGAGCCTGTTCAAAAAGATTCAGTTGGAACAGAAATCATTTTGAAAATTAAAGAGAATACAGAAGATGATAATTATGATGAGTATTTAGAACAATATTCATTAAAATCTATCATCAAAAAATACTCCGATTTCATTCGCTACCCGATTAAGATGGATATGAGCAGCAGCCGTCCGAAAGAAGGCAGTGAGAATGAATATGAAGAGTATATTGAGGAACAAACAATCAACAGCATGGTGCCAATTTGGCGGAAAAACAAAAGCGAGCTGTCTGATGAGGATTACGAGAAATTTTACATGGAGAAGCGCTATGGATTTGATAAGCCGTTAAAGCATATTCATGTAAGCGTCGATGGAACGATTCGCTACAATGCGATTCTATTTATCCCGGAGAAAATTCCATTCGATTATTATTCTAAGGAATTTGAAAAAGGATTAGAGCTCTATTCAAATGGCGTTTTAATTATGAACAAGTGCGCAGATTTACTTCCTGATTATTTCAGCTTTGTCAAAGGGATGGTCGATTCAGAGGACCTTTCACTCAATATCTCAAGGGAAATCCTTCAGCATGATCGCCAGTTAAAGCTAATTGCTAAAAATATCAGCAAGAAAATCAAAAGTGAGCTTCAAGGCTTATTAAAAAATGACCGTGAAAAATATGATGAATTCTACAAATCCTTTGGTCGCCAATTGAAATTTGGTGTTTACAGTGATTTCGGCAGCAACAAAGAGATGCTTCAGGATTTATTAATGTTCTATTCATCAAAAGAGAAGAAAATGGTCACACTCGATGAATATGTTTCAAGAATGCCTGAGGATCAAAAATTTATTTACTATGCTTCTGGCGATTCAGTGGAAAGAATAGATAAGCTTCCACAGACAGAGATCGTTGCTGAGAAAGGCTATGAGCTCTTATATTTTACAGAGGACATCGATGAATTTGCTATCAAAATGCTGATGACTTATAAAGAGAAGGAATTCAAATCTGTCTCTAGCGGTGATTTAGGCATTGAAGCGGATGAAAATGATAATAACAATGATGAGCAGAAAGAGGAAAATAAAGAGCTCTTTGATGCGATGAAAGAAATTTTATCAGGAAAAGTCAAGGAAGTAAGAGTTTCAAAACGGTTGAAATCACACCCTGTATGCCTATCGGCAGATGGGGAAGTAACGATCGAAATGGAAAAAGTATTAAATATGATGCCTGACAATCAAAATGTAAAGGCAGATAAAGTATTAGAAATCAATTTAAACCATGATGTATTTAAGTCATTAAAGGATGCTTTTGAAAAGGATAAAGAAAAATTAAGCTTATATACAAATCTTCTTTATAATCAAGCACTTCTTATCGAAGGCTTGCCAATTCAGGATCCTGTTGAATTTACAAATGACATTTGCAAGGTAATGGTATAATAATAAAAAGTCAGCCCTACTAATTGAGTGAAGTAGGGCTGTTGTATTATAGTTGGGAGGTATTTACATATGCTCGCAGTTATAGAAAGCACTGAAGGCGGTTATTGTGCCATATTTGAACGTCACCTCAATCATCCAGTTAATCAAGTTTGGGGAATGCTGACTGAAAATGAAAAATTGGGAACCTGGTTTCCTGAGTTAAAGGCAGATGAACTACGTGAAGGCGGATATATTAAGTTTGATATGGGTGATGGCACGTTTGAAAAAATGGAAATTCTCGAGTTAACAGATGAGGCTGTTTTAGAATACACATGGGGTGAGGACATCGTCCGTTTTGAATTAGCAAAAGAACCTAATGGGTGCAGGCTCGTTTTAATTGAAAAAATCAATAAACTCACCGATCATACCCCAAGAGATCTTGCCGGGTGGCATGTATGTTTAGATGTAATCGAGAAACTCCTTGATGGGAAAACTGTTAATTCCAGAAAAGTAGAATGGCAAAAATGGTATGAGCAATATGTAACAGCAGTGGAAGATTTATGATCATTGCTTTTGGCAAAGAAAACGGTTTTTCCGAATAAAGGAAGAATCGTTTTCTTCTAATAATCTAATGAGGAGAATAGATTTTGTTACAAAAATTAAACAAACAACTAGAAAGAATGATGCCCGTAATCACGCCAACTAGTGTTGTACTAGGTGTTTTGTTTGCTGGCATTCTCAAAGACTATTCGTTTTTTATTCCATGGATTTTTGCATTTATGACATTTGCAGGCAGTCTTAGCTCCAATTTTTCCTCACTAAAACAAACTTTGAATCATCCATTCTCCTTGATTATTGTTCTTTTTATTTTACATATTTTGATGCCAGCATGGGCTTGGGGAGTTGGACATATCGTATTTAGCGGGGATTTATATACGATTACTGGCTTTATTTTAGCAATGGCAATACCGACAGGGATTTCTAGCTTTATATGGGTTTCAATTTACCGAGGAAATATTCCTTTTACACTAGCAATCATTTTAATTGATACATTCCTTTCTCCATTTATCGTGCCTTTAACTCTATCTATCCTAGTCGGTGAAAAAATAGAAATGGATATCTTTAGCATGATGGAGGGCTTAATTGGCATGATTGTTCTTCCTTCACTCCTTGGTATGCTATTGAATCAATGGACAAATGAGAAGGCAAAGGATGTATGGAGTCCGCGTCTAGCACCATTTTCAAAGATGGGCATGGGTTTAGTTGTTATGTTAAATGGTGCTGTGGTGGCTCCGTATTTGCAAGAAGTGAATATAAAACTAATCATTATTACGGTGACCGTTTTTTTCATTGCGTTTACCGGTTACTTATTTTCATTTTTTATAGGGAAATGGTGTAAGTGTGATAAAGAAACAATTATTGCTTTAACCTTTACCGGCGGAATGAGAAATATTAGTGCAGGAGCTGTTATTGCGGTTTCTTACTTTCCTCCTCAGGTCGCAGTACCAGTCGTTATTGGCATGCTCTTTCAGCAAGTATTGGCATCCATTTATGGGTTGATGATGGATCGCCATTTTAATCGAACGCGTATCATTAAAGAAAAGCAAGCCATGTAAACAAATGTAATTGATGAAAGAAGTGACTCGAATGAAAAAACAACAGATCTATTTTATTTTGTTTTTAATAATGGTTGCTTGGGGATTCAATGTAACCGCGACTAAAGTTTTAGTCGAGAATTTTATGCCTGTGACAATGACAGCACTGCGTATTTTTGTTTCGGGGTTGACTGTTTTTATTTTCCTTTTTTCAATAAAGAAAGTCCGAATGCTTACAAAGAAGGAATTCATTTATGTCTTTATTGGCGGATTATTAAATGTGGTCGCACACCAGTATTTTTTATCGACAGGTCTTGCACAGACATCCGCAGCAAATGGGGGATTGATCCTCGGACTTGGACCACTGTTAACGGCTATTTTGGCAGTAATATTTTTAGGAAGTTCATTAACAAGTATTCGTATCATTGGAATTGTACTAGGACTTGCTGGCGTATCTTTTATCGTCTTTCAGGGCAGCGGGGGAAATGCAGGTGTTTCCGCGGGGGATATTTTTATATTCATTTCTATTCTTGCTCAGGCAGCAAGCTTTATCCTTATAAAAAAAGGATCAGAGTCATTGGACCCAAGATTAATGACTGGCTACATGCTGGTAATAGGGGCGGCAATTCTATTTATTATTAGTTTATTTGTTGAACCAAAAGGATTAGCTAGCATGGCCAATCATTCAATCAATTTATGGGCTATCTTCTTTGCTTCCGCGATTATTGCAACAGCAATGGGACATATGGGCTATAACAGTGCAATTGGAAAAGTTGGGGCAGCAGAAGCATCTATGTTCCTTAATTTAAATCCTTTTTTCGCACTTGTAGGGGCAGCTTTCTTTCTAGGAGAGAAAATTACCGTTACCCAAGTGTTGGGCTTTATCCTTATATTATTTGGTGTAGTGCTTGGTTCTGGTGCTTATGAAGAGATGTATCGCAAAATTAAGAGGAATAAGAATATGACAGTTGCAAAATAGGGGGAAATACTTGTGAAATTAAGAAATCGTGGAATGACAATTGGAGCCCTTTTACCGGGAAAAAAGAACTGCATAACTGATGTGGATGGTGTAAAAGTTGGCCATTTGACCTTGGACTATCCATTAGATGATGGAGATTATGCATGCACCGGTGTGACCGCTATTCTTCCTCATGGGGGAAACCTCTTCAGAGAAAAAGTGGTTGCAGCAAGCTATGTGTTAAACGGGTTCGGAAAAACAACAGGTCTTGTCCAGTTAAATGAGTTAGGCGTGCTTGAATCGCCAATTATGCTCACAAATACATTCGGTGTGCCAGCAGTTACACAGGGAACCTTAGAGTACATACTACAAGAAAACCCTGAGATCGGTGATACAACAGGTACAATAAATATTGTTGTTGGTGAATGCAATGATGGTCAGTTAAATTCAATTAGGAAATTTCCTGTGAAGCCAAATCATGCGATTGATGCCATACAGACTGCAACGGCGGATATTTCTTTAGAGGGGGCTGTTGGCGCAGGAAAAGGCATGGTTTGCTTTGGATATAAAGGTGGCATAGGTTCCTCATCTAGAGTGATTGAAGAGGGAGTTCAAACATATACAATTGGCTGTATGGTTCTTAGTAATTTTGGAGGGAAGATAGAGTTTCCTTTTGAAAAGTATCCTGGGATTAAAGACGTTAGGAAAGGAATTGATGAAACATCAGATGGATCCATCATTATGGTTCTTGCAACAGATGCTCCGTTAAGTGACAGACAACTATTACGTGTTGCCAAACGATGCGGCATTGGCTTGGGCAGAACAGGCAGCCATTTTAGCCATGGGAGCGGGGATATTGTTATTGCATTTTCAACTGCAAATAAAATTCCCCACAATAGTGAAGCAGTTCTTCAAACTGTAACACATATTAGGGAAGATCATCCATTAATGAACCAGCTTTTTGCCGGTGCAGCAGAAGCAACAGAGGAGGCTATATTAAATTCGCTCTCCCAAGCTGTTACAACAAAAGGGAGAAACGGGTTAGTCGTAGAATCGATGTTTGGTTTAAAAAAAAGATAACAATAATAATATTATGTAAACAAGATGCACTTCCCATAACTGACGATAAAGGGGACAAGGAGTTCATAAAGAGGTTATAGGACCCGAAAATTACAATAAAAGGGAAAAGAGGGTTCATAAAGAGGTTATAGGACCCGAAAATTACAATAAAAGGGAAAAGAGGGTTCATAAAGAAGTTATAGTGCCCATAAATTACAAAAAAAGGGAAAAGAGGGTTCATAAAGAAGTTATAGGACCCGAAAATTACAATAAAAGGGAAAAGAGGTTCATAAAGAGGTTATAGGACCCGAAAATTACAATAAAAGGAAAAAGAGGGTTCATAAAGAAGTTATAGTGCCCGGAAATTACAAAAAAAGGGAAAAATGGGTTCGTAAAGAGGTTATAGGGTCTGGAAATTACAATAAAAGGGTAAAGCGGGTTCATAATGAGGTTATAGAACCTGAAAATTATATTAAAAGGGAAAAATAGGTGTATAAATACCCTTTATAACCCAAATATTACATATTTAGGAAAGTTATCTTTAATAATCATTTAGTGACCAGTATTAAAGTAAAAAAATACTGGTCACTAAATATTTTATGCAAAATAGCGTGGCATCCTACACTTTATTGGTCCTTTCGATTTCTAATCTCTTTACTCACTTTTTTCAATGCCTTTTTTGAGCCTCTTTCTATATCTCGGTGGAATTTTCTCTCTTCATAAGTGACAAATAAAGAATTTATATCGTATCCATCAGGGTATAATTCGCTTGCCTTAATCTCCAGTACCAGTCTTTTTGCATTTACTTCTAGGAATGTATCATTAAAAAGAACAGCTACATGATTAAATGAATCTTTCTTTTTGTAGACGATGCCATAATCATCATATTCTGTTAGCTTTACTTTATCTCCAACTTCAAATTCATACTCGGCTGTTTCTTCAAATGTCTCTTTCTTGGTTTTACGTATCTTGCTTTCATTTACTCGCTCTAAATCGTAATTTTTATTCTCTATATATTGTTGTGCTTTTTGCAAAATATGTTCAGCGATATTCATTTTCCTAGCTATCCAGAGCGCATTGCTATCTCCAGACTTCCCAATTAATAATTTATACAGTGGTTCAAGTGTCTCACTATTGAATTGCATCGCGGCATTCATGAAATCGCTATGGATTTCTGAATATCGTTTAATTTCTCCATAATGTGTGGTCGCAACTGTAAGACATCCCTTTTTGTAAAATTCCTCAAGAATGGCGATGGCTAATGATGCCCCTTCATTTGGTTCTGTTCCACTTCCGATTTCATCAAAAAGCAGCAATGTATGATTATTTGATGCACTCAATATTTCTGATAGATTTTTCATATGAGATGAAAAGGTACTGAGCGAGTTTTCAATGCTTTGATTATCGCCAATATCGACAAATATATGATCAAACACAGCCAGCTCTGTTCCTTCCTCAGCAGTTATGTGAAACCCTGACATAACCGCTAGTGACAAAATGCCAATTGTTTTCAGGACGATTGTTTTTCCGCCTGCATTTGGACCGGTAATAATTAAACTGCGGTATTCGTTTCCAATTTCGAAGTCTAGCGGCACTATGGTACCTCGTAAAAGGGGATGCCTGCACTTCACAAGTTTGATATATCCATGATTATTTAATTTCGGTTCAATGGCATCCATACTTTTACTAAATTTTGCCTTTGCAAAGATCATATCGTACTGCGCTATAAGTTCAATATTTATCTTAATTGCTTGAATCCCTTCAAGGATTATTCCTGAAAGGGTAGCTAAAATTTGATATTCCTCGATGGCTTCCTCGGATTTTAGAACAGCTAATTCTGCATTTAGTTTAGAAACAGCTGCAGGCTCGATAAACACAGTGGAACCTTTAGAGGAAATTTCAACGATTGAACCAGCCACTTTATTTTTATAAGATGCTTTAATAGGAATGGTAAACCTATCGCCCTTTTTGCTTATAAAAAATTCTTGAATGCACTCTTTATTTGCACTGCTTCTTAAAAATTTATTTAACAGATCCTCGATTTTTTCTTCCGTATTTGAAATATGATTACGAATTCGTTTTAACTCTTTGCTTGCTTCGGAATCCACACTGTTTCCTTTGATTGAGAAATTAATTTCATCTTCAATCCCTCTAAACTCAGTCATTGAGCGTGCATAAGAGTGTAAAATTGGAGCAAAGAATTCTTTATCTGCCATAAATTTTTTAATGTTTCTGCAGCCTCTTAAAAAATCGGATATTGCTATTAGCTCTGAAGGACTTAACATCATGCCTTTTTCGAGCTTTTCAATGTGAATGCCGATATTTGTAATCCCCTTTAACGGAAGATGGTTTTCAGCATTCAATAAATTTCGTGCCTCCGTTGTCTCATTTAATCGGTTTTTTACAACCTTCATGTTTGTACTAGGCTGAAGTTTATCAAGTAATCCTTTACCAAGACTGCTAATACAGTAAGATTTTACGATTTCTTTAAGTTCATTATATTGTAATTTTTCAAATGTCATTGTATTCATGTTTGCCTCCATCGTATTGTTTTTTAGATAAAAAAATGCCCGCAAAAATGCTCCTACCTTTCCGAATAACAAAAAAATCCGTTATTTGGATAGAAAGCTCCTGCGGGCATATGCATTGTTAGAAACAAAGCATACCTATCGTAAAAACAATAAGAAGAATGAAGCAAAAAAGCATGACAGGACAAATCCCGCCATGCTTTTCGCTATAACATACTTATATGCTACACGAATATATGGAAAAGGAAGCAGTCTTTAGGTAGGTATTCACAATGAAGCACATTGTGAAAAAAGGCATAATTAATAAACTGGCTATACCAGTTATTAAAAACCTTATTCAACTAAATTAGTTGATACCTACTCCCGACATAAATCCCCACACCTTTTTTTAGAATACATAAAATATAGCATTTCTACATTCTTAAAGTCAATTGAATAATTAAAATTGTGCATATTTAATTTCTAACATTTAAGAAGGAATATTGTAGAAGGAAGTGGAATTAAGAAGGGACTTTACATATCAGGAGCTGAAACAACATGAAAGAAATATTAACAATCGACTGTGGAGACATTCTCCTTCGAGAATATCAAATGGAAGATGTAGATGCGCTATATGAGCTGACTTCACAACCTGAAGTATATGAATTTATCCCGAATAGCAAGGCATCTAGGGAACAGCGGCTCATTTGGATGGAGAAATACGAAATTCCTTCCAATAAAGAATTCTTATCAGCAGTTCCAAATATTGAAGATCAAAATTATCTGAACTTGGGAATTATATTAAAAGAAACGGGTAAATTTATTGGCTTTTGCAATACTGGAATAAAGGATGAATTACCTGCTCCAAACAGAGAAATCGGATATGCGATTTCAAAGGAACATAGGAATAAAGGCTATACAACAATGGCTGCGAGGGGATTAATAAGATATTTGTTTGAACAAACGAATCTTGAAGTTCTAAATGCTGTTGCACTAATAGAAAATGTAAGTTCAAATAAAGTTCTGCAAAAATGTGGTTTTGAATTAATAACTGATGTTGAAATAGATAATCAAAACTATCACCATTATAAACTTATAAGAACAGCATGGATAAATCAAATAGTAGAATGAGGAGGTAACAAATGACTAATCTGTCGTTTGTTTATGAGACCTATATTGCAACAGCACCAGATAAACTTTGGCATGCTCTTACAGAAGGAGAGGTTACTGAGAAGTATTTTTTTGGCAGTAAGATTGAATCTAATTGGCAAGAGGGGTCAGAAGTTACCTATTCTAGAAATGGGGAAGTTTGTGACTATGGAACAATTCTTAAATGTGTGCCAGAGCGCATTCTTTCTTTTACATGGACGTATGTAAGTGATAAAGCTATACGTGACGAGCCGACTAAAGTAACTTTTGTAATAAAGCCGATGGGCAAAATTGTAAAATTAACTTTAATACATGAAAATTTGGTTTCATCTGATATAGTGGAGCGGAATGATACGTTTGAAGGATTTAACAATGGCTGGCCTGCAATCATTAGTAATTTAAAGAGCCTGCTTGAAACAGGCAATACCTTGCCGCCCATCTCAATTTCTTAGCTACAAAAAAGGCATTCGTTCTAGCTTAAAACGGATGCCTTTTTTCATTTTCTTTTATTCAATCTCCTTTAGAGCCATTTCTTGATATGCTTTAAAAAAGGACGTGCAAAAACTATCCCATTCTATAGCTGCATCAATTGAAGCTTCACTAACTTCGCCTATGACTGGCCTTTCTAATAAATCTTCAAGTTGTTCGTTAAACTTTTTAATTTCCTCTTGTGATGCCCCATCTAATACACTGGCAACAAACGCCTCAGGAGAATACCAGCCTGATACCCGCTGGATATCGCGGTAAATTTGCGTTAAAAGGAGATTTCGAGGTCTTTCCCATCGTTCTTTCACAACAACGTCCCTGAAAATTCTTTGCAGGGAAGAAAATTCCTCCATTCCTCCATGCCCGGCAAAGACAGAAATTGCCTCCCGCAAAACATCTGCACCTTCATTTGTTGCACAATTTTTTTGGAGCAGTACTAATTCTCTCAAATTGAATAATTGCTTCCTTAAGGTAAAAGCAGTCACCGTTGCAAAAGATGATGTTTCAGAAAATGAATTACGTGAATTTGTTTTGCAAAAGGCCTCGGCAATATACTTTTGTCAAAGAACTCCCACGAAATGCGAGCGGGAAAATCTTAAATCAGCATATAAGATCAATGTAAACAGGTAAAAAAGCTGACTTAAAATGAATCAATCATTTTGGGTCAGTTTTTTTATACACCCTTCAGGATAGCAGGAACGAAAAGCATAAGCGTATAATTTCAAGGGTTCTTGTAAAGTATGAAAATAGGTATTCATTTATTTGTAGACAGGTGAGCTTCTGATGCGCATATGGAGAAACAAAAGGAAAACAGACAGAAATGAGAAGGATCAAGTAAAGGATGATTCTTTTCAAGTATTGCTGCAGCAACTAACGGAATCTGATGAATTTACACAATTTACTTATGCATCTAGATCATCAATGCTTTGTATTGGATATTATTCGTCTTTAATAGATACAGAAATTTTGCATAGGGATATCCTGCCCTATCTAAAAGAGCTAGAACTCATCTCTTCCTTGCCTAATGTCATTCCCATAGAAGAAGTTACTCTTGAAAAGAATACAACGGTGATACAGGACCAACTGTTAAGAGGGCATGTACTTATTTTTGATACAAATAATTTAAACCAAGTGGGTCTTGCAAAAGCAAGTGTGGAGCGAACACGTCAAGTTACCATTCCTGAGGTAGAATTTAGTGTCGTAGGTCCGAAAGAGGCATTTGTAGAATCGCTGGATACGAATATTAATCTTGTCCGAAAAAGACTGCCATTGCCAGAGTTAATCATCAAGGAATTACAAATTGGGAAAATATCGAAAACGAGAGTTTCTGTTCTTTATATTGAAGGAATTGCGAATAAAGAGAACGTGAATACAGTTATTCAAAGGCTATCAGAATTAAAGGTGGATCAGATTAATGATAGTTCTTACCTTACACAGTTAATTCAGGACAACCAAAATTCACCTTTCCCGCAATTAATTGATACAGAACGGCCAGATCGGATTGCTTCGGTGCTTGGGGATGGAAAGGTTGCAATATTAGTAGATGGTGCCCCTCATGGCTTGATTGGACCTACAACCTTTTTTGAATTCTTCTCTGCATTTGAGGATTATTTCTTAAATTGGACTGTGGCTTCCTTTTTTCGCTTAGTCCGATTTTTTGCTGTCCTATTTTCTATTTTAGTCACGCCCATTTATGTTGCAGTTCTTACGTATCATTATGAATTAATTCCTAAGGACATGTTGAGTACACTCATCACCTCTAGAAGTGCTATTCCATTGCCTCCCATCTTGGAAGCACTTGTTTTGGAATTGACGATTGAATTATTAAGGGAAGCAGGGGCAAGACTCCCTACAAAGGTTGGACAGACAATCGGTATCGTTGGCGGTATTGTTATCGGGACGGCATCAGTAGAAGCGGGTTTAACAAGTAATGTTTTATTAATTATCGTTGCCCTAGGAGCACTTGCCTCTTTTACTACTCCTGTTTACCAAATGGGCAATACAATCCGGCTAATACGCTTTCCTTTTTTGCTGATGGCACACTATATTGGTTTATTAGGCGTTGCAGTTAGCTTTTGTTTTCTTCTTATTCATTTATTAAGATTATCCTCATTAGGAAGACCGTTCCTTGAGCCATTTTATCCGCTAAGAGTTCAGGATTTAAAGGATTCGCTTATTCGTCTGCCTTTTTCAAAACAATCGAAAAGACCCATCCTTGAACAAACGGAAGATACAGTGCGTTTTAATACAGCAAAAGCTAAAGAAAAGAATGAATAAAAAAGGAATTGAGAAAGAGAAAGGGTGTTTGAATTGGAAAAAAAAGAGATGCAAATATCACCTTTTCTTGTTTTCTTTAACATTCATGCGGTACAAGTTGGAGTAGGGGTGTTAGGATTCCAGCGAGTAATTATGAAATCAGCTGGAAATGATTCCTGGATCGTTGTTCTAGTTGCTGGGATAATAGTAAGCTTCATCATTTGGCTAATGTATGTATTACTAAATAGGCATCAGAAGGACATTGTAGAAATCCACAAAGACCTTTTTGGAAAATGGATTGGCGGCATGATAAGCTTTATCTGGATTATATATTGGCTGATGATTGGAATGGTTACTTTAAGAAATTACATTGAAATTGTTGAAGTATGGATGTTTCCAACCATTAATATTTACATGTTTAGTCTGATCTTTATCATTCTAGCGTACTATTGCGTTACTGGAGGATTCCGCATTGTTGCCGGTCTTAGCTTCTTAGGTGTATGCATCCCATTTTATTTATTCTTTACGTTTTTATTTCCTATTGAGTTTGCACATTTCCGAAATTTACTGCCCATTTGGAACCACTCGATTAAGGAAATCACACTATCTACTAAGGATATGATTTTAGGATATCTAGGTTTTTCAACTTTGCTCATGTATTATCCAAACATTAAACACCCAAAAAAATCACATAAGTGGGCACAATTAGGAAATATATTAACAATGGTCATTTATTTATTTATTTTAATAGTTACTATAGGCTTTTTTAGTGAGAAGCAAGTAAGTAAACAAATTTGGGCAACCTTATCATTATGGAAGATTGTTGAGATGCCCTTTGTGGAAAGGTTTGAGTACATTGGGATTACCTCATGGGTTTTAATTATACTCCCAAATATTTGCTTTTCAGTCTGGGCTTCTACGAAAGGCATTCGGAAAATTTTTAATTTAAAATCCAAAAAAGTTGTAGTCGTTACGCTAGGGATATTATTTTGTGTGACAGTAGCTGTCCAAGGCAGAGAGAATATTGCTTTGTTAAGTAAAACAATGTCTTATTTAGGAATATGTTTAATCTTTATTTATATGCCTTTACTCACCCTTATATCATTTCTACTATCTAAAATAAGGAGGGGGAAGTTTGAGAAGGGTAATTAACCTGTTCATTCTTTTCCTAGTAATGCTTATGTTTCTTTCAGGCTGTATGCATATAAGGGAAAGGGTCCTAGACGATATTCAATTGGCGACAGCAGCTGGCTATGAATACATTGGTGAAGATAAAATAGAGGTTACTGCAGTCTTCCCGAATTTTCAACCAGATAAATCTGTGAAAAACGAAATATTGGTTGCTTCTTCAATTATGAGTAAAGAAGTTCGTGATAAACATAGCTTACAGTCAGAGAAACCATTACTCAGCGGGAAACTAGAGGTTACTTTATATGAAACAAAAACAGCGGAAAGAGGGATAAAGGATTTATTAGATACGTTAGAAAGGGATCCATCAGTTGGATCGAATGTGTTTTTAGCTGTATTAGATGGAAGTCCTAAAGAATTGTTAAGTAAGCAGTATGGGAATATGGATAATGGAATATTTT
This sequence comes from Cytobacillus praedii, assembly GCF_001439605.1. GTDB lineage: Bacteria > Bacillota > Bacilli > Bacillales > Cytobacillaceae > Cytobacillus > Cytobacillus praedii. Next base: position 165,790 of record NZ_LMBX01000005.1, read on the forward strand.
TATCCAATCTAATTGAACAGAATATCGAATCAGGCTTGATCCATAAAACTAATTTACATCAATTTACATATAAGTATTATGCAGAAGGAATGGACCCGATGCTTCCTATAATTGGGAAGAAGGACGGGAAGATAAATCTAAAAGCGATTGGGTTATTTGATGGAGATAAAATGGTCGATCGAATTGAGGAAAAAGAATATTTTTATTTGAAAATCCTTTTAAATCGAAAAGGTGAAAATGATACACATGCGATTAAATTAGATGAAAAGACGAAAGTTTCTATATTTAACATTCGTTCAAAGAGAAAATATCAAATCCCAAAACCAATGACAAACTCTGATATTACGATCCATGTAAAATTAAAATCAATGATTCGAGAATATAATGATGGGCCATTACGCGATCGTAAGATTAAAGAGTTAGAAAAGGCGATGGAAGAGGATATAAAAAAGAATTCTGAAGAAATGATTAAAAAATTTCAAGAAAAAGGAATTGACCCCCTCGGCATTGGTGAAGAAGTTCGTACACGAACACGTAAGTGGAACAAGGAGAAATGGGAAGAAATCTATCCAGATATTAATATATCTGTACAAGTCACGATGGATATTTTAGAATCAGGTATCATTGAGTAGTGAATGGAAATCATGATAAAAAATCTTCCTCCTCTCATTGAGTGAAGAGGAGGAAGATTCTAAATTAAATAATCTAAGCTCTTTGCATTTTCCGATATTTCGAAAGTATGCCGAGGTAAAGAAGGACTGAACAAAAAACAGAACCTGCCGCAACCGCATAAATCGTACTGTATCCAAACCAATGTGCGATTTGCCCAAACATGATTGCTCCGATTCCAACACCAAGGTCGAAGAAAGAGAAGAAGGTTGCATTCGCCATTCCCCTGCGATTGGCAGGCGCCTCTTTAACAGACCAAGCTTGTAAAGCAGGCTGTACAGTTCCAAATCCCAAACCATACAAAATCGCTGCAATATAAAGGAATAGACTGTTAGGCAGCCATGATAATAGGATCATTGAAATAATAATTAAAATTGCTCCAGGGATAAAAACAGCTTGATGCCCTTTTCGATCATATAGTTTTCCTGCAAAGGTTCGGCTAACCAATAACGCAAGTGCATAAAGCAGGAAGTACCATTGAATACCTGAAATCCCTTTCTGTGCGGAATAGAGTGGAAGAAATGATGCAATTCCTCCAAACGTAACTGTGATAAAAAATAGTAGCATGGATGGCGGAAGGGCACTTTTTTCGTAAATATCCCATTTTTTCAGCTGTGCGGTCTGGGGTTCAGCTTTCTTATAACGAATCGTCGAGGATAAGAAAAATGCTGCGAGACCAAGAATCGCACAGATTAAAAATAGCTGGGTGAAAGAAACTACACCAACTAAAGCGAGGCCTAGAGTTGGTCCAAAGGCGAGAGCTAAGTTCCCAGAAAGTCCGTAATAGCCCATACCTTCTCCGCGTCTTTTAGCTGGTATAAGATCTGTTGCAATAGTACCAGAAGCTGTTGTTGAAAATCCCCATCCCAATCCTTGAATAATTCTCATGATAAATAAGAAAACTAAACTTTTCACAAAGCCAAACGATCCAACAGATAGAACGAAAATTCCAAGTCCAGTAAGGTAAACAAACCTTCTTCCTTTTGATTCAAGGGCATGCCCAGCATATGGGCGTAAAAGAAGAGCGGAAAAAGTAAAAATTCCAACTACGATCCCGATTAATTGATCGTTTCCTCCAAGTTCTTCTACAAATAGAGGGATGGTTGGTAATGTCATTTGAAAACCAAGAAAAATAAAAAAATTGGACAAGCAAATGAGAACAAAATCACGTGTCCAAATTTTCTCAGACTGCATCTGCTGAGTTGATGCAGAACCTGAATGTGAACCACTATTCATTAAAGATTTCCTCCTGTATTTATAACTTATTTAGGACTCTATGGTTCTAATTACTGATTTAGTAGATACATTTAAAACGAATAATATTTAGAGTTACTAAATATAATGTCTATTCTACTAAAATTTTGATCATTTTTCTACGAAATGAGTTAAATGAATTATTTGAGCACACCAACTAAAGCACATACAACTGTTGCTGCAGCTAATGAAAATACGGCAATGGATCCCAATCTTTTCTTATCTCTCCATAATGAAATCGTAAATCCTAGAGAATAAAGTGTGATGATGATTAAAACACTCCAAATAACTACAGTCATTTTAATCCCTTACTTTCTCGAGCTTTGGCAGTCTGCTTTGTCTGCCAAAATCTCCGAATGTTATATTTACAGAAATGTTCACGTCCATTTGTGGGTAAGCCTGCATCCAGCCAAATCTTTTATATTCTGGCAGGCTCGCAAATTTTTTTCTAGCGATTAAAGACCAGCCGAATGGATCCGCTTTGAATTCTTCCTGTGTCCTCGTTACAAATTTCATCATTTTTTTCTCAAATCTATTTTCTATATATTTCTTGAGTTCCTCTCTTTTTTGAGTGTCTTTTGCATAATTTTCCATTGCGTGATCCGTTAATATATCCATATGAATGGGGAGGAAAACGTCAACCTTCGATATCCCATTATTCATTTTTAAATCAACCTTGGGGCTTTTCAATTGAGTGATTTTTGCAGCGATCCGATATTCTTTCTTATTAGGATCTGGAAAAGAGATTAACATTGGTGGTGACTTTTCAGCCACACTTAGAAGGAGAGAAATCCTAGTATCTTCTGCTGTAAGCTTTCCAATCATCATGCCTTCTTTGAAAACAGTCGATCCTAAAAACTGTGTTTTATTTGTTTTTCCTGTCGTATCAAGCTGCCCCGCAAAGATTTCATCTCCTTTATTACTTTGATCAGTATCCTCATGTTCGGTTGTCGCATAAATCCCTAAGAATAAGTCAGCATCCGCTTCAGTAATTCTTAAATATCGATGGAGGGTGGAGTCAGGTATATTGGCTGTGGCAATACCTCTTCTAATGATAAACTCAAAATATTTATTTGCTCTCGTTTCAAGTTTTGGTTGATTTTCAAGAATAAATTTACTAGCGTCCTCCTTTGTGAAAATAAGGTATGTATCTCTTCGAATATCCTTTTCCTTTGTAGTATCATACATCCATCTGATAAACTCCTTCTCCATTGCAAGTTTTTCAGAAACAATAATGTTCTTCATTAAATTATAAGAAATTTCCTTCGCTATAACTGCATTCGCTTTATATAGTGGTGAAACGAGATCATCGGTTTCGAAGCTAATAATTTCAACAGGTGGTTCATTTGTTGACCCGCCTTGCTGTATCGATCCATATTCAGGGTTTGAAATTAAATAAGTGATTTTTAAGCTGGCTTCCTTGCCCTTATCGAGACCTATGGCAACAACATATGCATTTCTTTCAATTTCTTTTTTATCCCAGCATCCACCAAGAGAGACCACTAGTAATATTAAACAAACCATCTTAATCAGATGCTTTTGCTTTTTCATTTTTGAATTCTCCTTTTAGTTTGGCAGCAGCCCATAATAAAAATGGCAGAATAATAAATATGGGTGTAGTGATAAAAAGTAAACTTTCCCTTAATTTAAAGATAGTAAACGTTGGATTCTCAGGAATTATTCCGAGGAAAACAACTAAAGTGGCAATAATTGGAAGTAAGTGTTCGAAGTTTCTAATAGAAAACAGACTTCCAAATAATATTGCCGTTAAGTATAAATAGAAAGCAAATCGTATAAATGAAGCAATTAACCAAAATGGAAAGAAAAAAGTTTCAATATTTTCTAAGAAGCCAATTTCAATATAACGAATGGTTTCATGAAAAGGAAAGTCCATTAGTTGAATCCCCTTATGATCAAACAACATAATAAAAGCTGCTAATGAGAAGGAAAGTTCAGTGGTTATGATTGCTAAAGCAATCCATGTTCCTTTCTTGTAATCCTTCTTATTTTTTAAGTAAGGAAAGATAAGCCCTAAGTAAAGAAATTCAGCATTAAGGGATGTTCTAAGCGAGCTTTCTTTCACAACCTCCCATGCACCATTACCGAAAATAGGAAATAAAAACAAAATTTCTCCTTGCATGAAGGTTAATATTAAAGCAGCAAGCAGTGATAATTTAATCCAAAAAATAACAGACCAAGCAACAGATCCGATATGTTCAATCCCCTTTTTAGCGCCAAAAGCACTAACGAGCATTAATAAGCCATAAATCATAATGACTGGAGTTTTTTCAAAATACATCGTTGAGATAATATCCGTGTATACGGCTGAATCAATTGTTAGGGCTGAAAATAATAAAAACCATAAGATCATTACCGTGAAAAAGCCAAAAAATCTTCCAAACAACTGATTGATTACGTCTGCTAAATTTTTATTTTCGTAAATATTCATGACTTTTATAAGTAAAAAAATCGGTAAAATGGAGAATGCACATATCACAAAAGGGGACATCCACGCAGCATTTTCCATTTGCTTGTACAAAATGACGGTTGTGTCGTCAGTAAGCTTTGTTCCAATTGTTAAAATAATGATGGCGATAAATTCTTTAATTCCGATTTTTCCCTTTGAATCTTCCATCCACATTCTCCTATGTTTTTTTCATATCCTTTGGCTTCACGTAACCCGGGCGAAAAATTTCATTTTTAAGCAGCCTTCTAAATACAGTGTCTTTGGATGAAGTATATTTTGGAGTCATGGGTGATAAATATGGAACACCAAAGGATTTAATGGATACAATGTAAAAAAGTCCAGCTGTAAATACAGCCGTCATCCCATAGAAACCAAAGAAGCCTGCTGATAGGATAAAAAAGAATCGAATAATTCGAATGGCAAAGTTCATGCTAATGTCAGATACTAAAAAGGAACAAACACCTGCTAGAGCGACAACAATAACGACGATTGGACTAACGATATTCGCTTGTACAGCAGCTTGTCCTAATATTAATGCTCCTACAATTCCAATGGTAGGACCAATTGGGGTAGGGACGCGAAGCCCGCCTTCACGTATTAATCCAAATGCAAATTCCATCAATATGACTTCGATGATTGCTGGAAATGGAACCTTTTCTCTTGTTGCTGAGATTGCAAGCAATAAATCAGGAGGAATCATCTCTGTATGGTAGTTTGTAATGCCAACATAGATGGAAGAACTAAATAAGGTTATAAAAATGGCTATCATCCGTAAACCTCTTGTGAAGTTCCCATAAATATACCTTAAATAGTGATCTTCAGATATATGGAAAAAAGACCAAAAGGTTGCGGGCAATACTAATGAATCTGGTGAATTATCCATTAACAAAACAATATAGCCATCTTCGATAAATGCTGAAGCACGATCTGGTCTTTCTGTATAAAGAATGGATGGGAATAACGAAAGTTTTCTTTCCTCTATATGCTGCTCCAATAAAGCAAGATTTTGAACGGAATCTACATTTAATGAGCTAACCCTTTTTTTAATATTATCAAGAAGCTGTTTATTGGCTAAATCCTTGATATAGACAATAAAGAGTTCATTTTTTGTTCGTTTAGATATAACAGCCGACTCAACAATAAGGTTCTCATCCCTAATCCTTTTTCGAATCAGGGAGATATTGGACGCAGCCTTTTCGGTAAATGCCTCTTTAGGCCCTTTTAGGACGATTTCATTATCAGCATTACTAACATCTCTGCCTTGAAAATTAGCTGCGGTAATGCTATAAGCTTTCGTATAGCCTTCAATAAATAAAACAGCATTTCCTTTATTGATTTCATAGATTGCGTCTTTATTGTATTCGACAGTTGATAATGCTTGAACCGCTAAGACATTTTCTATGCTAAATGATGGATTATCATTTCTCAGTAAAGGCTGGATAGCGTATTCATCTAGGAGTTTAATATCAGTTATGGTTGAAATAGAAATAAGACAGGCCTGCTTTTTCAATCCGCCGATTTGAAACGTCCGGAATTTGACATCCTTATTATCAGGAAAGGAATAGATTTCTTTAAATATTGTCATTGAATATTCAAGGTCTGAATGTATCTTTTGTTCTTTTATTTGGATTTCTTCCTTATTTGACTTCTCATGAAACGGATTGCTCTTCTTATTTGATGAAAAAGCTTTTTTTAGTAAATCACCTAACATTTGCTATCCCTCCCAATAATAAGTGTTCCACAATTATATGAAGTTATGTAATGAGTTGTATGGGGAATGTCATTCGTTCATGGATAATGCTACAATTTAAATAATTCTATGTTGTTGATAAAAGGGGGCGTTTATATGGGGAAATATGGAGAATTGATAGTGAAACAAAGGGAGTTCTTTTTGCAAGGGAAGACTAAGGATCTTTCTTCACGGATAGAATCTCTGAAATTGCTGCAGAGTATTATTCGAACAAATGAAAAAGAGTTGATGAATGCTTTAAAGAAAGATTTGAATAAAAGTGAATTTGATACTTACTTAACAGAAATAGGTATAGTACTGGAAGAAATAAAATTTACGCTGAAGCATTTACGAGACTGGGCAAAACCAAGAAGGGTGAAATCATCTCTGGCAACGCTTGGTTCAAAAAGCTATATCTATCCAGAACCGTATGGAGTTGCTCTTGTTATCTCTCCGTGGAATTATCCATTTCAATTAGCTATTGCTCCATTGGCTGGTGCCATTGCTGCCGGAAATTGTGCAGTTTTGAAACCGTCTGAATTAACGCCAAATACATCAGCACTTTTGGCCAAACTAATCAGCAAACATTTTCCTAAGGAGTATATCGCTGTTGTGGAAGGCGGTGTTGAAGTGAGCACTGCTTTGTTGAATGAAAAGTTTGATTATATCTTTTTTACGGGCAGTGTTTCAGTTGGAAAAGTTGTCATGCAGGCAGCAGCAAAAAATTTAACGCCGGTTACGCTTGAATTAGGCGGTAAGAGTCCTTGTATCGTTCATGAGGATGCCAATCTGAAATTAGCTGCAAAAAGGATAGCCTGGGGGAAATTTACGAATGCAGGACAAACGTGTGTGGCACCTGATTATTTATATGTACACAATCGTGTGAAGAAGGAATTTTTACGCGAAATGAAAGAGGCGATTCATGAATTATATAGTGAAAATGTTTTTGATTCGGGTCAATTTACGAAAATTGTGAGTGAGAGACATTTCGAGCGCCTAATTTCATTCCTAAATAATGGCGAACAATATCTTGGAGGAAAATATGATCAAACAAGACTCACTATTGAGCCGACAATTTTAGATAAGATTCACTGGGGCGATGAAGTGATGCAGGAGGAAATATTTGGTCCGATTTTGCCTGTTCTGGAATATGAATCCTTACCAAAAGTAATCAGTGAAGTTCAAAGTCGTCAGAAGCCGCTAGCGTTATATGTTTTTTCTGAAAGCGAACAGATGCAGAAAAAAATATTAACCGAGGTTTCATTTGGAGGAGGCTGTATTAATGATACTGTTTACCACCTCAGCTCTCCTTATTTGCCATTTGGAGGAGTAGGAGAGAGTGGGATAGGAGCATATCATGGGAAGGGGAGTTTTGATGTTTTTACCCATGAAAAAAGTATCCTGAAACAAACAACCATGTTTGATCTTCCCTTTAGATACCCAACGATGAAAAATGGATTGAAGTTCATTAAAAGGATTTTAAATTAAAACCTAGCAAAGTGAGAATGCGATGTAATAATTCGGTAAAAATAGTATAATATTAAATTGTGGACTTATATCAATAAAAGGAGGGAATAAGATGGAGTTTTCATTAGGGTTACTGATTAGTGTAGCTGTAACAATTTATTTAGTTATTGATGCACCTAAGCATAATAAAAGTCCAGTTTTATGGGGAATTCTCGGCTTTATTTTAGGATTATTAGGACTTGGTATATACCTTATCGTTACAGGAAGAAAAGTATTAGGTTGGATTATTGTTGTACTATTTATTATATTCGTCATCATAATAATTTTGTTTTTTGCTGTTATCATTGCCGCATTATTTAATATGCAATAGAAAAAAGAACCGTTCTGCTTTGATGTGCAGAACGGTTCTTTTTTTATATCACATATAAGTAGACACTTAGAAAATGGGCAAGGCTGCCAAGCATGATGAAAATATGAAATATTTCATGGAAACCGAAATGTTTGAACTCCAAAAATTTAGGTTTAATCGCGTAAATGGCTCCGCCAATGGTGTATAGAACACCACCAAAAATTAATAAAAATAGACCTTGAAAACTTAATGACTCTGAAAGTGGTGAAAATGCGAATATAATGATCCATCCCATAGCAATATAAAGAGCGGTTGAAAGCCATCTTGGACAGTTAAACCAAATCATTTTAAATAAGATGCCAGAGATGGCGACACCAGTAACAATTCCAAATAATAGCCAGCCTGTTATTCCGTTGAGGCTAATCAAACAAAAAGGGGTGTAAGAACCAGCAATTAGGATGAAAATCATAGAATGATCAAGCCTTCTTAAAAACGCGATTACTTTATCTTTAGCAATGACCATATGATAGGTTGCCGAAGCTGAGTAAAGGAGAATCATACTGATTCCGAAGATAATAACTGCTGTAATGGCAAGCGCAGATGCGGTAGTTAAGGAAGCTTTAATAACCATGGCTAACAACCCTATAAAGGAAAGGATCGCACCTGCAAGATGGGTAAGTCCATTAATTGGCTCACGTATATAAGAATTCATAAGTAAATCCCCCTAATAACATGTAATGTAGTATTGATAACTACTTATAATAATATAACCATTCTGCCAAGTAGTCAACATTTACATAATCCCTTTTTTTAAGTAAGATGAAATTATAAAATATTATACTAGAGGGACTAGATATGGATCATATACAGGAAATGATAGATAAATTAGGCTTAGATAATCAAATTACTTTAGATGACATCCCGCAAATTGATTTGTACATGGATCAAGTCATTCAATTATTTGAAAATAAATTTAGCAGCTCCAAACGGAATGAAGATGAAAAAGTTCTTACCAAAACAATGATTAATAATTATGCAAAAGGCAAATTGTTTTTTCCAATCAAGAACAAAAAGTATTCTAAAGAACATCTCATATTAATTAGTCTTATCTATCAATTAAAAGGCGCACTTTCAATTAATGATATAAAAGAGACGCTTTTTAAAGTAAATGAAAAAACCAGTATGAATCTATTCAATTTAAATGGCTTTTATGAAAGCTACCTCCATGTGGCTAGTAAAAATATCGTAAACTTTAATGAGGATATTGTTGGAAAATCAACCGATGTCAAAAATGAAATTGATTTACTCGATGATCCTGAAAAAGGAGATCTTCAAAAAATACTTATGATAGCTTCCCTCGCAAATATGAGTAATCTTTATCGGAGAGCAGCAGAAAAGCTCGTTGATGAATTAGCCTCAGATCAAAAGAAAAAAGAAAAGAATTGATAGGTTAAAAGGGGATGAAACCGGCAATACGGTTTTCATCCCCTTTTTTTGTAAGTTATTATAACGAATCATTGGTATGAATAAAATTTGGATTGTTGGGCCTATTGAATTTTGTGTTTGCTAGAATACTGGGGAAGTGGGAGAAACACAAGTGGTGTTGAGTCAGAAGTTCGTATGATAAAGAAAAGGATAGAAAGATTGTATGCTGGCGATTCAAAACATGTTTATATCAGATCGATAACAAATTACCTGAAGAATCCCGTTCGTTTGACACCAAAAAAGGATCTTATCCTTCCAATTTAAAGGTACCTAGAAATATTTTCGAAATAAATTCAGAACAAAACAACCTTTATCACTTGATTGCATACTTCTTCACAAATCCTTCACACATTTATATGCTTATGTGAGAAAAATCACCTATTTGGCAGAGAAATGTCATTATTATAAAAGTATGAAAGGAAAACAAAAAAGGGGGAAACACAAATGAATAAAGGTGTAAAAATTCTTCTTACTTCCGCTTTAGGCATTGGGCTTTTGACAGGATGCAATCAGCAAGCAGCAGATTCAAAAAATGACAAAGATATGGAACAAAAGGTATTAGCAGCAGAAAAAGGCGAGGTAGAAGTAATTAAGCCTCATCAAGGGCTGAATCAAAAACCAATTCCATTGAAAATGGAGCGGGTAGGTCCGAACGAAGTGAACGTGGAGATGACTTCACAAATAACAGATATTGAAATTGACAAAGGAAAAATATACAAGGCTTGGACTTTTAATGGAGAGGCACCAGGACCGGTAGTAGTAGTAAATGAAGGAGATACAATTAATTTTACACTAAAGAACATGGATCCAGCAATTCCGCATAGCATGGACTTTCACGCAGTACACGCTTCACCTTCTAAAGACTTTACAAATGTAGAGCCTGATGAAACAGGAACATTCAGCTATCCAGCGAATAAGCCAGGAGTCTTCATGTATCATTGTGGTACATCACCAGTACTATCACATATTGCAAATGGTATGCATGGTACAATCATTGTTAAACCAAAAGCTGGCTATCCAACAGATAAAGATATTGATAGAGAATTTGTCATCGTTCAAAATGAATGGTATAAGTACAATGATTTAGAAGACTTTACAAATGGTGTACCTAGTCATGTGGTCATGTCAACGAAAGCTTTGAAAGAAGGCGACCAAAACACAAACGGAGATACTTTCAGTCTTAAAGATAAACCATTATTAGCCAAGGTCGGTGACAAGGTCAGAATTTATGTAAATAACGTTGGACCGAATGAAGTTAGCTCATTCCATGTAGTTGGAACTGTTTTCGATGATGTATATGTGGACGGCAATCCATTTAATCATATGAAAGGTCTACAAACAGTTATGCTGCCAGCTAGTGGTGGAGCAGTTGTAGAATTTACAGTAACACGAGAAGGCAGCTATTCAATTCTAACACATCAATTCAACCATGCTCAAAAAGGAGCCGTCGCTATCTTAAAGGTGACTGAAACTGGAGAAGATGACGGCACGGCAACAATGGGCCATTAATTAATTTTATAAAAACAACACACACATATTATATATAAAAAAAACGAAAAAGTGAACCCTTTTTGACAAATTAATGGGCAGTACTTTCCCTGAATGATAAAAAATTGATCGAATGGGAATGCTGCCCTTTTATATGGTGGAAATGTGCAGGGCAGGTGAAGCTCACATGTATAAAAAGATTGGTATATTTATCGTGCTCGTTTGGTTCATTTTTATTGGCAAGGCAAATGCTGAAGAAATTTCAGTAACAGATGGGAATGAGCTGCAAGAGGCATTATCAAAAACGGGTGAAAATAGAATCATAAGGTTAGAGCCAGGAGAGTATGTAGGTGTTTTTACGATCAGTGAACCCGTTCATTTAATTGGTAAAGAAGGGGCGAAACTGATTGGTCCAGGAAGCGGAAATGTCCTAACGATTGAGGCGGATGATGTGACAGTTGAAGGTCTTCAAATTGAAGGCAGTGGATCACAAAATGCCGGAATATACGTGAAAGGGAATCGTTCCTTTATACAAAAAAATCTCATCCAAGATGTTTTCCATGGAATTTATGCAAAGGAAAGCTATGGGCACCGGATGGAGAATAATGTGATTACTAGTTTTAAAGGAAGCAGCAATCATAAAGGGTATGGCATTTATTTAGTTAAAGCACCGAATTCTGTAGCTGCAAACAACTTTATCTATGATACTCAGGATGGTATTTATGTATCGTATTCTGATTACTGTGAAATTAGAGGGAATCAAATGGTGAGGGCAAGGTATGGTGTCCACACGATGGATTCAAAAACTGTACTCATTGCACAGAATGAGGTTAGAGAAAGTGTTAATGGGCTGATGATTATGCAGAGTAATGAAGTATCGATCCTGGCAAATTCTTTCTATTTAAATACGAAGATCGATGGATCAGGCATGTTTATCTTTGATACCTTTGATTCGAAAATTTCTTCTAATATCATGCAGGGAAATTTCAAGGGGATATTGCTTGAAAATGCCAAGCGGAATACCATCGAGTTCAACACCTTTATCGGAAATCACACAGGGCTGGAATTGAGAAAGGCTTCGGATGAAAATACGATTTACTTAAATAATTTTTATCATAACACGAGACAAATTATTTCTGATCAGAAAAATACCAATCAATTTACTAAGGATAAGTATGGAAATTATTTTGATGATCATGGCTCACTTAATTTAAACAACGACGAGCTTGTAGATTTTGCTTACAAAAGCGGTGATGTTTTTTACAATATGACGAGTGAGGAACCATATTTAAGCATATTTTATCAAAGCCCAGCCGTAGAGCTATGGAATATGATAGAGCAATACACACCGATGCCATCAGATTCCTTTGTTATTGATGAATCTCCGCTAGTTAAACCTGCACCAGTTAGCTGGAGTAATGGAAATTCTGAAGAATCGGTTAGTTCTAATGCTCCATTAAATGGATGGCAGATTGTCACCTTTCTTATTGTTGTAGTTGGAAGTCTTTCAATTCTATTGAAGTTGGGGTGGGGTAAAGATGAAGTTTAAAGTGTTGATACTAATGGGTGGATTTCTTCTATTATTAGCAGGCTGCCAGTCAAAGGCAGCTGCACCAATTGAAATAAATGCAAATGAGGAATCATGTGCTGAATGTAAAATGGGGATTGAGGAACTGAAATCAGCCGCACAAATCATTCTAAAGGACGGAAAGCCGCTTTTGTTCGATGATATTGGCTGTATGATTACCTATCTTCAGCAAAATAGCCCTAAATATCAGGCTGCATTTATTCATGATTACCAAACAAAGGAATGGATTGACTTTGATAAAAGTACATTTGTCCAAAATTCATCGATTGAAAGTCCAATGAGTTATGGAATTGCAGGATTCGATTCCGAAGAGAAAGCCGCTCAGTTCAAAGAAAAAGATGGCGGCGAATTGTATTCAAAAGAAGAGCTGTTAAAAGCAGAAATGAAAAGCTTTAAATCAGGTGGTATGGAACATGGACATTAGGAAAAGGGTGAAGGTCAACTGACTAGGAGGCAATGGATATGAAGCCTGCATTACTATTCTCAATGGTAAAGCACGAATTGCAGCTATTATTACGCAGTAAGTGGCTTTTAAACTTCATGATATTATTTCTATTTTTATCTGTATTGCTTTATTTTTACGGTTTACAATCGATTAAATCTGATCCTGTAGAAACGACATATGGCTTAGAATCTGTTAATACAAATATTGAGACGATGAATGTGAATCCGGAATGGTATGGTTTAAAAGAGATTAAGAAAGAGGTCAGCTCATCAGAAGAAGTGAACCAATCCGCATATAATAGATCTATTGCGATGTTAATCAATTTATCCTTATGGCTTATTCCAATCATTTGTTTAATATTAGGAGCAAATTCGATCATCGCCGATAAGGAGAGTGGCAGGTTTTCATTGTTTAAGACCTATCAGGTTTCGTATTGGCATTACATGTGCAGTAAGTTTGTTTCCTTAGTCTTATCATTATTCGTTGTAATGGGGATATCATACGGTTCATTTGGACTTATTCTTTCACTGATAGGTAAATCATTTGAAGGATCGATCTATCTTGTTTTTATGGCTGTTAACATGCTGCTCATTGTTGTATTTTCCGCTGCAGCTTTGTTCATCGGAGCAGTCAGCAAAACAAGAATGCAAGGTTTATCCTTTGCGTTATTTTTCTGGAGTATCGTTGTATTTGTCTATGAATTTGTCATCTTTTCGATAGTTGATTGGATCCCTTATTCAATGAAGCTAGGCAGTTTATTCTCTCTCATCTTATTAAACCCTGTGGAGTCCATACGCGTTTGGTCAATATCAAAATTAAATGCAGAATATGTATTTGGACCAGAATATTTAATGATAGAAAAGTGGGCAGACTCTGGCATGCTGACTGGAGCTCTTTTCCTATCAATAATCATTCTACTGTTTCTAACCATTGCTTCATCCACTTATTTATTGAAAAAAAGGGGTGTTTAATATGATAGTAGAGCTGCGGAATATTTCAAAGAAATATAAAAACAAAACAGCTTTGTCACCTGTCGATCTAACAATAAATAAAGGTGAATGCGTAGTATTATGCGGCGGGAATGGTGCAGGAAAAAGTACAATGATTAAAATCTTAACCAGCATTGAAAAATCATCTACTGGCCAGGTCATTTTTCACTCAGATAAGAAAAAGCCATTTGCCTATATGCCTGACCAAATGAATTTTCCTCCGGAATTTACACCAATTGAGATTTTAAATTATTATGGTACATTTTTGAACACACCTAAAGCGAGAATTCAAGAGGTTCTTGTAAATGTGGGTTTATGGGAGAAACGGAATCAAAGAGTTGGGGGATTCTCCAAAGGGATGTCTCAGCGGTTAAATTTAGCCCAATGCCTATTAGCGAATACAGATATTTATATTCTAGATGAACCGACGAACGGCTTAGATCCGTATTGGGTCATTCAATTTAAAGAAGTCATTCAAACATTGAAAAAACAGCAGAAAACAGTGATTGTTAGCAGCCATATTATGAGAGATGCCATTGAAATCGCAGACAAAGTGTTAATCTTATTTAATGGAAAGGTTAAGTCATTTGGAACTCTGGACAGTATATATCGTGACCATGAGTGCAAAACGCTAGAAGAAGTTTTTTTGTCCATTCATCAAAAGGAGATAAGTGTAAGTTAAACAGCCGGGATGTCAGCATTCTGGCTGTTTATGCTATAGCTTTAACAAATTTTAGTTTGCTCCTCTCCAGTTTTATCACTTTAATATTCCCCTCTTTTTGTAACCCAAATATCATCCGAAGTCTATTTTTCATTATTTATCCAATTATTAAAATCTGTGATTTTATATTCAAATATCTGCAAATACACTTGAAAAACATAAATGTATTTCCTAAAAGTGGGAATAATAGAATGAATACTGTTGTTGGAGGCTACACACTTTGTTTATTGCTATAGCGTTTTTTATGATTATGTCGTTTTTCTTATCAGGAAGCGAGACGGCTCTTACCGCTGTTAACAAGATGAAGCTAAAAACAAGGGCAGAACATCACGATGCTAAATCACAGAAGCTTCTTAAGCTTGTATCAAAGCCAGATGAATTAATCACTGCTATTTTAATTGGAAATAATATTGCCAATATCATGCTTCCTACATTGGTTACGATTATTGCCCTTAAATATGATTTTAATGTTGGCTTAGCTACAGGGATTTTGACCGTTGTTTTGATCATTTTTGCAGAGGTACTTCCAAAGTCAATTGCAGCTTCTTTTGCAGATAATATAGCCTATTTAGTTTTCCCAGTTATTCGAATTTTGCTATATATCCTTAAGCCGGTCACTTTTCTATTATCCAGGTTTACTAGAGCAATTGTCAGTCTGCTTGCGAAGGATAAGATGGACTCCGTTTCTGTTTCTAAGGAAGAATTAATGATAATGGTTGATATCGCCACTGTTGAGGGAACCTTCAAAAATGAGGAGACAAAAAGAATTAAAGGTGTAATCGATTTTTATAGCTTAGATGTTAGAGATGTATTGAAAACGCCAAGAATAGACATTGAGGGGATTCCATATACCTCCAATTTTGATCAAACAAGGGAAATTGTTTTAAGTAATAAGTATACAAGATACCCTGTCTTTATGGGGAACATGGATCATATTATAGGGGTATTTCATGCGAAACAATTGCTTGCCTGGTCACTTGAACCAGAGAAGATGTTGGAAGAGTTTACAGATAATGATCCCTTATTTGTATATGAATTTCACTCTATAGAAACAGTTTTTAAAATGATGATGAAAGAAAGAAAGCATTTGGCGATTGTTCTTGACGAATACGGTGGAACAAAAGGCATTATTTCACATGAGGATATCATTGAAGCAATGCTTGGTCAGGAAATTGAAGATGAAACAGATGAGGATCATGAGATCAGGAAGATAGCACCTAGACAATAATTATAAAAACAAGGCTAATTTTGTGTTTTTTATTAAAAAAGGGGGATGATGATAGTAAACCTTCTATTGGGGGAAGGTTTGTATTTTAAGATAAACAGAAGGGGGTAAAATAATGAACCAGCATCCTTTGCATTATGATGGAAGGTTTCACCAAAACAGCGAAATCAACAATGAATTTGACAAGGAAATCCCATTCGAAGTAACAGAAGAAATGAGAAAAAGTATTGGGCAAAACCCTTATTCAGTAGACAGCGAGGAATAAGATTTTAATTCAATTAGGAAGGTTGAGTATAAGATGGCAAAAGTTCTATACATAACAGCACACCCACATAATGAAACACAATCCTACAGTATGGCGGTTGGAAAATCATTCATTGAAGAATATAAAGTGGTTAATCCTAATGATGAGATTGTGACCATTGATTTATATAAAGAGCATATTCCTCATATTGATGCAGATGTGTTTAGCGGGTGGGGGAAACTGCGTACTGGTTCAGCCTTTGACGATTTAACAGCAGAGGAAAAAGGAAAAGTAAGCCGTCTGGATGAATTAAGCAATCAGTTTGTAGAAGGGGATAAATATGTGTTTGTAACCCCTTTATGGAATTTTTCCTTTCCTCCAATTATGAAAGCATATTTGGATTCTGTTGCAGTTGCGGGCAAAACATTTAAGTATACGGAAAAAGGACCGATTGGACTGCTGCCAAATAAAAAGGCCTTACATATTCAGGCTCGAGGAGGATATTATTCAGAAGGTCCAGCAGCTGAAATGGAAATGGGGCATCGTTATATTCAAATTATGATGCAATTCTTTGGCATACCAATTTTAGAAGGATTGTTTATAGAGGGACATAATGCACAGCCAGATAAAGCGGAGGAAATAAAGGCAAATGCGCTCGCTCGTGCCAAGGATTTTGCCCATACTTTTTAATAAAAAAGAATGTCATTTAAAAACGTCTAGGTACTGTCTAGACGTTTTTTTATGGATAGCGAAATAGACAAACATAGAGTTCCGGATGATGCACGATCTACAGATCATCTTGTTTTTCTGCAACAATTATAGCTCCCCCTAAAGCGCTGCGAATTAATTTTTTTATATGATGGGATTGGAATATATATAATATTATAATAGATAAAGTAGGGTGTTTGCGGCAAAGGGGGAATAGTGGATGGGGAAAAATTGGTCAATGGATCTTGAGCATAATGAATATGAAGAAGATGTTGAGCTAATCATTGAGGATGGAATTAAAGCAGTGTACGAGACAGAACCTGGCTGCTATGTGAATCTGGTGACCTCAGAACGATTCGGAAATCCAACTGAATATTTTGTCCCATTATTAACAGAAGTTTTTGGTGATTCGATTCAGATGAAATTTATCGATCAGTGCGGATGTGGGGGGTATGTATTACGCGTATGGAAACTATAAGCAAAATACAATCTCTCAGCCAATTTAAAAATCAACAAGTGATTATAAACTATTACGAAGAAGATGAATTAGTTCAAAGAGAAGGTCTTTTTTTTGAATCCATTCGAATTGTCGATTGTCGGATTCAATTTTGCAAGGAGGGAAGGATTATTTTTGCGCTGCCTCTTAATGGATGTATGAACTTCACCCAACGGACTGATTTTAAGAATTATTATTTTTTAGAGAAAGATAATAACCGAGTAGAGCTATACTTTCCTTGAAAATAAATGGCTGGGCCTATCGATCGCCCAGCCTATTACCTCCTAAAAAAATTCTCTGTATAATAAGGATGAGATTCCTCATTAAAAGCAACGCCAACACCTAAATATTGATACTCAGGCCGAAGAATATTTTCCCGATGACCAAGCGAATTCATTAGTCCTTCATGAGCAAAAATGCTGCTGAATTGTCCAGTTGCTAAATTTTCTCCAGCAAATGTAAAGAAAATATCATCTTCACTCATCCGGTCAAACGGGGAAAGTCCTTCGAGATTCGTATGGGAAAAGTAATTATTTACTGCCATATCCTTGCTATGTTTTCTAGCCGTTTCTTTGACGTGATCATCCCATTCTAATACATTCAAATGATGATTGACTCGGGCAGCATTTGTTAAATCAAAAAGCTGATATTCAAAGCCTTCTTTTAATTGTTTGCTTCCATTAGAATAAAAGTCTTTCTTGTTTAATTCAAGTTTCTGGGAAACAATTTGAAGAGAAGTGACAGTATTACCCTCGTGTTTATCGTAAAAAATAGTCACATAGCTGTCATCTAGAACGTATACATCATAATCACGATCGTTTTCCAGTTGAAAGTAGGTCATTCCCTTGCGTATTTTGTCTAATGGCTCTCCTAATTTTTCATGAACATCATTTTTTGTGCTTCCTTGTTTAATCCCAGCTGAAGATGTAATTAAATCCTGGTTTGTATAAAGACCGGCTACCATATTATTTTCATCATAAGAAACCATTAAAAAATTTTGATAATCATCATGATAGGTATGCCATTCAGTTCCATATTCATTCAATGAGGCACGCTTTGCCGTACCGATTTGTTTCTCAACTTCAGACAGTTGTTCTCCAAGTGTGATGTTATGAATCGAAAAAACTTGTTCAGTTGGAATAGATAAATTTGGCTTTTTCGCTTGATTTGTATCAGACTGGCTATCATTAATCGAACTGAATGGATCTTCCTTTCCTGTTAATTCATTGACCTTTTGATAAATTGTATTTAAGGCGTCGGCAACTTCTGGATGTTCGACAATGCCGCGAATTTCAGTTTTTATTGATTCCAAAAAAGGATAATAATCTGTTTTCTGAATCTGTTTCTCGATAAAAGGCCATGAAACAAACAAAATGAACAGCAGGATCAAAGTACGGAATAACTTTCTCATTGATTCACCCCACCTTTCTGCCATTTAATAAAATCATTTATTCCCTATATTATAAGTTTTAATAATAAAATTGAATAGCCAGAGCACTTTCCCTATATTTAGTGTTTGAAACAATTGATGAAATGCTCAAAAGAAAAATGCTGATTTTTAATGTTGAATTAGGGTAATATAACAATATTTAATAGTGGAAAAAATTTATAAGGGGGGCATACGATTGGAATTAACGCCAGAGCAGCGAATTGAACTTCATGGCTTTAATAATTTAACGAAATCGTTAAGCTTTAATATGTATGACATTTGCTATACAAAAACGAAAGAGGAACGTGAAGCATACATTGAGTATATTGATGAAGAGTATAGTGCAGAAAGATTAACGAAAATACTAAAA
Source organism: Cytobacillus praedii (assembly GCF_001439605.1). Classification (GTDB taxonomy): domain Bacteria; phylum Bacillota; class Bacilli; order Bacillales; family Cytobacillaceae; genus Cytobacillus; species Cytobacillus praedii. The sequence continues at coordinate 184,913 of NZ_LMBX01000005.1, forward strand.
AGTGTTTCAGATATTATAGGAGCACATGTGTTAAATGTTGCCCAACAGGATTATGTACCTCAAGGTGCAAGTGTGACAATGCTTGTATCAGAAGGACCAGTTGTTGAGGTGCCAACAGAATCATACAATGAATCACCTGGACCTCTCCCAGGATCTGTGGTAATGCAGCTTGATAAAAGTCATATTACTGTACATACCTATCCTGAATACCATCCTTCTGAAGGGATTAGTACGTTTCGAGCAGACATTGATGTGTCTACGTGTGGAGAGATTTCTCCACTGAAAGCATTAAATTTTTTAATTCATTCTTTTGATACCGATATCATGACAATTGATTACCGGGTAAGGGGATTTACAAGGGATAAAGACGGACATAAGCTTTTTATTGATCACAATATTAGTTCCATTCAAAATTATATTCCAGAAGAAGTGAAAAATGAATTTGATATGATTGATGTTAATATTTATCAATCCCATATTTTTCATACGAAATGCAGAATTCGTGACTTTGATCTAAACAATTATTTATTTGGCTATACAAAGGAAAAGCTCGATTTAGAGGAAGTAGAAGAAATTACTGAAAGATTGACTACTGAGATGGACGAAATCTTTTATGGAACGAACTTTGAATCTATTTAATCCACATAATCCTGACACCTAAATGGTGTCAGGATTATGTGGATTTTTTCATTGTTTATTGAATGATTTTACATTCGCTTTAGGCAAGTGGAAGGGGGCTATTTCCAGAACTTCCACCATGCGTCCTTCTTTTCTTCAGCTGCAGCAGCGCTTCTAAAGCTTAAAATCATATCTTGAAACATCACCTCACGCTGGTTGACGTCCTTCCAATACTCCTCGCGTTCTCTATGTATCGTTTCTAAATAGATTTCTCGATCAGTGTTTAAAGTTTCTATAAGTGCGCTTATTTCTGTATGTGTAACCTCTGCTGAGCTGGAAATATAGTGTATCATTGTTTTAAACTCTTCTGCTGCCGCTTCTGAAGAATCTGCCACTCGCGAAGCAAGATTGCGAATTTGCTCTGTTGTCCCTTTTGAAGACTTTGCAATCCTTTTAGATAATGTACCAAGCTTTTCTGATGTATGCTCAGATATTTTATGTAAGTCTTCGGAAAGATGATCAATTTCAGCGATTGTTCTTTTGTTTGATTTATAAATGGAGTCCGATAAACTTTTAACTGTGTGTACTGAACCTTTAAGAATTTCCTTTTTCACCTCATCGATTACTTCTTTACGAACCCCATGCCGGATTTCATCTCGTACATCATCGATTATTTCATCTTTCCATGATTTCATCGCGGCCAGAAATTCGTCAATATCATTAGTTGAGGTTGCGGTTTCCATTTCTTTTGGAATGGCTGGTAATAGTGTTGTTTCAGGTATGCCGGCCACTTTCTGGAGTTGAAAATCTTTTTCGATTATTCCTCTGATCATGTCCTTACTAAGACTTTTATCATATAGATGTTTAATTGTTTCCAATAGACTCATTTCATCATCTGTATAATAGCGTGCCCCTTGCTTAGTACGGGGAATAGTAAGCAGCCCATTAAGTTCTTTTTCCCATTGTCTTAGTTTACCAGGTGATACACTTAGCTTTTTTGCTGCTTCTTTAATCGCGTAGGATTTTGTCATTTTTGTTTTCCAGCCCTTTCTGAGAAATGAAATGTTAATTATATTGGATTCTTTTTTTATTAATTCAGCATGACCACTTGCATTTTCCTGCCTAGTGACAAAAGCTATCAAAAGAAGACGGATTTCAGCAAAAAGGCAGAATTTTTATTCTCATTGTCTAAAAGGAGTTTTTTATTATCAATAAAAGGTTCCAGTTTAAATGTTTGAGGTTATACGGAGGACAAAATGAATTTTTATACTTCTTAGTTTGACGATTCTGGTATTAAAAGTATAATTCGGGTATGGGGCGAATTAGCAGGTAACGAAGGGGGATATATAGAGGAGGCATTTACCCTAAAGGGACAAGAAATAATATGCATTTACTCCTTCAATCTCATTTTAAGTTACATAAGACAAAGAATTAATGAAGTTTACGATTAGCATACACAAGTAGGGCAAGTTTTGCTGCAGATTAGCGGCAATCATTTTTTTGTGGGAGAAAATCGAGTTTCTTGGCAGTTGGCTCTCACAATAAAACTATGAATAGGAGTTGCAATCGATTATGTTTTTAAAAAGAATTCGTTTTTTACGTGATAAAATCCCATCCTTCAATCAATATCCATTCTCTATTCCTTCTATTAATAGTATTGAAGAAATTATATTGGATCATCCAGTTACATTTTTCGTCGGAGAAAATGGATCTGGGAAATCAACCTTATTAGAAGCTATTGCAGATAAATGTGAATTTAATACCGCTGGTGGTGGTAGAAATAATATATATGAAGTCCATGCATCAGGATCTTCTTTAACAGATTACATCCGTTTATCCTGGATGCCAAAGGTGACAAATGGCTTTTTCCTCAGAGCGGAATCCTTCTATCATTTTGCCTCCTATTTAGATGAGGTGGATACTACAGGATACCGAAATTATGGTGGAAAGTCACTTCATGAGCAATCACATGGGGAATCTTTTTTCTCTTTATTTTTAAATCGTTTTAAAGAAAATGCCATTTATCTTTTAGATGAGCCAGAAGCTGCACTATCACCGCAAAGACAACTATCATTTCTGCGGATTATTCATGATTTAACTCGCAATGGAAATGCTCAATTTATTATTGCCAGCCATTCACCTATTCTATTAGGCTATCCGAATGCAAAAATATTTAGTTTTGATGATGGTGAGATTGCCGAAGTGACCTATGAGGATACGGAACATTACCAGATAACAAAATACTTCTTGCAAAATCGGGATCGGTTTTTGAATGAGCTTTTTTTAGATGATGGTGAATAAGGAAACTTATGATTTAGTAGAAGGCAAATAGATAAAATAGATAACTTTATTAAGACGATGGATGTTTCCAGATTGGAGACATTCATCTTTTTTTTGCAAATTACGTCAAAAACTCAAAATGTTCACAATTTAAGGCGTATTGATAAGTTTAGTAACTACTAATGTGGGGAAACTGACTAATAAGTTTACTAGGTCTACTAAACAGTAGATTGGATGGAAGGAGAAATAGAATGTCAGGACCAAGTTTAAAAAAACAAGATGCCCATTCATTGATTCATGAGGCGGCATTAAATGAAGCAAAAGAATTGAGAGATATTTTTCAGCGCTGTTTGGAAGATGGGCAAAAGGAAAAAGCACTCCAAGTTGCTGAAGTGATCATTGAACATTGGGAGACACGGACACTAAAGCATGCAGAATCAGAAGAAGAAGGTTTATACAAGGAAATGGTTTTGGAGAATCCTCAATTAAAGGATTTAGTCGTTCAACTTACTCGAGATCATGACATTATGAGAAGAATAGTTCAGCAAATGAAAGAAATGCTCCAAAAACAAGAGGTTGATGAGGAGTTCACAACATTAATGGATGGCGTTATCATCGTTGATCTGATCCATAATGAGGATGAAATGAATAAATTACTGCCAAACAACAAACACTAACGCAGGGAAATTAAGGAAATTGGTAGCGAGGAGGATGCAAATGGGAGAATTCAAACTGCAAAAGGAAGAATCACTTCGGATTACTGCACCAAATGTATATAAAAGGATGATTGAAACCTTTGAAAAATATAATATCCACCCGTATGATGCCCATGGAACTGTAATTAAAACGCAAGAGGGGCTTGAAATAACTTTAAGGCTTACAAATCATTTTACTGAGATTGCTCATGCAAAAATAAGTTTGGATCAAGCACAGCATCCTGATGAAGAAATTTCTTTCTTTTTTGAACAAGCAGCTGAAAAATGCAAGAATCAATTAATCACAGACTATTTTAAAATGATAAAGCTTTAGAAAGGGCTGGTAGCGTGTTTTCATTCGAAACAGATGCATTACTTGTAGGTGATCGAGAAGACCTAATAGCAGTATTACGTATGAGATTCGGAACCCTGTCTGGCGAAATCATAGAGAAAATATATGAAATAAATGAATATAGCACATTGCAGCGATTGATTCTTGCCGCAGCCAATGCTGCGAATTGGGCAGTTTTTGAAGAGGAATTACTAGCTAGTAAAGACTCATTTCGCATTCTTGGAGAAGAATTTAATCCACTAAGAGATCACTTAAAAGGAGGAGAAGGCATAGATGGAGCAAAGACAAAATAAGCTCATACAGGCACTCAGGCATTTGAAGCGCGGAGAACGAATTAATGATGGCTGGACGGAAGAAAGCCCTCGTCCTCGTAACTCAGAAGATCTCTATAGAAGGCGCTGGCAGTACGATAAAATCGTCCGTTCCACACATGGAGTGAACTGCACAGGCTCTTGCAGCTGGAGAATACATGTCAAGGATGGAATTATTGCATACGAAACTCAGCAAACAGACTACCCTTCCACTGGTGAAAACTTCCCAGATTATGAACCCAGAGGATGTCCAAGGGGAGCAAGCTTTTCCTGGTATACGTATAGTCCGACTCGAGTGAAGCATCCATATGTCCGTGGGGATCTTTATGAATTGTGGAAAGCGGAGTTGAAAACAGCGGATAATCCTGTCAAGGCATGGGAGAATATTGTTACAAATCCTGACAAGCGAAACAAATATGTTAAGGCGCGAGGAAAAGGCGGTTTTGTTAGAGGGAGCTGGAAGGAGCTCTGTCAATTAATTGCTGCGTCTACCATTTATACGATCAAAAAATATGGGCCAGACCGGATTGTGGGATTTAGTCCGATTCCTGCGATGTCGATGATTAGTTATTCGGGTGGGACAAGATTCCTATCTTTAATTGGCGGGACTATACTCAGTTTCTATGATTGGTATGCTGATTTGCCGCCTGCGTCTCCACAAGTATGGGGAGATCAAACGGATGTTCCGGAAAGCGGAGATTGGTATAATACAAAATATTTTATTATTTGGGGGACTAATATCCCGCAAACGAGAACCCCTGATGCACATTTTATGGTGGAATCCCGCTACAATGGTACGAAAGTTGTCGGAGTAAGCCCAGACTATGCTGAATATGATAAATTCGCCGATATCTGGCTGCCAGCAAAGCCTGGTACGGATGGGGCGCTTGCCATGGCGATGACTCATGTTATTTTAAAAGAATTTTATGTTGATAAAGAAACACCGTATTTTCTTGATTATGCAAAGCAATATACGGATCTTCCTTTCCTCGTGATTTTAGATAAGAAGAATGGGGAGTTTCGATCAGACCGTTTCTTAAGAGCCTCTGATATTAAAACAAATCAGGAGCTTGGTGAATGGAAAACAGTTGTTTGGGATGAAAAGACGAATCAAATGGTTATTCCTACAGGAAGTCAAGGCTTCCGCTGGGATAATGGTAATAAGTGGAATCTCGATTTGAAGAGTGAGGACGGTCAGGAAATCAATCCGAAGCTTAGTTTCTTTAAGGATTCGGATAAGGTTGTCTTGGTTGATTTTCCTTATTTTGCAGAAAAAGAAGGTGGAAAGGTTGGCCGCGGAGTACCAGTGAAGGTGATTACTGATCAATCAGGCAATGAGGTTACTGTTACAACTGTTTATGATTTAATGATGGCACATACGGGTGTGAATCGTGGGCTAGAAGGCGATTATCCGTTAGATTATAACGATCCAAACAAACCGTATACGCCTGGTTGGCAAGAAAGCATTACAGGTGTCAAGAAGGAACATGTCATTCAAGTTGCAAGAGAATTTGCCGCAAATGCAGAGCAGACAAATGGAAAATCAATGATTGCCATGGGTGGTGGTACGAATCACTGGTATCATAGTGACCAAATTTATCGCTCTATTCTAAATTTGATTTTATTAACAGGTTCACAAGGTGTGAATGGCGGCGGGTGGGCCCATTATGTTGGGCAAGAGAAGGTGCGGCCAATTGAAGGGTTTTCCCAAATTGCATTTGCCAATGATTGGGTAAAGTCACCAAGATTTATGAATGGGACGTCATTTTTCTATTTTGCAACTGAACAGTTTAGGTATGAATATATGGCAAACGGAGAGAAGAGTGAGTGGGGCAGCAAATACAGCAGAATGCACCCAGCCGATTTCAATGCGATGTCTGCAAGGTTAGGCTGGCTCCCGAGTTTTCCGCAGTGGACACAGAATTCACTTGATGTAATGAAGGAAGCGCGAGAAAAATATAAAGAAGATGAGCAAGCGATTATCCAAGATGTCGCAAAACAGATTTCAGATGGGAAAATAAATTATGCAATTGAGAATCCAAATGACCCACGAAATTTCCCTCATATTTTCTTTAACTGGCGTTCAAATCTGCTAGGTGATAGCGGGAAAGGGCATGAATATTTTGTTAAGCATTTAATTGGTTCAGATGATTCAGTCCTTACAGATACCGAAAATTCTTGGCAGCCAGAAAAGATAAATATTGATGAAAAACCACCTGAAGGAAAAACCGATCTATTTATAGCAATGGATTTTCGAATGACAAGCTCTGGACTGTTTTCCGATATTATTTTGCCAGCAGCAACTTGGTACGAGAAATTCGATATTAGTACAACAGACCTCCATCCGTTTGTTCATCCATTTAATGCTGCAATTTCACCGCCTTGGGAAACCAAAAGCGATTGGGATGCATTTAGAGAAATTGCCAAGGAATTTACTGAACTTGCTAAAGAGCATCTCCCTGCACAGGAAGATTTAGTGATGTCTCCATTAGCCCATGATACGGTTAATGAAGTGGCACAGCCGATGGGGAAAGTGAAAGATTGGCGAAATGGGGAAGTAGAAGCGATCCCTGGTAAAACGATGTCAAACTTGAATATCGTCAAACGAGATTATCCGAATGTATACAACATGTGGACAACAGTCGGTCCAAATATCCGCAATGGCTATGGGACAAAAGGTGTAAAGGTGAATGGAGAGAAGGCATACCAGGAGTTGCTCAGTCGTCTTGGTGTGTCAAAGCGTGAAGGTGTTGGCAAAGGGCATCCAGATCTCTATTCTGATAAACAAGCCATTAACGCTATTCTCCTTATGTCAGGTGCAACAAATGGGAAAAGAGCAGTTGAGGGCTGGAAGTCTATGGAAGAAAAAACAGGGAAAAAGCTAGGTCATATATCTGAAGCGCGTGAAGAGGAAGATTATACATTAGATGCTTTAAGTGTTCAGCCGCGGCAGACGATTTCAACTCCGGTTTGGAGCGGGTTAGAAAATGATAATCGGCGCTATTCTCCGTTTACAGTGAACAAGGAATACAATATCCCTTGGCATACACTTACAGGAAGGCAAAGCTTTTACCTTGATCATGAAGTAATGCTTGATTATGGTGAAGGACTCCCATTATATTTGCCTCCTGTGAATTTGTCGCCATTTTTAAAAGGGGAAAAGGAAGTGGAAAACAAAGGTAAATCATTAACACTCCGCTATATGACCCCACACCAGAAATGGGGCATTCATACGATGTTCACCGATACAAATCAAATGGTCCAGCTATTCCGTGGATGGCAAGTTGTCTGGCTTAATGAGAAGGACGCTGCTTCTGCAGGGATTAAAGACAATGATTGGATTGAGGTTTATAACCGAAATGGAGTTGTTGCTGCAAGGGCAATCCTAACTTACCGTCTTCCACGAGGTGTGGCCTACATGTATCATGCGCAGGATCGAACGATGGGGGTTCCTGGTAACTCCATTAACAAAAAACGCGGAGGCACCCATAATAGTGTGACAAGAATTAATCCTAAGGCGACACATATGATAGGCGGATATTCACAGCTAAGTTATGGATTCAACTATTATGGACCTACAGGAAGCAATAGAGACACAATGACCGTAATCCGTCCATTGAAGGAGGTCGATTGGCTTGAGAATTAAAGCTCAAGTAGCGATGGTGATGCACCTGGATAAATGTATTGGCTGTCATACTTGTTCAGTGACGTGCAAAAATACGTGGACAAACCGACCTGGTATGGAATATGTCTGGTATAACAATGTGGAAACTCGCCCAGGCCCAGGCTACCCGAAGGAATGGGAAAATACAGACCGCTATAAAGGCGGCTGGACGTTAAGAAATGGGAAATTGCATTTACGCGCAGGCGGACCTGTATCGAAGCTTGCAAATATATTCTACAATCCTAATATGGCAACGATCGATGATTTCTACGAACCATGGACATATGACTTTGAGCATCTTCATAAAGCTCCCAAAAAAGAAAACTTACCTGTGGCGCGTCCTAAGTCGATGATTACTGGTAAGTTTATTGATAAGCCAGAGTGGGGCTCAAACTGGGATGATGACCTAGCTGGAGGCAGTGAAATTGTTCCAATGGATCCAAATGTGCAAAAGCTCCAAGAGCACATTGCAATGGAGTATGAGAAAACATTCATGATGTATTTACCGCGAATATGCGAGCATTGCTTGAACCCATCTTGTGTTGCCTCTTGCCCATCTGGAGCACTATATAAAAGAGATGAAGACGGGATTGTCCTTGTTGACCAAGAAGCCTGTCGTGGCTGGCGCTTTTGTATGAACGGATGTCCATATCATAAGGTGTACTACAATTGGAATACACATAAAGCGGAGAAATGTAATTTCTGTTACCCACGAACGGAAGCTGGACTTCCTACGGTATGTTCCGAAACATGTGTCGGACGGATTCGTTATATAGGTGTTGTGCTATATGATGCGGATCGTGTAAAGGAAGCTGCATCTGTTGAAGATCCTAAGGATTTATATGAAGCACAGCTGTCTGTCTTCCTTGATCCTAATGATCCAGAAGTAATTGAAAAAGCACGTGAAGCTGGCATAAATGAGAGTTGGATCAAAAGTGCGCAGGATTCACCAATTTATAAAATGGCAATGAAGTGGAAAATTGCATTGCCTCTTCATCCTGAATACCGTACACTGCCAATGGTTTGGTATGTTCCTCCGCTAAGTCCAATAATGAATCATATTACAAATGAGCAGGATTTAAGTATGGATGGCTATATTCCTGCGGTAGATGATATGAGGATTCCAATGGAATATTTAGCTTCGTTATTATCGGCTGATGATACAAGTGTCATCCGCAGGGTTCTGCTAAAGATGGCTGCGATGCGCGTTCATATGCGAGCAAAAACAGTCGGAGGCATGGATGAAATGAAAACCAGCAAGCTGCTTCAAGAGGCTGGGACTACAATGGAAGAATTAGAAGATATGGCACGGCTTTTAGGAGTAGCTAAATACAATGAACGGTTTGTCATTCCGACAGGAAGACGTGAGATGGATGATAACTTACATTATCGTCAAGGTGCTTGCAGTATTGAAGGGTTAGCGCCGGCTGAAGGCATGGTTACGTATCCGTATGAAAGAAGTGATCTTGGATGAAGGATGAAATAGCAGAACTGCTCGTTGTAACTTCTCGCTTTTTGGATTATCCTGATCAAACGTTTTATAGGGAATGTTCAAACCTGGATGCATACTTAAGAAAATCCATCACTTCTGAAGAGTTGCACTCAGAAATGTCTCAGAGATTAATGCCACTTTTTTCACTAGAATTAAAGGATTTACAAGAACTTTATGTAGAAACCTTTGATTATAAAGAGAAAACAGGCTTGTATTTAACTGCCCAAGAATTAGGTGATAGCAGAAGGCGCGGGGACGCGTTAATTCGCTTGCAGAAATTAATTGCAGATATGGGATTTGAAAAGGTAGGAATCGAATTGACGGACTATATTCCCATGCTAATGGAGCTGCTTGCTGTAGCTCCTGAAAATGAGGAAATTCATCATCTAAAACGGAGACTTGCCTATGCAATCCATCGAATCTTTACCCATATTTCAAAGAACAATCCTTATTATCAAATTTTTGATGCTTTAATGACTCATATTTTTGAAGTGCCGAGTTCTGAAGAAATTTCCCGGTTAGTTAACGAACGAGAGGAAGCTGATTTAGACGAACTGCCTTACCCAATGATTTATCGTTAATTACTGGTTTACATTTTGAAAAGAACCGCTTTAATTATTTCCATTGATTTTATTCATACAAATGAAAACTACTAAGGAGGACAGACATGGGATTTTTTTGGTGGGGGGTTTTTCCTTATATTGTCGGTACCATATTAGTCGTTGCTTCCGTTTATCGCTTTGTCATTCGCGGTACGAGCTGGCATGCACCTTCTACAGAGATTTTTGAAAAAAAGTGGTTAAGAATCGGTTCATTACTTTTTCATTGGGGAATTCTCTTTGCTTTTATTGGACATGTAATGGGAGTTTTAATACCGATTGAATTTTACGAGTCAATAGGTGTGACTGATCATTTATACCATATTGGAGCAATTGCAGGCGGCGGTATTGCTGGCCTTATGGTTGTCATTGGTTTGATAATTCTGTTAATCCGGAAGTTTTCCAATCCGAGAGTAAAGGTTCATGCTTCCTTTGCTGACTACTTTACAGTTATTTGGCTGATTGTTGTTGCTGGTTTGGGTACGTATATGACACTTGTTTATAATACGACGGTTGTAGCTTATGAATATCGGGTAACGATAGGACCATGGTTTCGTAGCTTATTCACTCTTCAGCCCGAGTATGAACTGATGACTGCGGTTCCATTATTGTTCCAATTACATGTGTTATCTTCTTTCATCTTATTTGCAGCCATTCCTTTTACACAGCTGATCCATATGTTTAGTTTTCCTGGCCGTTATCCCGCTCGTGCCCCACAGCAATATCGGGCACGTGACGGATATAAAAACAGCCGCCCATAAAAAATAATCACTTTCCAAATTGGAAAGTGATTATTTTTTATGCAATTTATAAGTTAGCTAGTGCTTTTAGGTCTTTATCGGGCATGGATTAAGAGTTATCTAGCAACTTAAAAATTTATCTAGCGGTTCTTACCATTTATCTTGCAACATCTCAGATTTATCAAGCATTGTCATTGTTTTGTTATATCACTAAACATAGCCACATGCTTTTTGGGATGGCCAGAATCGTCTTTAAGTGTACTGATAGTCAGCCATTCAAGATAGATTTCGCCATTTTTTCGTTTGTTCCATATTTCACCTTGCCAATATCCATATTCATCAATTTCTTTCCACATATTTTTGTAAAATTCCTTATCATGCTTACCAGAATGCAAGATATTTGGTGTTTTTCCTACTGCCTCATCCAATGTAAAGCCAGTCATTTTTGAAAAAGCTGGATTAACCTGCTGAATCACACCATTTAAATCAGTGACCATAATTCCTTGACCAGTGCTTTCTACAATTTGATTGGCAAGAGTCAATTTGTCTTGGTAATAAAGCCATACAACGAGAATTGTGCTTGCCAGTGCAAATTCAGACAGGGACATGAACCCAATGGCATAGTGCCCGGTCCAATTGTGTAAAATGGTTAGTATGATTGGAGGGAAGAAGCCTCCTAGTCCCCCCATTGCAGATACGATCCCATTGACAATACCAGCTTGCTTTGAAAAATAGAGAGGGACAAGCTTGAAAATAACTCCATTTCCTATACCAGCACAAATAGCTACTGCTAAGCAGCCAACCGTGTATATGGGAAGGGAAGGTGTAAAGGATAATAAAAATCCTGCAAATGTCAGGCCTGAAAAGACAACAACTAATATTAAAAACGAATTAAACTTGTCCCCTAGCCACCCACCAATAGGACGGAGAATGGTTGCAAGTGCGATAAATCCTGCTGTTCGGAAGCCTGCATCCACTTTCTCTAATCCAAAATGGTTAACAAGAAAGTTAGGAAGGTAAATGGTAAACGCAACAAATGATCCAAATGTAATGAAATAAAATAGGCTAAGCAGCCAAAGCTTTGGATTTTTATATACACTTTTAAATTGCTGCGAAAAAATAGCGTGTACTTTTTTCTCTTTGCGGTCGCCAAGAGTAAAGTTTAATAGTGCGACTAAAATTAATAAGATGATATAAAATTGAATTGTTAATCTCCATCCAAATGAGTCAGCAAGAACGGGTGCTAAAAATGATGTTAGCGCGGTCCCAATATTACCTGCCCCATAAATACCATTAACGAAGCCGTGCTTTTCCTTTGGATAATATTTAGGAAGAGATGTAACCCCGACGGAGAAAACGGCTCCTCCAATCCCTACGAGTAAACCGCCAAGAATCAACATGAAAAATGAATTTGCTAAGCTAATTATAATGATGGGCAAAATAAGAATGATAAAGCTAATCGTAAAGATTATTCTAGCGCCATATCTGTTCGTCCAGAATCCAATGGGTATTCGCAGGAGTGATCCTAGAATAACAGGTGTTGCTGTTACTAGGGTCATTTGGTTGGCTGTGAGTGTAATATCTGCAGAAATGTAAGGCATTAAAGAAGAGAGTATGACCCAGACCATAAAGCCAAGAACAAGGCTGGATGTTTGTAAGGTTAACTGGAAATTTCCTTTCTGCATGATAAGCTCCTTTCTATTCAATCCTATAAGTAGTTTGCGTTTATGTACGCTTTTCATACTTATAACCGTTTTTCGCATCCAATACACATAAAATAAAAAAAGCTTACCCCGTCTTACGGAATAAGCAAAGATATTAAAACGTATTATAGACATTTTCACATTCAACTGCTAATGGCTCGTAGAAACAATGCAGTTTAAATCGATCAACGAATGGCTGGTTGTACCAAGTGGGTGGACATTCCCCTGGAGGACGGAAATACCATAAAGAATATTTTGCAGGCCATGGTCTTTCTCCACGTACCGCCCGCCGTGCCAACCGTCTTTCACTTTCACGTGCTCTTTGATAGAAATATCCTTTTTGTACAGCTTCAAAGGCATGCGGCTGATAGACCATATCTGGGATCGTCCTTAATCCTTTAAAATCCGAACAATTTGCTCGAATTCTATTAATGCCAACAGCACCGACAAGCATCATTCCTTGGACTCCTTCGCCTTCGGCCTCAGCACGAAGCAATCTTGCCAATAAATCAATATCAGCTTCTTTATGAGCTACCACTGCCATAAAATCACCACCAATGATGTTATACAGTTAGCATATTGTTTAGAATTCAAAATGATGTTTGTCTAATGAAAATACGTGTTTAGGTGAGATCGATTGCTGCAAACTAGCCGTAGCATTAGAAAAGGTGACCAGTTTATCAAAAACATAGGGAATCATCGTCAATAATGGCTCAAATTAAAATATATACGGGTAATTAATTTTTCAAAATAGAAACTTCCAATTCAATTTCCACATTCCCTTTTAAAGCACGTGAAATCATACATGAAGTTTCAGCTTTTTTCGCAAGTTTCAATGCAAGGTCGGAATCCTCATCTGTTGCATTTGTATTAAGAACAATGACTGGCCGGTGAATGATTTTTTTATAGGTAATAATCCCTTTAGTCACATCGACAATACCCACCGAATCCATCCTTAAATCGGCTTTTTCCAGTTTACTCCGCTCCATCATCGCAGCTAACGTAATGATGTAACATGTTGCAGCGGCACCAAGCAACATTTCATCTGGATTGGTTCCTACTCCTGGTCCATCCATGTCAGGTGGGATGGAAACCTTTGTTTGTAATTGTCCTGTTTCAATATGACCAACATCATTGCGCAAGCCCGGCCAATGAGCTTGTAAATGAAATTGATGTTCTGCCATGTCAATTCCTCCTTTTCTTTTAACTATAAACGATGTTTGAAAAAAATTCTCGCATTTTACTGCTGAATTTCATGCAGCTTTCAATTGTATGCATGAAAGTGAAATCCATGTTAATCTAGTATTTTAATAGATTATTTATAAGGAGTAATTCAACAATGAAATTTGTTTCTTGGAATGTTAATGGACTTAGAGCCTGTGTGAAGAAGGGCTTTTTAGATTATTTTAATGAAGTTGATGCAGATATTTTCTGTATACAAGAGTCGAAACTGCAAGAAGGACAGATTGATTTGAATTTAGAAGGGTATCATCAATTTTGGAATTATGCTTTAAAAAAAGGGTATTCAGGAACGGCTGTTTTTACGAAGAAAAAACCAATTTCTGTTAAGTATGGAGTAGGGGAAAATGAGAGTGAAAATGAAGGCAGAATTATTACGCTTGAGTTTGAAGATTTTTACCTAGTTAATGTGTATACACCGAATTCGCAGAGGGATCTAGCACGACTCTCTTATCGATTGGAATGGGAAGAAGAGCTTCGAACATATCTTCAAGAGCTTGATCAATTAAAACCAGTTGTATATTGCGGGGATTTAAATGTCGCTCATAATGAAATAGATTTAAAAAATGCAAAATCTAATCATGGTAATTCTGGATTTACAACAGAAGAACGGGGGAAAATGACGACACTACTGAATTCTGGTTTTGTTGATTCTTTCAGATATGTTTATCCTGATGCTGAAGGTGCTTATACTTGGTGGTCCTATATGATGAAAGTAAGAGAAAGGAATATTGGCTGGCGGATTGATTATTTCATCGTTTCAGAACGATTAAAGAATTCGATACATGCGGCTGAAATTCACAGTGAAGTCATGGGGAGCGATCACTGCCCAGTTGTACTGGAAATGGATATTTAGGAGTTCGCAGTAAGCAAAAAGAAAAGACATCATAGGATGCCTTTTCTTTTTTTGTTTAATTTAAATACTAAAATTTAGTTTTGTGCATCTTTCAAGTGGACCGTTTCTCATTATGAAATAGGATAGGACAATCAGAAGACAAGAGATACCAGCTAGAATATGAACAAAAGCAAGATGCTCGTTATTAACGAATTCAATGAATGGGATAATGTCCCCTAAAGCTATATAGGAGATGGCAAGGACGAGAATCAATGTTGCACCGACCATTGTTCGTACTGTACCAAAGTAGAACCAGAAGCTGCTAACAAATAATCCGATGCCGAAAAGAATGAGCCCCCATAATAAATCAATCCAAGGATAGAGTAGGGGACTAGCTCCTTTAACTAAATCACCCATATGAATTAATGAAGTCGAAATAATCCCCTGATTAGATAAATAATCAGTAAGGTAATAGAAAAAATTTAAGATGAATGTGGTCATTAGTAGAAATAATCCAATGTTAGCAATGGTGCTGAGTAAAAACTGTTTTCTTGTACCGCCTAAAGAAAGTGTGTATTTATATGCTTTTGTATAAGCTAAGAAAGGGTAGTATATATACAAGCTATAGTAAGGTCCAAAGCTTGCGCCAATTGTAAACGTATCGTGGGATGACAATATCTTGCCTATAATAAGATAGACAATGGATAGGACCAAGGTGGCCCCAGTCAAAATATAAAATTGGATACGCAAATCTTCGAAAATGACACGAAATGGTCCATTAAATGTATTCATTAACGTTTTGCCTCCTTATTCCTCTTTGTAATATTAACAAGATAGTCTTGTAGAGGTGCCTTCTCAATATTGATATTCAATTGGGCTGCCCTTGAAATCCATTCATTATTATACGGTTCATCTAACATGATGCTCATCTGATTGCCTAATTTGCGCTGATCTAAGATTCTGCTTCGAGCAGTCAGAGGTTCGATTGAAGATGCATCACCAGTTAATATGATTCCAAGCAACTTCATCTTTTCTGTCTCATCATATAGGGTAATCGTTTGCTTATCGACAATAGCAATTTTTTCACAAATCGGTTCAATTTCATCAATATGGTGGGACGATAAAATAAATAAACGCGGATGTTCTTCATGCGTATCAAGCAGGGCATCGTAAAAAACCTTTCTCATATATGCATCGAGGCCATTTGTTGGTTCATCCATAATCGTAATGGGTGATTTACATGCTAATCCAATCACCATCGTTGTCATTGTCTGCATCCCTTTGGAAAAGCTTTTTATTTTTTTCCTTCTTGGCAATTCGAACCTTTCAACGAGCTCTTCTGCTAAATCTTGATCCCAGTTCTCATTAAAATACGAAGCGAACCGAAGTGCATCGTTCACGTTCCAAAACTCAGAAAAGGGGTGATTTTCTTGCAAATAACTAATATATTTCATGCCGTCGCTATTATTATAAGGTGAAAGATTTTTTATGAGTATTTGGCCTGTATCAGGCTTTTCTTGTCCGGAAAGCAATTTCATTAACGTTGTTTTCCCTGCACCATTTCTGCCCCATAAGCCGACAATGATTGGTTCTTCCTCAAGTAAATTGACATCTTTCAGTGCGATTGTTTGGCCATATGAAAACGATAAGTCTTTTATATTAATCATTGGTATCCTCCTTTATAAAATGAATAATCTCCTCTTCCGTTAAATGAATCCGCTTTGCTTCATCTAACATGGGCTGAACAAACTGCTTATAAAAATCCTGTTTACGCTTTGCAAGCAACGTCTTTTTGGCTCCATCTGCGACAAACATTCCAACACCCCTTTGCTTGAATACAAGGCCAGCATCAACTAGAATTGCTAAACCTTTTTGTGCAGTTGCTCGATTGATCTGATAGAACTTTGAAAGCTCAGTTGTAGAAACAATTTGATCTCCTTCATTTAACTGTCCATCAACGATATCATCAGCAATCATATCCGCAATTTGCTGAAAAATTGGTTTTGAATCATCAAAAGTAGATTTCACATTTCTCTCCTTCTTTTCAAATGTTGTTGGTTAGTTGATTACTTGTGTAATCAACTATAACATAACTGGAGTATTTTGGTAAGCCCTTTTTTATTTAAATGTAAATTTTTGTGATTTAAATAAATTGAGTAGAAGGAATATTCATTAGTATGGAATGAACGGATGGAAGGATTTAAAGAGTTTCTGTTGAATATGAAATGAAATTATCCTAAATATTTTTTGAGGGGGGTTTACAAATGGTTATTGATACGGATGTAATCTTACATGGGAATACAATAAGCCTTATTCCATTGGAAATAGTTCATAATGAAGAATTATTTGAAGCTTTAAAAAATCCTGAGGTTTGGAAATATACCTGGAGGGAAGTTCATTCAATCGAGGATATGAATGAAATCATTTCTACAGCTATTCATAATAAAAAAGAAGGAACCCAGATCCCTTTTATAATTAAAAGTAAAGCAACAGGAAAAATAGTAGGTTCTACACGAATTGGAGATATAGACATAGTAAATCGAAATGTTGAAATCGGCTGGACTTGGATTACGCCTGAGTTGTGGAGGTCACCGGTAAATACGGAAAGTAAATTACTCATGCTGCAATATTGTTTTGAAGTATTAAAGGTTTATCGTGTCCAGTTTTCTGTTAGCGGTCTAAATATACGCTCCCAGAAAGCAATTGAACGATTAGGTGCCATTAAAGAAGGAACATTTCGTAAACATAGAGTAAAAAAAGACGGGACCATCCATGACAATGTTTATTACAGCATCCTAGATACTGAGTGGGATAAAGTGAAAGATCATTTGATATTTCTTTTAGAAAAAAAATATTAGTTTTTTAATAATATTGTAAAAGTAGCATACAATCAGCTTTATACGATTATGACACGTGAACAATGATACATTTATTTAGTGGCGATTGTTGTAGCAGCTGATATTAGTCCAGAGATGGTCGAAGTAACAAAACGATGGATGAAGGAGTCTTATGTTTAAAAATTTGAACACAAGCACCCCTTAGAAGATAGTTCCTTAGGTTTTATCGTCAGTTCGCTTGTCCTTTATTATGTTTAGGATTGGGACAAGGTTTTATGTCTCTAAAAATAATGAATATGTTGTTACTAAATGAATAATGGATAAATGGAAAAGACATGGGGAATGGGCAGATGTTCCAGTTTATAGGCGGTCACTTTAATCTCGAAATGAAGAAAGGAACTTTAAATAACATCTTTGAGCAATAGATCGTTTTGAATGATGAGCAAGTCACTCGTTGCTAACTTAAAAAATAAGACAGAAGGGTGTTAATAAGCCATCTGTCTTATTTCTTCGTAATGACAATAATTTTCAGAATTATCATTGTATTAACGTTGGAAATGTGTTAGATTTTTATAAATGAAGTAACAACTTCATGTTGTTTGGTAATAAAGTACAAACTTCTCTTTTGAGATAGAATGATAAAATAAGGAAGAAATCATTCAAAGTGACTTCATTTGGCTGATATAGTTCCTGCAAAGGACTGGTACGTATTTAATGGATCACTTAAGTGATTTCGAGGCAATTGGCAATATAGGGTATAGAAGTGTTTTGAAAAAAGAAGGAATACTATGAAAAAACTAGATGGAGATCACTTTTCAGATAGATAGGAGGAAGCTAGATTGAAAGACCATGTAGAACAGTTAAAGCCGATAATCAATGATATATTTTCTCACTTACATAAGAATCCTGAACTTAGTTGGAATGAATATAAAACAACGGAGTACTTAAAAGGTCTTTTAGAAAATAAAGGCTTTCAAGTACAGACATTCGCAGATTGTCCAGGACTAGTGGTTGAAGTTGGAGAAGGCAGTCCTTGTGTGGGATTAAGGGCAGATATGGATGCCCTTTGGCAGGAGGTGGATGGACAATTTCAGGCGATTCATTCATGTGGACATGATGCACATATGACTATGGGCGTGGGAGCTTTGCTTCTTCTTCAAAAAATGGGCTTTCCTTCTAATGGGAAACTGAAATTTATCTTTCAGCCAGCTGAAGAAAAAGGCACTGGAGCCTTAAAGATGATCGACTTAGGTCTAATAGATGACGTGGATTATTTATATAGTGTCCATCTTAGACCGATTCAAGAGATTCAAAATGGGTATGCGTCTGCTGCTATATATCATGGAGCTGCAAGATTTTTGACAGGAGAAATTATTGGAGAAGATGCACATGGGGCACGTCCTCATCTTGGGCAGAATGCGATAGAAATAGGGGCTTCACTCATTCACGAAATAAAAAATATTCATTTAGATCCAATGATTCCTCACTCAGCAAAAATGACGAAGTTTCATGCTGGAGGTGACTCAGGGAACATTATCCCTGGTAAAGCAGTATTCAGCTTAGATTTACGTGCGCAAACGAATGAAGTAATCAATCAATTGGCTGAAAAAATTTCAACTATAACAGAATCCTTATCTAAATTATATGGTGTGAAAATTACATTAAAAACAGGAGCAAACGTTGCTGCAGCTATCGTTAATCAAGAAGCAGCTGGTTTTATGGAAAAAGCCATCATTGAGGTACTAGGGAAAGAGCATTTGACGCCCCCGATCATTTCAAGTGGTGGTGAGGACTTCCATTTTTACACCTTAAAGAAGCCGTATATAAAAGCAACCATGCTCGGATTGGGCTGTGATTTACAACCCGGCCTCCACCATCCCAAAATGACATTTAATAAAAATGCCATATGCGATGGAATAGAAATACTGGCAAAAACGCTGGTATACACGTTAGAAGAAAGTCGAAAGGAGGAGTAATGATGAATTCAGAAATTGAGATTAGAATTTTAAAAACATCAGCTGACATGTATCTTATACAAAAATTGGAGCGCGAGATTTGGAATATGGATCCACTTCCCGTTCATCAAACGATTACAGCCTCCCAAAATGGCGGTTTGTTACTTGGTGCCTTTCTACATCAAGAGCTGATCGGTTTCAATTACGGTTTTGCGGGTTTTCAAAGTGGTAAAGGATATTTATGTTCGCACATGCTTGGCATTGATCCAAAGCATCGAGATAAAGGGATTGGTGCACTCTTAAAAGCGAAACAAAAACAATTTGCAGCCGAACTTGGATATGACTTAATTACTTGGACCTTTGATCCGCTTGAAAGCAGAAATGCTTATTTAAATCTTGCTAAATTACGTGCGATCTGTTCCACATATGTTGAAAATTGTTACGGAGAAATGGAGGATAGCTTGAACAACGGGCTTCCATCAGATCGTTTAAAAGTAGAATGGTGGATTTCTAGTTCACATGTCAAAGAACCGTACGTGATTAATTTTGAAAAGATGCACTGTCCATTTCAATGGCGAATGACAGAAGAAAGTTTACCAGAATTCTTGCCATATGAAGATCTTGATTTAATTCCTGAAAATAATGACGAACCAATCCTCGTCCCTATTCCAGCAAACTTTCAAATAATAAAAAAGAAGAATTATCAGCTCGCTTTGAACTGGCGCCTATCGATAAGAAAAGTGCTGCAATCATTATTTGCTAAAGATTATGCGTTGGTTAGCTTTTTGAAAGAGAAAGAGAAACCTGTACATCATTATGTAATGGTTCCAAAAAACAGACTGGATATTAAATAATAGATAAAGGTGGATATGATGATGAAAGTGACAGAAGTTGTTTTACGTCAGATGAAAATGAAAATGAAATCCCCGTTTACTACAAGCTTTGGAACATTCCAGGATAAAGAATTTCTTTTACTGGAAGCGAGGGATGAAACGGGACTGAGTGGATGGGGTGAATCTGTAGCCTTTCATTCCCCTTGGTATAATGAAGAAACGTTAAAAACAAATTGGCATATGTTAGAAGACTTTATTATTCCCAATCTATTAAAGAAAGAAATCGAACACCCTGACGATGTTTCAGAAGTACTATCTTACATCAGGAAAAATAATATGGCTAAGTCCACAATTGAAGGAGCTATCTGGGATTTATATGCAAAACAAAAGGGAATTCCACTTGCTAAAGCACTCGGTGGATCGGCAAACCAAATCGAGGTTGGAATTAGCATCGGCATTCAAAATACAATCGAAGACCTGCTTCGTCTCATTGAAGAATATGTAAATGAAGGGTATAAGCGAATGAAAGTAAAGATTAAGCCAGGATGGGATGTGGAGGTGATGAGAGAGGTCAGAAAGCACTTTCCAAATATTCCACTGATGGCAGACGCCAACTCAGCATACCGTCTAAAGGACATCTCTTTACTCAAACAGCTGGATGAATTTAATCTCATGATGATCGAGCAGCCGTTAGCATCAGATGATATTATTGATCATGCTATCTTACAAAAAGAAATCAATACACCGATATGTTTAGATGAAAGTATTCATTCGTATGAAGATGCCAGAAAAGCGATAGAATTAGGAAGCTGCAAAATTATCAACATAAAAATTGGCAGAGTTGGCGGGTTAACAGAGGCGAAGAGAATTCATGATCTTTGTCTAGAACATCATATACCAGTATGGTGTGGAGGCATGCTCGAAGCGGGGATTGGACGTGCTCATAATATTGCTCTAACAACTCTTTCAAACTTTGTTATGCCAGGAGATACAGCAGCTTCCTCAAGATATTGGGAAGAAGATTTGATTGATCCAGCAGTTGAAGTTGAAAACGGAATGATTACAGTCCCAGAGAAGCCCGGAATCGGTTATGCACCCAATTTGGAAACGATCAAGAAATTTACAGTTTATGAAAAGACATATTCTTAATATAGAAATGGAGGATAGAGAAGCATACTCTCTATCCTTTTACCATAAATTATCTTAATATTCAAACAAAAGGAGGGTGTGCATGAAAAAGAGTATCCAGATTGCAGGTGCATTTATAGGAGTTATCGTTGGTGCAGGCTTTGCGTCCGGTCAGGAAATTCTACAGTTTTTTACGAGCTTTGGGTGGATGGGAGTTTTTGGTGCTGTCATTGCTACTGTATTATTTGCTTTTCTGGGCATGAGTTTAACACAGCTTGGGAGCCGTTTACAAACTAATTCCCATAAAGAGGTTATTTACTTTATTTGTGGACGATATTTAGGACTGGCAGTCGATTTCATTATTTCGTTTTTCCTTTTTGGTGTAGCGGTGGTTATGCTCGCAGGCTCAGGTTCCATTTTTGAAGAACAGTTTGGCATTCCACATATTGTTGGCAGTTTTATTATGACTATTTTAACTATTGCTACGGTCTGTCTGAATATCCAAAAAGTCATCTCCATTATCGGTATCGTGACACCATTTTTACTTTTGATGGTCATCATTTTAGGAGGGTATTCATTCGCAACAATGGATATTGAGTTTAGTCAAGTACAGCAATTGGCAAAAGCACAAACTCCTGCTGTATCCAATTGGTTTATGGGGGCACTTCTCTATGTTTCCTATAATATTGCTGCGGGCGCTGCGATGCTGACAGTCATGGGAGGAACAACAAAAAATGAAAAGCAGGCAGGTTTAGGTGGAATCTTAGGCGGACTTGGACTAGGTCTTCTTATTATACTTATGAATCTATCTATGCTCGTAAAAATTGATGTGATTGAAGGATCAGAAATGCCGATTCTGGCTCTAGCCAATGAAATTTCACCAGTCTTTGGTATAGTAATGTTTATCGTATTGTTGGGGATGATTTATAATACGGCGGTTGGTATGCTGTATGCATTTACAGCTAGATTTGTAAAAAGAGAAAGTAATCAGTTCAATTTGTATGTAAGTATATTTGGGATTGCTGCTTTCGGTGCCAGCTTTATCGGTTTTATTACGCTAGTCAGTACAGTGTATCCGTTAACAGGATATCTAGGCTTTGTCCTTATTGCAGCTATTCTTTATTCTTGGATAATAAAGAAAAGAAAAGCAACTCATAATGATTCTGAGATAAATATGACACAATAGTTTGAATTTAGATTAAATGTAAGAGGCTGTCCATGCATCATTGGACAGCCTTATTGCAATAATTTTCTTTTTACGGTCGACTTTTAGACCAAGACTGATATAGATGACTCCTGCAATTTTTTTGCTCCAACGGCTAAAAAGGCTAACCACTTAACTAGGTGACTTAGAAATTGTACACATAACGCGACAAAGGATGTTTAGATTGATCTTAAAAACGCAAAGATGAATCCGAGGATCAAAAAATTGAATAAAAGATGATCCTTGCTTTGGAAGAATCTATCCGTGCTTAATTTTGAATAATGAAAGCAGTGTTTGTCCTAAAATTTGTGTTAAAAAAGTTTTTTGCTTGAAAAATAAATTAATGCGTAGTAACATGTAAAAAGTGATCAAAAATAAATTAATATTACCTGTATAACCTCAAGAATATGGCTTGGGGGTCTCTACCAGGAACCTTAAAAATCCTGATTACAGAAAATGAATGAATCATTTTTTGTAATCAGGATTTTTTATGTTTTCTAAAAAGGGCCCTTCAAGCCTATTTCTTTTAAAGTTTATAAGAAAGGATGAAAAAAGAATATGAATTTGAAAGTTTTTATTTTAGCCTTATCAACTGTCGCAGTGGGGTTGGTAGAATTAGTTGTAGGCGGAATTTTGCCTACAATCGCTGACGATTTCAAGATTTCATTAAGCGCTGCCGGACAGCTGATTACTGTGTTTGCACTTATATATGCTATTGCCGGACCTGTATTACTTGTAATAACAAGCAAAATCGAACGGAAGAAACTGTACCTTTCATCTTTATTTATCTTTTTCCTTGGGAATGTAATGACATATTTCAGTCCTAATTTTACCTTTATGATGATTGCAAGGGTATTGACTGCTACAAGTACAGCACTTATCGTCGTACTTTCTTTAACGATTGCTGCGAAAATTGTCACTCCTGCTCACCGAGCAAAGGCGCTTGGACTTATCTATATGGGGATAAGTTCATCACTTGTGCTTGGTGTTCCATTAGGTATCTTAATTTCGAATACATTCGGATGGCGTATCATTTTCCTTGGAATCGCTGTATTATCAATTGGATCAATGGTATTGATTACACTATTTTTGGAACGTATTCCCGGGGAAAAAACGATTCCGCTTTCCCAGCAGTTAAAAGCAGTTGCCAGTGCAAAACTTGGCAGTGCGCATCTAGCAACCATGTTTATGCTGGCAGGACATTATACACTTTATGCTTACTTCACTCCGTTTTTAGAAACAAATCTTCAGTTGAATTCCAACTGGATTAGTATTTGTTATTTTATTTTTGGAATTGCCGCTGTAGCTGGCGGTGCATTTGGAGGAACACTTTCAGATTGGATTGGAGCTCCTAAAAGCATTATCATTGTCATCAGTGCGTTTGCAATTGTCTTATGTTTATTACCATTAACGACTTTCTCACTTGTCTTATTTATTCCAGTCATGATGGTTTGGGGGGCACTAAGCTGGAGTCTTGCTCCACCGCAACAGAGTTATTTGATTCAAACGGATCCTGCAACTTCGGATATCCAGCAAAGTTTTAATAATTCAGCATTGCAAATTGGTATTTCGCTAGGATCGGCCATTGGTGGAATCGTGTTAAACCAAACAGGCAGCGTTTCAAGTACGGCATGGTTTGGAAGTGTTATTGTTATTATCGCTTTACTATGTGCTGTCTTTTCATTAACCAGACCGGCAATGGCAAGGGAACATAGAACCGCCGCCTAGACTTTCAAAACGTCTGATGCTAGATTAGAAGAATATGAATATTGAAACATAATGGTTTAACATCCTAGTTGAATTCATCTCATTTAGTATCAGACGGGAGAGCGGCAATGGATTTTATAAAAGGGTATAAAGAAAATGCAGTACTAAGAGCTAGCTTTAATGAACTTGCTAAGAAAACCTTTGGGATCAAATTTGAGGATTGGTATCAATTGGGTTACTGGACAGATAAATATGTTCCATACTCGTTTGTTGAAAAAGGAAAAGTTATTGCCAATGTTTCTGTTAACATCCTTCAATTGGTTATAGACGGACAAACAGTTCCAGCCATTCAACTTGGTACTGTCATGACCGACGAAAAATACAAGAGCCGTGGACTTTCAAGACAGCTTATGGAAAAAGTGCTTAGTGATTATAAGGATATTGATTTGATGTATCTTTTTGCTAATGAGACAGTTCTTGACTTTTATCCGAAATTTGGTTTTGAGCGGATGGATGAGACACTTTATAGCATAGATGTGAAGCCTAAAGGGAACATTCCTCCTCCTAAAATACGAGATTTAGATTTTATTTACGAATGCATGAAAAGAAGGCAACCTATATGTCATTTCGGAACAAGAGAGGCAGAAGAACTGTTTATGTTTTATGCAATAAACGTCTTCGCAGAGGATATGTATTATCTAGAACAGGAAAGGGTTATCGTAGTTTACAAGATTGATGGCAAAATACTTCATCTTTATGATGTGATCTCTAGTGATCAAGTCAATTTGCAGGAAATAATAAACCAATTGAGTGCGGAGACTACATCGAAAGTAGAATTCCATTTTTCCCCTGGCATTGATGGCGTTCATAAGGAAAAAACTATGGGGGAAAATGTCCTTTTTGTGAGGAATACCGGCAATATTAAATTTCCTAAGTATTTCAAACATCCCATTACCTCTCAGGCTTAACTTAGAAACGTAATTCAAGAATTTGTTTGTCCTTGATTATTGTTATATCTCTGTTTATACAAATAAAGAAAACCGCCGCCATTGAAACTGGATACAATTGGCGGTTTTCTAATTTAAACATTTAAAGGATCACAAAGTGTTTTACAATTCATTGAATTATATCGAGCAACTCAGTCTGCCTAAAGTGAAGGTTCATTTAATTTTTATAAGGGAAAGGGTTCAATAGTAAAGAGGACGTAGTCCAACAACTGTAATTTTCGTAAAACTAAGAGATCATTAAGTTGTACCAAAATTTTCAAATTATTTTGTTCATGGATAGTAAATATAGGCTAACATGGAGGTGGAGGGGAGAATATGTTAGCAAATATAGGAGCTTCTAGTATCGTTCTAGTGTTTAATATTATTTTCTTGATTGTTGGTCTATTTCTACTGTACATTGTCATTTCAGCTGGAGTCAAAGCTGGTATAAACAAGTCAGTGGTTGGTCAGCTGATCGAAAAAAAGTATGGTGTCAATGAGAATAAACAATCAATTCTTCATAAAGAATTAGATAATGACAAATAAACACTGAGTTATATTTAAACAAAGGCTTCCATTTTTGGCAGCTTTTTTTTTGGCAACAATTAAGGATTATTAAAAAAGCAGAATCCATTTTCTTAAATAATTAATTAAGGGAACCAAATAGTCTAATCTATTTTTATGATAGTCTCCATCTTATAAGAGACATAGGTTAAAATATTCAGGTCGTTTTATTTCAAAAGGTTTTACTGACCCAATATCAATTGCCAAAAATATGGAGGAAAAGAAAATCCGTTTATTGAAGTTATGTAATAATTGGGAAGGATTGATAGGTAGGAGGGTAACATTTTGAGAAAGGTTGAAGTGTGTTCGTATAATGAAAAATGGGTTCTAATGTTTGCGGAAGAAGCAGAAAAACTTAAACAAATTTTTGGGGAAGAAATTGTAGACATATATCACATTGGCAGTACATCTGTTCAATGGTTAAAGGCTAAACCAATAATAGACATTATGCCAGTTGTTTATGATATATATATTGTTGATTCATACAATGATGAGATGGAGAAGATTGGATACAAATGCAAAGGGGAAAATGGAATACCTGGTCGAAGATACTTTCAAAAAGGTGAAGACAATCGTAGCCATCATGTACACATATATCAGGTTGGAAGTCCTGAAATAAATCGCCATTTAGCTTTTCGGGATTATCTGCGAAATCATCCAGACATAAAAAAGAATTATGGGGAACTAAAAGAGAAGCTGGCACAACAATTTCCGTATGATGTGGAATCTTATATTAATGGTAAGGACCATTTCGTTAAAGAAATAGAAGCAAAAGCAATGAACTGGTATCAAACAACAAAACACAATTAATGTTTCCTTGGAATGGGATTTGTGAATGGGATGGTGGTTCATAATGCGGATGAAGGACGAAAACGAGAGAAAAGCCCGAGGAAAGGTGTTCATAAAGTGGATGAAGGAAGAAAAATGAGTGAAAAAAGCGTAGGAAGGTCGTTTATAAAGCGGATGAGGGACAGAAACGAGTGAAAAGCACTGATAAAGGTCGTTCATAAAGTGGATGAAGGACGTAAACGAGTGAAAAAGCGTAGGAAGGTCGTTCATAAAGAGAATGAAGGACAAAAACAAGTGAAAAGAGCGAGATAATGTTGTTCATAAAGTAGATGAAACACGGAAACGAGTGAAAAAAGCGACGGAATGTCGTTCATAAAGCGTATGTAGGACGAAATTGAGAGAAAGCTCGAGGAAAGGTCGTTCATAAAGCGTATGTAGGACGAAATTGAGAGAAAAGCCCGAGGCAAGGTCGTTCATAAAGCGTATGAAGGACGAAAACTAGAGAAAAGCCTGAAGAAAGGTCATTCATAAAGCGGATGAGGGACAGAAACGAGTGAAAAGCACTGAAAAAGGTCATTCATAAAGCTGTTGAAGGACGAAAACGAAAGAAAAGCCCAAGGAAAGGTCGTTCATAAAGCGTATGAAGGACGAAAACGAGAGAAAGGCCCGAGGAAAGGTCGTTCAATAAGTGGATGAAGGATAAAAATAAGGAAGACAAGATCAAAATTAATCCCCTAGTCAACTTACCAACTTCCATTGATGAGATAATAAATAACGCTGTTGCTGTTATTGTAACTCATTTATCCCCAGATCATTATGATTACGCAGCCAAAAAAGCATTGCCAAAAGATGTAAAAATGTGTGTGTAAATGATGAAGATGCCAAAGTAATTAATAATGATGATTTTCTTTATGTAGAAGTATTACAGGAAGGGAC
This sequence comes from Cytobacillus praedii, assembly GCF_001439605.1. Lineage (GTDB taxonomy): Bacteria > Bacillota > Bacilli > Bacillales > Cytobacillaceae > Cytobacillus > Cytobacillus praedii. Next base: position 212,380 of record NZ_LMBX01000005.1, read on the forward strand.
AGTCTTTGAAAATGTCTAACTAAAAATACACAAGGCGAGCATGGGCAGAGGAGATATTTTAAACTAGCAGGACTCGTGAGTGGAGTTGTCTTTAAACATCCAAACGAAAAACTTTATATGTAGCTGGAGACACTGTAAGGCATAAGTAATCGATACACACAAACCAGATATTATAGTTGTAAATGCTGGTGACAATCAATTCTTAGAAGGCGGTTTACTAGTAATAGGCATAGAGAATATTTACGATTTGTATATGGCTGCAGCACCCAATACAAAAAATATCGCAAGCCATATGGAAGCTGTAACTATTGGACATTATCTAGAGAAGGATTAATGAAAAAGAGATATCCACTAATTTTTTCGTCCCGGAGAATGGGGAATCATACTCTTTTTAAGAACCAAAACACGCAGATTATATTCCTGTCTTTTTTATTGTCTATTATTCGTAAGAATTTTCTATTAAAATAGATAAAAAATACTCATTTATAAATTTGGGATTGGAGTTAAACGATATGACAGTAATTTTGAAAAGATTATCTATAGCAGATGCTGAAGATTTATATCAATTTGAAAGTGAAAACAGAGCATTCTTCGAAAAGTCAGTCCCATCAAGAGGGGATGATTATTATGATTATAATAAGTTTATTATTATTTTAGATTCACTTTTAGAGGAACAAGACAATGGTGAATGTAATTTTTATTTAATTAAGAATGAGATAGGAACGATACTTGGAAGGATGAATATAGTAGATATTGATCCTTCCAATGGCCATGGTAACTTAGGTTATAGAGTGGGTTACTCATACACAGGTAAAGGGGTTGCAAGCCAAGCACTAAAACTGCTAAAAGAGATGATCATTCAAGAGAATTCGATAAAACTTTTATCAGCAAAAACAACGGTTGATAATATTGGATCACAAAAAGTTTTAGAAAAGAATGGTTTTAAGGTTGATAACCAATCTAAAGGCTTAAATGAAAAAATAAATGATCAATATCATGAGTTTATTTATTATTATCGTTCATTCAATTAAAAGATGAGACTTGTAAGTACAATTAAGAAACTGCTTATTAGCCATTAGGCATGAATTTGTGCGTTGATCAAAGGATTAACGCTTTTTTTGTTGAAGTAATAATAGTATTAGAGGTATGTAAATGAAAATCTAGATTCCATTATGAATGAAGCTTTTAACTATCGAAAATAGACAATCAATCCATTTATATTTATAGAATAATTTTTTGAATCATTTGAACAGGTTAATAGATAGTGGAGGGAAACTATGAATATCGAAATTATTAAACAAAATCAAAAAAGCTGGGATACCGTATCCCATCATTTTAATGGAAAAGACGCTTTACCTAGTTATGGACCTTTTACCCAAACAGAAGATGAATTAGGATTATTTAGAGAAATGAAGAATAAAAAAGTTCTTGATGTTGGTTGTGGAAGTGGACACTCATTACTTTATATGGCTAATAAAGGTGCTGGTGAATTGTGGGGAGTTGACTTTTCCCAGTCACAAATAAATACAGCAAAAGAAACGCTAAGTGGTTTGGATGCACAATTATTTTGTTCACCAATGGAAAAGGAAATAGGATTGCCCAAATTATATTTTGACTATGTTTACTCCATTTATGCAATTGGATGGACAACAGATTTACAAATTACTTTTAAATTAATTCACTCTTATTTGAAACAAGAAGGCAGCTTTATATTTAGCTGGGATCATCCTTTATACGCTCACATAACAAGCAAAGACGGAGAAATATCCCTTACTGGGTCCTACCAGAATGAGGAAGTGGTAACTTACGAAACCTTTAAAGGTGAAGATGCACCAATGGTGATTCATAAAAGAAAACTGAGTACATATATAAATGAATTGATAAAAGCAGGATTTACAATCGATTCTGTCATTGAAAGTGACGTATCAGCAAATGATCATTCGATAAAAGAAGAAGTGTCCGATCGCTACTATTCTTTATACAAAGCAAAGAGATTCCCTACAACTATGATTATTAAAGCTGTAAAAAAGTAAAAAAGCTGATTAACGAATAGCTCAAATAAGAGGAAGAGGATTCTGTAAAACTATTATTATAACATTGAAAAAAACTTTTCTAAGCAAAGGCTCAAGTACTCTTTCAAACAAACTTCCTTACCGTAAACGGTTATGGGCAAAGCTGTCATAATGACAGTTTTTTATGTTGCTAAGTGGAAGGTTAAATGCATTGCAGAAAAACGCTTTGTGTTCGATATAGTCAAAGGCTAGAAATTATATAGGGAATTAGATAAGTGGAACACCGTTTTAATATAGGGGGTAAGCTTAATGATAAATCGTGTTATTCAACAATTTGGGTTACATGTACGATCGATTAATGAGGTGGAAGATTCCTATAGTTCAACAGTTTATAAATGTCATTTGGTTAATGGTCAACATGTATTTTTAAAAATCCCTTATACGAAATTGAAATATCAGCGGGAGTTAGAAGCTTATGAAATGTTAAAAGGGCATGTTGCCATTCCAGAAATGTTGGATTATTGGTCTGGTGATGAGGAGTGTACTGGTGCTTTTTTATTATCGGAATTAAAAGGGGAACCATTATCATCTGACGCTTCACCGTCGGTTGCGTTTCAAGTAGGAGTCCTTCATGCCTCAATGCATACCATCCAGCCGCCCGTTGAGCTTACATTAACCGGCATACAAAATGAATTTCAGAACTGGTCCAATTTTATTGAAAAGCAATTTTATAGTTTTGCTGAAGATGTAAGGGATGTATTGGATGTTCATTTATATAACCAAGCCATTGATAAATTTGAAGAAATGAAGCAGCTCCTCCCTCATCCAGACGGTCCAAGCTTAATACATATGGATTTTCGTCCAGCCAATATAATTGTTGATGGAAATAAAGTTTCAGGCATGATCGATTTTGAAAGCGTTCGATTTGGTTCAACAGAGATCGATTTTACCAAACTGTATCGTGACTTCCTACGCTTCGATAATACCTTGTTTCATGCTTATCAAGAAGGCTATAACAGCATCAGATCCTTAATTGATTTAGAGGTTGTTTTGCCTTTTTATCGATTTACAGATTCTTTCAATAGCATCGGTTGGTGTAAACGCCGTGGGATTGAAAAAAATGCTGTATTTCTTGAAGAAAATTTAGTGAGCTTAAAAAATATACTTGTATAAAACGGGGTAGATTTTGATAAAAATTTGATTTTGTTTATGAGATAGCCTTTAAACAATTAATAAGAAAAGCACTTTACAAAGAATGACTCTTAATATATTTATGAGGGAATAACTTAGAGATCAGTTAAGTTTGTTCATCAGTAAGGGGGATTAAAATGTATATGAGATTTTCATAGAGAAGTTACTCCTTTTTAATATTAAGTTTACTAGTTACTCTCTCTATAATTCTTCTAGACCCAATTGCTTTGTCAACAACAGAGCAATTTGCATTTTTTATTATAAATTTTATCATTCTTGCTACAGTAACTTCCTTTGTATTTGCAGTGTTCACTTTTTCATATAAACAGGAATAGAAAAAGATATTTTTTAGGAATGATTGTTTCTTTGTTTTTCCACTTCACAGCACAAATGTTTAAAAGAAAACAGTTAAAACCAAATAAAAACACAAACTTTCTATATTTGATAATTTAATTGAATAGTTATGGGGGGGAACTAGTTGAAAAAGGCTGTAGGTGTTATGATTTTGGTGTTTTTAATTGTTACGATAATGGTTTTCCTGTTTTCTAATGATTTTTCAAAAATCACCAGGATAGTTTATCAAAAATATAATCATTCTGATGGAAATTTTAGTGAACTGATTGAAATTGAAGATAATGATACAATTAATAAACTTACAAGGATATTAAATAAGGCAAATCACCAAAACACTATATATGAAAAGGAATTCCACGAAGACTATAAATTAATATTATTCTACCCAGATGAAACAAATGAAACTGTTAGAATTTGGATAGGTTTTGGTCTAGATTATGACTTATTAGAAAGTGATACTAGGTCCGGTACTTATAAACTTAAATACAACAAATCAAGAGAAGAATTACTTGAGATATTAAACTACCATGAAAATTAACTTTTGCAATTAGAAAGGACTAAATCGGCGACCGCTTATTCATCTATTTATTATAGGTGTAAGAATCTTATTCTTTATAATAATTGTATGTTTCCAATACTCCTTATCCCTGGGATGAGCAAAAGTGCAGATACTTGTAGTACTGGATGAATAGACTGAGAAAGTTCCTGTTTTCTGCACTTGTTATTAGTTGAATCTTTATAAGATAAAAGTTAAATTAAGAGGATGTTTTTATTTAGTTAACAGAGTCTATTCTTCAAGATGGAGAATAGCTTTTTTTATTGAAAATAGAAGGGATTTGGTAATGAGAATTTCCATATTTCAGAGGGTTTTAAATAGAAATAGCAGAATATATACCAGTATCATTTAGTGTGGAGGAGCATATATGGACCTTTTAGATATTATGAATATTTCTTCTGATTGGGGAATTGATGTTAAGGATTTTACAGGACCTTCGGAAAATATAGAAGACTCGATTTCACATATTGTGAAAAAATGAATGGTGTTTGTGAAGATGAATTAAAATTGCCATATACGTTAACAAAAAAAGAATTGGTTTTTTATTCAAAAATTTATTCACTATCTGCTGCTTACAAATAATTTGTATTAGTTTGTACAATGGAAGGTGGGTTAAGTGAAGGGCGTTAAAATTATTCTGCTTATTGTTTACCTTTTAGTATTAGGAGTCTTTCTTGTAATTAACCAAATGACACCAACTCCAAGTGCTTCATCTGGAAACGGTAATCCTGCTTTGCTCTTAGCGTGGGTTATACTGCCATTACTTTATTTTTCGGTTCTTTTATGGATCAGAATTTTACGTAGGTATTCGATAAATACCTTTTTTTCTCTTGGGTGGTTATTTGTGATAATCATCCACCAGATTATAGCCTTTTCCTATCAAAAAAGAGAAATAAACGAATATCGGCAGGTTATAAAAAATACGTTATTCAAAAGGTACGGCAATGTAGACGAGGAATATGTTCGGACAATTACGAAAGTACTGTCCATCCATGTAAATAATCAATACTTTAATTTAAATACTTATTTTATGTTTGTAACCTTCTCGATTTTGGTTGCTATAGTATGTATTCTTAGGATAAAGAAAAAAGAAAAAATATGATGAGTATTAAAAGTTAACATTTCTAAACTTAAGTAACCAACTTAAAAGGGGGGAATTTTTTGTGGAAGAGATATAAAACACTTCACCTAATATTTGAATTAACTATATTGGAACTTGGCTATAAAAAAATAGTTCTATTCATTTGCAAGTATTGATCAGGGAACATATTCTCATGGATCATTTGATTCACTAACTGGGAAAACTACTTTCCTAAACTTAAGACGCTTAAAGTGTGTCGGTACTTTTCTTAATATTTTTGTAATTAGAATTATAGGAGTTAAGAGTTTAAACCTAACATTTAGGTCAATGGGTGCAGCGAGAAAAATGTTAAACGTATTTCAAAAAATCTTTGTCTTAAGGTAAAATTAAGATAAGCTTACAAAGGGGCTTTATCTTACTTATATAGTGGATAATATCGTGATTCTTTAGATTATTACATAAGAATGAATTATCATTATTAGTAAATTAAAGGGGGAAGCTAATATGTCAAAGAATAAAGTGGAATTGTCACCGGACCAGCACGAGGAATTATTAAGAATATTGAAAGATCGTTTTGAGAATAACATGAACCGCCATAAAGGTCTTGAATGGGCTAAAATCCAAACAAAGTTAGAAGCTAATGTAGAAAAATTGTGGTCACTCAATGAAATGGAAAGAACTGGCGGTGAACCAGACGTTGTTGAACATGATGAAAAGAAGGACGAGTACCTTTTTTTTGATTGTTCAGCGGAGAGTCCTGCAGGCCGGAGAAGTCTTTGCTACGATCATGAAGCGCTGGAGTCAAGAAAAAAACATAAACCAGAAAATAGTGTAATTGAAATGGCGACTGCAATGGGCATTGAACTTTTGACGGAAGAACAATATCGGGCGTTACAGAAACTTGGCAATTTCGATAAGAAAACGTCTAGTTGGGTGCAAACACCCTCTGATATTAGAGAACTCGGCGGGGCAATTTTTTGTGACTGGCGATATGGGCATGTCTTCATGTATCACAATGGAGCAGATTCCTACTATGCAGCTAGGGGATTTCGTGCGTCACTAAGGGTCTAAATTGTGTGCAGCCATCTAAATTTGGATTTGAAACTGATTATTTTTGGAGGCTTTAATATCCATAATTTGACCAAGGGGTGCTAATCTAAAAAAGAGATTAAGTGCCTTTTTTCTTAAAAAAGGATGGTTTTTTGCGGAAGGATATAGATCAAAAGATTAGGCAGCTATTACAAATCCTACGAGTCATTTATTGACGGTTCCAAAAGAATTCCCCTTTCTCAAATATAACGGCAAATTTCAAAAAGGCGTTCCGGTGTTTATAAACATTTGCCCATCCTTAAAATCTAGTCTAGAATTCAGAATTAAAAGCTGGAGAGAAACATACTATCGACTAAATTCAGCACATATACTGGCAGTTAAAGATTGTCTATCTTTTTACGAAAACTTTTGGAATAAAAGGTGGATATTTAAGGAAATAAAAAATAATAGAAAAAATTTAGAATCCATATCTTGGCTGTTAGCTGATTGGAAAAATTCGAGGTAGGTGCTCAAATGACAAATAATAAAAAGAATCGTAAGGTTGATGGCTTTTTAAGAAAAGCAAAAAAGTGGAAGGAAGAATTTGAGACGTTAAGAAATATTGTTCTTGACTGTGAGGTAACTGAAGATATTAAGTGGATGCATCCTTGTTACATGTACGAAAACAAAAATATTGTTTTAATCCATGGATTTAAAGAATATTGCGCGCTTCTGTTTCACAAAGGTGCCTTATTAAAGGATACACATGGGATTCTAATCCAACAAACCGAGAATGTCCAAGCTGCTCGCCAAATTCGGTTTACTAATGTTCAAGAAATAGTTGATATGGAACCAATTATTAAAGCGTATATTAATGAAGCCATCGAAGTAGAAAAAGCAGGTTTAGAAGTAAATTACAAAAAGCATACAGAATACGAGATACCTGAAGAGCTTCAAACCAAGTTCGATGAAATCCCTGCATTGAAAGCTGCATTTGAAGAACTGACACCAGGAAGACAAAGAGCCTATATTTTTCACTTTTCTCAGCCGAAACAATCCAAAACTCGAGTATCAAGGGTTGAAAAATGTATGCAGCAAATCCTCAATGGAAAGGGATTAAATGATTAGTACATATGACGAAAAAAGAATAAATTCAAACGATTGGCTTTTTGTTGAAAGGTTCGTTTCTTTGAGCTAAAAGGTGTTATTACATTAGGATCTGGCTGCTAAAACAGGCAGATCTTTTTTATTGTACTTACTGAGGAGAATGGTCAAGTACAGACACCCGTTAATTTGTGCTTTATTTAAGCTTTAATAAACACTTCTATAACAATGAGAGGTGGCTACCTACCTACATATTCATAAGTAAATCTTGAATAATATGTGCGCTTTAAATCCAAGAGCAATGCACATACAGTTGAGAATAAGAAATTGAGGGGGTATACTGACCAGATAATTTATTAGAGTGGACGAGTTAATGGACATTTACTACTTGCATTTAGTTATGCAAATCCCAAAAATAAAGCAGTCTTTCTTATTAAATTGCAATAACAAATGAAAGTATCCACTACCTTAGGATTTTTTAGGTATTATCTAATTTGTTTTCAACAACAGTAACCGAAGTCGAAGACAATGTAAATTATTTGATTACTATTATTTTAAGATGTAGAAAATGGAATATTACCAGCAAATTTTAATATTTAAGTTTAATAGAAATTGCTTTTATGTAATAAAGCTTTTTTATGGACAATGTTTTTTGATGGTTTAATTTAATGTATCACAAGAAATATCAAAACATGGAATTAATAACTCTTATAATTTTAATTAGGAGTGAGATAAATGAATGAACAGATACAGCTAATGATAGATTGGATTGAAGACAATTTAAAAAATCGATTTTCTTTGAATGAACTATCTAATTATATGGGATATTCCCCATATTATTGTTCGTTTAAATTTCACCAAGTAACAGGTATAAGTATTAGGCGCTATATTCTTCTTAGAAGATTGTTTTTATCAACGGAAGACTTGGCTAGAAAAAGGAAAATAATTGACGTTGCCTTTGAATACGAATATTCTTCGCAAGAAGCGTACAGCAGAGCATTTAAAACTGTTTTTGGTATCAATCCTAGGGAATATCAACTTAGCAAGCTGCCTGTCCAGTCATTTGTTAAACTCTCTATTAATAAAGACGGGGAATGGTATAGCATGAATATTTCAAGAAAAATTGAGGTTGAACGGCTGCGAAGTGTAAGGAGTGAATTGTTTGACAAAGATGTACTCAATATATTGAATGGTCAAGCTATGTATGAGATGTTTAAAGAAAATAGGCTGATGGAAGATTCTCATTACGCACCTTTTAATGAAGCAATGTGTGTAAACGCGGCTACTAAACAAGTATTTGATAGAGAGTTTATTAACATACGTGCTGCTGGGCATAATGAATCAATAGAGAATTATATCAAGAAGGTAATAAGTCCATTAGACAATCTTTTTAATAAAAAGTATAAATGCATCGTTTTATGGTTTGGTGAAGACATGTTCTGTCAGATGAACCTGCTTACTATCCTTTCCTATCTTGAACAGTCTGGGTATGAAGGAAAAGTATACTTAAATTGCTTTAGAGAAGATGATTTTAAAGTTAGTCAAACTGAACTTCGGTTAGGTTATTATGATTCAGTTTACAAGGATGTATTGGTTAATCATAAAAAACCATCAAATGAATTACTTCCTGTAATGTATCAGGCAATAAACATTTATTTAGAAATGCTAAAAGAAGATAATGAAGTAATAAGGTATATTTCTAAAAATAAAGATTTACCATTATCAGAATTAATTAAAAGGTTATTTGCTCTGTTCCCAACAGTAGGCTATGGAGATTCACAATATATGAACCTTATTAATAAAACAAAATAAAAGTTGGAAAAAGAAGTATGTTATTTACACTCTTATCTGTATATAACATACTTCTTTTTCATCATCTGTGGCTTTTTGTCACTTGTCTATCGAAATGATCAATTTTGATTAGGTGAATCTGAAACCATTCATCCTATTAGTTATGGTGAGAGTTGATGGCAGAAGGTCCTGAGATGGGAAAATATTCATATTAACAGGAAACGGAAGTGTCAACCTCGAATTATTACGTAACTATTATTTGAAGAGAGTGGGTACGAATGGACTTAAAAGAACGAATAAGATGGAATGAAAACCATAAGCTATTGACAAATATAATAAATAAACCTGAAAAACATTCTCAAGCTATACAATTGTTCCTATCGCACCATGCTTTGCTGCATTCTTCCGCAATTGATGATTCAAGTGTGGTGACACTTGTAGATGTATTGGTAAAAAACCTTGATGAAGAGATTAACAGAAAATATCCAGTACCTAATTCTGATACGAAAAACTCAATAGTTTGGCATTTATGGCATATTGCTCGAATCGAAGATAGGACTATGAATATATTGATCGGGAATGTTGAACAAATACTTTTTAGTGATTGCTGGTTAAAAAAATGAATATCGATTTCTCTCACTCTGGCAATGATATGAACAATGAGGATATGACAAAGCTAAGTTCAACTATCGATTGTAAAGAATTATTGGCATATAGAGAAGCAGTAGGTAGGCAAACACGTAAGATTATTTCTACAATGGACGTGGGCCAATTTAAAATGAAGGTTGACCAAAACAGAATCAAACGACTGTTTGACGAAAATGCAATTTTACTAGAATCACAATGGTTAGCAGATTACTGGAGTAAAAAAACGATTGCGGGATTAATACTAATGCCAGCGACAAGACACAATTTTTTACACTTAAATAAATGCATTCGAATAAAGGAAAAGCTGAATAAGCATAAACTGAAATAAAAAGGGAAAGATACCTAATACAAGGTTTGTAAGGGGATTTTCAAATAGACAGGTACGTAATGACAACACAGGAGAGATTGAATATAGTTTCAAATATGGACGACTGGTTTGAATAAAAACTAGTCGGCTTTTTAGTTTCCGAAAATTGTAAATTGTATTAAACGATGATCAAATAATTTTATTTTAAAATGAAACCAAATCATCATTTAGTCGTCTTAGCAGTAAGTGAGAATTGAGGTGGTATTAGGTTGAACAGAAGAATAAGTACAGAAAATATAAAGTGGGATAGAGATAGTTGGTTTGAAGAAATAATGAATCAATATGGTGAGAAGTTAATGAAACTTTCCTATAACTATACAAAAGATTGGTGTCTTGCAGAAGATATTGTTCAGGATGTTATGGTTACTTGTTATAAAGAATATGAAAATCTGGATAAAATCGTATCTTTTAAAGCGTGGATATATAGGATCACGATTAACAAGTGTAAAGATGTATTAAAGAGTTCGATTATTAAGAGGGTAATCGCAGATTCAAACTTACTCGCATTTATAAAGTCTTCAGAATTAACTCCAGAAATGACGATAATGAAGCGAAGTGAAGAGGAGTTTTTGTCTGCTTGTGTATTGGAACTGTCAATAAAATATCGTGAGGTTATTACGTTATTTTATTATGAGGAATTATCAATTGAAGAAATAAGTGAAATCTTGAAAATAAATCCAAATACAATAAAGACTAGACTAAGTAGGGCAAGAATAAAATTAAAGTCTTTAATGGAAAGGTGGAGATAAAATGGAAAAGGATCTTAATAACTTGCGGAAGGCAATGGATTCCTCCACTCACAAAGGAATCCATTTTACAGAAAGCCATAAAGAAAAAATTAGAGCAGCCGTTTATCGGGAAAATCTAGCTGTAAAGAAAAAACCAAAATTATCTATCTACTTAATCACCACTTTGGCTGCTTCTTTGTTCGTACTCCTCTTTTATACAAATATAATTGACAATCTATCAATTAATAAAAATAACATCCAAGGAACCAACCAGAGGTTAGCAAATGAGTGGGAGGTTAGGTATCACTACTCAAGAAATGGCAAGACACTATTCAGTGTTTTTCCTGATCCTTATCTGTATGCTGGCAAAACATTTGGCTATATGATTAGTTTTAAGGAGCCATTTGAAAAATATAAGGGGAAGAAACTTGAAATTTTTGCAATCCATAAGGAAACTGGTGAGCGGGTAAAGGTATTGCCTTCAACCAAGATTACTGAACCTTCTTCTGGTTATACAAGTTTAGGGAGGTTTACCACAAGACTGTTGATTCCTAAAGGTGGACTTTGGAGATATGAGTTCTACTTCAATAATAAATTATATGGAGATGTAGTACTAGAAGTTCGGGATGAGAGTACTTTACCTGTAAATATCCCTAATTTTGTTCAACGAAGAGACTTTGAGAAGATTGACTGGAATCGGAGGGCTGTAAATCTAGGAAACCATATTATGGGGAATGAAAATAAATCCGGTGTTATTGGTGCGGATAAGCCAAGCTTGGGCATAAATCAAAAATGGATGTGGCTTCTTTGGGGCATAGAAAATCCAAAAGAAACGAAAGTAACAGTTGTTGGCTTTCATAGAGAAACGCAAACGGTCCATCAAATCTTAACAGCAGGATGGTCAATTGGGCTTGGAGGAGAGAATAAAGGAGCAGATGCACATGCTCCCTCAAGTGTGAATTTACCGCAGTCAGGGGAGTGGGCGATAATACTTTATGTTGATGGAAAGATATTTGATATACTGGTTTATAATATAACTCATTAATTATTTTTGTAAAGAAGGGCGTTATTAATCTGATAACGGCCTTTTTTCACATTAATAGGGTGTGAAAGTTTATTCTTCTATCGTAGAATTAGTTAAATAACGTATCAACTTATACATGATGCTTTTTTTAAATAAGGCTGTTTTCTAAAAGATTGTTGTTTTAGAGAAATTTTCCGTTTACCAAAAGACTAGTTGATTGGAGCGGAAGGTGCGAGACTCCTGCGGGAGGAGTGGGACAGGTGAAACCCCACAGGAGCGTTAGCGGCGAGGAAGCTCAGCGCCCACCCCGCGGGTCGCTGCCATCCTGGAGCGCAAATCAACTTCTACCCAATTATGATAAAAGCAACAAAGTTTGAGAAAAGAGCCTTAAATAAATATATTTCTGATAAATCCATTTTTGAGCTAGGACTGACTGTAGTCTTGAAAAGGAATACGATCTTTAAAAAAGAACTTATTGTTGTTTTAATCGTACATAAACAAAAGATCTTTTTTCATTCACTCTTTATTTGTGAACGATTTGGACTTCAAACAGGCAGAGAAAAGGAAGTAGAGGGGCTTAGCTGAATATTGCAGGTTAAGGAATTATGTAATGGAATACAAACCTAAAAATAGATCGTTAGTCCTGCAAAAGAGTTAGGATTTAGAAAGAAGGTGGGATTATGAAGGTATTTAAAAATATAATCGTATACCTTAACAAATTAAAAAACATAGATATTATGGGAGACAGATATGAAGGATTATCTGCTAAAGATAAAGAACATATCGACAGTCTGCCAACTCAAAATCCTTATGGAATTATAGGTTTAATAATTGGTGCAATTGCTTTCGCATTTGGACCCAAATTTGGTTTTATTCCTGTTATTACCCTTATCTTCTGCATAGTAACGATGTTTACATTTGATAAGGAAAAAGAAGATAATCCTTGGCCGTTTTTTATAGGAATTATACTCTCAATAATAGGGCTATATATGTTTATTAAGGGGGAAGCACATAATCTAATAATCTATTACATGTCATTTTGGATCATTTCAAATGCAAAAACATGAAGTGGATATTCTTTTCATGCTTCTAGTTTGAATCTTTCAATTCGATTTGTTTTGATTATAGAAAATAAAGCGGACAACTAACGTAAGCTGGTAGGCTGAACTAGGAATTTCTATGTTTACATAGAAAATAATTAAAGTGAAAATTAGAGTTAAATGAGGTGTAATGTGAATAATCAAATAGCTGTTAATTGGGAAGGAAGTAAAGTTTGTCTGACATGGTTTCCTTCTAAGAAAATAGATAACTCTCAGTTAATAACTAGTGTGCATGGTTATTGCTTCAAGGATGGGAAAATTTTGCTAGTCCAAGTTAAAGGAAGAGGATTTAATGCACCTGGTGGACACATTGAATTAAACGAAGATCCTGAACAAGCCCTTCATAGGGAAGTTTATGAAGAAGGCTATGTTACGGGAACAATTAAGTATCTTGGTGCTATAGAAGTAAACCATAAAGAAAACGAAAATTTTATACACAATGGTCCATATCCAATGATAGGTTATCAATTATTTTATCGAGTGGATGTCAAAAAGGTATTCCCATTTCTTCGAGAAAACGAAACTTTAACTCGCATTTGGGTTGAACCTGAGGAAATTCAATATGTTTTGGACGATCATGAATTATCAATTCATATAATAAAAGAGGCATTAAAACTATCAGACTCCATATAACATGGTTGAAAATATAAATTTTTGTACAATGTTAGATTATTTATAGAAGGTAGTTTTAGTTTTACACATAGAATTTAAAAAAAGAAATATTACACTATCTAATGATATATAGCAAATCAATCGAAAAAAAAGGATATAAATATAAAGGGAATGAGTTTTTTGAATAAAGAAATTCTTGATATATATGAACGAAATGAATCCATTCATAATTTATATGTTTCCATATTAAATAGAGAAATAATTAGTTTACATGATAAGAAAAGTGCTCATTTAATAAATATTCGTTCAATGACAAAAAGTATTGTATCACTTTTAATTGGAATTGCATTAAAAAAAGAATATATTGATTCGATCGAAACTCCGATTCATTCCATCCTGCATGATGCCCCTGGTCAAATAACAATAAAAGATTTACTTACAATGAGTTCTGGTTTCGATATTGATGACAAGGATTTATATCGACTAGTTCAAAATAGTAATGATTGGGTAAGAGATATCTTAAACCTTCCGTTAGCAGGAAGAGGCACTTTTAGGTATAAAGGAGTTGATTATCACCTCCTATCAGCAATTATTAGTAAGACAACGGGTTTATCGATGTCCAAATTTGCTCAGTCAAATCTCTTTTCACCACTCGGAATAAATGATATTGAATGGGAAACTGACCCTCAAGGTGTGACAGTAGGGAGTACAGGATTAAAAATTTCGTTTGAAAGCTTAATAAAAATAGCTCAAATACTTGTTACAAATGGGATAGAAAAAACAAATGATATTATACCTAATGATTGGATAAATCTGTCTACTGAAAATGGCATCCGAACGAATTTGAGTTACGGTGATTACGGATTTGGATGGTGGATAAAAACGTATAAAGATAGTAAAATTTATCGTGCTTTAGGTTCAGGCGGTCAACAAATTCTTACATATCCCAAGGAAAGGATTTCAATTGTTATAACAGCCGATCCAAAAAAATTTAATCACATTGAAAGTGAAACTTTATCAAATAAGATTCTTGATATTGTTACTTCATAAAACTTTGTTGAGCGTTTTATTAAACTTAAACGTTTTTTAATAATGTTTCTTCTTCTTGAAAAAAGGACTGCAAAAGTTGATGATCAACAGTTCTCATTATTATTCTATTACTGGTAGTGGTTAGTTTTAACTAGAATTCAAGAAAAATGCTTATATACAAATGAAGAGAAAAACAATAATTAAAAAAATCCCAATTCCTTAGTATCCTATTGATAGGATGTGCTTAAATAATTATTTTAGAAACTTGTTCGTTATTTAGTATTAAAACGATTGATTGAAAACGGAGCAATATCTTTTTCCCTTTTCCCTGAAATGATTAAATTGCTTAAAGTTTGACCAATAGCACTGCTAAATTTGAATCCATGTCCTGAAAATCCAGCTGCAATCGCAACATTGGAATACTTAGGATGTAAATCTACAATAAATTTCTCATCAGGAGTAAGTGTGTACATACAAGTTTTACCATACTTCAATTGCCCAATATCAGGAATATAGTGACTCAAGAAATGTACCAGATCTCCTTCATCTTCTGCTAAAGCACCAAATTTTCTAATTGATTCATCTGGATTTATTTGGTCTCCGCCATCATGACGCCCTACCTTTAAACCAGAGCCATCAATACTTGGGAAACCATAATATAGACCTTGAAGTGTTTCAAAAGCAAATGCTGGAAAATGCTTATGACAATAGATTTGTTCATTAGCGTTAAACCAAGCGAATGTCTTTCTCACGGGTGTAAGGGGAAGTTCCAAATTTAGCATAGAAAGGAGCTGTTTTGCCCATGCACCTGCCGAAATAACCAATGCATCTGAGTAAAAAGTCTTTTTGTCTGTCTTGATCGTCACTTTATCATCATGAATAGAGATCTCTTTTACTTTAGTATTAGTCAGTATCGTAGCACCATTTAATGTAGCAAGTTTTTGGTATGCTTTAATACTCTCTTCACATTTTAATACGCCGGAAGTTGGTTCAAAGCAGCCAATCAAATCATTAGATAAAGTAATACCAGGCCAGCGTTTATGAACTTCTATTGTTTCAATAATTTCAAGGGGTAAAGAATATTTATCAGAGCTAGAAACAGTATTTTGGATAAAGTCCGAATTTTTATTTCCTACATTCAAAACTCCAGTTTTGATAAATAATTGCTTTCCTGTTTCCCTTTCTAAATCATGCCATAATTCTTGAGCTTTCAGGACAAATGGAACATACTGCTCGTCCTCAGCATAAGCATGCCGAATAATTCTTGTTTCCCCGTGATGACTGCCGTTGTTATGTGGTGGATTAAATGAATCTAATAGTAAAGTTTTTTTCCCACTCTTAGATAAAAAATATCCTGCAGCCATTCCCATGGAACCTGCTCCAACGACGATTACATCATAAGTCATGCCATTTACCTCCGATTATTAGACTAGTTACTAAAAATTCGCTAAAGTATAAAAAAATGAATTAATTATACACTCTAGAATAAAACAATTTGAAGATGTATATAAAAGGTACGATAAACATTAATAGATTGGATACATCTTTTTGTTGATATAGTTAACTCATATGGCAGCTAAGTTAAGAAGGATCATTTATCTGGTGCTCTTAAATAAATAAAATTAGAAGGGTGATTTTATTGGTAAGGGTTTAGAAATAGGTAAAGATATAAAACAATCCGAAACCATTGATTGCCAATAGAAATAATGAGTCATTTAAGACTATGACTAGTTACACTCAGAGGTGTTAAGACAATAAGAAGTATGAAACAGCTGTTAAAGAATGTCACTTGTAAAAATTAAATGTACATCCATCCCATAGAAAACGAGTTTGCTAAAAATTCCTTGTATGGATGATAAAAGGATGTGATTATAGTACGTTATTATCAACTCATGATTGCAATTATGGGCAAAATGTTTAAAATTATGGAATCTATGTGAAGTGAAATAAAACTTTTTCTTAATGAACAAATGTATTAATGGCAAATAAGATGAAGATTCAATTGAGGATTAGCTGCATTCTTTTCTTTTGTTGTTCGGTAGTTCAATTATAAATAAAAGTGGTGAAAGAAAATGACATTAAAACTGGAACTAATAAATATAGACAAGACTTTACAAAAAAGTGATATTGATATGGATACTCTTATTGAAAAAATGTTAGGAAGTATTGGCTCAGTCGACTCTGAACTAAGGGACAAATTAATTTATAATACTTTTGGAAAGTTAATTATGGAGGATTTTTTAACTGTGAAACAAATGCAGCACATTATTGATGTCTGTTACAAGAACTTGTTTTTTGACATTGGTCAAAAAGCTAGTGATACAGTGTTTACACGTTCGTTTTCGGCTTTAGTTATAGCACTTATTATTGAAAAAGATAGAGAAAAAAGGTTTTTATCAGATGATATCATCTTAAAGATAATTAATGGAAGTATTGAGTATTTGAATCTTGAAACAGACATTCGTGGCTATGTAGAAGAGAAGGGATGGGCACATAGTATTGCACATGGAGCAGATTTACTGTCAGAAACAATACGACATCCACTTTTTAACACTAAGTTTTCTTCTAAATGTCTCGAAACAATTAAACATTGTTTATTCAAAGAAAGTACAGGTGATACACCATATGTTGATGATGAAGAGGAAAGGCTATTACTTGCTGTAGAAGCCCTTATGGAAAAAGGAATAACTAGTAATGAGATTGAATCTTGGGTAGTGGAACTTTCGAATAAATTAAATGAATTACTAGAAAATGAAGGTTATAGTTTAAACTTCTTTAGGAAAAGGTCCAATGTTGTAAATTTCTTACGGGGATTTTATTTTCGGCTTCTATACAAAAATAGTAATTTAAAGTTACGAGAAAATATAGTAACTGCATTAAAACATTGGCATGAAAAATTGTATAACTTAAATTAGAGAAAAAAGAGGAAATAAAAATATAATTCTGTCTGTAGTGTAGATTTTAAGGAAATACGATTAAAATCAGGAAATCATTTTGTCTCTATATTTATTGGAATTTCGATTGTAGGACTCCTACATATTTGAAGAAAAAGATGTTCCTATTAATAGCTGAGAGAATAATAATTTATATGTATTTGGAATTAATACTATTTAAGGAGTAGAGGATTTGTGAAGAAGAAAGTTGATGATTATCAAATTTATGAAAAATACTACGAGCAAATATTCCAGCAAGTAAAAAATGATCCGTTTGCTCAGTCGCTTGGTATTCAATTAACTAAATTTGAGGCTGGATTTGCAGAAGCCATTCTTGAAGTGAAAAACCATATGGAAAATGCATATGGAACTGTTCATGGGGCAGTTATTTATGCATTAGCAGACCATGCTTTTTCTGTAGCCTGTAATGCATATGGAAAAACATCATTAGGCCTTTCGACAACCATTCAATTTATTGAATCTGCAAAACCTGGTGACAAGATAGTAGCTTGTGCAAAAGAAATTAAAAGAAATTATCGTACAGGATTCTATCGCATTGATATTTTCCATGAGCAAAACCTGATTGCAACCATGGAGGCAGTGTCTTACAGAAAGGATCAATATTTTATAGAACTGGATTAATCGTGAAAAGCCGGACAAATAAACTTGCCGTTATCACAGCATTATCATATTTATTCATCTTCTGGTGCAGGTTATTTCCTTTTTTCATATACTCTAGTAAATTACAACTTGTAAAAATGGGAATTTTCAGACCTGCCCTTTTTTATTTTTTGGGGGAGGATATACATGGATTATAGAATAAGACAAAGAGATGGATTCCAAGGCAAAATTGGAGAACTTGTTTCTATGTTAGAGTATTCAAGAGAAGTTTTATTGAATGATATTAAGGATTTAGACCAGACTGATATAGATTTTATTCCATTTGAAGATGCTAACTCGATTGGATCACTATTAATGCATATCGCTTCGATAGATTTTGTTCATCAAGTTATTACATTTGAAAAAAGAGACTTAAATGAAAATGAATATTCCCGATGGGAGTCAGCTTTATTTCTTGGAGAAAAGGCAAGAGATGAAATCAAGAATCGACCGCTTAATTATTACCTGGACATATTATTTGAAACGCGTGAGAGGACTTTAACATTGCTAAGTTCAAAAAATGAAGAATGGCTGTATGAGGAAAATATTTGAGATAATGGGGTTTCGCATAATAACTTCTGGCTCTGGTTTCATGTTATGGAAGACGAAATAAACCATCGTGGGCAGATTAGATTAATTAAGCGAATGTTGTTAAATTCAAAATAAAATCTGTTTATATTACTTGGTGCAAGAGTTGAAGGTCCAACGGTGATCAGCAGCTCTTTTTTTATGGAAATTAAGGGCTGACTTTATTAATTATAAATGGCATTGGAAGCATATATAGAATAAGTATTTATTATAGATGAAAAAAGTAAACAGCAAATCACATATATACAGGATGATTATTGAGAAATAGACGAAAAACCAAAAAATATTCCAGTAAATTTGGAGGTGGAAAATGTATCGAATACGATTAATTTTATTAAGTTTTATTATTACTGGCTGTACTCCAGATAGTTCATTTTCAAAAAAAGGAGATGGTTTATTAAAAACTGAAGATGAAACGTATGTGTCTCCAATTAATGATAGTAATTATGAATTTACTTACCTTGAAGAACTGCCGAGCGAAAAACTAAAAATGTATAAAGAATTTTTAAGGAATGGCAGCATTAGTAGTTTGAGTGATTTTACCCCAGAGGAAATGGTTTTAATTTTTATGAATTTGGTATTTGAAGACAATCTTGAAAAACTCTACATTATTACTTACGATAATGGACATCTACCCCCTGTAGAAGATTTTATAGAAGAATACAGGTCTTCAGATTGGAGCAAACGTATTTAATGTATAGATTTTATGATTCAATTTCTATCAATGGGCAAAGTACCAAAGATACGAAAATCATTCAATTAGAAATTGTTTTTGGGAGTAAAAAATATATAAGGACATTTCCAATGATGCAAGAAGATGGTATTTGGAAAATAGCTATTTATGAGAAGAATATCAATTGAATTGACGAACTATTATGATGATTGTTATAATAGTGGAAATTTTATAAGAAACACGATGACTAGGAATAGTAAGGAATGTTTGTTGTTTAGAGAGCTATTGTTTGCTGAAAGATAGTCAATAAAGTTCCCCAAGTCGCCTATGGGTGGTTAGACTGATATGTAGGTCTAGACGGGTGGAACCCGTTATTATGCTATGAGAAGGTTTATCATATATGCTTACAAACTAATTAGGGTGGTACCACGTTAGGTTTAGCCTATCGTCTCTACAGAGACGATAGGCTTTTTATATTTATTTTTACATTATAGCAATGGAGGGTGTTATTCAATGATATATAATAACCAAAATAAAACAATTACCACTAAAAGGCTTGTATTAAGACTGTTTCAAAAATCTGATGCAGAAACTGTTTCTTTCCTTTGTAATAACTATAATATTTATAAAAATACATTATATTTGCCCAATCCTTAGGCTATAGAGGTTGCTTTGATGTGGATTGAGCCACAGCTTGAAAATTATAATTCCAATAAATCATACGAATTTGCAATAATCAGTAAGGATAGTGGAGCCTTTATATGGTGCAATTGCGTTAACGAACAACCAAAGGTTTAATAATGGGGAAATAGCTTATTGGATTGGTGAGGGATATTGGGGGAATGGTTATGCTACCGAAGCGGCACAAGCTATTTTACAATTTGCATTTGCAGAAAAACAATACCATAAAGTTTTTGCAAGATACTTTAAATCCAATCCAGCTTCGGGAAGAATGATGCAAAAATTAGGAATGAAATAAGAAGTGATACTAATTGAGCAAGTATTAAAAGAAAATCGATATGAAGATTTAATCTTTTAGGAATGATAAATCCATTGGAACATAAATCTTAAATTTAATTAAAAGTGCCAGTAAGTTTTTCCTATGTGCATATAAAATAATCGAGAGCTTTTGTTGCCAACCAGCTGTTATTCTGAAACCTTCGAATAAAGAATATAAAGGATTATTATGAAAAGGAAAACTAAGATTCTAAGAGAATTGGTGTTTTAGTGGAACTAAAGAAGAAAGTGAAAAGCATGGTAAGCCACTTTAAGAGAAAGTAATAAAAACGGAATAAAATAGAAACTGTGTTACTCTCTACTACAATAAGGATTATAATTGGAGCAAATGCAAAATAAATGAGGGATTAAATAAATAATGTATAAGTATACGGTGTGTTTTATCAAAAATAAAAATGAAATTTTAATGCTTAACCGAGAAAAACCCCCAATTATGGGTGTTTGGAATGGAGTAGGAGGAAAAATTGAAAAAGGCGAATCTCCCGATGAAGGTGCATTACGTGAAGTGTTTGAGGAAACAGATTTAAGTGTAGATAACTACTTTTCAAAGGGAACAGTATGCTGGGAATCATCTAAGGGTGTTACTGAAGGGATATATGTTTATCTATATGAAGTAAGTAATAATGTAAAATTGGATACTCCCAAAAAAACACGAGAAGGTATATTAGATTGGAAATCAATTGATTGGGTATTAAACCCCAATAATCTTGGTATTGCAGATAAAGTTTCTCACTATCTGCCAGTTCTCTTGAAGGAAGAAGGGAACTACTCGCTTAAGTATAAAAATGGGAAAATCCATATATTATAAAAAGATTTTATTAGACAAGTTCTGGCCACTCCACAAATAATGAACAAGCAATACGGTCTTGATAATATTTATTAAATTATAGTGTTATTATGTTACTAATGAATTTTGTTTGAGATTGAACCAAAGCTCGAAAATGATGTGTATATTAAATAATCTTAGTGGGTTGTTGATATATGGAAAATGGATATTGAAATTTCAGGCGTTGGTTTTGGTTTATTTTGGATTGGCTTTAATGGGCTATTACATTGGAAAAGGATTGCAAAATTTCCGCAAGTCAGCAAAAGAGATTGATTATTTTACATTATTAAAAGAAAGTGATTAATGAATTTTTTTAACTTAAATTCACATGAGATAAATGCGTTATTAAATAATCCTGATATTCCTAAAGTGATTTTGGAAGGGACTACCTACTATCCTAAAAAACAATTAATTGAATGGATTACGTCTAATTCTATTATTAATAAATAACTTTAATAAATATATTAATTGAAATAGGAGCTCAGACTATAATTTTCTAATTTTTAATGCACAGGCAGAAAGCCTGTGTTTATTTACATTAGAATGGCTTCTTAAAGAGAAAAATAAAATCAGTATATTCGATAAATTATCATCGTTTTATTATTTTTCTGCTATTGAGTATTTATTTTACATTTATTATTCTAAAAATAGTATTTCGGTAACTTTATCTCATCAGTAGATTGGAGGGGTTGAAAGTGAAACTTAGAAAAGTAATAAAACGTGGATCATTTCTACTTCTATTTTTAGTCTTGTTTATTTTTGTTAATAACAGCTCCATCTTTACAAAGGAACGAAACGGAGAACCACTTCTTTTAGCCCATCGTGGACTGGCACAAACGTTTAATATGGAGGGAATAACAGGTGAAACCTGTACTGCGGAGCGAATATATGTTCCAGAGCATCCCTATATTGAAAATACAATCCCTTCTATGAAAGCAGCTTTTAATGCTGGGGCAGATATCGTAGAAATAGATGTTCACGTGACGAAAGATGAAGAGTTTGCTATTTTTCATGACTGGACCCTCGATTGTAGAACAGATGGCACTGGAACAACAAGAGATTATACAATGGATGAACTGAAGGAATTAGATGTGGGTTATGGGTATACAGCAGATAATGGGAGAACGTTTCCTTTTCGCGGCAAAGGAGTAGGGTTAATGCCTACGCTTGATGAGGTTTTAACTGAATTTGCAGAAGAGCCCTTTCTAATCCATATTAAAAGCAATGACAGAAATGAAGGAATACAGCTATCACAATACCTCTCTAAGTACTCAGATGGTAGGCTAAGTAATCTTTCTGTATATGGCGGGGATGAACCAATAGCTGCTTTAAAGGAAAAACTACCTAAGTTGCGAGTCATGTCAAAGCAAACATTGAAGAGTTGTTTGCTGCCTTATCTATCAGTTGGTTGGACAGGCCATATTCCATCTTCGTGTAAAAATACCCAATTACATATTCCAGAAAAATATGCGGCATTTTTGTGGGGATATCCAAACAAGTTTCTTAACAGAATGGATCAAGTGAATACAAGGGTTATCCTTGTTGCGGGAGACGGCGGGTGGTCAGAAGGGTTTGATACAGAACAAGATCTGGATCGTATTCCGGAAAAATATAATGGCGGGATATGGACCAATCGGATTGATGTGATTTCACCTATCATAGAAAAATAAGTACTATTAAATATATACTTTGACCTTAGTTTGAACAAAGCCTTTATTAAGTTGCTATTCAGCATTGAATCACTTTTTAATGTACTGAACGAAGGGGTGTAAGAGTTGAAGATCCAGTGAGGATCAGATACTCTTTTTTTATTCTGAGTTAGCTAAGTACGTTTATTTATTTTTTTCAGAAAAGTCTTGACAATAGAATTCCTGGAATATATATTACATATAACCAATTGGTTATATGTGTGAAATGAGGGTATGAAAGTGCCAGATATTTATCGTGCATTAGGGGATTCAACAAGACGGCGTATACTAAGTATGCTTAAACAAGAAAACAAAACTCAGAAGGAGATCGTCGAAGCATTTGCTATCTCTCAACCAGCAATTAAGAAGCATCTGAATATTTTATTGGAGGAAAATATTATTACAGAGAGCTTGAAAGGGAAGTACCGTATCTATTCATTAAATTTCAATGTACTCCAAATTACCTTACAGGAAATGCATCAATTTACCGGAGAGCTGCTTGATAGCCAGCTTGTCAGTTTGAAAAAATATGTGGAAAAAGGAGAGGTTCAGGATGAACATGATTAAGGAATCAATAAAGAGTGTTATCGTTGTTAATGCACCTTTGAAGCAAGTTTGGGATGCATTGACGATGCCTGAGCATTTAAACCGCTGGTATAGTAAAAAGGCTGAAATAGATTTTCGTATTGGTGGCAAAGGCTATATGAATCATGGGTGGGGTGCTGTATCTGAGGGTGTATTTACAGAGATTCATGAAATGAAGCGTTTTGTGCTTCAAAGCATTGATGGGGATTTTAAAACGATTACTTCTTTAGAAAAAGTAGAAAATGGGATACAGGTTAGTATTGAATACAAGGCTTCCTTTATTACTGAAATGAATCAAGCTGCCAAGGAAAATATGTTGTTTGGTACTAATCAATTTTTAGAAAATCTTAAGAGTGTCTATGAAACTGGGATTGATATTCGTTCAAAATTATGGAAAGCATGGATTGGAATTGTACATACAACAAATGACGAAGATAGGGGAACACGAGTTTTACAGGTGAAGGAAGGGTCAGCAGCTGCAGCTTCTGGCATTAAGCCAAATGATGTTATAGTGGAACTTGATGGCGTAAAAATTGTGGGATATGAATCGTTTGAAAGGGCATTGAATAAAAAAGCTGTTAATAGTATTGCTATCTTAACAATAGAAAGAAAAGGAAATGTAAAGTTTCAGGTGAATTGTCCTGTAGTTGCTTACCCAGTACCCTATTAGGGTTTCGTGAAAAAGATAGTTATATTGTATATTAACTATCCATTCTATCATTTTTGAGTGGCTCAGATTTACCATTTCCTTATTGAAAAATAGGCCTATGATGTACTCAGCCAAGTAATAGGGCAATTTAATCTGGATTGTTTCACTCACATAGAATTTTTATTAAATTGTGGAAATTTCAGTAAAGAAAATTAACCTGTTTTATATAATTGAATGGGTTTTAATAATCAGGAAGGATGAACGAAACTATGGATAGAGAAACAGTTATGCATGAGCTTGAGGCCATCGGTAAAGAAAGACTAAAAAAGATGTACCTCTCTAATGGTGCACATGAACCGCTTTTTGGAGTGGCCACAGGTGCTATGAAACCGATTGCAAAGAAAATAAAAGTAAACCAAGGTTTAGCTGAAGAACTATATGCGACAGGTAATTATGATGCAATGTATTTTGCTGGGATTATTGCAGACCCAAAAACAATGAAAGAATCGGATTATGAACGCTGGATCGATGGAGCATATTTTTATATGCTATCGGACTATGTGGTAGCAGTAACATTATCGGAGTCTGATATCGCACAAAAAGTTGCTGATAAATGGATTGAAAGCGGTAATGAACTGAGAATGTCAGCCGGCTGGAGCTGCTATTGCTGGCTTTTAGGGAATCGGAAAGACAATGAATTTGACAAAAATAAAATTTCAAAAATGCTAAAAAATGTGAAAAACTCTATTCATGACTCACCAGAACGAACGAAATCAGCTATGAATAATTTTCTATACACTGTTGGAATTTCATACTTACCACTACATGACAAGGCTGTTGAGACTGCAAAAGAAGTTGGTACGGTAGAGGTCAAAAGAGAAAATAAAAAGAGCAGTTTTCTAAATGCTTACGAAAGTATCCAAAAAGAAGTGGATAGAGGGAAGTTAGGTTTTAAACGAAAATATGTCAGATGTTAAAACAAGCTGTGAAAAGAGGTGTTGATCCAAGAGGGATTGACACTCTTTTTATGGAAGATATGGAAGAAATGAAGATCCTTCTTCATAAAACGGTACCATCCATTAAGATTATGAACAAATTCATGCAGCATAAGAATAATTAGTTGTATCCTCTGGTTACTCGAAAAAGTACAATTTAGCGAAATGGTTAGTAAAAAAATTGGGAGGAATTTTATTGTTTCTCCCATTGATCATTTTTTTAATTCTTGGGAATATGAATCGATATCCACTCAGAATAATTAACTGATGTTTCACTTCAACAGGAAATTACTACACAGATTTGGACAGTAGGACGTATAGCATTGCATACAGTCTCTTCCATCTCCACATTTGAAAGGCAAGGACCTATTTGTTCAATCTATTTCTTATGCTAAGTAAAACTTTGTATATTTTAACCATGGGGTTAAAAGAGTTGAAGATCCATTAAGGATCAGCAGCTCTTTTTTATTCTGCTAAAGGGACAAAAAAATACAACAAGTAGCTGGGATTTTTTGTTATGATAAGAGTCAGAAATATCATTTAATTAAAGGGTGCTAATAAAATTATATGAATATACAAGGAGATTAGGATGTGGCAATAATAGAGTTCATGAAAAATAACGATGTTGATACTATTGCAAAGTTCATTTCAGAAATGAATAAAATTGGCGAATCACATATTGGTTATTGTGGGAATGATCGTGTTGGAATAGCTCATTCATTAAGGGAAGATCTATCAGATATTACTTATGATAACAGTTTCATAACTGTGTATGAGGAAGATGAACTGATAGGAGTATTAGGATTTGATGCAGATCTTGAGTCCAATAGCGCGGAGATATGGGGACCGTTTATTAAGGAAAACAAATGGGACGTTGTAAATCATTTGTGGAACAGAATGGTTGAATTACTGCATGATGATATTAATTCAATTCGTATGTTTCCTAATAAACTAAACAAAAAAGTCCTGCAACTGGCTGAAGAACTTTCCTTTACTAAGCATAGTGACCAAACAGTATTGAATTTTAACAAAAATAGTATATCTCAATTAGATGAAATTTTTATTTTAGAATTAATGGAAGAGTATTTTACAGAAATGAAAAATCTGCATGATCAATCTTTTCCTAATTCATATTATAGTGGTCAGCAAATTATTAACCGGCTTAACGAGGATAGGAAAGTTTTTATAATCGTAAATGATGGTCAATTAGACGGTTATATTTATGCAGAAGCAGAACCTGCCTATGGGGAAGCGAGTATTGAATTCTTAGCTGTTAAAGAAAGTAAGAGAGGAAAAGGAATAGGGAGTAAATTATTAACTGCTGCCCTAAATTGGATCTTTACTATAGAAAGTATTAAATCAATTACTCTTTGTGTCAATTCCAGTAATCAGAATGCTATAAATTTATATAAGAAAGTGGGATTTGAGCAAATACATGAGTTATGTTTTTATACTAAAAATATATAGATTGAATTTTATTGGTGCATTTTTGGAAAAAGGAAGTAACTAGTTTAAGATATCCCTGATTACATGAAGGGGAAATAAGGTGAAAAAGAGGTAACCTTGGGACAGGTACCCTGTTTAGTTTTTTATTTCAACTATTGCTCTCTCAAGAATTTTTATTGACTTAATTCCTTTGGCAACAACGTATGCTTGCCCGGGGGTGGAATAGGGAACAAAGGGTGTAGGGGTTATCATAGCAGCCATTCTACTTGTCTTGGTTAGATACAGTTAACAAATTAACAAAGATATTTAATAAGGCAAATCATCAAATTCTATATATAAGTAGGTAAACCATGAAGGTTTTATATTAACTTGATTTCATCAAGATAAAACTATTGAAATAGTTTGAATTTGGATAGATTTTGGTCCAGTTAATGACTTACAAGTTAGTGAAACAAGGTTTGGTTCATAAAGGTTATTATCAGTTTTTCTTGAATATAGACATTTATTTCTAAATGGAGGGACGATTAGTGAATATGCCAATAAAAAAAACACCAATAAAAAACCGAATCGGAGGTGTATTTGTTCCAGTTCGAGATATTGAAAGAGCAAGAGAATGGTACAACCAAATACTAGGTTTGGAAGGCGGAGAAATATCTTTTGGACATATCTACTCTGCACCAATGGATGGCACTGCTGGATTAATTTTAGATACAATGCCAAAGTGGAGAAATGAGGATGGAAATGTTTCCACTTATCAAGCACCATCAATTCAGTTTTTAACAAACGATATTTATGCGTCATACCAATTTTTAAAAGAAAATAATGTTGAACTATTGACGGGAATAGAGGACGACTTTTATTTTGTGTTTAAAGACCCAGATGGAAATTTATTGATGATTTGTAAGGAAATATCTTAATAAGTATATTAGAAATTAGGTATGAAAAATGGGCTGTAATGCAATTACACTAATTGTATATCGTGATAGAACAAGAACTTAGGTTGTCAATATCATCATGCTATAAAACGATGATTGTAAAAGGTTGAACTTATTGAATGGATACATTTCACTAATATATTAGCATTTTCTTGAGTAAGTAAAAATTGAATACTTTCAGTAAAAGAGCATTTCTTTGCCGCAAAGAATGCTTTTTTTTATGGATTAGAGAATATAATGACTATTTAACAATAAGTATATATTTAAATTTGATAATTATTTATTGTAAAACGATAAATAACCTGCTAAAATCAAATTGAAAATATATCAGTGAGGTGCTTTTAATGAAACAAGTGTCAACGCTCTTTTTAAAGATAGCAGTTATTCTTATTGGAATTCCCATTCTTGCTTTGTGTATTTTTATGGTGCCTGAGTTAGGGAATATTGCAGCAGAACTGCTTCCTAAGTTTGCTATTATAAAATATCTAGTTTTCATTGTCTTTTATGCTTCTGCGATCCCTTTTTATATTGCTTTGTACCAAGCTTTTAAACTTCTACGCTATATTGATAAAAATGAAGCGTTCTCGCAAATTTCAGTAACAGCGTTAAAGAAAATCAAATACTGTGCAATCACAATTTCTAGTTTGCATATACTCGTCTTGCCACTTTTCTATCTGTTTGCGGAAATAGACGATGCTCCAGGAGTTATTTTTGTTGGATTGGTAGTTCCTTTTGCTTCGCTGGTTATTGCAGTCTTTGCGGCAGTTCTCCAAAAACTTTTACAAGAAGCGATTGATATAAAATCAGAAAATGACTTAACGGTCTGAGGTGATTAACATGGCAATAATAATCAATATTGATGTGATGCTGGCTAAAAGGAAAATGAGTGTAACAGAACTATCGCAAGAAGTTGGAATCACTATGGCTAACCTTTCTATATTGAAAAATGGTAAGGCGAAAGCGATCCGATTATCAACATTAGAGGCGATTTGCAAGGCTTTAGAATGTCAGCCAGGAGATATTTTAGAGTACCGAAATGAAGAAATCATACAGGATTGATAAAGTGGATTTTTTAAAGTAAAAAGAATCTTGAACAGGGATGAAACCTAAGTGCAACTCAAGCAGGAAGTAGATAAATCTAGAAAAATCTTTGGAGGCATAAATATGAGAGCAATAAAACAACTCGTTCGTTTTGGTTGGGAGCAAGCATTATCCTGTTTATTTCCTGTCGTTATTTTTGCCTCTTTAGCTTTGACACAAATTGTTCCTCTACCCATTCTGCCACGGTATGACTGGCTGCTTATCCTATGTCTTTTGATGCAGTGGGGGATGGTTCGCTCTGGACTAGAAACAAGGGATGAACTGAAGGTAATCACATTATTTCACATTATTGGACTCGCTCTTGAGATATTTAAGGTACATATGGGCTCTTGGTCTTATCCAGAGGAAGGATACTTCAAAATCTTTGGCGTGCCATTGTATAGCGGATTCATGTATGCTAGTGTAGCAAGTTATCTTTGCCAGGCTTGGAGGAGGTTAAAGGTTGAACTGATTAAGTGGCCGCCGTTTATGATAGTGGTCCTACTAGCAGCCGCAATTTATTTAAATTTCTTCACTCACCATTATTGGATAGATGTAAGATGGTGGCTATCAGGACTTGTCATCATTGTTTTTTGGCAATCGTGGGTAACATACGAGATTAATGGAACTAGTTACCGTATGCCACTGGCCCTTTCTTTTGTGCTGATTGGTTTTTTTATATGGATTGCTGAAAATATAGCAACATTCTTTGGTGCATGGAAATATCCTAATCAAACCGAAGCATGGAGTCTTGTCCATTTAGGTAAGGTGAGTTCATGGCTGCTATTAGTAATTGTTAGCTTTCTTATTGTTGCAACATTAAAACAAGTTAAGGGGAAAAGTACCACTAGCTTAGACGCGAGTAAATATTTATAACTATCTAAATGGTCGAATCCTTAAAATTGGAAGGATTCGACTTTTTCATGTTGAGTTTTCATGCATCGGTGTAAAAGAAGGTATACTGAAATTGATTAATAGAATTGGGGAAATATCGTAAATAATGAGAAAATGATTAGGTAAAGTTCACCTTTAGGAGGAAATCCATTGGAAAATATCATTTGGATAAACGGAAGTTCTAAAGAGGACAATCGAATTTTTGCTTCGGATTTAGAAGCTAGAGAATGGGCAGATGCTTTATATTCAGATTTTGCTGCTTATTTAAGTAAAGAAAATAATGTAGGATACGCATCACCTGATGAGAAAGTAATTCATTATTTATTAACGATTTTACCTCAATGGGCTGTTTATAATCATTTGAAAGTAGAAGTCTATACGGAAAAAATAAATATATCCGGCCAGATCATCTATAGAATTTGGACTGTGAATGTTTAAATATTCTTCGCGAACGTTATTCTTCCATAACAAAGATTGTTTTTTAGGATTAAACAAAGGCTCAAGATGGTTTGAAATGGGTAAAGCGGCTAATAAAAAAGAAAAAAGGTGAAAGCGAAATGGATGTTACGATTAATAAAATGGAAGGAGAAATTAGAGAAGTGATAAATGGAATGCCCCCAGCCTATCAATATGGTCATAATTTAATTGAAAGAAAAATGCGGTACGACACAAAAGTTGTAGAATACCGTTGCAAGTTGTTAGAAGCACATAATCAACAGGTGGTGCTTTTTCATATTATAGAAGATACTTTTATAATGACTGCGAACCAAGCAAATTTAACTATCCCTAAAGGGAGTTACACACTTGCCTATTACTGGGGAAATCGTCCATATAATTTATACATTTGGAGAGATAATAAAGGGAAGTATATAGGCTGCTATATTAATATTGTTAAAAACACTTGTTTTACTAATAAGATGGTATCCTTTGAGGATTTGATAATAGATATTATGGTACTCCCTAATGGAGAGTATTATATATTGGACGAAGATGAGCTGCCGGTTCCATTGGAACAGTTTGAGAATGGAAATGTCTTAAAAGCACTTAATTCTTTAATTGGCTCCCTTGATAGTTTCCTTCCTAAAATGATTTCAGATGCTGAAAATACATATAAGCATGCAGAACTACTTCCTTGGTTGAACAAGTACGAAATATAAGGATTTCTTTCAAAAAAATCATAAACATAGTAGATTTATAATTAAAAGAAGAAGGCTGTTATAAAGACAGCTTTTTTTCGTGTTGAGATTAATTTTAATAGAATGTTAAAAAGAAAAAAGCTATTTATTGCCGAAAGTCAATAGATTGAATCCTTTTATAAAATGAATCGTAATATTAGTGAATCCCTAGGTGGATCGCTCGTTTTTCATAGGAGGGAGTTTATGGCTGAAACGATCATATTTGTGATTTTTTTGATACCACTTTATGGTATAATGCTTTGGACTTATTATTTTCCTGAAGATTGTATATTAGCTGGAAAGAGACGGATGTATACTGAAGAACCAGAAATCTCAAAAGCAGCAATACGTTATACAAAATCCGCAGCAATGACAACGATGGTCGGGCTGCCTGTCGTTATAATAAGCTTTATTTTAAAAATTTATGTTCTTAGATTTTCGATAATTATATTTTTCTTAATTTTTATTCTCGGAGCACTTAGAATATATACGGATGACGACAAAGATGATTAAATTAAAGAGAGGGCTATGACATGCCGTGTATCCACGAATTTGGGATCATTGATGAAATTGACAAAATGAAAAGTTATACCGAATATACCCCACAGAAATATAATTGTATATCTGTTGATGATGATTTACTCAATAGTTTAAGTGAACAATTATCTATCATGAAAACGTACTTTCATTCATTAAAACGACCAGAAATAGGTTTAGCTTATTGGGGAATCACCATCATTCCACCTGAGTCATTATCATTATTTTATGATGTAATCTCAACTTCTCCATACTTTAAGAAATCTGCTGAACTTAATGAATTGGCTTCAATAATCATTCAGGCATCAGTTGAAAAAAAATACATCATACATTATGGTGTGTAATTTTTCTAAGATATTTTATAAGAGTTAACTGTAGTAAAAAAGTACATTGCTAATAGCAATGTACTTTCAGCAGGGAAAACTACTGATTGATATAGCTGAATAGTTTCCTAATAAATTTACCGTCTACATCAATGCTGTAGTGACTATTTAATGCATTATACAATTCTTCAATTTTTTTCAAAGTATTCATATAAGCATGGTTTAATTCATTTTTATCTAGTTTTTAGGTGAATGAAACATAGTCTTTATAAGAATTGGGACTTATATCAGCCTCTAAATTTTTCGTACTGTTTAACCAGTGTTCTACATTTTTTTCATGTATTCTTATTAATTGTAATATATATTTTTGTACCTGTATGAGTCCCTCTAGTGAACGTGCGAGCTCTCCTCTTTTCATCACGTTAACACCCATCAGCCAAGCATTCACAAAATTATTGAAGGCAAAATTTACATTCTCATCTGTCATTCGATCAGGACCAGAACCAGATAAACCAACAAGTAAAGGCATTAACCGCTCGGTAGAATCATAAATATACATGGACTCTATATCAGGAAAAACACCTGTTCGCTTGAAACTTTTTATGATTTCCATCTCTGAGTCGGGAAGAAAATGAAACTCCCCGCGGATCATATTTGAAAAGATAGCTACTTCAGTCCGATATTCGTTATAAAATATTAAATCAACAGGGTACACTTCAGAAATCCAGCGTTTTGAGTCAAAACGATCGACAACATCATTTGCGATAAATATATAAAATTCTACATCTGAATATTGATCCCCTTGACCCTTAGTGAATGATCCATACATCATACAAGCTGAGATAGAATTATCATGAATACATTTATTTTTAATAATATCAATAATCTTTTCTTGAATTAGCATGTCTTTAGCTCCTTATCTACTATTTATCCACTTAGATAAGGTGAAATTCTACAATAGGACAAAACGAGCAGCACATATGGAATACTCCCTCCATTCTCGATAAATACTAGTATAGCATTATTCATAGTAATATTCTCCGAGTAAATGTGGGTGAATTAAAGCGTGAAACAAATAATGATAGGTAAAAGGGTATTTTCCAATCCACAGAGGTTTGCAGTATGTGCACCCGACGGCTTACCAATTAAAGAATATTATAAAGAAGTTTTTGAAGAGATTTTTGTTTTCTATCATCCCTTTATTAAACCGGAATCGATTGATTACGAATTATTCAAACCGGATACCTATCCAAACCGGAATGAGATTCGGGAAAATTGCGTAGTCGTTACTTGGAAACAGTTTTTAACATTATCAGGTATTGAGAATTTTAGAAAGTTAGATGTGGGTCTAAGAACAAATATTAATGGTTTGCGAGAAGAATATCAAGATGAAAACATAGCTCAGATGATTAAAAATACTTGCCGGGATAAAAAAATTGGTGAACCGACTGAAGGATTATTCCCATATTTTATTATGGATAATTTGCTTAAGGGGATCAAAGCATTAGGGCACAACTGGATCTGGTGTGGCAATGAATTTGCTACGGAACGGAAATTAACCTTTATAGATGATATTATTACTGATAACAACATACTTGATCAATGTAAAAACTTATTTACCAACGATCATCATCTTTTGATAACTACACATTGGGATAGTCATTTTTCTTTATTATGTTCTGGAAAAAGTACAGTAGAGCAGCTGGTGAACTATTGTAATCTAGAAGGTTTTTATTGTACAGATCAAACTGAAATTTATTGGAGTTTATCTTAGAATAATTAAGGCTAACTGGGCGTTTCTACAATGGTAGGGACGCTTATTTATATTTAACTTTAAATTCTGTAACCTTTTCATGAACTCAAACGATTAATAATCGAGTAAATAATTGAGGGGGGAAACATTTGTCCACAGTCGAGAATCTAGAAGACCGCAAAATCGAAATCTATCGCCGGCATTATTTAGACGTGTACCGCTTTCTTATTTGCTTTACTGGAAACCAAAATGATACGGAGGACTTAACTCAAGAAGTGTTTGTTCGTGTCATGAACAATCTTTCTAATTATAAGGTTGGGAGTTTAAAGATTTGGATTTTTTCAATTGCAAAACATACAGCTATTGATCATTACCGGAAAAAAAGGTTTAGCTCGATCTTTAAAGAAGTTTTTTTTAAACAGTTGCCCTCATCTGAATTGAAGCCTGAAGAGTTATTTGAGCAAACGAAGTGAAAAAAGTCGTTCACGCGGTAATATCAAAATTAAAACCAGATTTTCGAGCGGAAGTAATTCTTAGAGGCGTTAACGAATTTACTATAAAAGAAACGGCTGACATTCTCCATTGCAGCGAATCCAAGGTTAAGGTTGACTATCATCGGGCTTTGAAAATTCTCAAAAAAAAGCTCAACATGGATGCTAAGGAGGTAATAGGAAATGCAAACGGATAAGGAGTTATTAAATTTAATAAAAGAATCACATGAGATGAATCCTAAATCAGATTTTGTATCTAATACAGAGTTACACCTTAGAAAAACAGCAAAACAAATGAATAAAAAAAGTAGATACAAATGGAGAATAACACTTGAAAGCGGGTTCCTTGTTTGTAGTGTTTTATTGTTCTTCTCTTTAAGCGGCAGGGAATTTATCTATTACTCATTATCTCCATTTGGAGAGAGCAATTCAGTTTCTCCAGTTGGCAGCCAAGAACCATTAATTTATATTTACCATTCTCATGATCAGGAATCATTTATATCAGAAACTCAATCTTCAGATCCGAACATAGCTTACCACCCATCCAAGAATATTTCTCTAGTGGGAGAAAGGTTTAGTCAGTCTTTAAAAAAATATAAAATTAACACAAAATATGAAAATAGAGATATTATGAGTACTTTGATGAAAAATGGATGGAGTCATTCGAAGACATATACTGTTACAAGAGGATTTTTAACTGATGTTTTAGAAAACAACAAAAGTATAAAGATGGTATTTGATATTCACAGAGACTCAAAAAAGAGAGAGGCTACTACCATTAAAATTGATGGGAAAGATTATGCAACAGTTACATTTGTTATATCCAAATCCAATGCAAATTATGAAAAAAACTTAACGTTTGCAGAAAGCCTTCTAGAGAGAATAGAAGAAAAATATCCTGATTTGTCAACAGGTGTTATTGTTAAGACAAGTCTTAGGAATCAAAGTACCTATAACCAGGATTTAATAAATGAATCAGTTTTACTGAATATTGGTGG
Organism: Cytobacillus praedii; assembly: GCF_001439605.1. GTDB lineage: Bacteria > Bacillota > Bacilli > Bacillales > Cytobacillaceae > Cytobacillus > Cytobacillus praedii. Next base: position 247,252 of record NZ_LMBX01000005.1, read on the forward strand.
AGTTGAAAATACTTTGGAGGAGGAATATAGAACTGTAGATGCTTTGGCAGAAGTTATTAATGAAATACTAAGAGAAAAGAATTAGTTTTCTATATAGTCTGATATAAAAGATGTTGACTTATGAAAAATATATAAATAAACTAAATATAATTATAAAAAAAGCAATGAAGAGAAAAAGTAAAATGATATAGTTTTTCTCCAGAGAGCTTCGGTAGCTGAAAAGAAGCAAAAACATTCATTTGAACAATGGTCTCAGAGCTTCGTACTGAACATACTATTTGTATAAGTAGGATACGGCGAGTCTTGGCACTCGTTATCAATGTCACAGTATAAGAGTAGATTTTTTTCACTTCGTACTTGATGAGGCAGATGGTGTGAGTCATTTGCGAACTAAGGTGGTAACACGTGGTATTTAAACCCCGTCCTTAACTTTTACAGTTAAGGCGGGGTTTTTTGTTTTTTTATTTCTGTATAGTTGGAGGGTATATTTATGAGTATTTTTATTGGTGGTGCCTGGGCTTATGCTAATGGTTCATTACATCTAGGTCACATCTCTAGTTTGCTTCCAGGAGATATTCTGGCTAGATATTACCGTTTAAAAGGAGAAAAGGTTTTGTATGTATCAGGAAGTGATTGTAATGGAACACCTATTGCTATTAGAGCAAAGCAAGAAGGGGTTACACCAGCGGAAATTGCGGACCGATATCACCATGAATTTGTAGAGTGTTTTTCTAAGTTAGGTTTCTCTTATGATACCTATACAAGAACAGATATAGAGCATCATCATAAAATCGTACAAGAAATTTTTCTAGAGCTGCTTGAAAAGCGTTTGATATATAAGAAGGAAATGGAACAAACCTATTGTGAATACGATCAGCAATTCTTACCTGACCGTTATGTTGAAGGCATATGTCCAAATTGTGGAGCAAAAGCCGGTGGGGATCAATGTGATCATTGCTCAACCGTCTTAGAACCGCTTGAATTATTAGAAAGAAAATGCAAAATATGTGGCAGTACACCTATCACAAGGAAAACAGATCATTTTTATTTTTCCTTAAGCTCCCTACAACATTGTTTAGAAAGCTATACTCATAAAGCAGCAAATAAAAAACTCTGGCGAGAGAATGCAGTAGCATTAACAAAAAGATATTTGAAAGAAGGTTTACAAGATCGAGCAGTTTCAAGAGATTTACCAATAGGAGTAAGTATTCCAGTGGCTGGATATGAAGACAAGAAAATTTATGGATGGATAGAAGCCGTTTCAGGATATTATACAGCCAGCAAACTATGGGCAAAAGAAACAAATCATGATGACTCAATTTTCTGGAACTCATCAGCAATATCCTATTATGTTCACGGAAAAGATAATATCCCATTCCATTCTATTATTTGGCCAGCAATATTGACTAGTCTGGAAAAAAAAGCTTTACCTACTCACATCGTTTCAAATGAGTACCTGACTTTAGAGAAGAAGAAGTTATCGACGAGTAATAATTGGGCAGTATGGGTTCCAGACATTTTAGAAAGATATGAATCAGATTCAATTAGATATTTTTTAACTATAAATGCGCCAGAAAGTCGGGATGCAGACTTTTCTTGGAAGGAATTTATTTATAGTCATAATAGTGAATTATTGGGTGCATATGGCAACTTCGTAAACCGAACGCTGAAATTTATCGAAAAGTCATTTGATGGAATGATATCAGAAAAAGCTGCAGCGCCTACTATACAAAATAAAATCAGCTTATTGTACAGCGAAGTAGGGCACTGTATAGAATCCGCTCTATTCAAACAAGGATTGGAAAAAGTATTTGAACATGTAAGGTTCGCTAATAAATATTTTGATGAACAACAGCCTTGGAAGCTAATACATGACGATAAGTTTAAATGCAAGCAAACAATGGCTGATTGCGTCTATCTTATTGCTAATTTAGCGCAAATTTTGACACCCTTCCTTCCGTTTTCAAGCAGGAAGGTTCAGAAAATGTTATATATAACTGAAAGTAAATGGAAGCCAATTCAGGTTGATCTGCACCAATTATCCAATGTGGAACCGTTATTTGAGAGAATAGATATAGCAAGAATTGATGAAGAACTTGAAAGGTTATCTAATCAATCTGCTAAGAATTAATCATTTATTAGTAATTAGAATATTTCGCGTATTCATGAAGGGATTTACATGATTATCAGGTGATTAATGAAATAACAATAGATTCTGGAAATATTAAAGCAGGCCGTTTTCGAAAAAATTGTTAATAAACATAGTTTGGCTGGCTGGAATGTGTGAGACTTCTTCGGCTAGTGAGCAACTTGAAATGTAAGTCTGCCTCTAAACTGTATGTTTTCCAGCAGTGTTCAATAACATATGGTCAAAAATAACAATGTTTTAGAAATGAGCTTTAAAGTAAAAATGAAATTGAAACGATTCGTAGAAAATTTCGTCATTATATGTATGTGGGTTATCATCTAAGCAAGATTCAAAAGAGGTGGAATAATGGGATTTTGGTATTTCTTACTCTTATTTTTAGGGTCTTTCCTGGTAGTTAACGGGATTTTTATAAAAAGGACAGCATCGAAAATTAAGAAAATCGGATTTGTTATTGTAGGAGTATTTTGTATTTCATTCTCAATATTTATGTTTCAACCAGGTAGTGCAGAAAGAATTTTAACATTATTGAATAGCATTAATTAGAATATCGATCAAGGTAAAAATCAAGGATTAAGGTGTATGTTTTTTTTAATGCTGTTTTTGTAAAGTTTGTTGTTTTTTATTAACACTTTGTTACTTAGATAATTATATTAGGATAAAAACAGAGAATTAATAATAATGAGGTATCAGAAAATGAATGTAGAATTAACTAGAACTAAAGTCAAAGAAAGCAAATCGGAACGAGTAGATGAATAGTTAAATTTTTAAATGAAAATATGAAAGATGTCCCTATATTCAGAGAACATTTAAATGGCGATGAATACCTTTTAAGGTGAAGCAATTGTTATGATTCCTGAGAAAGTTAGAAAAAGTATGATATAACTTCTGACCTCTAATTAGAGGTCCTTTTTTATGCAATTCTAAACGTTTCAAAAGTAGTTCTCAGTTTCGGTTAATTCGCTAAACTGTTCATAGCATCTAACCACATAATTGAATACCTCTCAACCGCTTAGTATCACCCTTTATACAGTACATCAAGAAATCAACAATCTATGTGAAAACAGCCTTTTTAAAACATAGAGTTACTCATCTATGACTTTTTTTGAATTAGAAATAGAAACTAGTGTATGGCGATGCATTAATAACAAAGGATCGCTTTTTTTATTTTGTAAAAGAGAATTCCTATGACCCCATTAGCTTTTTTTGCAATAAGGATTTTATTTCTATTAAGTAAAATTTAAACAGAAACATATAGTATCCCTTATCAATTTTATTTATAAGACGTGTTGTATTTTTTATTAGTTTCAAAAGCTTAATCCCAGACTCAAAATATTACATATGAAGGCAGTCTTTTTTAGAACACTTACAAATATAATGTTAATGGTGGTTTTCTAATCTTGGGTATGGGGGGACATAATGATGAATGCTAACTCACAAGATTTGAATAGGGTTATTAATTCTGAAATGTTTGTTACACGATCTTTGGATGAAATTCGATTTTGGGCTAGAATTATGAAAGAACATTCTCTATTTCTTAGACTAGGGTTTCGGTGTGATGATACACAATTAATTGAGGAAGCCAATCAATATTATCGATTGTTTGAACAAATTGAACAACGATCCCATACATTTACTAATCAAACAGATCCACAACAAATAAAACGGTTTAATTCAGAAGTTCAGCAAGCAGCCACAGGTATATTTGCTTTTAAACGAAAAATATTAGGATTAATACTTACTTGTAAATTACCAGGGGCAAATAATTTTCCGCTATTAGTTGATCACACAAGCCGCGAGGCTAATTATTTCAGAAAGCGATTAATTGAATTGAACGAAGGAAAGTTGAAACCACTGGCGGATGCGATAATTAAAGAAAATGTATTTTTCTTAAGAATTATGGCTGATCATGCCAAGTTTATAGGGCATCTTCTTGATCCATCAGAGAGAAAGCTAGTCGATATGGCAAGAAACTTCAGCAATGATTTTGATCAATTAGTTTTTCAAGCAAGAGATTTGGAATCGATGAAACCACAATCTCAGACAGTACCCCTTTTAGATCAATTCCTTGATGAGAACCGCGTATCCGTTGTATCGCTTCGGGACTTTAAGAAAACAGCACGTGACTTAATTGAAGAATGTAAAATAAAAAGTATTATTCATCCATTGTTAGCCGATCATGTTTTTCGTGAGGCTGAAAGATTTCTTGAAATTATTGATATGTTCGAATCTCATCTGACAGGTGTAAAACCAAAAGGTAGATAAGACATTGTTAATAAACCTAACAGATTTTCATTTCTTTTCTTTGTTGTTTTGCAGAAAATATTTTCAATCAAGGCACCTATATAGGTGCCTCTAGTTATCTGGTTGAAGAATTAAATTCAAAAGTCTTAGGGTCTCATATTGACTGCCATGTTCCTCAAACACGTATGAGCTTTTCTTAAATAAGATCATTAAATGCGAAACCATCCTTGATAAAAAAACTAATTCGCCGGCTGAACATTGTAAATATTCAATCATACAGGTGCTAAGTGCTATTCTTCATGAAGGAGAATAGCTTTTTATGTTGAAGTAAAGAAGTAGTACATACATAGATGGAACAAGGAGGAAAGCATTGAGTACGAAAGGAAAGGTATTATTTCGAGTGTCAATTGGCCTAAATCTAATATTAATTACATGTGTCCTTTGGGGATTCATCAGAATAAACTTTGTGAAGGATCAAATTTTTAATACAGAAGTTCAAGATGATTTAGTAGAATTGGAGGGGTTAATCGCAAACCAAAAAGAAAATCAGTGGTCCACCCCTAATCTAGTCACTACCAAAATGGGAAGTGTATTAAATGGACTTTGGCTAGGGATCACAACGGGTAATCAAATGGGGACTCTATCAAAGAAGGATAAAGAAATACTACAGCGGTTGTATATGAAATTACATCAATTCCCAAAAGATGACTTGTATCGTTTCACTGATCTAACTGAAACGGACAAGGAAAATTTTGAAGAGCTGCGTGAGGTACTACGTGAAGTTGGCTTGGGAATGAATATATCAATAGATGAGAACTTTTATGAACAAGCGGAGGCACTTGAAGGAAAAATTGAATCGCCGTTAAGAAGAGAATAAATAATAGAAAAATGTCGTTTTTATTATCAATAACAATTAAATTCAAGGGAGAGATCCGTTTGATTATTAGAGAAGCGAAAGTAGAAGATGCGGAAGGAATATCAAGAGTGCATGTAGATTGTTGGAGAACTACATATAAAAACATTTTACCTAAAACATATTTGGATAGTCTCTCGTATGGACAAAGAACAGAAATATGGAAAAAGAATATTACAAATGCAGGCAATTATGTTTTTGTAGCGGAAAATAGCAAAGGAGAAATAGTTGGTTTTGCAGATGGGGGAAAAAGGGAAACCAATACTCTTAAAGATACTGGGGACTTAACATCGATTTATATCCTTGAACAATGGCAAGGACAAGGAATCGGAACAGGATTGATAAAACAGCTATTTTTGCAATTTAAAAAGTTAGGATACGAAACGATATTTGTTGAGGTTTTAGAAGATAATAAATCACGACTCTTTTATGAGGAAATGGGTGCCAAATTTTATAAATCTGAAAAAATGAATATAGGGGGAAAGGAATTAAATTTATTAGTTTATCGATGGAACGGATTGAATAGCATTCTTTCACATTAAAAGTGTGTAAGATTCCTGTCTCTTTTAAATTATCGAAAGATCAGTAACTCCATGGTGGTTTCGTTCAATTAAAGAACGTGATTGTCAGTGACACTTTTCTTAGACTCGTTTTAATAAGGCAGTAATCTGAGCATTCTTTATAATTACTATTATACTTGCACGTACAAAGGAGAGCAAAGTGACTAAAAATAATACTCAAGTATCGCTAAGAACAGGTAAATTGGATGATGCAAAAGCTGTTTTTGAAATTCAAAGTGAAGTTTTTTCAGAGAACAAATATATGGTTACTGTATCAGATGAATTTGAAGAATCGACGGAGCAGCTAAGAAATTGGATTCAATCAATTGTAGAGAATGAAAAAGAAACAATAATTGTTGCAGAAATACAGGGGAATGTTATTGGTTTTGTAGTATTTCGATCAAAAAATTCAAAACGGCTTGCACATACAGGTCATTTTTTTATCATGATAAAGAAAAAATATCGGGATATGGGTATTGGAAAACTCCTTATTACAGAGCTTTTAAATTGGGCAGAACAGAACTCTTCTATTGAGAAAATCAGTTTAGGCGTATTATCAACCAATCATAGGGCAATAGCCTTATACAAAAGTATGGGATTTATCGAGGAAGGCCGTAAAATTAAAGAAATTAAGTTTAGTGAGGATAGCTATGCGGATGACATTCTGATGTCTAAATTTGTTTAACGGGTATGTAATGTAAGAGTTGTTAATTAGGTTAAATAGTTGGTAAAAGTAAAGCAGGGATTTTTTAAACCCCTGCTTTTTTATGTAACTCATTTTGATGTCATTTTTATAATAATATTGTTTGTTGCTTTTCTTTTTATTTTTCCTTTGTCATTTTGATCAGTGTAATGATGTCTTTTGAAACCTCATTATATGGAACGGAATCTGCTTTTATATCGTTTTTTATCTTTTCAATCAGCTCAACCGCTGCAGGATTCGTTACCGTTAATGTTTGTACATTGCCATTAAAAACTTGGTTCATAAAACTTTTAGCTTTAATGAGGTTATCATCATCTTCTTGATCAGGAACAGTGGTAGCTGTATCATTTTTATTTAAATCTTTTCTAGACATTCCATCCACGCCCTTCAGGGTATGCTCCTGCATGGAGTCATATCGAGTGGAAGTCACCTCAGGAGTAGCACGTGCAAGAATGACGGTGTCATCAAGAACAAACACCTTTATGCCATTAATACCTTCACCGCCTAATCTTGATTCAAGATGAGAAGAAATTCCTCCATCATGCAACCCTGTGCTTCCTATTAAGCTATATACATTTGTACCAGTTCCATGAGAGGTTCCCCCATGCTCATCTGTAGTTTGCCTCTTCTCCCCATTTTCACTTGGAATAATTAAGCCATCATTTAAATTTTTCGCTGATACATTTTTATCATAGACATTGGTTGCAGGTGAGCCATGAATACCATGCTGTCCTTCCTCCGCTTTAACGCTTTCATCCATTCCATTTTGTTGGCCTGCACATGCTGAGAGGAATAAGATCCCACTTAAAAAGAACGTATTTTTCCAGATTACTTTCATTATTTTCCACCTCGTTTAATTAGATTTAAAGTTATCATGCCCAACTTTTTTTTATGTATGAATGAATTTTTTTGGGGCAATCTATCCTTAAATTGTAGGAGGTGGACTTTATGCCAGAAAACACCAATCAACAGGAAAAGAATGAATCTCTTACACGTCGAAGATTTCTCAAGAGTTCAGGAATCGCACTTGGGGGCTTGGCTGTAGGCGGTGCATTGGGCAGTTTAATTCCATTTAAAGAAAAAACAAATGTAGAAAATGTAAAAAGCAAGAAGACTGAAAACTATAATTTAGCATTAATGTATTTCACACAGGAGCAATTCAGAATGGTGGAAGCTGCAACCGAGCGAATTTTCCCTGCCGATGATAATGGACCGGGAGCAAAGGATCTAGGAGTAGCCTACTTTATTGATCACCAGTTAAGTGGAGATTGGGGCTTTAATTCTAGAGAATATATGCAGCCTCCGTTTTTCAAAGGTGAAAAAGTCCAAGGATATCAAGGTCGAATAAGAAGACGTGAAATATTTGATATCGGATTACGAGAACTTCAAAACCATAGTTTAACGAAGTATAAAAAGAATTTTATTGACCTGAGCGAAGAGGAACAAGACGATGTTTTAACAGATTTTGCAGAGGACAAGGTAAACCTGACGACGATCTCTGCCAGCGGATTTTTCACTATGTTAAGGAGCAGCACATTAGAAGGTGCCTATAGTGATCCATTATATAGTGGGAACCGAAATATGGAGGGCTGGAAAATGCGGAATTATCCGGGCAGTCAAATGGCTTATACGGATGTCATTGATAAAAAATTTACTGTGATTCCGCCAGTAAGTTTAAAGGATCATCTAGGACATTAATTGCACCTAGAAAGAATGCATGAAATTGACAATGAATGAGGTGTAAGAAGTGGCAAAAAAATTACCAAAGGTTGATGTTGTCATCGTTGGTGTGGGCTGGGCAGGCGGAATTATTGCAGCAGAGCTAACAAAACAAGGCTTAAATTGTGTAGGCTTAGAAAGAGGAAAGGAACGAAAAACAGAAGATTACTTTATGGTGCATGATGAGCTTCGTTATGCACTAAGGTATGAGCTGATGCAGGATCTTTCGAAGGAGACGATTACCTTCCGCGGAAATGAAAAAATCCGCGCACTGCCAATGCGGCAATATGGATCTTTTTTATTAGGAGATGGACTAGGAGGATCCGGTGTTCACTGGAATGGGCAAACATATCGCTTTCTTCCATATGATTTTGAAATTCGCTCTAAAACGATTGAGAGATATGGAGAAAAAAAGATTCCCAAGGATATGACCATTCAAGATTGGGGCATTACCTATGATGAGCTGGAGCCCTATTTCGATAAGTTTGAGAAAATGGCCGGTATTTCAGGGGAAGAAAATCCTCTTGGCGGGAAAAGATCCAATCCTTATCCGACTCCGCCGATGAAGACAACACCATCTCTTGAAAAATTCAAGAAGGCTGCAACTAATTTAAAGCTTCACCCATACAATCGTCCTTCTGCAAATCTTTCTGAGGCATATACAAATCCTGACGGTGTATCGCGGGCCGCTTGTCAATATTGTGCTTATTGTGAGCGGTTTGGGTGTGAATATGGAGCAAAAGCAGATCCTGTAGTTACCGTTCTTCCAGTAGCAAAAAAGACAGGGAAGTTTGAAATTCGTACACATTCCAATGTTCGACGAGTATTGAAGACTGGAAATAAGGCAACTGGAGTTTTATATGTAGATACAACAACGGGAGAAGAAATTGAACAGCCTGCGGATATTGTTGTGTTAACAAGCTATGTATTTAATAATGTACGCTTGTTGTTACAATCAGGCATCGGCCGTCCATATGATCCAAAAACAGGGACGGGGGTTATTGGAAAGAATTATGCATACCAGGTTCAAAAAGGCAGTGCAACTGGTTTCTTTGAAAAGGAAGAATTTAATACCTATGCTGGAGCAGGTTCGCTGGGTATGGTGATCGATGATTATAACGGTGATAACTTCGATCATTCCAAACTGAATTTTATTCATGGGGGCTCCATTGCCATATCACAAACAGGTTTGAGGCCGATTGCAAGTAACGTAGTTCCTAAAGGTACTCCGTCATGGGGGAAGGAATTTAAAGCAAATTCGATTAAATATGCAAATCGTACACTATCCGTAGGTGGACAAGGGTCAAGCATGCCATTTAAGCATCATTATTTGGATCTGGATCCAACATATAAAGATGAATTTGGAGATCCGCTTGTTCGGATTACATACGATTTTGAAGAACAGGATCGTCAGCTAGCAAAGTATTTAACTGAACGATGTGTAGATATCATGAAAGAAATGGGTGCGGATCGAATTGATTCGATGAATGAGCTAGGTCCTTACGATATTACAACGTACCAATCTACACATAATACCGGCGGAGTTATTATGGGAGCTGATCCAAATACATCGGCTGTTAATAATTATATGCAAATGTGGGATGCGGAAAATGTATTTGTCATTGGTGCAACAGCGTTTGCCCATAATGGAGGCTATAATCCAACCGGCACGGTGGGGGCATTATCATATCGGGCAGCTGAAGGTATTTTATCTTATAAACAAAAAGGCGGAATCCTAGCTTAAAAGAAGAAACGAGGGGCAATATGTTATCAAATATAGGAATCCCTGGCTTAATATTGATTCTAATCATTGCATTAATTGTTTTTGGACCGAAGAAGCTTCCAGAAATCGGATCTGCGTTTGGAAAGACCTTATCTGAATTCAAACGTACGACTGCCTCGATCATCGACGATGAAGATGAAAATCTTGTAGCAAGTAAGAAAGAAAACTCTTAAGTGGATAATGAATTTATATATTGTATAACTTTTCACTAAATAAGAAAGCACCCTAAAGGGGTGTTCAGATTGTCGACAAAAGGGGTTCGGAATGGTCTCATTCCGAACCCCTTTTTATAAAAAAGTCCTTAATTTTTTAC
>NZ_LMBX01000027.1 GCF_001439605.1 Cytobacillus praedii
ACGCCGCCAGCGTTCGTCCTGAGCCAGGATCAAACTCTCCAATAAAGAGTAAGATTAGCTCTTAAAGTTTTAAAACTTGATTTAAACGTTGACGTTTTTGCTTTGTTTAGTTTTCAAAGAACTATTTTTCAACAGATTCATAATATAACATTTTACAATCTAGCTGTCAAATGCTTTTTAAAAAAACTGCTGATGTCTTAGCGACAAATAATATAATATCAACTTCATTTTTATTTGTCAATCAGTTTTAAAAAACTTTTAATAAAAGTACATATTACTAGTCTATTATTTTAAGAGAGCAACATACTCTGTACACTTAAAAAGCAGATCCGTGAATACAGACCTGCCAGTAAACCATTTATTCCACTATTCTACTTTGATTTCACCGCTTCTCCCCTTGTACCATTTACAAAACTCGTTAGTTACCTCTTGGGGAACATCCTCTACCCCTGCATAGTAGACGGGCTTTGCCCGGTTGATCGTTGTTATTGATGCAAGTCCTAATAGTTTTTGAATGATATTCCTCGATACTTTTACCTCAATGACCTTTTCTCTTTTGGAAATAAATAAAGTAGTAGTCAGACTCCCTTTTTTAAATTGAACAAAACAATCGTTCAAAACATATCGGGTATGCAAGAAATCCAGTAATCTTGCTATACCAATAACAACTAATAAAATAGCAGGTATTATCCACCAGGCTTGCTCCATATTTAGAATAATAGGTTTGAAATAATATAGGACAGCAGCTGTTAAAATCCAAATCCAGCTTGGCCACAGCAAGCGTACCCACAAGGATGTTTTCGGAAGTCTGACCATTTTTTCAGTTACCTTATATGTTGGCAAAATGTCTGAAACAATCTCATATGCACGTTTAATAGGCAGGTATGGATAAAGAGAGTTGATTTCGTGTTTATCTTCCCCAAAATCCAGACTTCCCGCACTGGTCAATTTCACTTCAGCGAGTCCGAACAATCTTTTTAATATTGTTTGTTTAATTTCTATCGCCTGCACTTTTTCTTTTGAAATAGAAAAGGAAGTTTCATTGATTACTCCTTTTGTTATATAAATTCGATCAACATCGGAGGAAATTTCATATTTTCCATATTTCAAAAATGTCGACACAATACCAAAAGCTGCAGAAGCAACGACAAGGAATATAATGATGCCAAAAACGAGCCACCAGGAGCTAAAAATTTCGGAAATAACCCCTTCTGCCTCCTCTTCCACATGGAAGATATCATTTATTTTGAAATATAGAGAAGCAATTAAAGGAATAAGGAGGAGAAAGCTAAAAGATGTAAAAGAAGCTTTTAACGTATCCTTTTTTGTCGGTTTAAAATGCATGACTCGAGTTGAACTTACCTTTGAGTCATCCTCTTCAGGGGGAAATGTTTCCATATTCGCATCACTTTCCTGAATGGAGGGTAAGTCAATGTGTACAGTGCTAGACAATTGCGCCTCCATCCGATCGGCTTCTATCCTTGAAACAACTTCGAATTTTACCGCTGCATCATCCCCTTTAATTCCTGTCTCAAAACTAATAGAAGTCACTCTAAATATCCGATGGAATAAAGCAGTATGCCGATTGATGTTTTGAATCTTTGAAAAAGGAATAGATCGCTCAGATTTACTAAAGACTCCTTTGTAAAGATAAAATGATTTATTATCAAATGCATATTTAGTGGTGAACCACTTGATAATTATCGAAATAAACGTTATTACGAAAGCTAGAATGAAAATAACCTTACCATATTTAATAAAGGCTGAATCTGAACCTGCCTTGATTACAAATAAAAAAACCACAAAGAAAATGGAGTTCTTTATTAAATTCATTAGTTGAAAGATCATAAGTAAAGGGTTATATCTTTTTGCAGGAATCATGATTCCACTTCCTTTACTTTTGCAAATTGAGCAATTTGATTCCTTAACTCAACCGCTGCCTCCTTTGGAAGTGCAGGAATTGTGTACGATGATGCCATTGTTTCCACTGACACTGAATAGAGGCCGTACCTTCTAAGCAATGGTCCATGGGTAGTCGCTACTGATTGTATTTTCGTCATAGGAATAAGTTGGTGCTTTTCATTTAGGGCACCGTATTTCAATTGCAGAAATTCTTCATCCACCTCATAGCACCATGTTTTATATAGAAGAAAAGGTTTAATAAATGACCCAACTGCCAACAGCACAGAAATACCTGCAACCCCAATTAATATCCATCCAATCCACTCTTTCCATGAAAATAAATGATCTAGGTAAAATAAAACAGCAAGTATGATGAATCCAATTACATTTTCAATTACTCCGCTAATTATCCATACTTTAACCGCATCTTTGGATAATCGATTTTGAGGTGAGGGGATATGAGAATTCATAAGTCCGCTCCTTTCTTTCTAATCTAGCTGAAACTCTCTAGTCTTATATACGATTAAAGAAAGAAATGGTTCTATTATATTTTTAGATGCATAGCAAAATTTGCAAAAGTTTAATGCAGCAAAATAAAGAAGAAAGAAAAAAACAATGACCAGCAAATCTGAATCTGCTAGTCATTCCTTGTACAAACAAAATTATATTATCCTTAAACATCCCGCTTTTTATACCCTATAAAGCCCACAGCTATTGTTACAATAGCAATGATAGTAAGGATGACTACCTTCATATAATCTAATTCTTCAACAGGCAGATTCGGTATATGATCGTAAGGCGAAAGCCTGCTCATCCATTCTGGGAGTTGAAGTAACCCTCCTAAATACACGACAAAGAAGGAATAGGCTAAGTAAACCCATACTAAGCCAGACAGTTTTGGTGCAATTCCAATCAATAATACTGCCAATCCAATCATAATCCAAATCGCAGGCAGATAGACCATTGCTGCACTATAAAGCCTGCCAAACGCAATCCCTTCCTCCATAACCGAATTCCCGACTGCTCCTAATCCAATTGCCGCAAGCGACAGCATAACAAATCCACAAACAATGGATATTAATAAATAACTCCCCATCAGGCGTATCCGAGAGACAGAACGACTTAGCAGATGATCTGTTCGATTCTTTCTTTCTTCTCCTTTAAGCTTTAACATTGCCATCAAGGGAGGAATTGTACAAATCATTGAAATAACTGACATCAGCATCGTTAAAAACTGCTCAGTTAATGTGAATCCTTCACTAGGAGTTACTAAATTTTGCATTATATCATTCCCAGCGAAAAAAGATTCTAAATCTCCTAAAACAGATCCGTATGATGCACCAAGGATCAACATTCCTACAGCCCATGCAACTAGCCCTGTACGCTGAAGCCTAAACGCTAGCCCAAGCGGACTAAGCAAAAAGGAAGACGCCTTTTTCTTGCCAGGCTTTGCTGGTAAAAACCCTGCCTCTAAATCACGAGTGGCATTCAAATAAAGTGAAAGGACAACCAAAATAAATGCCACACTGACCGTAAGTAAAATCGGCGACCAGTAATTATTTACAAATACCTCTGAACCTAAAACCCAGCCTAATGGAGATAACCAAGAAAGAGCTTCATTGCTGACATCACCTATGGCACGAATCAAATAGGCTATAAGCAAGATTGTAATTGAAAATCCTATTGTCCCTCGAGAGCTTTCTGAAAGCTGGGCAAACAATGCCGTTATGGCTGTAAAAACAATTCCTGTAGCTCCTAACGCCGCACCGTATAAAAGAGAACCTTCTAAATCCATGCTTTCAATTCCTAAAGCAGTCAGTCCAAAACCAACAATTAATGCTAATAGCACATTCGTCCCAACTAAGACTAGAATTGTTGAAGTTAGATTAGCTAACCGTCCAGCTGGCAGAGCTCGAATCATTTCAATCCGGCCATCTTCTTCATCTGCCCGAGTGTGGCGCACAACAAGTAATATACTCATGATTGCCACTGCCATCAATGTGAAAAGCAGCATCTGGTGAGCCATCATGGCACCGTTTGTATAGTTTTCTAGACCGTATCCTTGACCTACCATTGCCGTCATAGCTGGGTTCTTCATGGTATCAGCTAGCGCCTGTCTTTCTCCTTCATTCTTATATAAATCTGTAAATGCTGCTGCAACGATAATCGTGAGAGCCGATAATGAAATTAACCACACAGGGATACGAACTCGATCCCTTCTTATTATCAGTCCAGAAAGAATCCTTGTATTTTTATATAATTGCTTTGACATTACTTAGCACCTCCAACTCCCGTTTTCAGAGTTTTGCCTGTACCCTCATAATGACGCATAAACAAGTCCTCTAAAGTTGGCGGTGCACTTTCTAGGGATAGAATGCCGAAGTTGCTTACATGCTTAATAACATTATCCAACTCTTCGGCATCTACTTGAAAGACAAAAGCATGGTTTTTCTTCTCTATGCCATGTACACCACTTATTTCATTTAAACCAGTAAGAGGCTGTTTTGTTTCAACAACCAAGCTAGTTCTTGTTAAATGGCGCAACTCATTCAATGTACCTGTTTCAATTATTTTTCCATGTCGTATAATTCCTACCTTGTCACATAATCTTTCAACTTCAGACAGAATGTGGCTCGATAGGATGATGCTCTTCCCTGCACTTTTCGCTTCTAATACACACTCCTGGAATACTCTTTCCATCAATGGATCGAGCCCTGATGTCGGTTCATCTAATATATAGAGATCCGCATCTGAAGAAAAAGCAGAAATTAACGCAACCTTTTGCCGGTTCCCTTTTGAATACGTTCGGCATTTTTTCGAAGGGTCTAAATCGAATTTACCTATTAGTTCTTCACGTCTGCTGCTTTTATTATTTGACCCACGTAATTTTACAAAAAGGTCAATTACTTCGCCCCCTGTCAAGTTCGGCCACAAATTTACATCACCAGGAACATAAGCAATCCGTTTATGGATATCGACAGCATCTTCCCATGCATCCAATCCAAAAATTTTCGCTTCTCCATCAGTCGCTTTCAAAATGCCAAGAAGGATCCGTATAGTCGTAGATTTCCCAGCACCATTAGGACCAATAAACCCATAAACCTCCCCTTCATTTACCTCAATATTCACTCCATCTAATGCAGTAAATTCCCCAAACCTTTTAATTAAATTTGTTGTTTTTAATACACTCATTTCCATCCCCCTCGTAAAATTATGAAATATTTTAATCATTTTAGTTCATAATATATATAAATAAGCTCCTTGACAATAGTTTATGAACTATTCTATTTGTTTTATTTCATAAATTTCATTAAAATGAACAGGAGGTGAAAGAAATGGACGGGTTTGAACGACGCAGAGAACAGAAGAAAATGAATATATTAGAAGCAGCTTTAGCTTTATTTATGGAATATGGTGTTCAAAAAATCTCTATTGCTGAAATAGCAAAGAAAGCAAATGTATCCCAAGTAACGATATATAATTATTTTGACAGTAAGCATAATTTAGTTCGTGAGGTGTTTCTTTATTACGTAGATAAGGCAATGGATGAATTTGATCAAATACTTAATGGTGATATTGCTTTTCCTGAAAAAATTAAGCAGATTATTTTCACTAAAAAGGAAACTGCCAATCAGATTCATGAAGATTTTTATCAATATCTAATGAAGGAATATACAACAGGGGTCAATTATATTGAGAAAATGTATGTAGAACAAATCATCCCTCGCTTAATTGATCTTTTTAATGAGGGGAAGAAGCTAGGATACGTGGATCCGAATGTATCTAATGAAGCCATTTTATTTTTCATTCAAGCGGTCCATGAATATATACAACGAGAAGATGTATATCAAAAAATTCTCCCGCTGACTGAGGATATAATGAGACTTATGTTTTATGGAATCGTGGGAAAAAAAGAAAATTAATGCGCAGGATATAACAGATTAAAAGGAGCACGATGGAAAGACTTCATGCTCCTTCTTGATGATAATATCCTAATTCATCCTCATGTTAATCTAATAAATTGTTTGTATTTTTCCGCATCCCACCTTTCACACTCTACAATTAGTTTCGTTCCATCGTCCTCATACTCACTTAATAACACATGACTATTCTCATTAAAATATGAAACGATCTCACCTTGTGCATAAGGAATGAGGAATTCACATTGAATAGAATCATTGTATATCTTTTCAGAGATTAGTTGAGTAATTTCATTGAGACCTATTCCTTTTTTTGCAGATAGATACACACAGTTTTGTTGAGTAAATGGATATGCGGCTTCTGTTAAGTCAGCTTTATTATTTGCGTAAATGACAGGAATTCCTTCAATTCCAATTTCTCTTAAAATTTCATTTGTCAGCCTTTTTTGCTCCTCATGATTTGGATTGGAATAATCCAAGACATGAATAAGTAAATCAGCTTCACCAACTTCTTCAAGGGTCGAGCGAAATGCCTTTATTAAGTGATGGGGAAGCTTATTAATGAATCCCACTGTGTCAGTTAATAAAAAATTTTTATTTTTTGCTAGTGTAATCTTTCGTACGGATGTTTCCAGCGTAGCAAATAGCATATCCTTTTCAAAAACTTGCTTATCTTTCCTCTTATTATATTTTTCCAGCATCGCATTCATTAATGTAGATTTACCGGCATTGGTGTACCCCACTAATGAAACTACTGGAATATTATTCTTTTTACGCAGCTTTCTTTGCGTTTTACGCTGGTTTATTAATTTTTCAAGTTCTTTATTGAGTGCCGTTATTTTAATCTCAATTTTCCTCCGATCCAGTTCTAGCTTCGTTTCACCTGCTCCTCTATTCATCAACCCTGCACCACCGCCTTGACGTCCGAGTGATTGGTGCATGCCGACCAATCGAGGCAGCATATATTTCAGCCTAGCCACTTCTACTTGCAGCTGAGATTCCCTTGTTTTCGCCCGGTTAGCGAAGATTTCCAATATTAACATCGTGCGATCGATTACCACACAGTCAAGCTCTGACTCTAAATTCCGGATTTGTGAGGGAGACAGTTCATCATCGAAAATAACAATATTTGCATCCTTTTCATTTAAAAGTGAAAGTAGCTCTTCAACCTTTCCTGCCCCTATATAATGCGACTTATTTAATTGCTGTAAATTTTGAGTCATCTCACCAGCAACTTCCACATCACATGCCCCAGCTAGATTCGCTAACTCCTCCATCATATATTCAAAATCTGACTGCGTGCTATTTAGATTCACACCAACTAAAATGGCCTTTCTTTTCATAAATGATTTCCTCCATTTCAAATAAAATAAAATAAAAAGCACAGGCAGTCTGCCTGTGCTTAATTAGTAAACGGAAATGGATATCTCTAAAAAAACCACAAAGATAGTTGTAAACAAAATCAACAACTGTCCTAACGGTAAGGTGGAAGGTCCTTCACATAAAGAATGGTGCACCGAATTTATCCCTAATATGAAAGAAACTTAAGCTTAAATTTTCTAGCTAAAGTCCTGCTATCATTAAAGATAAATATCATGATATTAGATGAATTTTTTTATTTTAAAGACAACAAAAAGAGAGTGAGTTCGTCCTCACCCTCCTTTTTACATATGCCGTAAAATAAGGTTTCCTTAAAAAAGGCAGACCAATCCCGTTTACTCTGCGCACAGGCAGAGCCTTGAACGTATTCAATTACTGGTTCAAAGTTTGGAATCGAAGTCTGTTATCTAACACTAAGGAAAACCTCCATTCATTATAAGTAACATTATCATAACATGCCAAAGCAGCTATAACAATGCAAAAATTCAAAAATATTCCAAAATCACAAAAAACGAAGCTTAACTAATCAAACGTTTGATTAAGATGTTTGCGATGATATTATGCTTTCTCCATCTTTACTTTAAACTTGTTATTCAATGCACGTTTTTGCCATACAATTGTCGTTACTAACGTGATCACTAGAAGGATTAAACCTAAAACAAATGGATAAATTATTTTAACATCGTATAACAGTCCTGCAAGCGTCGGTCCTAAAACATTCCCTATGCTCATATAAGCGTTATTCATTCCCATAGCAAACCCTTGCTCGTTACCTGCCAACTTAGAAATAAGTGTATTCAAAACAGGGCGAAGGATTGAGGTTGCAAGGAAAATTAATAGTGTAATTGCAAAGAATAGCACATAGCTGGATGCGAATAACGATAGAAGGAAACCGAATGCAGCTACACCAATAAACATAGTCAATACTGTTCCTTCACCAAAACGGCTTACAATGCGATCGACAATAAATAGCTGAACGATGACACTGATAATCCCCGTAGAAGTAACCATAATGGCAATATCCTGTGGAGAGGCACCAAACTGATTATCAACAAATAAACCAAGAACTGATTCAAAGGCCATTAAACCAAAGCTCATAACAAGTGTAATGATAAGCGGAATGAAATAAGGCATCTTTACAGAACGAACCATTTTTCTTGCCATCGATTCATCCTCAGGTATATCACCAATAGCTCCCGCCTGCTGGTCATGTTGGCTTTCTTTAAGAACAATAACTGAAAAAACGACTGCTACAAGTGATACGACTGCTGAGATCAAGAAGGGCATTTTAAGTCCAAAATCAGCTAAAAAACCTCCGACTCCTGGTCCAATAACAATCCCAAGTGACATAGCAGCTGAAACTAAGCTATTCCCCTTTGCTCGTTGATCCATTGTTGTAATATCAGCTACATAAGCGAAAATTGCAGGTACTAGCAAGGCTGCTCCTACCCCGCCAATAAAACGGGAAATATACAACCACCAAATAGAATTAGTGCCGTAAAACACAAACATGGAAGCCGTCAATCCTATTAATCCATATATAATCATCTTTCTTCGGCCATATTGATCCGTCCATTTCCCCGCGATCGGAGAGAAGATCAACTGTGCACCTGCGAAAATAGCAATCATTAACCCTGCAGCAGTCCCCCCTTGATTAATTGACTCTAAGTAAGCTGGGAGAATAGGAATAATGATCCCAAAGCTGCCGATGGCAATAAACATATTAATCATCAATATGGTCAATTTTTTCCTTTGATCCTTTGTCATTTAGAGAACACCTCTTTCCCTTTAAATTATTCAAACGACAAGTTTTTTAATCTAAATTATAATCCCCTTACCACTTTAAGAGATTGATAACATAATTTTACAGACGCTAAAAAGAAAAAATCATATCACGATAAGCAAATGATGTCAATACAATCAAATAAAATTAATGAAAATATTATTGCGAATCCTTTATTCCAATCAGCATTCTATTAATCAAACGTTTGATTAATAGATATATCCGTTATAATTCCGAAAAAAAAAGGGATTAGACCAGCCTAACCCCTTTCTCTTATTGAAAATTTTAAAATACTCTTCAATTATTCAGACTTTTGAACATTCAATGCACTTTGAACCTGGCTTACAGCCGTTTGTGCTTGCGCTATTTCTTCCGCAGCCTGTTTAAGCGCCTGTTCAGCTAAAGCTGGGTCTGAAGATGATTTTTCAATTGCTTGGTTTAATAACGTTTGTGTTAATGTTACATTAGCTTTTGCTTGATTTAATTGATTGACATCCATTTGTTGAGGCACTCAAATCTCTCCTTATCAATTGAAATTACCTCTATATCTTAACCGAACAAAAAACTTTTATTATTAGTAAAAAACACCATGATTTAATCTATATACATTTTCCTAAAATCGGGAATAATTTCTCAAAGGATTGAACATTCCCTGCGACTCTTTCCTATTTTTTTGCTACTCTTTTTTTCATGAATAAAACAGCAAATACAATAACTGCCAGCGCTAAGAACGCATAAACAAAGTTTGAATAAATATCCATGTACTTCACGATGGTTTCCCATGAATCCCCCACTGCTGCACCGACATTCACAAGAATCACATTCCAAACCAACGTTCCTAGAGTGGTAAATAAAAGGAATACACCAAAGTTCATACCGGACATTCCTGCAGGTATAGAAATCAAACTTCTTATTAATGGGATTAAGCGGCAAAAGAAAACAGTCCATACTCCATATTTATCAAACCATTGATCAGCCTTTTGAATATCCTTCTTCGTCAGCCGAAGAATATGTCCCCATTTTTCTATGATTTTTTCCATTCTATCTACATCGATCAGACGGCCAATCCCATAAAGGATAACCGCACCAGCAACTGAACCAATAGTGGAAAAAGCAACTACTCCCATAACAGTTAACTCTGAATTTGTTGTCATAAATCCGCCAAATGTTAGAATAACCTCAGATGGAATTGGAGGGAAAACATTTTCCAATGCAATCAGCAGTAATATCCCCAAATATCCGAATTCATTCATAATATCAGTAATCCAGTTTTCCATTTATGACACTCCCCATAAAATTTCCTCTTCGCTTAATTTATCATCTAACATTCTCTTCTAACTTTCGATAAATCATTGCATCAAATAACTTATACACAAAAAACAATCCTACAAATCCTAAACTATAAGCAATAAGCATCGATTCAACAATTAGCATGAGGGTAGATGAAGTAAATAAAGTAATCCAGAATACCCCTATAACTATAAATAAAGCAAAGGCTAGGATTGACCAACCAAGTAAATAATAATGAGCATGCAAATTAAATAGTAACGTATTTTTCGATAGTGATAAAATCTCTTGAACTTTAAAATGGGTAATTGCCTCTATTGAAGCTTCTTCTTTTGTCCTTCCTTGCTGAATTAAGTCTTCGGCAAAGTCCTCTAAATAAGCTTGAAGCTCCCATTTATCCTCCTGGCTTAACGCAAGCTGAGCAACATAAGCATGAATATTATTTTGTTTTTGGTACATTACATTCATTCGAATATGGCCAATATAATTGATGGCTCCCCATAAAACCGCAATGGTAAAAGAGAGAAGATAGCCAGTGGTTACTATAGCCGAATCAATTAAAAAATCAGCACGATCAATATAAAATATCAGAAAGCATAGTATCATGGATAGCAGCAGAATCCAACTATACTTTATATCATTTAAACTAAACATTTTCCGAATAAACTGACTCATTCCTTATCCTCCCTCTATATAAACCGATCAACCATCTCAACAGTTTGCTTCCATTCATATATAGACTTTTGCAATAGATCCAAACCATCTACGGTTACAGCATAGTATTTGCGCCTTCCGCCATGGCTTTCATTGCCCCAATAAGAAGTGATTGCTTGCTGTTTTTCTAATCGTTTTAATGATAAATATAGAGTAGCTTCCTGAATTTCAAAGGTTCCTTCTGTTCTTTCCTTTATCGCCTTTGAAATCTCATAGCCATAATTCTCCTTTTCTTTAAGAATAGAAAGAATAAGAAGATCAATCGTTCCTTTCAGCATCTCTTTATTCAAAATCATGACCCCCAAAATTACTTAATAAAATTAAGTACTTAACAATCATAAGTTATATTACTTAAAATAGCAAGGTAAAAGAAAAATAGAATCGCCCTACTTAGCGTCGTATGACTGGACGTCTCCTGACTGAGATAAAGGAAACACGATGAACAGAGTGATTCAATGCTGACTTATCGTAGGGAAGGATCGGAAGTACATTAGTCGCTGGGCGCTGGAACTAGACAATTCCCAGGCTCAAAAGACAAAAAATCCACTGCTCTATTTTCTAGAACAGTGGATTTTAATTGATTGTTATTGATTTCATTCAAACTTTGTCACCGCGCATCTGACCGCGCTGATTAATCTTGTGAACCTAGAACCTCTTGTTTCTGCTCTACTTTCATATTATAAATTGGCAATATAAATAACAAACCTATAATAAACAAGATCGCTGCTGATTCAAAGATGGCAGTCAATGAGAATTGTTGCTTTAAGATTCCTGCTGCACTCATGGTTAAAACCATGGAACCAGTGAACAGCGGACTTAATATTCCGTTAACCCTGCCAATAAAGGCTGATTCTGTTCTCTGCAAGATCATTGTGTTAATCCCGATCTGGATACATGGAAGCATTAATCCATTTAAAAACTCTGCACCAAGTGTTAACCAAAGATTTGTTGATAACCCCATAGCCGCCAGGCCAATTCCATTCGCAAGCATTCCAAAAATTAAAAGCTTCTGGGGTGGGACTTTTTTCGCAAATATCATGACTCCTGCTCCACCGATAATCATGCCAATTCCATTTGCAGTAAGTAACCATTGAAGATTTTCCTTTGGTAAGCCTAATTGTTCAGTAACTAGAAAAATAGAGAGAGGCTGAACAAAACCAAGTCCAAGTCCTGCTGCTAAAAAGCATAAGCCTAACTGGCTTAATTCCTTCTTATTCAACACATACTTAATGCCGCTCTTCATTTCCTCCCATAGTGAAGTCGTACGGTTCTCCTCTTCCATGACGCGATCTTGAGGAAGGAAAGCTAAGGCTGCTGCTGATAGCAGGAATGCCATCCCTGTAATTGCAATGGAAATATTAATGCCAAATGCTTGAAATGCAAATGTTCCAAGAATTGGACCTAACACCATAAATACAGCAAATACCGTTTGATAGACAGACATCCCCGCCTGAATTTGTTCTTCCGGTAAATGCATCTTAAACAGCTTCATTCCAGAGGGCTGAGAAAATTGCGACAGAATGGCAGATAATAATGTTGCGAAAAACACAACCTGCCATGTTCCGAACATAAGTGTTACTAATACTGCAAATACAGATATAGCACTTAAGATATCACACCAAACCATTGTTCTTTTCGGACGCCAGCGGTCAGCAAATGTTCCACCGATAAATGAAAAGATAAAAATGGGCGCAAACTCAGCAACAGAAATCATTGAAACTGCAAAAGGATCTCCCTTTGTCTGCTCCATAACAAACAGCAGAACCGCAAAGTTCCTCACCCATATTCCTATTTGCAAAAACAATCCCGACATTATAATAGCCTGGAAAACCCGATTGCCAAACAGACTAGGTGAACCGCCAGCTAATTGATTTGATTCCAAAATAAAACCTCCTGTCAATATTCTAGACAGGAGGAGAAGGTACAATACAACACCAAAATGGCATAATACCCCTTTAAGAAGGGACACAATGAACATATCGTTTGTATAAAAATGTACAGACTAATCCTATCTAGAAAAAATGAATCGTATTGTAAACGAATTTTTTCTTAACAAATAGGATTAATTGTTCATTGTTCCACGGACACCCTTCCATTTTTTGATATTTACATCATAATTGAAAAATTTTGGGAACACAAGGTTTTTCTTAGCCTATTTTTTTACATTTTTTCTCGAACTAAAGCTTCCACTCACACTTCATATATAATTGATTTTCCTTTAACTCCGCAGTTAGACTCCCATTCATCTTCACCATTAGACTTTTTGCTATTGATAATCCCAAACCTGTACTTTTTTCTGATCGTGTTTTATCTCCTTTGTAAAACCGATCAAAAAGCAGATGAACTTCTTTTTCGCCTAGTTGATGAACAGGATTGCTTATAATCAGTTGAACTGTTGAAGAATACTGATCAAGCTGTATTCCTACATTTCCTTTTGAATGTTTTACAGCATTAAGCACTAAATTTTCAATCACACGCTTAACTGCAGACGAATCCGCCTGAATTCGAATATCTTTTTCTGGAATATGAATAGATGGCTCTACTCCCCTTTGGTTAAATTCCTCATAAAAACCAGCCAAAACCTCAAAAGCCAAGTTATTCAACGAGATTGTTTCAGCCTTCAATGGATAATCAGCAGACTCAATGACCGATAACTCAAAAAAATCTTCTAATAAAACCTTCAGTCTTAGTGCCCCATTTTTAACAATTCCTAAATAAGCTGATCTATCCTCTAATGTTTGTTCATCAGATTCCAAAAGCTGAATATACCCTAAGATAGAGGTCATCGGCGTCCGTATATCATGTGAAATATTGGCAACCGCCTGCTTTAACTCATTCTCTGTTCGCATTTTTTCTGCATTTGCCCTTTGTATTTCATCAATTTGATCATTGATCTCTATTGCCAGCCCTTCAAGATCCCTATCCAAAAAGGTAAGATCAATCTTTTTGCCCGTTAGTCCGTTGTTCAGTTCGTTCAATTGACGCGCTATACTCTTTATCTCCATTTTCAAACGATAGTAGCGAGTGAGAAAAAACAGGGCGGCTGCCGTACAAATAATCATAATAAAGTACATGATCTCACTCGCTTTCATCGTTATTTTATTTCTTTCTTCTGAAATACCAAACTGCCTATTAATCCAAAAACTACAAAGGTTATGATTGGAACAAGCACTAATTTCAAAAGTATGCCATTACTTATATCAAATTCACTGATTTCTAAAAACAGCTTGAACACTGAGTAATTAAAAATTTGTTCAATGAATGAAAATTTTTGACTTAAAGCGTAGAAGATACTATCAAATAGAATGAAAAATAGAATGAGAAAGCCGATCGTTTTGCCGCTATCAGTAAATATAATTGATACTACAGCCATAATGGAAGCAAATGCAGCTGCATAGAGGAGGGTTAAGCCGAGAGTTCGTACAACATAGTCCATTGCTGGCATATCATTAAAACCTGATAAAATAGCTCCAACTATCATTATGACGATTGGGAAAGTTAGTGAAATGATCACTGCTCCAATAGAAAAGATCATCAATTTTGAAAAGTAAATTCGGAATCTGCTATTTCCTGAGGCTCCGATACTTTTCATTGTACCAAGCGAAAATTCGCTAGAAATAAAGAAACCTGCAAGGATACATGGGACAAGTTTAACGATGTAACTATTGCCGCCAAGTGCCGTATAAGCATACAAATCTTTCACTGAAACAGCATCTGCGCCAAATACTCCATCATTAAAAAAGATTAGCATTGGATACAGAATTCCTGATGCAAGTAACCCTAATATTAATGTCCAAAAGGAACGATCCTTCCTTAACTTAAATAACTCTGTTTTCACTAAATTATCCATGCTGAACACCTCCAATCCGATTGGAAAAATACGTTTCTAAATCTTCCCCCATCGGCATGAATTGCTCAATTATTAACCCTTCATCAGCAAGTGTCTTGGAAACGCTGCCGGGAGAATCTAGATAGTCAAACAGCTTAATGGTCCCTTCAGGCATAACTTCAAATTGAGTTGTCCTAAGCTTTGTTTCAAAAATGGCGGCTGCTTTTTCTGGATCATCCACTTTCACATGAATGTATTGCTGGCATCTCTCATTAAGTTCTTTTACAGTCAGCTGCTCCAGCAATTCCCCTTTATGAATAATTCCATAATGGGTCGCAAGTAAATGAAGTTCACTTAATATATGGCTTGAAATCAAGATCGTAATCCCATATTCCTGATTTAATTTCTTCAATAGCTCTCTAATTTCTACAACACCCATAGGATCTAATCCATTTATCGGTTCATCAAGGATCAAAAATTCCGGGTCTCCTAATAAGGCAATTCCCAGACCTAGGCGCTGTTTCATCCCTAATGAAAAGTTCTTTGCTTTTTTCTTCCCTATTCCTTGAAGACCCACAAGAGCAAGCGTTTTTTCCACACATTCCTTTCCAGGAATACCTTTTAAAAGCCTGTGTGCTTCAAGATTCTCCGCCGCTGTCATTTGTGGATACAAGGCAGGACCTTCGATAATTGTCCCAATCCTTTTTCTTGCCTGAATTATCTCCTGCTGACTGCCTTTTCCAAATAACTCGATGGAGCCGCTTGTCGGATACGCAAGCCCAGTTACTACTCTTATTAGAGTGGACTTTCCGGCTCCATTTTGCCCGATAAATCCATAAATGGAGCCCCTTTTTATTGTAAGATCAATATTATCAAGGGCAATTTGCTTCTTATATCTTTTTGATAAGTGGTTGGTTCTAAGAACATATTCGTTCATTTTTTTCCCCTCCCTCATGTGATGCTTTTAGTATAAAAAGGAAAACATAAGAAAGGCTTAAGATGTTCCTTAAGAAAACCTTAAGATTTTAATCGATAGCCCATTCCCCAAATTGTCTCGATATATTCTTCATGCGGATTGGCCTTGGCTAGTTTATTTCTTAAATTACTCATATGTACATTAATCGTATTATCATCGCCATAATAAACTTCATTCCACACAGCTTCAAATACGTTAGCTTTTGTAAACACCTTCTTAGGCGAGGACAGCAATAGCACTAAAATCGCGTATTCACGTGCTGTTAGCGCAACCTCTCTTCCATTTACCCTCACTGCTTTTGCTTCCGTATCAATATAAATATCTTTATGCTTCAACTCTATTCTTTTCAGCGAATCCATTGAACGTTTATATCTCCGTAAATGGGAGTCAATTCTTGCTGCGACTTCCTCAATATCGAAAGGCTTCGTTATATAATCATCTGCTCCAGTTCTTAATGCTTCTATTTTCGTTTGCTGCTCCAATTTTGCCGAGATAATAAGGACCGGAACTGAACTTTTCTCACTAATATTCGCTAGAATTTCTTCTCCATTCATCCCAGGCAGCATTAAATCTAGCAGAATCATATCCCACTCTTGTCTTTCTAAATAAATCATCGCTTCTGTACCTGAATAAGCAGGCTGTGGGAAATACCCGCTCCTTTTGATTATGCTGCATAGCAATTGACTAATATCATTATCATCTTCGACTACTAAAATGTTTATCTCTTTATCCATCTATCTTCACCTTATTTCTATGTAAAAAATAAATTGCATGTCTGAATAAATATATAAATTTAACAATGAGTAGCATTCTTATTATTATATTTGGGGTCATGGGTATAAGGTAGCTTTACCCTACTTCTTATTTTACTAGGACTTGCTTGCGGACAATATAAAATATTTGAAAAGCTGGAGTAAAAAACTAAACAGCTTTTTATATTTACGGCAACTATGCTTATTCTTAGCATAATTAGGTTGTATATCCAATACTTAAATATGCCTGAACAGCCATTTGAACCGATGATTTTATTAAGTGAAGATGGCTCCCTTGATCAGTCAAGCAGGTTTCTCCAAATCGGACGGACCGATTATATCAGAATTTTGCTCTTGCTCCTACAAACAAAAATCGTCCAAACCATTCTTAGCCTCCTTAAATATTATGGGCGAATGGCATTCACAAACTATTTTGGGCAAACAGCTTTTATCTTACCTTTTGACAGGATGGTTCATTTCATAAGCAATCTGACTTATGTCCAAACGCTTTATGTATGCTTAGCTATTTATGCTATTCAAATCCTTTTCAGTGTTATTTGGCTGAAATACTTTAGGATGAGACCGCTTGAATGGATTTGGCGTATAATTACGTATTGGCACACAGTTCCTTTGAGAAAACCTGTGATTCAAGAAAAGCATGTTCAAAACCACGGGAGCTTATAGAGTAAAAACACCAGCTCTTGATGTAAAAAATATGGCAAGAGAATATTTTCTCCCGAAATTAGAATAAGAAGCAGAACAAAAAAACGGACTCTCCTTTAATCGGAAGTCCGTTTTATTTAGCCTATACAAATCGAATCCAAATGACGTTCTAACACACGAACGATTCGCTCCTTATCAACTCGCTTTGGCTCAAGCAATGCATGAAGCGCGATCCCATCAATTAAGGCATACAATCTTTCAGTTTCTACAGCTATATCTAGTTCCTTCCGAAGGAGTCCATACTGTTCCATGGAATCAACTAGTTTTTTTATTCCGTTAAAGACGCCATCATCCTTTATATTAAAGATGTCTTCCTTATGTCTGGCATGGGCAATAAAAGCAAACCAAACCTCCATTTCGGCCATTGTTTCCTCATTGATAGGGACCATTTGCAATAAAATGCTTAAAATCATTTCTTTTGGCGGCAAATCCTTCTTAGTTATTTCATTAATACGTACAGTAGCCTGTTCCTTCACAAGATCCATCGCATACACAAGCAATTCATCCTGTGTAGAAAAATAATGACGCAGAGCTCCAAGCGATAGCCCTGCTTCCTTTGCGATATTCCTAACGGTCGCTCCTTCCATCCCTAGGTTTAAGATGACCCGCCATGTTGCTTCAGCTATTTGTTTTCGTCTTTTTTCATGATCCACAATTTTTGGCATAGTATTATTTTATCAATGAAAAATTAATTTTTCAATTATATAATACAGTTGTATTAAATAAGGCAGCATGGTAAAATCTTTTTATATAATACAGTTGTACTGGAAAGAGGTGCTCGTTTGAATTTCCTAGCATGGATGATTATCGCATGTGAAATCGGCTTCTGGGTCGTTATTGCCTTAGGTTTAGTCATACGCTATGTATTCAAGATGAATAGGATTGGATTAATATTTTTAGCCTTAACACCTGTTATTGACTTAATTTTATTAGTAACGACAAGTATTGATTTATACCGTGGAGCAACTGCATCAAGTATTCATGGGATTGCAGCCGTTTATATAGGTGTATCAATTGCCTTTGGTAAAAGCATGATTCAATGGGCAGACGAGCGATTTCAATACTATATTACAAAACAGGGACCGAGGCCGGCTAAACGTTATGGGCTGGAATATGCAAAGCATTATCTTAAAGGCTGGGGCAGGCATGTCATTGCATTTCTCATCGGAGCAGGACTTCTTGCTGGGATGATTTATTTTATAAATGACGCCTCCCGAACCGAAGCATTAAGCGGGATATTAAGGTTATGGTCTATTATTTTGGGGATTGATTTTCTAATTTCCCTTTCCAACTTTATTTGGCCGACAAAAGCAAAGGTAAAACAAATACATTCAAAGGACCGATAAAATACAAGCGGGTATTCCACTTTTGGAACATCCGCTCTTTTCAATTAAACAATAAAATAAGCAATAATCGATAAACAAATAGAGGTAATCCCCATGGCAATTAACGGCTTTAATGCTTTCGTACGCAGATCGTGAAGGCTGACATTCAATCCAAGTCCGACCATTGCCGCCGTTAAACACCAAGTAGTAAGATTTGTTACTCCATTTAAAAACATTTCCGAAACAGGAATGTACTTGCCAAACACGTAGCTGCCGATCACACTCATGATTATAAACCCAATGAGGAACCATGGAAATTCAATCTTGGTATCTGAATTTTCCTCTCCTGTGTTTTTCTTTTTCATCATATACATAAAAATAAAGCATAATGGAACGAGCAAAAATACCCTGCCTAGTTTTGCAAGCAAGCC
Source organism: Cytobacillus praedii (assembly GCF_001439605.1). Taxonomy (GTDB): domain Bacteria; phylum Bacillota; class Bacilli; order Bacillales; family Cytobacillaceae; genus Cytobacillus; species Cytobacillus praedii. The sequence continues at coordinate 19,023 of NZ_LMBX01000027.1, forward strand.
GATAGCGAGTGCATCCTGTCCACCGGGTGCAGCTGCTAATGCGACATGAGCGATCTCATGCAGGCTTATCCCTGACCAAATGCCATATTCACTTGCCGTTAATGGAAGGACAGGGCGTAGAATCGTATAGCCAATCGCAAAAATAGTACCTACAAGTGCAATAATTCCAACACCAATGGCGGTATCCTCATCCTTGGACTTGATAATCGGAGCAATAGCCGCAATGGCGGCAGCACCACATACCCCTGTTCCTACTCCAACAAGCAGTGAAATATTCTTATCCGCTTTTAATAGGTGCGCCAGCCAAACGGTAAACAAAATGGCAAAAACAATGACACCAGCATCACGGATAAGTAATCCAAGACCATCCTCTAACACCGTCCCAATATTAAGCTTTAACCCATATAGGATAATCGCAAATCTTAAAAGTTTCTTTGAAGAAAAACCAATGCCGGCACGTAAAAGCTCCGGATATCCAAAAATATTTCGGTATAATACTGCAATTACTATGGCGGAAGCAAGTTGACCAACATGGTCAAACCCAGGTAATTTTGCTAATAAGTATCCTAATAAAGCGATCAAAAACGTAAACGCAATCCCACCTGCCCATCTTCCGGCAGAGGCATTTTTTTTATCTGGCTGAAGCGGTTCTTTACTAGATGAATTTGTATTAGCTGCTTGTGCTGACATTCCATCACCTCCAAAACTGTTTGTAATCTAAGCATAATGTTTTCTTTACTATAAGAAAAATAATAATTTATAATGCTAATAATAAGTAAAACACATACCAAGTGGAGATGATGAGTTGGACCAACATTTAGCTGTCTTTATCACTGTAGCGGAAAAGCAGAACTTTTCACGTGCAGCAGAAGAATTACATATGACTCAGCCTGCCGTCAGCCAATACATTCAAGCTTTAGAACGTACAATGGGCACCAAATTATTAGAACGAACCAATAAATATGTTCATTTAAATAAAGCCGGAGAAATCGTTTACCATCATGCTAAAGAAATATTAGGGCTCTATGGGAAAATGCACTATTTAATCGATGACCTTACAAATAATCCAAATGGACTGTTATCCATCGGAGCAAGCTATTCTTTCGGGGAGTATGTTTTGCCCCACTTAATCGCTGACATGCAAAAAAAGTATCCTCAAATAAAACCTGCTATCACCATTGGAAATACAAAGGAAATAGCTGAACTCGTACTTGGTCATCAACTAGATGTCGGCATTGTGGAAGGACAATACAGGGAGAAAAACTTAAAGATTGAGCCTTTTGCTGTAGATAAGATGAGTATCGTCGCCTCTCCCAAAAATCGATTATCACACATTGAAGGCGAGGTATCTATTAGAGACATTGAGAAAGAAATATGGATTGTAAGAGAAAACGGATCAGGAACAAGGGAGGCGACTGAGAAACTGTTTAACCAGCTTAACATCGCACCTAAAAAAATATTAGAATTTGGGAGTACACAATTAATTAAAGAATCTGTCGAGGCAGGCATTGGCATTAGTCTATTATCTGATTGGGTTATTCGGAAAGAAAGAGACTTCGGCTCATTGGCAGTTATCAAAGTGAAGGGGTTGTCTCTTACAAGAGAATTTTCAGTTGTTCTGCGCTCTCCCTTCCAAACAAAGGCATTGTCTGTATTTTTAAAGCTATTGAAAGGGTAAAATGAGTAAAATGAAAAAGCTGATAAACAGCTCTATATGCAGCCTTTTATCAGCATACTTATGATTACATATGAAAGCTAGCTAAAATCAGGTGATTTATAAATCATTGGTTTTCCGAAGCTAAAGTCATGTTCAACCATATTTTCATTTACCTGATGCGGATAGAAATTAAGCTTTCCTTTATAAATTAATTCAAGCTCGTTCACTGCTAGTAAATCTTGGGGGGTGCACTGGCTTGGGGATTTTTCGAGCATCCCTCTTTTTTCATTTAATATAGTTGCAACAAATTGTGAGCAAAAGAAAGCATTTTTTCGTTTAAGATTATATTTAAGCATAATAGCAATAAGTCCTAAGAAGTTATATTTATATAGTTCTTTCTTTGCTTCTATTTCTCTAACCTTTTTTTGCATTTGTTCATATTCCGCTTCTGATAAGGAATAGCTATATACCTCACATCTCGCTTTTTTAAATAATCCTTCCGCAATTCTTTCTCTTACAAAACCCCCAACAAAGGGATTATAAGGCTTCTTGCGCCCGAAGCTGAATATATTTGTTAATTGTTTATCAAATGAAATCGATACATGGTTTAATGGCTTCTTCGTATATAGCTTGATTAATTTTGTGAAAAGTGTTCCAGTATCTGTAAAAATGATATAGATCTTTTTCTCCTCCATAATCTACCTTCACTTTCTTCTTGAATTCAAATCAATTTACTCTTCTCTTCTTATAGACGAAATAATACATAGAAAGTGGCCACCATAATACACAAAAAATTGGGTAAACCGCCCAAATTGTGTTTGGAGAGGAGACTGCATTCACAGTAATAAAAAATAAAATGATTAATAAGCTGGCATGTACCGAAAATGTAAAAAATGTCTTTTTCAACGCATGGTATAATGAAAGCGGCCACCATAACACGACAAATGCGGGATAGATTGCCCAAGGATATCCAGGAGAAATGAGTATGTTCAAGATTAGATAATATAGAATTATACTTATGCTTCCTACCCACGCAATGGACATGGTCTTAGCCCGTTTTCCTAAAATAATCAGTATTGGCCACCATAGGATGGGAAAGATGGCGTACAAGGACCACGGGTGGACTGGAGAATGAATGATATTTTCAGATATAAGAAAAAGAATAATGAGTCCACTGCATAATATCGAAAATAGATTATGTTTTCCCTGTTTTGCACAATATAGACCAATAGGCCGTAGCAGCAAGGCTAAAGAAGGATAAATAAACCATAAATACTCGGTGCTTGTTACATAATTGACGATCATAAAAAAGAGAATACTCATCATGCTTCCAGCTGCCGCAAAACCAACATCATATTTTTTCATTTATTTTCACCCCTCATTTAGAACGCTGCCACTTAAAATACATCGTTAAAGGCCACCATAATACAGCAAACGTCGGATAAACAAACCAGATGACATCAGGAGAATAATAAAGATTAATAAAAAGAAATAATGCAATGATTAGTGCGCTACCCCAAATCGAATATCCTAGATTTAATTTCGTCATATTTTTCTTTATTGGCTGTTTAACACCCAGCTCCTTTTTCAAATCTTCTATATCCCCAAACTCGACAATCGCTTTATTAATCGCATCTTCCTCTTCTTTCCCATTAGCCTTTAAATCCCAGACCTTTTCTTCAAGATTTTCCAAAACCTCTTGCTTAATTGCGTTTTTTTGTTCACTTTCAGGAATGTCCTTAAACAATTCTTCCACATGATTTTTTAGCTTCTTCACTTTAACCCCTCCATAAATAAATCGATGATCGCCCTTACTTCCTTCCACTCTTTCACCATTTCTTGCAAGTAAGCTTTTCCCAGCGTTGTAATTCTGTAATATTTTCTTTTTCCGCCTTGAGAAACTTCCCCCAAGTAAGATTCAATTAGTTCTTTCTTCTCAAGCCGCTGAAACACTGCATATAAAGTTGCTTCTTTTATCTGAAATCGATTGTCTGTGCGTAAACTGATTTCCTTTGAAATTTCATATCCATATCGGTCCTCTTCATAAATCAAGCGCAAAATAATCGAATCCAAATGTCCGCGAATAATATCACTTCTAATCATTCTGACACACCCTTGTACATTCACTATTCTATCTGATAGAGTAATATTAACCGAAATTACTCTACCTGTCAAAGTAATTTTTATCCCTTTTTTAGCTTTTTTTGATTTTTTTGTAAAAAAACAAAAGGAGCATCTTCTTTTTCTAGAAGATGCTCCCACTCATTTTTATATAAGACGAACAATTTGCTTTTTCTTCCACGACCAGCGGTAATAAGAATACACGAAAGCAAATGTGACAATGAATGCTGCTGGATAACCAATCCATATCCCTTTGATGCCAAGATTTGTGTAACTGGATAACCAATACGCAACAGGAACCTCAATCAGCCAGATCGGAATAATACTTAAAACGGTCGGCCATAGGACGGTTCCGCTTGCCCGCATCGTTGAATTTAGTATATGTGCATGCCCAATAATCACATAACTCCATAATGTAATCTTAATCAAGCTATTCGCAATCTCAATTGTTTCTTTACTTGTAATAAATAACGAGAGAATGTTTTCAGAGAAGATATAGATAAGAATTATCAAAACCCCGCTGATTACATAATTAAAGAAGACCCCAGTTCGAATGACCTGCTGTAATCGATCAAATTGACTTCCGCCAATAGCCTGTGCAGCAAACACAGAAACAGTGATGCTTAAACTGATTGCTGGCATCTGTACATAACTTGCTACTTGATTCACTACACCATATGCTGCTGTTGCATCCGATCCATAGCGATTAACAAAAGTGATGACTGCGATTTCAGAAAGTGACAGCAGGATCATGCTGATGCTTGATGGAATACCGAGTCGCAAAAGCAGTTTAAGCAATTCTTTATCCATTCGAAGATACTTCCGAATCGAAGCATCCATTTGCAGCGGATGCTTTACCTTGTGTAAATAGAAAAGCATAATAACAAAAGTGATAATGGTAGAAAGTAAGGACGCATATGCTGCTCCATACACACCGAGCTGCGAAACACCAAACCACCCGAACACTAAGGGCGGCAATAAAGCCACATTAAGAACAGTGCTGACGATTAGGAAATAAAAAGGCGTTTTTGAATCTCCTGTCCCCCGCATAAAAGTTGTGTATACAGAGTACAAAAACAATACAGGCAATGACCAAAACAGAATTTGTGCATAATGGACACTAATTTCTAAAATATTGGCCGGCGTGCCAATTAAGCGAAGAACATCCATAGCAAAAATTCCTCCTAGGATTGCCAGCACAACTCCTATAATGAATGTAAATGTTAGTGTTGTCCCTACGATAGCCTTTAGCTTTTCTTTATTTCCCGCTCCAAAAGCCTGGCCAATCAAGATTGCACTGCCTGATCCAATCCCAATAGCAAAGGATATAAGCAGAAAGAACAATGGAAAAAAGGCAGAAATGGCTGCCAATTCATTCACACCTAACCAGCGTCCAACAATGACCATCCCAAATAATTGACCAACAGATTGTAATATATTGCTGAGTATTAAGGGAATCAGGAACATAAGCATTGGACGCCATACAGGCAAACGACCCGTTCCATCTCCTCCAGGTTTATGATTTTTGTCTTTTATCCTTTGCTGTGTTTCCAACTTTCATTTCTCCTTTTAGCGGGTCTTTTCGTGATGATACCCGCGATCTCCAAAGGGCTGAAGCTGACTCAGCCACTTTTCCTCCAGTTTCTCCAATTCTTCCTTCTCATTGTAATAAGGATCATCCTTCTCTTTCAAAATCTCTAATACTTCCATTTCAAAAGCATCTTTTCCAAATTCGCTCCATTCTTTTTGAAGCAGTTTATTTGTGAAGCCACCATTTTCCAACGAAAATCTAGTACCATTTAATGTTTTTAAGTTTCGAGTACTGCCGATAAAAATCTTATCATTCTTTGTATTTTTAATTTTGAAAACGCCTGCTTCAATTTTAATTTCTTTATATTGCTGCTTTAGTTCTTTTTTTCTGTTCATTTTCACTTTCCTCCCAATTACTTTTTCAGCCAATATTCACTGCCATCTGCTTTACGATCTAAAAAGCCATATTCAATTAGATATCGTCTTAATAACACATAATCATGGTAAGCATCATTTAGTAGCTGATTAACTTCTTTTTCCCCATAGATTTTTTCACTTTTGAAACGACTAGCAATTGCACGAAGCACAACTAGCCTTTGTTTTTCCTTTGGCGGGAAGGATTTCAATAGTTGATTTGTTCCCTCAGGAAAGAACTTCTTTAGGATTTCTTCATTTTCCTCCTTCGTCACGTTGTATCGGTCATCGACCATCCTTGCTGTTTTATGAATATCAATGAAGGCTGGTTTATGATTGTCCTTTTCTTTTAAAAGTTCCATTAAAGTTAAAAACAATTTTGCCTGACGTTCTTTTTCTTTTAAGGCAAAGCGATGATTCCGAATTGTGGATGCACTGCCAATCCCCATGTCCTTCTGCACCTCGGCATCACTCTTTCCATCATAGAAAAGACGAAGAAGGCGATTTTGATGATCAGTCAGTCCTGTTAGCTTTTTATCCAGGTCAATCAAGGAATCAAATACAGATTTATGTTCATTTTCAATATGAAGAGACATATACCTTTCCGCTTCGTAAAAAACATCCTCTGCTTGATAAACAATCCCTTTCTCTGTTGTCTTTCCGCATAGAAGACACATATAATGACGATTCTCCTCAATATAGCCCCGCTTCAATTCCTCCATGGAAGCATTCCAAAAAGTTTCAGATAAACCCATATATAGTCACAACCCTTATTTGTTTATATTATAATAGACATTATATGTTTTTGTTTGTTTTATGTCAAACGTTTTTAAGGAACGTCTATAAAATATACAACATAAAAAAATCTGGCAAATTGCCAGATTTTTCATTGATATGCCTTTATATTTAACATTGTTTCTAAGTCTACTATTTCAAAGCCCTTTTCCTGTAATCTCTCAATTAACTCCGGCAATGCTTTTGCTGCCTCCGCCTTCTTTGAATCCGAATGCATAAGGATAATATCACCGTTTCTAACATGATTCATGACATTATTAATGATATTGCTCGCATCTTTTTGTGACCAATCAAGCGTGTCTATGGACCAAAGGACAACAGAATATCCCTCCTGCCGGGCTATTTCTACTACCTGATTATTCGTTTCTCCATAAGGTGTTCGTATAATGGAAGGTCTTTTTCCAATAACTGATTTAATCGATTTTCCAGCACGATCAATTTCTATTTGGATTTCTTTCGACGTTAACTTCGGCAGTTCTACATGATTATAACTATGGCTTAAAACTAAATGACCACTAGTAAATGCCTTTTTTGCAATTTCCGGGAATGCCTCTACATTTCTGCCAAGAAAAAAGAAATTACCTTTAACTTTATATTCATTTAATATATCAATTATCGCTGGCGTTACTTTCTCATCAGGACCATCATCAAAGGTTAAAGCAACTTGTTTTTTATTTGAACCATTTATATACACATTCTCATGATCCTGAGCAAATGAAACAATTTGTTTTCGCCATTCCTTCATGCTTTCCCATGCTGATGCAGACAGCTGATTGGATTCCCCTTTAATATCAAGTACATACTCATCGTTTGCTCGTTCAGGGTTAAAAACGGATACGTGATGAACACCTTTTTCTTCTTTTGGAATAATAAACTTCAGTTCGATTTTCCGTTCCAATTCGTAAACATAAATTTCTTCATTATCTGTTTCCCTTATTTGGTCTGGCTGACCAAAACGATCTTCAATCTGTGCGGAAGTAATTTCATTAAGTTCTTTAGCATACGAACGAACATCGAATATGGCTCCTGCCTTATTAAAACCCAATGCGAAACTTTTATTTTGATAAGTAGCATAGAAACCCTTTCCTGCCTGATCCTCGTTGTCTGGCTTGCCCCATTCACCTTTTACTTCATCTACTTTACTGTCCAATACATTGAATGGACCGCCAATGGTCAATCCAATTTGTGCTTTTTCCATCACTTGATTCAGCAGATCAGCAGCCCTATTGCTTTCCTTCGGCTGAAGTGCGTCTTCTCTCTGCTGCAATTGATCGGATGATGAAGGGGTTTTCGCATGGCAAGCTGTTAACAGCATACATAACATGCCCATGATGAGTATGCTTTTTTTATTCAAGGTTCTATACCTCCTTAAAGTTAATACATTTTATCAGTCGGAAGTATTCAATTAAAAGTTGCAGAAATGTTTAGAATTAGTTCTTCTGCTTTTTAAGATAATGCCTTCAAACCCGTTACACCGATTACGATAAGTGCCACACTTGCAATTCTTAGCTTACTCTTAGATTCCCCAAAAATCACCATATTTAACAGGACCGCTCCTGCTGTTCCAATTCCAATCCACACTGCGTAAGCAATACTTAACTGCAAATAGTTGAATGATGTGTATAAAAAGGCAAAGGAGGCACCAAATCCCCCTAAATAGATCATTCCATTTTTAATAGATTTTTTCTGGCTATATAATTTTAATCCTATTACACCAATAATTTCACTTACAGCAGCACAAATGACAAATAACCAGCCCATACTTAAGCAACACCTTTCGATACCGTTTCCTCTTCTTTGTTATCAGCTAGATTTAAACCGATAACCCCTGTTACTAAAATAGCAATAAAAAGGAACTTCCCTATGCTAAAACTTCCTCCAAAAAAGAAAATATCCATTATTGCCGTTCCGATTGTTCCTACTCCAGCAAATACGGCATAAACGGTCCCTGTTGGAAGACTTTCACATGCTTTTGGAAGGAAATGAAAATCAATCAGAATGATTCCGATAATGATTCCCCATTGCCACCATGTCTCGGCAACATTAAATCCGTACACCCAAATTAATTCAAACAAACAAGTTAAAAAGACATATATCCACGCTTTATTCATTTATACCCTTCTCTCTAATGAATGAATGACTGTCATTCATTTTTAAATATAATAAACATGGCACTCTATTTTTATTATTCTTGAATGCCTAGCCCGTACTTCAAAAATTCTAAAACCTCAGCTTTTTGTATTGAAGCTTGGTCATCCTGTTTTGAATCATATAAGTAAACCTGCTCAGCTGCTGATTCAACTAAGCCGATGAATAATTTCGAGGTACGCTCGACATGAATCGAATCACGGATAACTCCTGAAGACTTTGCCTCATTTAGGAATTGACTGATCCATGAATAGAAAGGTTCATACACTGTCTCCCATTCTTTAATATGTTCCGTTGATCCCATTCCTGCATAGATAAGCACAAGTATTTCTCGGTAATCACATGTGATCTTAAAGATCGCATCAATGACTTGAGTGAGTTTTACTGTAAAAGCTGCACCCTCTTGTACTTCATTTTTCACCGCTGTAATGGTTTTCTCTACCATAACTTCTGCAATCGCCGGCATGACAGAAAGCTTAGAAGGAAAATATAAATAAAACGTACCTTGTGCAATATTTGCAATTTTTACGATATCGGAGATTTTCGTTTTCTCAATTCCCTTTTCACGAAAAACTTCAATTGCTGCATGAACAATCTTTTCTTTTTTATTCATTATATATTGTCCCTTCTATATAAATGACTGACTTTCATTCATTTTATAAAAAATTATTCGTGATGTCAAAACGTAATGTCCCATTTGTAACGTTTCAAAGGGATCACTTTAGGGAACTTCTAAGAATACAATGAAACGATAAAGATCAGAGGAGTGTATAAAAAGTGTACCCATCTTCCAATTATGGATACCAAAAAGTATGCAAGAATCAACCTATCGCCTTTCCGCCTCAGCATCAACAAACTCAGCCAGGTCTTGAGTATTTAATGGTACCAAAACCCATATCAGAGAATCCATCCTATAAAGGATCAGGGAAACTTAAAGGAAAAGTAGCCATTATAACCGGAGGAGATAGCGGAATCGGCCGTGCAGTCTCCTATGCTTTTGCTAAAGAAGGGGCAAAGGTCGTTATTGTTTATTTAAATGAACATAAGGATGCAAAGGAAACCGAACAAAGAATTAAAGAGCTTGGAGGAGAATGCCTTCTCATTTCTGGTGATTTAAAAGAAGAGAAAATGTCCCAGCAAGTTGTTCAACAAACATTACAGGCATTTGGAAGAATTGATATCCTAATCAACAATCATGCTATTCAATATGTAAGAAAAAGCATACTCGAAATTACTAAAGAGCAGCTGGAACAAACGTTTCAAACAAATATTTTCTCATTCTTTTACTTAACGAAGGCCGTTCTTCCCCATTTGAAAGCGGGGAGCTCTATTATTAATACTGCTTCTATAACCGCCTATGAAGGACATAAGAAACTAATCGATTATTCTGCAACAAAGGGAGCCATTGTAGCATTTACACGTTCATTGTCCCTTTCTCTTGAAAAACAGCAGATTCGTGTAAATGCGGTTGCACCAGGTCCGATTTGGACCCCGCTTATTCCTGCAACCTTTTCCGAGAAAGAGGTGATGAAATTTGGACTAGAAATTCCAATGAAAAGAGCCGGCCAGCCATTTGAACTAGCCCCTGCCTATGTATATTTAGCATCTGAAGATTCAAGCTATGTGTCAGGGCAGGTTATTCATGTGAATGGCGGAGCAATGGTGAGTTCCTAGTACGAATCTTTTCCATAGTTACTCTGCTGCTATGCAACACTCTTCTTGGTCACAAGTTCCCTTTTCTTGTGACCGTCTTTTTTGTTGCTGGTACTCACGGACACATAGAGCATCTTCTTGGGTACGATCCTGCACTTCCCCTTCCTTATAAGGGCATATATGCCCACACACTTTGACCGACATACTATTTTCCACCCATGAAGCCTCGATTATGATTAAATCCACTTTAGATAAATTTTCTCGTAATAAATAAAGAAATATCCCATTCATTCTCCGTTCATATTCACTTCTTACAATGAAGTCAATATCGAACAGTAAGGAGTTGGATTGGATGCTTAAACCATTTCGTAAGTTAGTTAAATATACAAGCAGTCAAAAAGGAGCAAAGGTGACTATCCTTGCCTGGATCTTAGCAGTTGTGCTTCTAAGCCTGCTTGTTCCTTCAGCAAAAGAGTATGAGGTTAATAGTACAGAAGGAAGCATAAATGGAAACAAACCATCGGAAATTGCCCAGCAAATTTTAAAAGAACAGTTTCCTTCTACTGATGGACTGCCAGCTTTGCTTGTGTTTCATCGTGAAGGGGGAATCTCAGAAGAAGACATCGGAAAAATTAATAAATTAAGCGAGTGGCTCGCTTCAGACAAAAAGCCAGAACAGATTATGAGTGCTCTTCCCTTTCATGCATTGCCGCCAAATGTTCAAAAACAGATGTATTCTGAAAATGAAACCACACTGCTCATTAATCTATCATTAGAGCCTGATTTAGAATCTTCTGAGACACTTGCAGTCATGGATAAAATAAAGGAAAAAGCCAATAAAATCGATTTGGATGGGATGCAATTTGAAATTACTGGTCCTGCCGGGATTTCTGCTGATACCGTCTCTCTATTCAAAAATGCAGATATTGTTCTCATGCTAGCTACTGTAGCATTAATTTTCATTCTCTTAATTGTTATTTACCGTTCCCCCATACTTGCAATTACTCCATTAATTATTGCAGGTATCGTTTATGGGGTTGTCGATCGAATCTTAGGATTGGCAGGGAAAAATGGCTGGTTTACCATTGATAGTTCTGCTGTATCCATTATGCTTATCTTATTGTTTGCCGTCCTAACAGACTATAGTTTATTTATTTTCTCGCGTTATCGTGAGGAATTAACGAAACAAGAATCAAAGTATGCCTCAATGAAAGAAGCCATTTTCCACGTTTCGGAACCCATAGTTTTCAGTGGTGGAACAGTACTGATTGCAATGCTAACATTATTTGTTACTGTTTTTGAACCTTATAACCATTTTGCACCCGTTTTTTCGGTAGCAGTTGTCGTTATTCTCATTGCTGGTCTAACACTTATCCCTAGTATCTTCGCGATAATGGGCCGCAAAGCATTTTGGCCGTTTGTTCCTAAAGTTGAAAAAGGAGAAGAGAAAACAACACATGGCATTTGGCCTGCCATCAGCAAACAAGTGATGAAAAGGCCAGCTTTATTAGGCGGCACCTTACTGATTGTCTTGCTTATTGGCCTGTTCAACTTTACTTCTATTCAATATTCTTTTAACCTATTAAAATCATTTCCAGAGGACATGCCGTCACGGCAGGGATTTGAGCTTCTAGAAGAAAATTACCCAGCAGGCCAATTAGCACCTGTGACCGTATTGATAAAGTCTGACAATGAGTTTTCTGTAAATGCTGAGTTATTCCAAAAAGTAAATCAGCTTGTTTCCAAACTTAGTGGAGAAAGCAATATTGTCTCTGTCACCCCAATTATTCAGGATGATATGATGAATGAACCACAGTCATTGCCCAGAAATTATTTAGCAGAAACAAATAAAGTCATTAGACTTCAAATGGTGTTAGGCAGCAATCCATATGAAAAAGAAGCACTTGATACCCTACAAAGACTGCGTGATTCTGAAGAATCCTTATTAAAAGACAGCGGTTTTTCAACAGCTGATGTTGAGCTTCACTTTGCTGGCCAGACCGCTCAGCAGGTGGATATCAATCTTATGAACCAGCGTGATATGATCGTCTTGTTCTCACTTATTACAATATTGCTTACTATTATTCTTGGATTCCAGACAAAATCTATTTTGATGCCGATATTGATGATGGCAACCATTCTATTATCTTTCTTTTCAACAATGGGTTTTGGCTGGTGGATATTCCAGCACCTTATGGGCTATGATGCAATCAGCTATCGATTGCCTGTATATGCTTTTGTCTTTATGGTCGCTCTTGGAATTGACTACAACATTATGCTTGTTTCAAGAATTAAAGAGGAAGCGACAAAGCTGCCATGGAAGAAAGCAGTTGGAAAAGGGGTTGCTGTTACAGGAGGTGTGATTTCCTCAGCTGGATTAATATTAGCTGCTACCTTTGCCGTGTTGATGACACAGCCATTACAGGAACTATTCTTATTCGGGTTTACAATGGCTTTCGGAATCTTACTCGATACATTTTTAATACGAGGAATTTTCCTTCCATCCATCTTGATATTGACAGGTAAAAAGAAAAAATAAACAAAGGCCTGGTTCCCAACTAGTTATGGGAATCAGGCTTTTTATTCAGAAAGGACATGACCTTTTCCCTCTTATTCAGAAATGCCCGTTTTCCCAAATCAATCAATTCATCGATAAATTTAATTTCATCAAAGGGCATCTCCATTCCCAGCTCTCCGTTTAAGCGAAAGTAATTATTGCCAAGCAGGTGCTGACAATGATATGTAACGGATTCGGAGGACAATTGAAGAGCTAAATCAAGTAATTTCGGTGTCATTTTCATAGATGGGAGCTGAAACGGGAGCCAATGCTTTGCTCCCCAGTATTTATCCTTTCCTATAGAAAAGTCGATATGCTGCAAACCTGTTCCAATAGAGAATATCTCTATTTCACTTATATCCTTTTTAAATTGATGAAGAGCCTCTGTCACACAAACAAGTGATGGATTGTTCGCCCATAGACCTCCATCAATGGATAAGTACTGATTATTTATATTGTTAGGCGGGAAGAAGACCGGTGCCGAACAGGACGAGAGAACAGCATCCCACAGCTTAATCGATAAATCATCATTTTCTGTGTGTCCGTAGTTCGATCGATGAATAAAGGGCTTTCCATTTGTCACGTCTACAGCAGGAATCAGAAGCGGTTTGTTAATATCTTTTAGAGCGATTTCGCCAAATGCTTTTCGGAAAAAACGACGTAAATAGTGATCGCTATAAATACTTTTAAAAAGGCCAACCTTTGACTTTCGGATAAATATTTTCTTCCCATACAATTGATAGCTTTCCATGACCTCACTCATATTCTTCTCCAATACAACTGATGCAGCTATAATCGCACCAGTACTTGTTCCAGCCACCACATCGAATAAATCGCCAATCGGACATGCATACTCTTCCTCGATAGCCTGTAAAATGGCTACCGCAAAAACTCCTCGAATTCCACCGCCATCAACGCAAAGCATTTTCATTCTCTTTCACCTTGAAAGTATGTCTTCCACTCTACTGTTCCCTAACTCACAGTTCTTTAGCAGCATAAAATGCCACTGAGAAAATAAAAATACCTAACCTAAAATGGTCAGGAATCTTTATTATCATACTTCAAGTACTGCCTCTCCAAAATGATCAAAAACCACACGATTGTCCACTTAACAGCTGCGGATTTATCCTTGGTATTTACCCTTTATCATTGTTTAACTTGGGAATAATCCGTTTTATGCGTTGAATAAGTAGTATCTTCCTCCCAGTCTTTACAAACATCAACCCATTCTTTTGCAGTGGAAAATTCAAAAATTTCATCACACGTTAGCTCAATGGCTGAATTAGTACTGCCACACGCCGGAAAGAGAGTATCGAAACGTTTCATTGAGACGTCTAAATAAACATCCAAATTATTCGCCAACCCAAACGGACAAACCCCGCCAATCACATGCCCCGTTTGCTCTACCACCTCGTCAGCTGAAAGCATGCGAGCTTTCATTTGAAAAGCTTGGCGAAATTTCTTATTATCAACCTTTGCATCACCGGCTGCAACAACAAGGATGGCTTTATCTTCTCCTCTAAATGACAGTGTCTTTGCAATACGTGCAGGGGCAACACCTATGGCTTCAGCAGCCAATTCTACGGTTGCACTTGATGTTTCAAACACCATAATATCTCTTTCACGATTCCATTTCTTAAAATGATCCTTTACACTTTCAAATGACATCCTATACATCCTCTCTTTCCAAATATTATGTAAGATAATACCACCCTTTATCACGTTGAAGCAATAGGAATGATGTGAAATTTTACAAAATCACAGTACATTTTCCCCTTATCTCAAATAACAGTCCCGATATTTCTGAATGGTCTAATTATTAATACATTAATTTTTCACCATTTTTTCACTTTTCACCCATATTTTTCTGATATAATGTTTTTTTGAATGGCTTTACTAAATTTAATAATACATAACCAATTAATAAAGGAAGTGTGTGACCTATTATGGCAACAGGATCTTATTCGATGAATGTAAATCAAGTGAAAAAGACAATCGACATGACGGTTAGTGGAAGCTTTACACCTGAGAAGGCACAAGAATTTATTAATGAGTATCAACGCAAAACAAGTGCTATTAAGGCTGACGAATTTACACTTCAATTTGATTGCAGAGATTTAAATCTAGTTACGCAGGAAATGATTCCAGATCTCGAAAACTGCTTTCGCCTTTATCAAAGTTCAGGGTTCAAAAAAATTGTGATTGAAATAAAAAAGAGTGCAGTCTTGAAAATGCAATTAAGCCGTTTAGCACGTAATACCGGCTTAAATAATGTAGAAGTTACTGAAATTTAATACGGTAAGTATATGAGTAAGGCTTTTTTAGTCTTACTCATTTACTTAATACATTTATGAAACATCCCTAGGAGACGTTATGACAAACATTAAAATCAATGCAATTGAGGTTTACCACCCTAATAAAATTGTTAAAAACGATTACTTTATTGATCATTTTAAACAAAAAGGCAGAGATATTACTCATTTTTTGGATGTTATGGGACGTAATGAAAGATACCTTATTGAGAATAACAGCGAAAATGGTATAACAATGGCAGTAGAAGCATCCAAACGTGTATTAGAAAAGGCCGGATTAACGGGAACAGATATTGATATGATTATTTTTTCAACTCAAATCCCAGAGAAAACTGTGCCTACCAATGCTATGTATGTTCACCATTCTATTAATGGAAAAAAAGATACAATTGTTATGGATACAAACGCAAATTGTGCTGGAATGACAATTTCAATAGAGCATGCTTCACGTTATATGTTATCGAATTCACATATACGTACTGCCTTAATTATAGGTTCAGATAATTTTTCACTTATTGCTAATCCTGAAGAGGAAATCACATATGCTAATTTTGGGGATGCGGCTTGTGCCGTAATCCTTGAAAAAACCGAAGAGAATACCGGATTTATCGATGCGATCTATGAGGTGGATTCTACTTATCGAGATAATATTCTTTATCCTGAAAAAGGTTTATCCCAGGCTATTAAAGGAGAAGGATCAATTGATTACATGAAATGGTTTCCATTCGATGGAAGTGTATCTTTACCCTTTACATATGAAAAAATCAGCAAACTATTAGAACGCAACCACTTAAGAAGTGAAGATATTGATAGTTACTGTTTATCACAATTTGCTCTTTCTAATATTCTAAAAATCCAAGATCATTTTAACATTCCCGATCAAAAAATAATGTATGTGGGTGATCGATATGGATATACAGGAACAAGCAGTCCATTTATTGCCCTTTATGAAGGAATTGAATCTGGCAGAATTAAACGTGGGGATCATGTCCTTTTTTGGACAATCGGCGGAGGACATGAATTTATTGCGATGTTGTTTAAATATTAATGGAAAACAACGTGTATCTGGCAATCCACCAATTATTATCAGCCAATTGACAAATATCAGTTAGTTGTATATTGTAATAATAACTAAAAAACGAAAGGGTGACCCAATTACATGAAGTTCTAATCCTATTTTTCGAAAGCAATCCATTGAAGAATGTCATAGTTAGCAGATATCTGCTCTATTTTTTGTCGTCTTCAATCGAGGTTTTCAGGATAGGATTAGGTTTCTATAGTTGGTCCTTCAAAGAGAGTAGTCTCTTTGTGCACCCCTATGCCTCCTATTCTGAATGCAGATAGGAGGCTTTTTTGTCTCCAAGCACTGATGAAATGGGGATGATTGTATGATGTTATTAGAAGCAAACCAAATAAAATTATTTATAAAAGACCGTTTATTATTAGATATAGATAAATTACAAATTCAAAAAAATGATCGAATTGGTCTTGTTGGCAGAAACGGCTGTGGAAAAACAACCTTATTAGAGGTTTTAGCAGGGAAAACATCTCCTGACAATGGAACAATTGCGACAACTGGCATATGCGAGCTATTGCCGCAGCTAAAAAGAACAGATACAACAAAAAGCGGCGGAGAAGTGACACAGGAATATATTAATGCCGCACTCGCAAAAAGTCCTGCCATTTTACTTGCCGACGAACCAACAACTAATTTGGATACGAGTCACATTGAATGGCTGGAGAAGAAATTAAAAAAATCACACAGCGTGCTTGTCCTTGTTTCACATGACCGGGCATTTTTAGATGCTTTATGCACATCCATTTGGGAGCTTGATCAAGGAAAAGTGAAGGTTTACAAAGGACATTACTCCGATTACATGGAGCAGAAGGAATTGGAGCAGCATCAGCAGAAGCAAGCGTACGAAACCTATGAAAGAAAGAAAAAACAGCTTGAAGAAGCGTTAATTTTAAAAGAAAAAAAGGCAGAAAGAGCGACGAAAACACCCCAAAATGTAAGTTCCATTGAAGCAGGAAAATCCAAACCTTATTTTGCAAAAAAGCAAAAAAAACTGCAAAAAACTGCTAAAGCGATTGAAACGCGTTTAGAAAAGCTGGAGAAAGTAGAAAAAGTTAAAGAAGTGCCTGTCATTAAAATGAATTTGCCTAACGAAGAAACCTTTAAAGGACGAATTGTCTTGCGCGCAGAAGATGTACAATGTTCGATCGATAAAAGGTTACTCTGGAAATCTGCCAGCTTTCATGTACGTGGCGGGGATAAGCTTGCTATCATCGGACCGAACGGATGCGGAAAAACAACGCTCGTGAAAAAAATAATGAATCAGAGCGAAGGGATAACCATTTCCCCTTCCATGAAAATCGGCTATTTTAGTCAAAACATCGATATTTTAAATACAGAAAAATCAATACTTGAAAATGTCAGCACAACCTCAATACAGAATGAGACTTTCATACGAACGGTCTTAGCAAGGCTGCATTTCTTCAGAGAGGATGTCTATAAGCCAGTTGGTGTTCTAAGTGGCGGAGAGCGAGTAAAAGTGGCATTCGCTAAATTATTTGTTAGTGAAATTAATACAATTATATTAGACGAACCAACAAACTTTCTTGACATCCCATCAGTGGAAGCACTTGAAGCACTCTTGCAAGAATATGAAGGAACCGTTATTTTTGTTTCTCATGATCGGCAATTTATCGAAATCATTGCCACACGAATTTTAGTGATTAACAACCAAGAAATCCAGTTATTTGATGGAACATATGAGCAATACAAGAACTACACACCAAAAGTTGCACACGATACAAAAGAGGATCTGATCCTCCTATTAGAGACTAAGCTAACAGAAGTATTGAGCCGACTTAGCATTGAACCTTCTGATGAACTGGAAGTAGAATTTCAGAGACTTTTAGCTGAAAAGCGAAAATTGAATAATCAATAATGGCAAGAAAAACGGCAGAAATCATCATTCTGCCGTTTTTGTTAATCCTTTATTTTCACTCATTCTCATCTCATTTTCCAATTGTGCTACCCTCGAATCAATGGAGCTGATGTGAAAATCTTTATTCACTTGATTCTCTAATCGGCTAAGATAGCCTTCTATTTCCTGGAATCGAGAGTATGGCTTTTCAGAATAAGAAGTCGAATCCAATACTTTGTTTATTTGTTGATTGGCTCGTGTAACATTTTCACGCCCCATTAACTCCATCCTGCGAATATGCATATCTTTAAGCTTGCGCTTCATCTCTTCATATTTTCGTTCTAGTTCTTCAAGCTGACCATAGATGTGTTTAAGTGAGACTCTTAAACGTTCGGCACGCTCTGAATAATACTGCTGCTCTTCTGAGGCAAATTGATAGAGTTCTGTTTCACCTGCTTTTGAAGCTATCCCTGCTTGATACTTCCTCTTTTCCGCAAGCTCTGCTGCTTCTGCTAGCTCTCTTTCAAACTCATCCTTGAGTTGAGAGTGACGATCGACAAGCTTTTTTACCTTTTCTGTTTCTTGTTCACATTCTTGAAGATATTGATTAAGCAACGCGATCGGATTTTGATTTTCTTTTCTTTCCAGCGCTTCGTTTAAATCTGCTTTTATTGTATTTTTAATTTTTGTAAGTAAATTGGTCATAACTCACTCTCTCCTTCATTCAATTATTTGTTGATGTCATTCCATTGCTTTTCAAAATTAACAAATGGGTCTGTTTCTTTAATAACCACCTGTTTGTTTTCATTCCATTTTTTATAAACTAGGTACAGAACGTATGCTGCCACAACTCCTATGATCGCAGGTGCATTATGAATGGAAGCCATTAGGATAAAGAAACCAACAATCCCTAACCCAATTTTTCCTCCTGTTGAATCTGTCTTCAAAAATTGTTTAAAGATGAAATATAGAAGCGCAATACTTACTAGGAACCCAATCATAGGTCCAATGGTAGAAAGTAATATCATCGCTGAAATTCCGCCGATTAATAACAAACCAAATTTTTTCATTTTGTTTTCTCCTTCCTTTATCTTGATTTCATCTTACCTTTATTTTTGAATTCTTATAACGAGCTTGCGCTTTATTTTCAACTAAGACCCGAGACTTAGTGCGGGTCAGACCCCAAAAACACACCGCTCCAAAGAAATCGGACAAATTATTGAAGCAGCAAGGGTCGGTGAGCATGGAAGCGGGTTTGCCGGTTGTAGCTGATTCCGTAAACTTGCAGAACAATCTGCTCAATCTGCTCAAGAAATTTCTCAACTTATCTCAATCACACAACATGATACAAATAAAGCAGTTGAATCCATGGAATTTGTAACCAAAGAAGTAATAGGAGGGATGAAAGTTGTTAACAATCCCGGAAATTGCTTCGTTCAAATTCAGGAATCAGTGGATGAAGTGACAAATCAAATACAAGAAGTTTCATCCGCTATTCAACAAATGGCTGCGGGTGCTGAGCAAGCGGTACAATCAATGAAATTTATTACAGAATTATCTGATAATGCTGCATCCAGCACACAATCTTTGTCCATATCAACAGAAGAACAGCTGGCTTCCATGCACAAAATAACATCTTCAGCCAAGTATTTAACTAAAATGGCTGATGACCTGCAAGGACTGATTAGAAGATTTACGATTTAAATCGAAAACCTTACCGATTTGATTTGGTAAGGTTTTTGGTTTTATTTAAACTTTATTCACTTGAATCAATTCGATTGTCTCATGATCGGGACCTTCATAAAATACAGTGATCCATCCATTGCTTAAGGTATAGGGTCCTTCTGTCGGATAAAGACCTTTTCTCTTCAGCTGTCTTATCCAATCCTCTATATCCTCCACTTGCCACGCGGTGTGAATAGAATGTAATGATCCCGGACTCTCCTCTGACTCAATTAATTCAATTCGTACATTCTCATTCCTTAGAAAAGCAATTTTTTCTTCCTGAAACATCAAATATTGCTCGAAAGAAAATCCAAACTTCTGTATATAAAACTGGATGGAATCCTGTAAATGACTTACTGAAACTCCTGAATGGTGCCACTTCATTTTCTCTCATCCATCGGCAGGATTAAATTCATATCCCCAAATTCATGCCATAAATACCCATTAGCTAATGCCTTTTTATATGCCTTCATTAATAAGTCCTTATCAATAAAAGCAGAAAGCAAATCTAAATGGCTTGCTTCTGGCTCGTGAAAGCCAGTAATTAAACCGTCAACAGCTTTCAAAGGGTATCCTTTTTGAATATACAGACTTGTAATGCCTTTCTGCGGCACCACATATCCAGCTATATTAACCGCAGTTTCTAGTGCCCTTACAACAGTCGTTCCAACTGCAATTACTCGCCCATTTTTTTCCCTTGTTTTGTTAATCATTTCTGCTGTATTTAAAGGAACACAGAATTCCTCTAGATGTTTATTTGGATGTGGCCATCGGTCATTTCCGTAATAACTTAAACCAGCATGCAGCTGTAAATAGGCAATGTTTACACCTTTTTCTTTTAGCTTATTAAGCAGTCGCCAAGTAAACGCTCTTCCAGCCGAGGGCATTTCTACAGATCCCGGAACAGAAGCATAGACTGTTTGATACATCTCTATCGGCCAAGGCGTTTCGATATATTCGTAATGCAGCGGCTCCCCGTATTGATAGAAGTTTTCTATTAAATTTAATCCGCTCTTCGAAAAGGAAAGGACAATTAGTGGTGTCTCTGCTCCTAGTCCAGCAATAGTTGCTGTTAGTCCTCCAGGTAAATCAATCTTTTCTCCGACTGTGATTACTTCACCGACAATAAGGGCCTCCCATTCTCTATCCGATAACTTTCGGGATAAGCGAATTTCAACCGCTTGCCTTCCTCTTTTTCCTTTTAGTACTGCCGGAATGGTTCGGCTATTATTTAAAACTAATAAGTCTCCCTCTGCTAGATACGAATCCAGCATATTAAAATAATTATGGGAACAATCTCCTGTCACTGTATCTAGTGTCATTAAACGGACATGATCCCGCGAGATCCCCCTATATTCCGCTGGCGTACGTGCATTTAAATATTCTGGTACTTGGAATGAACGTGCGGTGCTCATCATTGTTCATCCCTCTTCTCTTGCATATAAGATTGAGCCTCAAACCGCTTTCCATTCAGATCAATCGTTTCATCTAATGCAAGGGTAACAAATACCTTCGACACCTCATTAGGATCCCCTAGCTCATAATCACATTCTGGAACAGCAACCCTATGCATCTCTGTGTCCATTTCCCCTGGGTCTACCATGCTGATACTGACTCCGGTATCTTGCAGCTCATCCGCCCAAGTCTGTGTTAAACCTTCTACTGCAAATTTAGAGATGCCATATGCACCCCATTCTGCAAATCCTGTCTTGCCAGCTTCAGAGGTCAAATTGAAAATTCTTCCTTTATTTCGAATCAGCATGCCTGGCAAAACTCGCTTAGTTACGAGGAAAGGATTCATTACATTGACCTTAAGTACTTCTGCAAAATCATGTTCCGGGTAATCAGATAATAGCGCTGGTCCGGGTCCAAATATAGACGCATTATTAATTAATACATCGACACATCCAAAGCCCTCTTCTACAATAGATACGAAGCGGTTTATATCTCTTATGTCAGAAACATCTGCTTGAACGGCTATCACTTCTGCTCCAAGGGCCAGTACCTCTTTCTCTACTTTGCGAAGCATCATTTCTCCTCTTGCACAAATAGCTAGCCGTACACCTTCTCTAGCCAATGCTAATGTTAACGCTTTTCCAAGACCTTTTGATGCTCCAGTAATCATTACAACCGGTTTTTTATCCATTACAATCTCTCGCTTTCTATATTGTTCTTAGCTTTATTTTAGAAAGAAAGCGTCCGCACAGCATCGGGAGCGAGATGGAATGAGATTACTCAATTATGATGATGAACTTCTACTACTTTTGGATGAGAATGAGTCTAAGAGGCATAAAAAAAACGGAGACAATCAGCTCCGTTTTCAATATTATTTCTTTTCAATCACTTGAATCCATTTATAATAACCTATTAATATGAGTAATAATATCGGATCAATGACTGCAGAATACTCAAGCCGCCACCAGCCATATTCAAAGTATCCCCATGGAGGGGGAAGCTGGGCAATACTTTCATAAATTAATATGGCTATTACCCATACAGCAAAATATAAGAATTTTTTTTTAAAGGAACGCTTAAAAGGAAACCAATTTAAAAATAGGATATTAACAGGAGGGACTAATATAGTATAGGCAGGAAAGGCTTCCCAATCAATTCCTTGCGTTATATACCAGTAGCCATGATATTTTAAATCGATAAAAATATCAAAAGTTAATTGGAGTGCGATCGTAAAGAACCAAATATGAACCATTTGATTCATAGTCAGATTCTTCTTTATAAAAAAAACGACTAGATTAATTACTATCACAAAAAGGATTAATCCAACCATTCCAGCCCTCCTTGCCATTTATCCTTTTAATTAATACGCCATTATTTATATAAATAGTATTGCCGTTTTAATTACTGGTTTATGCTGGCATTCAAGAGACTAAAAAAAGAAGATGTTAATATACAACATCTCCGTTTTCCCACTTTAAAAATCTATATTAAATTTATAGCCTAAACCGCGTACGGATACAATGAAAGGATAGTCAGAAAAACCAGCTATTTTCTCCCTGAGGTTTTTTATATGTACGTCAACCGTCCTTTCATTGATAATCTTTTCATTTTTCTTATACAATTCATTAATTATTTGTTCCCTTGATAATATTTGATCAGGATGTGTCATAAAAAGATATAAAAGCCGATATTCAAAATGAGTGACATGTATCTCTTGATCATGAAATTTAACAATCCCTTTTATCGGCTTAATTGTCAGTCCTTTAAAGCTTAATTTGCTGCAGCGATTTACGGTTCTTCTCAGGACAGTTTCTATTCTTATCAAAAGCTCTTCAAGGTTAAATGGCTTCACAATATAATCATCTGCCCCCATCTTCAGCCCTTGTATTTTGTCCTGGTCGGCACCTTTCGATGATTGTATGATAATAGGCACATTGTTAGAATTCTGATTGCGAATCCAAGTACAAAGTTCCAGCCCATTCATATCAGGAAGAGCTGTCTCAAGCAGGACGAAGCAAGGGTCATACTTTAAAAATTTCATTTTGGCTGCTTTTCCATTCTCGGCTTCAATAATCTCAAAACCATTTTTGGACAAATACCAATTAAGCTCAATCCGGTTCGCTTCGTTCTCTTCAATTAGAAGAATTGTCTTCCCTCTCAGCTTTCCATCCTCCATAACAATCACCACGTTTCTCTTATACAGTAAAGCTAGCAAATAGCATTTCTATAAAAATCTTTTATTTATCGGCATTCTTCTTGCCGGCTAAAGTTTCATAAGCTGCATCATCTGGTGCATCTCCATTCGGCCAGTCATTAATTTTGTTTGGAAAATCTGGACGCTCCATTGAATTGATGTACGCTGCAATATTCATCGCCTGTTCTTCAGTAAGAGAACCTGCTTCATGTTCGCCAACTGGAGCCTTTGGCATATACTTTTGAATATAACCAGCTGCTGTTCGAACTCTAGCCATCCCAGCACCAATATTGTATGAATTATCTCCCCAAAGTGCAAGTCCTGCAGCTCCGCCAGCACCATCTTCCCCATGACAGGTGATACATGCTTGCTGATAAAGCTCTCTTCCTTCATCTACATTCACTTTTGATAAATCACCTTCAGCCTTTTTAAGCTTTGCCCAAGGCCGATCGGTCGTACCTTCAGGAACATTTGTTGAAATATAATTATAATACGCAACCATTGCCTTCATCTCTTCTCCCTCTTTAGGAAGGGGCTTTCCATTCATACTTCTTATAAAGCATCCGTTAATTCGATCCTCTATACTTACTTCTCGTCCCGCACGTGGATTATATTGTGGATATGTTTTTGAGATTCCAACTAAATCTAGAGAATCACCAACTCCTCCATTCGCATGGCAGCTGGCACAACTTAATGTATTGCCGACATACCCGTCTAAAACACTGCTTGTTTCATTATGATATTTTTGTCCTAGCTTAATTAATTCGCCTTCCTCCCCTTCTGGCACCTCTTCCATACTTGGCGGAGCATATGGATGTGTCTTTTCTTCTGCTTTTGGTTCTGAACTTGCCAATTCCGTGTTTGCTGGCTTATCCTTTACATAAATATAAAGATACGTAAAGCCGGCTATCATTGTAACAATGATGGCTATTACTGGTAAGAACATCTGATTTTTAACTTTCATAATCATTCTCCTTTCGACTGCTGTTCAGTTGGTATTTACTATGATTGAAATCACAAGTAAATTGTCTAAAAGGAGTGTTAAGAGTTGGTTAATTTGTCGTGAGCGTTTCGTGAACTTTGCAGTGAAAGGAATAGATTTCATATATTCTTCATATTTCAGAGCAGACTATTTTTTATGCTTACTCAGAACAATTCTGCTATATACTAACTTCTATAGAAAAAGTTTCCTTCAATCCTTTTTCACCTTTAGATGTAACTTTGATTGCTCTTGTTTTTGGTAAACGTTCTACCCAGTTTAATTCTAATAACCTTTCTAAAAGCGCATTTCCAAGTGCTCCAGCAAGGTGATGTCGTCTTTCACTCCAATCAAGGCACTTGTGTGAAAATGAACGTCTCTTTGATTCAACCCTTTTGAGGTCAATTTGAAAATCAGCAAGGAACTCCTTTCCCTTTTCTGTCACTGTGAATTCTTTTGATCCCTCACAAAGAATGCCTTCTTGAATAAGAGCATCAGTCAACTTCACGCCAAGTCCCCCTGCAAGATGGTCATAGCAAGTCCTTGCTAAGCGAATGGCCTTATCCTCAGAAGCCTGTTTGAATGATTTAATTTCAATTGGCGGTGCAATTAATAGCAATGATTCCATAACCTGAGCAACCTGTTGACTCTCAATGCCATAATACCGATGTCTTCCTTGTTTTTCTACGGCCACAATTTTTGCATTGACCATTTTAGATAAATGAAAACTCGCTGTTTGCGGTTTTATGCCCGCCATATAGGCTAATTCGTTTACCGGATGGTATCTGCCATCCATTAAAACAGTCAGAATTGCCGCACGCGAAGGTTCACTCACAAGACTGGCAATAATCGCTACATTAGCGTTTGCATTCATAGTTTTTCCTCCTCTCTATGTATTCCATATTTCGATGAAGATTAGAATATTACTATTTTACAATAAATAAGAACATATAAGTAGGAGGAGAATAAAAATGGAAACTGCCTATCAAGCACTAAACATAGAAAGAATTCAGCCTAGCATTCTTTACTATGGAACTCCCGTAATCTTATTAAATACACTAAATGAGGATGATTCCGTAAATATAAGCCCTATATCATCATCATGGGCATTAGGGGATTGCATCATTTTGGGCATTGGTCTTGGAGGAAAAGCCATCGAAAATTTAGAACGACAGCCTGAATGTGTAATCAACATTCCAAGTCCTTCATTATGGAGAAATGTTGAATCATTAGCACCCTACACCGGAAAGAATCCCGTTCCCGAATTTAAGAAAAAAGCAGGGTTTGAGTATGGGAAAGATAAGTATGCCATTAGTGGATTATCACCAATTGAATCTGAGACTGTGAAACCTTCTCGAATTATGGAATGTCCTTTACAAATTGAAGCAGCAGTGAAAAACATTCGGATTCCCGAGCATACCCCTGATTTTGCCATAGTAGAGACAAAAGCGTTGCAAATTCATGCGCATAAAGAAATTATCATAGGAGAAAATCATATAGATCCAAACAAGTGGAGTCCAATAATATATAATTTCCGTCATTATTTTAGCCTTAGTCATCAGTTGGGAAAAACATTTAGGGCGGAGATCTAGGATTTGTTTAAAATAAAGGGAAAAGTCACCCCATCCCTAAAAATAGAGGGTAAGGTGACTTTCTCTTCCATAAAGGAGTACTTTTTATAAATGATAAAACCATATTTATTCCTTTTTATAATAATCCTGTGCATGATAGGCTTTAAATCCACAAGACTCATATAGTTTTAATGCGTGTGCATTCTTTGCTTCTACTTCTAGAAAAATCGAAAATCCATTCTTATCTTCATTTAAAATGATGTTTGTTAACGCTTTTCGTCCAATGCCTTTGCCTTGATATTCAGGGAAAATAGCAAATCCGTAAATCCACGCTTCTCCATCCAGATGAGAGATACGCATTTTGCCAACAGAAACTCCATTTGATTCAATGATATAGAATTGATCCGTGTTTTCACGTTTAATTCTTTCATTATAATCTCGTGCATCCTCTTCTTCAAACTGGAAAGCCTGAACATCTAATTGGATTTCTGTTTCAAAGTCATCAGGAGTTGACAGCCTCAATATTACATCCTCTTTATAAGAGAGAGGCATTTCTTCCCATTTCATCTGATACTCTGAAAATGAATAAGAGCAAGAAACAGATCGCAGAAACTCTTTTCCAGACTCAGAATTAGATGGAGCATTTAAGAGAATATGCGAAGTTCCCCGGTCCTTCAACACCTTTTCTGCGTTGCGATAAAGTTTAGTAAATATTCCTTTTCTCCGATAATCTGGTGCAACCATCCCACACGCTTCAACTTTATTTCCAAACCCGTACAAACCTAGAAAACCAACTAACTTTCCATCCTCATAATGAAAAAAGTCGTTTCCTTCATTTTCCTCACGAGATTGGAGCATATCCCAATTCAATTTCAATTCGAAGGGTTCACCATTCTCACAAGCACACTGCAGTTCCTTAATATCTGTTAACTGTTTCGCTGTCAGCATTCTTTACCTCCTAAATTAAGCAATAGTAACTTATTCTTTATTTCTAGCATAAAATCCTTTTTATGCATTTGCTGACATTGTTTAGGAAATTACAGAAATAACAGTACCAACAGCCTGAATCCAGCTCTCGCTAAAATCTCCTTCGATATCTTCTATAGAAGCATTATTTTGGTGTTAATATGTTATTTGCTTAGTAGACTTTTGCTGATTATCCATTCGCTGCCTCCACCCTCCTATTTCTATCATGAATTCAAATGATCAAATTTGTATTAGGAATTATCCAAGAACAACTGTGCAAGCGCATGGATCAGTTTCATGCATAGCACAAGACGAGCCTCACTTTGCCATTTTGGAACACTTCTAACATTTAGGTATTTTGTATGCCAAGGAACATAGAAAATAAAACAGCCGATTTCACCTTCTATTTTAGGAAATCGGCTGTTCTATCTGTCTTACATTTATTATCATGTAATTTGGACCCGTTCTGAGTGAGTCGAAAGAAAGAAGATGAGCAATCAGACCTATCAAATCCTCCAAACGAAAATAGATGAAAAGAGTTACGAATCACACGAGCCCTAATCCCCTCATTTAAGCTGTTCATTCAACACACTATCTTCTAAAACCGAAAATTTATCTCCATATACTCTCGTTAAATGTGTTTCACCCCATGCACATAATAAATTTAGGATCCCTTCTAAGCTACGTCCATATTCACTGAGTTCGTATTCTACTTTTGGTGGAACTTGATTGTACACAATTCGATTGATGACACCATCCTCTTCTAGCTCACGCAGCTGCTGGGTGAGCATTTTTTGTGTGATAGTTGGCATGAGCCGCTTTAATTCGCTCGTCCGTTTTTTTCCGTGAGTTAGATGGCAGAGAATCACACACTTCCACTTTCCCCCGATGACTTCTAAAGTCGCTTCTACAGAAATATTGTATTTCTTTTTTTGCATTTTTGTTGTCCTCCTTATAGGCACAAAAAAGTACCTATATTACTTTTAGGTTTCTATATAACTTTAAAGTGCGTACTTTTCTTTATGTTCGATATATATCATACTAACATTTGCCGGCCGATTAATACTATACTTTCTTTCAAAATTTATTATTTGCTGAAATGAAAGTTTCCATTTATATAACAGAAAAAAGGAGGAAATCATATGGCTTTAAGTAAAAAGCAAAGCACGTTCGCATTGCTTGCTTTAGCAGTTAGTGCTTTTGCAATCGGAACGACTGAATTCATCAGTGTCGGGTTGCTTCCACTTATTGCAAATGATTTTAGTATTCCTGTAACTACTGCAGGATTAACTGTATCTTTATATGCGTTAGGGGTAACGTTTGGAGCTCCTATATTAACATCTTTGACATCAAAAATGTCACGTAAGACATTATTACTTTGGATTATGATTGTCTTTATTATTGGTAACACTCTTGCTGCAATCTCTACAACAATTGGGCTATTGCTAGTGGCACGTGTGATTTCTGCATTTTCACATGGGGTCTTCATGTCAATAGGATCGACAATAGCTGCTGATTTAGTTCCGGAAAATCGCAGAGCTAGTGCGATTTCAATTATGTTTACAGGCCTTACAGTAGCTACGGTAACTGGTGTACCATTTGGAACCTTTATTGGTCAGCAGCTAGGTTGGAGAACTGCTTTTATGACCATAGTTATCATTGGTGTCATTGCCTTAATTGCAAATAGCATTCTTGTTCCATCTAATTTACGAAAAGGAGTAAAAACTACCTTTCGTGATCAGCTTAAGCTTGTGAAAAATGGCCGGCTATTGCTTTTATTTATCATTACAGCATTAGGCTATGGCGGAACATTTGTCGTGTTTACCTTCTTATCCCCATTGCTTCAAGACATCACAGGGTTTAAAGAAGGAACTGTGGCTGTCATTTTATTAGTTTATGGAATTGCGATTGCGATTGGGAATATGGTTGGAGGTAAGTTGTCGAATCAAAATCCAATTGGTGCATTGTTCTATATGTTTATTGTACAGGCAGTTGTCTTATTTATTTTGATGTTTACAGCACCATTTAAAATTGCCGGGTTAATAACGATTCTATTGATGGGTCTGTTAGCATTTATGAATGTGCCGGGCTTACAAGTATATGTTGTCATACTGGCTGAGCGCTTTGTCCCTAGTGCGGTTGATGTGGCGTCAGCAATAAATATAGCTGCTTTTAATGCCGGGATTGCAATTGGCTCCTATTTAGGCGGTCTCATTACAGACTCGATAGGACTCATCCATACGTCATGGATTGGAGCACTTATGGTGTTAGCGGCTGCAGTTTTAACTGGATTTAGCAAAGCTTTGGAACGAAAAGATCAAGCAAGTAAAATATAATAAAATTTTGGAGGGTTTAAAGATGATGGTAAAAAAATTACAAGATACAACAACTTTGCATAATGGTGTAAAAATGCCTTGGTTCGGACTTGGAGTTTTTAAAGTCGAAGAAGGTCCTGAATTAGTGAACGCGGTAAAAACAGCGATTAAACATGGATACCGCAGTGTGGATACAGCAGCGATTTATGAGAATGAAGAAGGGGTTGGCAAAGGGATCCAAGAAGGTTTAAGAGAAGCAGACATTTCAAGAGAAGAGCTATTTGTCACTTCAAAGGTTTGGAACGCGGATTTAGGATATGAATCAACGATTGCTGCTTATGAAGCAAGCTTAAAGAAACTTGGCTTAGAGTATTTGGATTTATATTTGATTCATTGGCCAGTTGCAGGAAAATATAAGGATGCTTGGAGAGCGTTAGAAACTCTTTATAAAGAAGGCCGAGTAAAAGCAATTGGAGTAAGTAATTTTCAAATTCATCATTTGGAAGACTTAATGAAAGATGCTGAAATCAAGCCGATGATTAATCAAGTAGAATGCCATCCTCGATTAACTCAAAAAGAGCTGAAGGCATTTTGTGAAGATAACGGCATTCAGCTAGAAGCTTGGTCACCATTAATGCAAGGTCAGTTGCTAGACAACGAAGTTATACAGGAAATTGCGAACAATCATAATAAATCTGTTGCGCAAGTTATATTGCGTTGGGACTTGCAAAATGGTGTTGTAACGATTCCAAAATCAACAAAAGAGCATCGAATTGTTGAAAATGCGAATGTGTTTGATTTTGAATTGACGAAAGAGGAAATGGAGATCATTGATGGATTAAATCAAAATCTTCGTGTAGGTCCAGACCCAGATAATTTTGATTTTTAATGTAAACAAGCTCGGAACCCGAGTTCTCAGAGTGTAGAGAAAGAGTATTTTTTCTCTACACTTTTTTTGATGGTTAATTTAAAATCGGCTTCTGTTTCTTTAAACGTATTAAAAATATACTTTGTACCAATCTTCAACGATTCTCAATGGAGAAATCATCAACAGCTGAAGGAAGAGCACTGCTTTAAAACTTAACAAAACAGGCAATATTTCATCTTTATAATGGTTGAGTAAAATGTTCTGGCATGGGGGTTCAAGGTATACACAAAAGTTTAGAATCAATGACACATGAAAAGGTTACTGTGCTGAATATTAAAGATTAGAATAAAATAGAGGCTTTGTTTATAGATGATTGGAAAATTTTAAAATAGAGAACAGGATTGCCCTGTTCTCCTTCCATATTAGCTGTAATAAGCTATTTAACAATCCCCAATGCTTGCCTATATGATTGAACACAGTTTCTGCCTTTTCCCTTTGCTGCATAAAGAGCTTCGTCGGCTTGTTTCATTAATGAATGGATAGAGTATTGACTTTCACCGGCATTAATATAAGCATGTGAAACCCCAAAGCTAGACGTTATAACTACTTCTTCGCCATTAATCAGACGATTTTCTTTAGCTATTTCCTCACGGAGAGTCTCCGCAAACTCACAAGCCTGATACAAAGGAGTATTTGCCATACATATAATAAATTCTTCGCCTCCATAGCGCCCCATAATATCTGTATTCCGTAAGCTTTTCTTAGCAGTATCTGCAACATGCACTAAAATATGATCTCCGATAGCATGTCCGAACGTATCATTCACTTTCTTAAAATGATCGATATCAAACATAATAATAGACACGCCTCCACCATTAATTGTAAGTGATTCGAAAACTTCTTCTATTTTTTCCATAAAGAAAGTCCGATTAAATACTTTTGTTAGTCCATCCGTGCTTGCCAGTTTTTTTAGTTCTTCCTGGATATGGACTCTTTCAGTTACATTTGCAAACGTTACAATCCTTCCTATAGATATATTTTTCTTATTTTGAACAGGTGAAAACCGTATATGATAGTATACATGTTCCCCCCCAAGACTTATCTTGTAATCACACTCTTGCTTATTACTTATGATTTCTGCCAGCCTTGGGTTACTGCGAAGGACATCCCTTATCGGCTTACCAATCGCATGCTTGTTTAATTTTGGGATTAACTGCAGCATCGTACCATTATAATCGACAATCACATTATTTTGATTCAGAACAATGACACCTTCTTGCATGTTTTCAAATACTATGTCTCTAGCAATAGGAGTGACATTAAACATTTGAAAAGATACAAGGGCTATTCCATGAAACAAAAAGGAAATGCTCATAGATACAGGTCCAAGGTCAATGCCGCTTGGACTCAGCCCGTTAATATAAAAGTAGTTTGCTAGTAAGGGAATCATTAGTCCCGCTATCATCAAAAGGATTTGCATCCGAAACTTAAATGATGATTTCTTCAGCTGCATGAGCAATATGATAATACTCATCATAAAACACAAAAAAAGAAAGATGGAATGGATGTAAAACCAAGGACCACCTTCCAGATCGATTGTTGGGAATGGAGTATCACTTCTTAGTTTCATTGATTTGTAATATAAATGATGAAGGCTATTCGTATTATGCATGAAGATGGTTATAATCGGGATAACATAAAGTGTATAGCAAATCCATGGCTTTAGTCTTTGTCCAACATAATCCAAACACATTAATAAGATGAATACTGGAATGAACGGCAATGCGAGATACTCAATTCTTAACCATAATCTTATTTCCTCTAGCGACGTACCCATCAGTTCAAAGGCGTATGCAAAAGTAAAAACGGCAGACATGAAAGTAACTAATATATAATATCTAGCTCCAGGCGCGTCCTTTATTTTCCAAACAGCATACCCACATAAAAAAAGGCTTAATAAGCCAGCTATTACAACCACTAATACATACAATAATAATTCCTGGGCCATTTCTACCTACTCCATATAATAAAAACTGTTATTTTCACTATTATATAGCAGTTTATTCCTATATGACTAGTTTTAATATTTGAATTATTTGAAGATAAAAGGCTTGGAGAAATCTCCAAGCCTTCAGTAGCTAGTATGTTCTTTTTATTTAGGTTCCGTATCTTGCTTCGGATCTGGCTGTTTTCCCTTTTCTTTTAACTCTTTATTCGTATCCATACTCTCCATTATTTTTCCATTTTCCTTCATTTCCGTGAAATTCTGAACCATTGTGCCATTCATTGGATTCAGTTCTT
Source organism: Cytobacillus praedii (assembly GCF_001439605.1). Taxonomy (GTDB): domain Bacteria; phylum Bacillota; class Bacilli; order Bacillales; family Cytobacillaceae; genus Cytobacillus; species Cytobacillus praedii. The sequence goes on from NZ_LMBX01000027.1 coordinate 51,517, forward strand.
TTTTCATCGCCCTCTTCATTGCACTCACCTCAAGTTATTTTTTGATTTAATGAAATGATTACTGAACTTTTTCATTGAAGAATTGCACAGAATATAAAGCACCTTCACTAACCATATTATTGTCTTCTATATCTCTAGGATGCGGATGTCCTCCTTTTTCAATCGGAAGATTTTCACTTTTATCAAATGGAGAGGGTTTTACTTTTCTTTTCCAATCTCTTAGCACATCTTTAGCAAGGATTCTATTTGGTTTAGACGATAACCATATAGCTGCTGCAGATGCTCCTACCCCAATACCTACTGCCGTTACTGATTTTACAAGTGAAGCTTGTTTCATAATAAGTCCTCCTCGTCTATTATGTTTTAAGCTTTCTTCATGAATCATTCCATCTATTTCTCTACTAGATATATTCCCTATTTCTATCAAACTAAACATTTTTCTTTTCAAATGATTTCAGAAGGAATCCACCCTACTAAACCATTTTTCTTTTTCACTAAGGTATATCCTGATTGTTCTGCATCTAAGACATTCACTCTTTCGTCTATCTTAACCGACAAGAATGTCGTGCTTAAATCATCCTTACAATAGACCCCATCCTCTCTTTCAACTAAATATTCATTTTTAATCCATTGCTTATACCCCAGCTTCACGTTCTCACACAAGGTGAAATAGGTTTCCCGTTCAATTACAAGCATTTCATAATTAGGCCATGTTACTGTACCTACACGGTTTGTCTCATCCGCATATTCCATTTTCACTTTTCTTTCCTCTTTTACTTCATCAACAAACTCATATGAAAATTGATTATTCGCGAATATGAGTGCATTTAATTGTCCATCTTTTTTTATCTGGTTCCCGCCATCGATCGCAATGATCTTCTTTTCCTGATCTATAAATGGATTATTCGAACTTTCCATCTGAAAACGATAATTAACTGCTGGCCAATGCCCGACAATAACGTTTTTTCTCATTTGATGCCCTTTATCTAAGAATGAATCAATGGAAAGCGCGAAGGATTCCTCTGTTTCCTTCCAATCTGCCCGATTCTCTATTCCAGCATGTATGAGAATGAAATGTTCGGTCTCAAAAGCAATGGGCAAAGACTCAATCCAATCAATTTCTTCTTTGTAATAGCTCATATAAAATTGAGCAAGCTCTTTCATATCATTGAAATCTTCTAAGATTTGATGCCGCTCTTTAAGCATTTCATTTAAAAATGAATGCTTATGCTTTTTCATATAAGGAATAATATTTTCATTCCCTGCTAGAGCATAACGGTACAAAATATCACAATTTCCTTTTGTGACAAAAACATCTTTCGATTGCTCTGTCATCCATTTGACATAACGAACAAGCTCTAAACTGCGCAACCCCTTCTCACAAAGATCCCCGTTAATAAATAGATAATCATCCTTCGTATACTGTACCTTTTCTAATAGGTTTTTAAATAGAGCTAAACTTGCATGGATATCCGATAGAATAATTACTCGTCTTTCTGGATTTAAGTTTAATTGGCAAATATTTAACATAGTAATCTCCCATTAACCCCGATTGTATTTTTTAATAATTCCCACTTATTATATCATTTGTTTTCAGACGCCTCTTTAGCGATCCTGTTCTAAAGGGAATCATTATTTTCTAAAATTATTGAATATTAAATTCTAAAAATATAGAATATAAACAAATGATATAAAAGAGGTGCTATATTTGGATATTTTAAATCTTACAGGCAGAAAGAGAGAAACTTACCAAATTCAGCTAGAATACTCCCTTTTGTGGGAATGTGCATTAGGGATCGCAGCCATTACCAATACACCGCTTATTAAAACGTTAGAAAAACCTCCCGCGTATTGGACTGATATTAGAAATTCTGCACCAAAAGAATTATTGCAGCATTTAGACTTTGTCGAGAAGAATAATACGTGGAAAGCGCTACTCCAACTGCTGCATAAAAAGCCATTCATCCAGCTATCCGAATTTACAACGTATATAGAAGATCTTCCGAATATAGATTTAAAGTTTATTTGTTTGCCATTTATAGGCACCCACTATCAAGAACTCAGGCACAATGCAGCAATCGGAGTGCAAACTGCAATGAAAGAAATGCAGCACTTAACGAACGATCATCCTTATTTGCCTGACTATATAGCATTTATTTGTCAAGCAGATGAAAAGCTCCTAAAGGAACATCTTATCCATGTCATGACAGGCTGGTACGAAACAGTTATAAATAATTGGCCTGAAAAGCTTTTGGCTATTTTACAAACGGATTATGAAGCGAAGAAATTAATGGAAGAAAAAATGGAATCTGAAGAATTCGTAGAATGGGCAACTGGCGGAGTTACTTATTTACCAGAACCAAGCATACATACAGTCATTTTAATTCCACAATATATATACCGCCCATGGAATATTGAAGCAGATATAGAGGGAGCAAAGGTTTTCTATTATCCCATAGCCAATGAAAGTATCTCTCCCAATGATAAATACACACCTAATCACTTTTTTGTTCTTAAACATAAGGCATTAGGAGATGAGGTTCGAATGCGAATGATCAAAATGCTGAATGAACATGACCGTACCTTACAGGAGCTTACTTCACAATTGAATATTGGAAAATCTACAATCCACCATCACCTGAAGATTCTTAGAGCAGCTAAACTAGTTGAAACGTCTCAATCCAAATATTCACTTAAAAGAAACGCACTCGAAGGATTAGCAAAAGAGTTAGAACTGTATTTAAATCAATGATAAGGCTTTAGGTGGGAGATATATGAGGAACAGTATTTTTAAAAATCGATCGTTTGTATTTGTATGGATTGGAAATGCAATCTCTGAATTTGGCGGTGCTTTTGGGACCTTTTGTAATTCTATTCTTATTTATCAGCTTACTGGTTCCACAATGGCACTTGGGAGTATGTGGCTATTATATTTTCTCCCTTCCCTTATTCTCCAATTATTCATTGGTCCATTTATCGATCGCTGGAGCCGAAAGTGGATTATGGTCTTTTCGCAATGGATTAGAGGAGGAGTTTTCCTTATCCCCCTTGTTTCATTATTAACAGAAAATCTCGTATCCTGGCATATTTTCGCAGTACAAATCATCGTAGGATTGGTCACACCCGTATATACACCAGCAAATCAGGCAATCATCCCTTCCATTGTGGAAAAAGAACGGTTAAAAACGGCTAACGCCTATTTGGATGGAACACTTAGACTGATGACTTTTATGGCTCCAATTGCTGGAGGAGTAGTGGTGGAATCCTTTGGTGTAAAACTAACTCTTTTCATTGTAAGTAGCTTCCTTCTGGCAAGCGGTACATTATTACTATTTATAAAAGAGGAAAAGGCCTATCAAAATGAGCGAAAAACTTGGTTACAGCAATTTACTGAAGGAATATCCTACTTTTTCAAGCAGCCTATCATAGTTTGGCTAGGAATCTTTCTTGCTTTTGTTCAATTTGGAGTAGGCGCTGCCATGGTTATCAATCTTCCCTACATAACTACTGAATTATCAGGGACCTATGCTGAATACGGTTATTTTATGGCAAGCTTCCCTCTGGGTTATGTAATCGGATCTATGTTAATCGGAAAAATTAAATACAAAAGCCGGCGAGTGATCATGCTAGGATCACTGGTTATAGGCGGGTTTACTTATCTATTTCTTGCCATTAATCATTGTATGTATGTTGCATATATAACAGAGGCAATTGCCGGTGTTGCCATGGCAATTTTCGGAGTACATAATATATCCATCTTTCAGCAAATAATACCAAACCATTTAATGGGGAAGGTCATTTCTGTAAGGCTTTTTATTATTCGTGGTGCGATGCCTATAGGGGTAGCCGCAGGCAGCGTATTAAGTGAGCTATGGGGGATAAGGCCATTATATCTATTAATAGGATCACTCATTTGTTGTGTCTCTTTAATAGGTATCTTTCTCCCATATTTTAAATTTATTGATAATCCAATAGAAAAGGAGATGTCTTCATAATAAGAAGTTCTTATAAACAAGCTGCCGTAATTGGCAGCTTTCTAATGAATCTAATCAATCAATGCTTCATTCATACGCTCTAGAAGTTCACCAAATATCTCTTTCTCTTTATTTGACCAGTTTTCTAACATCGCATGATATCGCTCAATTCTCATTTTTTTGTCTATTATTAATTTTTCTCTGCCTATATCCGTAAGTCTGAATAAGCTTACCCTGCCATCCGTTGGATCTGAAAAACGCGAAATATATCCTTTTGCTTCAATAGCAGATGCTTGTCTAGAAAGAGTTGATATATCTAAATTAAAGGTTTCAGCCAAAGCTTTTAATCGAGATGGACCAAATTCATCTAGATGCCTTAATAATAAATAGACAGATCTCTCCAAATGCCCAATTTTTTTATCGGAAATATCTAAATAAACAGCTCGCCGGATTAATGTAGTAAGTTCATATTCTATACGTTCAACTGCATTTTGGTTTTCTTTTTGCAATGGATTCCCCTCCGCTTATATTTTATACAATTTAATTGATGATTGACAAATCGGCATTTACTTGTATAATACAAACATATACTTGTATCTTACAAGTATATGTTTGTAAAGTAAAGGTCTTAATTATCATCATCACGATTTCACATGAAAAAGGAGGCAGTTGTTCTTTATTTAAAGAACAGCAGTATTATGAAGGGACTTCAAATTATCTACCAAATTGCAATCTTATATGCTTTCACATGGATTGGAAATGTTATTCATCATATTTTCCCTATCCCAATCCCAGGAAGTATTATTGGTCTAATTCTATTACTTATTTGTTTATCACTCAAAATTATTCCATTGAAGATCATAGAGAATGGAGCAAACTTTTTATTAGCTTATCTGCCATTATTATTTATTCCTGCCATGATTGGAATTATGAATTACCCGTCACTATTCTCTATCAGTGGAGCGATCTTATGTTTGATCGGCATTGTTAGCACTATTGTGACCATGCTGGTGTCAGGAACAGCCAGCCAATTTTTAGAAAAGAAGACACTAAAACGAAAGGATAATAAAAAATGCAGCAGTCACTTATCGCAATCATTGTAATTCTTGGAACTGTTGTTGTTTACTTAGCAATGGCGAAAATCTATGCACGGCTTCCCAATCCGATTTTAATTCCCGTCCTTACTGCAACAACTCTCATCATTCTGCTTCTATTACTTACTAATATTTCGTATGATGAGTATATGATTGGCGGTAAGTGGATTAATTCTTTATTAGGACCAGCAGTTGTTGCATTGGCCTATCCACTTTATAAAAACCGCCACATATTAATAAGCTATATCTATCCAATTATTGTTGGTGTTCTAATTGGATTGTTTTCAGGTATGATCAGCGGAATCTTAATAGCAAAGGTTTTTGGAATAAACCGTGACTTAATTCTATCCATAATTCCAAAGTCAATCACTACACCTGTAGCCATTCAGATTGCTACAGATTTGGGTGTTGAGCCTTCTATGACAATGGTATTTGTCATGATTGCTGGTTTTTCTGGTGTTATTCTAGGGCCATTATTTTTAAAATGGAGCCGCATTAATAGCTCTATTGGCAGAGGGATTGCCCTTGGAAGTGCATCACATGCTCTAGGCACCTCGAAAGCATTTGAATATGGCGAACTGACAGCTTCTATCAGCTCTGTTTCTATGACATTATGTGCCGTCCTAGGGTCCATATTCGGACCTATTATTGCATGGGCGTTTCATATTTAAACTCTCTGAAAAAGGAGATATTAAATGAGGCAATTACCGAACAAATTTGTACAAACAATCAAGTCTGTCCATAAAGAGAACGGTGAACAATGGCTGAATTGTTTTAATAAGCTCATTGAGGAATGTGAGGAGCGCTGGGACATCCAGTTCATGCCTCCATTCCCTTTGTCTTATAATTTCGTTGCGCCTGCTGTACGAAAAGCTCAAAAAGAAGTCGTTGTTAAACTTGGCATTCCTGGTGCAGAATTTAATGCTGAAGTTTCCGCTCTAAAGCATTATAACGGACGTGGAATGGTTAAGCTCATTGATGTTGACCTCGAAAAGGGGATTCTCATTCTTGAACGATTAACTCCAGGTACAATGTTGGCATCCTTAGAAGATGATCAAGCAGCTACACGTATTGCCTCAAGAGTCATGAAAGCATTGTGGATTCCTGCGTCAGGTTCCATGCAAGTTCTTACTAGTGAAGATAGGGAAAATGCCTTATTAAAAATATTGATAGAAAACCCTGAAGGAATTGGTCCCATTACAAAAGAAACGCTACAAGAAGCAGCTGAAACATTTACAGGATTAAATAGATCTATAGAAAAACCATATTTGCTTCATGGCGATCTTCATCATTACAATATATTAAAAACCGGCAGTGATTCATGGGCAGCCATTGACCCTAAAGGATTAATTGGTGATAGAGAGTATGATGTCATTCAATTTTTATTGAATCGATTGCCTGCTGAAAATTGGGCATCTATGATCGAAAAGCGAATAATTATTTTAGCTGAAGAACTGGATCTCGATAAACATAGAATCTTTTTATGGGGTTTTGCCCATTCCGTTTTGGCCACATGCTGGTCTATTACTGACCACGAGAATTATGAAGAAGCTTTTTATCATTCCATACAATATTTTTGGGACCATTGCCGAACTATTTAAAGAGCGGCGAGTAAGTTGTATAAAGAGAAGATACACGGAGGGACATAAATGGAAAAGATTGTTTATACGATTCAGCCTCCTGATAATTTTAAGGGATTGTTGAAAATATATGAATCATTAGGTTGGAATTCTTTAAAATTAACTATCAATGATTTAGAGAAAATGTGTAAACAAAGCTGGTATGCAGTGTATGCTTTTGATGAAGAACAGTTAGTTGGGATGGGACGAGTTATTTCTGATGGTGTGATTACAGCCATTATATGTGGAGTATGTGTAATGCCTGGTTATCAGTCCATGGGAATTGGCAAAGAACTGATGAATCATATGATTAGCCATTGTGAACAAAATAAAGTAATTCCTCAACTTATGTGTGTGGAAAATCTGGAACGTTATTATGAGAATTTAGGTTTTGAAAGATTCGCTATTGGAATGAAAAAAAATATAATCCGATAAATTCGTTTTACTTGTTTTAGCTAAGCAATGTTTTCATAAAGACTTGAACGTTATTAAAAATAGAGAAACCTTACGAATGGGCACATTTGTAAGGTTTTTTCTCTCTTTTTAGCACCCACTAGCAAATTTCACGTATTAGGTCAATGGAGTTATTCTTTGGAGAGTTAACAAGAGAAGATACCTCGTAGGTCTCCATTAAATCCTGATTAAAAGGATTTAATAAACTATTAAGCTGTTTGATATCAGAAATAGATGAATCTAGCCATATTTTTTCATCATTTGGTTTCAAAATCGCTGGCATTCGATCATGTATCCCTTTTACAAGGTCATTGGGAGTTGTTGTAATAACAGAACATGAGTAAATTGATTCTCCATGTGGGGAAATCCAACGATCCCAAAGGCCAGCCATTGCAAATAAATCACCTGATCTTAGTTTTATTCGCATAGGAGTCTTTGTTTGATCATCATGGCGTTTCCACTCATAGAAAGAGTCAGCTATAATTAAGCAGCGCTTCTTTTTGAAGGCACTCCGAAAACTAGGCTTTTCGGCAATTGTCTCAGCTCTTGCATTGATCATTTTATTTCCAATTTTCATATCTTTAGCCCAAGGCGGAATTAAACCCCAGCGAAGGAATCCTAATCGGTTCTTGCTTCCATCATTAATAACGGATAAAACAGATTGTGACGGGGCTACATTATAGTTTGGGTTATATAATTCCTCTTCGATTGCTGCAGCGATCTCAAATCGCTGAATAATCTCCGTGAATGTTGCTGTAAGAGTGAATCGGCCGCACATTGCTAACACCTCAATTATCTATTTGGAAACATTGTACCAAAATAATAGGCAGCAAAAAAGGATAGCTAACCATTCAATGCACAATGGTCAGCTATCCTTTTACTTATTTACGCGCCTTAGAGGATTCGAACCTCTGACCGTACGCTTAGAAGGCGTATGCTCTATCCAGCTGAGCTAAAGGCGCATGATTTATGTATGGCGGAGAAGGAGGGATTTGAACCCTCGCGCCGGTTACCCGACCTACACCCTTAGCAGGGGCGCCTCTTCAGCC
>NZ_LMBX01000030.1 GCF_001439605.1 Cytobacillus praedii
TAAAAAATTAAGGACTTTTTTATAAAAAGGGGTTCGGAATGAGACCATTCCGAACCCCTTTTGTCGACAATCTGAAGAAAGGAGCTTAGCTCCTTCCTTTTTATATTTTAAGAAATTTACGTACGGACATCATACTGCCCCAGACGCCAATTAATGCACCCATTAAGAGCAATAATCCAGATACCTGGTAAACGAATGGACTAAACTCAAGAATTTCCATAAAGTTTCCTTGCAGTTTCGGTGCCAGATAGTCATAAACATAGTTATATGAGACAGCAATAAGCACGATTGGCAGAATGGACCCAAGTACGCCAAGCCATAAGCCTTCAAGGAAGAATGGCCAACGAATGAATCCGTTTGTTGCCCCTACTAATCGCATAATCTCAATTTCTCTTCTTCTAGATACGATTGTGATTTTGATTGTATTTGAGATTAAAAACATAGCTGTAAACAGCAAGCCAACAATCAGAACAAGTCCAACATTTCTAGCCCCATTAAGGAAAGAGAATAGCTTTTCAACTTCACCCTGACCATACTTTACCTTTGCAGCATATTCCATTTTTTCTATTTTACCGGCAACCTTCATGACATCTTCCGGATCTTTTGTTTTTATAACTAACACATCATTTAACGGATTGTCCTGTTCAAAAAGCTTATAGGCTTCTCCTTCTTCTCCAAAACTCTCAATGAGGTTATCGAGCTCCTCATCCTTTGGAGAAAAACGAACGGATTTGACTTCTGGCATGCCTTCAATCTTCTTTTCCAATGCCTTTTGATCTTCTTTATTAGCAGCAACATCAATATGAACACGAACTTCTACTTCCTGTTCAAGCGTTGTTGCTACTTTATTAAGATTCATCATAATGACGAAAAATACCCCGACCAAAATAAGCGTGACAGTTACCGCACTTGCTGAGGCAAACGTCATCCAGCCATTTCTTCCGAGACTTTTTACACTTTCTTTGAAATGACGGCTTAAGGTTCTAGCTTTCATAGCCATATTCCCCCCTTTGCTCGTCACGGACAATTCTTCCACCCTCTATTGCGATTACACGATGTTTAATTTTATTAACAATGTCTTTATTATGGGTTGCCATAAGGACTGTTGTTCCTCTAGTATTAATTTCATCAAAAATATTCATAATTTCCCATGATGTTTCAGGATCAAGATTTCCCGTCGGCTCGTCCGCAATTACTACTTTCGGGGAGTTTACGATCGATCGGGCAATCGAGACGCGCTGCTGCTCTCCACCTGATAATTCAGTTGGGAGCATGCGTGCTTTATGCTTTAAATTAACAAGATCCAGTGTCTCCATGACTTGCTTTTTTATATACTTCGGCTGTTCTTCTGTTACTTCGAGGGCAAAGGCTACATTTTCATAGACAGTTAGCGTTGGAAGTAATTTAAAATCCTGGAAAACCACACCGATATTACGTCTCAGAAGAGGAACCTTGCTTGTTTTTAATTTTGCAAGATTAATCCCATTAATCATAATCGTACCGCTAGATGGTTTTTCTTCTCTATACATCATTTTAATAAATGTTGATTTACCAGCACCACTCGGACCAACTACATAAACAAACTCTCCTGCTTTGATCGATACGTCAATCCCATTCGCAGCAACTACTCCGTTTGGATACTTCTTAAATACATCCTTCATTTCTATCATATCTATCACACCCAATATCTTTTCTGTTTATATAAATTGTTCGCAGTTTCGACTCACGAATCAATATCTTTTTATTTAAATTATTTATATTTGAGAGAATCTATAATTTCGGCAAAAAACGACATCTTCCAGACAAAAAAGGATAAAAACCAACTTTATTTTCATTCAGCTTTCATTATAACATCAACAATCATTAAAAATCCCTGAAAAATTATTACAGTTTCTTTTCAAAGAAAACAGAAACTCACGAGCGCCATGATCATCGCCGCAAAAACTAGAGGAGCTCTACCATCTGGCTGCGGCTCATCTTTGGTACTGCTGGCGGGAAAAAGGCAAAAAAAAAACGTTCTGTAAAAAAACAGAACGTTTCTTGTATTTACTATTACTTCTTAGCAGCTAACCATTCAGCAACTTGAGTTGCTTCATCTCCGCTTAGCAATCCAGCTGGCATTGCACCTTGTCCATTAGCAATGATTGATTCAATATCTTCTTTAGAATGAGTTGAACCAGCCTTGTCAAGAGCAGGGCCTACGCCACCTTCAAGATTGCCGCCATGGCAGCTTGAGCATTTTTGATTGAAAAGCTTTTCGGCATCGCCAGCATCAGCTGTTGTTGTTTCCCCGCCTGTTGTACCTGTGTCCTTCTCTTTCGTTGCGTCGTCATCCCCGCCGCCGCAAGCAGCAAGAGCAAGAACAAGAGAAGACCCTAAAAGTAATGCTAGAAGCTTCTTTTTCACTTGAAAATCCCCCTCTGGTAATATTCATATCACAGTTATATTATACCAATATTAAGCGCGATTGAAACCCTCACCAAGCACCTCAGATGCATCGGTAACAATGATAAACGCAGTCGGATCAATGCTTTTAACCAATTGTTTCAATTTTGTGAACTCCGACTGATCAACTACACACATGAGAATCGGGCGCTCACTATCAGTATAACCACCGTATGCTGTTAGTTTTGTCACACCTCTATCAATTTTATTCAAAATTCCTTCACGAACTTCAACTTGTTTTTCAGTAATTATCATCGTCATTTTTGTCCTGCCTAAACCTACTTGAACGAGATCAATTGTTTTGCTAGTAACAAACAAGGCAAGCAATGCGTATAGGCCTCTTTCGATATCGAATACCATGGCTGCTGTAAGTACAATAAGTCCATCAATGATCGCCACACAAGTACCTAACGAAAGACCAGTATATTTATTAATAATTTGTGCTGCAAGGTCTGTTCCACCTGTTGATGCCTTCCCTCTAAAAACAACACCAAGGCCAAGACCGACACCGATACCGCCGAATAACGAAGCAAGCAAAGGATCATTCGTCCACGCCCCAAAATCCTTTGTTAAAAAAACGACAAACGGCAAGAAAATTGTTCCGACCAGTGTTTTGGCACCGAATTGCTTACCAAGAAACACAACTCCAGCAATAAAAAGAGGGATATTAAATGCCCATTGCACATACGCAGGCTCCCACCCAATTACTGCATCTAAGATTGTACTAATCCCGCTTACTCCGCCCGAAGCAACCCGATTTGGCAGTAAGAATACATTGAAAGTAATGGCTACAATAGCTGCACCAATTAGTACATACACATATTCCTTCAAAATTTCTCTTTTTGTCTGAAGTGCAATCTCTCGTTTCTGTTTTTGCATCATTCTTCTCCTTTGTAGTGGCTGCCACTACCCCGAATTTTCGCAAATAAAATTCATGACTTTCGACAGATACCGACAGTGAGTATAGCATGGTGCTATTTAACTGTAAATGCCAATAGTGTGCTGTGTTAAAGGAGTAAATAGCTTCATCTTAGGTTGCGGATTTTTGCTATGAACTATTAATAAAGATAAGAATGGGCTACAGATAGTATGGTAGCATATGGAAAAAATTGAGAGAATAAGTTCTGAAGGACACACGAAGCATTTTGATATCTATCGATAGAAAAATTAGGGGTGTACAAGGCAGGATAGGAATTGCCGAGAGTAGTTTAGATAATGTGGATAACCGCTTAGTTATAGGTCGAAAATCGATTTGACTATGTTAATATACGTTTTGTAAATGTTAAAAGTAGATTAACTATGTTGATAACCCGTTAGTAAATGTTAAAAATCGATTGGACTTGTTGATAAACGTTTTGTAAATGCTGAAAAAGCAGATTTGATAATGTTGATAACTATTAAGTAAATGAGAATACAGATTACATATTGTTGATAACCGCTTAATAAATGTGATTTCAGATTACACAATGTTGATAACCACTTAGTAAATATGAATTCAGATTACGCAATGTTGATAAACGCTTAGTAAATGTCAAAAATAAATTAGACAATGTGGATAACCGTTTTGTAAATGCAGAAAGCAGATTACACTGTTGATATCCTTCTAAAGAATGTTGATAACAGCCTTATTAGATTGGACCACTAGCCTTGCAAAAGAATTTAGAAATCATTTTATGCAAATAGAAACAAAATTAAACAACATAGTGAAATCTTAGTTCACGAAACAAAATTGAATTAGCTAGATAAAAGAAACCAAGTCTAGCACCTCTTCACTCACATTGACAAACGCCAGATTCAAAAGAATAAAGCCTCTGACGATCTGATAAAAGACCGTGCAAAGGCTTTTTATTCCCATATTAGCTTAATTTTGAACGCAGGTATGCATCAATAAATGGGTCAATGTCTCCGTCCATCACTGCCTGAGTGTTTCCACTTTCCGTATTCGTGCGGTGATCCTTCACCATGGAATAAGGATGGAAAACGTAAGAACGGATTTGACTGCCCCAGCCGATTTCTTTTTGCTCTCCGCGAATTTCTGCTAATTGCTGCTCCTGCTCCTCAATTTTTCGCTGATAAAGCTTTGCTTGGAGCATTTTCATCGCACGGTCGCGGTTTTTAATTTGCGAGCGCTCCGTTTGGCAGGTAACAACCACACCTGTTGGCGTATGGGTGATTCGGACTGCTGAATCGGTTGTGTTAATATGCTGTCCACCTGCTCCACTTGCACGGTAGGTATCTATTTTCAAGTCTTCTGTTCGGATATCAATTTCAATCTCATCATTAAATTCTGGCATCACTTCACATGACACAAAAGATGTATGACGGCGGCCTGAAGAATCAAATGGTGAAATACGCACAAGGCGGTGTACACCTTTTTCTGCCTTTAAGTAGCCATAGGCATTATGACCTTTGATGCCTAGTGTGACGCTTTTTATTCCAGCCTCATCCCCTGGCAGATAATCAAGCGTTTCCACTTTGAAGCCCTTTTTCTCTGCCCATCTTGTGTACATACGCAGCAGCAGGGATCCCCAATCTTGTGATTCTGTTCCGCCAGCTCCTGGATGAAGTTCAAGAATCGCATTGTTTTTATCATAAGGCTCGCTTAAAAGAAGCTGCAGTTCAAACTCATTCAGACGCTTGGCCAAATCCTTTAATTCTTCCTCTAACTCGGCTTGAAGCTCAGCGTCTGCTTCTTCCTTCACAAGCTCGTACGTTAATTCAAGGTTTTCAAATGTTTCATTCAAATCATAAAGCTCATGAACCTGATCCTTCAGCCCATTAAGCTCTCCGATGACCACTTGTGCCTTTTGCTGGTCATCCCAAAATCCTGGATGGAGCATTGTATCATCAAGCTCCGCAATACGAGCCTCTTTGTTTTCTAAGTCAAAGAGACCCCCTAAAGTCCGCTAATCGTTTAGCCATTTTCTCTAATTCATTCCGAATATCTGCTAATTCCATGCTTTCACCTCTTAAAATTTTTGAGCTGCTTTTTTATACTTTGTTCACTCAGCCATTTATTATTATACTGTTACATTGAATAAAATCACACTTAAAAAGCAAAAAACACCGGCAAAGCTATTCATTGAACAGCTTGCCGGGCTTTTTTTATTTTCCAATTCCACAGCAGTTTTTATACTTTTTGCCGCTTCCACATATACATGGATCATTTCGGCCAACATCAAGCTGTTTCACAACTGGCTTCTTCTTCACCTTTTCCCCGTCTTCCTTCGGGTTAACAGCTTGCCCCTTTGCTACTTCCTGACGTTCTAGATTGTTGCGGATTTCAGCCTTCATGATGTATTTTGCAACATCCTCTTCTACCGCAGCAATCATATTTTCAAACATCGCAAAGCCTTCATGCTGATATTCCTGAAGCGGGTTAATTTGGCCGTACGCACGAAGGTGGATCCCTTGACGAAGCTGATCCATCGCATCAATATGGTCAATCCACTTCGTATCAACTGCACGAAGAACGATAACCTTTTCAAATTCACGCATTTGTTCAGGCTGAAGAAGCTCTTCTTTTTCATCATAGCGTTCTTTCACCTTTGCAAAAATGGCTTCAATAATCTCTTCCGTATCCTTGCCTCTTAGATCATCAACCGTGATATCTCCCTCATGCAGCAGATTTCCATTTACATAGTCAATCAGACCTGGAAGATTCCATTCTTCTTCATCCCCGCCCACTGGTGCAAAAGCATGAACATTGCGCTCAAGAGATGTCATCAGCATTTTCTCAACGATTTCGCGAAGATTTTCTGATTCCAGCACTTCATTACGCTGTCCATATAAGATTTCACGCTGCTGACGAAGAACATCATCATAGGAAAGAAGCTGTTTACGCGCATCAAAGTTATTGCCCTCTACACGCTTCTGAGCAGATTCAACCGCTTTTGAAACCATTTTACTTTGAATTGGCTGGGTATCATCCATGCCAAGACGCTCCATCATCGATTTCATATTATCAGAACCGAAGCGACGCATTAATTCATCTTCCATGGAGAGATAGAATTGGGTAATCCCTGGATCTCCTTGACGGCCAGAACGTCCACGCAGCTGGTTATCAATCCGTCTGCTCTCATGTCGCTCCGTACCAATGACAGCTAGTCCCCCTAATTCTTTAACCCCTTCACCAAGCTTGATATCCGTACCACGGCCGGCCATGTTCGTCGCAATCGTAACTGCACCTTGTTTACCGGCGTCAAGGATGATTTCTGCTTCACGTCCGTGGTTCTTGGCATTCAGGACATTATGGTGCACGCCTTTTTTCGTTAAATATTTTGAAATAATCTCGGATGTTTCAATCGCAACCGTACCTACAAGAACAGGCTGGCCTTTTTTATGGCGCTCAGCAATATCCTCTACAACCGCTCGGAATTTCCCGTCAATTGATGAATATATTAAATCTGCACGGTCATCACGGGCAATCGGGCGGTTGGTTGGAATGACAACAACATTCATATTATAAATATTGCGGAACTCCTCTTCCTCTGTTTTCGCTGTACCAGTCATACCAGCCAGCTTTTCATACATACGGAAGTAGTTCTGGAATGTAATCGTTGCAAGGGTCATGCTTTCATTTTGAATTTCAAGGCCCTCTTTTGCCTCAATCGCCTGGTGAAGACCGTCACTATAGCGGCGTCCCTTCATTAAACGGCCAGTAAATTGGTCAACGATGACGATTTCGCCCTCTTGAACAACGTAATCCACATCAAGATGCATGCTTGAATGCGCCTTTAAAGCTTGTGTAATATGGTGATTCAGCGTGACATGCGAAATATCGAAAAGGTTCTCGATGCCGAAAGCTCTCTCCGCTTTTGTCATCCCTTCTTCTGTCAGCTGAACGCCTTTTGTTTTTTCATCATATGTGAAATCTTCTTCTTTTTTCAGCGTACGAACAAA
The DNA here is from genome assembly GCF_001439605.1 of Cytobacillus praedii. Classification (GTDB taxonomy): domain Bacteria; phylum Bacillota; class Bacilli; order Bacillales; family Cytobacillaceae; genus Cytobacillus; species Cytobacillus praedii. The sequence goes on from NZ_LMBX01000030.1 coordinate 7,348, forward strand.
AGCATTAGCTTGAATATAAAGAGCCGTCGACTTTTGCGCTGTACCAGAAATAATCAGCGGTGTACGCGCTTCATCGATTAAAATCGAGTCTACCTCATCGATGACCGCATAGAAAAGCGGACGCTGTACCTTTTGCTCTTTATAAAGAACCATGTTATCACGCAGGTAATCAAAGCCCAATTCGTTGTTCGTGCTATACGTAATATCAGCAGCATAGGCTGCCTGCTTTTCTTCCTTTGTGAGCCCGTTTAAGTTTAATCCAACGGTTAGTCCCAAAAATTCATACAGCTGGCCCATTTCATTAGCATCACGGCTAGCAAGGTATTCGTTGACAGTCACAACGTGAACGCCTTTGCCAGAAATGGCATTTAAGTATACTGGCATCGTCGCAGTAAGTGTTTTCCCTTCCCCTGTTTTCATTTCAGAGATGTTTCCATCATGAAGGGAAGCTCCCCCCATTAATTGCACTGGATATGGATACAATCCAAGCACACGCTTTGCGCCTTCGCGTACAACAGCAAACGTTTCAACAAGCAAATCATCTAACGTTTCACCCTTTTGGTAGCGTGCTTTAAATTCCTCAGTTTTGCCGCGAAGCTCATCATCTGTTAATTTTTCCGTATCAGCCGCAAGTGCCTCAATTTGTTCTGCGATTTTTGTGAGTCGTTTTAGTTCGCGTTTATTTTGATCAAACACCTTATTTAAAATCCCAAGCATTTAAAACGCTCCTTTATATTGGATGGAGAAGATTTTGGTAAAAATCTCCCATGAAATCTCATATTATTCCTAATAATATTACCACTTTCACTAGGGGGTGACAACTTATGAGAGTGGGGTGGATGAGTTCAGTGGCAAAACTATCTTTTTACTTCAGTAATACTTTGGTAATCAGAAGCAGGGAGGTATACTCTTCCTTTGGTGGTACCTTTATGAGGCAACTTCATTCCAGTCAATAACTTTTTAGCTATATCTGCGGAAGAAAGATGGAGAAATTCACGTAATTGCTCATTTGTGATAGGAGAATCATTTGTTAGAAGAAAATAATCATTTATAGCCTTGATATGAGCTACTTTATCCTTTTTATGGCAATTTGTGCAGAACCAGGTTCCATGGTGTCTTTTCAGAGCTATAGGAGATGGGCAATTTGAACATAAAGCACCCGTGAGGATTTCATTTTGAGGGATATTATAAAATTTCAGGACATCAAAGGTTTCTGGAAAATGTTGTTTTAATAGGATTCTGCAAACTTTTTTGAGATCTTTTGGTTGAAACATCCCCTGTTTATAGGGAGATTCTATTTTTTCTATCCTTTTTAATAGAAATTGAACATGAAGAACCTTTCGGAGCGTGTTCATGTATCCAGGAGCTGTTTGGATGATGGTAGAGGGCTTGCTAATAACAATCAGGAACTCAATTGGAATAGAAATATTACGTTTTTCCAGCCACTTTTCCATCTCCGTCTGCTGCTGGCGAGCCTGTTCAATTGGATTGGCATATCCTTTTACTTCCCCATTTGGAGTGGTTTGAATGAGCTGATTCAGTATGGGATCAAAGTACAGTGTTCCGATGTAATTTTTCACTTCAAGAATAAGTGCAAAAGAAGTAGTGAGGAGTAGGGTGTCTATTTGGAAGAAGTGTCTTCCGTTGGAGAGGCGCAGTCCGTGGAATATCATAAAGTCCTTTTCCGGAAGCTTGCTAAGTGGAAAGTCTAGCGTCTGTTCTCCTCTGAATCCGGCCCATCGTTTGGCGAGATCAGCTTCCATTTCTGCTCTTTTCCAATGATTTTCCGGAATTCTTCTTAAAAGCGCTTTAATTTTTTGAATCCTGATAGGAATTGTACGTTCTTTTATAATCAACATTCTCGTCTCCTTTCTGAATCCCCTCATACATTCTATTATCGATCGAAAAACTCCTTCAGGCTTTACTAGATTTACTTTTTTATTCACATTTTTCATATAATCCGGTCAAAATTTTGATATTCCGGTCACTTTCTCCATTATTCCGGTCAAATTTTTCATATTCCGGTCGTTTCACCTTATATTTCGGTCAATTGACAAAAAAACGAAGAGCACCAATGCTCTCCGTTTATTTACTGAGCCATTCCTTCAAATTAGGCATTTGGTTCCAAAGATGCTGATGCTCGCTTACATACACGACCGCTTCATTTTTATCACCGTGGCCATAATAATCAGGACTATCAGCTGGAAGTTTCTTTTTGCCAGTTAAAAAATCAACAACATGCTTATTTGCCTTTTTAGCTTGATGAATCAATTGATCCGCTTTCGCTGTTAAACCATTTGATAAAATCTCGATTAATGCTTTATTATACGTTCCTTGTGCATTGTCTTCTGGGAATCTTTTCAAGAGCTCCGAAGCTTTTCGAATTTGTTTATCCTCACAATAGGCAATAAAGAGCATATAGCGAATTCCTTGATTGTCTGCCGGATTTAATTCAAGCAGTTCTTCATACTGAGAAATAGCAGCTTTTAATTCGCCAAGCCCTTGTATGGCAAGTGCATAGTTCATGGCTGCTCGCATAAACGGCCTTGTTTCAATTAACCCCCAGAAGTAGCCTTTATTCTCCTTGAAAAATTCCTCACCTAACTCTTCACGGCCAGCAAGCATCCCTTTTTTAAAAAGCTTGGCTGCGGATTGCAGGGAGTCCGCTTGTTCAGCTAAAATCGTATATCCATCCGCATGGAAAGGATTTAATGCTAATGCCTTTTGCGCAAGTCTGTATCTATCTTTCCCGACAGATTCAAGCGCTGCGTATATAAGCTCTTGTGCCTCATCCTTTGAATGACGGATCGTCTTCGTTTTCGGTTTAGGATCATTTATTCTTGCTTGCAGGAAGTCATTTATTTCCTCCATATTTTCAAATTGATTTTCTTCAATTTCCTTTAATACTTCGTGTAATTCTGCTCCCAGAACATGTCCTTGCTGGAACTGCTCATGTTCCAACATTGCGCTAATTTTATCCTCGACCACAAAGTAAATGTCACTATAGTAGCTCGATACACGATTAGCTGCCAATCCATACAGCTCGCCAGCCTGTTTCTGTGTGAGTTCAACTTTTACCGGAGCTAGTGTGGAAACGAGGTAGCGAAGGGCGGCCACATAATTTTCGGGCTTTTGAATTTTCTTATTTGTCTGCTTGCAATATTCGATCCAAAACGTCACGCCCATTTGGATGATCCAGGTAAGCTCGCCAGCCGCTTTCATATCCTTTTCAAATAAATCCGCCACCGTCTTAGCCCCATTGCTTGGCCATTCAAAGCCTGATAAATCAAGTGTGGCTCCCGCCTTTGGCGTCTCGTGCATCATTTCGAGAAAGTTTTCTTCCAGAAAACCCTCTGGACTGCTATAGCCCGAACTCAAAAATTCACTGCGTATAAATGCTTCATAATCAGCTGTATGCTCGATTGAAAGTTCAAATAAGGTTGGAAAAACAGTGTATTTATCTTCATACGGGTGCAAAATTGCAAACGCAAAGACACCTTCCTTATAATTTTGCGAATGCTCAAATAAAACGACTGGATACTGTTTGCCTGTCAGTGTATCCTCAATAATAAGACTCTTTTCATGAGATTCTTTCACTACTCCTGCAACAGCATAGCCCTTCTGCCAAGATTCCAGAATCGCTTTCACTCTTGTGCGTGAAACTTTAAGAAGTTTCTGTTCAATAAAGTTCTTCATAATGGTTTTGCCATCTTCTAATGGTTCAAATACAAGAAACCAAAAAGGATGCAGAAACTCATAGAAATCCTCATCTTCTTCACCTGCATCCTCCAATACTTGAAGCAAGTCTTCAAAATCATCACTTATTGCATATCCATACCGTTGCATAGCAAAAATTCTAGCTTCCTTTTGCAGCTCCAACACTTCATGATCAATCACATCTGTGATTAGAACCGTATCCTTGCTCCCACAGCATTTCTTATACTTCTTCCCGCTTCCGCACGGACATGGTTCATTCCGACTGACTTTTACAATAGACATTTCGCCGCTTTCCCCCTCTTCCCTATCGATCTTTTTTACATCTATTCTATTACGATACCATCTTTATCTATCAGTTTTGACACATTATGAAAATGTAAAACTACTATCGTTGACATTTTCTCCTGCAATTTATATAATATCATTAATTGAATAGTTGTTCTCCTAAAGGGGAGTAGCTTTTACAGCATTGTCGTCATTTCAGAGCACTTGCTCTCGGCATTGCTGGCAGCCTAAAAATTGTTAGCCAGACCTTTACCAAGCGGTAGAGGTCTTTATTTATGGCCTTTACCCATGATGGTAAAGGCCTTTTTTATTGGCCAGCTGAATAATTGAGACTAACAATCAACAACAAGCAAGTACAATACCTATACAATATTGGAGGAATACACATGAATAAAAAGATCCGATTTTCACTTGAGGAGTTAACGAAGAAGAACAAAGAAGAGTTATTAAAGGACAAGCATGAGCTGGAAAAAATCGAGAAAAGAATTGATGAAAAACACGCAAAGACAAAATAAGGAACCCCGCTTAAAATAAAGGAGGAATTTGCGGTGTAAGCACTCTCTCTTGCCCACATTTTATACAAAAGAGGAGAAATCATTTAATTGAAAACCGCAGCATTACAAAAATGGCTAGTAATCTTTGCCTTTTGAAGTATACTTGAAACAACTTATACATCATCAATTACTTCAGAGGTAAAAAACCCGCCAAGGATACAAATTCAACCCGCACAAATACTATCTGATTCTGACCAACGAACGTAAGAAACCCCGCCTTTGACAGCGGGGTTTCCTTATTATTGTGCTTCAATCAGACCATATCGGCCATCTTTTCGCTTGTAGACAACGTTAGTTAAGCTAGTTTCTGCATTCGTGAACACATAGAAATTGTGGCCTAGCATATTCATTTGCAGAATCGCCTCTTCACTGTCCATCGGCTTTAAATCAAAGCTCTTCTGACGGACAACTTCAAGCTCTTGGTCTTCATCCATTGGAATTCTTTCAGATTCATCAAGCGTAACGAACATATCTGCCACATTCCCTTTTTCACGGAATTTACGGTTTACCTTCGTTTTATGCTTGCGGATTTGGCGTTCTAATTTATCAGTAATCAAGTCAATAGCTGCATACATATCATCATGAACTTCCTCTGCACGAAGAACTAGATTCGGCATTGGAATCGTTACTTCTACTTTGGAGGTTTTATCTTGGTACGTTTTTAAATTTACATGTACAGTTGCATCTGGAGATTCAGTAAAATACCGCTCCAATTTGGCAATTTTCTTCTCTACGTATTCTCTAATTGCTGGAGTTACCTCAATGTTTTCACCACGAATGTTAAAATTCATAAGCGAACTCCTCCTTTTCATTATACAAATACTGCGCGCCTTTTTTTAGCCTACTGGGCTTCCTTTGTAAAAGACACTTAGCCTTAATAAAAAGACTATATATTACATTTCTATTTTACCCCATAAAACTCCTGCTAGTACATGAAAAAAGTTTGAGAATTTTGTCGGATTGGTGAAAGACAATTCGTTTCACACTAATTAATTGATTATTAAAAAAATTATCTTTAGTATAATTTTTAGGAAAGGACTTGCTTTTAGGAGAACAGTAACATGGCTTAAAAGAAGGAAAAAGTAGTGGAACAGTTAGGTTTTTTAGCTTTAAGGAAGAACTGTTTAAAATTATTGAAGAGGGTTGGGTACGATATATTGACAGCTCCATCATTAAATCATCCGCTATATGTAACATATATGTGGAAGTGTTTAGAAGATACTTGTGCACCAAATGGACTCGACTAACCTTACCCACCGATGTGAATTTTAATGACCTGATATGGTTTATATTTTAAATAACGATCTCCACATTGTAACAGAGAAAAAAATGATCGGTTCTTCAGATACCATCATTGAAATTTTGTTCCCTTCCACAAGCGGTAATGATAAAATCTTCCAAAGTCAATTTGCGAACAATTTGGTGTGAAGAAATTTTGGATTCTGATCCTACTCATCTTTATGTCGATCAATTTGTTCTTGCTGTTCAGCAATCGCACTTGCGGAAATTTACGGAAAAATGAATACCGTTTATCTTCACCTTTTCGATTGCATCCACATTGATCTTAAAAGGGTACTCAAACATGGCTTGTATTTAATAAGGACTTATTTGTTCACTTAGAAAAAAGATACCCGCTATAGCAGGTAGTTAAGATTTTTAAATTCAGGTATATTCCTTATTCAGCCTTGTTTATTAAACCAACCGCGATAGTTGCTAAGAATGGCTTAATATTATTTGTTCGTTTTTTCACAATTCTAATTTCACTAAGAATCGTTTCAATTTCCTTTGGAGAAGAGACATCGATAATCCAATCAGCTAATTCCTTTTGAGTAATAGAATAGTTTTGTGTTGGTATTTTAATAGATTTCACTGCGTATATTTCTCTTTTTAAACAGTTTTTATGATAATCATACTTAGTTAGTATAATATTCTTCCCTGTATTATCATTCATTTCTGCAGCACTCATTTTTATCACCTTTACAAAAATTATATACAGATAGTAATAAATTTCATCCATTGGCTAATATAACCATGAATTCAATAAATGTCAACAATAGGACATTTTATACAGGACACTTTACCCATTTTTACAAAATAGGCTAATTTTAGTATATTTCCCCCTAGTAAAATGATAAATTTAGGATATAGACAAGATAGTTTTGGGTAATTTTTCTGTTATACAGAAATAGGGGGATCAATCATGGATCAAGCACAAATATCATTCGATTTAGTCGGAAGTGAGCTTGGAGAAGATATTTTTTCAGAGCAAGGGATTTTATTATTAAAAAAAGGAACGATATTAAAAGAGGTTCATATTTTGCTGTTACAAAAGTACCGATTTGGAACAACGGTTTCTGTAGATTTAAACGAAAAGGTACATAAAGAATCACCAACTGCTAAACCTTATCAAACGATTCAAGCTTACATAAAGGAAACTTTTCAAAGCTTCTATAGAAGCAAAGAAATAAATATTGCACTTTTAAGAGAGCGCTTTCACTCTCTTGTCGAGCTTTCCCTTTGTGATGTTTCTATCCTAAAAGTCCTTCAAGCAGAAGGAAACACCGAAGATAGACTATGCCAGCATAGTATAAATGTCGGAATTCTTTCTAGCATCATTGGCAAATTGCTAGGCTACAAGAAAAAAGATTGCCTTCTGTTAGCAGATATGGGACTTTTTCACGAAATTGGCATGCTAGGAATAGACAAAAATATTTATAAAAATACAATTTCGACCCCTACTGAAGAGGTTCAAAAACATACAGAGATCGGGCATAAACTATTAAGTTCGATTCCTTACATCAATTCACTCATTCCATTGGCTGCCCTTCATCATCATGAAAGAATCAATGGAACGGGATATCCCGGACAATTGAAAGAAAAGGACATCCCTTATTTCGTACAAATTGTTTCCGTTGCGGATTGCTTTAATACAGCATATATGCATTTGAAGGATGAAGATGGAGAGATATCTCATTTCGCTGGCGTTTACGAACTAATCGAGAAAGCACAACAAAATGAGTTAAACCCTGCCATTGTCATCCCTTTTGTCCGCTACATCATGAGGCAAAACCTGTTGCAAAAAGTGAAGTTGAGCAATGGAGAGGAAGCACAAATTGTTTTTATCCACGAGAATGAGCCTTATCAGCCATTGGTGAAGGTTGGGGAGGAATATATGGATTTACGGAGGGAAACAGGGGTGCGAATTGAGAGTCTTGTGGATGAGGAACATGGGGTTAGAGCATAACTAGGTCTATAGTTTCTGAAACCTATAAATTTCATATATATACATCTAACATAGGAAAATACATTTAGTATTATAATCATGTTCGTTTATATTTAGTAAAACTATTCATCTTATTAGATTTACTTGACTAATTTCCATATTAATTTTATGGATATAATTACCAAGTTAGTGCAGGAGAAATGAAACCCTTCAGAGAATGTATATTTTATAACAATAAATAGGAGGGTTTCGAATGGCGGTTATCGGCGGTGTTGGAGAAGGACCAGTCTCACAATTTGTTGTCATCAATAAACAAATAGCAGAGACTGCCATAAAAGAAAAGATCATAGATGTAATGGAAGACCCAGCGAAAAATATACGTAAAATACAACAACCTTCTCCATTCTCACAATTTATTGATATAAAGGTATAGGGCACAGCTAGATTTAGCTGTGTTTTTATAATTGGATGAAATGCAAAAAATCCTTTATTTTTAAAACTGATATAACGGAGGAGGATACTGATCCCAATTTTTCATAAATAAAAACCTGCTTTTTTCAAGGCAGGTTTTAACAAATATATTATACCTTCTAATCTTTGTACCTTATTTTTTCCTATCAAAATAATGCCCATCAAATGATGCGGATGCATAAGGGTCGTTATATCCTTTAAATGCTGACTTCCCTTTCTTTGCATTCAAAATATTTTGCTGAATAGATGTCTTAATCTTCCCCATTTGTTTTATTACATCTTCACTTATGGAAAGAATTTCTCTCAATTTTTGTTTATCATCGTTAGTTAATAGAGATTGATCTACACTATCTAACAGCTTCCCACGTGTTTCAAGGTACGCTTCTAACTCTTCAATTTGCTTCTCTCTTTCTCCTTGATTTCCATTAGAAGCAGTCGACTGTAATTGTTTAGTAATTTCGTATAGCTTTTCAATGACTTCCATCAAACAAGCCCGCTTGTATTATATTGTTTCTTGCGGTTAATAATCAGTGCTTCCTTCCATGTGTCACGGAACTCTGTTACCAACTCTTCTACTTCACTTATAATATCAATATCATTCTTAATATTAGCCTCAATTAATCTCCGATTCATATAGTCATATAACTTTCTCATATCTTTGGCAATATCATAATCAAAGTTTAAAGTAACCATTAACTCTGAAATGATATTTTGTGCTTTTGAAAGATTTGTATGCTTCGCTTCGATATTTTTTTCTTGAACCGCTCTTTTGGCTTGATTTAAAAATTTCAGGCAGCCATTGTATAACATCAGTGTCAATTCACCAGGAGAAGCAGTTAAAACAGAATTCTGTTGATATGCTTCATATTGTTTTTGCATGTTTAAATATCCTCCTAAAAGATAACACGTAAGTAATTCTAATCTATTGTCCCAGCATTCCTACAATAGAGCTGCTTTGTGCATTCATCTTGCTAATCGCTTGCTCCATCGCCGTGAACTGCTTCCAATAACGGTTTTCAATCAATTTCAGCTTATCTTCCCATGTTTTCATTTGAGTTGTAACATCCTTGATTGAGTCTCCAAGTGTACTTACATCAATAGTGCTCGCTGTATTTGGGCGGCCTGCCTTTTTGTTTAACTTTTCAATCGAACTGCCTACTTCTTTATATATTCTCGTGGCAATTCCATCTTCACTAGTAAATAGGTTTGAGATTTCATCAGGGTTGTTAGCAATTGCCTCTTTTAACTTATCTTCGTTAATCTCTAGCTTTCCATCCTTCGACATATAGGCTGATTGTATACCTATTTCGGATAACATTCTTAGTTGACCATCAGGAATTCCCGAAACAGTATTATACATTTTACCTCTTAGTGTTGTTAACGTATCCCTGATAATTTGATCATTATACAATAACCCTTCTTTTGCCTTTTCATCCCATTTCTCAGCCTCTTTTTCCGATAGGCTTTCTCTTTGTTCCTCCGTTAAAGGCTGATACTCTCGATTACGATGAGTTTTGACTTTAGAATTCAGACTATCAATCATTGAGTTATAGCTATCAACAAAATCTTTGATTTTGGTAAAAATGGCATCTGTATCTGATTCAACATTGATTGTAGTTGTTGCTGTCGGATCAGCTTTTAAAAGTGTCAATTCCACCCCGTAGATGGTTGCTTTATTGGATGTTAAGTTATCAATAACCGTTCCATCAAATGTGATTTTGGCATTCTTGCCATTCGCACTATAAGTTGTTGGTGTCGCAGGTGCAGCAGCAATGGTTCCTCCATTAAAAACTAGTGATGCTACATCTGACGAACCTGTTTTATGCGTTAAATCTATTTTTTGATCTTTACCCATATCCTTTGTAGAAATGACAAAGCTCGACGTTACCTCATCAAAGGATGCCCTCAAACCTAAGGACTTACCATTTGAATCAACAGCTGAACCAATTTTAGTTGCTAGAGATGCAAAAGTATCATTTTCAGTAACAGTTATTGTTGCTGTACCACTGGAAGTTTTGACTTCAAATGTTGAGTCACCCTGTCCTGGCACTAAAACGTTGTCTGTCGCCTTCGCCGCCTTGCCATCAACATTATTGTTTATGGCAGAACCTGACTTTATTTTTGCTACCTCAGCTAATTGCTCAATTTTCAAATCGTACGAACCTTGTATCGCATTACCTTTCGCGGAAACTAATGCATTTGCTGTATTTGAAGAAGTAGCTTTAAATCCATTAAAATCCGAAGAAAACCTTAGTTTATCAACCTTTTTTTGAAAGGCGCTAAGCTCAAGATTCACATCTCGATAAGCATCACGCTGCCACGACATCCATTCTTTTTTCTGAAATAATTTATCTAGTGGAGCACGCTCAGCTTTCATTAAGTCCCTAATTATCGTATCTGTATCAAGCCCAGATGCAAAACCCGTAATTCTCATTGTATTATTAACCATATAGGACACCTCCGTTAAATTTTGTTATCAACAAACAACCCTAAGTATTCCCTCATAGAAGCATACATATCTAATAGCTTCTTTGGAGGTATTTCTCTTACTGTTTCCTTTGTTTGATCATTGATTAAAGTAACATAATACGTCTGCAATTTTTCGTGGTACATATACTTTAAAGAAGTATGGGTGTTACCTAATACTTGATTTATATCTGTCACAACTTGCTCTAAATCTTTTTCTTCAATAGCTGTTTGGTTACTATTCTCAGGCTGCTGTTCTAAGATGTATGTTGGTTGTTCCTGTACTTTAATAGATTTATTACTTTCAAAGCTAATATTATCTACAGAAGTTCTGGAAATTGAATCAACAGAGCCCATCTAAATCCCCCTAGTAATTGTTCTACTTATTACATCGGATATTTCATCAAATTATTAACATTTATAGGGTCAATAATCTGCTTTTGGCAGGTAAATAATGATAAGCTGCGGAAATTTCATAGAATTCTTTTGCTTTTTCCTTTTGATTAAACATCTCATAATAAACTCCTAAATTATATGCTGCAAGGAAGGAGCCTGTACCTAATACAATTTCTCTTTCATTCTGATTTCCTAATGCAAGACAGATAAGGTAGGACCTTTCAATAAGAGGTAGAAAATCAATATTCTTAGCCGTATCACTTAACACAAAATTCATATAAAAGATGCCGCAAACAAACTGATAATCTGGACTGTTCCCTAAAGGTACATTCATTTGGTCAATAATTTCAAAAGCAGGGTAGTATTGCTTCAATTCAACTAAAGTATAAATATAATTGACGGCCAAGTCTGTGAAGTACTCCTCTGAACGATCAGCAGTCTGATAACTTTCCTTAAAAAAATTGACCGCTTCCTGATAGAGATTCATTGTTTTATATTGCCGAGCGAGCTGATATAAGATATAAGCATTCTTCGGATTCTTAGATAGCTCTTCCTCTAAAATGATAAGATTACGCTCTGATTTATCCGTTTGAAAATAACCTGTATGGAATACATCAATAGGCAGCTCAACCCGCGGCAGCTTAGACATCACCTGCTCATGTATTTTCCCAGAATAATAAGCTCCCTTTGGAAGCAAACGTGAAATATATATTTGTGAGTAACGCTCTTCATTATTTTGCTTAAAATTACTTTTTATATTAATTTTCCCGATAAAACGATCTGTTTGGAGCAATTTATTTACTTTGTCTTTATCCCAGCTGGTAATCTGCTCATCGGCATCGAGAATTAAGTTCCAGTCAGACGTTGATTTAGATAACGCAAAATTACGGGCAGCAGCAAAATCTTTGGTCCAAGTATATTCATAGACTGATGCACCATGTGTCTTTGCAATTTCTATCGTATTATCTGTAGAGCCCGTATCTACGATAATGATTTCATTTACATGATCTTTAACTGACTCTAAACAGGTATTTAAGTGTTCCGATTCATCTTTTACGATCATAACTAAAGAAATGTTTGGCATTTTGTTCTCCTTTAATATGACTAACTTCTTTTAATATCGACTTGGATTGGAATATTTGAATACATGAGAAAAGAGTAATCTTTCGATAAACCTAAAACATTATTGTGTTAAAAATAAAAAAGCTGTGAATAATTGCTCCACAGCTAATAATTATATAGAAATAAAGGAGTACTCGAAAAAAATTACGTGATCATCTTTTTTAAGATGTACGAGTATTCACGGTTAACACCTTATATCTCTCTTCTATTTTTCGACAGTTGTCTTTTGCGAAGTTTTTAAAAAATATTCTTCCAACGCATCTCCCCAATGCCTCATCTCGGAAAAATCATTTAACCTTAATCCCATATGATCTAACACGGAGTTTTTAGGCCGATTTGCCTTTTGAACAAACTCCTCTGAACTAACAGGTACTAAGTCTACCTTTTTTTGAGCCAATTCAAATATTTTCGAAGCAAATTCATACCATGTGCATTCACCTGAGTTTGTAACATGATAAACACCGTATAATTTTGTTTTTATCAGCTCGGAAACTTTGATAGCGACATCTACTGTCCAAGTAGGGGAACCAGATTGGTCATTTACAACGTTAATCCGCCTGCTGTTTTCAGCAAGATTCAACATGGTTTTAACAAAATTGTTACCATTTTCCCCATAAAGCCATGAGGTACGAACAATGAAATATTGACTATGAAAATCCTTAACCATATTTTCACCAGCTAATTTTGAACTTCCATAAACATTAATGGGAGTAGGAATATCAAACTCATTGTATCTTCCCTGTTTGTTCCCATCAAAAACATAATCCGTACTAATATAGACCAACTTAGCTTGTATAACCTCACATGCTATAGCAATATTTCTTGTACCTATAGCGTTGACTAAATATGCGGTATCCTGATTATCTTCTGATAAGTCTACCTTTGTATATGCGGCAGAATGAATCACTACATCAGGCTTTATTTCATTGATAGTCTTTTCAACCTGTTCATAGTTCGATACATCTAGTTCTTTCTTTGAAAAAGAATATACTTGATACCGCTGTTTAAGCAACAACTCCCCAATATCTGAACCTAATTGGCCTGTACCACCAGTTATCAGGACTTTTCCTTTACTCATTGCAGTACACCATATTGAGTTTTATAGTATCGTTGATATTCTCCTGATTTAATTCTGCTCCACCATGTTTCATTATTTAAGTACCAGTGTACTGTTTCAAGTAATCCCTTTTCAAAATCATAAGTGGGTTTCCAACCAAGATCATCTCTTATTTTCGTCGCATCAATTGCGTATCTTCGATCATGACCTGCTCGATCCTCAATGAATTGGATCAAACTATGAGGTTTCTCTAAAATATTTAATATCTCTTTAATTACATCAATATTTAGTTTCTCATTATGACCGCCAATATTATATACTTCTCCTGGCGCTCCATTATGCAGAACCAAATCTATCGCCGAACAATGATCAGAAACATGAAGCCAGTCACGTACATTTTTTCCGTCTCCATATACTGGTAGACTTTTCCCTTCCAATGCGTTAGTAATCACCAGCGGAATTAATTTTTCCGGAAAATGAAATGGGCCGTAATTATTAGAACATCTTGTTATGTTAACATTCATTCCATACGTCTCATGGTAGGCTTGTACTAATAAGTCGGAACTTGCCTTACTAGCTGAATAAGGACTATTGGGTGAAAGTGGTGTCGTTTCGATGAAAAATCCATCTTCCCCCAACGAACCATATACTTCATCTGTTGAAATTTGAACGTATTTCACGATATTATTTTCTTTAGCCACATCCAATAGAACTTGAGTTCCTAAAACATTCGTCTTCACAAAAATACCGGGATCAGAAATACTTCTATCTACATGAGATTCAGCTGCAAAATTAATTATGACATTTACACGATGCTTTTTAACAACATATTGAAGAAGTTCTTTGTTCCGGATATCTCCTTTTATAAAAGAATAATTCTTTCGATTTTCATACTCTTTAAGGTTCTCTAAGTTACCTGCATAAGTCAAAAGGTCATAATTAATAAGTTGATAATCTGGATAAGTATCCAGCATGTATCTCACAAAATTACTCCCAATAAACCCCGCTCCACCTGTTACTAGAATATTCACTTACCTATCCCCTTAAAAGTTTATTTCTGCTTTTTTCAGCACTGGCCATATTTCATCTTTTTTTGATAAAGTCGGGTTCGAAGTTGGCCAAGAAATATTTAATTCCGGGTCGTTCCAAAGAATACCCCGATCGTGTTCAGGTGAATAATATTCATCCACCTTATAAAGAATTTGTGTATTTGGAACAAGCGTACAAAATCCATGTGCAAACCCTTTTGGAACAAGCAATTGCCGAAAATTATATTCTGACAATACAAATCCTTCCCATTGTCCAAAAGTTGGTGAATCCTTTCGTATATCTAAGACAACGTCATACACTGCTCCACTCAGTACCCGCACTAACTTTGTTTGAGACTTTGGAGATAACTGGTAGTGTAATCCCCTAATGGTTCCAGCTTCTTTAGATAAAGATTGATTGTCTTGAACAAATTTGTAATTCAAACCCATTTTTTCCAGTACAGATTCGTTAAAGGACTCCATAAAAAATCCTCGGTGATCACCGTGAACTTTTGGACAAAGAATTTTCACATCAGAAAATTTAGTATTAATTACCTCCATATTAAACTCCCTTATAGCTTCATATGTACATTAAAATACTCACCTAAATCAGTTCCTGCTGCAAGCTCATTTGCCTTAGCCAGTGACTGGTGTGTACCTGCATCTGTCCACCAGCCTGACAAAACATCATAAGTAAGAGTACCCTTTTCAATATAGGCATTGTTAACATCCGTAATCTCCAGCTCTCCTCGATTAGAAGGCTTAAGACCTCGTACGATATCAAATACAGAGGAATCAAACATATATATCCCCGTTACTGCATAATTACTTTTTGGATCTTTTGGTTTTTCTTCTATACTTTTAATAAAAGAACCCTTTAACTCGGGAACACCAAACCTATGTGGATCTGTAACTTCTTTTATTAAGATTTTCGCCCCGTTCTTTTGCTGTTTATACTTTTGTACATATTCAGTGATATTATCTGAAAACACATTATCTCCAAGAATCACAGTCATACTATCCGTTCCAACAAAAGTTTCACAAAGACTAAGAGCTTGTGCAATTCCGCCAGCCTGATCTTGAACTTTATATGTAAAAGTAACACCGAAATCTGATCCGCTTCCAAGTAAATTGACAACATCGCCCATATGTTCTTTTCCTGTTACTATTAAAATATCATTTATGTCAGCTTCTACTAATTTAAAAATTGCATGATATATCATTGGATACTTCCCAACTGGAAGTAAATGTTTATTTGTTACTTTTGTTAAAGGGTACAGGCGAGAGCCTGTACCTCCTGCTAGGATTATGCCTTTCATGATAGTCCCTCCAAAAATATCACATTTATCTATGATATTAATGCTTTAATTACTCTTTTAACGATAGAATTATTCATATCTTCCCAAAAAGGGAGACATAGAATTCTATCAGTTAATTCATTTGTTACCGTTAATTCTGAATGAAGATAGTTTTGAAATTGGTGTTGCTGATGGCAGGAAGGATTATAATACGAAACAGCCATTATAGAGCTTTTTTCTAATTTTTCAACGTATTTTCTATTTTTTTTACCTTTAGGACATAGTATGGCGAAAAATTGATACGGAATTGATCCAACTGTTTTTTGAATCTCCCATCCTTTTTCAAGCAATCTATAATTATTAATTTCTTCTAAATAAAATTCATATATTTTCTGCCGCTTCTGAATCTTTACTTGGTATACATCTAGAGTCGCTAACCCGATGGCAGCATGATATTCCGAAAGCTTTGAATTAATACCTAAGCTAATAGACTCGCGTGTTCCATAATAACCGAAATTTGATGCAGTTTTTATTCTTTGTATTAATTCCGAATCTTGGCTGTATACTAAACCACCTTCACCAATTCCAAACGATTTTGTCGCATGAAAACTAAAAACAATAGATCCTTGGAAATTTTCCCCTATATGAATATCTCCATATGTCGTACCAAAACATGGAGCTGCATCAATTACCACTGGAATCCCTGTCTCCTGAAGTTGATTGTAAAACGATAATCTAAGGTATGAACCAAAAGTTGCGTACGGAACTACAATTGCGACTTCATTTCCTAGTAAGTTTAAAGCCTCTACCAATTTTTCCTCATCCATTAACCAAGTTTCCTTATCAACATCAATAAAATAAGGTTCTAAACCGCACCACATCGCAGCCAACGGAGTAGCAGAGAAAGTAAAACTAGGCATAATGGCATATTTTGCTTGAGGGCGCTTGAGCTCTGCAATACTTAGTATAAGACCCATTGTTGCATTATTTACTGTGGTTACATTTCCTTTTCCTTTAAAGTATTCCTCCAGTATTCTTTTCTCAAACTGACTATTTAGCGGTCCATAGTTTGTATATATTTTATTCTCATCTATTTTAGAAAGATAATGTAAGTAAGACTCTTTTTTTACTACATTTGGTTTAAGAAAAGGTATTGTTATTATTTCAGTTTCCATTTTATGTTTTTCCTCTCTTAATGTTATACTCAAATAAAACTATATTTTGGAAAAACTGAAGGATATTAATATTATGAAATAACATTCTTGGAAGCTTACATAACACCTCTTAAAATGCTTCACTTTATTTTTATAAAAACTCCATGACCATTTAAATTATGGATGAAAATATTATCCTTGTTTTCTCTTAATTCATTCACATACTTTGTTACACCTTGACATGTAATAAACCCATAATCATCAAATACTACAATTCCTCCAATGATCATCCTATCCCAAACCCACTCAAAAATATCTTTCGCTGAATTATACACATCTACATCTATGTGACAAAAACGAAATAATTGATCTTCTACAAGAAACTCTGTATCATTTGGGAAAATTCCTTTTAATACTTTTACGTTATTAAGTTGTAATTGATCATAAACTAAATCTTTAACTAGTTTCTCATTAGTATCGCTATGCTCTCCTCCTCTATAAACATTGTCATGTATAGGATTGGCTTTTACAACACCACTGAAAGTATCGCAAAGGTATACTGAGTCTTCAATCCCACATAACTCAGACTTCTTTGCTATTAATCCCCCAGTCCCGCCTTTCCAAACACCAATTTCTATCAAAGCACCTTCTAATTCTGATACCTGTTCTATCATATTCCAAAGTTCATAACATCTATATATATCAACTAATGTCATATCTTTAATTACATTATAGTAGTATTGAAAATCTGTATCTGTTTGCCAAGGAGCATACGTTGATAGAGGAGTAATCTTTTGATATGGATAACTATAAGGTAAAATATCATATATATTCATAAAATGATAATCTTCAATTAAACCCATATCTTTTAATTGATTTGAAACCATCTTATTAGTGGATCCCGAGGGGGAAAAAGCTAATAGGATCTGAATTTCCGAAAGTTTTTCCTCTTTAATTTTCTCTGGATTATAAACTAATTTATTAAAAAATCTCTTTCCCCATTTTTCTTCAATATTATCAATAATGTAAGCAACCTCATAAAATTCATTATTTATAAATATCTCAGTAATTTCTGTAGTGCCAAATACTATTATTTTTTTTGAATGAGGCACAGTAATCCCCCTATCTAAAGGTGCATGTCTATTTTACTATCTTATATAAATTAAATTATTCATAACTGCCGTTTTTAATTATAGGATTAAGTTTAAGATTGAATTTAGACCAATTCATAATTATTCAACAAATCCTTTAACTCTTCTTTAGAATTGAACATGAGAGCATCAATTACTGATAAATTTGGAATAAACGGTTCTCGATATTGGAAGTACAAAAATGGCTTAGAGTTAAGAAAATAGACGTCAATTCCCTCCCTTTTAAAATTCTCTTTAGAATAAAGTTTTATACCACCTATTGAGTTTATATATACATTCCCGTTTAATCTCTTCACTATATCAATTAATTTTTCTTCTCTATTTAAAAAAGTTCTAATAGGAAGATTGGAAGAACGTAAAACTTCAGTATCTATCTCTAAATATTTATTAATTTTCAAAATCGATTGATATATAAAGTCTGATAAATTTCTTTCTTCTGTAGTAAGAATTTCAAGAATTAGATCAAAGGCCTCACTGAAATAGGGAGCCTTTTTATAATTTTGTGATATAGTTTTAATAAATTTATCTTTCTCATATAAAAACTTGGTTGATAAACATCTATCATTAATTTTTGCCTTCATTTCAGCTTCCTGAACACTAAAAGTAAACATATACTCTTGATTATTAACAAGTAACTTATTTCTATTTATCCATCCGCCTTTAATATATTGAACATCATCATATATAACAAATTTATCCACATCATGTATTAGTTGAAAATATCCTATATACGGAAATAGGTATGGCTGCATTACTGCTATTCTCATTATCAAACTCCAGATCCTTTTTAGATAAAATACATAACTGTCTCAAGCAACCCCTCAGTATAATGTCTAAGGTATACTTTATACTCAGGATTATATTTCAGCACCAATTTGGGAATTCTCCAGAAATCTTCTTGATTGTGATATACACATACCGCAAGTTTAGGTTTATATTTTTTTATTAATGTTTCTGCACCAAGGATAGTACTGTATTCTGCGCCCTCTACATCAAATTTCATATAAGTAATATATTCATTAATTATATCATCCAGCTTTATCGCTCTAACCAAGACATCCCCATTAATTGAAAGTCCACTTGCAGAACCTTTTGTAGAATCAAATGTTAGTGTACAGTTTTTTTCATATACAGCATTGTTAAATAACATAATATTTCTACTTGATTTAAATCTTTCTTTAGCTAAGTAATAATACTTTGAGGTTGGCTCAAAGAAAAATACTTTCTTATACTCGGGATTTCTTTTAATAAATTCTAATGAGGAAGTACCATCAAAACCACCACAATCAACAAATACTTCATTTGATCCAAATTTGATAAAATCGTCATAATATTGTAAGTCCAGATTCAATTCAAAGTGTTTAGTTGCATTTATATTAAAATTGTATCTCAAATCAATTAGGCAATTTAATATTTCTCTAGATTTATCGTCATCTAGGATTCCATACAGCCACTCATATTCTTTACCATGTGTATCAATATCAGCTAGATTATTTTCGCAAAATTGCGGGTAATCAAACAACTCACTGTTATGCAGACAAAGTTCGAAATAATTCAATTTATATAATATTGAGTTAGAGTCTATATTTTCCATAGCAGTTTGTAACCTTCCATCAACCACACAAGATATTACAAGGCTATCTTTAGAAACATCACTCAACTTAAAAATTTTTATATTTCTATACTTTGTTTCGTCACTATAATCATCTATAATGCCTTGTAAGTTAATATTTTCTTTTGCAAAAGAATCTATTATTCTGTCACTTAAATAGTTAATTCCTAGTATATATTTTGGGATGCTAGGATCATATATCTTGTTATACAATTCCTTTGTGTTATTTATAATTTCAGGTTTTTTATTTACAATATCTAACAGAACTAACCTCTCCAATCTATTAAGCACTCTACGTTATTTAAATCAAAGGTAGGAATATTAAGATTATCTTTCACTTGCTTTCTTTCTAGAAAGGAATTGTCTATGAAAATTGATTCAACTTCATTATCCATATAATGATATTTGTATTCCTTTTGATTTATATGAATAATTCTTGTGAAAATTGTGGGACAAATGTTATATTCGGATAAAGTTTCATTCACTTTTTTTGAATGTTTTGTAATTAATACAATTTCTTGTTTCTTATTTATACACTGATATAAAAACATCATTAAATAATTATTTATCTGACTATTCCCGAAAATAATAGTGTCATCTAAATCCACATATACTCTTTTATAATTCAAGTTAAACTTGTACCTGTTTATCAGAGCACGTTCTAATTCTATTAATAAATTATTTGCATTGATTTCATATTCTAAATCTTGAAATTCCAATATAGATAATAGAGGAATATTAATACCATTACTTACAGTTAGAACTGAGGTCCCTGCCATTCTGGTTGAGATTTCCAGAAGTTTAAATATCTCTTCTGAATCCCTCTTTATTTGAAAATACCAGTATCCTCTAAAATTAAGTTCTTGATTTATTTTATGTGCGATACTTGTTATCTCTTCTGTCACAGGCGTTAGCTTAGATTTTACACTTATTCCCCCAAAAATCCTTTCCCTTGTTCTAGCGCTCAATAATCTTATAGTTCCTTTTTTATCGGTAAAACAATCAATAGTTAATTCCTCACCAGGCAGATATTCAGTAATAAGAAAATCCCTATTTTTTGCTGCAAAATATTTCAGCTCTTCTATATTTGATAATAATTTTGTCCCTTTTCCACCCTGCCCTTGGTCTGGTTTTAGAAAAACTGGATATGTATTAACTTCTGATATATCACCATATATTTTTGGTGTAAAAGTACATCCAAAAAATGTATTATAAGTTAGCTTTTTAGACCTGCAAATTCTATTAGTTTTTAAATCTGATGTGATTATCCTTGCATTAATAAATTCTTGATTCTCAATTAAAAATAGTGACACTGTATCGTGTGTCGGGATAACAAAATCAATCTTATTGTCAGAGATAATATTATTGAACTCTTCAATGAAGTTATCCTCTGAAATATTGGGAATGCCTCCAAAGTATTTCTTATAAATAAAACTACCATGATCTTCTATACTCGAAGCTCCATATACCTCTACTCTTAACAAATACCGCAAAGAAAAATTAATATCAATAGCTGGTTGTGAACCACAAGGAAAGACTAATACCTTTGTTTTCTCCAAAAATAACACCTACTATAAATTCACTATTTCTTTTAATTGCTTATATATTTTTCTATTAACTTAACTATTCTATCTAAGTCATTACAATTGTATCTTTGGTCGATGGGTAAAGGAAAAAGATATCTCACCATTTTGTATTCAAAATTTGCTTGAGTTATTCTCTTCAATACATCATTCCAATAGGTTGGTATATAAATCTTATTTTCAATTAAAAATTCTTTTAGACCTTCAACTTCACATAATAAAGGATATACCATCGGACCATTTAACTGACGAATGTCAATATTTAACTTATTAATTGACCTTAGCCGAGTATGATAATAATTGAAATTACTTTCTCTTACTACCTTAAAGCTATCATAATCAATGTTTTGTAGAAATAAACTCGTCAAGCGCGACATTTTTTTTAATGATAGTCTGTTTAGTTTCTCTTCATTTCCTATAAAAACATTATATGTTTCGTTAGCAGGGAGTTCTACTCGTTTTAATAGATGTTCGTATCTTTCAAACGAATAGTCCTTCTCCAAGCTTTCCTTTAAAAAAGTGTCAATATATAAGTAGGCACCATCAGCTACACCAAAAAATTTTCTAGGCGAATAAAAAGTAGGCTCGTTTCCAAAAGGGAAGTAATAGAAAGCCTGAGTATTATCAACAATAACCTGATCATACTTTTTTAACAGTCTATACACATTTTCCTGGTTAATCCCAAAGTAGTTTACATATAATAAATATTCATTCGTTCCTAAATTAAACTCTTGGACTGGTTCCATATTCTCATTTATATGGTAATATTCGATATCAATAAAACGGTCATCAATAGTATCCAAAATACTATCACAAATATACAAAGGTAAATAAAGCTTTTTAACTTTTTTACTTTTTAATATATAGAGAAATGCATTTCTTCCGCTATTTAACCTTAAAGCATTTTTATGATATTCAGCTTCATCATTAAATGGTAATGACAAGTCAAAAAAACCACCAATTTCTCTCTGAATTCCCATGTCTTCTTTCCCTTAAATGAAGATTTTTATTTCAAATCGTAGTTGCCTAAATAATAATTTTTAATATTATTTAGATATTTATTATAATTATAAATTTTATTTATTAATTCCAATTGAACCTTTTGGACATGTGTATAATACTCTTTTTCATTACTATCTTTTAGGAAATTAGTTATTTTTCGGTATATATTATCATAATCATCAAAGATACCATATAAATTTTGAAATTCTTGAGTAAAGAAAATAGGATTATAAGCTGCTAAGCCAATCCCTCCACTAAGGATAGTTTCCACAAAGTATCCATCTAATCCCTCACCAAATGTAAGTGTCCATCTTGCCTTGGCGACTAAATCTCTATATTCCTCATACTTCATATTTTGAACAATGACTACTTCTAATTCTGGAAATTCCCTTTTAACCAAACTAAGTATTTTTTCTTTTTCAGGATGTGGATCAGGTGAAACTAAAAGTAAATTTTCCTTTTCGCAATAAAGTTTATAACTATAATCTTCTGCATTTACTTTTGTCGAGAGTAGATGTAAAGGTACTCCGTACTCTATTCGTTTTTCCTTGGTGGTATACCGATCATGAGCAGTTGTGCAAGTTATATTATTAGTAATTCCTTTCAACTGATTTATAAACTCAATTTCCGGCATCATTTCGTCATTTTGATTAAGAATATTAATTTGTAGGTTATCTATACTTCTTAATACGCTCCACCTATCTTGATTTAAATTATTAATAAAATTTGAAACATACACTTCAGGTATATGAATAATACACTTTTTTAAGTTGCTAAAATAAGCTAATGTAAGATCAAAAGGAAAAATATATACATCATTATCAAAATTAGTATTTTTGTCTAGCCACGGTGCATTAGGTAAAGTTGACATAATGGTTTCAGACCCATGAATATAAAATAGTTTTTTAGTTTCTTCGTAAATAGAATATATAGACCTAATTCCACCTGAAATAAAGTTAATTCCGGGAACTAAAAATATAATTAGACTGTCAGAATCCTTTTGGTAAGTCTCTTGCATTTTATCTGTTGCTATTTTAACTCTAGTTTCATTAATATTATTTATTTCATAATTAATATAATTTAGTATAAGGAATAATTCTTTGTTTTCTATTTCATTTAATTTATGTTCTTCAACTATACTCATTGCATATTTCAAACTGTTTATAAGGGCAATCATGTAATCCTCATTATTCTTCAAGAAACCATTTCCTTTAGAAGAAACAACTTGAAATGCATAATCAATTGCACCTAAAACTTTCATTTTTTTAGATTGCAACTGTTGATTACCATGTATCCTAAAGAAACTTAAGGTTTCACTAATGTATACACCTTTTCCCTTTGATAATAGGGTAAGCCAAGTTGCACTATCGACATTACATCCATACTTTCTACCAACAAATGTTCCAAATGGTTCAGTAAGATCTTTTTTGCGAAATAGAACTGTTGTAGGTTCGCCAATAAAGTTAAAATTAAATTTTAATAAGATATTACCAAATTCTATACCATCCATAATGGTATCTTCTTTGAATACCTTTTCCGTGACACCACCATCTTTGTATGGTTCGCCCATTTCATTTATTAATCTTCTATGAGATGTTACGAGGACAATTTCTCCCTCTTTATCATTAATAAAATAATCCATCATTTTTTCAATTTTTTTCGGATGAAATAAATCATCATCCATTAGGAAGTTAATATATTCCCCACTGGAAAGCTCCATCAATTTTAAATCATTATCAAATTGTCCTAAATTTGTTTCATTTCTGATGTAGCGAATATTGTTATAATAAGGCAAATATTTATCTTTCACTAGGGATTCTGTAAGGTTATTTGTACTATCGTCTCCAATTATAATTTCGATATTTTCATAAGTTTGTTCAAGGGCACTTTTAAGAGCTAATTCAAAATAATCTGGCCTGTTATAAGTAGGAATTAATATACTAACTAAAGGCAAGTCACTTTTCCACTCTACATTTAATCTAGAATTTATTTTTTTTATATCTAATGGCAGTTTAGAACTACGTTCATTATTTAATTTTCGGTCTAAAACTACAAAAGGCTGATCTTTAATAAGAACCCCTATATTGTATCCATTCTCAATAAACTTAACACTTTGTGACAAGTCATATATTAAATCTTCTTCACAAAAAGGAATATCAAATTGAGTTGCTAGAATTGAGGAATCAAGCACAACAGTTTCTTCAAAACCTGAGACTGAAGGGGAATATTCAATGAACTCTATACATTCGCCTTGATAAGCATAAATACTTCCAACCTTATAATTACTTTCGATCCAATTAAAAGTTTCAGGAATTTGTTTAGCCCCTATTGCACCTACCATACCTATATCTTGATTAGCCCTAAAGAGACTGATTAGACTGTACAAAAACTGTTTATCTATAATACTTGTGCTTTCTTCTAAATAAATTTTATATTTTGCATCAGATGATAACATTGCAGTATTATAGAAGGCTGGCGTATTAATATGTTTAACACTTGTTAGAATTTCTATTTCAAATCCCTCAGGTATAATCAGTGCGTTTATATACTTTAAGGACTCCTGATACTTTATCTCATCATGACCATTAATAATAAAACAAATTTTATTTTCATTCATTCTAGTCACCCTTTTACTTTTTGGATCATATCAATTACATCTTTATCCTGAACTGCTATTTTATTCAAAAAAGATAGGGCAGGCACATTTTCTCCAAGTTCTGCTAATATATAGCCCAAATTAAACAAAGTATCATCATTATTTGAATTTAATTCATACGCCTTATTTAAAAAAGGAAAGATACTATCATTCAAACCATTTTCAAAAGCATTTATCCCGACTATATTTAATACTTTTTCCTTATCTATAGTTGAATTTAGAATGGCTTCCATAATTTCTTGTTCTGAATATACTTCGTAAGATATACATTGAACCAATTCGTTTCTGGAATCTTCAAAATCTATTTCATGTTCAAGTCTTCTTAGTAGATAAACTAACTTTCTTTTCTTTTGCTCTTCCTCGAATTTTACTTCAGCAAGAATCTTCTTAACCTCTTCATCCTTTTCCACTTCATCAAGACGATCTAAATATTTCTTGGCTATTTCCTTTTCATTATACGAATAAAGAACGATCCCAAGGTTATATAGTGTGTCAGAATTATTATTATCAAGTTCAAAAGCTTTATGAAGATATGTTAAAACATTGTCATGCTTGTTTCTGCTAAAATCCAATATTGCAAGCATTTGTAAAACCTGAACCCTATCTTCAAATCTATCTAGTATACAATCTATTATTTCTTCCTCAGAATATTGCTCTAGTTCTTGTAAATTCTTTTCAACCTCAAATTCATTTTTTATATTCATAATATTATTTTCTAGATATTCATTAAAATTCTGTGCCATAATTATATATTTATAAGTTTCATACTGATTATTCATATTTTTTTCAGTAAGTGAGCAATACAACTCTACTATTTTCTTTTCATTTTCATCCAAATTGTTTTTAACATTTTTAACACTGTGTTTAAGCCCTGACTCTTCTTTGAAAACTCTATTAATATCCTGTAATGACATATATCGATTTTCTAAGAAAGGATTCTTTCCTAGCATTAAGGAGTTTATTAGGCTAACATGATTCGCATTATTTATTGAAGAAAGGATTATTCCATCCTGTTTTAATAAATTCTTAATAGCTGACATAAAGATTTGAAGATTTGTAATATTACTCCAATCAGTAATAAGAATTACATCAAATCTATTTTCTTTATACTCGTTAATAGCTTTCTCAACTGGATAATGCAAAACATTTGCAAATCTCTCTGCTTCAGTAGCTGCAGATTTATTCTTTTCAATACCATATAAAGAAGATTTCTTATATGTATCCTTTATTTTTAGTAACGTTCCTCCAGCTTCACAGCCAATATGCAGAACATTAATATAATCATCTTTTTTAAAAGGAATTTCATCTATCAAATCATTATGGATAATATATGAATGTGAATTCGTTCCCCACTTTTCCATAAATTTCTTCTCATTCTCAGATAATAATTCTCCATATCCAGAAATATTTTCTTTCCATGAAACACTTCCATAATGATGAATAAATGTATCTTTACATAGTAGGAGCTTATAACCCGCTTGTCGAATTCTAACAGAGTAATCATCATCCTCAAAATTCCCAGGAGTAAATCTTTCGTCTAAAAGTCCAATTTTGTCAACCACATCTCTTTTGATAAGCATGCAATAGCCGATTAGTTTCAATCTTTCTTCCCATTTTTCGGAATCAGACTTATTAAAATCTTGTGCGAAATTGTGCATTTCATTTAAATTGGAGTATTCTACTGGGATTGCAGTATAATATGCTGCAGAATTGGTAACTGGACCAACTGCACCGATTCTGTCCTCACTATACAGACTATTAACCATATTACTTAGCCAATTCTCAGTTACAATGACGTCATTATTTAATAGTAGAATATTTTCCCCTTTAGCTATTTCAATACCTTGATTGCAGCCTCTAGGAAAGCCAAGATTCTCCTTGTTTATTATTACTCTTATGTCATCTTGCTTTAATAACCATTCTTTAGTATCATCCACAGAATTATTATCAATTATGATTAATTCATAAGTATCTCGATCTGTATACTTTCTTATACTTTCTAAACATTGTTTTGTGTATTCTAAATTATTGTAAGTTAGTATGATTATGCTCGTAAGCAATATATCCACCTCATCCATTTTCAATCCGCATTATTCGACAAAAAAAGTCAAAATACTTCTATACTATTATCGGCACTTTTTATTGGTTCTTAACTTCATATAGAGAATTCAATTAATTAGGAAATATTTCTCAAACTTCACAGTTCCTTCCTAAATAGAAAAAATCTCCTTATTTCAGGTTTTTAGCTATTCTAAAAACCCATAAAATAAGGAGAACTAATTAATATTAACTTTTTCACGTTGTTTCTAATCAAGACATTAGCTAGGATATTATATTAACCCCTAATTCAGTTTCCAAGATTCTGTTCATTTGAATTTTTAACATGGGTAGTCCATCACTGTAATTAATCTTTTCATATAAGCAAAATAATCTATTATAAGAAGAATAATCTCCTATTTTTTCAATCAATTGAGTATAAAGACCAAGTGCTTCCTTATATTTATTTTGCCTAGCATATGCATCTCCTAGCAATCCAATTAATTCATAATTTGTATTATTTATTTTTAATTCTTCATTTATTAAATATATAGCTACCTCTAGATAACCTTTATTTAATATTGATCTTACTAATTGCTCTTTTTCTTGTACATTTAAATTTAACCTTTTTAATAAATCTAAAAAAACTGCCTCTTCTTCTATTGTTAGTAAATTTATACATGCATCTTTTATAGTTTCAAATAATGTATCTGGAAAATAATTTAATATCTCTCCCTTTCCATCCACTATAGAAGACATCACCTTCTTTTCTTTTTTATTAAGATTCATTGCCTTTAATAATTTCTCCAACAAGTCTTGGTTTTTTTGAACTACCAGCAATGTAACGATATCACTAAAATTACTCTTATCTAATATTTCTTCTTCATTCCAATATTTATAAGCTTTCTCATATTCATTATTATAAAGGGCTGCAATTGCTAAAACTGATTTATTTACATTTATGTTAAACTCATCAACATAAAACTGAAGGAGTTTATTTCTATGAGCATATAAGACACCAGTAAGAATCTCTAATTTCTTAACATCATTGATTGGGTAAGACTTTATCAAATTTTCTTTTATATCACTTTCATTAATGCCAGCAGACTTTAATACAGAAATATACTGTGAGAGTGCAGGTGGAAAATTCTTATTAAATTCCAATGCAGAGAATGATGATTCTAGTGCCTTTATTAAATTACCTTGTTTTTGATGTACTTCTGATAATTTAATATGAGCAAAGTAGCTGCCAACCCCTTCTAAGGATTGCAAGTCCTCAACCTCTCCCAATTCAAGGCATCTCTCAAATGCCCTCTCTGCTTCCTTTAAATAGTCTAGTTGTTCATAGATTAATCCTATTAAATAATAGTAACCAGTATACTTTGGAAATATTTCGATAGAATCTTTAATTAGATTAATCCCCTCTTTATACCTACCTAACTGTAATAAGCAATCTCCCATAAGATAAAGAAGATAGGGTAAATAAATCTGGGTTTTACTTAGTGGATAAGCTTTTCTAAACAAATCTAACGCTTTGGCATAGTCGCCATCTATTCTATACTGCGTACCTAAATGATACATATTATATCCAGTAGGTGTATCTTTTACTTCCTTTTCTAAAATCTTTAAATTTCGTTCAAACTTATTCTTTTTATCATAGGTTTCTTTTTTATAGCCATCATGATGGATAACAAAGTCAACAAAATCATTAGTTAAATTCTTAAATGCATCAATATTTAAGTGCTCATGAATTTTCCCATAATATCTTAGGTTGATATTATTTTTAAATAATCGAATGGCTTGATGTTTTGATACATAGCCCCCATCCATATAATTCCTAAAATTTATGATATAAAAATCTTTTCGCTTTTCGATTTCCTTTTGTAGGTTTGTTTTCTCATCTAAATATTCATCGGCATCAAGTACTATAACATACTCAGATTGTGCCTTATCTAAAGAGAAATTCCTTGCTGAGGCAAAGTCATTGTCCCACTTATAAGTAAAAATGCTAGCCCCAAATTCTCTTGCAATGTCTATAGTTAAATCTGTTGAACCAGTATCAACTATTATGATTTCATCCACTTGATTTTTAACACTATTCAAACACCTTCTTAAGTACGTTTCCTCATCTTTAACAATCATACATAGTGATATAGTATTTTTACCCATGATAGCCACCTTTTAAATTCTAAAGTTCTATTACTATTATCGACTTTTAATTAAAAACATTAAGGACAGGGGTATTTTACCTAAAAAAAAGAGATCTTAGGAATTCTAAGATCTCTTTTATTCTTTAGAATATTAACGAAGAAGTTGAAGAACTCCTTGTGGCTGTTGGTTAGCTTGTGCAAGCATAGCTTGAGCAGCTTGAGTAAGAATGTTGTTCTTAGTCATAGTCATCATTTCTTTAGCCATATCTACGTCACGAATACGAGATTCAGCAGCTTGTAAGTTTTCAGAAGTTGTTCCTAGGTTGTTAATAGTGTGCTCTAAACGGTTTTGAACAGCACCCAGGTTAGAACGGTTTTGTGAAACTGTGTTAATAGCATTTTGGATAATATCTAAGTTACCTTTTGCAACACCGTTTAAAGTTCCATCAACAGTTGATGTTACATCACTTACTAGGTCTTTAATACCACCAGCTGCATCAAGCTTAAGAGCAGTAACAGTAGCATCTACTAAGTTTAACTTAATAGTTTCACCTGAGTTAGCACCTACTTGGAAAGTTAAAGAAGATGATGAATTAAGGATATTTTTAGTATTAAACTTAGTTTGATCTGCAATCGCACCAATTTGGTCTGTTAATTGAGTAATTTCTTCTTGAATTTTCGCAGTATCAGAAGTTGTTAACGTTTCGTTAGCAGCTTTTGTTGTTAACTCAGCCATACGTTGAAGCATTGCATGAGTTTCATTTAATGCACCTTCAGCCGTTTGGATTAAAGAGATTGCATCTTGTGAGTTAGATGCTGCTTGGTCTAATCCACGGATTTGGTTACGCATTTTTTCAGAGATTGCAAGACCTGCTGCATCGTCAGCTGCACGGTTGATGCGGTATCCTGAAGATAATTTTTCCATTGATTTAGCTGAAGCATTGTTGTTGTAAGATAATTGACGATGAGTGTTCATCGCTGAAATATTGTGGTTAATTCTCATTTTGAATTTCCTCCTTGAGTTTGAAAGTTCCCACTTCCATGTGGTTAGTTTGACATAGTATTTCGTCGGCCGACTTATTTCCTATGTAACTATTTATTATATCGACAGGGTTCTCGAAGTTTTTACACTTTTTTTGTTTTCTTTTAAAAAAATTTTTTTAAGTCGTGATTTCCCTTTAATGCGTTCATATTTTCTTCTTCAATTTTCACTATTATCTCTTTGCGAAGGATTTCTACTTCTTTCGGAGCCTTTATTCCAACCTTCACTTGATCTCCATCAATTTCTAGTATGGTAATTTCAATGTTTTCATTCAGGATAACACTTTCGTTTCTTCTTCTTGTTAGAACTAGCATCGTTACCCCTCCTGACCCATTTGTTTTTTTGTTGCTAATACATGCTTTGTGTGATATTTATCAGTGTTTAGAATGGCCTGCTTCCCTAAACGTTCTCTTTTATTAATGATAATAGGGGCTTGCAGATTAACGGTTGATGAGGCTAATGAATCTCCGAGTGTAACAATTGAATAGATAATGATATCTGTTTTGTCCTTAATCTTCAGTTGAGTAATAACCGATTCATCTAAGTCAAATTCATATTCCTTGAAGAAGGAGAATGGTTCAGCAATCACAAAGCCAAGTTCTTCATTATTTATTGATTGGAGGATACTGAAAGACGAGTCCATTCCCAGAGGAAGGTTGATGAATTCCTTATCTTCTGGAAATCCCGGTATTCCGCTTCCAAAGTAAATAATATCCTCTTTGCTTGCCTCAATTTCTTCATGATACCTTGTTTTGATTTTCACTTTTATCTCCCCACAGTCTTTAGATTGTAAAGTCTATATTTAATGATGGGTATTGTTGCATAAAAACCTCTACCTTACCAGGCGTATAATCATGAATAGGCTTATTCAGTTGAACCTGAATATTAGGTTTATTTCGATTCCATTCTATTTCAACCTTTGCAGGTGCATAGTCTATTTGGACACTGTCTTGAGAAGGAGTATTGCCAGTATTGAATACAGACTCGCGATCCATCGCTCTTACAACTTGATCAATCAGCGGCTGGCCACCATTTTCAATTTTCATTAGTTCATCGCCTTCTTGAACAGTTTTACTAATATACTCCATTAAAGTTTGATAGCCAAGCTGTGCATTTTCATCATTTCTTTTAAAAATTGATTTAAGGTCTAGATTTTCTCTTGCTAGAGTTTGATCAATTGTTAATCTGCCAGGTTGACGATTTATTGTCATTTCGGCAGGAGGCTGTTCTATGCTCAAATCAGCTTGAGGCTGTTCAATCGATTGAATGGGTTTATTAATATTCAAACCAATTTTACCAGCTTGTGATTCTATTCGAATTTGTGGTATTTGCATATTATTCTCTCCCTAAAAAGAAAAGCTATCTATATAGATAGCTTTATTTTTACCTTAAGAAGTCAACTAAACTCGGCTGAATGATACTTGAACCAACGCTTAGGGCTGCTCTATGAATACTTTGTTGGGTTTGCAGATTTAAAATTACTTTTTCCACATCAATATCTTCATTCTCTGACATTGTCTTAGTCGCAATGATTTCTTGAGAATCTAAGCGATTTTGAATCATATCTACACGGTTCATTGACGCACCGATACTAGATCTAGCGGATGTAACTGTATTTAAATGACTTTGAAATGCATCAATGAACTTCCCCAAGTCTGGTTCGTTCCCATTTTTCAAATCATTCTGCAAAGCTTCCAGATCCGCAAACATGCCACTTTTCTCGTCACCAAATACATTTGATCCTAAATAGTTTACTTGGAGTTTAATGCCTGCAGAAACTTCAATATTTACTGCATCGTTATTATATTTCATTGTTACGTTCGTCCCATCATAGTTGACTGGCGCATTATAAATATCAGAGCCATTAAAAATATATTTTCCTGATATTTTTGTATTAGCAATGGAAACGAGCTGTTTTTTGATTTCCTCGATTTCATCTTCGATTTTCTTTCTATCGTCATCAGTTACTGTTCCAGTGTTTGCTTGAGTGACTAAATCTGTTAACCGATGAATAGATGAACCTGCCTTTTCAAGTGCATCTTCTGTATTTTCCAGCCACACATTTACCTCAGACATATTTCTTTGGTATTGTGAAACATCATTTACACTTGTTCTATAAGAAATGCCTTTAAATACAACAACTGGATCATCGGAAGGCCTTGAAATTTTCTTTTGAGAACTTAGCTGTTCTTGATATTTACCGAGTTTATGGTAACTACTTGTTAAGTTTCGTAGCATATTATTAGTAAGCATCGATTGTGTTACACGCATTTATTTATCCCTACCTTCCTACTGTACCCATGCCATTAATGATTTTGTCTAACATTTCGTCTAAAACTGTGATATTTCTAGCAGATGCATTATACGCATGCTGGAATCTAATTAAATTTGACATTTCTTCATCAAGTGATACACCAGAAACGGATTGCCGCTGTCTATCTACTGAATCTAATAGCGTTAGTGTATTATTCGTTAAAGTATTCGCTTCTCGTGTTTTAACACCTAGGGATGTAATTAATCCTCCGTAGAAGGACTTAATATTCCCTGACATCTTCAAATCATTCTGAGCGAAATCTTTTAAATTAATTAAGTTGCCTGCGGAATCTTTAATCTGTGCTTCAAACTCTGAAAGATCCTTCCTAAGTACCTCAGCCAATTTATAGGCATTATCCCCATTCCCTTTTCCATTGAGGGAAGCAGCGATTTCATTCGGGTTAGTGAGTGCTACTGAAATTTTACCAGCTGCCCCTTTATAACTTGAAAGATCCTGGAAGAAGTTTTTCCCACTATTCCCGTCAAGATCAATTCCGCTTCTATGGACATGATTGTATTCC
Source organism: Cytobacillus praedii (assembly GCF_001439605.1). Taxonomy (GTDB): domain Bacteria; phylum Bacillota; class Bacilli; order Bacillales; family Cytobacillaceae; genus Cytobacillus; species Cytobacillus praedii. The sequence continues at coordinate 40,186 of NZ_LMBX01000030.1, forward strand.
TTAATTAAAGCAAAAGCTAGCTTATCAAGCTGATCGACCATATCAGGATATGTACCCACTTGGTTCCCGCTTTTATCTACATAACCATAAGCCTCTATATCTGATCTTAGGGCTCCTTTTGAGAAATCTTCTACTTTTACTGGTGAGCCATTTCCTATTGATAAGGATTCAACATAACCATCATTATTCATTTTGTAGGATATCTTATTTGGTTCCCCGCCAATTGTATTCTTATCAACTAACGTCCCTAAGCTTTTCCCTGAATGATCCAGAATTTCTATTTTATACGTTCCTTCAGCAATCGGTGATGGGATTCCTCCACTTTGCTGATTTGTCACTTTGATATTCACTAATTGTGAAAGTTCATCGACTAGTCGGTCTCTTTCATCATATAAGTCATTCGGAAGATCTCCATGTGGTTCCACCTGACCTATTTGTTTATTAATTTCATTGATCTGATAAGCTAAAGTATTTATTTTATCAACATTTACACTAATACTCTGCTTTAAATCGTCACGAATAGAATTAAGGGTAGTAGAGAGATAATTAAAAGTATCTGCCATCGCATTTCCTTGCGCTAAGACACTTTCTCTCGCACCGCTCTCATTCGGGTTTGTTCCTAATGTTTGCAGGGAATTCCAGAAGTTGTCCATTGCCGCTGATAATCCTTCAGATGTAGGCTCGTTCATTACATCTTCCATTCGGGTCAGCGCATCTGATCTTGCTCCGTAATATCCTAACTGGTTACTTTCGCTTCTATATCTAGCATCAATAAAGCTATCACGAATTCTCTGAATACTACCTGCTTCGACACCTGTACCCATTTGCCCAGGCATGTACGGACGATTTATCCCATTACCTGGATATGGAATAGTTGGCTGAAAATTAACTCGTTGTCTAGAAAATCCTGGTGTATTCGCATTTGAAATATTATGTCCTGTTATATATAAAGCACTTTGCTGAGTGAACATACCTCGGCGGGCTGTTTCAAGTCCCATAAATGTCGGGCGCATGATTGTTCCTCCGTTCTGTTATGCTTTCGAATTAAACATCCCTTGGGCGCTTTTTTCGGAAGTCTTTTTAGTTTTTTTAGGTGGTCCATAGTTCATATTTTCAGGCTGCGGACGCAGTAAATTCATAGAAACATTGACGAATTGCAGAGAATTATGAATGAGCTGCTGATTGAGATTGTTTTGTTCTTTTAAATGAAGGACTTGTTGGATGAGTTCATTGGCAATATCTGTAATCTTGTCCTGTTCAGCAGTTGAAAGATGATCCATACAATCTGTAACTGTCGGTTGGTCAATATGAGGCGCAAGAGCCTTTGCTGCTTTTTGGCGTTCTTTCTCCATTTGATCGATAGCCGCAATATGGGATTGTTCATCTTTTAATAATTGGTTTAGGGCATCCATGTCCCCTGTTTTGATAATGTCTGTTTTGTTCACCGCGAGCTCATAAAGGCTTTTGTGAAGCTTGCACAGCTTTTCCATGGATGCGTATAGCAATTCGGCGGACATGCGTTTCCCTCCAATCCTTATCTTTTATAGAAATTGAGAATACTTTTTGCTACCTCATTTGGGTTGATCTTATAGTTTCCGTTCTCTACTTGAATTTTCAGTTCATCTACTTTTGTTTGGCGGTTGACCGCATATTGGGAGACTTGCTGCATTTCTTTTGCTGTTGTTGAGATTTCTATTTTATCTGTTGCGTTTGCAGTTGTTTTTGCTATATTATCAAGTTTATTCATTTGGCGTTTATATGGGTTTACACCTGAAGTGCCAAAGTTATTGATTTTCATTGATATCCCTCACTTTCACTCCGAGCGAATTTCTATATATTTATTATCGGTAAAAATGTAAAGTTTTTAAATAATATTTTTAGATTAGCTAAAATTAACTCTAAATACCTATTGAAATGAATGTACATTTGTTTAATTTGCACTAGCGCCTGAAATAAAAAACCTGTAAGACATACGTTCAGATTATCGACTCATTTGATGAATCATAATCCGTCCATATTTCTCACAGGTAATTATACCAATGTTAATTTCTCCCTTTAATCTTCTCATCCATCGCAAAATAAGTTGCATTCTTTTCTCTTCTCTCAATTTCCAATCTTCGCTCTTCTTCCATTGCGAAAACATCAAGCTCTTTTCGCAGAACGTCTGCACAATGATCACAAAGCTTTCCTGTACGAATAATCGCTCCGCATTTGTCACATGGGTATCCAAGGTTTGGAAATTGGGTTAATTTGAGACGTCCTGTTTTGATGAATTTTAAGATTAGCTCTTCTTCTACTCCGGTTGCGCTTACTACTTGTTCCATTGTTGCCGCACGGTTTTCACGTTTGCGGATGAATTGGTAGACTGTTTCGTATGCCTTTTCTTCCTCTTTCCAGCAATTTTGGCAGATGTCACGGAATTGGTTTTTTACGAATATGTCATTACAGTTTGGACAGTTTGTCAGTTCAGACACGCTGGCTCCTCCTTATTATCTTTAAGATCTCTTTTTCCACAATTATAGCTTGAATGCCGGAAATTAGAAAATGGCAGATTTCCGAAATTCTGTTACCCTCTTGCTATTGTCAGCGAGGTTATTGATTGGGCGCCTGCTTCTTTAAGGACTTTCGCGGCATGTCTAAGTGTAGAACCTGTAGTATATATATCGTCAATGAGGAGGATTTTTTTATTTGGAATGTTGATCTTTGTTTGAAAAACTTGTGAAAGGTGGATACGCTCTGAGCGGGATTTCTTTGATTGCTTTTCTGAATGGATTCTAGTGAGGAGATTGTTTGGCTGATAGCCATAGGCCAAAATTATAGCTTCTGCTTGATTGAATCCTCTCTCATAGAGCCGTTCCTCGCTTAATGGGATCGGAACGATTGCATCGAAAGAAATCAATTGGAGCTTTTTCTTGATTAACGGGACAAAAAGATACGAAAGCAAATAATCCCCACGGTATTTGTAGCGTGCAATCACTTCTTTGGCAAAATCGTTGTAATGGACAAGTGAATGGTTTCTCTCAAGCGTACCTACCCATTCGTGATCCTCCTCCCACCGGATGCAATCTAAGCACCGATTTGCCACTTTAAATTGCGGTTCTGTTTCCGCTAATGGACGATCACAGCTCTTACAGGTTTCTCCTTCAATTTTTTCAAATTTCACGTAGCATTCCGTACACATGTAGTGTGATTCTTCTTTTGAAAATAACGTTGTCCAGCCCATTTGCGGCATCAATTCTGAAAAGCAAACTAGGCAATGATTAATAATCAATCAGTCCTTTCTTCCGTGCTTCCTCATTCATTTTTAAAATTTGGTTTTTCGCGCGAATCATCGCGTTTGTTTTTCCATAATGAAAGAATGTAATGTCTCCACCCGGAGCCTGCGCACTCCGTCCCACTCGGCCGGCAATTTGCACAAGGGCACTTTCGGTGAAAATGCGATCCTCTGCGCCGAGCACAGCCACATCGATATTCGGGAATGTCACCCCTCTTTCTAAAATCGTTGTCGTGAGCAACATGGGGATTTCTTTGTTCCGCATTGCTAATATCTTCTCCTTCCGATGGGGATCTTCCGCATGGACGGCTTCTATTTTCGGATGGAGCAATCGTATGAGCGGAAGGATTTTTTCCATTTTATCTATTTTTGGAATGAATAGGAGGCATTGCTTATTGGCGTCTAAACGTTTTTTTACCCATTGAAGGATGTTTGGAGGAAGCTTATTCTTTTTGAGTCCTTTTTCCCAGTTCCCACACCATTGAAAACGCGGGACTGGAAGAGGATGGCGATGATAGCGAGCGGGGATTGTAACAAAGTCCTTTTTTCCATGAAGGCATTCTGTTTGCCATTTTTCATTCGGAGTTGCTGTAAGGTAGATCATGGAGGATGACTGTTTTCGCGCTTGGCGGACAGCGTATTGGAGAGATTCCTCGACAGAATATGGAAAGGCATCGACTTCATCGAGAATAACAGTATCAAAAGCCCGGTAGAATCGCAGAAGCTGGTGGGTTGTTGTAATGGTTAAAGAGGCATTCAAATGGCGGTCTTCACTGCCGCCATAAAGTGAAGCAACCTGGATGTGGGGGAAAACGTTTTTTAGACGGGGGGTTAACTCAAGCACTACATCTGTTCTTGGTGTTGCCAGACACACTCTTTTTCCCGAGGCAAGCGCAGCATCGATGCCTTGGAAAAGCACTTCAGTTTTCCCAGCCCCACACACCGCCCATACGAGGAGCTCCTTGTTTTCATTAATTGCCTGAATCACTCGTTCAGAGGCCGCCTGCTGTCCGTCGGATAGGGAGCCATCCCAAGAAAGCTGTGTGCGGTTCATTTCAACTTGAGCAGCCGGTCCTGTCCAGCTGATGAGCGGGGTGCATGCGCTAATCCTTCCCATCATAATGCACTTCCGGCAGTAGAGGCACTTTTCTCCACACCTAGCACATGGAAAGTGAGCAAAAAATAGATTACTTTCATTGCCGCAACGGGTACAAATAGGTTTATTTTTTTCTACGTGAATTCCTTTCCGGTAAATGAGGTGGCCCTGTTCATAATGTTCCTGGATTTCTTCGAGGGGAAAAGTAAGATCATCTAACAACAGCTGTTTGCCTGATAGCTGTTTTTGGAGCTCTATGTTGTAGGAATAACTTGGATTCATCTGCAGAACGGGGATTTGATCAATAGATGAGATTGGGTATGTTTTTTGAGAGGAATGAAGAAGTTTATCGGGCAGGAGTTTTGAATGGACGATGGCAAATCGCAAAGGATCACCTCAGTAGTATTGGAGGCACCCGGCATACGATCCGAATACCTCTGTTATTTTTTTGCTGCATTATATAGCTATTTTGACTGCTTTTCAGAATGAAAGCTTATTCTTTTAGGTATGCGGGATATCGGTGATAGATACTTACTTTCCACTCCCGCTATGTATCTATTTAAAAAACATTTAACCTTCTCTCTTTTTCACCCAACCCAGTCCCATCGATCCCTCACCAAGATGGGTACCTATAACAGGACCAAAGTAGCTGATCATAAATTCAACATTTGGGAATTGGGCCTCAAGCTCGGCTTTCCATTCGTTTGCCTCTGCTTCTCGATTTGCATGAATAATAGCTGCACGGTAAGGGGCACCGCTCTTGGCGTCCTCTTCTAGCAGTTCGACAATTCGTTTCATTGCCTTTTTACGTGTCCGAATTTTTTCAAACGGGACAATGACTTTTTCTTCAAAATGAAGAAGCGGTTTTACCTGAAGCAAGCTGCCAATGAGCGCTTGAGCACTGGAAAGCCTTCCGCCGCGCTGCAAATGGGATAAGTCATCGACCATGAAATAAGCACGAATGGAATGCTTCATTTCTTCAAGGCGTGCCATTATTTCCTTTGGTGTATGGCCTGCAGAAGCCATTTCTGCTGCTTCTAGCACATAAAAGCCTTGCACCATACAGCTGATTTCGGAATCAAATGGATAGACCTTAATGCCTTCCACCATGCCGCCAGCTGTGACCGCACCTTGGAATGTGCCGCTAATCCCGCTTGATAAGTGCACGGTGATGACAGCATCATATTCCTTCGATAGCTTTTCAAATAGCTCAACAAACTGTCCAACTGGAGGCTGTGACGTTGTCGGGAGCTCTTTATGCTTTACTTCCTCATAGAAGTCAGAAGCGCTTATATCGATTTCTTCCTGATAGGTTTCATGTCCAAAAATAACACTTAGTGGAATCATATATATATTTAATTTTTCCCGTAGTTCCTTTGGGATATAGGCCGTACTATCCGTGACTACTGCCGTTTTCATATTTGGGATACCATCCTTATTCATTTTCTATTTCCCATTTTATATGAAATTGAAAGGAAATGCATTAAATTTGGGGTGGATTTAAGGATTAGGCTGAAGAGAAAAACTTTTATCATGTACAGAAACGATCGAAAAGAAAAACGTTACAATTACTATGGGAATGGGTATAAATCAAGTAGGAAATGAAAGTGCTTTGAAGAGGAATGTTACACATACGATTAATTCAATTGTTTTTGATAATAAATTTCTAAGCCCCTTTTATTAATTTCCAATAATAGAAATTCAATAAATTTCGGTTCAACATCAATAGCAAGTGCTTTATAGTACGTTTCGACTAATAATAAATCTGGCAGTTTCTCTATACCTGACATATTCACACACTCCTTCATGCATATACCCCTATTTTGGTTAAAAATACCTATTTTGTAAACAGGCATAAAGGAAGTGTCATGAATTATACATTTTCTCGTAAGTCTTGGTATGTCCCCACTCTATTGAAGGAAAGAATAGTTAGAGATTATAAAATTAAGGTGGCGTTCACTATGCAGAAGAAGGCCCATTCTAATTCGCATTACCTTGGCAAAGAACACAGGAGTAATGTTCATGCATTCAAAAATATCGTAAAACCTTATAAAACAATTCGAATTTCTCCACTTAAATATTCTATTACTGGAGAGGATTTAGCCGAGTGGCTCGCTGAAGTTTCTACTCCACAGGAAATAGAAGAAGTATTATTTATGATTCGCTGTGCACAAAAAAGAGGCTCCGAAATAAAAAGTATTTTACAAACTCTCGCAGCTGCAGTGTTAAAATGATTCCTATCTCAGGTCCAGATACGAGCTCGCTTTTTTCACCAAACCGATCCGAAATTAAAAAAGAGCCATTGCCCTTTATGCAACAGCTCTTTTCTCAATAATACTACCGAACCTCTACCCAGCCATTTTTAATTGCGACAACTACGGCTTGTGTGCGGTCGTTAACGTTCATTTTTTGTAAAATATTGCTGACATGGTTTTTAACTGTTTTTTCACTAATGAAGATGGCTTCCCCAATTCCGCGGTTGCTTTTTCCGTCTGCAAGAAGCTGAAGTACTTCGCATTCACGGCGAGTAAGCAGATGAAGCGGACGGCGTATTTCTACGCGAGGCATATAGGATTGACCTTGTCCTGATTCCTCTAATGCCAGTCTGCGGTATTCATTTACTAGATTATGGGTTACCTTTGGATGTAAGTATGAACCGCCATCGGCTACTACTTTAACAGCTTCAATTAATGCGTCTGCATCCATTTCCTTCAGCAGATATCCGCTTGCACCAGTTTTTAACGCATGCGAAACATAGTTTTCATCATCATGAATAGAAAGGATAATAACCTTTGATTCTGGAAATTTTTCAATCAGCTGACGAGTTGCCTCTACGCCATTTGTACTTGGCATATTAATATCCATAATAATAACATCTGGATGGTGCTGTTCTACGATGGAAACAGCTTCACCTCCATCATCCCCTTCAGCTACTACCTCAAACGTTTTTTCAAAATCTAAGATGCGTTTTACGCCTTCTCTAAATAATTGGTGGTCATCAATTATGACAATCTTCGTAGTCATCTTTACCCCTCCTGCATTCTTCACATAGATTTTATCTAAGTAATTGCTAGTTTCTATTTGCTAGTATATTTGTGAAATAATTATTCAAATTCCCTATTGCCAATCCTCAATTTTTCGAGTCGCAAATAATAGGAACCTGTATAAGGACAACCGTCCCTTTTCCTATTCTTGAATCAATGGAAAGCTCGCCTTCTAATAACTCGACCCTTTCTCTCATGCCGATTAAGCCAAATGAATTCGTCTTTTTCAGAGAGGTATCAAAGCCGATCCCATCATCTTTAATGACAGCAGAAACCTTAGACTTATCGATTTCAAGCTTTACTTGTATTTCAGATGGCTGGGCGTGCTTAATCGCATTTTGTACAGATTCTTGGATGAGTCGAAAAAGGGCTACTTCATAATTTGCTGGGAGTCTTTTTTCTTCTTTTAAATTTGCAAAAACTATTTTTGTTTTCTTATGATATTCTTCGGTTGTCTGCAAGTATTTTTTGAGGGTCGGAACTAAGCCTAAATCGTCAAGAGCCATCGGACGCAGGTCATAAATAATTCTCCGGACCTCATATAGTGCATTTCGCACCATTTTTTTCAGGTCGCGAATTTCTTTGAACGCTTCATTACTGCCTCTTTCCCGATACACCCTTTCAATTAAATCCGAACGCATCATAACGTTTGCCATCATTTGCGCAGGACCATCATGAATTTCCCTTGATACACGTTTCCGCTCTTCCTCTTGGGCTGCGATGATTTTCAAACCAAAGTCTTGTTTCATCTTAGCATCCTCAAGCATTTCACCTACTTGCTGAAGATCGCTTGTTAAATAATTCATTACAACCGTAATTTGAGAAATGAGATGCTCTGCGCGCTCAATCGTTTCCTGAAGTCCAACAAGCCTTCTCTCAATATCATCGCGACGATCCCGAAGCTGCTTCTCCAATTGCTGGTTCATCGAATAATTCATTTGCAGCTGATGCGCTTTTTCATACGCATCACGAACTTCCGCTTCTGTATAATCCTTAAAGTGCATGCTGACTTCAGAAAGGCGTTTTCTTGCAAAGCGAGTTTGGCCATCCAGCCTGTCCCCTTCGCTAATGGTTTTCGCAACTTGTTCCTTCATTTCTTTAAGCTCATCACTTAAAGTCATATGATCCTTGCGGCATTGCTCCCCAATGCGAAATATTTCATTCTTGCTGATGTCAACCGTATCAATCATTTTTTCTAATATTAAATCAAGCGTCTTTGTATCAAGTTTCTTTTTTTTACTCATTAAATATCCTCCAATCGAAAAGCGTACCGCTTAGCGACCTATGGACTGTATAGCTTATGAAAAAAGCTTATGTACTGTAAATGCTTCTCTTCTACCCAGCATAGACCTACTTTTAAACAAATTTCTTCCACTAATCCCTTTTATTCTAGCTTGAAATCGCTTCTTATACTATCTCTGAACACCTAAAAACAGGCGAAAAAGAACAAAATTCCGTAAAAAGACTCAGTATTATGTTTCATGCATATGACTTATATCCTATAATATGACCATGAATTATCTTTATTAACCAACAAACTATATATACATATAGAAGGTTTCTACCATTCGAATATTGTTATTATATCACGGAGACTTTTTTACAATATTAAAGTTTCATTACATTCAGCTTATAATTGAAGTTTGGCAACTTGTCGAATTATAATGAAGAAAGGCGAAAAAGCCTTGTTCCTCGTCATACTAATTGGAGAGCACATTCTTTCGATAAAAGAACACGTGAGCATTAGTGAATCGATGTTGATTTATCGGAAGGTGGAGTCCTCAACTTTAATAGGTAATTATGACAGACATTTCTCCGATTCAATATTTATATTGACTTAGCATATGTAAAAAAGGCGAATTAGATTGGAAAGGAGCGGTTATATGCTGCCCCGTTACTATACTGTAAAAGGTTACGGAGAACACGAAATCATCATCCAAAAATCACGATTTATCGCTTATGTCGAAAGAGCGGAATCGGAAGAAGAAGCACAAGCATTTATCCAGAAAATAAAAAAGCAAAATTGGGATGCCACACATAATTGCTCTGCCTATATGATCGGAGAAAATGATCAGATCCAGAAAGCAAACGATGACGGGGAACCAAGCGGGACGGCAGGCGTACCCATCCTGGAAGTACTCAAGAAAAAGCAGCTGAAAGATACAGTGGTTGTTATCACTCGATACTTTGGCGGAATCAAGCTTGGAGCCGGCGGACTTATTCGCGCTTACGGAAAATCCACCTCAGAAGGAATCGACGCCACCGGGGTTGTTGAAAGAAAGCTGATGCGGGTCATGCATACGAAGGTTGACTATACGTGGCTTGGAAAGCTCGAAAACGAACTGCGCTCCTCAATCTATGCACTTAAGGAAATCCATTATCTTGATACAGTGGAGATTGAAACATATGTGGAGGAAGAACAAACTTCTGCCTTTACCGAGTGGATGATTGAGCTAACGAATGGACAGGGAGAAATTGCAGAAGGTGCAGTTGTTTATTTAGAGGAAGACGTGGAAAAATAATTATATTTACGATTACTGATAATTTCGGTAAAATTAACTATTGATTTACTAGTGTTTTACAAACCCAGCCTGCAATATGTGTCTTTTTTAATGAAACAAATAGAACATACAAAGAATAAAGTCACTAAGTTTTTTACTAATAAAACAAAAAGTGGGGATAAAATGTCTAATCTTAGGTCAAATAGGAGAAAAAGCAAAAAGAAGCGTTTTTGGCGCACTTTTGTCCTTTTACTCCTGCTCCTTTTAGTTGGTGGCGGATCGTATTTTGCATTTGATATTGCTTACCACGCAAAAAAGGCTACTGATAATATTTACCAAGAAATTGATCGCGAAAAAGTCGAAAATCATCGCACAGAAGAAGTTAAAATCACGAAGGATCCTTTTAACATCCTATTATTAGGAATTGAAGAACAAGGTGGCGGACAGCGTTCTGATGTCCTTCTGCTTGTAACTGTTAATCCAATTACTGAAGAAGTTTCCATGTTAAGTATTCCTCGTGATACACGAATTATGGTTCCGGCTGCTGGAAAGAAAACAAAGATTACAGAGTCCTTTAGCTACGGCGGTGTTGAATCGACTATAGAAACAGTTGATGAATTGCTGGATGTGCCAATCGATTATTATGTTACGACTAACTTTGAGGGTTTTGAAGATATCGTTGACACTCTTGGCGGAGTAGAAGTTAATGTACCGTTTACTTTTAAATCACAGCTTACAGGCAGTTTAAAGTGGAAAACCTTTCATGAAGGACCAATGGACCTGAACGGAAATGAAGCACTTGCCTATGTAAGAATGAGAAAAAAGGATCCTCAAGGGGATAAAGGACGAAACGAAAGACAGAAGGAAGTTATTAAGGCAATTATTGATAAAGGAACATCCTTCGGTACGATTACGAAAATTAATGATATATTAGGTGACTTAGGAGAGAATGTAAAAACAAACATTCCCCCGTCTAAATTTGCAAATTTCATAAAACTTTACAGCAAAATTAAGAATACAGAAATTCAGAACCTGACACTAGAAGGTGAAGACGAATATATTAATGGTGTTTATTATTATATTCCAGACGATGAATCTCTTGAAGAATTAAGCACGACTTTAAACGATAGCTTAACAAAGACAAAGAAAACAGTAGGAACGGATTACCAGTCTACACAAGATTCGCAAAGTGAACAGAATGCGGATAACGAAGAATACTAAATTAATATATTTAAAGCCTGGTGTGAGCGTAAATGCGCAGCAACAGGCTTTTTTTTGAATAATATTCCAAGAATATCCCTTTGCACCCACTCTCATTTATATTTTTCTAATAATAAATGACTATATTTAGTATTTATGGTTGGAACATTTGACAAAGTTCGCTAGAATAAGATACGGAAATAAAATTTTGTCGACGGAGGGAAAAAACTTTGAAAAAACTGATTGCTTCTTCTGTTCTTGCTACTGCTGCTCTCTTTCCTGCCATCGTACAAGCAGAAAGCCTAGATACATCGGCAAGTACGTTAGTAGAACAAATTAAAACAAACAGCAGTATGATTCAAACAGGTAAGAACGCTTTGATTACTGAAAACAATGTAAACGTCAGGAAAGGTGCTACTACCTCTTATCAAGTAGTAACAAAACTTTCAAAAAATACAGTAGTCAAAGTAATTGATAGCTTTACAAACAGCACAGGCGAACTTTGGTATCGTATTGAGGTTGGCTCAGTAAAAGGCTGGGTAATCCAAGACTATGTCGCACCATCCAATGATGATAAGCCTGCTCCGCCAAGCACGGAAGTCAAAACAATTTATGCAGCTAAGGCTCCCGTTCGAAAAGGTGCAACGAATTCATACAGCATCGTTTCATATGTTTACCAGAACCAAAAGGTGACAATTATTGATACGTTTAAGAATGCAGCTGGCGAAACATGGTATCGTGCAGATTTAGGGTCATTAAAAGGGTGGATTCATCAGGATGCATTTGATTCAACTGCCAATCCGCCAAGTCCTCCGGGTTCTGAAACAACAGACCTCCCCGATATTGGCAGCTATGTCTATAGCGGACAAAATGGACTGGATGTAAGAAAAGGAGCAACCACTTCTTACGCGTCCGTCTACAAGCTTTCTTTAAACCAGAAAGTAAAAGTCATCGACCACTTTACCCATACAGACGGTACAGCTTGGCTAAGAGTTGAGGTAAATTCATCATTAGCGGGCTGGATTCCAGCAGATTCAGTTAGTACATCCGAGTCATTGAATCTTGATTTGTATGTAACTGCCGATGTAGCTAATTTAAGAAGCGGCCCATCTACGAGCTATTCGATTTTGGATCAGGCAACTAAAGGATCACTTTTAAATGCAGTAAAATCTGAAAAGGGTTCAGATGGCCACGTATGGTATCAAGTACTAACAAGCTCCAATCAATTAGCATGGATCAGTGAAACGATTGTTTCCACTCAGGAACAGACGGGATATAGTGTAGGCTCTAAGTACATAGTAGGGGCAGCAAATATAAATTTACGATCTGGAGCTTCTACACAGTATAAGGTAGCAGAAGTACTGAAAAAAGGTACAACTGTAACGATACTAGGCGAGTTCAAGAATTCTCTTGGTCAGCAATGGTACAATATTCTGAGCTCATCTGGAAAAAAAGGCTGGGTTCTAAGCTCTGATATGGCTTCCTTCCAATTAGTATCTAAGAAGCTGCTTTCTCCAACAGTAACCACATCGGGTGGAGATCAATACTTAAACTGGAAAAAAGCGAGCAACTTTTCCGTTTCTTACACAACGCTGTCTTCCAATCGTCTAAAACTGACAGGAGGATTAACAGATGTTGAACTGCCTTCTGGAAAAGTCCCTGGAATTCAATCTGTTGAAACCTTTGCTTCAGGGGCTGAAAAGTCAGTTGTATTAACGTTTGAACCAGGATACTCCTTTACGATGAGAAATTATAATGACAAGCTATCTATTAAAATTGTACCCTTCGGTTTGAAAGGTAAAACAATTATTATTGATGCTGGTCATGGCGGAAAAGATTCTGGTGCAGTTGGACCAACTGGCATTAAAGAAAAGAATGTTGTTCTTTCAACGGCATTAGCTCTTAAAGAGGAAATAGAAAAATATGGCGCAACAGTGATCATGACTCGCAGTACAGATGTATTTCTCGAATTATCAGAACGAACAGATATTGCCAACAGATCAAGTGCTGATGCGTTTATAAGCGTCCATGCAGATTCTTTCTCTTCTTCCTCTAATGGATCAACGACTTATTATAATTCTACGGTGAACTTTAACGGCCCTCGAAGCAAAACATTAGGAAGCGCCGTTCAGAAGAATATGATATCTTCTCTTAGCACGTATAATCGCGGTGTTAAGGAACAAAACTTCTATGTAAATCGTATGAATGACCTGCCAAGTATTTTAGTAGAACTTGCTTTTATTTCTAACCCGAAAGAGGAAAAATTGCTTAATTCTAGCGACTTCCGCAAAAAGGCTGCCGTTGGAATTACAAATGGGCTTGAGGAATACTTTAACAATTTCTAAAAACTTGTAAACTATTTTCCATTACGCATAATTATGCTACTCTACTAAAGGAATATAAATTTGGGTAATTATTATTAGTTACCCAAATTTTTTTTCATGGACGAATGTCTCATTTTTCAGAGTTATCCTTTTTTGGGACTACTAGTTTTTGTTTTTTATATAAAAGGAGGAAAAAAAATGAATCGATCAAAAAAATTAATGGCTGCAGGTGTGCTAACACTGGGCCTCGGAGCGGGTGCGGTTATTTCGACTCCACAAGTAATGAAAGCTTCAAGTAATGTTGTATTAGCAAGTGTTGATTGGGTGACCTCTCAATTAAATCCGATGAAAACGAAGATTTCTGAGCTAGAATCAAAGATTGCCTCACAGCAGCAGGAAATAAATAATCTGAAAGCTCAAATTTCTCAGCCAGGAACAACACCACCACCCGTTACTCCACCAGTTACTGGCGATCTGCCTTCAGCTGTTTATGCAAAAGGAACAGTCAACATTCATTCTGGTGCAACAAAAGAATATAAAGTCGTTGCTACTAGAGCAAGTGGCTCCTCATTAAAGGTTATTGATTCACATAAATCTGCAACAGGTCTTTGGTATCGTGTTGAGCTTTCTTCTACGTTAAAGGGATGGGTATTTTCTGGAGATGTTTCTGTAGAAAAGCCAGCGAATGCAGAGAAAACGGTTGTTACATTTGGAGATGTGAATTTGCGTAAAGGAGCGACGACAAGCTATGCATCCCTTCAAGTGATTCCAAAAGGGACAACGTTAAAGTATATTTCCTCCTTCACAAATGCGGCTGGCGAGGTTTGGCATAATGTTCAAACAGCTGCAGGAGTCAAAGGATGGATCATCGGCAGCCTTAGCGAGGTGAAATAAATTGAAGAGGTTTATTTCCATTTTTGCTAGTCTTCTATTGCTGCTAGTTTATTTACCAACTAACTCAAAAGCAGCGGAACTAGTAAACTACCCAACGAAAGTAAATGTATCGATTCTATTAAATGCAAACTTGACTATCTCTTTAAACGGCTCTTATCAGCTCAGCAATAAGGATACAGGAAATGTAACGGAAGTTCCCCCGAACACGACAATTAGTGTGAAAAAGGACAGCGCTGGGGTCACTGTAAGCTACACTGGTTTTACCGAAACTGCTTCTAAAGGTTTTGATGTTCAAGAGCAGGTCAGCAGCAGCTTATCTCTAGCAAGAGTAAGCAATGGGGTCACTTATCGTGGCAGCTTCTTTTTGAAACCAAATGGCACTAAAGTAGAAGTGATTAATATTCTAGATATGGAAGACTATTTAAAGGGCGTTGTCCCTAGCGAAATGCCTGCTTCATGGCATAAGGAAGCTTTAAAGGCACAAGCTATTTCTGCACGAAGCTATGCAGCTAACATGATCATGTTAACAACAACAGCAGCAAGCCAAGTATACCGTGGATACACTGGAGAGGATGCTAGAACGAATGCGGCCATTAAAGAAACAGAAGGACTTTTAGTAAAATATAATGGCAAACCGATCCAAACCTTCTTCTTCTCAACGAGCGGAGGCAGAACGGCAAATGTAGGCGATGTATGGAACTCTAGACAATCCGACTTTCCTTACTTAGTATCTGTCGAAGATCCATATGAAAACTCTCCTTACAGCAGCTGGAGTGAAACGTTTACAGCTGCGCAAGTATTAAAATCATTCGGATTTGCTGAAACAGCCCAAATCCTTGATATTACCTTAGCAAAAACAGGAGCAAACGGCGAAGTTCGCGGAGTAACACTAAAGACTTCTGCAGGAGAGAAAACGGTAACCGGAAATGAATCAGTCATCCGCAAGCTATTCCCTCTTCCTGATTCAAACCTTTATAATCAATTGTATACAAACTGGTTTGATATTCAGGTAAATGGTTCACCATCGGAGCTGTCTGTTCAAACAGCAAACGGCACTGAAACCATTAAGGATATGAAAGGTCAAAAGGTGCTAACAGCAAATGGCGAAGTAACCCTTTCCGATTCAAAAGTATCCATTCAAACAGCTGGCGGGGTTGTTTCCAATGAAGGCGGATCAGGCATTACCTCTGTTACACTAAACGGAAAAGGATGGGGACACCGAATTGGGATGAGCCAATACGGCGCACGCGGCTATGCAGAAAAGGGCTGGACCGCTGTACAAATCCTTACCCACTACTTCCAAGGAACCACTGTTTCTAAATAATATTGATGAAAACGCTTGGATTGGGTGGTTACCCCCAAAAATTAGAGTTTTATTATGCAGCTGATTGGCTGGATTGAGTTCGGTATTCGACTGGACTCAA
>NZ_LMBX01000031.1 GCF_001439605.1 Cytobacillus praedii
ATTCTTCACTATATTTTGCCATAAAAAACACCCCCGAAAGTTAGATTTATTACTCTAACTTTCGGGGGTCGGTACTTTGATCTCTAAGCGTTTTTTTCTATGTTTGAAGTTGGTTTTCTTTGTTTCCTGCTTTGTAGAAAAATGAGCGTATTCTTTTGTTATCGGGTTTGTTGCCTTTCATGGGCTTTATAACGGGGATTTGGTTACTGTCTACTTTTTTTTGCTTGCTCGGGCATCATTGCGGCGCTTTCGTTACCGTCCTCTCTCTTTTTTGCTTCCTCGGGCATCATTGCGACGCTTTCGTTACCGTTGCCTCTCTTTTTCACCTTCTTCGGGTATCATTACGGCGCTTTCGTTACCGTCTGCTCTCTTTTTTTGCCTTCTCGGGCATCATTGCGGGGCTTTCATTACCGTTACCTCTCTTTTTTTGCTTCCTCGGGCATCATTGCGTGGCTTTCGTTACCGTCTCCACTCTTTTTCGCTCTCCTCGGGCATCATTGCTATGCCTTCGTTACCTTCCGCACTCTTTTTCTCCTTCCTCATGCAGCATTGCGGCTCTTGATTATCGGCTCCTCCCCTTTTCTCCCTCCTCGGGCATCCTAACAATTTTTTGTTTCCCCTATTTTCAAATTTTCAGTAAGAAAAAAACCAATCCCATTAGGAATTGGCTTTCCTTTTTTCCTTTATTTCTATGTTATCTAGAATTTCATCTACGATACTTTTCCATGAATACTGTTCGATCGCAAGCTTGCGTCCATATTCGCTCATTGCTTGATATTCATCGCTGGATATCGTCATTAATTCTGAAATTGCATGAGCAATGCCTTCAGGATTTTCTGGAGGAGCAATTTTTCCGCAATTGTACTCTTCAAGAATCGCTGCGCTCTCCCCATCTCCACAATAAAGGACGGGAACACCTGAGGAAATGGCAGGGAAAATTTTCGAAGGTCTTGCGCCTTTGAAAAGCTCAATATTCCTTAAAGATACGACGCTAAAGTCAGCGATTGAGAACATTCTTGGCATTTCTGAAACTGGAACGGATCCATAAAAGGTTACATTCTCCAGTCCTAAGTCTTCTTTCATTTTTACAAGCTTCTCACGCTCTTGGCCATCACCGACAAAAAGAAAATGGGCATCTGGCTGCTTGTCCTTTAACAGCGACGCAGCTTCCAATACAGAATCCAATCCTTGTGCATACCCAAGTGCTCCAGCATACATAAATACCTTTTTTCCTTGGATGCCAATTTCACTTAGCAGGCTTTCATCTTTCGTAATCGGCTTAAATGTCTCCGTATTCACACCATTGGGAAGAAGAAATACATCTGATGAATCCTTCCCCTTACGAATCATATAATCCTTAATTCCTTCGGTTGCAGTCGCAATTTTCCACGACTTTTTATAAAGAAATCTTTCTAGCCACTCAGCTAAGCGGATAAACGATTTATTTTTTAAAATCCCTAATTCAACTGCTGATTCAGGCCAAATATCTGCTACATTGAAGACAAATTTAGCCCGCTTCATTTTAGCCCCGAGATAACCTGTGATGCCTAGAAAAAGCGGCGGCGAATTACAGATGATTACATCAGTGGGCTTTGCTTTCATAAGCGAGTAAAATGCACTGAAAGTGAAGGAAAAATAGGAAGCAAGCCGCTTCCAGAAGCTCCCTTTCGGAGACGGATAAATCCACGAACGGTGAACAGGAATTCCATCCCAATCCTCATACATATAAAATTTCCCTTTATACTCCTCAGGAATAATTCCATGAGGATGATGAGGAAATGCTGTTAATACTTCCACCTGATGACCTCTGCTAATAAGCTCTTTACTTACTTCGTATACTCGAATTTGAGGGGCACCTGTTTCAGGGGGAAAATGCTGGCATAGATAAATCACTCTCATTTTCCCATCTCCATTACTTAACATGAATTTGTTTAATATAAGCTTCTAGCTTATCTTTAAGATCCGGACGCTTCAGCGCATAATCAATGGACGCCTGTAAAAATCCAAATTTATCGCCGACATCATAGCGTTTGCCTTGGATAATATAAGAGTAAATCGATTCTTGTCCGAGCAGTCGATCGATGGCATCTGTCAGCTGAATCTCGCCTTTTTTATCAGGCTGAACTTGTTCCAGCAGATCAAAGATCGCTGGTGATAAAATATATCGCCCAACAATCGCTTGTGTTGACGGCGCTTCTTCGATTGCAGGCTTTTCAACTAGGCTCTTCACCTTGAATAGATCTCCTGTACTTTCAGAATAATTAACAATTCCATACTTATTAACTTCTGAACGAGGCACTTCATTACAGCCAAGAATGCTCGAATGAACCTCATTATACTGATCGATCATTTGTTTTAATGCCGGAACTTCACTATCGACAATATCATCCCCAAGCAAAACAGCAAATGGCTCATTGCCAATAAATTTCTTGGCACATAGGACTGCATGTCCTAAGCCAAGCGGCTCTTTTTGTCTTACATAGTGAATATCAACGAGGTTAGAGATATTCTCAACCACTTCGAGCATCTCATGCTTTCCTGTTCTTTCAAGAAGCAATTCTAGCTCAACAGATTTATCAAAATGATCTTCAATTGCCCGTTTACTTCTACCTGTTACAATAATGATATCTTCAATTCCCGACTCAACCGCTTCTTCAATAATATATTGAATCGTTGGTTTATCTACAATCGGAAGCATTTCCTTCGGCTGCGCCTTTGTTGCGGGCAAAAATCTTGTCCCCAAGCCTGCTGCAGGAATAACTGCCTTTTTAATCATGATTTCATCCCCTTTTTCAAGGTTTGGTCATATAGCTCAAGCATGCCATTTGCGTTATCAACCCAATTATAATTTGCCTTTACATGGTCGATACCGGCAAGACCCATTGCTTGGCTTTTTTCTTTGTCTTCTACTAAGGATAGAATCGCTTTTGCTAACTCTTCAGGATTTTCTTTTGGTACCACATATCCTGTCTTGCCTTCAAGAACAACCTCTGGCAAGCCCCCGACATTAGAAACAACAACAGGAACGCCGCATGCCATCGATTCAACCGCTGCAACCCCAAAGCTTTCACTGTCCTCTGTTGAGGGAACCCCGAACACATCCATTTTATTTATGTATTCAGGCACTTTGTCATTCGGCACTCTGCCTGTAAATGTCGTGACATGATCAATTTTCAATTCCTTTGTTAATTGTTCATATTCACTTCTTTGCGGACCATCTCCAACGATGAGCAGCTGGGCATTTTTCTTACTGGAATAAATCGTGGCGAACGCCTTAATTAAATCCCCGATCCCGTATTTATCTGATAAAGCCTTTACCGTACCAATCGTAATTTGTTCATCCGATTTTAAACCCGATAGCGGCTTGAATTTATTCATGTCCACTCCAAATGGTGTGACAAAAACCTTTTTATCTGTATACTTATTTGTTTCTTTAGCCATGATATGACTTGTAGAACAAACCACATCTGTTTTCGATAATGTGTAATCAACAATTTTTCGATTCACACTGCCTTGCTGAGGAAATTGGAAAATATCTCTTCCCCAAACAGAAACATAATAAGGCTTGTAATTTGCTAATGCTCCAATAAATCCATAGCTTGAAACATAGTGAGCGTGCAGAATATCAGGCTTGAATTGTTTTAAGATCTTCTTTAAAGCAAAAACGCTGGAAATATACGATAGCTTTCCTGGCAATAGCTTCGGAAGGGTAATCGTATCTACTTCCTTTGCATTTTCCGCAGAGTAATGATCGAAAAACGTAACAACCTTCACATCGATCCCTTTATCTTTATAAAACAAGGCCCACTTATGCGTGTGTATCGATCTGCTTGGAGCCAAAATTAAAACTTTCATATGTCCTCCTCAGAAAGTCCTTCGTTAAATTACGTACTTATGGGGACAAAAAAACACCTCATTTTGTCCACTTGTAATGTTGTTCTTGCGAATTAAAATTTAGTTGGTAAATGGTTGATTTCCGCTCCAGGATGCTCGCTTTCCGCGGGGTAGGCGCTGAGCCTCCTCGTCGCTAACGCTCCTGTGGGGTCTCAGCTTTCTTACGCATCCCGCTGGAGTCTCGCACCTTGCGCTCCAATCAACCGACTTTGTTGGTAAGCCATGTTCATCCACTTCGTTTAAAACAACAATCTTTTAGAAATGCTCCTTAACAAATAGGAATTATTTAATAAGACTGCTTTTTATTTTTTCCACTCTTGCCAGCCATGAATGCTTTTGCAGGAATGTTTTTTGGATGTTTTCTCGATAACGCTCAGCATCTTTTGTCATTTTCACAATCGCCTTTGCCATATCTTCCGGGTTATCCTCACAAATCAGGCCATAGCCATCTGTCTCTATTATTTCTTGTTGTGCCTGACAATATGTGGCGATCACTGGAAGCTCATTGGAAAGGTATTCGACGAGCTTAACCGGGACTGAGAAATCATTATAGATGCTCCGATATCTTGGAATAAAAGCAAAGTCCATTTCACGATAAAGCTCATTTAACGCTTCTCCGCTCACATGCTTGACCGCTACATTCATTTCTTGCAGTCGTGCCTTCTTTTCCTCAGATAATCCCTTGTACTCATCCTCACGGCAAACAACCGTCAATTCACATATAACACTTGCCTCATTCGCTTTTTCAAGAGCATCGAGCAAGAGAAACAATCCATAATCCTCATTATTAATTCCGCCGACATACAGCCCTTGAGCATTTTGCTTCACTCGTTCGCTGCGAACAACTTGGCTCTCTTTTCCTCCTGGAGGAAGAGAAACCTTTTCTCTATTAATATCCACATACTTCCCCATCGCATCGCTAGGGAGGAAAATAACATCACAATATTTGCTGTAAAAATTCTCTTCCATCCGGTAGATGGTCTTCATAACCGTCTTTTTCGCACCCTTTAATGGATAAAGCTCATCAAATTTCCAATACACATCACGGTAGAATACACCGACAGGCACATGGCGCTGCTTTAGAAATTTCATGACCTTTGTATCAATAAAAGGCTTCTTCGGGATATGTCCCTTATCTGTCAGCCAAAAAGGAATCGTTTGGTTCTCCATATAGCAGAACCAAAGATCATCCAGCTTCCCTTCTGCCTTCCATTGCTCAAATAAGGTCGCCCTTTCAGCTGAGTTCCCTGACAGCAAGAGAATATTTACACCTTCCCGGCTTCCCCATTGCTGAAATGCCTTATACATTTCCTTCGGGCGAAGCTTTGAACCGCTATTTGCATTCTCGGCTACCTCAAATGGGTAATAAAGTAATACTGATTTCATCGTTTTTTCTCCTTATGCCTCGTTTCTCGCTTTCTTCTTGAAAAAGAAGGAAAACAAATCCAAACGAATTCTTATAAACAGCAGAATTCCAGCGAATAAGCAAGTGATAAAAATCCAAATTGGATTGAAGAGAAAATCAGCAAATCCACCTACTAATGTCCGAGGAATATTAATGGAAAAGTATATAAACAAGCATAAAAACACTGGGTTTTTCGGAAGCCTGATAAAAACAATATACAGAATCTGGATAAGCACTCCAACATATATCGTACCGAATAAAATCCCTAAATAGCCAAAATTAGCATACGCTTCCGCAATGAAAAGCGTATTCAGCACGCCACCTGTCCCATCTTCAATCCGATTAGGGAATGCGTTTGCCATGACTAGTCTAGCTGAACGCACCTGTTCAATATCAAACCAGCCAATTAAAATCGATGGGAGGCTGCTTCCATGTAAAAATGGGATAGACTCGCCAAAAATATTTAAATGCAGGAAGGTAGGCGCAATTTGCGCAAGAATAAGTCTTCCAATTGGTCCTGATGAATAGGACAAAAAGGAACCTAGATCATTTACTCCTTGAATAAACACGTACATCAAAATGATTAATGTAGCACCACTTATCACATAGAGATTAATCCTCCTGCGATTAAGCACTAATTTCCCAACATAAAGCTGGACAAAAATAAACATAATGATGTAGAAAATAATCGGTGATTTGGATAAATCATACACACTAATTAAAACCGCACAGGCGAAAAGAGGAAGGAATAACAGTCCCCATTTCAATTGTCTTGTCTTAACGGTGTATACATAAGCGATTAAGGACAGCAAAGGCGTCAATGCAATTGCAAATATATTTCTTATTAACACATGGCCATGGAAATTCCTTGCTGCATCAATACGAAGCATCCCTAAATCAGATAGATTTCCTTTCAGCAATGCGAAAAGTGGCACCTGGCTCGTCTTTAATAGCGTATAAGCAACCGCAAGCATACTGATTAGCGACAGACCGAGAAAAATAAGGTAAAACTCATTTTTCTCCGTAAACGTATTCTCTACCGGCTTTTTTAAATAATGATTGAATTCCTTCTTCGCATTAAAGCCAGCAAGCTTGCTGACAATAAACATCGAAAGCGGCAGCATAATCATGACGAAAGAGACGGCTCCAAAACCGATATACCGATACACTTCATGGTCGAGTTTATTAATCATATAATAATGGTCGATATCAAGCGCTATTAATAAGCTGCCGATATAACAGGAAACAAACAAGGAATAGTAAAAGATTAAAGAATTGAGATTTGGCTTTAACAGTGACAAACTCCCAGATACATTTCTAAATAGGATAACTGAAATCGTTAGAACAGCAACCCAAACAATGATAGCTAACATTCGTCAGCACCTACTTTTTGCTGATAATATCAACAATTTTTTCAGAGGCTTGTCCATCACCAAATACTTCTTTATATTCTGGATTAACCTCTTTTTGCACCGCAGCTAAGATTTTCTCTGTATCTGTTCCCGTTAAGATATTTGCCTCTCCACTAAGCGTTTCAACCCATTCCGTCTGTTCACGGATCGTTACGCAAGGTACCTTCATGAAATAAGCTTCTTTTTGCACACCGCCAGAGTCCGTAACGATTTTCTTTGCATTTGCCTCAAGCGTCAGCATATCTAAGTAACCAACAGGGTCGATTACTTTTAAATTAGGCACATCGCCCAAGTTTAAGCCGTAATCAGCCAATTTATGCTTTGTTCTCGGATGGATCGGCCAAACCTTCACTTCATCAATTTTTGAAAAAGCATCTAAAATGTTTTTCATATTCTCGATATCATCTGTGTTTTCAGCTCGGTGAATCGTAATTAAGTGATAATCTTTCGCTGTTAATCCAGCTTCCGCTAAGATATTGGACTTTTCCTTAGCCAGCTCACGGTTATAAAGAACAGCATCGTACATCACATCGCCAATATTAAATACATTGTGGGTAATGTTTTCGTTTGTTAAATTTTCAATCGCCGTATCTGTCGGGCAGAATAAATATTCTGAGACATGGTCTGTCATAATTCGATTAATTTCTTCGGGCATTTTTTTATTAAAGCTTCTAAGACCTGCTTCGATATGAATAACAGGAACGTGCAATTTAGCAGCCACTAATGCGCCTGCCAACGTTGAATTCGTATCTCCATAAACCATTAAATAATCTGGCTGTTCATTTAGTACAATCTCTTCGATTTTCGCAAGCATTTCACCTGTTTGCTTTCCATGGTTGCCTGAACCAACACCTAGATGATAATCAGGCTTTGGAATATGCAGCTCTTCGAAGAAAATATCAGACATATTTGCATCATAATGCTGGCCTGTGTGGATAATCTTTTCTTCCATATGCTTTCGTAATACCCTTGATACTGGAGCAGCTTTAATAAATTGCGGCCTTGCGCCTAGAATCGTTAATATTTTCATTTAGATTCACCTTTCAAGCTTTGAATATAGTCTTTTGCTAAAAATGAGTTTATATTATACGGCTGCGAATATTTCAAGCGATCATATTTAAAGGACAAAGCCCCAAGGTATTCAGGATAGCTTTTATAAATGCCATACCATTCCATCGGCTCTGAATAATACTTTTGATAAAGCTTTTTCTTGTTATATAGTTTTTTCGCTGTATTGTAAAAAACACCATATTTTTGTTTTAAAGAAGTTTCCTTGCCTGCAGGTTTTTCTGGCTTTGGAAAATAATCCGGGTACATTTGATGAAGCGTGTAATCATATAGGTATTTCTTAAAACGATGTTCGACAGGAACTGTTTTGAAGAATTCCATTAACCGATCATCCCATAATGGAATTTCCCAGCCCTTTTCATAAAATTCATAAACTCTGACTGAGTTAATAATGAACTTTGCCTGTCTCTCTTTCCAATCCCAATATTCGAATAAAGCGCTCGCCTGCTCATTTGTTTGGAATGGCAAGTCTCCAAATGACCGTTTGATCTCAGCCAGTACATCCCCTGCAGAAGCATGAAGCCCTTTTTCAATGTCCCAAAGCTTGTGATGCTTATTAAGGGTAAACTGAACGACATCTTCTGCCGTAAATACTCGATCCTCCGTGATTTCATAAGCTAAATGGCTTCCAGCAACGAAATCTCCTGAATGACCAGGAATGAACACGTAATCACGATCCTGCTTATTAGTGATTTCTCTTACGGCTGGCCAATCCTGAAGGTGAGCCATGGACGAACCATTCACAGCAAAATCGACATACTGCTTCCACTCATTTGAATGATACCAGCGATGCCAATCATCCTTTTTATATTCAACAAAGTCCCATTTTAAGCCAAGGCGATCAGCGATATCCTTACTGACAAGTGCCTCTTTATTTTCCCTTTTTCCATACGTAAAGGAAGCGATATCTTCTAGCCCATATTCCTTTAGCAATAAGGCAATAATTCTAGAATCATAGCCGCCGCTTAGAGGCAGAATCGGAACTTTATTCTTTAAACGGATGATGAGGTCTTCAAACACTTCATGAAAAACATTTCTCAGCTCTAAACTAAATTGGTCTAGATCCTTTTCATCAGGATGATGATAAAACTGATAATACTCTTTGCTTCTACTCTTCCCATCTTCTTGAATCTGAATGTATGAACCAGCCTCAACTTGATTAACCCCATCATAAAGAGTCTTTTCGTTTGCGGTAAATCCAGTTAATAAAAATTCCTTCACAGCTGTTGGATTCATTGCATAGTCTGCTTTATGACTAACTTTATCTGTTACAACCCAGCTTAAGCCATCTTTATAATAGAACAGCGGCATACTCCGCTTCCGGTCAACAATCGCCGTCACTTTCCGCTGATCTGCCTGTATAAAGACAAACTCTCCATGTATCTCATTCAGTTCACGCAGGAAAAAATCTTCTTCTGCTAGCACGTCCTGAAGATTATCCGCATCATAGCATTTTCCCTTGTAAAGAATATAGCCGCCAAAGTATACTTGGCCAAATGGAAACGTTAATTCTTTTATAAGATTACTGTTTTGAATGACTACTTTTAACAAATAAATCACCTATTTTTTCATTCGGTTATATGAATGCAGGAATTGCTTGTGAGGCAGCTTTTGGAACGCAGACCCCACAATCCTTGTTCATATCTATTAATTTGCAGCAGATTTTTTCCGCAATAGATCTTTATCTATCCGTGAAAGCAAGACAACAATTACATATCCGATCCAAGCAAATGCAATATTCCAATCAGAAAGGCTGCTCTCCTGAATATAAACGATCGCCATCACTGCTGCCAATGAGGTTAAAAATAAAAAGGACATTTTGCCAAATGACACGGGAACATGATACAGCTTTTGGCTTTTAAAGAAAATATACGTAATTGCGACTAAGTATGAAAGCAAATAAGCTGCGACACTTCCCCAGATTGAAAATAGAGGAATTAAGACCACATTCAAAATAATATTAATAACTGCTGCCATTCCGAACGCATAAGAAATGATCTTTGTTTGCTTCGAGAAAAAGATACCAACTGAAATGATCATATAGAAAAAGTTCAAGAAGGTTACAGCAGATAAAATGGCTACATATTGATAGGCTTCATAATAATTATCGTTTAATATTTGGAAAATCCATGGCATTACTGTTGCGATGAATAAGACTCCAATTGTCCCAACTAAAAGAATACCATAATATAACTTGGCGAATAAAATCGGACTATCCTTCTTATCCTTTAGTGACATTGAGAATGGTCTCCATGCCATTTGAACACCACTTGTAAGAAGTGTAATTAAGGTAGCAAACTTTATTGCCGTTTCGTAAATCCCCACTTCTCTTAAAGAAGTAAATTCCTTTAGAAAAATGACATTTGCATTAACGATGACCCAAAATGCTAAAGATGCAGGCACTAGAGGAGTCGCATACTTTAAGATTTCTTTCAAAAGCTTTTTATTAAAAGTAAAGCGCACGTATTTTAGTGCTGGTTTAATTAGAAGGATAACAACTATTGATACACTTATAATTCTTCCATACATGATTCCATCCATAGTAGGTGTTACAAAAGCTAAAAACCCATAGGAGAGTATGGCGATTAGGAGCATTTTCAATATGGTAAAGAAAACGACCTTTTTTGTAAAGAATTCATACCGAAGCACCGTAAGAATCAATGCAATAACCGTATCCAGAGCCAGAACTCCAATAGCGATATAAAGTAGGTAATAAAGCTTAGGCTCATCAAAAAATAATGAAGATAACCATTGGCCACCTATCAAAAATACAACCGCAGTTATGAGAACAACCGTCAACCTAAAGGTCATGACAGAACGGACATAATCAATCCTTTTCTTCTTATCCTCGGTATCAAAGTAGTAAAAAGCAAGAGCAGAATCCGTACCGAAAATAACAACAAAGGTAAGCATCGATGTAATACGATCCAAATAACCCAATGCACCGTACTGTGCTGGATCAAGATAAGATGTATATATCGGAAGCATAATAAAGGCAATTAGCTTCGTTCCTACGTTCATAAATGCGTAAAGGAGCGAATCCGCTCCTAAACGCTTAATTTGGGCGAACACCCTATAACAGCTCCCGCTCGTCTACCATTTTGACGAATTTAGCAGGAACACCTTTAATTAAAGTCTTTTCTTCCGTATTCTTTGTAACTAATGCACCAGCGGCAACAAATGTTTCCTCTTCAACAACGATACCTGGAAGAATGATCGATGCTCCACCTACGCGAGCGCCTTTTTTCACATGGGCCCCTTTAATCTTGTCAAAACGTTCTTCTGTACGGCCCATGAAATTATCATTTGTTGTTGTCACACAAGGAGCGATAAATACTTGCTCCTCCAATGTTGTGTAAGCTGTAATATAGGAATTAGATTGGATTTTTGTGCGATCGCCAATTTTAACAAAGTTTTCAACTGTTACGCCTCTGCCGACGATAACAAAATTTCCGATTTCAACGTTTTCTCTTACACTTGCAAGGTCTGCAATTAGTGTGCTTGAGCCAATTTTTGCTCCACGGTAAATAACACAATTCGCACCAATAGTTACTTCTTCACCAATTTCCAGTGCAGGAATGGAATCAGATAGCTTAACCGTGCTCGTTTTTGCTGGCTTTGGCGGCTTTCCGACAACAGCTCCATCTGCAATTGTCGTATTATCCCCAATCGCTGTTCCCTCATGAATCGTTACGCGGTTACCAACGATAACGTTTTTACCGATTTTTACATCTTTTTCAATAACAGAAAAATAACCGACCTTTGCCGTTTCATCTACTATAGCGGAAGGATCAATAAAATTCATAAGAAATGTCTCCCTTTGCCTTTTAATTAAAATGGTAACTTTGACCGGATTATTGGAGAATTTGACCGGATTATCTTCGTAATGGCTGGATTATTCTCCAATTCGGCCGGAATATCGGAATGACTATTATAATTTAATGTATTTATTTGGCTTCGCAATGTCTTTCAGTGCGTTACGAGTATCGAATATAACCTTGCTTTCCTGTGCAATCATTTCATAATCAAAATCTGTATGATCAGTTGTTACTAAAACAAGATCTGCCTCATTTAAAAGCTCTTTAGATAATTCAACCGTTTCAACCGTTTGGTCGCACGATCTGAATGACTTCACATAAGGATCTACTACTGTATAATCTGCACCGTGATGTTCTAACAGTTCAACAATCTTAAGAACTGGAGATTCCCTTACATCATCAATGTCCTTTTTGTATGCTACACCAAGAACAGCAACCTTCGCACCACGAAGTGCTTTGCCATCTTCATTCAATGTTTGCATCGCGCGTGTGATAACATATTCAGGCATGCTGTTGTTAATTTCGCCAGCAAGCTCAATTAGTCGTGTATGGTAGTTATACTCACGAGCCTTCCATGTTAAGTAGAATGGATCGATTGGGATACAGTGTCCGCCTAAGCCTGGACCTGGATAGAAGGCCATAAATCCGTAAGGCTTTGTTTTTGCTGCATCAATTACTTCCCATACATCAATGCCCATTTTCTCACAAAGAATAGCCATTTCATTCGCTAATGCAATATTAATGTGACGGAACGTATTTTCGAAGATTTTCTCCATTTCAGCAACTGCTGGAGAAGATACTTCATGTACATCGCCTTCAAGAACACTTCTGTAAAGGGCCGCTGCCACTTTCGTACAGTTTTCAGTGATTCCGCCAACTACTTTCGGTGTATTCTTCGTTTTGAATTGTTTATTACCTGGATCCACACGTTCTGGAGAATAGGCAACAAATACCGTTTCACCAGTTTTCAAGCCTTTTTCTTCAAGCGCAGGCTTTACAATTTCCTCTGTTGTTCCTGGGTAAGTAGTTGATTCTAATACAACAAGCATGCCTTCATGTGCATATTTAGCAATTTCTTTTGATGAGCTTTCTACATAAGATGTATCTGGCTGCTGATAAATATCAAGCGGCGTTGGCACACAGATTGCTACTGCATCTACTTCTTGGATACGGGCATAATCAGTTGTTGCAACTAAACGGCCATCCTTAATCATATCTGCTAAATCCTGATCAACCACGTCTCCGATGTAGTTAATTCCCATATTCACTTGCTCTACACGTGCAGCCTGCACATCAAAACCGATAACCTTATAGCCTGCTTTCGCTTTTTCAACTGCTAATGGAAGGCCAACATAGCCTAAACCAACAACACCTATGACAGCTTCTTTATTTTCAATTTTATTAATTAATGATGTATATACGTTCATCTTTCTTTCTCCTTTTATAGAACGACTTTTTTGCCAGTTTCAGCTGATTCTAATATGGCCAATATTAATTTTACAGGAGCAAGACCGTCTTCTCCAGTTACAATTGGGTTACGATTTTCTTTTACAGCAAGCACCATATCTTCGATGATGCATTGATGCCCTGGTTTGCCGAAAGGATCCGCTTGAATCTCATTTTTTATTTTGTCCGCTTCCTCTTCCGTTACACCTTCGATATCCCATGTTTCAATAAAGTTAGCGTTTCTTCCGCTAATTTTCACCGATGCGGTTTCTCCAAAGATCGCAAGTGATTCTTCTAGATTCTTTGGATAGATGGTCGTTGCTGCTTCGATGACTCCAAGCGCTCCATTCTTAAATTGAACGACAGCTGCTGCGACATCTTCAGTTTCGATTTTGCGTAAGCGGGTAGCCGCCATAGCCTGAACCGATTCTACCGGTCCCATTAACCAAAGCATTAAGTCAAGATCATGTATGGCTTGGTTCATTAGAACACCGCCGTCAAATTCCTTCGTCCCACGCCATTCTGCTTGATCATAGTACGCTTGATTTCGATTCCAGCGTACTGTTGCGTTCGCATGGCTTAATTTCCCGAATGAGCCTGCATCCATCTGCTCTCTCAGTTTTTGAATAGCAGGTCTAAAGCGGTTTGGATGTACAACAGCAAGCTTTACGCTGTTTTCATTCGCATATTTAATCATGTCCTCAGCATCTTGCAGCTTAAGGGACATTGGTTTTTCAACAATAATATGTCTCTTATGCTCTGCAACAATCTTTGTTAAGCGTGCATGTAAACCCGAAGGGACACAAATATTAACAACATCAATCTCCGGATTCTCTTCAAGCATTTGAGCTAAGTCCGTATATTTCTTTACATCTTCATTATCAATTACTAAACGTGCAGGGTTCGTATCGCATATTGCATACAAATTCGCATTTTCAGCCTTTTCGATGGCTTCAATATGCTTGTTTGCAATATGCCCCATACCAACAACGGCAAAGTTAACCATGTTTATAGAATCTCCTAGCATCATTAATATATTTCCAAAGCATCAGTATAAGGATTGCAGCAATAATCCCCAAAACAAGCCCTGCTAATGTCAGTTCTAATTTATACGTGTTTGTTGGGCCTACTTCTTGAGAAACGATGCCCGGCTTTTCAAAGAAGGCTAAATCTGTTTTCATGCTTTGAATAGACGTTTTTGCCTTCGCAGCATCAGCCTCAGATTTTTCAAGCAAAGTAGTAATTTCTTCTGTTTCTTCAATTGTTAAATCTTCACTTTCAAGTCTTTCATTACTAACTCTGATCACATCATTTAATTGGTTAAAGGTTGTTTCATTATTCTTTATAATATCTTCAGTCGTTTGATATCTCAGATCATAGCTGTCAACAAGCCCTTGTTCAATGCCAGTTGCCATCTTCTTAAGGTCCTTTTCCAGCTGCTCTTTATTATCATCAAAAATTTTGATTTTCACATAGCTTTCACTAGAAACATATGCATCAATGACACCATGAACATCTTTGCCATAAGTAGCAACCACATTCGATGGATTTGTTAATGCCTTTAATTTAATGGAACCTGTAAAAACAGATGCAGTCCCTACATATTTGCCATCTTTAGGAACAACATAAGAAGCACCGAATCCTACTAACGTAAATAGAAGCGGAATAATAAGGAAGAAAATTTTCTTCTTCCAAAAGAAAACTAAGTATTCGTATAACGCAAACCTTTTCTGTTCTGCCAAAAAGACCACCATTCCTTTTAAAATAATAGAAACTGCTTAAATGCAAGTAAAGAAACGCCCCCTGCTCGGCGACGTTCCCTTTTATTTTTTATTTTTTGAAAAACTCCGCAATTTTCGCTACTACATATTCTTGCTGTTCTTGTTTCAATTCAGGGAACATTGGCAATGACAACGCCTCTTTAGCTGCCTTTTCTGATTCTGGCATATCTCCTTCTTTATAGCCTAGATCTCTAAATACAGGCTGTACATGGAGTGGCAGCGGATAATAGATCATTGTTTGCACACCTTGTTCTTTTAAGAAAGCCTGTAACTCATCACGCTTCTCTACACGGATTGTGTATTGGTGGAATACGTGGTAATTGCCTTCTTTCTCAACCGGTGTTTTTACTAAGTCCCCTAATTGCTCATTAAGAAGATGTGTGTAGATAGCTGCTCTTTCTCTTCTCAGCTCGCTCCATTTATCTAAATGCGGGAATTTTACGTTTAAAACAGCAGCTTGCATCTCATCCAAACGGCTGTTATAGCCTAATACATGATGATAGTATTTCGGCTTGCTTCCATGAACACGGATTACACGGCTGTTTTCTGCAACCTGGTCATCATTCGTCACAACCATGCCTGCATCTCCGTATGCGCCTAGGTTCTTTGTTGGGAAAAAGCTGTATGTTGCTGCTGTCCCATATTCTGCAACAGTTTTTCCTTTATGCTTTGCACCGATTGCTTGTGCAGCATCACCGATTACTGCAAGTTGATGCTTATCAGCAATTGCACAAATTTCTTCCATATCGGCTGTTTGTCCATAAAGATGAACAGGAATAATCGCTTTTGTTTTTTCAGTGATAGCTGCTTCAATTTTCTTTGGATCGATATTAAATGTTACTGGGTCGATATCAACATATACCGGAGTTGCTCCAGCACGAACAATCGAACCGCCAGTAGCAAAGAAAGTAAATGGTGTTGTAATTACTTCATCACCTGATTTTACTCCTGCTGCTTGTAGTGCAATATGTATGGCATCACTTCCGTTTGCTACACCAATCCCATGACCAACACGGCTATACTCTGCTACATCAGCTTCCAGCTTCTTTACATTGGCTCCTAGAATAAAATGAGAAGAGCTCATCACTTGATCTAAAGCAGAAAGCATTTCTTCTTTCAATGATTGATACTGTTCACTTAAATCTAACATAGGAATATTCATACTCATTTCCTCCAACTTCCTAGATGAAATACTAAATTATTTTAACATAAAATGGCGTTTGAATAGCTATTTTACACTACCTTTAAATGACAAATTTCGAACATAAACGCAAAACTAAATGCTTCTTCTAAAAAAGCCGTTTGCGAGTCGTCCACAAACGGCCTAATGTTATTGTCTTCCAGTTACTTTTCGATATATTTTGATAACAGGCTGATACTTCTCGTGTACTAAGCCGATTGTTTCCGCAAGTACTTCGAGGATCAACAATAATCCGAAGATGATAAAAATACTGACCCATAGCGTTGCCGTTGAAAATAGTATGGCACTAATGCTAAAAATAATTCCAAATCCATAAATGCATAGCACTGTTTTCCGATGAGATAACCCAAGAGCTAACAGACGATGGTGCAAATGCGATTTGTCAGGAGCTGAAATCGGCTTCTTGTTTACAATCCGCCGAATAATAGCAAAGGTAGTATCAAAAACAGGCACACCTAGAATGATAATTGGAACAATAAAACTAAATAAGGTTACACTCTTATACAAACCAAGTAATGACAGAATCGAAATGGCATAACCTAAAAACAATGCCCCTGTATCACCCATAAATATTTTTGCCGGATGGAAATTATGGAACAGAAACCCTAATGTGCTTCCCAGCAAAATAAGAGATAGCATCAAAATGAGCGGCTTCCCTGCTATTCCAGCCATAAAAGCGATGGTTGCAATAACAATCGCAGATATTCCTGCAGAAAGTCCATCAAGGCCATCAATTAAATTAATGGCATTCGTAATGGCTACAATCCAGAAGACCGTAATTGGATAGGTCCAAAAACCAACATCAAACGTACCGATAAACGGAATAGTTAAATGATCTATCGTCAAGCCGCTTCCTACAACAGCAGCTGCAGCAAGCAATTGACCGATTAGTTTATATTTCGCTGAAAGTTCATACTTATCATCAAGGACGCCAGTAATCACAATGATAATCGCACCTACTGTAATCCCAGTTATCTTTTCATTATAGAGACCGCCCACAAAATAGCCTGCAATCACTCCAGCAAAGACAGCCAAACCACCGAGCCTAGGCATGATTTTTGAATGCACTTTCCTATGATTCGGTTTGTCAGTCGCACCAATTTTCAGTGCAAACTTAATGACCAAGGGAGTTATTAGCAAGGACGTCACTAAAGCCGCAATAAATGCAGCTAAAAATTTAATATCCAATGATATCACCTTTAGTTTTTGAATTTATGCAGCCAGATTTATACTACCATATATCAAAAAGAATTCAATTAATTTCATTTTTAAAAATATTCTCTTGTAAGGTATAGCAGTTACTTGCTAATAGTATCACCTCTTTTACAATAAAGTCTTTATTAGTTTTCGACCTTTAATGGAAGTTTCCTCTAAAGTTGACGAATATTATCGAAAAAAGTTTCAAAAAATGAAGAATAATAGAATCTGTCAAAAATTAACTGCGGCTTCTCTTCCAAATTATATTATACTACATTATATGTTATAATTAGATAGGGAAAAATGTAGAAGCTAAAACAGTTATTAATCTTATAAAAATAGTACTACTTTTTAATAAATTTTTAGGAGAGAACAGCATGCTATCGTTAATGAAGCGCATATTTAATGAAGATTCTGCCGAGCTTAAACGTTTATATAAACATGTTACAAGTATTAATGAATTAGAAGAAAAAATGGCGGCTTTAAGTGATGAGGAACTTAAAGAGGCTACTCAATATTTAAAAGAGAAGGTTGCTGAAGGCGTATCTGTTCTTGATATAAAAGAAGAAGCTTTCGCAACAGTAAGAGAAGCTTCTAAACGTGTACTTGGTCTTCGCCATTATGATGTACAGCTGCTTGGCGGTTTAGTTCTTATCGAAGGCGGAATTGCCGAAATGCGAACAGGCGAAGGAAAAACACTCGTTGCTACCCTTCCCAGTTATTTAAGAGCATTGGAAGGCAAAGGCGTACATGTGATTACAGCGAATGAATACTTAGCTAAACGTGACTTTGAGCAAATGGGAAAATTGTTTAATTTTCTTGGCTTGACAGTTGGCTTAAATATTTCTCAAATCTCTGAAACTGAAAAAAGAGAAGCGTATAACGCAGATATTACTTATGGGACAGGTACAGAATTCGGGTTTGATCTTTTGCGCGATAATATGACATCAAGCTTTGAAGAACGTGTTCAAAGACCTTTACATTACGCAATCGTTGATGAAGTTGACAGCATTTTAATTGATGAAGCAAGAACTCCGCTCATCATTGCCAGCAAATCAGATATTGCAACCGAATTATTCTATATTACCTCTGAAATTGTAAAGAATTTTGAAGACGGCAACCAATACGAATTCTACCCTGAAACAAAGCAAATTGTTTTAACAGATAATGGAGCAACAGAGTTTGAACAGGCTTTTGGCTTGAATAATTTATATGATGCTGAGCACCGTGAGCTTCTTCATAACATCATGCAATCATTACGCGCACACGTTGTCATGAGAAAAGATGTTGATTACATTGTGAAAAAAGACGAAATCATGCTTGTCGATCAATTTACAGGAAGAATCATGGAAGGACGTACATTTAGTGATGGACTTCACCAAGCAATCGAAGCTAAAGAAGGCGTGACTGTTAAGGATGAAAATCAGACACAGGCATCCATCACTGTCCAAAACTATTTTAGAATCTATAAAATCCTTTCTGGGATGACTGGCAGTGCGACACCGTCTAAAAAGGAATTTTTTGAAACGTATAATCTTCGAGTGGTTGCTATACCTACGAATAAACCGAATGCTCGTATAGATGAGGAGCCATTAGTTTATAAAAATTATGAGTCTAAGGTTGCGAAAATTGTAGAAGAAGTAGAAAAGCATAATAAAATTGGCCGCCCAGTATTAATTGGGACAACATCCATCGAACAATCCGAAAAGCTTTCAGGCTATCTGGAGAAGGCTGGAATTAAGTATAAAATTCTTAATGCAAAAACAGAAGAAGATGAAGCAAACATCATTTCACAAGCTGGACAGATGAACCAGGTTATGCTTTCTACGAACATGGCTGGGCGCGGAACAGATATTATCTTAGATCCAGCTGTCAGAGACCTTGGCGGCTTGCATATTATTGGCACGGAGCTCCATGAAAGTGAAAGAATTGATATGCAGCTAAGAGGAAGAGCCGGAAGACAAGGTGACCCTGGCTCCACTCAATTTATCATATCGATTGAAGATGATATCTTTAATAGCTATGATAAAGAAGAGATGGACAGGTGGAAGAAGAAAATCAAAACGGATGAAACTGGTCTTATTGTTTCACCAAATCCGGTTAAATTTGTGCTTAAAGTTCAATCCATTGTAGAGGGTGGTCATTTCTCTGCAAGAAACCATCTTTTAAAACTGGATGATGTCGTCAACCAGCAAAGAAAAATTGTTTATGAAAAACGCGATCAGCTGCTGGCAAATACAAATTCTGCAGCTTTGATTATTAACTCATTACAAAGCCATCTTTCTACTACTTTTGAAACATATTGTCCTGCAGAGATTATTACAGAGGCTTCGGCAGCAGACGGGTTGTATGAAGAGCTGACACTTATTTTTGGAGAGCTGCCATTCCAAGCTTCTGATCTAGTCGATCTTGAAAAAGAAGTGATCAAAGGAAAAATCGACCAGCTGTATGAAAACTATATAAATGAAATTAAGACGCTTGAAACAAATGAGGATTTCCAAGCACAGGTTAAATTATTATATCTGCAGAATTTGGATCGTTCATGGGTTGTTCATATGGAAATGATGATGCAATTAAGAGAAGGCTTTAATATTCGCGGCTATGGTCAGGAAGATCCATATCGCCTTTACGAATTAGAAGGCTTCGAAGAGTTCAAGCATTTCTTAGCCGAATTAGATGCTCAAGCGAGCAAGCAATCGAGAATGATCATTCAGCATTTTCTTCCTGGTGAGGAGAAAGAATAAAGAATATGAAAGAATAAGGCGATTCAGCAAAACTCGCCTTATTCCTTTTAAAAGGGGACTGGACAACTAATGGGGATTTTTAATAAGGGAAATAATGAAGCAAACGAACAAGAAGAAAATAAATCGTTGGATATTCGCTCAACAGATAATGAAGAAGGAATTAAGACAGAGCTTTCTTATCATCCAGAATGGGATTTGAGCGTTCAAGAAAAGTATGTATTCCAATATAATCATCAAAAATTGCCCACACTTCAGCCGAACCAAATTGCGATTAACGGCATTAATTTATACGAATATGATGGCGGTTTCGTTATCACTGCTTTCTTAAGAAGCTCCCTTCCTAAGCCTGTAAGCTTTGAAGTAATTGACTTAGTTATTGTGAATGGCGATAATGAACGATTAGCTAGAAAGAGCTTTGAAATGGATCTATTCAGTGAACTCCCTCCTAACTCTTGCAGACCATGGAGATTCTTATTCGAAAATGAGAATAAGCTTGTTGATGAGATTCCTAAGAACAATTGGAAGGTTGTCTTTGAACTGAAGCAGAAGGCTCCGGACGTGCTTCCGCTCGATCTTGAGGATAGCTGGAAAGAAGCATTTAGTGACGAACAGAAACAACATCTAGAGAACATTGTAAAGAACCTTCCGCCATTACGCGAAGGAGAAGTTAATTTCATGGGTCTAGAGGCAAAAATAATTGAAGGTCGTGGATTGGCTGCCACATTATTAATCCGCAATGCAAGCAACCGCAGCATTACGATTGAAAACCTGCCACTCGTATTTGAAGATGCTTCCGGCGAAGCTGTTGCTCAGGCAGGCTTTCAACTAAACAACCTTGAGATCAAGAGCCAAACATGCAAGCCATGGACCTTTGTTTTCCCAGAATCAGCAATTAAAAAAGAAAATCTAGATCTATCAAAATGGAAAACTTATGTTCCTCAAAATGCAGCTGTTAATATGAAAGAAGAGGCCTGAAGCTAAGCTTCAGACCTCTTTTTTATACTATAAAATAAAGATAGTAGAACGATCGGGTTAGATGATTAATTAGCTAGTTCCAGCCCAGACAAGCAAGATGGACTGCTGCATGGCGCCGCGTGCCATAAAACAGTCCATCTTATGTTCTTGAGGAGCTAAGAGCCCTAGCTAGATGACCTAGGCACTTATGCTTTTCTTATAGTGAAAAGTAATCAATATGTGTGTCCATTTTCGTTATGTACATATTATCGCCAAGTCCGTACTGACCGCCATGCTTATCATCATATGTATATACACGGTATTTCTCGCCCGCTTTAAGTACTCTTTCAACAACTAAATTATCGTTGCTATCACGTTTCCATAGATTAATAGACTTCTTAATTTCAACTACGCCAATTTGACCTGACTTTACTTCAAGTCCTCTGAATTCTCCCGGCGGTGGTGGTGAAGCTTCAAAATTTGTGAATCGCTTCGCGCCTACGTATTTATTTTTCCAATATTTATCGTTTAAACCATTGATTCTAACGCCGTCAGAAGTGGAGGCATGAATAAAGTTATTGTCACCAATATAGATCCCTGCATGGGATACGCCAGATCCAGATGTATTAAAGAAAACAGCATCCCCTGGCTTTAAATCCGATTTAGCAACAGTTTCGCCAACATTATACTGATCTGCAGAACTTCTAGGTAAATTATTTACATTAAAATTTTCATATATGTATGTGATATATCCTGAACAATCAAAGCCTTTTGGTGATTCTCCTGCCCAAACATAAGGAGTTCCAATGAATTTCTTGCTATATTCTACTAGATCATCCGTACTAGATGCACTTGCGCTGCCTGCTCCGAAAACTGCTGGAAGAAGCAATGCTCCCGTAATGACTACTTTCGCTAAAATCTTCATTTAAACCTCCCGAAAATAAGAAGAATGTCGTATATTATCGCTACAAGTATGATTTTACATTATTTTCAGGTAATTTATCATTTCAAATCTATTAAATAATTCTTGTTATATTACAGGCATGTTACAATTTAAACGATTTTGAGAAACAATACTAAAGAACTAGCCAAATTATCCCATTTCATGAAAAATATTTCCGATAACTGAAAAAAAAGAAATAAACCTTCTTAGCATGTAAGAAGGTTTACGAAAAGTCTGGCCAATTCTTTTGGAATTGATCTCCTTTAACTTTTCCGAGTGTTCTATATCGAAAAGGCATTAAGTCACTTGTGTCTTTGTCCATATACTCTAAAGCTAATTCTAACGGAATGAGATTAAATTGCTCCTGTGCCTCGGAAAGAAAAAAAGCATCTTTAATTCTTCCGCTTTTCTTCGTATCAATTAATAGAAAGGCCGGATAATAGCTGCCATCCTTTGCTTCAAGAATTGCTTTTGCTGTAATAAAACCTTTTTTCTCTTGTTCGATATCTTCATTCTCGGTTTTATCTAGAGCCTTTTGAGCCCAGCCTTGCCTCTTATAACCCCCAATGATTTTGGGAGGATCTTTTTCAAACTGTTTTTTTACTTGTTCCATATCATTCGAACCCATTGACATTCTTTTCCCTCCAACGAAAAGGGTTTCTATAAATTATCCCATAAAAGAGCACAAAATAGAATTGCTTGTACTAGCGTACCATATCATAAATGACAAATCAAACCAATACAAATAACATTTTTTGTAAAGCGCAATCATAACAAGGGCCAAATTCCCCAATTCAGTATAAAAAATCAGGGAGAAATTTGGCCTCTTATCCATTCTTTATTTAGTTATATACAGCTTGAATTTGGTCAATAAAAATGGCACCGCTATTTTTATTTGCATCATTTGTTTCCATGTAACGTACTGGCGCTTCAATAACTAATGGTGTTTTGATAGTTTGTGGAACAGCTGCTTCGATATACTTCCAGCCAGTCCAATTTAAATTCTTTGTGAAATCTAGCTGAATCTCTTGGCCACTGCCATCCTTTAGCTGCATTCTTAGCCAATGCCCTTTGCCATCCCCGTAAACCCACATGCCGATTTTTTTCGGGTGGCCTTTTACAGCAATCGGTTTAATGGCATCAATATAAGCGCCTGATGTACCTGTAGTACCAGTAAAGTCATAGCTTAGCTTTGCTGCTGATTTTCCTGTTTTGCTTAAAGGATCTTGGATTAGGTTAACACTCTTATATCTTGCTCCAGATGCCTTATAGTTTGCTACTCCGTTCTCAAAGCCTTCAATAAGAATCGGCTCAGGTGTACCAACTGTTACAGCAATTTTTGCTAAAATCTTTCCATGGGAAACAGTAATCGTGCCTGTTCCTTTTGCAGATCCAGCTTTAAATTCACCTTTATTATTAATTGTACCTAGGCTAGCCGGTGATACACTCCATTTGAACAAAGCAGGATCTGTAATCACTGTTTTGCCTTTATAGATGCCCTTCGGCTGAATCTTATAAATCGTGTTGTTTTCAACAATGATATCCTTTTCATCCACTTGTATGCTATCAAGCGTATTAATTAAATTCACCTTAATTTTGCTGCTAATATTGCCTGATGAAACAGTAATCTCACTAGTGCTTAAAGAAGTGGAAGCTGTATAGCTGCCATCCGCATTTTTCTTCAATGCTGGAGAACTGTATGCTACTTGTGAAACAGGAACCGCATTATAGAATTGATCCATTCCTTTAACAGTCAAGCCTAAATCTTTATATGTCGCACCTGCAAACAAAGTAAGCTCTTTCGGATTGACGACAAGCTGATTAAGAGGTCCCTTCATCCATTGACTGATAAACAATAAGGAATTGGAAACGGAACGCTCTGCTCCATCTGAAGGCTTGTTCACTACTGAAACGGAATCATTCCCATGATCTCTTACAACCATTGTAGAAGATCCGCCTCCATCAAAGGTAAATGCTTGGATAGCACCGAGGTCTTTCATGACAGTAGCCATTTCCTCTAAGGAGAGACCCACACTGTGAAGTGCGTTACGCCCATCAACAACGACCGTGACAATTCCGCCATCCGCTTTAATACCTATTGCCGATCTTGGATGAACACCAGCAACAGTCTGCTTAACAACTGATCCATTTTTCACTAAGTGGTAACGGCCGCTCAACGCTTCCACCACTTGGTTCCAATCAGTTGAACCAAAATCTGCCTTTACTTCAATCTTGTCACCTACGGCAATTGTTTTTAAGTAATTACTGCCCAAATTATGACCAGAAAGAACAAATTCACCGCTATTTAATTTCTCGTCCCCTACATTCTCTACCACTCTAACAACCGTTCCCGTTAACACACTATGACCGTTCAATTGGCCAGAGTCTGTTTTTACAACAACCTCTGTTCCAAGATTATTTGTACGTGTAGAACTTGCAAAAGCTGGTGTATAAAGAACAAGATGGTTGGCCAGCCTATTTCTATTAACAGAATTAATCCAGTAAGCATTCTGTCCATTTACTTGAACAGAAATTTTCAATTGCGGATTGCCTATTAATGGCTTGCCATCCTTTGTTACACCGAAAACAGCTAATTCGTTCAATGCCGTCTGACTCGTAGCAACAATTTCACCCTTTTGAATCATTAGATCTACAGGGTGGCCGTTTTTATCAAAATAGTCACCGTTGATACCCGCTACTACATGTTTCTCTAAAGTTTGGGCATTATTTGCTTGTTTGGATACAGGTTCAAATCCATATAATTGACCTTTTGCCAAACCTGTTTCTAAGCTAATCTTTTCTGTCTTGCCATCATACTCAACTGTATAGATTTTTTGCTTTCCTCTGTTACTCGTTACAGAAAGCTCTGTCTCTGTTACCCCAGGAGCAATTTTTTTAGATTGCTGCTGTGTAATTTTTCCGATTGAAAGATTTCCTATCGGCTTTGTTGTCGATCCGCCACCGCTATATGCGGCCT
Source organism: Cytobacillus praedii (assembly GCF_001439605.1). Taxonomy (GTDB): domain Bacteria; phylum Bacillota; class Bacilli; order Bacillales; family Cytobacillaceae; genus Cytobacillus; species Cytobacillus praedii. Next base: position 24,841 of record NZ_LMBX01000031.1, read on the forward strand.
CAAGCTCTGCCAGTTTTTTCTTAGATGGCGTCCGGTAATCGACATAACCAGCCATCTTTGTAATATAGTAACCTCCGCCAAGTCCATATTGGCCTCCGAAGAGATTGTCATAGCGATACACTCGATATTGCTCACCAGGCTTTAAAACCCGTTCAAATACAAGCTTATTTCCTTCTCTTTTCCATAGATTAATAGGCTTAATTACTTTTATTTTCCCCACTTGGCCTTTAACCATAAGAAGCCCGTCCCAATAAACTTTCGGCTCGCTTGCAGAAGCCTGAGAGCTTAAACCAAATATCAATGCAACAACTACTGCTAACTTAACTATCCACTTTTTCGTCATTTTCCCTCTCCTTCATTCTACTATTCTCTTATTATATGACATTTTCCCAGTTATTTGGACAAATAACTGGATAAAACGACTTTTGAACTAATAAACTTAAGAGGGGAGCTGACATTATTTGATATGCAGCGATTAATCTGAAGAATTTGCTAGTTTTCCGGTCCTTTTGTGCTGTTTTCCGGTCTAATTTTTTGTTTATCGGCCACTTTTACTCGTTTTCAGGCCACTTCCTCTTATTTACGGGCCACTTTCTTAGTTTATCAGCCACTCTTCATATTTACGGGCCAATCAGCCAATAGAATAGCAAAAAAGCCTGCGGGCGGCTCCCACAGGCTTTTTCTAAAATAAACTTTCAATAAATTGATAGGTTAGCGGTGCCAGTCTTTGCAATTTCGCTCGGGAATTGTCATCGCGATAATATAGCGCAAATGCTTCTGCGAAGTATTCCTCACGATAATTAAGGAAATACTTCTCACTCAAGAACAATCTTCCTTTTTCCAGATTCCAAATCGCATTGAAAGCTTCTGATGATGATACATGGTTCTTCAAAATACTATCAACGGAATGTGCTAGCTCATGGAGCTCTAAATTAATGGAACCATGTCCGCTTCCTCTTTCACTATAACCTATTCGAACGACGACCGCTTTTCCACCGCCGACTCCAGGAACATCATCCCACGTCTTATTCGTATCCTCCCAGCCTCTTGGGGCTACGCCTTTTAGGTGTGCATATTCGGCTGTATCTGTGATCGGTCCATTTACTAGATGGATATGTATTTGATGATCAATTAGCTGCGTTAAAATAGGTTCCGGCAAATGCCCTAATCGCTCTTTCACTTGTTCAACAGCCGTCGTATTATATTCTTCTTTCGGAAGAGTCACTATGTTTTCAACAAGGCATTTATGGTCACAATCTAATAGCTTGCGCTTAGAAGCTGATGGCGTTTCATAAATAACATGCCCTTTCACTTTCGTAATATAGGCATCGCCCCCAACCCCATATTGGCCGCCGTAAAGATCATCCATACGATACACGCGATATTTCTCACCAGGCTGAAGCAATCTTATAAATTGAAGACCATCCTCTGTTCGCTTCCAAAGATTGATAGGTTTAACAACTGTGACACGTCCAATTTGTCCTTTTTTCAGCTCGACTCCATCCCAATACACAGTCGCAGCCTTGGAATCCTCGGGATGTATTGATAGAAAAAGGATGAATACAGCAAATATAAAAACTAGTTTCTTCAAATGATATCCCTCCAGCTCGTACCTTTATTGTATGTCGATTCCCTGGAAAAAGATAGAGACTTTTCTATCTAAAAAACCTATGGGGCACAAGCTCAGACTGCAATCCAAAAGAAGGATTGCGATTCTGAACGAATACCCCACAGGCATCATAGCATATTAATTTTTATTAACAGTTAGAGTGTAAGGGTTTAAAGTTGTATTGCCGAATGAATCACGCACCTTAATATGGTAGGTGCCTTTGCTAAGGTTAAAGTTTAGAACCTCATTATCCCCGCTTGAATAGTAATCAGCTGTTGTTACTAGCTTGCCATTTTTATAGAGGGAAATCACTCCATCCACTTCAATGCCTGTTGCAAGTTCAATCGTGCCAGTCGTATTCTTATCAAGTTTTAATTCATACCAGTCTTCATCCCCGTAAGGAACACCAGCATTTAAATGACCTGTTGCCTGCAAATGCTTGGATGATTTCTCTTTAAGTTTCAGCGGCTTTGATGGAACGTTATTTTTTACAACTGAATCTTTATCCTCATCGTTTTTATTAACAGGGTTAAGTGTTAATACGTATGGCATTAACGAGAAAGATTGGAAGCCATCGAAATAGGCAGAAGCTGTGATGAAATAATTCTTGCCTTTTTCTGTTTTAAAAGAACCGTATGTTTTTCCTTGCTCAGCACCTTTTGCAATATACTGGGACTTAGCAATTTCTTCATCATCTAATTTACGGTTTTTATTCGTATCCTCAACAATAACTAAATTGCCATAGAAAGGACTAACTAGCTCCTTCGGATACTGGGATTTAAACTTATCGCTTACTTGCTTTCTCTCTAGTTTAATGCCGTAAATATCATTCTGTTTGCCCTCAAAATAGAAAACATCCTGATCATTCGGCAGAGCAAAATTGCCTTCGATTACATTTGCAGTAAGATTCTTCGCATTTTCCGGCTTATCATTGTCCTCATATTTATCCTGTGGATTTTTCACTACAAGCTTCGAAGTAAACTGATAAGGATCAAATGAAATACTGCCATTATAATAATTCGTGTTTACTTTAACATAATACGTTTCATTCTTCTTTAATCCTGTAAAGATAGAAGTGCCAAGCTCACCAGATTGCCAGAATGAATACTCATTTGTACTAATCATTTCAGTGTATGAATACTCTTCTCCGTTCTGATCTTTTTCTTCCTTCACTTGGTAGATTCCTAACATTGGAATAGAGGCATCTTTATCAGATAAAATAAACTCATAGATTCCATTCTCTTCAGGCGTAAAGCTAAACCAATCCTCATCCTCTAATGTTTGAAGATAGCCAGTTGCAGAATCGCCAATTTTATAAGGCTGAGCCCCGTCTTTGATCATTTGCACATAGTCAAATTCCTCTTCTTGAGGAGGCGTTGTAATAAGCCCTAATTGTTTTTCAAGCATACTCATTTCCTCTTCCTCAGAGAAAAATACTGGCAATGAATCCTCATCTGGAGGAAGAACCTTGCCTTCCACATTTAACTGATAAGGGATTGCTGAAGATTCAGGGCTTTGCTCTTCCTCCATCATTCCCATATTCATGAAGAAATCAAAAATACCAAAATAGTTGCTGTCTTTATTCGATACTTTAATTAATAATTCAGTCTCAGGGTTGGCAGTAAAGGATAAAATTTCACCTTCACCTTTGCCTTTATTGTTCGCATAATATGATGGTTCTTCTGGGAATTGAGCTAGCTCCTCAGGCAGCTCTGCCTCCTGCTGCATTTCTCCTTCTGCCATTTCAGATGGAAGCCATTTCTCATAAACACTTATACTTGTATCTACACCTGGAATACCAGAAAGGTCCACACGAACAACTTGCTCTTCTTCAACAGAGAAACGGTAGTAATCATCATCGCCCTCTTCACCAATCAAAGTAAAGTTTTCCTTTCCGGATTTATACGGCAGCTTCAGATCAATCGGTGTCTCAAGTGTAGATTCATCTTTTGGCAGCGCTGTATATTTTTTCACGGAGAGATTGTACTTGGATTGCTGACTTTTAGAGTCATCATAGCTGCCATTTACATCCTTTACTGCAAAGGTAAGCTTCCCAGAGGCAGGAACTTTATATAGCTTGCCTTCTGTTTTCCCATCCAGCACTTTATTGACATCGACTTTTTCTTTGCCATCAGGTGAATTGATAAGAAGTTTGTAGTCAAATTGCTTTGCACCCTCTAGAGAAAATTGAATGTACTCCCCAGCCTTCACCTCTGTTTGGTACCATTTTTCTTCAAATGGCTTTGTAATAACTCCATTGATAATAGAAGTTTTCGCTAAGTCTACTTCTTCTGCCTTTGCTAGAATTTCTTTAACTGTCAAATCTTTGTTTGTTAAATTTGGCAGTTTCTTCATATCAAAGTTAAGTGCGGCAACCGGGTTAACGAGTCCATTTCCGTATTTAACATCAAACCCTTTTTCTCCCAAATCCTCTGTTGTATGCTCTAAAATATACTCTACCTGCATCGGTGTTAATTTTGGATTTTTTGATAAAAGCAGAGAAGCAACACCTGCTACCACTGGAGAAGCCATTGAAGTACCGCTCATTTTAACAAAGCTTGACTTCTTTTCATAATCATAGAGCGTGCTATACACTTCATCTCCAGGTGCAACCAAATCAACTGATGGTCCATATGAGGAGAAGTCTGATAGCTTCTTTTCTTTGTTCACAGATCCGACGCTAATAACTCCCTCGTATGCAGCTGGATAGCTTGCAATAGCAGCACCGTCATTTCCTGCTGCTGCAACGATGGTAATATTTTTATCCAATGCTTTTTTAATCGCTTCCTCAATAACTGGCGATTTCATCGGTCCGCCTAAACTCATATTGATTACTTTGGCACCCTTTTCCACTGCGTGTAAAATTCCATCAGCAATCGCATAGTCGTATGCCCCATACCCACGGTCAAAAACATCGATTGGAAGGATGCTAACATTTGGATTTACTCCAAAACCGCCAATGCCATTATTTTTGTTCCCAGCAATAATCCCCGTCACATGTGTTCCGTGGAAATCAGGAGTTCCTTGATTCATCGGGTTTACTGCATTATAGCTAGGCAGCAGCTTCCCTTTTAGCTCTGGGTGCTGCATGTCCACACCTTGGTCAATGACAGCAACAGTCACCTTATTCTTCCCGGCCAGCTGGTGCGCTTTATTCAGGTTTAGCATATCAATATAGTACTGCTCAGATACTTTTGGATCTTTAGCATTTAAAGGTTTGTACAATGCACTTGGATTCACTGAATTTACATGAGCGAATCCCTTATATTTCTCCATTACTTTTTGAAGATTCTTTTTGTTATTAACTTTAACAACGGCATAGTTAAGAGTAGGAAAATTCTTAAGCAATGTTCCTCCCGCAATCCGATGTTCTGCTTGAGTAAGCGATTTCGAATATTTAATGATAATTGTATCCTCACTTAAAGCCTTTTCATTGGCCAAGTCCAGCTTTTTCTGAAGCTGTGGATTACTTACGTTTATCGCTGCTACATCCGCTGATTTTTTTTCGGCAAAAGCTGATGTTCCCGCTGCTAGATTACTAGAAATTAAGCCAAGCCCAACTGTAACCGATAAGGCATTTCTAACCCATTTTTTCATAGTATCCCCCTATTTTCTGTACTCACTTTATCTTACTAATAATTACCAAATAATAGCAAGCGATATCCTATTCAAACTTTTTACTAATTTCGACAGGCAGATCCTTCATCGTGCCCATTAAACAAATTGGAGCTGCTCAACATGAATAATCAGATCTCCTTGTCCACAAGCAGTGCCGACCACCGCTTGTGAACACTGTTAGCGTGAAAGGATTCCTTTTGCTAGATATCTAGCTGTTTGCTTCTTTCCGATTGCTTTCATTGCTGAAAGTTCTAGTTTGGAAGGATGAAGGGGGGTAATAATGGATGGTCCCTCTTCTTTTTGAACAGAATCTGATTGACTGACAATCATTTCACCAGCGTCGATTCCTTTTTTGGCCTGCACTTGATTACCGGATTGCATGCCAGCTTTCATTTCTCTTTGCTCTAGCCTTCCGCTTGCTGTAATAACCCAGACAAAGGATTTCTTTTTACTCCTCACAACAGACTCCTTTGGAACCATTATTGCTCCGTTCACCTCTTTTGTTATAAGTCTTATGTTCACATGCGACCCTTGAAGTAACTCTTGAGGTGCCTCTTCATCCAATTGAATCGTAAATGGATAGCTGCTTTTCTTCTTCTCAGAAACACGGCCAGCTGGAAGGTTATCAGCTTCTTGTAATGTCCCCTTCCATGGATTCTTTATTAAATTAGAGGAAAGCACAGCTGTCATCCCAGCTTCTGCTTGAATCCGTTCCTCTTCATTAAAGCTGCCTCGAATTGTTGGCGTCAGAGAATTGATTGTTATCAGCGGATTTTCTAAGCCGATATTCACATCGCTAACAATGCCCTCATACTCACTAACAACAGTCAATTTCCCCTCGCTTGCCTGAAGTGCTTCTAATTCCTGTTCGTACTTTTCAGCTGTTTTCCCTAACATTTCTGCCTGTAATTCTTTATCGTATATATCTTGCTCGACGCTATGTATAATTGCTCGTCCTTCCGCCTTCTCTTCCTCCTCAAACATTAACGTATCTCTATAGCGGGTAAGCTCAGAAATATGATCTTCTATAGCTGAAATCTGGTTTTCTATCTTAGTAATTTCAGCCTCCATTCGGACACGATCTGCCTCAATATCAGCCGAAATATATTCATATAAAGGAGTACCTATTGTTACCTCTTCTCCTTTTTTCACAAAAAACTGTTTAAAAGAGCCCATTTTTTCATCATAGTAATAATGGTAATTATCAGATGGTGAAACAACACCTTCCTTATGAAGCATTTCTTTTATATCTTCTTTTTTGGCTGCTGAATATTGATCAACAAATGCGGCTCGCTCAATCTTTGATTGATCTTTTAAAATGAGGTAGAAATTTCCGGAAATGACTAGACAGCCAGCTCCTATCAGCAGCTTTTTGATGTGCTTTCTCAAGTAATCACCACCTGTTTATATAAGACTTTCAATTTTCAAATAGGATAATAATGTTGAAATTAACCAAAAGAATAGATTTACACAAATAATTAAAATGAAAATAACCGTAGGGTTCTTTTCACTCATCCTCTTTATGCATACATATTGAAAAATAATCACCCAAATTTTAAAAATTGAGATATGTGATAAGAAATATACGACAATCATATTCGATGTAATATATCTAGCTATTACCCCTAACCCAAATGGAGAGAATTCAGAACCGATCCCTAGGGAAACATTGAAAGGGAGCAGGATAGCTTTCTCAACCAATAAAATACTGAGTACAAATAATTGAATGACAACTAATTTCTTATATGGAAGGTCCATTAAAGCCCACAGAATAATTGACCAGCCGAAGAGGACAAATGCTGCAAAACCGGCTCCCCATATAACCTTCCCGATTCCTGCTATTGCCTTCTTTGCCTCAAGCTCCTGCTGAGGGATTCCGGCAATTTCTTTTGCTAGAAAGTCCAATCCTACACCGTAATAACTAGCAATAGCAGATAGAAAAATACTAAATAAAATGAGGAATACAACCTTTTTCCAAAGCCCTCTTATTTCTTCCGCCTTCTCCATTTGATAGGAGAAACTACTTGGATGCAGCAACCCTTTAAAAAGTTGCACGTAATAGACCATAAGCTGTACCTCCAAACGAATTCTATTTCTATTTTAACCCACATATTGTCTCAATTCCCATTTTAAACCCTAAAATTGACGAAATTAGGAAATTGTTCACAAGTTATGATAGACACCAATAAAAAAAGGAGATTCACCCATTCCAATAAAGATGTGAATCTCCTCTTGCAATCTATTTTTTTCAGGAAGCTGCCTGCTACCCAGTTAGTTATTTGTGTAGACGTGTTTTGTTTTGTCGTAATTTAGGTAGAAGCCGCCGCCTAAGTCTAGCTTATTGCCATTGATAGCATACACTCTAAACACTTGGCCATTTTTCAATATTTTAGCTGTATTGCCAGCCGCATCAATAAGCGGACTATCAGCTTTTATTTGGATGGTCCCTTTATAAAAAGAAACATCCGTTCCTTTTTTAATGTAATATCCACCGCCAACATAGTAAGCATTTTCATCATAGCTGAATACTTTAACGATTTCGCCAGGAATCATTTTACGGTGAACTTTGCCATCTGGCTTATATAAATCGATATTTTTACTCTTAATATGCAATCGGCCAATATAAACGCTCATCTTGCTGCTATTGGCTGCAATGACATAATTGCCGCCGAGATTATAATTGTTGCCTAATGTACCGAATACTTTATAAGAAAAGCCCTTTTTCAAGATCTTTTCTGTTTTTCCGTCTGGACTAATAAGCGGCATATCTGCTTTCAAATACACAGACGCTGCTGGAAGCTTCGATGTCCATTCACTGCTTACATTTGGAATCGCTAAGTTAATTTGCTTCATCTCATCAAAAATACTTAAAACCTTTTCGCCGTATCCATTCCCAGGAACAGCCCACCGATTATTTAAATCCGTCCAATAAGGTGCAATTCCCCGCTTTACATAATCAAAACGAGGGTCAATCTTCTCAGTTACAAGCGGTTCATTGTTCGCATATGCCTTCAAATGCTGGATTTGTGCACGCACACCTTCCTCAGGCGTATTGAAAAAGGCTCCTTGTGCTCCGCCGCCAACCGCACCAATGCCAGAAAAATTGTTTTGCTCAGGTAACACATCGTTGCCATATTGGAAAAATCCCGTTTCATGGATAGCTTGTGCAAAGGCAATGTCCCCACGAATGCCTTCCATCCTTCCAATGGATAAATATAAATCTGCTAATCTATAAATATCGACAGTCGTTAACTTAGGATCTGGCTTTTTCAGCAAGACAAAATCACCCATTTGCTTTGCCGTTAATATAGAATTCCCTTCTATGGCCACTTTTTCACTAGCAGCTTCTGCAGATACAGTTGGAATCAGACTCATAACTAAAACAAACAGCAATAAATAAACTTTTTTCATCACTTTCTCCCTTGCAATTGATTTCTAGATGATTATTTCTATTCGTCATACTTACTTTCTATTTTCTCGTAAATTTAAATAATCGTAAAGGTGTTTTCAATACTAAAAATATAAAAACAGAGAGATAGATATCTCTCTGCTTCTAGTAACAGTATTACTTATTCAATTCAGCTAGTTTCTTTTTAGAAGGTGTTTCATATTTTACTAGTCCTTTGATGTTTGTGATGTAATGTCCATCACCTACACCATATTGGCCAAAGAAAAGCTTGTCTTGGTTATACACTCTGTATTTCTCACCAGGCTTCAGGACACGAACAAACGTAAGCTTGTTATTCACATCGCGCTTCCAAAGGTTAATTGGTTTTTCAATTGTTACACGGCCAATTTGGCCTTTTTTCATTAATAGACCATCCCAGTAAACATTCTTTGTTGGTACTGGTGTTGGCGTCGGTGTTGGCGTCGGTGTTGGTGTTGGTGTTGGTTTTACTTCTTCTTTTTCAATAGCTTTCTCAACAAATCGAGCTACATACTTATCGTCCACCGAGCCTATTTTTTTAAGATAAGCAATTAATGCCTCATCTAATGCAGGGAACTCATTTGCAATTGGATTATTCTTGAATTCAGTATACTCATCTCCGCCAATAGCCATGAAATCATTTGTTGCGACTAAATACTTCTTATTCATATCAACTGGCTGCCCTTTAATCTTCAATTCATGCACGCGGTGACCAGCTGTTTGAGCAGGATCAATCGCAAAAGTTAAACCAGAAACATGCGGGAATGCTCCTTTAGATTCTGGATAAGCACTTACACCGTTTTCAAGACTAGCTTTTATCTGCGCACCTGTTAACTCTTTCGTCACGATATAGTTGCCAAACGGCAGTACCGTAATGACATCTTCCTTCGTAATGTCCCCTTTTTCAATTGATGCGCGAATTCCGCCGCCATTTGTTAAAGCTATATCCGCACCAGTCATATCTACCATTGCATCTGTAATTAAATTTCCAAGATTTGTTCCGCCTACACGGACTTGCTCACGTTCACCATCTAATTGCACATTCGTTTTTCCAATCACTTCTGATAAAATTTCTTTTTGAGTTTCATGGACCTTTTCAATTGCCTTTTCAACAGCTGGATCAGGTTTCACATTCGCTGCTTCTTCTTTTGAAATCAAACGCGCTGATTTATTGGTTAATTTCTTATCTTCAAAAGTTAGCTCAACAACACCAAGATTCTTTGTATATTCTCCTGTACTTACAATCAGTGTATCATTTTCTCCTTTTAGTCCTTCCACAAGAGTGGAATGACTATGTCCATCAACAATGAGATCGATGCCAGGAGCACCTTTTGCAACTTTAATTGATGTTTCTGTACTTGACTCATCAATTCCTAAGTGAGTCACAGCAATAATCATATCAACATTTTGGGATTTTAATTCCTTTACCATTGCCTGTGCTTCTTTTACAGGATCAGTAAACGTTAATCCCTCCACGTTTTTCGGATTTGTTTTGTAATGTGTTTCCGGTGTAGATAAGCCAAAGATACCTAGTTTAATGCCATCCACTTCTTTAATTTCATATGGTTTTAATAAATTTGTACCGTCTTTCTGACGCACATTTGCACTTAATACAGGGAAATTCAATTTCTTTTCTAATTCTAGCAATCTCTTATACCCATAGTTAAAATCATGGTTGCCAGCAGCCATTCCATCATAGCCAACAGTGTTCATTACTTCTGTAATACTCTCTCCTTGGCTTACTGTGGCAAAAGGTGTGCCGTGCAAAGTATCTCCCGCATCCAACAATAATGTGTTCGGATTCTCGCTCTCGAATTGCTTCACAAGCGCAGAAATCTTTGCAAATCCCATTCCATCGCCTTCTTCTACGCGGCCATGGGTGTCATTTGTATGCAAAATTGTAATTTTCTTTGTTGCTGCAGAAGCTGAAATGCTCTCTGCATTCACAGAGAATTGTCCGCCAAATCCGGACCATACGACTAAAGAAGAAGCAATAACAGCAAAACCTTTTTTAAACCTTTGCATGACTTACCTCCTGTTTTTTGAGAATTCAAATCTATTATATCTTATAATTATTAATCTGGTGTTAATAGAATGTAAAATTAGTCGTAAAGACCTATCAATATGACCTAATAAATAGACAAATTATGATGTTTTTAGACAAATTCCAACAGCAAAATAAATAATTTCCATATTTTCCACATTCCCAGATTCGGTTTGCTAGTATACAATAGTAACTGTACGCTAGCATGTGTAAACAAATGGGTTTACTCTTCCAGCGTGCTTACCTAACTTTGAATTAGTCATCGGATCTTCCGAAGGCTAATTCTTTTTTTATGCCTTCAAGGAGGACAGCGTGTCAGGTTCCTTGTCCCACCAATTTTTCGTGATCAGTGAACTACAGCTAAAAACCTTTTCCTTTTTTTGATTGAATTAGAAAAACTCCCCTAGTATATTAAGAATATATTGAATGGGAGGTTTTGGAATGAAGAGAAAATTACTTGGAATATTATTTGTATTTGTTCTTTCCCTTTCTATCCTGCCTATCGGTTCTGCACAAGCAAGCGTGATGTGGGGGAAAACAGAGCTGAAGAAGGGGCAAATAGGAAAAGCTACATTAATAAATAATTCACAGCTATGGGCATACAGTAAGGATCGAAAAAGTTTAATAGAAATTCGGAAACTCAAAAAAGGGGAAGAATACCGCGTCTATACATTTAAGAGCGACTTCGGAGGACTTTATGGTGTTGGCGGAGGAGCATTTATTAAGAAATCTTCTGCCGTTAAATATGAAACTCCTTCTAAAGTAAAGCTGCAGGCGTTAGGTGTGACTCTTTCTAAACAAACATTTGAGGGTGAATTTAATTATCCGCAGGTTGAAGGCTTGATCAGCAGTGAGGCACAGAAAAAGATCAACTCAGCTATAAAAGGTCACATGGCCGCTTCTTATAAATCCTTATTAAAGTTAGAAGAGGATGAGTTTGCCCATCGTGAAGATTATTATAATGAACACGGGTACGATGTTCCTGAGGATGAAGAATACAGATTTTCCTATGAATATGATGTAACCTACGAAGTTAAATATAACAAAAATAACCGATTAAGCATTCTTATTTACGACTACATGTATACAGGCGGTGCTCACGGAATGTCGACAGTGGAAGCTTATAATTTCGATGTGCTGACTGGTAACCAAATTTCTTTAACGAGCATAGCTAAGGGCAGCAGTGCCTTAACAAAAATGAAAAATTATGCAAAAGCTGATCTGCTTAACCAAAATAAAGAATTGGGAATGATCTTTACTGACTCCCTTTCTTCAATCACGATCAATAATGGTCGCCCTTTTTATTTTTATGATAATGGGGTTGTTGTGAAATTCTTCGAGTATGAAGTAGCCGCTTATGCAGCTGGAATGCCTGAAGTGAAAATACCTTATTCGGTTTTTAAATAATAAAAAAGGGGACAGATATGATCTGACCCCTTTACTTTTTGCCACTACTTCAGAAGCGCTAATTTACTTTTTGATGGTGTTTCGTAATGGACACTGGCGGAGTTTTTTTCAATAAATAATCCGCCGCCTACTCCGTAGAGCCCACTTTTCTCGGCAAGATAGCGATAGACGCGGAATTCTTCACCCGGCTTAAGTGTACGTTCCTTTTCTAATGTTCCATCATCATTTCGCTTCCAGAGGGCTGCAGCTTGCTTAATGGTTACTTTTCCAATTTGGCCCTTTAGCAGTTCTGTTTTTCCCCACATGACTTTTTGATGTGCTTTTAAAGAAAAAAGTTCATCTTTGCTTGTGAAGTAGATGACCCCATCTGCCCCTTTAGTAAGCCTTTCAGCTCCTGTACTTTTTAGTATTTCCTTTTTAAATGTCCCTGGATGAACGCTAAACAACGTCCCTTCAACTGTTCCATAAATCAATCCATCATTTCCTATAACAAGCGTTCCATTATTAAAACGGCCGCTCGTATTTTTTACGATATTAACCGTTTGTGTTTTCTTTGTTTGCGGATCATAAGAAAAGAAATTGCCATCTGATAAACCATAAATTTTCTTTGCATCTGCAGCCAAGGCATGGATCATGCGCGGATTTTTTATCCCTAATGGCAAAATCTCAATTTTCCCTGCCGGGGTCGAGCTCTTCATTCTAAAAAGTATTGCATTTTGTTTGCCTTCCAGGTTTTTTCCGCTGAATATGGAAGTGCCTCCATAGACGTAAGACTGATGAGCAGTTAAAGAAATGATGCTTTGATCCTTCACAATATTTCTTCTGACTGAATGGTTTCGTGCAATCGTGTCGTATATAGTTAGACTCCCGCCAATTTCTCCATTTTTCGGATGGGTGCCAATAAATAAGTAGTTCGTTCCTTTCGCTCCTGTCATCGCCACCGGTCGATTTTGTCCGTTGCCAATTGTAAACAACTGTGTTGGTGACGATGGAGCCTTCAACTCTGAAATCACACCTGCAGGATAAACCCCGAGATAAAATTTCCCATTGACTGTCGCAAAACTTTCCACTTGACCGATCCTCGAGATCGATGAAAAAGTTTTTGACTGCGGATGGTAGACGCCCATCTTATCAGATACATAGCTGCTTATATAAATATTGCCATCCGGTCCTGCGGCTAAATTGTAAATAGGCACGCCCGCTGCCGGCAAGGCAAAGTGATCAACAACCAGCTCTTCACTTGCCACATCATACGTAAAGAAAGTGCCAGTATTTCCAAGCAAGCCTGCAAGGTAGGTTTTCGATCCTTTTTTTACGAAATCAAGGGATACAGCTTCTGTTCCCTGCAATGTTTTACGTGAAGCGGTTACTTTCCCTGTCTGCAAATCCATTTTTTGAAGGTGATAGTCGTTTGTAAAGTATACATCCTTCCCGTTAGGTGCAAGCTTCGAAACTCCCCGTGATTTCGCTGTCAGCTCCCCTTTGAACTTATATGTTTTTGCATCGAACATAAGAATGGTTTGTTTATTTTCAAGCTTGGCAAACAGCACACCCCCAGCCTGATCTAAATCATAAACAGAAGTTGCATTTTTATATTGCTGGGGCAAGATAGACTTTTTGGCATTGGATGAAAGATTCCAGGCAATCAAATCAGCATTTGCTCCAACTCCAACAAACATTGTGTTTGTTGCTGGATAATAGGCTAAGCTGCGGCCGATTGTTTTTCCGTTCGCCGCTTGTCCAAGATTTTGAAACTTTCCACCGCTATATTTAAATACCCCGCCTTCATAAGACGTACTTCCATACACATTCCCATGATGGTCTACTTCAATATCATGAATGGATGTACTTCCACTCGTTGCTTTGCCAAGATCGGTTAACTTTTTTTGATTCGGATTATATTTATAAAGTTTATTGGAAGGAGTTCCCCCAATCCAGACCTCTCCTTTTTCATCCACTTCAATCGCCCAGCCGCTAGATGAACCAGCTAAGGCCTTTTGATCAACCATTTTTTTATTAAACAGATCAAATACAGCTAATTGGGCAGGCTCACCTTGCAAAAGAATATACATATAGGCATTTCCTTCCGCATCATTGCCTGAAACTGCTGTGATGGCGGTACTATTTGTAATTGGTTTTCCTACTTTTGAAATTTGGTAGGACGAATCAGCTGAGACAGAGCCAATTTGCGAAAATACTAGAAACACACAGGCTAACATAAGAAAGAAGACCGACTTTTTCACCATTATTTTTTCCCCTATTCTATTGATGTTAGATCTATTTTACTATAGGTAAATCATAATTGGGACAATTAGTGTGGAATGAGATAGAGGGAAAAACTACTAAAATAAATGAATGACTTCAAAATATGTTAAATCAAGTCGGCAAAGAGATGAAGGATAGAAATTTTTTGACAGATTAAGCTGGATTTATTATCAACTTTGGAGAAGGGATGTATTGGAAAAAGCAAAGTTTTTATATTAATCAAACGTTTGATTAAATTTTTGTAAAGCGGAAATAGACGCTTCAAATGACTTGCCTCTTCGCTTCTAAATATTTGAAAATTTAAAAAGTTAGTTGTATAAATAGAAATAGATAGGTTCCAAACATAGGAGGAGCGTTATGTTGGCAAATAAACAAGAAGAATGGATAAAAAACGGAGATTTTTATATAAGTACGAATAAAAGCTATTTAGATATTGATGTTATCTATAATTTTCTAAGTGAGGAGTCCTACTGGCTTAAAGGAATTTCAAAAGAGCTGGTTATAGCAGCCATTGAACATTCGATTCTTTGTTATGGGATCTATGAAGGAGACCCCGCCACGGGTTCCTCAAAACAAGTTGGTTTTGCACGTGTCGTATCCGATCTTGTTCGATTTTCGTGGCTCGGTGATGTGTTCATCCTTCCCGAATATCGAGGAAAGGGTTTAAGTAAGTGGCTTATGAGTGTAATTACCGAGCATCCTCATTTGAAAGGAACAAACTTCCACCTCGCCACGAGGGATGCGCATTCTCTTTATGCCCAATATGGCTTTAAGCCATTAGACAATATCGAAAATCGAATGGCAAGACCTTTTGATTGGGATGCCATCTATGATGGGTATAAAAAAGGATAGACTTATTCAGCGATTCTTCCATAAAGAGAATCGCTTTATTCTAAAAAATAAGCCGTGTAAAAATAGGTGAGCACATTGCCAAATTCGAAAGATCAGATTAGAGCAGTAGTTACCGCAATTGAATATATGAAGAAGCATTTAGAAGAAGAAATTACTTCAGAAGAGCTAGCTTCTCACGTTGGATATAGCCCCTATCACTTTTCGAGAGTGTTTAAAGAAATCACAGGAGTATCACCACGACATTATTTATCTGCCTTACGTATCGAGGCGGGTAAGAAAATACTTGTAGATGCTTCCTCATCATCGATATTAAAAACACTGCTGTTAATTGGATTTAGAAGCATGGGAACGTTCAGCACGAAATTCAAACAATTTGTCGGGCTGTCCCCAAAGAAGTTTCAGTTGCGTACAGAAGACTTGCACCAATTTATTAACCAATTTGAGCATCAGGAAAAGCTTGAACCTATTACATTAACTCCGCCTGTTGTTTCATGTCAGCTAGAATTTCCGAAAGGCTTTAAAGGCCTTATTTTTATCGGTCTCTTCCCGCGCCCGATCCCAGACCAAAGACCTTTAGCCGGAACGGCGATTACCCATAATCAAACAAACTGCCTATTCTCCTCTGTGCCATTGGGAACCTACTATGTTTTAGCGGCAGCACTTCCTCTTAGTTTTCATCCAAAAGACTACTTTCTTTTAGATGCAGCCTTACGAGGAAAGTCGGATCTTGCAATTGAAGTAACAGAAAGGACAGAGACGGAAGTTAAGATAAAGCTTAGAGATCCTTTGCCCTATGATCCACCGATCTTAATTAATCTCCCTCAGCTATTATTTGAAAAAGAAAAAAACAAAGCAAACTAGAAGAATTTTCCGATTATTTTTTTGTTAAGTTAAGGATATCAAATGCTAGGAGGGATCATTTTGTTAAATCAAGTGTGTGTGTTAACCGCGAAGGTGGACGACATTAAGAAAGCAGTTGAATTCTATACAAATGTGTTATCATTCAAAGTTTCAAAGTATTACGGGGAAAAGCTTGTTAGTTTAATACATAATGAAATCCCAATCGTACTAGAGGAAACAGAGCCTTTTGATACAGAGACACGCCAAAGTGTTTTATTCGGAATTCTTTCGGAGAACCTTGATAAAGATGTTGAGGCACTAAAAGCAAAAGGAGTATCGCT
The DNA here is from genome assembly GCF_001439605.1 of Cytobacillus praedii. Classification (GTDB taxonomy): domain Bacteria; phylum Bacillota; class Bacilli; order Bacillales; family Cytobacillaceae; genus Cytobacillus; species Cytobacillus praedii. The sequence continues at coordinate 41,244 of NZ_LMBX01000031.1, forward strand.
TCTCTTTGATGAGCCCCAGCCATGCCCGCCTGGCCGGTTTACGATTATTAAGGACCCTGCAGGAAACCAAATTGAACTCGTCGAATTTTCTAGCTAGTTAACATGATGCCTGCTATAAAGCATCAAACATATATTAAGTCGCAGCCAGCGAAAGTTTTCCATACGCTAACAACCGCCGCTGGATGGAATGCATGGTTTACAGATCGCACAACCATCGTGTGGAACAATGATGGTGCAGGTGAAATCCGGCTAAGATGGGCAGTTAATAGGCATAAAGTGATTGAAGATGGCGGAAAAATAGTTGAAGCCATCCCATATGAGTCTTTTATTTTTCAATGGTGCCCTGGAGAAAGCCCAACAACCGTGAAATTCAATTTGCATCCATTTAGGGAAGGAACTCTAGTAATCCTTGAAGAGCATGGGTATTTAAATTCAATTAAAGATATCGATGCGTGCATTGGATGTGCTGCTGGATGGGGAGAAGCACTGACTTTATTAAAAATATATCTAGAACACGGGATCGTTCTTAAGGGAGATTTATTTATAGGAGATGATACAGCTGATATATGAAGTGACATTTCAGGTACGTGTAACCGATATGACTAAAGGAGAATCGTGGTATCGAACATTATTAGGCCGAGAGCCTGATTTTGTGCCACATGAGGGTTTTGCAGAGTGGGAGCTTATTCCAAGATGCTGGCTCCAGGTGGCAGAAGGAATTCCAGCCACAAGCAGCGGTCCTCTTAGACTGGGTGTTGTGAATATTGAAGATGAGCGTGAGCGATTAGTGCAAGAATTAAATATAGATCACTTTAAGATATATGAAAGGCCCGAAGTTCCAGTAAAATGGGCAACATTTTCGGACCCCTGGGGAAATCATATTGGGATGTTTGAGTATTTGAATAAAGCAGAGAAGGATAGAAAGATGAATGAGGTATTAGGAATCTGATCAGTACTTACTTCTCTCTCATTGCTGAGCTTCCTCTTTTATTGTCTGGACTTATACTAGAGCTTCAGGCTCGTTCCGGTTTTCAGCCAAAAAAAAATTGCAGAGAAGTTGGTCTTCTCTGCAATTTATGCATTTCTAAACATTCTCGTTGGACGAGGCATGATTTTATCTGATTCTTTCAAGACTTTATTTAATGTATCAATGTTGTGGGCTACGGAATCACTGAAGCTGCGCGGGCCTAAAATTTTCCCTTTATTTTTCTGGATGACTTTTCCTGCCGGGGAACGTCTAGAAACAATGGTGCCAGAGCTTTGATAACTTACTCGTTCTTTGCTCATTTTGTCCCTCCTATCAGCATAATCAAAAATTGAAAGAAATAGCCACTTTCGTTTATTATAGCATATTCAATCTCATCTGAATATGCGCGAACTTGTTCTTTAGACCACCAATCAATGAACGTAAAATGGAGGCAAAGCACATATTCACCTATTGGTTCGGTGATATAGAGGGTCTGTTTTTCTTCCAAAAAGGCAATTAGCCGTTCTTGATTATTATATGCTTCTACAACAAATACATCCTCCGATTCGGTCAAATCGAAAAAGTCAGGTGCTGTAATTTCACCAAATTCAGCCATTCTCTTTAAACAAGTTCCATCGTATTTATAAAGGGATGCTGCTAAGCATTCAGAAACGGTATTCACATGGATAGGGTTTGTTTCAGGTGTCTGCATGATCGCCTTTGGTTCATCAAGAAATAGTAAACCGCTTTTTAAAAAGTTCGACCATTCTCTTTTTGTATTTTGCACGATAGAATTTCTTTTATCCAGCATAATTAGTGTGTAATCTGCATAATTTAACAAGAAAGATGCTTGTCCTTTAAGCTCTTCCAATTGATCTCTTTCTTCGATGAGACCAACTACGGATCTAAGTGACGTGCTAAGCATCGCTGAAATCGTGCTTGCTTCTTTTTCAGAACGGGAGATATTAAAATCATAAAGCCATTTTCCATTTGAATAAATATCATACAGAAACGCCCATACAAACGGATCAGCAATTTCAAGCAGGCTTTTCGCTATTCCATCTTGCTTTAATTGATCCTGCATCCAGTCTTTTAACGGATCAAAAGGAGACCCTGGCAGCCTGTGATGGTCCCTTAAATAAATATCATATAAATTCTTAAATTCCTTCTGTAAAAGCTTAAAGTTATTTTTGATCTCTGGCGATACAAAAACAAGGATATGCTTTTTCTCCAGCAGCGCAGCTTTATATTCAAGATAGGTCGGTGTTACATTTCCACGTAACAGCCTCCTGCTCGCTCCTGATTTCTTATGAATCAGCAAAACAAACACGTCGCTGGACTTGACGACGTCCTGACACTGTTTTAATGTATCCTTTTCCCAAGTACCAAAATCTCCATCTTCGAAAATGGGTACTTCATGCCCACTTTCTTCAAGATGCTTTTTGATTAGCTTCCTTGGACCTTTAAGATCCTCCTCATAAGCGGAACTAATAAAAATTCTTGTCTTATTGATCAGCGGAAACTCCCCCTTCCCCCTAATGCTCTTACCCATATTATACCATTATTGAAACAAGCAGATACCTAATAGACAGAAAATTTAATTTTATAGCCTTTCCTTTAAAAATCTACATACTTCTTCAAATGATTCAGCAACAACAGGATCGCTCATATTCTCATCAAATGAGTGCTTGCCATTTTTAATTGTAATCAGCTTATTTGTGATACCTGCCTTGTTAAGGGCCTCGCTCATGAATACGGACTGTTCAAAAGGAACATCCTCATCGGCATCGCCATGCAACAGGAGCGTCGGCGGATAGCTTTCATCCACCTTCTTCAATGGACAAAAAGGATCAAGCGTCCCTTCGTTCTTGTCGGTTAAATAGTCGATCCACTTTCCTTGCTGACGGCAATATAAATAGATGCCGAAGCGGCGTTCAATTGGTCCCTCAGATATGGGATGCTTCTGAACGAGCTGTTGCACAAGAACCTCAGGAACAGCCGTCATTTTTGAAAAATAAGGACTAGACTTTCGATACCAATCCCCAGTAATATCTCCATACCCATAAAAAGAAACAATCACTTTCGGCCGGACTTGTAAAGTACCGGAAAGCAATGCGAGATAGCCCCCAGCTGAACTTCCAATTACCGCAATCCGTTCAGGATCAAAATTGAACTGATGTACGCCTTGTTCTTTTAACCACAAAAGAGCATCTTCTATATCTTCTTTAATCTCAGCAAGCTTGGATTCAGGCGCTAGCCGGTAATCAATCGTGCATACGTTATAGCCTGCCTGTAAATAAAGATCTATTTGTTCCTTTTTCATATCCGTTCTTGATCCAAAGATTAAGCCTCCGCCATGAATATAAACAATAAGTGGCGCATGCTTCTCCTCAATGGAATAAAAATCCCCTTTGATGCTGCAGCCGTCTGCTTCTTTATATATAAAGGTTGTCTTCATTATGTATCCTTCCTTTCATATGCTTGTTACCGATTAAAATTATAGTACATCGGTGCCAGAAACAAATGAATGGCGTGAATCTTTAATGTTTTTGCAATGTAAACCCTTTCAATTTTATTCGATTGTTATGCCCGATTTTCTATAATGCAACTGAGGTTAAGTTATTCTTTATCCATTTACCTAAGGCTCTTATGAAAAATATGGTTGTTATTTCAGCAGTTGTCTGACTGAAAACTGCTTTCGTTGACTGGAGCGAGAGGTGCGAGACTCCTGCGGGAGGAGTGGGACAGATGAGACCCCGCAGGAGCGACTGCGACGAGGAGGCTCATCGCCCACCCCGCGGAAAGCGAGCAGCCTGCAGCGGAAGTCAACCTCTGCTCACTATATTTTAATAGCCTTTCGCATCCACATTAGTCAAACGCATCAAAAATAATACCGAGGTGATAACAAGTGATTTATACAATTGTAAAAAAGAACTCGTATCAAGACTCTATCAATCTAATGCTATTAACCAATTCAATCTCTACGATTGAAGGCGTCAACAAGGCACAAATCATGATGGGAACACCAGCAAACAAAGATATCTTTAAAACAGCTGGCTTGTATTCAGACGAGCTGGAAACAGCGGAATCCAATGATATGGCCATTGTGGTTGATACTGACGATGAGAATAAAATGAGTGAGGTACTCGAAAAGGTTGAGCAATACTTGAAAGACCAATCCATTAGTAATAAAGGAAATGATTTTGAAACGGTCCGTACATGGGATCGGGCAAAAAAGGCATTGCCTGATGCAACATTGGCTTTAATTTCTGTTCCTGGTCAATATGCGGCTGATGAAGCTGAGAAAGCATTGGACCTAGGCTTGCATACATTCATTTTCAGTGACAACATGCCAATCGAAGATGAAGTGAGACTGAAGAAAAAAGCTCATGAAAAAGGATTGCTTGTCATGGGGCCAGATTGTGGAACAGGGATACTGGATGGCGTTCCCATTGCATTTGCGAACGTTGTTAAAAAGGGCCGCATCGGAATTGTTGGTGCTTCTGGAACAGGAATTCAAGAAGTTACAGCAATTATTGACCGTCTTGGCGAAGGAGTTAGCCATGCAATTGGTACGGGTGGCCGTGACCTGAAGGAACCCGTTGGTGCAATCACAATGATGGACGGCATCCGCGCATTAGAAAATCATCAGCAAACAGAAATCATTGTTGTTATTTCTAAGCCGCCAGCGAAGGAAGTACGCAATGAAGTTGTAGATTTGCTTCATAGCGTTTCAAAGCCTGTCGTTACGATTTTCTTAGGAGAAAAGCCAACTCAGCATGAAGGAAATGTATACCAGGCATACACGCTTGAAGAAACAGCCCGCATTGCTGTTGATCTAGCAAAAGGAAATGAAATCAAAGCTGATTATAATCAAGGCAATTATGAAGTGGCAAATAAAGACTTAAAACCAAACCAAAGAACAATTAAAGGACTATTCTCTGGCGGAACATTAGCTTCAGAAGCAGCCGTATTAATTTCTGATGCATTAGGATTAGGATCTGCCATTACAAACGAAGATGGTTATGTCTTAAAGAAGGACGGCCACATCGTTGTGGACCTTGGTGATGACAAATATACACAAGGAAAGCCGCATCCAATGATCGACCCTGAGACGAGAGCAAGATTTATTGATGAGGCTGGTGCTGACGAACAAACAGCGGTTATCCTTCTTGATTTCGTACTAGGCTATGGCTCACACGATGATATGGCGAGTGCCCTATTGCCATCGATTCAAAAAGCAGTTTCTCACGCGCATAATGAAGGCCGTACATTGCATGTAGTTGCTTCTGTTTGTGGAACAGAAACAGATCCGCAAGATTACCAAGCTCAAAAGAAAAAGCTTGCTGAAGCTGGCATCATCGTGAAGGACAGCAATAACGAAGCGGTAAGAACAGCTCTAGCAATCGTTGGCTTGAAGGTAAATGATGTACAGAAAGCCCATGTAGATGCAAAAGCACCTTCGAAGACATTCGACTTAAGCGTGTCTCAAGAAATGGCAGCATTATTGAACAATAAACCAAGTGTGATCAATGTAGGCTTAAAGAGCTTTACAGATTCCATCACAGCATATGGCGGCCGTGTTGTTCAGTTTGACTGGAGACCGATTGCTGGCGGAAACGAAAGAATGAGAAAAATCTTAGCCTTATTAAAATAAAAGCTCTGTAATTATTCATTGTTGATTTTCGTGTTTGTATGAAAATTCATAAGCGGAGAATTTCCGGCTATTTATAGAGACGAAGCTTAAGAAGCAAATATAAGCGGAGATATTCCGATTAACAGCTCAAATTTAGGTGAAATCCAAAGATTTGGATACGATAACCGGAAAAACTCCCTTTATTTTAAAAAAACTATAGGTATTTCACAATTTAACCGGAATATTTCCGTTTATTTCTCAAACACCACAAAATCAACATTCAGTTATAACAGAGCCAATGAAAAAGTTTATCTAACCTATCAATTATTCGAGGAGGATTTCACATGAAATACAATTCAATGGATGAGGCAAACAGAGCGGTAATTGAAAAGATTTCTGGATCAGCGCCATTCCTTGTGGATGTTGTTCCAGCTAAGGATAAAATCAAAGAATTAAATGAAGGAAAAGTACTTTTGCATGCTGGACCACCTATTAAATGGGAAGATATGACGGGTCCAATGCAGGGTTCATGTATTGGGGCTGCCCTTTTTGAAGGCTGGGCTACTACGGAGGAAGAAGCAAAGCAAATGCTTGAAAATGGCGAAGTAACATTTATTCCTTGCCATCATGTGAATGCAGTTGGTCCAATGGGCGGAATCACTTCTGCAAATATGCCTGTATTTGTAGTAGAAAACCGTTCAGAAGGAAACGAAGCATACTGCATCATGAACGAAGGAATTGGAAAAGTACTTCGTTTCGGAGCTTACTCTGAAGAAGTAATCAATCGCTTAAAGTGGCAGAAAAATGTATTAGGTCCAACCCTTTCAAAAGCATTAAAGCTAACAGATAATGGCCTAAATTTAAATGTAATGATTGCTAAAGCAATCACTATGGGAGATGAGTTCCACCAGCGAAATATCGCAGCATCCCTCATCTTCCTTAAAGAAATCAGCCCATATATTGTGCAAGTAGAAGATTTAAAGGATACCGACTTAAAGGATGTTATTAAGTTCCTAGCTGATACGGATCAATTCTTCTTAAATATTGCCATGGCAACAAGTAAAGCTGTCTTAGACGGTGCAAGAAAAATTGAAGAAGGTACCGTTGTTACAGCAATGTGCCGTAACGGGAAGGACTTTGGCATTCGTATTAGCGGAATGGGCGATGAATGGTTTACTGCTCCAGTTAATACGCCACAAGGACTGTTTTTCACTGGCTATTCTCAAGATGATGCAAACCCAGATATTGGGGACAGTGCGATTACCGAAACATTTGGTGTCGGCGGGATGGCAATGATTGCAGCTCCTGGTGTAACACGCTTCGTTGGTGCGGGCGGCTTCAATGATGCACTTACAACAAGCAACGATATGATGGAAATTTGTATCGATCAAAACAGCAACTTTACGATTCCAACTTGGGATTTCCAAGGTGCTTGTCTCGGAATTGATGCGCGTAAAGTGGTTGAAACAGGTATTGAGCCTGTTATTAATACAGGAATTGCTCATAAACAAGCAGGTGTTGGACAGGTTGGTGCAGGAACGGTTCGTGCACCGAAGGAATGCTTCGAGAAAGCACTTGAAGCATATGCGGTCAAATTAGGCCTCATCTAATGAGCCGATGCTAAAAACCCAAACAATGTATGCAGAGGAATATGAACGTAATATTCCTCTCTTCCTTATAGAAAACCCAATTGGATCTGTTCATAGCTTATTTCAAAATGGACTGAACATTCGGATGGGCGGGCGTTTGTTTTTTATCGGTACAGATAAAAATGGGAAGCTTCCCTTTGGCATTCACCTTCAAAAGGATGCTATTCAGAGACTGCTTTCTTCTATTCAGGCACCAGCTGCTGTCCATTGGGATAATGATTCCAAGGAGCTAATCTTTGAAGATAGCAATATACGAGTTAACTTCCAAAAAGGCACACCCTTCTCGAACATTGTTCCATTTACGAAGAATGATAGATCCACTCAATACTTAGATACATTCATAAAAGCCCTTGCTATTGAAGGGGAACAAACAGGATTAGATCTTGATATTGAACAATTTCTTCTAGAATACCTTCGTTTGCAAAAAGAAAAATACGCTGCTTCTGCAAATGAAGTTTACCGTTTAATGGATGCGCTCTCTTCCCATGATTCATCTGAAGTAGATAGAGTTTTACGCTATTTTTTAGGCAGAGGACGAGGCTTGACTCCTTCAGGGGATGACCATCTCGTTGGTTTACTAGCTATTCATACAATTTCCGGGATCTGCAGCCCTCTTTTCCTGCAAACGATTCAGGACATTCTGCTGAATGAATCTGTCACTACTGATATCGGAAGAGAATATCTGCTTTACGCATTAAAAGGAGAGTTCAGCTCTACAATTGTAAATATCTTAAATTGCTTAGCTGAAAAGGATAGGCAGGAAGAAGCAGAAAAGCATGTATTACATTTACTTACCGTTGGTCATAGCTCCGGTATAGATACAGCATTCGGGCTATTAATCGGATTATTAACAATGAAAAATTGGAGGAAATAAAAGATGGCAGAAAAAGTAGTCATTGCTCTAGGCGGGAACGCAATCTTACAGCCGAAGCAAGAAGCAACCTATGAAAATCAATTAGAAAATGTGCGTAAAAGCAGTGAGATCATTGCCCGTATCGTGAAAAATGGCCATAATGTCATTGTTACACACGGAAATGGTCCTCAAGTAGGCAATATTCTGCGCCAAAATGAAGAAGCAAAGGACATCGTTCCTCCGTTCCCATTAGATGTGTGCAGTGCAGAATCTCAAGGGTTCATCGGCTATATGATGGATCAAACATTGAAAAACGAATTACACAAGCTCGGCTTAAATCATTCTGTTGTCAGCATGCTGACACAAACAGAAGTATCAGCTGATGATCCAGCTTTCCAAGATCCTTCCAAACCAATCGGCGTCTTTTTCGCGGAAGAAGAAGCAAAGCAATTAGCTGAGGAAAAGAACTGGATCGTGAAAGAAGATGCAGGACGCGGATGGAGACGTGTCGTTCCTTCTCCAATGCCAAAATCGATACTAGGCTCTGAAACAATTAAACAATTAACGGATGCCAATACAATCGTTATTTCCGCTGGCGGTGGCGGTATCCCAGTCGTAAAGAACGCGGATGGAGCACTCACTGGAATTGAGGCCGTAATTGATAAGGACCGCAGTGCCTTTAAACTAGCTGAAGAAGTACAGGCAGATGCTTTCATGATTTTAACAGACGTGCAAAATGTGTATGTAAACTACGGCAAGCCTGACCAAAAGGCACTAACACATGTAACGCTTGATGAAGCAAAGCAATATGTGGAAGAAGGGCAATTCTCTGCCGGAAGCATGGGGCCAAAAATGGAAGCTGCCATTAAATTTGCTGAGCAAGGCGGAAGAGCCATCATTTGTTCACTAGACCAAGCAGACCTTGCTATGGAAGGAAAAGCAGGCACGCAAATTACAAAATAATTAAAAAATATTATATAATATGGTATCTGTTCATGCTAAATTTTTTATAAAGCTAGCGCAGATACCATTTTTCTCATTTGATTTAGAGAGGAGGCCAATCATGAAAAAGGCTCGCTCCTTAAAAAAAGAACTTATCTATTCCTTTTTAAGCATTGCTTTTTTTTCCATCGCCATCCTTGGCGTTTTTCAAATTTATCAATTATCTTCTTTAACGAAAGAGAATCAGCGATACCAGGCACAGACGGCGAAATATCTTGCAGATTATATTGACAATTATATATTAGACTATAAAAAAGCGATCCAAACAGAAGCTCTGAATGTGAAAGAACCCTTTTTAAATAATGATATTCCTGGCATCCAAAAACAATTGAAGGATATAAAAACGAATTACCCTGGTTTCGTAAATATGTACGTTGGAGATAGCAAAGGTCAATCCATTGTTTTTTACCCTGAGTCCTATACAGACGGGGTGAAAAGAAAAAATCATAATTTCAGTGATCGCTATTATTATAAAGAATTATTGAAAACAAAGGATACAGTCATTTCCCCTGTTTATCATGGCAGAGGGGGAACTGATATTTTACTAGTTGCCATCGTTTCCCCTATCCTAAATGATCAAGGTGAGCTAGTTGGTTATGTCCTTGGTGCTTTAGATTTAAATGCTCTAGGTGAGCATATTAAAAACCGAACCTTTGGTGATGGTGGCTATGCTGTTGTCATCGACCAAGAGAATAACGTCGTTGTTCACCCTGAGGTTGATACGAGAAGAGAGCTAGTGAACCTTACCAAGTCTGCGATCGTTCAATATATTGAAAAACAGCAGAATAAAAGCGGCAGCAGCTTTTTTGAAACGGATAAACTACATCTAGATGTATATGTAACATATGAGAAAATAAATAATCTTAATTGGACTGTATGGGTCAGTAAGCCGACAGAAGCCATTACTTCAACTTATAAAAATGCGATCCTGGTAATTATTGTTTTCCTTCTGATCACCGCCACAATTATGGTGCTTGTCAGTCTTTTCTTAACAGACCGATTAGAACGGACCATTCGTTATCTATTAAACTATATCAAAGACTATACGAAAGGCATTAAAGAAGAAACATCGGTAACAAAGAAGATTCAAGGTCCCCAGGAAATGGGCGAGTTATTCTATTATTTCAATCATATGATTGATGAAGTAGAAAAAAACAGAACAGAATTAATCGAATTAAATAAAGAACTTGAAGCGAGAGTGGAAGAGCGAACGACCACGTTAAAAAATAAGAATTTAGAGCTAAAGGCAGTAAATAAATTAATTACCTCTGTTTCTTCCAATAAGGATTTAGCTCATTTTATTCAGCATTGTTTAAAAGAAATAGCGCCATTCATGGAGTATTCCATCCATGTGTTCTTTCACGATTTAGCTGTAACAACAAATACAATCCATGCGAAGCAAAATTTATTGCAGTATCTTAGCAAGAACATCGTAGGCGACCAGCAGTATATCGAACCGATTCAGATTGAGAAAAACAATAAAGGCTTCTTAATTGTTGACCTTATGAACAAGCAATCCATGACAACGAGCCAGCAGGAATTTCTTCGGACCTTTGCCAGCTCATTAGCTGTCATGCTGCAAAACAAGTTCCTATTTGAACAAATCCGTAATAAGCATGCCGTGCTAGCTGCCGTATTAGAAAGCATGTCGGAAGGGTTAATGCTAGTAAATAACCAAAAAGAGGTTGAATATGTAAATGAGTTCTTTCTTTCTACTTTTAAAATTGGAAAAGAGAAAGAATTGGTCAGCTTTAACGATGTTTATCGACAGTTTATCAACATCTTTGGTGTTGACCCTGAAGAGTTATCAGCCTTTTTTGCTAATAAAAAGAAGGAATTAAAATTAGAGTATAGGGCTCAGCAAAAAAAGCCTAAATATTATATTCTTCATAAATTTTCAGTTATGCTCGATGAGGACGAGATTGGTGAAGGCTTATTATTGCGCGATATTACGAAGGAAGAGGAAATTGATACATTAAAAAATAATTTAATTTCACTCACTTCACATGAATTTAAAACACCGATTACAAATATTAAGGGCAGTGTCGAAACTTTGCTTCGTCCGGAGGTTGAATGGGAGCCTGATTTCCAAAAGGAGCTGTTAGAAGGAGTTCATGAGGATATCGAAAGGATTCTGCATTTAGTCAATGACTGGATGGATATCTCGAAGATTGAATCTGGAACCATGTACGTCGAGCGTAACGTGGTACGTGCATGCTATCTTATTGAAAAATCAATGGAGCAGATCCCTCTTAACCTGCGTACAGATGCCAGCTTCCATTTTCATAATAAGCTTGGTGAAGACTTCAGCTTTTATGCGGATAAAATTCGCGTTCAGCAGGTGCTGGTCAATTTAATGACGAATGCCCTGCGCTATAATGATTCCAGCTTGAAGACGATTGATATTACGCTGGACAAGACAGAGGACTATATAACAATAGCAGTCTCTGATAATGGGATTGGAATTTCCGAGGACCATATCTCGAAAATTTTCAATCACTTTTATCAGGTCGATGTTACCGCAACAAGACGAACAGGCGGGACAGGCCTTGGTCTTGCCATATGTGTTGGTATTATGGAGGCACATGAAGGGAAAATTGAAGCAATTAGCGAGTCTGGAAAAGGAAGTACATTTATCTTATATTTTCCCAATAAAAGAGGGAGGGACATAGATGAAAAATCAAAAGATTTGTATCGTTGATGATGAGCCAAAAATTCTGCGATTTATATCTGCAAACCTAAAATCTATCGGATACGAAGTATCTACCGTTAGCTCAGGAGAAGAATTATTTGATAAATTCGATCTGATTTCCCCAGATTTAATTTTGCTTGATATCATGATGCCAGGACAGGATGGCTTTTATGTATTAGAAAAGCTGCGCAAGTTTTCGAATGTACCCGTTATAATGCTTACTGCCAGAAGCAATGCCCAGGATAAAGTGCAGGGATTAAATGTTGGAGCAGATGATTATTTAACAAAGCCGTTTTCATTAGATGAGCTCTTTGCACGGGTAAATGCCGTTTTAAGAAGAACCCAGTCCAGCTTTGCTGATGCGCAAACGGCTGAGACACCAATTATTCGTACAGGCGTCTTGGCTATTGATCTTGGAAGTAAGCGCTGCTGGATTAAGGATGAGGAGTTTAAGCTCACACAAACCGAATATTCGGTAATGGAAATTTTAGCCCTCAATCTTGATAAAGTTGTTCAGCATGAAGTTTTGCTTTCAGAAGTTTGGGGACCGCAATATCGAGATGACATTGAATATTTGCGTGTTGGCATTGCACGAATCCGCAGAAAAATTAAAGAACATCTACAAAATAAAGAAGAATATATTGCGACATACCCTGGACTCGGCTACATGCTGAGGAGCATTCCCCAGGAATAACCTGTAACACCGTATTGCTGTAAAAAGCAGTACGGTGTTTTATTTATGCCCTTTTCAATAAAGTGACTGTTTTTAGAAGGAGTATTTTAGAAAAAGTTGGATGATTGAAGCATTCGGTACGAGACTCCTGGAGAATGTCTCAAGGAGGTGCACCTCAAACCTTAGGTCGCTGTGCATACTGAAAAGGAAATCAACTACCGACCATGATGTGTAAAGCAGCATTGATTATGAAAACCATTATTTATGACAAGTGACTTTTCCTTACTTTTTAATCTTTTTGCAATGTAAACCCTTTCATTTTTATTCGACTGCAATGCTTTTTATCCTATAGTTTGGATGAGGTTGAAATATTATTTTTTTACTTAAGAACCATACAAATAAATCTAAATTAGGAGGCAACGAAAATGGCTAAAGTTTTGAATCAAGATGAGCCGGCACCTGTATCTAAGGGCGGTATTCCGTATTGGGTTAAAATCACGATTGTATTCTTTTTAGGCTGGGTTGCGCTTTATGCAACACGCGCCATTCTTAACCCGGTAATGGACAATATCCAAGCAGAATTCAGTTTATCTGCTGCACAACTAGGTTTAATTAGCAGTATTTTCTTCATTGGCTATGCCGGACTTAATGTTCCATCAGGAATACTAGGAGATAAGATTGGTAAGAAAAAAGTTCTTGTTCCTGGTGTGATTCTTTTCGGTATTATGGCAGCAGTAACTGGGATGATGCCTTCATTTACACTGTTCATGATTGCTTGGCTGCTAGTCGGGATCTTCCAAGGCTTCTATTATGGCCCACAGTATGGGTTATCATCTGAAGCAATTCCCAAAAAACATATTACCTTAGGAAGTGCGATAATTAACAGCGGAATGGCATTTGGTTTATCAGCTGGGTACTTCATTTCTAGTTACACAGTTGGCACACTTGGCATGAGCTGGAGAGCACCCTTTTATGTTATTGCAATCCCAGTAGTCCTTATTGGTTTGGCTATGTGGTGGGTTATAAAAGAAAAGCCAAAGTCAAGTGCAGGAGTATCAACTGGAGAAGAGAAACCAAAGCTTAAAATGAAAGAGCTTTTTAGCAGAAACTTAGTTTTTGCATACATTACTATTTTCTGTGCTATTTATGCATTTTTCGTAGTTGTTACTTGGATTCCATATTACTTGCAGCATGCAAGAGGAATTGATGGAACAGAGGTTGCCGTTGTTTCTTCACTTGTTCCATGGGCAGCGATTCCAGGGTCTATTCTTTTTAGCTGGATTGCTGATAGAATGGGAAAACGCCGTCCAGTATTGCTAGTCATGCTTCCACTTTCTATTATTGCAATTGTTTCAATCGTCGCATTTGATAGTATGTGGGTATTATACGCTGCTTTAATCGGTTATGGTATTTTCGGTAAAATTAGTACGAACCCAGTGCTTGTAGCGGTTGTAGCTGATAACGCACCAAAACATGCATTAAGTACTGCATTTGGTTTCTATAACTTTATCGGAATGTGCGGATCTATATTGGCTCCTTACATTACAGGTTTCCTTACTGATGTTACAGGTACATTAAATGCTGGATTCTACTTCGCAGGAATTCTTTTAGTCATTGGAACGATTTCTGTATTGTTTATTAAAGAGAACAATCGTCCGAATGTGGAAGGTGCAGCAAATTAACAAAAAAAATCCCGAATCTATTAGAGATTCGGGATTTCAGACTGTAGACAAACTCGATGAAAATCGAGTTTGCCTACAGTCTTTTTTGTTTTAAAATAGAAATAGAA
>NZ_LMBX01000032.1 GCF_001439605.1 Cytobacillus praedii
AGTAGTTGTTATTTATGCATACGGTTAAGTGTTTTAAAAGTTACATTTATGAGGATTTTAATGTAACACAAGAGTAATGATGTTTCAAAAAAAGAAAATGCACTCTTAGTTGAATGCATTTTCTAATCTTAAGCTTTTAAGTCAATTGACTTACCTAAAGTGGGATGAGATGTTTCTAACATTTTAATTAATTCAGCACTATTTTGCTCTGTAGACTCCATGACTTTTTTTGTCAGAGCAATGCTAACATTTTGTTTAAGTGTAGCTTGATTCATTCCAATTGATAATGCTGCGATATCCAAAATACTCACCTCTTTTTAATATATCGGATAAGGTTTGAGAAATTAAATAAGCAATTAGTTTAATATTCAACTTAAAACTATCTCTATTTGGAATATCAGCTTGAATAATCTTCATACATATTGCACTCATCTGGTTAGTATTCACATACTTTTGGAAAGAAATATCATCATACGAATAACTTTATAGGATATGCTAGAGTATCTACTCCAAATTAGAACTTACATCTCCAGAATGCTGGTGCTTTAAAATAGTTGAAGAAAAATAACTGGAACGAAAAAGGATCAGCAAGCACTAAATGAAATGTTGAAAATGCTAAGATTCGGTGATCGAGTCGTTTTCTATAAGCTTGATTGAATAAGCCGCAATCGAGCTTGTAGAATTTGTTGAGGAAAAAGGGGTGGAGTTTGTTTCTATCCTGGATAATTATGATACATCTACTGCTTCTTTAGGAAGGTTTTTCTTCCGACCAATGGCTAGTATTGCGGAGTTGGAAAGGGATATAATTAGTAATGGACAAAAGCAGGATTGAGTGCAGCAGGGGAAGGTGTGGAGAAAGGCGAGTAGCTGATCCAAAGGGTAGCCCTAACATGAAAGATGTATGAATCTAAAGATTACAGTATCAGTCAAATTGTACATGCCACTGGAAATAGTTAGGCTACTTTATATACAAATTTAAAGACGCAAAATTAATAGGCTGTTTAATTAAGTCTTTTCTTTTTTATTTGTTAAAAATAATAATAGTTTTTCGTATGTATAATTAAACTTTTAATTAAAGGGGATAAATAAAATGATTCATGAGAGTAATAAAATGAATGAACTGGTTATATCTAGAAGTAATTTAAACTTTGGAAAAATTTATTCTAAATCGTATTTTCCTAGTGAACTAGAAGAGGATATGAAAAAAGCCAACTTATTATTGATCCCATTTGAGGAGTTTAGCACTTTTGAAGGTCCTGTATTTCCTGAGGAAACTAATAAATTCTATGAATTTATAAAGAATTATGATAATAAAGAGTTGGTTGGTGACATTTGTATTTCTGATGATGACTATATAGAAATTGAATTTCAGGCTGATTTAATTACTTTAGCTCATATTATAGTAGATATTGCGGTTTTTCCTATTACTGTAACCTTAATTGGGAATTATTTAGAGGGCAAGATAGAGGGACGAGAAAATAAATCTGAAGTGAAAGCAAAGGTTAACTTGAATGTTGTAGCTGGAGATAAATCGATAAATATCTCATACGAAGGAGATGCGGACAAATTTGAGGAAACAATTAACGCTGCTAATCAACCTGGAAATTGATGGGGGATGAAATACAGTGGAAAGAAAATATTTTGAGGCATACCTACAACTTGATCGTGCATATATTGAACTATTTTTTTGAGAAGGGTGTAGCAAAAAAGTTGATGTATCTCATGGGACGATGAGTTTCTTCATAAGAGGATTAAATACATGCTCAAATAATCTTTATCATAAAAACAGGCTGTCGAGGGTTCTCGGCAGCCTGAATTTTTTTAACTTACCGATGTGCTGGTATGGCTGGTATAACGGGTATGGAATGTGTAGGTACATGTATTTGGCCAATGTTAATAGGTGCAATACTAGGTCCTCCGCCATGCCCAACGTTAAACGGTGTATAAATCGCATTGTTGTATAGATTATGATAAGGGATCGGTTGTCCATGATGGATTTGCTGACTTATAGGAAAATAGGACGGAGAGACAGGGGGATACCATGGTCCATATGGGACACCTGGGTATCCGTAATAAAAAGGGTCATAAAAGCTATTGGTGATTATTGGCATACCTTCGCCTCCTTCTAATGCAATTTATTCAAAATGTTATTTTAAGGAGCTTGTATTCAAAAATATGGTTGATTACCTAATGGATGCTGTAAAGTTTGTACACTTCCATAGGCCGTTAGTCTACTGTCTTGAAAAATTGAATCAAATAATTCTGTCATTGCTATTCTGGTCAGAGTATCTCTCATTTGGTCCAAGGCATCATCCTGCGTATGCTGTTCAAACATGAAGTAAGTGGAATGATGAATAACCAGCCTATCAAATTTTATTAATCTTGAAGTGATTCTTTATAGAGGAATATAAAGATTAAGAAGGAGTCCCGAGCCTTTTTGTTGAACTGTACAATAGAGGCAGTTAAGGAGAAATGAGAGGTTTCTGTATGACAAAGAATAATAAAATGTACCGGATGGGTAAGGTGTTATCCTTGTTCTTTGGCATTTTTGTTCAGATTTACTGGTATAAGATAACGAAAAGGCGAGAAACAGAATGGGAAAAGCTATGGGGCAAAATCGGAAAAAGAGTGCGAAAGACGCTTTTCGAATTGGAAGGATTGCTCATAAAAATTGGACAAATCATTAGTACCCGGGCTGATCTTTTGCCACAAGCATTCATAAGAGAAATAGAAGATCTGACAGATAAAGTTCCTCCTTCAGATTGGAAAGACATTCAAGAGATTCTTGAAGTCGAGTGGAACGGTAAAATTACTGAAAAGCTGCATTCAATTAAGCGAGAAGCGATCGCATCCGCCTCTATTGGAGAAGTGTATAAAGGCACGCTCCTAAATGGAGCAAAGGTAGCAATTAAAGTGCAGCGGCCACATATTGAATCAATTGTTCAAACAGACTTTCGGACTTTGAAAATTGTTATCTGGTTCGCTAATTACTTTGTTCCCCTGCCAAAGGGATTTATTAATCTTAAAGTTTTGTTTTCAGAGATAAAGCATGTAATAGCGAGGGAGCTTGATTTCTTTAAGGAAAAGGAAACGCTTCTTTATTTTAAAGAAAGATTTAAGGAAAGTGAGATGGTTCAAATACCATCTGTTTATTCTGAGCTTAGCACGTCTAAAGTGCTTGTGATGGAGTGGGTAGAAGGAGTCAGACTAACAGATCACAAAGCAATAGAACAGGTACCGGTCTCACGTAAGGAATTAGCCCAGAGGCTCATCAAGATTTTTCTTCCGCAATGGCTTGAGCCCGGAATCTTTCATGCTGATCCTCATCAGGGAAATATACTTGTATCGAAGGATGGAAAAATCATATTACTAGATTTCGGGATGGCAGGCGAAATTTCCAAAAATGATGCATTAGCTTTTCAAGGGTTAATAGAATCCTTCCTTGCAAAAAATTATACAAAGGCGGTTAAATGTTTATCCCGTTTAGGTTTTTTGCTGCCTGAGGCAGACACAAGAACGATTGAAAAACTATTAGCTGAATGGATGTCTTTTCAGCCCTCTCAGTTAAAAGAAATGGACCTTTTCGCATTAAAAATCGAATTGAATGATATGATTCAAGCACTTCCCATTCAGGTTCCAACCCGATTTGTTTTTCTTGGCCGTTCTTTTATCACAATTGAAGGCCTTGTCATCAATCTTGTACCAGAAGAAGAGCTAATAGATTTAGGCAAGCCGGTTTTTATTGAATGGTTAAAAGGACAAGGGAATAAATGGTCATTTATATGGCAAGTGATCCAGTCTCAGCCTGTATTTAAAATCTTTCATTCTGTTAATGAGTTCTTAAAGGCACCGCAAAAAATGGAACAGCTAAAGGAAACGGAACTAAGAAGAAAATTCCAATTTACAATTTATGAAAATCGGAAAAAGTATTCTTTTCAATTGCTATTGCTAGGATTAATCGGGAGCGGGATTGGAAGTTCTCTCTCAAACCCATTGTTAATAAAGCTTTCACTTGGTGTAACTGTTCTAGCAATTACTGGCTATATGATTACAAGCCTGAAGCTCAAAAAATGGATGAAATATATGCATGAAAAGCGAAGATAAGCAGATTCAATGAAGAAGATAACAATGCAGACAAATAGCTCATAATCTCTATAGCAAATTTAATCTGTTTAATTTTTGCAATGAATTCTATAAAAAGGTAAACGTGGAGGAGAATATAATGAATAAGTGGATGGATGTTTCACAGCCTTTAAATAATAACATTCCTGTTTGGCCAGGAGATACGCCTTTTTCGTATAAGATCAACTGGAGCAAGGAGGAAAGCGGATCGGTAAATGTAGGTCAAATTACAATGAGTGCACATACAGGCACACATATTGATGCACCCTTTCATTTTGATAATGAAGGGAAACGGGTAATAGAGCTGGATATTAATTTGTATATCGGTCCTGCGAAAGTTATCCATCTTACGGATAGGGAGAGCATTTGTGTCGAGGATTTGCGCGGTCATCAGTTGTCTAATGTGACGCGTCTATTAATATATACCGGTGCTTGGAAGAATCGTTCAGTCTTTCCTGAAACGATTCCGCCTATTGAACCAGAAGCAGCTTCCTATTTAGCAGAACAAGGGGTCAAGCTGCTTGGACTTGATCTTCCATCTGTCGATAAGCTGGATAGCAAGGAACTGCCTGCTCACCATGAGCTTACTCGTCATGGACTACATATTTTGGAAGGGCTTGTTCTCGACGAAATCGATCCGGGAAACTATGAACTAGCAGCTCTACCATTACCTCTCTCAGAAGCTGACGGCAGTCCAGTACGGGCAGTCTTGAGAAAAATAGAGGAGTAATTCGTTATTTGCAAGAAAAGAGGAAATATGCAAAAATAACAGGGCATTTACAAGGAACATAATTAATTCACAAATTTAAGCAAAAGAGTTTTAGAAAGGCGGTTCTACTATGGATTTAGGCAGAGGGATATCAATTATAGATGCAATGGATTTAGGCAAAGAAAAAAGGACAGGCTGCTACATCCTGCATGCACAGGATTTAACAATCATTGAAACTTGTGCAAGTCCATCCATTCCATATTTATTAGAAGGATTTATAAATCTAGGTATTGATCTAAAAGATATAAAAAATATTATTGTCACCCATGTCCATCTTGACCATGCTGGCGGAGTAGGACTATTACTTGAAAGCTGTCCGAATGCCAAGGTAATTGTCCATCCAAGGGGGATGCGGCATCTAGCAGATCCTTCAAAATTAATTCTCGGCGCAAGAGCAGTATATGGCGAAAAATTTGATGAATTATTCGACCCGATTTTGCCAGTGCCGTCCAATCGGTTACTTGTTAAGGAGGACGGGGATACGCTCCAAATCGGGGAAGGTCGGATTCTGACTTTTTACGATACACCAGGGCATGCGAAGCATCACTTTTCGATCCATGATTCATTGAGTAATGGGATTTTTACAGGGGATACAATCGGAGTATTCTATCCACAGCTATTTGATCAGGGAATTGAATTGTATCTGCCATCTACTTCTCCCAATCAGTTTGATCCTGATGCCATGCTCGATTCACTTGAAAAAATTAAGGCATTAGAGGTTGATCGAATTTATTTTGGCCATTATGGAATGACCGACAATCCTTCTCATGTGTATGCGCAAATATACAAATGGCTCCCAATCTTTATGGAAGCTGGAGAAAAAGTGTGGAAAGATAAACAGGACGATTCCAATGAAACGAAATGTGAAGCATTATTCCAAAAATTATTTGCTGAAATCCACTCGTTCTTATCTGATAAGGAATGCACGTTAGATCAGGAAATGACCGAGATCATAAAGCTTGATTTAAGTGTCGGATCGATGGGAATCATTGATTATTTAGCAAAAAAATATCATAAGTAAGATTTTGTGCGGCCAGATGAATCAATTGTCTGGCCTGTTAGTTCGTTTTTCGCGACCATTCGTATTATAATGGGAAAAAGGTTGATGATATGGGGTGAGAAGTTGAACGTACAAGAAATAATCCAGAAGCTTGAGAACCGGAAGCCTGGTATTTTAGGAAGTGAAAGGTTCTCAAAATACTCCGTTTTATTGCCTCTCATTCAAAGGAATGATGAATTGCATGTTTTATTTGAAATACGGTCTAGTAAGTTAAGAAGGCAGCCGGGAGAGGTTTGTTTTCCTGGCGGAAGAATGGATCCTTCAGATGAAAATGAGCAGCACACGGCTGTTCGAGAAACCACAGAAGAACTCGGAATCAGTGAGAAAAGTATCGCTAATATCTCTCCGCTTGATTACATGATTTCTCCTTTTGGTACGATTATTTACCCATTTGCCGGCTTTATCGAACGTGTAGAGGATATTCGGCCAAATCCAAGTGAAGTGGACTCGATTTTTACTGTTCCGCTATCCTTTTTAAAGGATTACAAACCTGAGATTTTTCAGGTGGAATATAAAGTAATGCCGGAAAAGAACTTTCCGTTGAATCAAATTCCTGGCGGGGAAAATTATAATTGGCAGACAAGAAAGATGGACGAGTGCTTTTACTTCTATGAAGATAAAGTAATATGGGGATTAACTGCTCGAATTCTAAAGCATTTTATCGAGATTATTTAAAAGGTCTAATCACCTTAGAAATAGGAAGTGTTACTTTTGAAAAGAAAAATTGGCTTTATCGGATGCGGCAAAATGGCGCAGGCAATGATTGGCGGAATATTGCAATCAAATACTGTAGTTCCTAAGCAAATTGTTGCCAGTGCTCAGTCACAAGAAACGATTGATCAAGCAGCAGCTAAATTTCAGATTCAAGTTACTGCAAATAATAGGCTTGTTGCAGAGCAAGCCGATATTTTATTTTTGGCGATAAAGCCGAATATCCATGCTCAAATCATCGAAGAAATAAAACATGTAATCAAGCAAGAGGCAATTATCATTACGATAGCAGCCGGGATAAGCCTGAAGTTTCTTGAGGATTCCTTTAATCGGCAAATAAAAGCGATTTGTTCCATGCCTAATACCCCTTCCTTGGTAGGAGAAGGAATGAGTGCCATATGTGCGAATGATTTTGTAACGAAAGAAGAATTAGAGGAAATCATACACGTTTTTTCAAGCTTTGGGAAGGTTGAAGTGATTGAGGAAAAATTAATGAATGCCATTCCAGCGATTAGCGGATCCTCTCCTGCATATGTTTACATGTTTATCGAGGCTTTAGCTGACGGAGGAGTAAAGAATGGGTTAACAAGAGACCAATCCTATCATTTAGCGGCCCAAGCAGTTCTTGGAGCGGCAAAAATGGTTCTGGATTCAGGGAAGCATCCTGGAGAGTTAAAGGATGAGGTTTGTACACCAGGAGGAGCAACGATTGAAGCCGTCGCTGAGCTTGAGAAAAATGGGCTTAGGGCTGCTGTTTTAGCAGCAATGGAAAGCTGTACAGTAAAAACAAATTCTCTTGCACAAAAAAATAACGATTAAACAAACAGGAGGAGCAGTCATTACTGCTCCTCCTGTACTATGAAAGATCAATTTAATGTGCTAATTTTTAATGAGTGATTGGTTCAGTCCCGCATATAAATCCTTTATATGCACAGTAACAATTTTAGCACCTATTTGGACGTGGACCATGTTGTCAAAAACAGCAGTTACAAGGCCGTTTAATGAAACATTCGCACCAATGTTTAAGTCCTTTTTTACGTTCTTGTCTTTTTTATTTTCTGCCATCTTAACACCATCCCATCCAGAATTAGTAAAGGAATCCTATAAAGAATATATCCTTTTAATTGTAAAATAAACATGAAATTAAAAAAAGTCTAATAAAAGATTTTTTATCGACAAATTCCCCTCTCTTTCATCATACTCAGTTGGTCAGTAATGGTCAATTAAATAGCCTCGTAATAAATGGAATAATCTTTTTCAAGCGTGCATATATCCTATAAACCGTAACAGAAGGGAGGGAAAGCGGCAAGATAATTCCTACTAGATGGATGCGGATACAAGATTTAAACAGTCTATTAAAAAGGAATAAGGGGGGGTTATGGTGACAACATGGTTCGTCTTATTAAATATTGTTATCTTGATCATTCTTTTAATCGGTTTATTCTACATGCAGAAGAAGCATATTTCTTTTTCTAAACGTGTTTTTACAGCATTAGGATTAGGGATCATATTTGGGTTTGGGCTGCAGTTCGCTTACGGATCCGCATCTGAAATCGTAGCAGAATCCTCAGGATGGATTCATTTAGTTGGCGGCGGCTATGTGAAGTTTCTGCAGATGATTGTGATGCCTCTCGTATTTATCTCCATTTTAGCTGCTTTTACAAAAATGAAATTAAGTAATAATGTTGGAAAGATAAGTTCGCTAATACTCGGTCTGCTAGTTGGCACAACGGCGATAGCGGCTGCTGTAGGGATTGCAGCAGCAGTAGGATTCGATCTTGAAGCTGTCGAAATTACACAAGGTGAGGCAGAGTCAGCAAGAGGAGAACAACTTGAACAAAGCTTTCAAAGTATTGAAGGAAGAACCTTTCCACAGCAAATTCTCGATTTAATTCCAGCCAATCCTTTTCTCGATTTTACAAGTCAGCGTCCAACATCTACGATAGCAGTCGTCATATTTGCTGCATTCTTAGGAATCGCTTATCTCGGGGTTAGAAGGAAGTCAGCAGAACATGCTGAGCTTTTCTCAAAAATCGTAGACGCAATTTATGCAGTGGTTATGCGAGTTGTCATTCTTATCTTACGCTTAACCCCATATGGAGTATTGGCGATTATGACAAGAACTGTAGCGATGAGCGATGTGGATTCGATACTGAAGCTTGGGAAATTTGTGGTCACATCTTATGTTGCATTAGCCGTCATGTTCTTAATTCATTTATTACTGCTTACATTTGCCGGTCTTAACCCAGTCACCTATATGAAAAAGGCATTCCCTGTTTTAACCTTTGCTTTTACCTCTCGCACAAGTGCCGGTGCACTTCCATTAAATATTAAAACACAAAAGTCCCTTGGGGTGCCTGAGGGGATTGCAAATTTTTCTGGTTCGTTTGGATTATCAATTGGACAGAACGGCTGTGCAGGCATCTATCCTGCGATGCTGGCTGTGATGATTGCTCCAACAGTAGGGGTTAATCCATTAACACCATCCTTTATCATCACTGTCATTGCAATTGTTGCTGTCAGCTCATTTGGCGTGGCTGGTGTTGGGGGAGGGGCTACCTTTGCAGCAATATTAGTATTATCGGCATTAAATCTTCCAGTTGCATTAGCAGGATTACTCATATCGATTGAGCCGCTGATAGACATGGGGCGAACGGCAGTGAACGTCAGTGGATCCATGACATCAGGGATACTAACAAGCCGGATAACCGGAGAGATAGACAGCAGTGTTTATCATGATATGAATGAAAAGATTGAAGCAGAAGCATAATGAAAAAAGTCAGCAGGTCCTTGGACCTGCCGACTTTTTTTCTGCTTGCGCAAGCGTCTTATCGCCTCGAGGATCGTAAGCCAATCTGGCTAGAAGGTTAAAGAATAACCTTCCATCCAGATTGGCTTATGCTTGTCGGGGGTGAGCAAGCCGCTTCCGCCTTTCTAGTTAATCCATCATTTGCACTAATTTTTTCGATACTGAAAGAAGAATTAACCCTAAGACAATCGCCATTAGACCGATTAGTCCGAAAATTTCAAAGTAACCAAGGGTTTGTGTGAATGCAGCAAGCTGTCCTGCTAAGATATTTGCTATACCTGAAGCGGCGAGCCAAACACCCATCAATAAAGAGGCAAGCTTTATAGGAGCAATTCGGCTTACAAGCGAAAGTCCTACTGGTGAAAGCATTAATTCACCCATTGTATGCATGAGATACGTTAAAACGATAAACATGATATTTGCTTTTACTTGAATATTAGCTTCATCGCTTCCAGTTTTCATTACAGCAATTAGGAGGATCATGTATCCAAGTCCAAGAAGAACCATCCCAATTCCCATCTTTGAAGGAACTTTAATATCCCCACGTTTAGAAGAAGCAAGCTTAACCCAAAGAATGGAGAAAAGTGGAGCTAAAATAACAATAAATACAGGGTTTACTGATTGGAACCAAGCAGTTGGAACTTCCCAGCCAAAAATTTGTCTGTCGACAAAACGTTCTGTATATAGTGTTAAAGAACTGCCAGCTTGTTCAAAACCAGCCCAGAAGAAAATGACAAAACAAGTTAAGATAATAATAACAGTCGTTCTTTGTTTTTCTTTCTTAGTAAGTGGTTTATTTTTA
Organism: Cytobacillus praedii; assembly: GCF_001439605.1. Taxonomy (GTDB): domain Bacteria; phylum Bacillota; class Bacilli; order Bacillales; family Cytobacillaceae; genus Cytobacillus; species Cytobacillus praedii. Next base: position 10,274 of record NZ_LMBX01000032.1, read on the forward strand.
GCTTGTGCATCAACAGTTCGATCAGGTGCGCCAGTTGGCTTCTTCCCGATATCCCCAAGATAGCGGTTCCCAAATACGTTAAAGATTACTTGACCAATAATCATACCGATTGCAGCTGCTAAAAATCCGTATTTAAAACCATATTGGATGATTCCATCCATAGTTGTTGTTTTAAAGAGATCATTGTATAAGAAACCGATTACTAATGGTGAGAGGAACCCTCCAATATTAATACCCATGTAGAAGATAGTAAATGCTGCATCCCTGCGAGGATCATTCGCTTCATACAATTCTCCAACAATCGTAGAGATATTTGGTTTAAAGAAACCGTTTCCAACAATTAACAAGATTAAACCTAAGTATAAGGCTCCTGCACTTTGGTGTGCGAATAAGACAAGGTTACCTACAACCATTGTAATACCGCCGATGGTGATTGCAAGACGCTGACCTAAGAAGCGGTCAGATAAGTATCCCCCGACCATTGGGGTGAGGTAAACGGCACCAGTGAAAAATCCGTAAAGCATCATTGCATAACTGTCACTAAAGCCCAGTCCACCGCTTACAAATGATGTAGTTAAGTAAAGGACGAGGATCGCTCTCATTCCATAATAACTAAAGCGCTCCCACATTTCTGTTAAGAATAATAAGTACAAACCAGGGGGATGCTTTTTTCTGGCTTTATTGTCTACTGCTGCATCCATTTTCTATGCCTCCAATATTTAAAATTTATAGTCAACTTTATTATTGTAAAGTAATGATAATTTTGTGGCAATAGAATCAAAATAAGTGGTAAAACTTAATATATTAGCAATTCATCAAATATTATTATTTATAAAATAATGGTGAAGTATACAGGGGAATTTTTGTAATATAATTTTTGAGGAAAATAGGGTAGATAAGAGGCTAAACAAAGCGGTATTCTTTGCGTAACCTCTTACAAGTAGAATAAAAAAATATAAGCTCTTTATAACATTAAAGAACTGATTAGCGCCTATCGCCTAACCAAACTTCAGGTCCCCTCCCTACGATAAGTCGACATCAATTCGCTATCGCTCATTGTGTCTCCTTTATCTCAGTCGGGTACCTTCCAGTTTGAACGGCGATGACCAAGCCGCCTCCGCTTTTCTTGATGTCTAGCTTCGGCGGCTAGGGGCTCGAGGTCATAAGCCAACTCGTCAAGAAGGCTAAAGAACAGCCTTCCTGCCGAATCGTCTTATGCTTGTCGCCCTTGGGCAAGCCGCCTTCGCTTTTCTATTTAATGCGGTAAAAAGGCAAGCTGATAAAAGAATAAGACAGCAAAAATGTAAACGAGCGGATGAACATCCCGCCACTTTCCCTTAAAAACCTTCATAATAGGATAAGAAATAAAACCTAGTGCAATTCCTGTGGCAATGCTTGATGTTAAGGGCATGCTCAAAATAATCAGGAAGGCTGGGAATGCTTCGTCAAGTTCTCCCCACTTAATTTGTGCAATGCTTCCCATCATTAAGCTTCCTACAATAATAAGGGCAGGAGCAGTGATGGCTGAAAGACCTGACACAGCACTCACTAATGGCCCAAAAAAGGCAGAAATCATAAATAGTACAGCAACGGTCAGAGAGGTTAACCCAGTTCGGCCTCCCGCAGCTACACCTGCTGTTGATTCAACGAAAGCCGATGTTGGACTTGTCCCAAACATCGCACCAACAGTTGTCGCAATGGAATCAGACAGCAATGCTTCTCTAGCCCTCGGCATGGTCTTCCCTTTCATTAAACCAGCCTGCTGTGCAACGCCAACCATAGTTCCGGTTGTATCAAAAATGGTCACTAGCAAAAAGGAGAATACAACAGCGTATAAGCTATGCTGAATAACGTCACCTAAGGCATGAAACGGATTAAGAATGATTAGACCCTCAGGAAGGGATGGCAATGATAAAAAGCCCTGATCAAATGAAAGCTGGCCTGTGAAGAAGGCAATTAAACCAGTAACAATCATTCCGAAGAAAAGCGCGCCATTCACGCGTAAAGTCATTAATATTAATGTAACAGTTAGTCCGATTAAAGCTAAGATCGCTGATGGCTGATGTAAATCTCCAAGTGCAACAAGATTTGACGGATGACTCGTAATAATTCCTGTTTGGCGTAAGCCAATAAAAGCAATAAATAAACCAATCCCAGAAGTGATTCCGTGTTTTAAATTATCGGGAATGGCTTCAATGAGTTTCGAGCGAAAAGGGGTTAAAGATAAAATAATGAAAATAATACCTGCGATAAAAACAGCCGCAAAGGCAGTTTGATAATCTATATTTCCATGCGTGCCAACAACTGAATAAGCGAAATATGCATTCAATCCCATTCCAGGAGCAATGGCAATCGGATAATTGGCGAAAATGGCCATCCACAGTGTCCCGACAATAGCAGCAACGATTGTGGCTGTAAATACTTGTTCAAAGGGTACTCCTGCATCGGATAAAATTACCGGATTGACAACGACAATATAAACCATTGTTAAAAAGGTTGTTATCCCAGCAAGGACCTCCGTTTTAGCATTTGTTTGATTCTCTTTAAGTTTAAACATGATAGTTCCTCCAAATACGAACATTAAAAAGCACATTTAATATAATATTCGTTATTAGAATGGATTACAAGTCCTTATTTACTATTATCTATAGAATGAACGAAAATCATTCAGCAGATTGGACACAAAAAAAAGATGGCCGTGTGACCATCCTCAAAAAGCTTAAAATATAGCATTTAATAAAAGGTAAATAAGTCCTGCAACAGTTGCGGAAATAGGTAAAGTAATGACCCATGTGATTAGCATTCTTTGAGCAGTTCCCCATTTTACACCCTTTAAACGATGCGCTGAGCCAACACCAAGAATAGAAGATGAAATAACATGGGTTGTACTAACTGGCAAATGAATTAAAGTAGAACCGAAAATAATCATAGCACCAGTTAAATCTGCTGCTACTCCATTAACAGGTCTAATTTTCATTATTTTGCCGCCGACAGTTTTGATGATTTTCCAGCCGCCAACAGATGTTCCAAGCCCCATTGCTAGCGCACAGGAAAATTGTACCCAAAACGGAATATCTGTACTTGTTACGTAATTGTTAGCAATTAAAGCCATTGTTATAATTCCCATTGCCTTTTGTGCATCATTTGTTCCATGTGTATAGGATTGCAGGGCGGCAGTGAAAATTTGGAAAAAGCGGAAATTTCTGTTTGTTTTTGTTAAATTATTATTTTTAAATACAACTTTAAAAATACTGTAAACGATATAACCAACGGCAAAGGCAATTAATGGTGATAAAAGCAGTGCCTCGATAATTTTTAGAAAGCCTTTATAATTAAGTGATGAAAACCCAGCTGCTGCTATGGCCGCACCAGCAATAGAGCCGATAATCGCATGAGAGGAACTGCTCGGTATTCCATAATACCAAGTAAGCAAATTCCAGAAAACTGCAGCAATTAGTGCAGCTAAGATGACGAGAGAGCCATTTTCTAAAGTGAACGGGTCAACGATATCCTTCGTGATCGTCTTTGCCACACCAGTAAAAGTCATGGCACCCACAAAGTTCATAACTGCTGCAAGAATAATTGCATGCCGGGGCTTAAGGGCTTTTGTCGAAACAGCTGTAGCGATGGCATTCGCTGTATCGTGAAACCCATTAATGAAATCGAACGCTAATGCCATAACGACAATTAAGATTGTTATTAGTAAAAATCCATCCATTTTGTTAAAGCTCCTTACGCATTTTTCATAATAATGGTTTCCAAAGTATTTGCTACCCCTTGACAGCTGTCAGCAATTTCTTCTAGATTCTCATAAATTTCTTTCGTTTGGATTATGCGTACAGGATCCTTCTCAACGGAGAAAAGATGCTTAATAGATTGGCGCAGTACTCCATCACATTTTGATTCATAGTCCTTTATTTTAATCGCATGTTCACGGATTTGCTGGAGTTTTTTATTTGATAGAAGTTCAATTGATTTCTCAATTTCATAAGCACAGTTTTTTATTGCATCCACAAATTTAAGCATAAAGTCATCTGCCTGTGTAATCGAATACATTTCGAATAGGGCTGCACAGTGTTCAATGCCGTCAATGACATCATCCAAACTCATTGCTAGGGCAAGAATATCCTCCCGCTCAATCGGTGTGATAAAGGCATTATTTAACTCCTTAATCACCTCATGTACATATGAATCCCCTTTTGATTCATAATCCTTCATTGTCTCAGAAAAAACTTTCAGATCACTGACATTATTTAGTTTATAATCTGCAAAATAATTTGCACCTTCTTTTACATTGAGTGCAATATTGCTTAACAGCGTATCAAATTTATCTTTCTTTTTAAAAGCCATTTTTTAACCTCCAAGGAATAAATATCATCCAAACGAAATAATTTTATACGAAAAATGGCGAATTAGATAGTTATATGCCTAAAAAAGTTGAAAAAAGTATTTAAAACTACCATTTTTTTTATTATGTGATTATTTTCATGGAAATATGTTTCCAATATACTTACTAAGTAAAACTTACATTGTGATTAATGTCACAAACTTTTCGAAAATGATACGTAAATAAGAATAAGTTTAATTATATAATCACTTTAAAGATGAATGGAAGAAATGGTTATACTTTCCACCTCTTCTGATGAATCTAACAAATAAATAGGGGGAGCTATTTATGAAAAAAATGGGTTTAGGGATCTTGCTGCTATTTGTTCTATTAATTCTTGGTGCTTGCGGTGCCAAAGAGGAAACCGCAGCTCCTGCTGACAAAAATGCGAATGAAACTGAAAAAGAAATTGTCATTGACAAAGAACTTGAAGAGGCTAAGGCTAAATTTGAACCATTAGGAGAAATTCCGGTTCCAGCTGATAATCCAATGACAGAGGACAAAATAGAATTAGGAAAAACCTTATATTTTGATCCTCGCCTATCAGGGAATAATGTTCAAAGCTGTATGTCCTGTCACGCGCCAGGAGCAGGCTATGGAGATGGAATGGCAAAGTTTATTGGCTTTGAAGGCTTTAATGGTCCAAGAAATAGCCCTACCATTATTAATTCCGGCTACTATCCATCAAATTTCTGGGATGGACGCGCTGGCAGCTTAGAGGAACAAGCATTAGGGCCGATACAATCGGAAGTAGAAATGAATCAAGATTTAGATGAGCTAGTGATTGAATTAAATGGGGTTCCAACCTATGTAGAGCGATTTAATACAGTCTTTAATGACAAAATATCTGCTGATAATATTGCAAAAGCGATTGCCGCGTTTGAACGAACGATCGTGATAGCTGATACAGCATTTGATCGTTATCTTCAAGGGGAGGAAGATGCCATTAGTGTCGATGCAAAAGAGGGAATGAAGTTATTTGCCGGCAAGGCAGGCTGTATTTCTTGTCATGCAGGTCCGCTGCTATCTGATTATAATTATCATAATTTAGGTATGAGTGGGGATGAAGGCCGTTTTGCAGTTACGGGAAATGAAGAAGATAAAGGGAAGTTCAGAACATCTGGATTAAGAGGAGTGGCCCATACTGCACCATTTATGCATGATGGCAGTCTTGAGACCTTGAATGATGTTATTGCTTACTATAATGAAGGCGGCGGAAAACATCCGAATAAAAGCGTTCAGATGAAACCGCTTAATTTAACTGATAAAGAAATAAATTCACTAGTTGCATTCCTGGAAAGCATGAGCGGGGAACTTCCAGTGGTTGAGAAGCCTGAAATCCCAAGTAACTAATTGCATTATTGATAAGACCTGTGGAGTCCTTGTGAAATATTGAAAGGGTTCCATAGGTTTTTTTTCTATAAATGATTATTCTTTTGTTTAGGACAATTTTAGTACGGGTAAAAGTGAAGTAACCAATCATTACGAATCCCGGCCATTGCCGTTAATATAGATTGCGATTGCTAAGACAGCAATCGCTTTTTACATTTTTCAATCACACAAAAAATTCCATTATATTCCTAAAGGGTTTTTGTAATAAAAACGGAAAAAAGACGAAAACTACGATAAAACAGCAAGGAGTGATCAAATGTTTACCTTTTTATGGGCATTAATTATAGGTGGAATTATTGGATGGATTGCAGGGATGGTTGTTGGTAAAGATATTCCAGGTGGAGTATTCGGCAATATTATTGCAGGATTTGTCGGAGCATGGCTTGGGACATTAATTTTTGGTAACTGGGGTCCCGTTGTTGCAGATTTTGCTATTATCCCTGCACTAATAGGTGCTGTACTGCTCGTATTTCTTTTAAGCCTGCTGATGAGAGCATTTAGAAAATCGACTGATTAAAAAATAAAAGCCTTCCAAGATGGAAGGCTTTTATTTTTTGAGCAGATGCAGGAATGGAATAGTCTTGAAATCTTCCACAACAATATTTTCATCTGTAAATGGATGAGGAATGACTAGTTTTCCAGCGTGCAGTGCTTGTCTCTCGAACAGCGGTTTTCCACCGTATAGTTTATCACCAACTATTGGATGTCCAATTGAGCTTAAATGAACCCGAATCTGATGTGTTCTTCCTGTATCAAGCTGACATTGAATGAGGGAAAGATTCTGTTTAGAATTGTATTCAAGAAGCTCATAATGGGTTATTGCGGGCTGTCCTGATGCAGATACGCGCCTTTTCGTAGGATGATGCCGGTCACGGCCAATGGGCTCCTGTATGGTTCCTTTTTTCCTTTTTAGTTGACCGTGGACGAGTGCAAAATACGTCCGTTTAATCGACCTTTCCTCAAGCGTTTTATCTAAAATGGAACCGGCAAGCGCGTGCTTAGCAAATAGAATGGCCCCAGTTGTGTCACGATCTAAACGGTGCACATGCTTAATTTTTCGCCGCTCGCCTTTTGCTTGTAAATAAAACGCTGCAGCATTTGCCAATGTGTTTGTTTGCTCAAGGGTATTAGGGTGTGTATCCATGTTTGCTGGTTTATTAAAAACAATCATGTGCTCATCCTCATAAAGAACATCAACCTCATGATAGGCTGGAATGACACCAAACTCCTCTTCCATAAAAAGCTTAAGCTGAAGGCGATCATTTTTCTTTAGAGGCTGAGTCCAATTGATCAGTTCTCCGTTTACCTTTACATGTTTTTCCATTCTTATGGTATGGATTTGTTTCTTTGGTGCTTTCCACACAATCCTAAATACATCATCTATGGAATATCCTTCCCAATTTGAAGGCAATGTGATTTCAAACCATTCGCCAAAACATTTTGTTTGTATCATTCTATTCTCCCTTTTAGGTAATCCAGTTTTTTACAGTGTGTACTATCCCTTGTCCTATCTGTATTTTAACCATTTCATGGATTTAATTACCACCCGAAAAACAGAAGTGGATGTGATATTCTTATTGTATATTACAAAATAGTTACATGGGTTATAAAGGTGGGTTTTATCGGTGAAAATCGTATTTGCATCAACTCCTGAACAAGAAGAAGAAATCAGGAACCTTGTCCAAAAAATGTATTCTACTATTTTTCCAAATTATTTTCCGGATGAAGATATTAAAGAATTTAAACAATTAAATGTGTTACATACTTCAACTAGGCATTTTGAATATTTTGGCACATTAAAGGAAGCCTATCAAGTGATTGTTAGCTTACAAATCATCACTTGTATTCTGGAGACAGAGAATCTTGGGGAAAGGTACGAAAAAATTTTCGATAAAAATGTAAGCATTTTACATGACTTTGGATTGTCATTTCCGTTTACCTTCAGCAATTTTTATCAGGGAAAAGGGATGAAGAACGATATGCTCAGTATGTACACAAAGGCTGCAAATGAATTATTAATTTGAATAAAAAATGCCTGCAAGCTATATGCAGGCATTTTTTATTTGAAAATTATTTTGTATTTTCATTAAACCATTTTTCAAATACTTCTTTTTCTTGATACCCAGTAATGCGATTTACTTCTTTACCAGCCTTATATTGAACAATGGTTGGCGTCTCCGTAATTCCATATTGATTCCAGCCATTATCAAATTCAAGCAGGTTAAACTTTGTAAGATTAATATTCATATCCTTAGCAAGGGGTGAAACGACAGGTGTAGTTCTTTGACAGTGAGAGCAAGTAGGGCTATAAAAATAAACTGTTACATCCTCTTTTTTATCTAGCTTTTTCTCTAACTGATCGGGAAGGATTAAGTTTTGATAATTTGGATCATCCAGCTGGGCAATCGTTTCCGGATGGAGGTCACTTTTCCCGTATGGATTCTCTTCTGAAACCTTTTCTTCATTCTGCATCTTTGTTAATAATGCAACAGCTCCGAATAAAAGGACAATGACTGCTAAAAAAATGATGACCTTCTTCATTTATGCTGCCTCCTTCGACTTTTTCCATAGTAAATAACTGCAAATGAAAATAATAATAAAAGCGATTAATGCCAAAAATGGGATTGTAATAAATCCGAGCCAATTTATGTATTGTCCCGTGCATGGCACTCTTCCGCAAGATGCAGCATGGTCTGCTAAAAAAGAAATTTTCTGGATTGAGTAATGATATAGAGAGATGCAGCCGCCAATTGCAGAAAGCACCATTGTATATATACTAATCCGATAATCCTTCCTAATGACAGCAATGCCTAATATGATAACCATTGGATACATAAGGATTCGCTGATACCAGCATAGCGTACAAGGTTCATATTGACGGATTTCTGAAAAATAGAGGCTTCCGAACATGGCAAGAACGGATGCAGCCCATGAAACAAATAACCATGTTTCCCTTTGATCTTTTCTTGTTTTCTCCATCTTATACTCCTCCAATAGATAATTACGATAAAATTATGACCTACTGTCCTGCCTTTGTAAATCAACATTTTCACAAAATCCTTGTTTGTTCTGAGTTTCGTCATAGTTTTGACATTCATTGTTACAAATAATATCGTAAGGAATAGATGAATACAATTAAAAGCAGAGGGTATAAATCTTTGCAGAAATATTTGGATGATTAGTAGATTTTTTTAGAGCAGAATGTTTTAATGTAGGAGAGTTTTGGAGGGATGTATATGAATTGGAAAATGAAAACTGAACGCTGGATTAATTTTGAAAAATTAGATCAAGAGTTAGTTTCAGAGCTTCAAAAGTTAGCATTAGATGAAAAAAAGCTTGAGGATGCTTTTTATAAAGATTTAGAATTTGGTACTGGCGGGATGCGTGGAGAAATCGGTGCTGGTACAAATCGAATGAATATTTACACGGTTAGAAAAGCTTCAGCTGGGTTAGCCGCATATATAGAAGAAGCAGGAAAAGAGGCAATGAAACGAGGAGTTGTTATTGCCTATGATTCACGTCATATGTCATTTGAATTTGCAATGGAAGCTGCAAAAACGTTAGCGACAAAAGGGATTCAGACATATGTGTTTAGTGAACTGAGACCGACCCCAGAGTTATCATTTGCTGTGAGGCATCTGCAAGCATTTGCAGGGATAGTTGTAACAGCGAGTCATAACCCGCCTGAATATAATGGCTACAAAGTATATAGTTCAGATGGTGCTCAGCTGCCGCCATCTATTGCAGATGTGGTTATTTCTAAAGTAAATGAAATTGAAAATGAACTGCATATTGCTGTTCAGGATGAAACCATGCTCAAGGAACAGGGTTTAATTAAAATGGTTGGGGAGGAAGTTGACAGCAAGTACATAGAGAAGCTTGTCACGATTTCGGAAAATCCAGCTATTAGTGAGGAGGTAGACCTTTCAATTGTCTTTACTCCATTACACGGAACAGCTAACAAGCCTGTAAGGGATGCTTTCCGGGCACTTAATTATAAAAATGTTCAAGTTGTTAAAGAGCAGGAGCTCCCAGACCCAGAGTTTTCAACGGTAAAAAGTCCAAATCCAGAGGAAAAATCGGCCTTCGAACTGGCCATAAAGGTTGGGAAGGAATCTAATGCAGATTTATTAATCGCAACAGATCCTGATGCCGACAGATTAGGAATAGCTGTGAAGGATCAAACGGGTGAATATGTTCTCCTGACTGGAAATCAAACAGGGGCGCTGCTGCTGGACTATCTTCTGTCACAGAAGAAGGAAAAGCATACAATTCCGGCCAATGGGGTGGTACTCAAAACAATTGTTACCTCAGAATTAGGAAGAAAGATTGCTTCCTCCTATGGAATTGATACGATTGATGTATTAACAGGCTTTAAATTTATTGCAGAGAAGATGAAAGAGTATGATGCAACAGGAGAATACACGTTTTTGTTTGGGTACGAAGAAAGCTATGGCTACTTAATTGGGGACTTTGCCAGAGATAAAGATGCCGTACAAGCCGCTGTCCTAGCAGCCGAGGCAGCCGCCTTCAATAAGAAAAAGGGATTGTCCTTATATGATGCCCTATTAGCGATCTATGAACAATATGGCTACTATCTTGAAGGACTCCGCTCAATCACGTTAAAAGGAAAAGAAGGCGCCGAGATTATTCAGCAAACATTAGCTTCATTCCGTGAGAATCCCCTTAAAGCGCTTGCCGGTCTGAAGGTAACCGCAGTTGAAGATTATTTAGCAGGTGTTCGAACGGATAACAAGGGACAGAAGCAGGTCATTGATTTACCAAAATCAAATGTTATTAAATATATCTTTGAGGATGGAACATGGATTTGTATGCGCCCATCGGGAACAGAGCCAAAGGTTAAATTTTATTTCGGCATTAATAGTCCATCATTAGAAGGAAGCAGACAAAAGTTAACTGCGATAGAAAATGAATTCATGAAAATCATTGATGAAAAAATAAAAGCATTATCATTAAAATAGATTGGAACAATGACACCGAGGGATGATCTCTTCGGTGTTTTTTGCAAGTAAACATGGAGGTTAGAGAATGGTTTAGCAATTCTCCAATCGTCTATCAAATCTCCTTGCGATAAGTCGACATCAATTTGCAATCGCTCATTGTGTCTCCTTTATCGAAAGAACCGGCCCTTCCAATTTGTACGGCGATGAGCAAGGCGCTTCCACTTTTCGATATGTCTAGCTCCAGCGCCTATCGCCTATCAAACTTCAGGACCGCTCCCTGCGATAAGTCGACATCAATTCGCTATCGCTTATTGTGTCTCCTATATCTCAGTCGCGGCCCTTCCAGTTTGTACGGCGATGAGCAAGGCGCTTCCGCTTTTCTTACAACTTTAGTCGTATGTGTTTTCATCCTAATTCCTAACGATTGTTTATTTGAAAAGTATTATAATAGTGAAAGGAATTAGTTTTTGGAGGAGAAACGGTGGAAAAACATCATTCTGAAATCCGGATATTAAAGGAAATCGCTGAATTATTAAATGAAGGAACCGAAGTCCAAGGAATTCTGTCAGAGGTACTGGCAAAATTGCTTCATGTCACAGGATTAACAAGCGGGTGGATTTTTCTAATTGAGCCTGATGGGAAGTATGTGCTTGCAGCAAAAGAAAATCTTCCTCCAGCACTCTCGCGCAATGAGTGTAAACCAATGTGTACAGGGGATTGCTGGTGTATTGACCGTTACAATAATGGCAGGCTTCATAAAGCCATTAATATTATTGAATGTAAAAGAATTGAAACAGCCCTGTTAGAAAAAAGAAATGACACAAACGGTTTGACTCATCACGCAACTGTACCTTTGCGGGCTGGGGATGAAAAGTTTGGCATTCTCAATGTAGGTGCCCCAGATAAAACTCATTTTGAGCCAGAGGAGCTTGCTTTGCTGGAGTCGATTGCCTTTCAAATTGGCACCGCACTCAAACGGATTAAACTGACCGAGGTAGAACAAGAAACAGCTCTAACGGCAGAGAGGAATCGGTTAGCAAGGGATCTTCATGATTCAGTTAATCAGCTGCTATTTTCTTTAAGCTTAACAGCCAGGGGCGGAGCTGAAATCGCAAAAGAAGCTGATTTAAAGGAAACGTTTTTATATATTCAAGATTTAGCCCAGGAGGCACTTAGTGAAATGAGAGCCTTAATTTGGCAGCTTCGTCCACGAGGCTTAGAAAATGGACTCACCAGTGCTTTAAACGGCTATGGTGAGATGCTCGGCCTTACACTGCAAACAGAGGTTAACGGTGTGATTTCCCTTCCAGGGAAAGTGGAGGAAGCGCTGTGGCGAATTGGCCAGGAGGCATTAGCAAATTGCAAAAAGCATTCGGGTCAGACAAATGTTGAATTAAGTTTATCAATTGAAAGACATAGAGTAATTATGGTGATCTCTGATTGCGGATTAGGATTTAATTATGACGGAAAGCAAGGGCGGATTCCTTCACTCGGCTTAAAGAGTATGAAGGATCGCACGGAAAGCTTGAATGGCGAGTTTGTTCTGCAAACCTCCCCGCAAAAAGGAACAAAAATTAGGATCACCATTCCAATATAAGGGGGAGTAGTAATGGCCATTCGAATTCTTATTGCTGATGACCATCATGTTGTAAGAAGGGGATTAGTATTTTTTCTCAAAACACAGCCGGAAATAGAAATCATTGGCGAGGCAAGGGACGGGAAAGAGGCAGTTGAAATGACGATGAAGCTCTTGCCGGATATTGTGTTAATGGATTTAGAAATGCCAAATATGAATGGAATAGAAGCAACACGTGCAATAAAACAAGGATGTCCAAATGTGAAAATTATGATGCTTACCAGCTTTTCTGATCAGGACCATGTGATTCCTGCCATTGAAGCAGGTGCTTCGGGATTTCAATTAAAGGATATTGAACCGGACGAGCTTGTACGTGCGATCATTCAGTTAAAAAATGGGGAAAACCAATTACATCCGAAGGCTACCTCACATCTGCTATCTCACTTAACAGCCAAAAATAGTGATGAAAGAAAACCTTTGGATGGGTTAACAAAAAGGGAATTAGAAGTGCTGAAGGAAATCGCAAAAGGAAAAAGTAATAAAGAAATTGCTTCAGATTTATTTATTACTGAAAAAACAGTGAAAACACATGTCTCGAATGTTCTTGCCAAGCTGGAATTAGCCGATCGAACACAAGCGGCACTTTATGCAGTGAGGAATGGACTAACAAAATAATATTTTGAACCTGAAATGAATGTAAAAACACGATCCGTTTGATTGGATCGTGTTTTTTATTGGTGGAATTCTTTTTGATGCTCAAGGAAGAATGGAAATCGTTTCAAGCATGTCAGTTTCTTTAAATTCATTCGCATGGTCGATGTATCTGAGTAAAGAATATAAATGTTTTTCAAGAATGGAGTAATCCTTTTCAAAATGATAAGCATGCAGGAAATGCTCAATTTTTTTTGAAAGAAATTGGTCCTCCGTTCTTACCATCAAAATTAATAAATTATCCCATTCGGATCGATGGGTGTAGAATAGAGCACGGTCATAATCAAGCTTATTCATTTGTCCTTTCCTCCTCTTTCAGGAGTTGATTATAGTTTGCGGTTCTTCAGGAGGAACTTGCACTGTAAATGTTGGACATGTTGATTTAATGGGGTTTTCAAGTTTTACCTTGAATAATGTTTGCATGCATAATATTAGAAAAGTCGTGAAAAATAGGGGTAATTACAATTGCAATCGGAGGGATAGAATGAAAAAGTTTTTGTTTGTTTTTATAATTATTAGCTTTTTTATGTGTGCATGGACTATATCAGCTGCAGCTAGCGAAAAACCTGATTATGAAAAATACGGTAGAATTGCAACAGCCGTTGTGAAAGAAGATTTCCCTGGTGAGGAAGTAGTCGAGTACCAATATACAGGCAGGCAAAAAGTATCTGCTGCTGATGTAATAGATTCATTTACATTCCAAGTAAATGAAAACGGGAAGCCGGTTACCATAATTGTGAAAGTCACCCATAGTCCTGATAATAATAGAACACTTCGTTTAACGGTTGAGGAGAAGAGAGGCTGAAGCCTCTCTACTCCTTTTTTTGTGTAATAACCATTGTAAATAATGAATTTCCCTAAGATTTCTGCTACTCTTGTTTTAACATGATTGGACGTTAGAGAAGGAGAGATCAAGTTGCCAAATGAGTCTATTTTAGTCGTTGAAGATGAGGAGAAAATCGCGAGACTATTGGAAATTGAATTGGAATATGAAGGATATACGGTGACAAAGGCAATGGATGGATTAGATGCGCTGGCGTTATGCAGGAAACAAGATTGGGATTTAATTTTATTAGATGTCATGCTTCCAGGGTTAAGCGGGATTGAGCTGCTTAGGCGTATCCGGGCGCATGATTCGCATACACCAGTCCTTTTACTGACAGCAAAAAGCTCAGTAGAGGATAAGGTATCTGGACTTGATCTTGGGGCGAATGATTATATTACAAAACCATTCCAAATTGAGGAGCTGCTGGCGAGAGTACGTGCTGCCCTAAGATTTAAAAGGAAAGAACAAATAGAAGATGAAACCGATTGGCTGACCTTAGCTGATTTAAAATTAAATGAAAAAACAAGAGAGGTGGTTCGAGGGGAAGACGCCATTGAGTTAACTCCAAGGGAATTTGATCTGCTCGTATATTTCATGCATAACAAGCGCCAAGTGTTAAATCGTGATCAAATAATCGAAGCAGTGTGGGGCTATGACTTTTTAGGTGATACAAATGTAGTGGATGTCTACATTCGCTACGTTAGGAAAAAGATAGATGCCATAAATAAACCAACACTTATTCATACCATTCGCGGGGTTGGATATGTGCTAAAGGAAGCAAAATGAAGCTGCGCAATAAGATTAATTTGTATACAGCCGTTCTGTTTTCATTTTTATTACTGGTAATGAATCTTTCTATATATGTTCTATTCAGCAATTTAATTCTTGAAAGTGAAACGAAGGCAGTTAAAGAAGAAACAGGAAAAATAGCAGAAATATTTAATCAATCAACAAATATGGCTCAGGAAAGGGAATTCTTGCGTGCCTATGTTCCAATTGATGGCATGATAAGAATCGTGAATCCTGCACTAACAGTGAACTCGACTGTCTCTCCATCAGAAAAGGACTTAAGCAAGCTAAAGGTCAGTTACTTCTCAGGAGAAGTGAGTGAAAGGAAGAGGTTCAATCATCGCACATATGCCTTTGCTTCTATGCCAATTATTCTGCCGAACGGGGATATAGCAAATTTGCAAATCACAAAAAGCATAGAAACGGCAATCGGAAATTTAAAAATCCTTCGTATTGTCCTGATAACGGTTACTCTGTTAGCGCTTATACCTGTATTTATTTCAAGCCGTGTTCTAAGTAATTTATTAATTAAGCCTGTTACGTCCATGATAAAAACAATGATTGAAATTAGGCAAAGCGGCCAATTTAAACGGCTTTCTCTAGATATGAGGTCAAAGGATGAGCTTCATGAAATGGGTGAAACGTTTAATCATATGATTGACTTGCTGGAAACAAACTTTGAAAAGCAAAAGCAATTTGTTTCCAATGCGTCACATGAGCTGAAAACGCCACTAACGGTCATTGAAAGTTATGCAAGCCTGTTAAAACGAAGAGGACTTCAGGAGCCTGAGCTTTTTGGAGAATCGATTGAAGCCATTCATTCTGAAGCGATTCGAATGAGAGAATTGACGGAGCAGCTGCTTTTGCTGGCAAAACATAATGAGCAATGGAATCTGCATCTATCACAAGTGAACTTAAACGAATTCTTAAAGAAGACACTTCATGCCTTTCAAAGTGCTTATAACCGGAAAATTATTTACAATACCGAAATCCAGGGGTCACTTGAGGTTAAAACAGATGAACAGAAGCTCAAGCAGCTCCTATATATCTTTCTTGATAATGCGAGGAAATATAGTGATAAGGCGATTACTGTATTAACAGGGGAAAAGGATCATCAAGTTTTTATTCAAATCAGCGACCAGGGCATCGGTATTCAAGAGGATGAATTGCCAAAGGTGTTTGATCGTTTTTATCGAGTGGATAAGGCCAGAAATAGGAAAAGCGGAGGATCAGGTTTAGGGCTTTCACTCGCTAAGGAGCTTGGAGAGGTGCTAGGCATCAGGATAGGCATTGAAAGCAAAGAGGGCATCGGGACGACAGTTACACTTTATTTGCACGTTAAGAATGGATAAGTTTTCAGTTGAAAGTATATTTGCGAGTTAAATATTTTTGGCATTAAAGGTCGCACTAGCTGCAGGGGATGGCTGCGATGAGCGGATATGTGCAAAGGCGTATCTATCTTCGCCTTTGCAGGACCTGCTTTTCGGCGAATGTTCTTAAATAATAAGGCGATTTCTCAGCAAAATCTCATTTTTATGTAAGAAAATAAAGAGATAAAGTGAGGTGTAATAATGAGAAAAAAGCTATGGCTCTGGATTGGAGGCAGTGTGCTGCTACTTGCACTGCTGTTTATAGGGTTTCAGCAATGGGGGAGAGTGACCACCTCGGCTGAATCTTTGTCACGGAATGAAGCAAAGGATCTAGTTGAAAAAAGATACAAAGGTGAAATTACGAACATTGAGCAGAAAGATGACAAATATGTGATAGAAATGGATAGAAATCAGATAATCTATGAAATAAAATTAAATGCTTTCAATGGGGAAGTGCTTTCCTTCTCAAAAATTGGCAGCAAGAAGGAGGAACAAGAGCAGGAGCCTTTTGAGGAGGGGCAACCAGATCAGGAGAATCAGCAGGAATTAGGCGAAGCGGGATCTGGCACAAAGGTAATATTATCGGAGTCTGCTGCGAAGGAAATCGCTTTAAAAGAAGTGGATGGGATTGTAGATGATATTGATTTAGAAACATCAGATGATCTAATGTACTACCTTGTTGAAATAGAGACGGCTGATGACAGGGAAGCCGTTGTTGAAATCCATGCTAGCACAGGAAAGGTACTCTCGATATCATTTGATGATTAAGCATTTCTCATCAAATTCTAATCTTTCTTTCCTTTTCCTCTAATATTTGCGGGGTATATTGTAGATGTAGCAAAGAAAGAGGAAAATAAAGGAGGAAATAAATGATGAAAAATAAACTATTAATAAGCGGAATTGCGGCAGCATTACTTGTAGGTGGAACGGTTGCAGTAAGTGCAGCTAAAAAAGAGCCAGTGGTTAATGAAGGGAAAATGATTACTGCTCAGGAGGCAGAAAAAATAGCGTTAACAAAAGCAGAAGGCAGGGTTGAAAGCGTAGAGCTAGAAAATCGATTTGGACAGCGTTATTTTGATGTGGATATTGAAAATGGAAATATGGATTATGATATTCATATTGATGCATACAGCGGTGATGTCCTAAAAGTGAAAGAACAAATGGATATGGATGATGACTGGGATGATGACAATTTTGATGAGAAATTAAATACATCAAACAAGAATCTCCTCTCATCTGAGAAAGCCATCGAAATTGCAGAAAAAACAGTGAATGGCAAAGTAACAGAAATGGACAAAGATGAAGATGATGGCAGAATGATTTACGAGTTTGAGCTGAAGACAAACAAAGGAAAAGTGGATCTTGAGCTTGATGCAATCACTGGGGATGTATTAAATGTGGAATACGATGATTAATATTGGAAAAGCAGGAGACTTGAATCTCCTGCTTTTTCTATTTTTATTATAAAATAGAATTAAATACTATATATAAAGTAGGGATAACATGCTTGAAAAACTAAAAAGGTATTTTCAAACAGCCTATACAGAACCATTTAACCAAGATGATAAAGATAGCTATTGGTTTCAAACGGATGATGGTCATACATTTGGAATTCGTAAAACTGAACTTACGGAAGATGAACTCAACCTATTAAACCATTTATTTACCTCTATTGATTTTTATTCAGATAGAAAATATACCTCTCGTTTAAAGCAAGAATGGCATGAATTTTTATATGAGCATTCCAATGTTCTTCCCGTTTCTAGTGTGGGAGAGACGGTGCGCTTATTTTATTTTTACCTTAAAACTCCGCTAGAAGATCCTAATAGCTTTGAAGAAGCAATTATCGGAGGATTTGGTCAGCCCATTTTATTTTGGCAGAGCCATACACATGGAGTTATTATTGATCAGCATCCTCAGGGTGCTTTTACTAAAAAGGAATGTAATGAATTAATTGATACATTGACTAGTGATTTTTTTGTTGAAATTCACGGGTATATCGGTCAATTACATAAATTTGATCTGACATTGAAAGAAAAGGTTTCTTACGAAGGGCAATGTATTGAGATCATGCATCAGGGCGTTCATCAGGAAAAAGTAATAACTTTTTATGAAGGTTTTCCATTATTGCTTATTGAATCACCTTCATTGGCAAATCCATGCATTTTATCGGATTATTTGCTAGAGAGTGTACAGGAACAAGAAATGCTCCACACCCTTCAAGTGTTTTTTCGAAATAATTTAAATGCTTCTTTAACGGCAAAAAAGCTATATATTCACCGAAACAGTCTTCAATACCGATTGGATAAGTTTATTGAAAAAACAGGAATTGATATTCGTACGTTTTCAAATGCTGCCTTTGTCATGCTGGCAATCCTATTAATAAAAAAGAAAAATTCCTTGATTGTACACGGTGCCTAATAATAATTCTGAATATTTCGTGCAGTTTGCATATTTACATACTCTATTAATGATTATTAAACTAATAATATCGAAAACTATACAACTAAAAAGAGGGGGAGAAAAATGGCTGAATTAAAACTGCAGCAAATTTATAAAAAGTATGATAATAAGGTAACAGCAGTAAAAGACTTTAATCTGGATATAGAGGATAAGGAATTTATTGTTTTTGTTGGACCCTCAGGATGCGGTAAATCGACAACTTTACGTATGATTGCAGGCTTAGAGGAAATTTCCGAAGGGGAACTTCTCATTAATGGGATGCGCATGAATGATGTTCCGCCAAAGGATCGGGATATTGCTATGGTTTTTCAGAACTATGCTCTTTACCCTCATATGACGGTTTATGATAATATGGCTTTTGGATTAAAGCTTCGTAAGTTTCCCAAGGCCGAAATCAATAGCCGTGTAACGGAAGCTGCACGTATACTGGGTCTTGAAGAGTATTTAAACCGTAAACCAAAAGCTCTATCTGGCGGTCAGCGTCAGCGGGTTGCATTAGGACGTGCCATAGTCCGTGATGCAAAGGTCTTTTTAATGGATGAGCCATTATCAAATTTAGATGCAAAGCTGAGAGTACAAATGCGAGCTGAGATTACAAAGCTTCATCATCGTTTACAAACAACAACCATATATGTTACGCATGATCAAACAGAGGCGATGACAATGGCATCTAGGCTTGTTGTAATGAAAGATGGTATTATTCAACAGGTGGGAACTCCTAAAGAAGTTTATGAGACACCTGAAAATGCTTTTGTTGGCGGCTTTATTGGTTCACCAGCGATGAACTTCTTTAAAGGAACGCTTTCAAATGGGAAAATTAATATTGGGAACGTTTCAATCGCTATACCAGAAGGGAAAATGCAATATTTACGTGACCAAGGGTATGTTAACAAAGAAATAATGATGGGGATTCGTCCAGAGGACATTCATGATGAGCCGATTTTCATTGATTCTTCTCAAGGTTCAAAAATTGATGTGAAAATTGAAGTGGCTGAATTAATGGGTGCAGAAACCATGCTATATTCCCAAGTAGAAGATCAGCAATTTATTGCTCGTATTGATTCTCGTACGGAAGTAAAAACAGGGCAAATGATCACTTTAGCATTAGACATGAACAAGGCTCACTTCTTTGATGTTGAAACGGACAATCGTATTCGCCCAGCGAAATAGATGAAGAAACAAAATCCAAGGATCGATTGATGATCAATCGATTGTAGAAATTGCAGCTGAGGAGAGATAAACTTGATTCTTGTTGTAGGCGGGGCTGGCTATATAGGCAGTCATCTAGTTAAGGAACTGGTAGAAAACGAAGAGGTCATTGTTCTTGATAATCTATCAACTGGGCATCGAGAAGCGGTGGATTCCCGTGCCATCTTTGTTGAAGGCGATCTTGGAAACGAAGAAGTGCTGCAAATGATCTTCAAAAGCTACCCAATCAAGGCTGTTATGCACTTTGCAGCTTATAGTCTAGTTGGCGAATCCGTAATAGATCCGCTCAAATACTATGAAAATAATGTGGCTTCTACATTAAGACTGTTAAAAGTAATGATGAATAATCATGTGAAAAACTTTATTTTCTCATCAACGGCAGCAGTTTATGGCATTCCTGCTGCTGAAATGATTGACGAAAAAACAGAGACATCTCCGATTAATCCTTATGGACATTCTAAATTAGCGATTGAACAGATTCTAGCAGATTTTAAAGCGGCTTACGAATTACATTATGTCATTTTGCGTTACTTTAATGCAGCAGGTGCGCATGAATCTGCTCAGATTGGCGAGAGCCACAATCCTGAGACACATTTAATTCCAATCATCCTTCAGCAGCTAGCAGGACATCGGGATAAAGTTTCTGTTTTTGGTTCAGATTATGAAACGCCAGATGGCACGTGCATTCGTGATTATATTCATGTGAATGATTTAGCTCGTGCCCATATTCTTGCACTCAAAGCCTTGTTATCAAAGGAAAAATCAGCAGAAGTTTATAATCTTGGCAATGGGCATGGTTTTTCTGTTAAAGAAGTGATTGAGACATGTGAAAAGGTAACAGGGCTAAAAGCAACGGTCGAAATGGCTGATCGCCGTGCGGGGGATCCAGCAAGACTTGTCGCCTCTTCACAAAAGATCTTTTCCGAGCTTGGATGGAAGGCAGAACGGAATTTAGAACAAATCATTTCCGATGCTTGGAAATGGCACCAAACTCAATTATATTAATGCAATGACCCTTGTTTACAAAAGTAAGCAAGGGTCTATTTTTTTATGGACTAATTTTTTTTAATGTCTTATAATTCTCGTTTTATTTTTCTTCGTGTTTTTCGACTTTCTATATTGTGAAGGAGATAGATTCGTCTCACGTTTAAAGGACTGTGCAAAGAAGGATTGGGACGAAAAGCCGGTTATGGTTGAAATATTGGAAATCGGATAATTAGTTGTTTCCAGTAAAATTTTGCTTTCTCTGATACGGGTTTGAATTAAGTATTCAATGGGAGAAATACCCACAATCTTTTTGAAGGAATGAGCCAAATAGTATTTATTAATATGGCTGGCTTTTGCTAAAGTATCTAGATTGATATTTTCGCGAAAATGCTGCTTAATATAGTTTTTGATAAATGCGATATCCTTATTAATTTTTTGAGTGGAGGTTTTCTCTAAGTTGAAGGCTTTTTTTCTCATCATTTTCAGCAGCAAAACTTCTAAAATATCTTGTATGACCAATTCATAATCTTCCTTTTGATTCTCCACTTCTTCAATCAATTGCTGGAGATAAAAGAGATAGACCTTCTGTTCCATTTTGTAATTGTAAAAAGAAACCTGTCCGGGATGATCTGGAGATGAGAAGGCTAGTCCTTGAATGCCTAATGCAATATATTCGAGCGGGTGATCGGCACAAGATTTTTCTGTGTGTTCGACATTCGGATTGATAATAATTAAATCATGCTCTTTAACGGGGATTTCTTCATTGGAAAATATAAAAGTTCCTTTGCCCTGAGTAATATACAATAGCTCTGTAAAATGATGCGTATGGTTCGTACTATGCCAATCTTTATCATATTTTGATTTGGTTACATAAAGAAGCTTTACCGAAAGATGGCTTCTTCGCAATTGCGGTACAGCATATATCTCATTAGACAAGCGATTCCCTCCCTCTAAAGAATTTTTAATTCATATTATAAGGATATTAGTAGATTATTACAATGGAAAGCAAGATACCTAAAAAACTGAACAAGATGTTTATTGTGAAAGCGCTTTTATCTTTCGTATACTTTACCTATTAAGGGAAAAGTTGGAGGGGGATTTGGATGAAGGGCAAAAAGAAGTTTTGGCTAGCTGGAATGACAGTATTAATATCTATTAGTTTAGTAGCTTGTCAGAGCAATGAAACGACAAAGACTGACGATTCTGGCAGTGAAAAAGACTCTAGTAAAAAACAAACCTTACATGTTGCCGCACTTGAATCAGCCTATGGGAAGGATATGTGGACAAAGGTAATCGATGCCTATGAAACGGCTAATCCAGATATTGATGTGGAATTAACAGTAGATAAAAATCTTGAAGAAGTGATCAGTCCCAATATGAAAGCGGGAAATTATCCGGATATTGTTTTATTAGCGACTGGAAGAAAGCTCGCATTGACAGAAACATTAATTAAAGACCAGGCCTTAGAGGATATTACCGATGTTTTGGATATGAATGTTTATGGTGAGGAGATGAAGGTTAAGGATAAGTTAGTACCGGGCTTTACTGATACCCTAGCAACAAACCCCTATAATGATGGAAAAATGTACTTATCCCCAATGTTCTACAGTCCAACAGGATTGTTCTACAATGCTGGATTGTTAAAAGAAAAAGGCTGGGAATTGCCAAAGACTTGGGATGAAATGTGGGCATTAGGTGATCAAGCAAAAGCAGAGGGAATTTCTTTATTCACCTATCCTACTACAGGTTACTTCGATGCTTTCGTGTATTCACTATTATTAGAAGCTGGCGGACCTGATTTCTATAATAAAGCAATGACATATGAAGATGGAATATGGGAATCGCCCGAAGCAGAGTTGGTGTTTGAAACAATTGGAAAATTAGCGGAATATACAGAACCAACAACGGTGGCAAATGCAAATGATAAAGACTTCACGAAAAACCAGCAAATGATTCTCGATAACAAAGCACTATTTATGCCGAATGGGACGTGGGTAGTTGGCGAAATGGGAGAAGCCCCAAGAGCAGACGGCTTTGAATGGGGAATGACTGCTCTACCAGCTCTTGAAGAAAGTGGCGACCAATACGCTTTTACATTCTTTGAACAAATGTGGATTCCTGCTGCAGCAAAAAATAAAGAGGCAGCTAAAGAATTCATGACCTATGTGTATTCAGATGAAGCAGCGGGCATTTTTGCTGAAGCTGGTGCGATTCAGCCAATCGACGGAATTTCTGACAAACTGACTGGCGACAATAAACTATTCTATAGCATTTATGATTCGGGTGCAAAAGCAGGAATGGGCGGATTTGCAGCAACAGAAGCGGTTGAAGGTGTAAGCATGGCAGATACATTATTTGGAACGATTAACAGTATTGTTTCTGGAGATAAGAAGGTAAAAGATTGGCAAGAAGCCGTTGAAAAAGTAAGTGACCAAATGCGTGATGCATTAAAATAACTAGCATTATAGTTTACACTTCGTATAACGGTGAGTCTCCTTGCTCACCGTTTTGTTTATTAGCAGTCTATGAATTTATAAAATCGAATGTTGTGAGTAACTCTAGGAAAAAGGAAATTGTCTAGCACAAGCGGCCTATCGCCTATCAAACTTCAGGTCTCCTCCCTGCGATAAGTAACATCGGTTCGCTCACTCACCGTGTTTCCTTTATCTCAGTTGAAGCCCTTCTGCGTTTGTATGGCGATGATCAAGAAGCTTGCGCTTTTCTTATTAGGGGTGATGGGAATGAGTAAAACAATAGAAAAAAGAATTTTTATCTTTGCTTGTACAGCACCTGCATTGCTATTGTTTGCCATCTTTATGATTGTGCCGACAATCGAAGTATTTAGGATGTCCTTATACAAATGGGGCGGATTTTCGAACGAGAAAGTATTTGTCGGTCTGAATAACTTCAAAATTTTATGGAATGATATGAACTTTATTCGTTCTCTCCAAAACAGTATTGTTTTAATTGTTATCGTCACACTCATCACTATGGTACTAGCAATCTTGTTCGCTACTCTATTAACGAGGGAAAACTTAAAAGGAAATAGTTTCTTCAGAGTAATTTTCTACATTCCCAATATTTTATCAGTTGTAGTTATTGCAGGGATCTTCTCTGCAGTATACGATCCAACCACTGGGCTGCTGAATAATATGCTTGCCTTATTTAACCTTGAAAATCTTCAAAAAATGTGGCTTGGTGATCAAAAGATAGCGATTTACAGCATTGGAGGCGCGCTTGTTTGGCAAGCGATTGGCTATTATATGGTCATGTATATGTCTAGTATAGCTAGCATTCCAGAAAGCTTTTATGAAGCAGCATCATTAGAAGGGGCAGGCCGTATAAGACAGTTTTTCAGCATTACGCTGCCGCTCATTTGGAATAATATTCGAACGACATTAACTTTTTTCATTATCAGTACGATTAATTTAAGCTTTCTGCTCGTCCAAGCGATGACAGGCGGCGGACCTGATGGATCGACAGAAGTATTTTTAAGCTATATGTATAAACAGGCATATACGAATTCTTCTTATGGGTATGGGATGGCGATCGGCGTGGTTATTTTCCTATTTTCATTCGTATTATCAGCCGTTATTAGCTATGTTACCAAACGGGAAGTGCTTGAGTATTAAGGGGGATGAACATGAAAAAACAAAAAGGCATGAGCGCGGAAACAATATATCGTTTGTTTATCTACGTCGCCTTGATTACATTAGCCATTTCAATCATTATCCCTGTTGCATGGGTTTTCTTAGCCTCAGTGAAGGAAAATGCGGAATTCTACGGAAGCCCATGGGCTATGCCCAAAGGCTTCTACTTTCAAAACTTCATCGATGCGCTGCAAAAGGCAAACATGGGGACGTATATGTTTAATTCTATTTTAGTGACTGCTTTGGCACTAATGATCTTATTGATTGTCGCTTTGCCAGCAGCTTACGTATTAGCAAGATACACCTTTAAATGCAGCCGATTCATGAATTCATTGTTCAAAGCAGGTCTTTTTATCAATGTGAACTATATCGTTGTTCCGATTTTTTTAATGCTATTGGATGGGGATACTTTCTTCCGCAGCCAATTTGGTGATAGTTTCTTGTTGGATAATTTATTTGTCCTTGCTGTCGTTTATGCAGCAACAGCTTTGCCATTTACGATTTACTTGCTATCTAGTTATTTCCAATCACTTCCATCCACATATGAAGAGGCAGCATTTGTCGATGGAGCGGGTTATTTCAAGACAATGATTAAGATCATGCTTCCAATGGCACGGCCAAGCATTATTGCCATTATTTTATTTAACTTCCTTGCCTTTTGGAATGAATACATCATTGCATTAACTTTGATACCGGGTCCAAATAAGACCTTGCCTGTTGGGTTAATGAATTTAATGGCAGCTCAAAAATCAGCTGCCAATTACGGGCAAATGTATGCGGGAATGGTTCTCGTTATGCTGCCAACCTTGATTCTATATATCATTGTTCAAAAAAAATTGACACAAGGAATGACCCTTGGTGGTTTAAAGGACTAGGAGGATTTATATGAATAAGAATAAAGGACGGGTAACCCTGCCAAGTGAAGAAAACTTTTTAAAGGAAACAAAGGAATTGATGGAGCGCTGGGGAGCAGATGCGATTCGTGATAGTGATGGAACCAAGCTGGATTCAGCTATTAAACAATTAAATGCGAAGATCTATACGACTTATTTTGTTGCACGGGGACAAAATGAGTTTGCTAAGAACCATATGGATGAATGCCAGCAGCTTTATTTGATGAGCTTATTTCATACAGCAACTGCAGAACAACTGGAAATTGATTTTATGAAAGGTTATTTTGAAGAACAATTGCAGCCAGATTATCTCCATGATCCTAAGAAGTATTGGGAGATTATTGACCGGACAACCGGAAATGTCGTTGATGTGAAGGATTGGGAAGTCAATGAAGAGATGAATCGGGTCATTATTACGAAGGCGATTCCTTGGCATGAATACACGGTATCCTTTCTGGTATTTGCGATTTGGGACCCTACCCAAATGTACAATCATATCACAAACAATTGGGGAGAGAAGGAGCATGATATCCCCTTCGATGTTAGGCAGCCGCATTCCAATGAATTTATGCAAACCTACTTAAAACAATGGCTGACTGAAAACCCGGAAACAGATGTTGTTCGATTTACCACCTTTTTTTATCACTTTACTCTGGTGTTTAATAATCTTGGCAAAGAAAAATTTGTTGATTGGTTTGGGTATGGGGCTAGTGTTTCAGTTGCAGCCATGGAAGCTTTTGAAAAGGAAAAAGGCTATCGTTTAAGACCTGAAGACATTGTTGACCAAGGATATTACAACACTTCATTCCGAATTCCAACACCAGCCTTTTTAGATTTTATGGATTTTGTCCAAAAGTTTGTTGCTGAAGAAGCAAAGAAACTTGTGGATATTGTTCATGATAGCGGCAAAGAAGCGATGATGTTCCTAGGCGATAACTGGATAGGGACAGAGCCGTATGGGGAATATTTTGAAAATATCGGCTTAGATGCAGTCGTTGGCAGTGTGGGTGGTGGTGCTACATTACGAATGATAGCTGATATTCCACATGTCCGTTATACGGAAGGACGCTTCTTGCCATATTTCTTCCCAGACACCTTTTATGAAGGGAATAACCCAGTGATTGAAGCAAATGAAAACTGGCTGACAGCCCGAAGAGCGATTCTGCGGAACCCTGTGGACCGTATCGGCTACGGCGGGTATTTGAGCCTAGCTTATCAATTCCCTGAATTTGTTACCTATATTGAAAAAGTGACAGATGAATTCCGTGAAATATATGACACAATCAAAGGAGTTAAACCATACTGCGGTCTTAAAGTCGCCATTCTGAATTCATGGGGCAAGCTCCGAACGTGGCAGACGCATATGGTCGCCCATGCTTTATGGTATAAACAAATATATTCCTATTTAGGTGTATTGGAGTCTTTGAGCGGAGCTGCAGTGGAGGTTACATTCATAAGTTTTGATGATATCATCAATGATGGAATACCTGATGATATTGATGTGATTATAAATGCCGGCGATGCGGATACGGCTTTTTCAGGAGGGGCTCATTGGATTAATGAAAAGGTAGTCACAACCATTAAAGCTTGGATCTATAATGGCGGCGGCTTTATTGGGATCGGAGAGCCAACTGCGTATCAGCATGAAGGGCATTATTTCCAATTGGCGAGTGTCTTAGGCGTTGATAAAGAACGAGGATTCAGTTTATCAACAGATAAATATTTTGTCACTCCTGTTGAAAACCACTTTATTTCAGCTGAAAGCACCGTATTCGATTTCGGTGAGGGAATGAAAAATGTGTATGCATTAACAGAGGAAACCGAAATAATTGAGTACTCAAATGGAGAAGTTCATCTTTCCAGTCATCCTTTTGGAGAAGGAAGAGCGATCTATATGGCAGGCTTGCCATATAGTGAAGAAAATACGCGTCTATTGATGAGAGCGTTATATTATGCAGCACATAAAGAGAAAGAATTCGAAAAATGGCATGTAAGCAATATGTATTGTGAGATCCATGTCTATCCATCCATTCAGAAAATGGCTATTGTCAATAATACGATGAAGGAACAAACAACGTTTGTGTATGACGAGCAAGGCAATAAGAAGGAAGTAATATTAGCCCCGAGTGAAATCAGATGGGAGAGTTTTTCAAATGAAGGCTAATGCTTTAGTCATAATAAAAATAGTAGTTTTTATTAGCTGTCTTACACTGATAGTTATTGGTCAAAAGACAGCAGGAAAGCTCGAGCTGGGAATGATGTTAATAGGATTAACTGGCCTTTTAGCACTGCTCTATGATTACAATCGAAAATATATTTAAAGAGGGTAAAACTTTATTGAGGTGATTTAACACTTCAATAAAGTTTTATTTTTTTTAAGAGTTTCAGAATTTATAACTTAGGAGTTTGAGAATTGTCTAGCTTCGGCGGCTAGGGGCTCGAGGTCATAAGCCAATCTGGCTAGAAGGTTAAAGAACAACCTTCCATCCAGCTCGTCTTATGCTTGTCGCCCCTGGGCAAGCCGCCTCTGCATTTCGTGATGTCTAGCTACAGCGCCTATCGCCAACCAAACTTCAGGTCCCCTCCCTGCGATAAGTCGACATCGGTTCGCTCTTGCTCACCGTGTTTCCTTTATCTCAGTCGCGGTCCTTCCAGTTTGTACGACGATGATCGAGGCGCTTCCGCATTTCGTGATGTCTAGCTTCGGCGGCTAGGGGCTGGAGGTCATAAGCCAACTCGTCAAGAAGGCTAAAGTGCAGCCTACCTGCCGATTCGACTTATGCTTGTCGCCCCTGGGCAAACCGCTTCTGCATTTCGGATTGTCTAGCTGCAGCACCTACCGCCTACCAAACTTCAGGTCCCCTCCCTACGATAAGTCGTCATCAATTCACTATCGCTCATTGTGTCTCCTTTATCGAAAGAACCGGCCCTTCCAGTTTGTACGGCGATGACAGAGGTGCTTCCGCATTTCTTTTACTTGTTGGGTTGACACGATAAGTGTCAATGATATAATTTGTTAGAAGAAATGGTTGGAAGGTAGGCATGTGATAATGGAACCATTGCAATATGATAGTGTCATCCCGCTTTATCACCAATTAATGGAGAGATTAAAGGGTGCGATTCAGAAGGGGCATTGGACACATGGGGATAAAATCCCCTCAGAGAATCAGCTGATGGATCAATTTAGTGTAAGCCGGAATACGGCAAAGAAAGCGATTGAAGAGCTAGTGCAAGAAGGCATCCTTTATCGTGTTCAAGGAAAAGGAACCTTTGTGGCAAAGCCAAAATTGCAGCAGTCATTAATGGGATTTTATAGTTTTAGCAAAGTTTTAAAAGAAAAAGGGATGAACCCAAAGGATATCATTCTAAAAATAGAGGAAACGAAACCAACGGCAAAAATAAGAGAAGCGCTGATGCTGGAAAAAAACGATTATGTGATAGAAATGAAACGTCTTCGCTGCGCAAATAATGAGCCGTATATTTTGGAATCATCTTTCATTCCGAAAAGCGTGGTTTCTACGATCGACCAACTGAAAAATGTTGGGGAAATTTCCTTATATGATTTATTTGCACAACAATTCAATATTGTAGTAACGAGGGCAAAAGAGGCGTTTGAACCTGTTTTGATACGTCCGGAAGAAAGTGAGTATCTTCAGACAGAGGTGGGCAGTCCAGCCCTATTGCTTGAACGAACTGCCTATGATAGGAATGGAACACCTGTTGAATTTTGTCTTTCCATTGTACGAGGCGACCGATGCCGCTTTTACACAGAATTAACATAAATGATTGCTCATAGCGTTTTGGCTATGAGTATTTTTTATTCTTGCTTTAAAAATGTCCTGGAAAATAGGGGTTATTGTAAAGGTGAAAAAAATATCAGATTATTTTTTTAGTTGTTGGGTTGACAGGTTAAGAGTGAGAAGTTTATATTTATATTACTTATAATTTTCTGTTAACATTATAATGCCCCATCTTAGAAAACAGAAAATATGAGGCTATTTTTTCGCTTGTGTTGTACCTACAACCCAACCTCTATTCGGGCAATAGATTCATAGGATGCATGGAAATAGAACAGCTCTTAATAAATTTACAATATTCAAAAGATCTTTCTTATAAGGGATGAAAATTTGGTATCCTAGTAAAGAAGGATCATCAGTACATAATTTAAGAGGTGTTTTATCAGTGACAAGATTAAAGGATATAGCGGAACATGTAGGTGTTTCTATCTCTACTGTTTCGAGAGTCATTCAAAATGATCAGACTCGAAATGTTAATCAGGAAACAAAAGCAAAAATTTGGGAAGCTGTTAAGGAGCTAGGGTATGTACCAAATAAGCATGCGAGAAATTTAGTTGCTAACAAGAAAGAGAAAAGCAGCATACGGACAATGAAAATAGGCTGGGTAGCCAACCCAATACAGGCGGAAATGAACCCTTATTTTGCAACGATTTATACAGGTATTCGTGATGCCTTAGCCAAAAATGATTACAGCTTGGTTAGTATTACTAAGGATGAGCTTGAAAATGAGACACTGCTTCTAAAGACCATTCATGAGCTGGGAATTGAAGGACTGCTTCTTATCGATCAGATTGATTGCAGTATTATCGAATATATTCAACAAACGATTCCTCTAGTAGGATTAGACTTTTTTTACACGGATAAAAATATTGCGACCGTAGATTATGATCGTGAGGCAGCAGTCAAAATGGCTGTACAGTATTTAGTAAAGCAAGGTCATAAAGAAATTGGCTTTATTGGTGGAGGAATGAATGAAACGCTGGAAGGTCTTTATGCTGAACACCGTTTCAAAGGCTTTCAACAGGGCATGGAAGAGGCTGGCCTTGCCATTCGACCCGAATGGATTATACATACAAAGTGGAAAATGGAAAATAGCTATGAGAAAATGGGGACTTTGATTAAAGAACAGCCACTGCATTTGCCAACAGCTATGGTATGTGCAAGTGACTTAATGGCGATCGCTGCGATGAGGGCAGCTAGAGAGAATGAACTTAGAATTCCAGATGATATCGCTTTCTTCGGTGTTGATAATATTGAAATGAGCAACTATTCATCTCCACAGCTGTCAACGGTTGATATCCCAAAATATGAAATGGGAAGAATGGCAGCGAAAACAATAATGGAAATGGTGGAAGGGAAAATTACTCTTCCTATAAAAATGATATTGCCTTTTGAATTAGTCCTTCGGGAGTCATCTAACATAAAACGAACCTAAATGGTTCTTTTTTTAAAAGCTGTTGGAAAACGTTTGGCTAAAAAGAGGAAAACATCAGGAAAATGAAGGTGAGGAGATCTTAATATGAAACCATTAACAGCAATTATCATCGGAGCTGGTGATAGAGGTGTAAGAGCGTATGCGCCATTCGCGCAGAATTACCCAAATGAACTAAAAATCATCGGGGTTGCAGAGCCTAATATGGAAAGAAGAACTAAATTACAGCAAACACATAATATTTCCAAAGAATTTTGTTTTGAATCTTGGGAAGAAGTATTCAATCAAGAAAGAAAAGTTGCAGATATTGCGATTATTTGTACACTTGACCGCAATCACTTTAAGCCAACGATGAAAGCGCTAGAACAGGGGTATCATGTGCTGCTGGAAAAGCCAATGTCGCCAGACCCTCTGGAGTGCATTGCAATGGAACAAGCAGCGAAAAAATATAATCGCAAGCTTACAATATGCCATGTTTTGAGGTATACAGAATTTTGGGCAACGATAAAAAAAGTGATTTCATCAGGAGAAATCGGGGAGGTAGTATCCCTTCAGCTTAATGAAAATGTAGAAGTGATGCATATGTCTCATAGCTTTGTACGAGGCAATTGGAATAATAAAGAAAAATCAAGTCCGATGATTTTGCAAAAGTCCTGTCATGATATGGATATTATTTCTTTTGTAATTGGCAAGGAATGCAAGCGTGTAAGTTCTTATGGCTCCCTTATGCATTTTAGGGAAGAGAATGCACCAATTGGAGCACCGAAGAGATGCTTAGATGGCTGTCCAGTTGAACATGAATGCCCTTATCATGCTGGCAGATATTATCTTGGTGAAGGAAAAGGGTGGGCAAAGAAATTTACGGAGGATTATACAAATGAAGGAATTATTAAAGCATTAAATGAAACACCATACGGAAAATGTGTGTACCGCTCAGATAATAATGTGGTCGATCATCAAGTTGTCAACATGGAATTCGAGGGTGGAGCAACAGCTACATTCAGCATGTGCGGATTCACAAGAGAGCAGACGCGGATTGTTCAAATCATGGGAACAAAAGGCGAAATCCGCGGAAATATGGAGGAAAACAAACTATCCATTTTTGATTTTCTCACTAAACATGAAACAATCATCAAATTTGACAATCCAATTGGCGGACATGGAGGTGGTGATAATGGCATTATGAGAACTTTCTTAAGAGAAGTTCGAAATGGAAGCAAGGAGGGCGATGTTTCTTCAGCATCCGCTTCAGTAAGAAGCCATTTAATGGCATTTGCAGCTGAAGAGTCAAGATTAAAACAAGGACAGTCCATTAATATTGACGATTATTATGCTAGTTTAGCAGCTGATTCCACAAGTTATGTCAATTGAGCTCCATCCATAATGTGTAAATGTTTTGAAGAACTCAATTTATGAGTCTATTAAACTACAAATGAAAGAAGGGGAAAAGATGAAAAAGTGGCTATTGATGTTTGTAACTGTAATTATTGGATTCATCGTGTTAGCTGGGTGCAGCAAGGATGATGCTGCATCTAGTGATGGGAAGGTCGAAATTACATATGGATTTTGGGATAAGAAACAAGTCCCTGCCATTGATGAAATTATCAAATTGTTCAACGAAAAAAATCCTGACATTAAAGTGAAAACAGAGATTACTCCTTACGGTCAATATTTCCAAAAGCTAGAAACAGCTGCAACAGGCTCTGCATTGCCTGATGTCATGTGGATGAATGGGGCTCATGTGAATCAATATGCTGATGGAAAAGTAATCCTTCCGCTTACAGATCTTGCCCAAAAAGATAATTATAGCCTAGATAATTACCCTGAATCATTAATTAAACTTTATACAGTGAATGAAGACATTTACGGGATTCCAAAAGACTTGGATACAACAGGCTTATGGTATAACAAAAAGATTTTTGATGAAGCTGGCGTGCCATACCCTGATGAAACATGGGATTGGGATAAGTTAAAAGAGGTAGCAAAAAAATTAACAAATAAAGACAAAGGAATTTGGGGTTATGCAGCTTTAATGGGAAACCAAGGAGGCTATTATGATTTCATCTGGCAAAACGAGGGATATGTTATTTCTGAGGATGGGAAATCTGTCGGATTTGATCAGCCCGAGGCGATAGAAGCACTTAAGTACAATGTTAGTTTCATAGAGGAGGGTTTATCACCAACTCAAGCGCAGATGACAGAAACGGCAGCTTCTGAATTATTCTCATCTGGCAAAATTGCGATGATGTTTGATGGCCCATGGATGGTCCCTGAGTATAAAAAGAATCCTGATGTAGATGTGGCAGTTGTTCCTAAGGGAAAGCAGCGTGCAGTTGCTATTCATGGACTAGCTAATGTTATTGCTGCAAATACAAAACATAAGGATGCCGCATGGAAGTTTGTTCAATTTCTAGGCTCTAAAGAGGCAGCAGAGGTATTTGCTAAAACTGGAACAGTTATTCCTGCATACAATGGTACACAAGATGCTTGGATACAAGCTGTTCCAACGATAAATCTTCAAGCCTTTATTGATGGAATCGATTATTCTTTTCCTTTGCCTAGTGTGAAAAGCACAGGGGAGATTTGGCAATATGAAATTGATGTGCTTAAGAAAGCCTGGAGTGAGGAAGTAAGTGTGGAAGAAGCGGTGGAAGAGCTAACGAAAAAGGCAAATGAGGCACTAGCTAATGAATAAAGAAATGAAGAGAAGAAACTAATTCTTCTCTTCACTTTCCTTAAAAGGAGGGAATACAGTGAAAGGAATTCCTCAACAAGTAGAAGTGAAAGCGAATACAAAGGTGAAGATGTCTAACTTAGCAAATACTAGGAAACGATCAGATTATTTTTGGGCCTATCTGATGATCGCCCCCACGATGCTTGGATTGATGATCTTTTATTTATGGCCGATTCTCCAAACCTTTTATTATAGTTTTACTGAATGGGGGGCTTTTGGTCAGTATGAGTGGACAGGCTTAGATAATTATAAGCGAATGATTGAGGATACAAACCTTATTAAGTCGTTTAAGAATACGGGGATTTATATTATTTTTACTGTTCCAATTGGCATTTTCTTATCTATTCTAATAGCGGTGCTACTGAATCAGAAAATTAAAGGCAAATCTATTTATCGAACCTTATATTTCTTGCCAGTGATTACGATGCCGGCTGCCATCGCCATGGTGTGGAAATGGCTTTATAACTCTGATTATGGACTGCTAAACTATCTTTTATCATTAATTGGAATCAAGGGCCCGCAATGGGTAAGCGATCCTAAGATTGCATTATATTCACTTATTGCAGTAGCAATCTGGAGTGGAATTGGATATAACATGGTTATTTTTCTTTCTGGATTACAGGGAATTCCGAAAACATATTATGAGGCAGCGGAAATGGATGGAGCTGGCCCCATTCGGGTATTTTTTAAAATTACATTGCCACTTCTCTCCCCAGTCATTTTCTTTGTGAGTATCATGTCATTAATTGGTGCTTTTCAAGTATTTGATTTGATTTTTATGATGATTGGGAAGAGCAGTACCGCATTGGAAAATACACAATCGATTGTTTATTTATTCTATCAGCATGCGTTTGTATTGAACGATAAGGGCTATGCAGCTGCCATTGCTGTTCTTTTATTAGTCGTTATTCTGATTATCACAGCTATACAATTTGTCTTACAGAAAAAATGGGTTCATTATGATTGAGGGAGGGAGAACCATTGGAAAGAGCGAGACAGCTTGTAACAAGTAAGACATTTTTAATTCATTTCATCCTAATAGTAGGATCTATCGCAATGGTTGTACCCTTTTTATGGATGATCTTAACCTCATTAAAGACGTACGCAGAATCTATTCATGTTCCACCTGTTATTTTTCCGGAGAAATTTCAATGGGGGAACTATAAAGAAATTTTTGAATTGCTGCCGTTTTTCAAGTTTATGTTAAACACGCTTATTATTACGATTGTACGGACAGTAGGACAAGTATTCTTATGCTCGCTAGCCGCCTATGCCTTCGCTCGGATTGAATTTCCGGGCAGAAACTTCTTATTCTTATTAGCGTTAGCAGTATTAATGGTGCCAGGACAAGTATTTTTACTGCCTCAATATATGATCATGGTTAAACTTGGATGGCTGAATACATTGCAAGCGGTTATCGTTCCTGGTTTGTTTAGTGCATTTGGTACATTCCTGCTAAGACAATTCTTTATGGGACTTCCAAAAGAACTGGAAGAGGCTGCAAGACTTGATGGCTGCAACCATTTCCAGATTTATTGGAAGATTATGCTACCGCTAGCGAAGCCAGGTTTGGTTGCTTTAGGGATTTTCACTACTCTTTGGAGCTGGAATGAATTGATGTGGCCAATGATTGTGAATAGTTCACCAGAATCAATGACTCTTTCTGTCGGATTATCATCGCTTCAGGGACAATACTTAACCAACTATCCGATCCTAATGGCAGGCTCCTTTTTAGCGATACTCCCAATGCTTATCTTATTTATCATCTTGCAAAAGCAATTTATTGAAGGGATTGCTGTCACGGGAGGAAAGTAAGCAGATAAATATTTTGCTGTGTCGGGTTGACCCAACAAGTAGTAGTATTATAAAATTACATTGTAATATTTTTGAAGACTGACTTTCTTTTAGTGGTTTCATAGTGAAAGAAATTAAAAAAGACTCATAGTATACTGACTATGAGTTTTTATTAAGTATAACTTGTACCAACAACCCAACTTTAAATGTCAGGTAAAAAGCAAAAATTTGTGCATAAGTTGAGGTTCGGTGTAATAAGTGTTCCCAATGTAGAAGACGTCTTAGTTTTTAGGGGTGAAAAGATGAAAAGGGCTCTCGGTATTGATATAGGAGGGACAAAGATTGCTGCAGGAATTGTTTCAGAATCAGGTGAACTGCTGCGTCGTGTAGAGGTGGAAAGTGAACCTGCTGACCGTGAACGCATGTTTAAACAAGTAGCTATAGCTGCAGAACAGGCTCTTAAAGGGACATCACTTTCTGACTTGGCAGGCATCGGCGTTGGGGTACCTGGAAAAGTGGATCGCGAGAACGGCATTGCTATTTTTCAAAACAATCTGCCCTGGCAGCAGTTTCCGCTTACTGCAAGGCTTCAGAAGCATTTTGGCATAAAGTCAATTACCTTGGATAACGATGTCTATATGGCAGCTTTTGCTGAATGGAAAACTGGACAAGGAAGGACAAATGAAACATTTGTTTATGTGACGATCAGTACAGGCATTGCCTGTTCGATTATTCATCATGGGGACTTTATCAGAGGAGCTGGTTTTGCTGGGGAACTGGGGCTCATTCCAGTTCTGTCGAAGATGGGGAATGAACGGCTGGAAACAATCTCTGCCGGTCCTGGCATTCAGAAAATTGCTGGCATTCCAACAAAAGATGTCTTTAGTGGATATATAAATGGATCAGAGGAATTTCAATCAATTATTGGAGAAATGGCTAATCACTTGGCCCAAGGACTCTATTCCATTTCTAGCTTACTAGATCCGCATCGCATGGTCTTTGGCGGCAGTGTAATTGTGAATAATCCCTTTTTACTTGATTTAGTTAAAGAAAAATTGAAAATCTATCAGCTTCCCGAACAACAGCATCTTTTAGACATGATGAGCATTAGTACGCTAACACATAATAATGGCGTTATAGGTGCGGGATTACGGGTATTCGAAGATATATAAAGAGGAGTGTCGGAAATGTTTACGCTTAGTAAAGAAAAATTAACATCTTTAGGTGCATTCATTACTACTGAAGAAATCAAGCAGCAGCCTGAATTATGGGATGAAACATTTGCATTATATGAGCAGAAGAGGGAAGAAGTTCAAGCATTCTTGAAGAACATATTAGATAAACATGAAAGAATTCGTGTCATTTTCACTGGTGCTGGGACTTCTGCGTATGTTGGTGATACGGTTACCCCCTACTTAAAAGCGAAAGTGGATGAGCATAAATGGGAATTATTGAGTATTCCAACAACAACTTTAGTGTCCAATCCATATGAATTCTTTAAAGATGATTTTCCGACCTTGCTTGTTTCATTTGCACGAAGCGGGAATAGTCCTGAAAGTGTAGCAACAGTGGAATTAGCTAAACAACTTGTAACCAATCTTTATCAATTAACAATTACCTGTGCAAGTGGCGGAGAATTGGCTCTTAGAGCAAAAGGGGATGAAAATAATCTATTATTGCTTATGCCCGAAAGAGCGAATGACCAAGGGTTTGCCATGACTGGAAGTTACACATGCATGACATTATCAGCGCTGCTTGTCTTTGATACGTTAGCATGGGAAGAAAAAACGGAGATAGTTCAATCCATTCGTCAAATGGGTGAAAGTGTTATTCATAGAGAACAGGACATACAGCATATGATTGATCGTGATTTTGACCGAATTATTTACCTCGGTGCCGGCAGCTTAGAAGGTTTAGCAAAAGAAGCACAATTAAAAATTTTAGAACTAACAGCTGGAAAAGTTGTTACCGCATATGATTCGCCGCTAGGATTTCGTCATGGTCCTAAGTCTTTTGTCAATGAAAAAGCAGCAGCCTTTGTTTTCGTTTCAAATCATCCATATACACGTCAATATGACTTAGATATGTTAAATGAATTAAAGCATGATGAAATTGCCAACTATATCTGTGCCATTGAAGTGAAGGGCAAGACGAATTATGATGGGCACACTTTCGCATTTAATGAGAATGGCCAATCGATTCCAGATGCATACTTGGCATTGCCATATGTGATGGTGGGGCAAACGATCTCACTTTTGGCTTCTATTAAAGTAGGAAATACCCCTGACACACCTTCACCAACTGGAACGGTTAACCGTGTAGTGAAAGGCGTTACTATTCATAGATATGAATAATAGATTTGGCAGTCTAGAACTTTTTAATAGTTAGGGGAAATAAACATGTCTGCATTTATTTGTGCCGATCAGTTTTTTCTTGATGATCAAGTGGCAGGCCCAGGCTTCTTAGAAATTGAAAATGGGAAGTTTGGTGCTTTTACTGAAAAGAGACCGGATGCAGGAGCTGAAATCATCGATTATCGTGGACATTGGATTGCACCTGGTTTAGTAGACACACATATTCATGGCTTTAAAAATCACGATATTATGGATCATAACTTTGATGGATTGAACCAGATTTCAGAAGGTCTGTTATCCTGTGGTGTCACTTCCTTTTTGCCTACTACTTTAACATCCTCTCATGAATTATTAAATAATGTGGTTGAAATGATTGGAGCCAATTATGCGAAAGTGCAAGGGGCAAAAATTAAAGGAATCTTTTTGGAAGGGCCATTCTTTACAGAAAAGCATAAGGGGGCCCAGAATACAAAATACTTCCGTGACCCTTCAATTTCTGAACTGGAGATCTGGCAGGAACGATCGAATCAATTGATAAAAAAAATCGCGATTGCTGCTGAAAGAAAAGGGGCCTCAGAATTTATAGAATATGCAGTGAAAGAAAAGATTGCTGTTGCCCTAGCCCATAGTGATGCTACATATGAAGAAGCGAAGCATGCGGTCGATAAAGGGGCATCCATTTTTGTACATACCTTTAATGGGATGAGTGGTCTGCACCACCGCGAGCCTGGAATGGTTGGTGCTGCTATGAGCTTAAAAGATGTCTTTGCTGAAATTATCTGTGATGGGCACCATGTTCATCCAGTCGCTGCCAACATTTTAATGAATGCTCGTGGCAGAGATTCAATGGTTATGGTAACTGATTGTATGATGGCAGGCGGGATGCCTGAGGGAATGTATCAGCTAGGAGAATTTCCTGTTGAGGTTAAGGCCGGCGCTGCCCGTATGGAAGGCGGGAGCTTGGCAGGGAGTATTCTGCAATTAAAGGATGCGGTCAAAAATGTTGTCCAATGGGGAATTGCCACACCTTCAGAGGCCGTTTATATGGCAAGTACTATTCCGGCAAAAAGTGTTCATATTGATAGTGAATGCGGAAAGATAGCAAAAGGGTACGCTGCTGACTTTATCGTTTTGAATCCTTCAATGGATTTAATAGCGACTTATTTGAACGGTATCTGTCGTTATCAGGCTTAGCCTAATCAACGAGAAAGAGTGAGTGCAATGATTTTAGCTGTAACAATGAATCCTTCGGTTGATATTTCTTATCACGTTGATCCATTCAAGCTAGATGATGTCAATCGTGTGGAACATGTCAGCAAAACAGCAGGCGGCAAAGGCTTAAATGTTGCCAGAGTAATTGTACAAATGGGTGAGAACGTGTTAGCAACCGGTGTGCTGGGTGGCACGATTGGTGAATATATCATTCAAGAATTAAACAAAAATTCCATTCCCAATACCTTTTTAAAAATTGAAAAGGAATCAAGAAATTGTATCGCGATTCTTCATGGAGGCAAGCAAACAGAAATATTAGAAACAGGTCCAGCTTTATCTGAAGATGAAGGGAAAGCGTGTTTAGATAAATATGAAGAATTGCTGTCTTCCATATCACTTGTCACCATTTCAGGCAGTTTGCCGAAAGGCTTACCGGCTGATTTTTACTGCAACATGGTGGAGATCAGCAACAGAAGAGGCATACGAGTGATTCTGGATACTTCTGGGGAAGCATTGAAACAAGTGCTGCAGCAGGGTGAAAAGCCATTTGCTATTAAACCGAATACAGCAGAATTATCACAAATGCTTGGTATGGATGTGAATAATGATTCAAATAGTATTCAGCAAGCCTTGAAACAGGATATTTTCCAAGGAATTGAATGGATTATTGTCTCCATGGGCAGTGAGGGTGCCATCGTCAGACATCAGGCGGACTATTACCGGATTACGATCCCAAAACTAGATGTCATCAATCCTGTAGGATCTGGGGATGCGACCGTTGCGGGATTTGCGGTAGCCCTGACACGGGATAATCCTCCAGAAACTCTGCTGAAAACAGCGATGACGACTGGAATGTTAAATGCGATGGAAAGCGGAACTGGCTCTATTAATATGGAAAAGTTTGACCATTACTTTGATTTAGTTAAGGTAGAAAAAATAGATTGATAGAGGAGAATGATGATGGTGGAACTTACCACAAATAAATTGGAAGCACTAAAACGTATATCAGATGAAAATGGTGTAATAGGTGCATTAGCGATCGATCAGCGCGGATCTTTGAAAAAGATGATCGCTGCTTATTCGAATGAAATTGGTGATGCAGGAGTGACGGACTTTAAAAAGTTAATTTCTGAAGAATTAACTCCCTACTCCACATCTATTTTACTCGATCCTGAATATGGTTTACCTGCTGCAAAGGTTCGCGATAAAAATGCCGGCTTATTAGTGGCTTATGAAAAAACGGGCTATGATGCAGCAGACGAGGGACGTTTGCCGGATTTATTATCTGAATGGTCAGTAAAACGTTTGAAAGAAGCGGGCGCTGATGCGATCAAGTTCCTGCTTTATTATGATGTGGATCAGGCAGAGGAAATTAATGACTATAAACATGTTTATATGGAGCGAGTGGGGTCAGAGTGTGCAGCTGAAGACATTCCTTTTTTCTTAGAAATTGTTACATATGATGCAAAAATTGCTGATGCGAAGAGCAAAGAGTATGCAAAAGTGAAGCCACATAAAGTAATTGAAGCCATGAAGGAATTCTCCAAGCCACAGTATCATGTGGATGTGCTGAAAGTTGAGGTTCCTGTAGATATGAATTTTGTAGAAGGCTATGCAAAAGGCGAGGCTGTATATAGTCAAGAAGAAGCTGCATCCTATTTCAAAGAACAGAGTCAGGCAACCGAGCTTCCATTTATCTTCTTAAGTGCTGGTGTAAGTGCAAAGCTATTCCAAGAAACACTAACATTTGCTAAAAGTTCGGGATCTACTTTTAATGGGGTATTATGTGGACGTGCAACCTGGAAGGATGGCGTGGCCCCATTTGCTGCAGAGGGAGAAAAGGCAGGACGCGACTGGCTGCAGCATTCAGGAAAAAGAAATATAGAGGAACTAAATGCAGTATTAAGGAAGACTGCTAGTTCTTGGTTTGACAAAGTAAAGTAATTTTATGCGTGACTAGTAAAGTATGCTTCAGATAGAGGTGAAGAAATTGATTAATCAATGGGTTCAACAACTAATCAATCAAGCGTTTGCTGCCCATTTAATTGAGCAGGAAGATGTGATCTATGCCCGAAATCAAGTCTTATCACTTCTGCGTCTTGCTGAGTTCATAGATGAAAATGAAGATAGGGGAAATGACGATAATATCCCTGATTTACTTGAAAAAATAGTTGATTACGCTTGTGCTCATAGAATCATAGAAGATGTTTTTGATGAAAAGGAAATCTTCTCAAGCAAACTAATGAATGTCTTGATTGCACGTCCATCTGCCGTTAATCAAATTTTTTATGATAAATATGAGCAGAGTCCCATGTCTGCAACTGAGTATTTTTATGAATTAAGTAAAAATAGCCAATACATTCATATGAAGAGAATTCGTCAAAATATTGAATACAAGGTCGATACTGAATATGGAGAATTAGATATTACGATTAACTTATCGAAGCCAGAAAAAGATCCAAAAAGTATCGAGCTTGAACAAATGGCTAGAAATATGAACTACCCAAAATGCCTGCTTTGTATTGAGAATGAAGGATATGCGGGGAGAATTGGCCATCCTGCCCGCTCGAATCATCGGATGATTCGTTTGAAGTTGCTTGGGGACAGCTGGTATCTCCAATTTTCGCCATATGTTTATTATCAGGAGCATTGTATTGTGCTTTCTGAGAAGCATACCGATATGGTGATCAGTGCTGAGACGTTTTTACGGCTGTTAACCTTTGTGGAGAAGTTCCCCCACTATTTTTTAGGTTCGAATGCGGAGCTGCCGATTGTCGGCGGATCGATTTTATCCCATGAACATTACCAAGGGGGCCATTACGAATTTGCGATGGCTAAGGCAGATTCCGAGTGGACCTTTGAACTGACTAGGTTTCCAGATGTGGAATGTTCTATTGTCAAATGGCCGATGTCATTGATCCGTCTTCGTTCAAAGCAAATCCAATCTCTTGTTGAGGCAGGAGCCCATTTTTTAGAAAAATGGCGAAATTATAGTGATGAAGCATTAGAAATCATTGCGAGAACTGATGAGATTCCTCATAATACGATTACCCCTATTGCCAGAAAAAAAGGGAGCTTCTTTGAATTAGATATAGTTCTGCGAAACAATCGCACGAACGAAGATCATCCACTAGGGATTTTTCATCCTCACGAAGATGTTCATCATATAAAAAAGGAAAACATCGGTCTAATCGAAGTGATGGGGCTCGCCGTTTTACCTGCTCGTTTAAAAGAGGAACTTGAGGAAGTGAAAAAGTATATTCTTGGCGAAGTTCATATGGTTGCCGACTATCATAATGCATGGGCTGAAGAACTAAAGGGAGGTTACCAATCGATTGCCTCTGAAGCGGATATTGACTCATTTGTAAGTAAGGAAGTCGGGAAAAAGTTTTTAAAAGCACTAGAGGATGCCGCAGTTTTTAAGCGGGACGAAGAGGGAAGAGAAGGATTTCAACGTTTTATCAGCGCTTGTCAAAGTGACTAGGCATAGTATTTGATTATTAGCAGCTTGCCTCTGTTATTCATTCCGTATGGTGATGTTCTAGAGCATCTCCCTATGGGATTTTTTTTGTAATCCTTGGAAGATTAACCTTATAATACATCATTCCTGCCTTTTTCTCATAGATTGTGATAAGACGAAAAAGGGGGAGTAGTGAATGCGTGAAGACGAAAGGAAAGCACTGAATTATGCAATTCAGGAGATTACAGAAATTGCTACTGGCTTCGGACTCGATTTCTACCCTATGCGTTATGAAATTTGCCCTGCTGATATCATCTATACATTTGGTGCATATGGAATGCCAACACGCTTTTCTCACTGGAGCTTTGGCAAGCAGTTTCATAAAATGAAGCTCCACTATGATCTGGGGCTGTCAAAAATTTATGAGCTGGTCATTAATTCAAATCCTTGCTATGCATTCTTGCTCGATTCGAATGCGTTAATTCAGAATAAATTAATCGTCGCCCATGTTTTGGCCCATTGTGATTTCTTTAAAAATAATATGCGCTTTCAGAACACGAAACGGGATATGGTAGAAAGCATGGCTGCCACAGCAGAACGCATTAGACAATACGAAATTGAACATGGAAAAAAAGAAGTCGAAACGTTTCTTGATGCCGTTCTGGCAATTGAAGAGCATATTGATCCCTCCCTCATGAGACCGAAGCTAACATGGAATTTGAACGATGATGAATATGAGGAAGAAGAATCAATCGCCTCATCCCCTTATGATGATTTATGGAATCTGGATGAAAGAAATAAACCAAGAGCTGTCCGAAAAAGGAAAAAGAAATTTCCTCCACAGCCAGAAAAAGACTTGCTCTTATTCATTGAAAACTACAGCAGGGAATTATCTGATTGGCAGCGAGATATTTTAACGATGATGCGAGAAGAAATGCTGTATTTTTGGCCGCAGCTGGAAACAAAAATCATGAACGAGGGCTGGGCATCGTATTGGCATCAGCGGATTTTGCGTGAAATGGATTTAACAAGCGGAGAGGCATTGGAATTTGCAAAATTAAATGCTGGGGTTGTCCAGCCATCAAGAACAAGCATTAATCCATACTATCTTGGGTTAAAAATCTTCGAGGATATTGAAGAAAGATATGATAATCCGACTGAAGAAATGAAAAAACGAGGGGTGGAACCAGGATCTGGCCGTGAAAAAATGTTTGAAGTTCGTGAAATAGAATCAGACATCTCATTTTTGCGAAACTATTTAACAAAAGACCTTGTTATGCGTGAGGATATGTATTTGTTTCAGAAACAAGGCAAGGACT
Organism: Cytobacillus praedii; assembly: GCF_001439605.1. Taxonomy (GTDB): domain Bacteria; phylum Bacillota; class Bacilli; order Bacillales; family Cytobacillaceae; genus Cytobacillus; species Cytobacillus praedii. The sequence goes on from NZ_LMBX01000032.1 coordinate 53,593, forward strand.
ATAAAGTAGTTGATAAACAATGGGAAAATGTTCGTGATCAGCTAGTCAATATGCGTGTCAATGGCGGTTTCCCTTATTTAACAGTGAACGATGGCGACTACCTGAAAAATGGCGAGCTTTACTTAAAGCACTGGTTTGAAGGGATCGAACTAGACCTGAAATATTTGGAAAAGGTCCTGCCGTATGTCCAGCAGCTCTGGGGCAGAAGTGTCCATATGGAAACAATCGTTGAAGGGAAAAATATGCTGTTTACGTATGATGGGAAGAGTATTCATAGGAAGTATTTATAATTCCTCGATTGGATCGGTGCTAGCTTATGAATCTTGCGGATTTCGGTCATCACAAGAAGAGATCGAATATAATTTTAGCAGATTTAAGCCAAGTCCATTATTAAATGTAACTTAATCCTTTAAGTAGCTAAAATATGTTTGGCATTGTGGAACTGGAAGAGCATCCCCTTCCAGTTTCACAATAATTTATGTTTCCATTCGCGGATATTGAGTTCATAATTCCACAATTTTGCAAGGTTACGCGAATCAATGAGCTCGATTGAGTCCATATTTCCGCTATTTCACAGCGTCCTGGGAATCAATGAGCCCAATTGAGTTCATATTTCCATCAATTCGCAAAGTTAAGGGAATCAATGAGCCATATTGAGTTCAAAATTCCATCAGTTTGCATTGTTAAGGGAATCAATGAGCCAAATTGAGTTCAAAATTCCATCAGTTTGCATTGTTAAGGGAATCAATGGGCTATATTGAGTTCATAATTCCATTAGTTCGCAATGGTATGGGAATCAACGGGCCATATTGAGTCCATATTTCGATTAGTTCGCAATGGTATGGGAATCAACGGTCCATATTGAGTCCATATTTCCATCAGTTCGCATTGTTAAGGGAATCAATGAGAGTCAAGTCCGGATTAATGTGTAAAATCAAAAGCAATTGTTTTCAGCTTTACCTTTGAATATTCTCTATCCATACCCTTTCATTTTTTTTAGCG
>NZ_LMBX01000033.1 GCF_001439605.1 Cytobacillus praedii
CGAACACGGCAGTTAAGCTTCTCAGCGCCAATGGTAGTTAGGGGCTGTCCCCTTGTGAGAGTAGGACGCCGCCAGGCAAAAAGGGTATGCCAAAACAATTTTGGTATACTCTTTTTTTATTGTCTAATTTTTATAATTAAGAGTAATTGACTGCAGATTAACTAACAAGAAGAACCCATTCAAGAGGAGAAGCTCTGCTTATAATCTCTACCTACTATTTCAAAATAAGAGGATTAAACAGGAGAGAATAGCAATTGTCTCTTACATATAACAAATTGAGTTTTATTCTTCACCAAGATTATCCAAGATTGATCCTAATAATTGTCCTTAAAATGAGGCTTCATTGCTTCCCTTCATACTTGCTGCAATCTTTACATAAATATTTGAATCTGTGATGATATTTCCCCCAGCAGTTTAATTGAAATCCATCTAGCCGCTTATAAGAATTCTTCTATAGTATTTTATGAACACCATAAATTTAGTCTAATTTGACATTCTCATGCAAAAAGAAAACTAGTTGAATGGTAAAAATCCAGTCCGAAGCGTGCGTACATCTTTGAATGATTTAATTTAAAAATTTGAAGCAATCTTAAGAATATATTTACTTTGATAATATTGTTATCAAATTATAGTAATTCTCTATGGATACCTTTTTCTAAATATAGAGTTTAATAGGTTTGGAAATGATTTTATTATAACTATTGGTATTTCAATATTATTTAGTGGTTTTTTGAATTATGCTACTATTGTTTTTTATATTCACAAGAATTGTAGTCTATGTTAACATCAAGAATGTTTTGTAAATCTTGCTATGCGAACCATTAGAAAGTAAAATCGGGAGAGGTGCGTTATGAATACAATAGACCGCTGTCATTGTGAAAATATGGAACTCTTAATGGATATATTTGATCATAAAATCCGTCTAAAAGAATTCTATATTCAAAAAGGACCAGCTAGTTCAGAATATATATCGCTTTCAATTAAATTGAAACTACTAATAAAAGAATATTTTGAAGAAAAAACATTAAATCTAATCAGTTTGTCAAAAGATGAACGAATTGAAATTTGGGGAGAAAACGGATTTAGACATCTTGATACGATTGAGGCAAGTGAAAAGCTTGATGAGTTAATAATCAAATATCAGAAGTTAAAATAAATTGGTTAAAATGTGCAAATAATTCCTTTGGCTATTCTATGTTACTAGAATAGTTTTTTCTTTTAATTATAGGGCAAAGGAAGGCTGATGAATAACTTCATGTATAGATGACTAGTAAGGTACAAAGGGAAGTCAGGATTTAAATGAAGTGATGGCTGAAGTTAATTAGGTTTTATCGTGTGAAATATATTACCCTTAGATTCATAATAGGACAACAAGGGCGCAAGCATGCAAGAGGTAACATATACGCTTATGAACGATCCTTGCTTGCGAAAGAATATGAGCATGCTGAAAGGCAGTCAGCTTTCATGGAGGAAGATTACTTCATCTGCAACATTCCTTTCATTTATCGCTGAAGGCTGCAGAATAGAGTAACTTACTGCATGTAAATATTACAAGGCATGTTAACATTCATCGAAAAAATTCAACTTCTCTTCTATTTGTAGTATCATTAATTCTATGAATGAAGGGAAGTGGCTATAATGAAATTCATTAAATTCTTAGTGATAACGATCATTATACTAGGTGGAATTGGTTATGCAGTCTATTATTTTGGAACAAATATGGCTTCAGAAAAAATAATGGAAACGGTAACGACAGAGTTAGAAAACAGCGGTGACTTGGAAGAAATAAAGAAAACAATAGAAAATGATCCTGAATTAAAAACTTATTTAGAAGAAGCGAAAACAGCAAATACAGAAGATCTGCCATTTGCAACAAAAGAAGAAGCAACAAGAGCACTTATAAGCAAAGTTGGGATTTCTGAACTTAATGATATACGTGTGAAAGTACAAGAGGGATCCATGTCTAAGGAAGAAGTGCTTAAGAATATAGAAGGAAAGTTAACAGAAGAAGAAATATTAGCATTAAAGGTTATTGCGTATAAAGAGTTGTATGGTAAGTGATGGAAAGAGCCCAATTTTTTGGGCTCTTATTTTTGATTGTACTTATTAGTAATAGAAATTTAAATGAGTGAGTTCATCTTATATGCGGAAAATACAGGATTGTTTATTCATTCTCTTCAAAATTTTAGGCTGATTTTTGATATAATGTCCTTAGGAGAAGTAAGAATAGTTTGATAACAAGGAGATCGAGAAAGGGGCTGCATATGGAGACTTTATCATGCCAAGCGGGAATTATTTATAATTTTGACAAAGCACACAAGCCTATCAAATCTGTTGCATCTGGTACAACGATCGAAATTGAAACATTTGATTGCTTTCAAAATCAAATACAATCACATGATACTGTCGTTGATGAAATTGACTGGAATCAAATTAATCCAGCTACAGGTCCAATATTTGTACAAGGGGCCAATCCAGGAGATGTGTTAAAGGTAAAAATTGAAAAGATAGAAATTGGTGAGCAGGGTGTAATGGTAGTTGGTCCGAAACTTGGAGTTATGGGCCATCGCATCAATGAAATGCAAGCAAAAATTATCCCTGTTCGCAATGGAAAAGCGATTTTTAATGAGATTGAGATTCCATTAAATCCAATGATTGGCGTGATTGGGGTAGCACCAGAGGGTGAGGGAGTGAGCTGTGGAACTCCAGGTGCTCATGGAGGAAACATGGATAATAAAATGGTAACAGAAGGTGCAACTCTATACTTTCCAGTCTTTACAGAAGGTGCTCTTTTTGGGATAGGTGATTTTCATGCAGCAATGGGGGACGGGGAAGTAAGTGTATCTGGAATAGAGGTACCTGGAAAAGTGATCATCACACTTGAAGTGCTGAAGGGAGTATCATTAAAGAATCCAATGCTTGAAAATAACGAGGTATTTACACAAATTGTCTCGGCTGAAACGTTGGATCAAGCTTGTAAACAAGCAGCAGAGGAAATGATCGATCGTATAGCAGAAAAAACAGGTCTGCCAATATATGAGGTCACTATGCTTATGAGTGCGGTTGGGCAAGCTGAAGTCTGTCAAATCGTAGACCCGTTAATGACAGCACGCTTTGTAGTTCCTAAGTGGCTGCTGCAGCAGCTAAATATTGAATTGATTTAGTGGGACAGGAATCCTGTCCCATATTTTTTATAAAAATAAAAAACCTAAAGAAATAATAACACCGCTCACGATAAGTGTCAGGACACAGTACCCCATAATATCCTTTGCTTTTAGTCCTGCAATTGCAAGTGCAGGCAAAGCCCAAAATGGCTGAATCAAGTTTGTCCAAGCATCCCCCCAGGCAACAGCCATTGCTGCTTTCGGTATGGAAACATCGAGTGCAATAGCTGCATCCAGTACGACCGGTGCTTGAACTGCCCATTGGCCTCCTCCAGAAGGGATAAAGATATTAATTAAACCAGCACTTAAGAAGGTGAATAACGGAAATGTGAATTCATTAGATATCGATATAAACCCATTGGCAATAACTGCAGCTAATCCAGATGCTGTCATCATTCCGATGATACCAGCATAAAAAGGAAATTGGATGATAATCCCGCTTGCACCTTTAACTGCATTAATAACAGCCTCTAAAAAATGCTTTGGTGTCTCATGGAAAAGAATGCCTAAGAATAGAAATAAGAAATTAACAATATCAAGATTCAGTTTAAAACCGTTTTGAGCGAAATAGTAGAATAGAAAAATGATCCCGAATAATCCGATAAGCAGAGAAAGAATTCGGCTGTTTTCTAGCCGTTCTGCAGGTGTCATGGCCCCCTTTTCAATAGCACCAGCTTGAATATCGTCCACTAATAAGGAGGGATCTACAGTTACTGTTTCTTCCTTAGAAGGCATCATTAGCCGATTAACTAGCGGAAGAGCCAAGAATAATGCGATAACAATGGCGAGATTAAAACCAGAAAAAATCGTTTCACTTGTTGGAATAATTCCAATTAAATCTTGTGAAAAATGGCCCTCCGTTGCAATGGTTAACGGTGTTGACCCTGAAATTCCCCCATGCCATATTACAAAACCAGAGTAAGCGCTTGCTATTAAAAGACGGTAATCAACATTTTTTACTTTCTTCGCTAATTCCTTTGCGAATAAAGCCCCTATGACAAGACCAAATCCCCAATTTATCCAGCTGGCAATTAATGAGACAATCGTTACAATGATAACAGCATGCCCCGGTGATTTAGCAGTAGAGGCTAATGCACCTAATCCCTTTTTAAAAATCTTGCTGCTTGCAAGAACATGCCCTGTTACTAAAACAAGAACCATTTGCATAGTGAAGACCAGCAGTCCCCAAAATCCATTCCCCCAATGCTGGACCATCTGATAAGGTCCGCTATCAGTGAAAATAAGCCCAAGAATAAACACCACAAACGTTAAAATAATGACAAATAGAAATGGATCAGGCAAGTACCGCTGCATGACTCGATTAAAAAATGATACAAGTGCTTTCATTTGTATTCTCCCTTCTAATCATTTTTATAATGGCTATTGATTATTTCTATAATATTCTTTATATTCCTTCAATTGTTTTAAGATACTAACTTTAATCAACATGAATATAAGGAAAAAGAGAGCTTTTCGTGTGGTGTGGAATGTAATGTTTTCGTTAAAACTAGACAAGAAATTCTACTAGGTATTACGACTTATAAAACTATATACAAAGGGATTTTTTTCTAGTAAAATATGTGTGGAAAAGTATTGAAGGAGAATGAGGATGTTAATAAAAGAGTTACAGATAGAAACATTAAGAAAGAAGAATAGAATTACACTGATTATGTTAATCATTTCAGTTGTTCTAGGTGTGGCTGTTGAAGCAAGTTTAGGAAAAACACTGCAGCTTATTTTGACAATCGCTATAGGTGGAGCAGTTCTTTGTTCCATTATCGCATTTTTACATCTAACCAAACGATTAACGAAACAAATTGCATATTTAGCGATAGCCGGATTAACTATTATTCTTGGAATGATCATATTAATTAGTCCCTCTGAGAATAATCTATCCCTCATTTATTATTTATTAGTATGTTCGGCTCTGTATATGAATATTGTTCTTTACCTAATGGGAACAGCATTTGGCGTTGGATTATTGGTCTTTGCCTTTGCTTTAAATGGGGAGCTTTATTCCTCTGATATTTCCACTTATTTATTACTATTTTCTCTTGCTGTCATTGTGTTGTTTTTTCAACAAAAAATTATGGGGAAACTTGAAGCGGATCTTGGTAAGATGCAGACATCTGCGGAAGAAAGGCTGGAAAATGAATCTAAACATCGCATAATTCTAGAGGAAAACTCACAAATCATAGCTAGTAATATGCAGATGGTAGAGGAACAATCAGAATCAGAAAAACAAGCGACGATAGAACTTAATGTTGCGCTGCAAGAAATTGCTTCAGGTACACAATCGCAAGGGAACGCTATCACCAATATTATGAATTCAATTGAACGTACTGCTAAACAAGTAGATTCAATGAATGACCGTGTGCTGCAAATTAATGAATCTACTGATCAAATGACAGGTCAAATAGAAGAAGGCCGCTCACAATCCCAAATAATGAATGATCAAATGCAGGAATTTAAAAGTTTTATTGAATTGATGGAGAAGGATATGAATCAATTAAGTGAAAATATTGAGTCATCCCTGAGCTCTATTCAAGCCATACAAGGAATAACGGCACAAACGAATTTGCTTGCTTTGAACGCATCGATTGAAGCTGCAAGAGCTGGAGAAGCAGGAAAAGGCTTTTCTGTTGTAGCTGAAGAAATCCGCAAGCTAGCGGAAACCTCAGATAAAACAGCTGTTCAAATTTCGACTACTTTAAATCAAGTTCATACAAATAATCGAGAAACACAGAACCAAATGAATCTCGTATCAAGTAAAATGGATGAAAATATTCAAGGAACAGTAAAGAATCAATCGATCTTTGAATCAATTCAGCATTCTATTCAACACCTTCAACAAGAAGTTCAATCCTTTAGCGGGGTTGCCAAAAATATTGATCAAGAAACAGATGCGATTGAAGTAGCAGTAAATGAATTTGCGTCAATATTAGAAGAAGCTTCCTCCTCCCTGGAAGAAATTTCTGCAACCGTTCAATCCCAAACCAATAACAAAGAACAACTAGCACGCTTAATTCAAGAAACGAATCGTGCTACACAAAACCTTTCGAATCTTTTAAAGTGAGCTCGGTAACAGGCTATTATCGTCACATAAATATAAAGAAGTCAAAAACCATGTCATAACGACGTGGTTTTTTGACCTAAAGGAGCATTAGGGCTCGGACCCCTGAATATTACGCAACTTTATTAGAAAACTTACCGGCACTAAAATAAGCTGCCGTTATGAATAAATAGATGACAATCGTTGTTATCGTTACACTAATAGAAGTTGTAGCCATAACCCCAATTAAAATAGCAAGCAGTGCCATTAAAGCTATCAATGTCGTAAAAGGAAAAGAGCGAGCGGGATATGGAGCTTTTTGTGTCTGTTTAATGCGAGACTTCAAATGTGCCATCGCAATAATGATCCAAATACATAAGACAGTATATCCTAGAGACCCCATTAAATAATTAAAAGTCTTGCTCCCTGCAAATAGAGAAATGAGCACTCCTATATATAGCGAAGATGTACAGGCTAAAATTGAATAAACAGGGACCTTTTTTTTAGAAACCTTTGAAAATAGTTTGGGAATATTTCCATCCACTGCTTGTGTATAAAGTACCCTTGATGAGGAATATAGCCCAGAATTCATTGAAGAAATAACAGCTAATAAGATAATGGCGTTCATAATGTGATCCGCATATGGAATTCCAATCAAATTAAACACCGTCACAAACGGGCTCTCGGGAACGTCATTCACTTGGTGCCAAGGAATAAGGCTCACGATTACAAAGAATGGCAAAATATAAAAAGCAATAATCCGTGTTAACGTGCCTTTTACAGCTTTCGGTATCGTCTTTTCTGGATTTTTTACTTCTGCTAAAGTAACACCTATCATTTCAGTACCGCCATATGAATAAATGACTACCAGCATTGCCATAATTAATCCGTGCATGCCATTTGGGAAAAATCCATCGTGTTTGGTCAGATTAGAAAATCCTATCGCGGCATGATCTTGAAAAGGTACAAATAAAATGATTAAGCCAAAAATGATAAATAATACGATTGCACTGATTTTTAATAGGGCAAGCCAATACTCGGTTTCAGCGAATAGCTTTACTGAAAATAAGTTTACAATGGTCACAATTGCAGAAACGATTAAAGCAAGTATCCAAACGGGTACACCTGGGAACCAGTACTGTATAAATATAGCTGCTACCACTGATTCTGCTGCAATATTTAACACCCACATTTTCCAATAAATCCAGTCAAGAAAATGAGCTGCATAATTACCTAAAAAGGGTTGGATTAAATCACGAAATGTTCGGGCCTGTTTGTTTTTTATTGCCATTTCTGCAAGTCCACGCATAATAAAAAACAAGATAATTCCTCCAATAAGATAAGCTACAATTACAGCTGGACCTGCCATATCGATGGCTGTACTGCTTCCTTTAAATAATCCTGCACCTATTGCTCCTCCCAATGCCATCATCATAATATGGCGTGATGTCATCGTTCGCTTTAAATTCTCTTGACTGCCATCCATCTTTTCAAACCCCCTACTATTTAGTTGAAGCATATAAAAAAGCCTATCGTCTCTATAAAGAGACGATAGGCTTTAGGCCAACCGCGGTACCACTCTTATTGACTCTTTTTATTATTGAGTCCAGCTTAGCGCAAAGTATATCTTGCGAAACCTTGTAACGCAGGTTAATCGTTAGAACCTAGATAAACATATCGTATTCGGCTCAACCACTCCCAGGCGAGTTCAAAGTGTCATGTGACCGCGTTCCACCAACCCGCAGCTCTCTGCTCATCATGAACAATCTTCTACTATTCCTAATCATAGTGTTTGTTATTTCATTATGTAATGTTATTGATAAAATAATATATTGCTATAATATACAAGCTGGAATACTCCCTGTCAATGAATATAATGATTTTTCTAATAAAATAGGGTGGGAAAATAACTTCTATTATTGCCCGATCTAGTTGTATGAGAATAGTAAAATCTACTTTGAAACATTTAAAAAATATCACGATATTTGAGAAGAAACCCTATTAGAAGGTTTAAATAAAAAATAGTTTGAATATTTGTTTAATGTTACTTTTGAATTATAAATCAGGTTTGATATATATGGTATAATTAACAATAAATGACTAGTTTTAGGAGGCGGTTAGATGGTAAATTACTTAATTGGTGATATTCTTAAATCCTTCCGTGAATACAAAAAAATATCCATTTCAGAGCTATCTGACGGTATATGTTCAGAAGATGAACTTATTTCTTTTGAGAAAGATAAAGCATACCCTCGTCTTGATACTGTTTATAAATTAGCAGATAGACTAAATGTGGATGTTTCATATTTTTTTAATGTAGTTTCTGAAACTAGAATAAATTATTCAACAGCAGTCATACAGCTAATAGAAAAGTATAAAAGAGAACGTAATTATCATGCAATAGATAATATTGTCCATCAAGAAATGCGTAACCCCTTGTTTAGCCCTCCGTTACTTGCTCAGTACATTAAATGGCATGAAGGAATTTGTGTTTTTTATATTGAAAAAGATTTAATTAAAGCAGAAAGTATTTTAAATGAAGCTATTTCAATTACAAATCCAAATAGAATTAACCTCACGGAAAGAGAAACAGAAATACTGAATAGTATCGGAATATTATATTATGAGAATTGTGATTTTCATAGTGCTCTTCCGATCTATTTAGAAGCTCAAACTAATTTAGATAAACTTCCGCATATTCTAAATTCAAAGGTGAAAATAAGAGTATTATTTGGTTTATCTCAAGTATTTACGGAATTAGGTCATTATGAAGAATCATTGAAATATTGCCGAAAAGGGATTGATCTTTGTATTAATGAAGAGTCATTGTACTGTTTTAATGAGTTTTACTATCAAATGGGTGAAAATTATATTAAATTAGGAGAAATTGAAAGAGGAAAAAAGTATCTGGAGGAATGTTTGCACTTATTAAAATTAGAAAATAAAAAGAGATTATTAGAAATTATGGAGAAAGAAGTGGAAAAATTATCAATAAATTGCTAATATTAGTATTAGTAAGAAAATAAAGAAAAGGGTGGTGAAATAATGAAAAAGATACTTGTAAAGAGCCTATTAACTTTAGGAATCTTAAGTGTAGGATTTTTTAGCACAGGTGCAGCTGCTTTTGCTGGGTATCCTCCACAACATGGTATTGAAGCAGCTGATTCAGTAATTAATCCTTATGGCTATCCCCCACAGCACTAAACTTTGAATTAGTATAATTCCCGAACAAAAAGATTCCCGCTAAACTTTAGTGGGAATCTTTTTTCCTTTGGCTGTGATAAATAAATAGATAAAATATAGGTTGAAATATTAGATCGTCATATTCATTTCTATCTTAGGAATCCGCTTGTTTCACCTTAAAAATAATTTCAGTGTAAATATTCTATTATTCTTTTTATACTTGAATTCCTTCTGCAATTTCTGCCTCTGATAAAGCCATGATAACCCCTAGAAACAAAAATCAGTAAAACAAAAAATAAGGATTAAGAATAGGATGGAAAAAGCTTTCGGACTGATTTCTATATAAGTTTCCTATGCTGTACAGAAAAGATGAACGCAGTAACCAAGTGATTAGATTTTTCATCGGATGAAACTTATAAGTAAAATAGTTCAAAAGCTCATTCAAATAAGGTGACAATGAATATGATCCATACCCCTATCACAAGTAATAAAAACCACCAACCCATAAACATAAGGAACTTTTTTAAAAATGGCTTGCCAGAGAATTTATTTGAAAAAGAGCTCACTTTTAAAACGCCTTCAGGATGCTTTAACAGCATATATGAGAATGTGCCGAAGATTAAGGTGAAAAATAGCGAAATTACAAACATTTCCATTTGTAATAACCTCCCGCCTTTTAGATTTCTTATAGTTTACTATTTAGAAGGAATTTCCATCAACATTTCTTGAAAGTACGGAGATAAGCAGATGAAATTTAATGATAAAGAGGTTATCTATAATGAAAAGAAGATATGCTTAATCTGGAATCACAGGTAAGAGAAGAAAAAATAATCATGTGTAGGATATTTATAAGACAGGTTTATACAAATATTTAACAATGTATTTCTATTAATGTATAGAAATATTTAGATATAAGTAGTAAAATCTTCATTATATGTAAATATTAGGGGGTATAGGTTTTGAAAAAGATTTTTAGCTTATTGCCAGTACTGCTTATGATTGCTGTTCTATTTTCGCCCTTAGATAGTGCCCATGCTGAAAAAATAATTGTTAAATGGGGGAAAATTACTCTCAAGGAAGGGCATATAGGAAAAGTAATAATCAACAAGGATACTCAACTGTATAAATTGGATAAAGATAATAAACTTACCAGTGTACGTACTTTAAAGAAGGGGGAGGAATTTGGAGTCTACTCTAAAAAAACGGATAAAACACACGGGATTTTATATGGTCTAGGTTCAAGTCAATTTGTAAAAGACTCAAAATCGCTCACATACCAAACCCCATCTAAAGAAAAGAAAGAACTTGTAGGAAAAGAAAGAATTTGGCTAAGAAACCCTGATTTTTATGAAAACAACAAAGGAGAAATTGTAGACTTAAAAAATTTACAAGAAGCAGTTTTAATAAGTTCGGAAAAGAATTCTGAGCTTAGCAGCTTAAATATTAAAATTAAAATCGAAGATAAATATTTTACATATCAATACGTAGATGAATCGTTTATTGAAGCAAGTTATTTAACAAAGAACCCATTTAAAACATTTAAATTTTCTGATACCATATGGAATCTTATCAAAAATGAAGAAGTACAGACAGGTATGAATATGGATCAAGTATTGTTGTCCTGGGGGTACCCAGATGATCTAAATAGCTATGACTCAGATTATATTGCAATAGAACAGTGGATATATGGGGATATACTAGATGGTGGCGCTATTTACCTGTATTTTGATAATGGGACTTTAACATCTTGGCAGGAGTTCTAATTTTTATTGACCTTCTAATAGGTTGTACTCATTTATGTTAATTTTAAGATATTTATTGTTAATAAAGAATGTTAAGTGGCCGCTATTTATGCGGCTTTTTTTTATTTTGAAAACTCAGCAGCATTCATATAGAAATTTAGCCGTTTTAATCGTTTTCCAAAAAGCGGTATATTGATATTCTTCATTTGATTTTTCAAAAAATTCCAAGCTTCACTCCTCCATCAAAAATCTTATTTCTTAAGCAGGGAAGATATATTCAGAATAGTAAGAAATATCTATAGTATTTCACCTAATTCGTACCATTAATTAACTGGTAAATTATGCTATTCTACTAGTATTAAAAGGAAATGGAGGGAATAGAAGTGAAAAAGCAAATGGCAATATTGTTGATTTTTCTGCTAGCAATCTCTACACAAGCCTTTGCATCATCGAATAACTATATGCTAACAAAAGGCGAGAAAGGTGAAGTTGCGGAAAAGACGATAGTTACTGATGTAAATGAAGATTCAATGGAAATGGACTTACAGCAAACAAATGATCCTGGAGAAGAACTAGAACCGAATAAAATGGAGGAATTATCAATTAATCTTGATGAAGATAATTCGTCAGCTGCCGAAACACTCTGCTTTGTATGTTCCAAATATGTATATAATGATAATCCAAAGTTCTATGTTTGTGTTGATGGATATTGGAGTAAAAATTGTATGATTAAATAAAAGGAAAAATCGGCTTAGCTTTCGCTTAGCCGATTTTTTTACTGCCGGTGTTACCTAGGCTTTTTAATATAATGAGGTAATGAACTGGCATATTCAAAAAATACATTGCTTTTTTCTTCTGGAACATAATAATATTTATCTTTATTCAGTTCTTTTAAATACACTTCTCCCTCTTCTTCCCAAACCTTTATTTTTAGTATTTCTGGTCCTGTAAGTGTAATCAACAAATCATATGATGGATCAGTTACAGGTTTAAACGTGCTTATTTCTGCACTTTTTAGCATTTCAAATACAATTTTACTCCCATTGTCATCATCTATAATGAACGTATCTTTCTGATTCTCCTCTTCTCCTGGTAAGAAAGAAGTTTCTAGCTTTGATGTGGCTAGTCCCATTTGGACAATTTCTTTTCCATCAATACTAGACAGTATGTCAGTACCATTATTTAGTTCCGTTTCGGAAAATATTATAAACACAAATAGAAAACATGCTGCGAGCGAGACCATACCTGTTAAGACTTTTGGAAGTACTCGCCTCTTATTATCTGATTTTCTGCTTATCTCGGACATCATTCTTTGGAAGGTCTGCTGTTTTTGGCGGCTTGAACGAGGAATGTCATTTAATTCCTGAAATGACAGCTCACTTTCAGATAACTTCTTCACTGTTTTCCCTCCTTTTCATCAATTCTTTTTTTAATGCTGCTACAGCTCTTGAGGTTGTTATTTTTACTCTGTTTTCATTCCAATTTAATATTTCAGCTGTTTCTTTTATAGAAAACTCTTTTATTTTCCTTAGAATTAGTACTTCCTGATAACTTAGTTTTAAATCCCGGATTGCCTCGTATAATATGGTTACTCTTTCACCTTTCATTACAATCTCTAATGGGGTTTGTTGATTGGACTCAAATTGAAACTTGTCTATTGAAAAAAAAGTGAATAAACGCTTTTTCCTTAAATAATCGATCGTCACATTTCTGGAAATACGGAAAAGCCATGTAAACAAATGAGATTCACCATTAAATTGATCCAAACTTCTATATGCCTTAATAAAGGTGTCCTGTGTTAAATCTTCAGCTACCTCGTTGTCATTTACAAGAAGGTAAATATAGCTGAATATTTTATCACTATATTCTAGATATAGATGTTCAAAAGCATCTGCAGAGACTTTTTCCATTTCACCCGCTCCCCTCAAGCATATTGTTAGACGAATCAGATCGAAAAAGGAAACACATTATGAGCTGATTTTTTTAGCAAAAGCAGTTGATCTCCCTGACCCTCGAATGCACATGCAGCCTCTTTCAAAAACGGCAAAGAATATCCTTTCTTATGAGACTCGTCTAATTCTATGCATAAGGGGGAACAAGAAGGTTCCACATTTTGTATGTAATATTGTCTACCATACCAATCGTTAGAAATATTTCCTAGTATCTTTTTTCCTTATATTCACGAAGGGAAAGTGAATCTATTTCCAATTTCCTATTCACGTGGAGAATGTAGGCATTTGGAATCTTTTTTCTTTAAATTTTGTAACTAAATCTTTAAGTCTGTTACTTTTATATTTCAAACTCATTATTGTTTATTTTCAAAAAAGTTACACATCTTATTAACTATTTCAATTACATTTTTTCTAATAAATATTTTGATAGGTCAAAAGACTTGGTGTCTAAAGCTCCCTTTCGTAATAACCATGAGACTTTTATGAAAAAATACCTCCACATTCCTTCTTCTCATTTTTTCATGAGACAAAACTCAAATGATAATTTTCTAACAAAAAAGGAGCATTTTCAGCTAAGCAGAATGATATATAACTGAATCTTTTAGACTAAATGTCTTTTTTACTCTTAATACCTTCCTATCATTTTAATCTGGTACACTTTTCCTTCGGGAGTATTCGACAACTTTCTTTTTTTTTATTAGCTAAAGTTTCTGTAACAGGGGTCTTTTCCCCAAACTGGAGGTGGTTATTTTCTAACAGGAAAAAGTGTTTATTAGGTGTAATTAAACAAATTGATGAGGAGGAATTTTTTGTGGGGAAAAAAAGAAAAGTACGATTCCGTTTGCTGTCCATCCTGTCGATCGCGTTTTTGGTTCTCCCCCTCATGTTTCCTAATATGGGGCATGCAGAAGCTAATAGTTCACCGCACACTTCACTAAAGAAATCATCCCTAGAATCGACCAAAAGCAAGATTAGCAGCCGATTACAAGATGAATTCGATAAACAGGATCAAGTTACATTCTTAATAAAATTTAAAGAACAATCTGATCCTGCAGCTGCAGCAAAAAAGGCAGAAAAGAATGCATTAAATCAAAATCTTACTCCTGCAAAAGCTAAATACATGAAGCGATCAGCAGTCCTTTCAGCACTTAGATCAACAGCTATTGAAACTCAAGGATCTGTAGCAGATTTCCTCCAAAAGCAAGAAAAAGAAGGCAAAGCTAAAGAAATTCAATCCTTCTATATTGTCAATGCTATCGCAGTTACAGCAACAAAAGATGTTATGGAACAAGTTGCTGCCTTCCCAGAAGTAGAAAAAGTTCTTCCAAACGAAATGAGACAACTTCATATCCCAGAAAAAGTTGCAGAAAAACCATCTATGCAGCTTGGAAAAGAACCGAAAGCGAATACAAATGCAATTGAATGGAATATCGAACGTGTTGGTGCACCAGCTGTTTGGGAAATGGGTATTGATGGTTCAGGCACAGTTGTTGCTTCCATTGATACAGGTGTACAGTGGGATCATCCAGCATTAAAAGAAAAATATCGCGGCTATAATCCAGCCAATCCAAATTCTCCAACACATGAATTCAACTGGTTTGATGCTACTGCAGGAAGAGCAGCAGCATATGATGATCAAGGTCATGGAACACATGTAACGGGTACAATGGTGGGAAGTGAGCCAAATGGTGCGAATCAAATCGGGGTCGCTCCTGGTGCGAAATGGATTGCTGTTAAGGCATTTACGGCGAGTGGCGGATCAGATAGTGATCTACTAGCTGCAGGCGAATGGATTTTAGCACCAAAGGATGCTGCGGGAAATCCACATCCTGAAAAAGCGCCCGATGTTGTTAATAACTCATGGGGTGGAGGTCCAGGGCTAGATGAATGGTACCGTCCAATGGTTCAAGCTTGGCGTGCAGCGGAAATCTTCCCAGAATTCTCAGCAGGAAATACTAGAGCAGGAAATCCTGGTGGACCGGGCTCTATTGCCAACCCAGCTAACTATCCAGAATCATATGCTACAGGTGCAACTGACATAAATAATGGACTAGGAAGCTTCTCGCTTCAAGGCCCATCTCCATATGGAGAAATCAAGCCTGATATTGCTGCACCAGGTGTAAATATTCGCTCATCTGTCCCTGGAAGCAACTATGAAGGCGGCTGGAATGGAACTTCTATGGCAGGACCGCATGTTTCAGCAGTTGCGGCATTGCTTCGACAAGTTGATTCAAGCCTAACCGTGGAAGAAATCGAAGAGATTTTAATGACAACAGCTACACCGTTAACGAATGGAACATATCCGACATCACCAAATAACGGTTTCGGATCAGGTCTTGTTAATGCTTTCGATGCGGTTTCCTCTGTTATTTCCGGTCTTGGAAAAATCAAAGGCCAAGTTGCAAAAGAAGGCAATGATGATGAAGCGCCACAAGTAGAACATAATGCACCTCAGGAAACATACGCAGGAATGGACCTGCCTCTAGAACTGAAGGCAACTGACAATGTTAGTGTATTGAATGTTGTCCTCGAATACTTAAAATCGGATGGAAGCTGGGCGACTGTCCAAGCAAGCAGAGTTTCTGGAGATTACCAAGATGGAACATATTCGGCAGCCATTCCTGGTGATGACATCGCCGTTCCTTCTGTATCTTACAAATGGAAAGTCAATGATTTTGGTGGAAACGAAGTTGGAACAGATACGTACCAAGTTTCCGTTAAGCCTGGAATCACTGTTGGCTATTCCCAAGATTTTGAATCAGAACCTATTGGCTGGACATCATACGGAGTAAAAAACAGCTGGCAATGGGGAGTGCCAACTTCTGGACCAAGCAAGGCCGCTTCTGGTGAAAAGGTGTTTGCTACTAACCTCGCAGGAAACTATGATACCAGTGCAAACATGACTTTAGTTATGCCGCCAATCGATCTTCCAGAAGGTAACGCATTCCTGCAATTTAAACAATGGCATAACCTCGAAAGAAACTATGATTATGGCCATGTTTTTGTCTCTACTGATATGGAAAACTGGACGCAAAAGCTTCGCGTGAATGATATCACTGCTGATTGGGTTAACGGTGAAGTAGATTTAAGCGAATATGCGGGCCAAAGAATCTATGTCGGTTTTAACGTAACAACAGATGGTTCTGTTGTTAGACCAGGCTGGTACATTGATGATGTTCAGCTTGCTAACACACCACTTCAGGCTTCTAATAAAGCACAGCTTGGCACGACAAAATCAGATACTGCTAAAAATGACTCCAAAGCTGCATTAAAGGATGAAAAAGTCGAACCAAATAAAATTGCACCTAAGAAGGATGCGCTCGTGAAGGATGAAGGCAGCCAAAAACAGCCTGCACCTGCACTTCTTCCAATAACAGCTGAGGTAAGTATTTTAGAATCAGGCAGATCTGTGTTTACAAATCCTCAAGATGGAACGTATGAATTTACACATGCATCTGGCAGCTTTACTGTTCAGGCGGAAGCATATGGCTATCGCTCACAATCTCAGACTGTAAATGTTCCGCAAGATGGGGAAGCAACTGCAAACTTTGTCCTTGAAGAAATCCCTCAAGGAACGGTGACTGGAACTGTTACAAACGAAGCAACTGGGGAGCCAATTTCGAATGCAACGCTTCTTTTAGTTGAAGATGCAGCTGTTCAGCCAGTTGAAACAAATACAAACGGTGAATATTCATTAACAGCATATGAAGGTACCTATACATTGAAAGTGATGGCACCTTCCTACTATAGTCAAGAAATCGCAGTTACTATTAGCGAAGGCACAATTGAACAAAACGTACAGTTAAAGCCATTTATCGGATACCCTGGTGAAATTGGCTATGATGACGGAACAGCAGAAAATGCACGTGCATTCTACGATGCAGGAAATGGCTGGGCGGTTAAAATGAGTCTAGCAGAAGGACAAAAAAGTGCCATGGTTACTGGTGGGTTATTCCGTTTCTGGGATACTGAGTGGCCAGTTCCAGGAGGTACTGGATTCAAGGTTGAAGTCTATGATGCAAGCGGTCCGGATGGAGCTCCTGGTAAAAAATTAGCGGGGCCATTTGATGCAACTGCTCTAAGAAACGGTGAATGGACACATGTGGATTTAAGCGAGCATGGAATCATGGTTAACGGTGATTTCTACATGGTTTACATCCAAAGTGCAATTAATACAAGTTCTCCTGGCTTAGCAACAGATGAAAATGGACCAAATGCGAAGCGAAGCTGGCAGCTGGTCGGTGGAGCATGGACTCCTTCTCCAGCAGAGGAAGGAAATTATATGATCCGTTCCACTGTCAATTATGAAGTAACAGCACCAGTTATTACCTCTCCTAAAGACGGAGACTATACAAAAGAAGGTACAGTGAAAGTTGAAGGTACAACTTCACCAGCTGCAACTGTTAAGATCTTCAATAATGATGAAGAAATTGCCACAACAGAAGCAACAGCATCAGGAACCTTCTCTGCAGAGGTTTCATTGACAGAAGGCGAGAATATCCTAACTGCAAAAGTAACAACAGACCTAGGATCAACTGATGCTTCTAATCCTGTAAAAATCATTTTTGATCAAACAAGTCCTGAACTGGAAATTATCTCACCAGAAGACAAGTCGCAAACAAACAAAGAAACTGTCACAGTGGAAGGAACAGTTTCTGATGAGCATTTAGAATCTGTTAAAGTAAATGGGCAAGATGCGAAAATAACGGACGGAAAATTCTCTCTTCGCATTCTGTTAAATGAAGGAGAAAACATTATTACTGTTGCAGCGCAGGATAAAGCTGGAAACAAAACTGAGAAAACAGTAACTATTCATGCCGTTTACACTGCTCCTGCCATTGAAAATCTTCTTCCAACCGATGATAAAGAATTGAAGAAGGGTGAGTCAGTTAAAATTGAATTTGATAGTGCACCTGGACTTAAAGCAACCTTTGCCATCAGAATGCCTTTAACAAATGCTGGCGATATTGCTAATGCCACTGAGCTTCCTATGATGGAAACTGCTCCAGGACATTATGTAGGTTATTATACAGCCACTTCGAATGTAAAAGCCCCTGGTGCTGAAATTGAAGTGAAAGTTACGGATGAATTTGGCAACGAAACACGTAAAGTTGCTGATGGCAAGCTGTATATTAATGAGAAAAAGAAGAAAGAAGAAGATAAAAACGACGACAGCAAGGATGAAAAAGATCCAGAAAAAAATGAAGAAGAAAACGGGGATGCACGTAACTAAGTAATCTTCGTCAGGCCCATTCATCTGTGATGGGCCTGTTTTATGTGTTAAAGAAATCTAGAACCTTCTGCACCAGATAAAAAATGAAGTGCACACTTTTTGGGGGCTAAAAAAATGACTCTTTGTGAGTCCTGCAAATTTTGAGTTAGGCAATGATGACAAAGTGTTGGTATATTGTTTGTTCCGCTTAGAGAAAATAATCCTTTTATGTAGCAATTTAATAAGTGGAATTTTTAATAATATGTGGAATAAAGAAATAAACTACAATCTAATTCACACTGATAATTTGTAATTATTGTTCAGTCGAATCAGACATAATTTTCGCATTTGGGTATATTTCGCCGTATCCCTCAACATGGCCCGCATGCTTTCTATGATAATCTGATCCAGATTCTTGATTATTATTAAGCGATTTATTTTGCTGCTTCTTATTGTTATCAGTTGGATTTGACATTTCACTTCACCTCCTAAACATATATTTAGGTTGCTGAGTATTTGTAGAATTATTCAAGGAGCGTAAAAAGATACCTACTAATATACATCTGATTATTAAAAAGAATCAAAATGATGAAATAACTAAAACTCTTTTGGTTATCCTAAAGAGCTTGGAAGGGTGTAATATTAGCTGATACTGTGACTATCTTTGTATGCTTTCAGTTGGTTTCTCGATATATTTTTGAAATCCATAATTGAATAGAGCAAGGAAATAGTAAAGGAAAAAAATTTTAGTTGATGTGAATTTCTTGAATTTAAAGTGTCCAATTTTCTGGAAAATTGGACATAAAAGATAGGCAAAAATAAAGTCAATCACGAGATTTGAAATAGCATATAATGAAAATTTTCCAAAAGTTAAATGAAATACCCATAAATTAATTGTAAAAAAGGGACCTAAGATAAAAGCCAATGCGTCAAATACCATATATTTGTACCCACCCTCTACTTTCCACCAATTAAATATCGGACTTAACATTTCTATAATAAGTAGAAGAAAAGAGCAAAAAAAAGTAACTGGTAAAAATCTTTTAAAAGATTGTTTAGGCAGGAAGATTAAAACAATTAGCCATAAAACGATTGCATTAAATATTCTAAAAAAATTGGCGGGCATGTTATTCACCTCGATTTTTCTATTAGTGTTTGAAATTTCTTCAGGATTATACACTTGTAAACAAAATGCTGGAGGGGAGATTACATGTAGGGATTTTTCAAGTAGATTCACAGAAGGAGTGGAATTTTAATATACGAAGTTGAGCATCAACAGCATGAAATTGAGCAACAAAAAGAATCTATTGATCACCTTTTACATAAGTAAAATTTACTTTATGGACGAGTAAGCTAAACTGCTCTGATAGTTTATGTACAATTCTTCAAAAATACCATACTGCTTTTACCATAGGTATTTACTTTCTTGATATTCTTCCTCCATTAAATGGTCCGATTATTGAATAAGGCTAATGACGATTAATCAACTAAACGGTTTCTATAAGCCAAATAAAGAGCCCTTCCAGCTGGAGGGGCTTAATCGTTTAATAATCGAATATATGCTTGATAACCTAAAAAAGCGGCAATAGAAGAACCAATTAAAAATAATACGGAACCGCCTAAAGTAAATAACCTTCCAATAAAAGTATACCGGGCTTCTTCAATTTCCCTCGATGAAGTATTGTTCATTATATTTAGTACCTCCACCTAAAATTAAAAATGGGTTTTTCTTATGTTAAAAATAGTGTACTCATTAAAATTGAATTGGTGTAATTTTAAAATTATTAATAAAAGCCCTTCTCAAATGAGCGTATTTTTATTGTAATATTAAATTGAAAAATCCAAGAATAGTCCCCATAGTAAAACACCGTTCGCATTTTTGAACGGTGTTAAAAAGTTGTTTAATACACATATTTTTATTTAATATCAATAAATATTTTTGCATGACAATATCTTTATCTAAAAACTAAAGTCTTGAGTGAAGAAGACGATATTATTTTATTGATTTGCTCTGATAACCTGACCATTGATCCCATCCTTAGGCATAGTCGCCATTTTCACAATCCCGTCCACTACTGTAGCTGGATCGCCTTCTCCATAAGGGTTTTGCTCTGTTTTCAAATTCCCTGGATCGAACATATTCACTAGTATTCCATGTTTCTCTTCTTCTAGTGCAACAGTTCGCATTAACCCTTCCAATCCTGCTTTAGCAGCCGAATACGCCCCTAAACCTTCGTAAACATAATTAGCCATTGCTGAGGTAATCGATACAATCCGGCCATATTGCTGTTTTCTCATTATCGGGAGAAATGCATTAGTTACAATGAAGGAGCTATATAAGTTGAGACGAATCGTATGGTCCCATAGAGAAATCGTCATGTCATGCACTGGGCTGTAATCACCAGTCCCTCCCACATTATTGATTAACACATCAATGCGACCCAATTGAGCAATTAAATGATCTCGCATCCCGTTAACTTCTTCTGAATTCGTCACATCCACGGGAAACACAATTGATCGTCCACCTGATTGCTCAATAACCTTAGCTACTTCCTGCAATTTTTCCTGGCGTCTTCCTGTAAGTACAACCTCTGCTCCTTCGGCAGCCAATTGAATCGCGGTTTGTCTTCCTAAACCAGTTCCTGCACCTGTCACTAGGACAACTTGGTTCGTCAATAATCCCATAATTTATCACTCCTTTATTTGTTGCCTTTTTCCATTATTTCACTTGCTTCATGTAGTAAGAGAATTAACTGCTGGCTATGATCCTTTTCCAATAGTTCTGAGTGCAGCAAATAAATTTTATTCAAACCCTCATAAATATCTTTACACAAAGATTTTCCCTCTTCTGTTAAGGAAATCAAAACCTGTTTACCGTCAGGCTTTCTTTCCACCAAATTACGTTTCACAAGCTTATCAATAAATCTAGTGCTTGTTGAAGGCGCGATTGTCAGCCTTTCACATAGTTCTTTTTGTGTAATTGCAGGATGATCATTAAGTGTAATGATCAAATAAGCATAGGAAGGAGGAATATCTATTTGTGCAAATGCTTCTCCAGCCAGCTTTTCCATCTGTCTTGCGAATCTTGAAACGGTAAAATAAAGGCAGTTACTCAGTAGATAATCAGAATTAGGTGTCTGCATTACATTCAACCCTTCCATATGAAGTTCTTCCAAATTTACTCTTGTATCCATACAGTTTCTTTCTTTCAACGAATTTCTTCCTCATTTTTTGATAGATACCCATTACATTTGTATATACAAACGAGTTGCTGTATTTAGTTTATTATTTTATGCCTGTATTGTAAACAAATTTGCATTTGTCCAATCAACATCAACCTCTCGTGAGTATCAGTCATTCTTCTGTAAAAAATCATTAGGATGGGGAAAAGACAAGATAACATCAACAACTTTATGTTGAATGATGACATGTAGTGTGTTTAGAACAAGGAGTTAAACTGCCCTGGCATGACTTCCTATACCTATTTGACATGATGATTTTTGAACTTAACCCATTGTTTATTTGATTACGAATGGGTTTTTTCTGCTTTTAGTAATGGAAAAATTTTTGTTTTATACAATAATTTACCTAAAAGATGGGGACCTTTTTCCGATAAGAAAATTATGATGACCCCAAATCATTGTATATTTAGAATCAGATAGAAAATTAAAAGAGGAGAAAGTAGCATGAAATCAATCAAGTTTAAGCTTATTAGCATTTCACTTTTGTTACTTGCTATACCAAGCTTAATCATTAGCTTAGTTAGCTATCAAAGTTCAAAAGAGAGTTTAGAAGCGTCAGGAAAAACAGTTCTAAAAAATAGTGTTGAATCTGCTATTCAATTAATTAATGAATTAAATGAAGAAGTTGAGCATGGGAGCTTAACTTTGGAGGAAGCTCAAGAAAAGGCTAAGGAAATACTAATCGGACCGAAAAGAAGTGATGGGACTAGGGAGGTTGTAAACCCAGTAGATATAGGAGAATATGGGTATTTGTATGCTATTGATATGAATGGCGTACAGGTCGCTAGTCCATCTGTTGAAGGTCAAAACAATTGGGAAAATAAAGATAAGAATGGGAAGCTATTTATTCAGGAGAAGATAAAGAAAGCTAAGTCAGGTGGCGGATTTACAACATTTTATTTTGTGCTCCCAAATAATAAAGATCAAGTTGCTGAAAAAATATCATACTCTAAATTGGAACCACATTGGGGATGGGCTGTTTCAGCAGGAGCGTATAAGATGGACTTTAATAAACCGGCGAATGAATTATTATATGTTTTATCCATTACACTTAGTTTAGCTTTAATAATTGGAACGATTATTGCTTTATTATTCGCTAAGCACTTGGGAACACCTCTTACAAAGCTATCAAAAAAGGTCAACGATGTGGCAGCTGGAAATTTAGCTGTTTCATTAGATGAGTTGAAGCGAAAAGATGAAATAGGCTCGCTAAACAAAAGTTTTAATGAAATGGTTTTACAATTAAAAAGTTTAATTGGGAATGTAGAAAATTCGATTACCGAAATTCAAGCGACCTCCTTAAATTTAACAGCGGTTGCCGAAGAAACGACAGCTGCAGGAGACGAAATTGCTAGAGCGATAGATGAGGTTTCACGTGGTTCTGTTCAGCAGGCTTCTGATGCAGATGATACGAATCAAATGACTGCTAAATTTGCGAATCAAATCGTAGTTGTGCATGAAAAAAATAACCATATGTTAGAGTCCTCTCAAGAGATGCAACTTGCCAATGAAAAAGGACTAGAGAATATCCAGTTCCTTAAAGAAAAATCTGGACAAACATCAGAGTTAATCAATCATGTTCAACGAGTCATCAGCAGCTTAATTAATAAAGTGAAAGAAATCGAAAATATTGTAGGAGCCATAAATGATATTTCTAACCAAACCAATTTATTAGCCCTCAATGCTAGTATTGAAGCAGCTAGAGCAGGAGAGCATGGAAAAGGATTTGCAGTTGTTGCTGAAGAAGTTAGAAAGCTGGCAGAACAAACATCAGAAGCGACGCTTAAAGTAAGAGAATCTTTGAATGGGATTGAAAATGAAACGCATGTAGTAAACGATGAAATGGATAAAACATTATTAATCGTAAATGAACAAAATCAAGCGGTGGATAGTACGGAAACTGCTTTCAATCATATCGAATCTTCGGTATATAATATTATAACTGCGATTTCTGAAACAGCTTCAGGTGTAGAAGCTCTCATGGATGCAAAGGATCTGATTGCTAAATCGGTTGAAAGTATTGCAGCTATTAGTGAGGAAACCGCTGCTTCAGCAGAGCAAGTCACTTCTTCTGTTGATGAACAGCAAAAAGCCATTCAAGTGGTAACTCAGTCTGCAACAAAATTGTCAGATGAAATTAATGATCTAAAGCAAGCTATAGACAAATTTGTTCTTTAAACTATACGAAAGTTTTAATATTACCGCGATAATAACTTATCAAAGAAAAAAAGCGAAAAATCCTAAGCTTCATAGGATTTTTCGCTTTTTTGCATTTTCTATAAAAGTCTTACTGACACTGAGTAGTTTCATATAGGAAAACAAAGGAGTAATTTATTAATTGTCTTGATGCTATAAAGGATGTCTCCAATATGTTACTTAAGACCAAAGCCATTTTCATGCTCCGTTAAGAGCTCATAGGCACGCATGGAATAAAGGAATTGCAATCTTTTCGCTGCCACCAGTGCAAATTCAGGAGATTAAAACTAGTTTGTAATAATTCGCCGGTCAAGGGATTTAAAAAAATTCATCCTGTTTTGTTTTTTTAATGGTCTTTTCCAGTTCCGTTAAATTAGGCTTTTGTATCAGTAACAATACCCATCTATTGTACATAATCTGTTGAGGAATATTCAAAATTTTTAATGTATTAATCTGGCATACAGTTCTTTTTCGTTTTACCTCGGTTGTTCCCGCTTCAAGTTGCTGGCATCTTTTATTATTTTGTTTGAGGAGGAAAAAAAGTGAATAATTTCCAAAATGAACTTCAAATGCTGAATGTTGGTGATTTCCAAGCGACTCAAGCAGTCCCTTGGGATCAATATCAGAACTATACCGATCAGGATCGCCAATTTGTTGGTTTGGGATTTGGTTTTGGCAGATGCTTTAGTTGCTTTAGTTGCTTTAGATGTTTTAACTGTTTTAATTGTTTTAACTGCTTTAGTTGCTTCCGTTGCTCTAACTGCTTTAGTTGTTCTCGCTGCTCAAGTTGCTCCAGATGCGGCGGCGGCCGTTGTGGCGGTTGAGGCATCTAAGCTGATTCGTTTAGTTTTTTTTAGAGAAAGACCCGTGCATTTTTGCAGGGGTCTTTCTCTATAAGATAAGACATAACGGACAAATTGAAATACATACGATGTTAGTGACAGTGATATTGAATATTGATGTTCACAATGAGGAAGGAGGAGAGCAATGACAAATTTGAACCCTTCTATGCGTATGAAAGTGAAAAGAGACACGTTTTATCTCCCTGAACCAAACAGAGGAGTCTATTTTCGAAACAACTTAAGTTCATTCCGTATCGAAGGCAGTGGGATCGATCAATGGGTTGAGAAATTGTTGCCGATGTTCAATGGGGAGTATACGTTAGAGCAATTGACTAACGGATTGCCTGGCCCATACCGGGATCGAGTATATAAAATTGCAGAAGTGCTGTATGCAAACGGGTATGTCCGAGATTTAAGCCAGGACCTTCCGCATCAATTGTCGGATTATCAAATAAAGAAATATGCATCTCAAATTGAATTTGTGGATAATTTAGTTGGTTCTGGGGCGGCACGTTTTCAAGCTTTCCGACAGGCCAAAGTGCTGGCAGTTGGCTCGGGTCCTATTTTAAATTCACTGGTTTCTTCGTTGGTTGAATCGGGTTTGACTAAGGTCCGCGTCCTGATCACAGACAAGGTTCCGACCAATAGACAGAGGTTAAATGAACTCGTGGAACATGTACAAAAAATAGACCCAGAGGTTGACTTAGAGGAGGTTTCGCAAAAGAAGGAGGGGTGGCGAGAAATAGTGAAGTCCTTTGATTCGATTTTGTATGTGAGTCAGGAGGGAGAAGTAGAGGAACTTAGACATCTTCATACAGTATGCAGGGAAGAGCAGAAAATGTTTCTTTCTGCTATATGCCTGCAGCAGGTAGGTTTAGCAGGCCCATTAGTACATCCAAATTCCGAGGTGTGTTGGGAGACAGCATGGCGTCGTTTACACCATTCTGTTTTAGTCAAAAATAAGCAGCTCCCTCCTTTCTCTGCCATTCCGGGATCGTTGTTAGCCAATGTGATCGTATTTGAAATGTTTAAAGAGGTTACAGGAGTCATGGAATTGGAACAGAGGAATAAGATTTTTCTTCTGGATTTGGATACATTGGAGGGAAACTGGCATTCACTTTTGCCTCATCCACTGGTAACAAGCGGTCTTTCTGCTGAATGGGTTGAAGATGTCGAAAGCCGGCTGCAAATAGGCTTAAAGAAAGTTGAGCCAGGTAAATTACTTCTTTATTTCAACCAATTGACATCAGAAGAATCTGGAATCCTCCATATTTGGGAGGAGGGAGATTTAAAGCAGCTTCCGTTAGCTCAGTGCCGTGTTCAGGCAGTTGACCCATTGTCGGAGGGTCCAGCTGAGTTGATGCAAGACATTGTCTGTTCAGGTTTGACTCATGAGGAGGCACGAAGAGAAGCAGGACTAACTGGGATTGAAATGTATATGTCCCGAATGATCAGTTTGATCGTTAATACTCTGCCAATAAATAAAAATGTTGAAGGACGTTTAGTCGTAACGGATGAAATTGTTGGTGTTGGTGCTGGTGATTCGTTTGTGGAAGGTGTTGGCCGTGGGCTGCAAAAGTGTTTGGCAGAGGAACTTAGCAAGCAACAGTATAATCAGAAGTATTGTATTTCAAGAGTACAGTTGAGTTTTATAGAAGATGAGAGATGCCGGTTTTATTTAGAGGCATTGACTACGATGCGGGGAGCACCAATTATCGCAACAGGAAAAGAAGTATCTGGTTTTCCTGTAGTATGGGTAGGTACGAAAGATGGATGGTATGGCAGTGCAGATTTAAATATAACAATGGCGTTACGGAAGGCATTACAGCAGGCACTTATCAAAGTACAAAATAAACCGGATTCCTATAATGAACTAGCCTGTGAGACAATATCCGTACTTTTGGAAGAGAAGATGCCTATTAGTCTTGGCATTCCTGCGTATGATGAGAGAATACAAGCGGACACCCTGCAGGAAGCTATGGGGATTTTGGAACGGAATGGTAAACGGATCTTAGTATTCGAATTAGGGCTTGAACCTGTTTTTAAAGAGCAGCTAGACGGCGTGTTTGGTGTTTTGCTGCTAGAGGAGGAATCACATTGAATTCCTTCGTTTGGGTTATCGGAGAAGGGGTGCTGGCGGACCTCGTAAGTGAGGAACTATCAGCACACCAACATGTTATTCGTAAAGCCAATTTTGAAGAAGGAGTTCCCAAAAATACTGATTTGGCCCTAGTTTTGAATGATGGTTGGGAACCCTCTGTTTATCGAAAGGCGGAAGAAGTATTACGAAAGACTGGTACGCCCTGGCTAAGAGGCTTCATTTCATTTGGAGAGGGAGTAGTTGGTCCGCTCGTACGCCCAGGTGCAGCTGGTTGCTCTCAATGTGCGGATATGAGGCGTCTTATGGGAGGACGTGACCGGACAGAAATGTGGGAGGTGCAACAGAATCTGGCTGTGGCCGGAGGAATGGAAAGTGACCCGTGGGCTACAAGTACGGGACTATTGCAAATGGCTTACCTGATTGTTCATGAGGTACAGAATTTATTACAAGGTGACAAGGCTAATTCGGAAGGCAGGGTGTATCTAATTGACTTGAAAACACTGAGAAGTTCATTGCATTCCTTTCTGCCAGACCCGTTGTGTACGATCTGTAGTCGATTACCCGACGATTCCCAGACATTAGCCCGAATTTCACTCCAGCCAAGTCCGAAAATCAGCTCAAACAGTTTCCGCTGCCGGTCATTGGATGAGATGAAAAATGTTATTCTCAAAGACTATCTGGATAATCGTACGGGCCTTTTGAATAGTAGAATGTATGACCTAGTCACTCCATTTGCTGATGCGAGTGTCAATCTGCCTATGTTTACCGGGGATGAGGGAACAGCTGGCCGGACTCATATATACGCAGAAAGTGTGCTGACAGCCATTTTAGAGGGATTGGAGCGGCGCTGCGGTTTGGAGCCGCGTGGCAAACGGACAGTAATTCATGATAGTTTTCGTAACCTGGAACATCAAGCGCTCAATCCATTGAAGGTAGGCGTACATGAAAGGGAACAATATGCACAGTCTGGTTTTCCGTTTAAATCGTTTGATCCTTCACGTTCTATAAATTGGGTATGGGGTTATTCGCTGTTAGAAGAGCGTCCAATTCTAGTTCCAGAGCTCCTTGCCTATTACAGTGTTGGATGCGGGTCACAAGGTTTTATCTATGAAACTTCCAATGGATGTGCGCTAGGAGGAAGTTTAGAGGAGGCCATTTTCTACGGAATTATGGAAGTGGTCGAGCGTGACTCATTCCTTATGACTTGGTACGCGAAGCTAAACCTTCCACGACTCGATCCTTTTACAGCTGGCGACCAGGAGTTGGAATTAATGGTCGAACGGATGCGAGCGGTCGCTGGGTATGATTTGTATTTGTATAACTCCACGATGGAACACGGTATTCCAAGTATTTGGGCAATGGCTAAAAACAGAAAGGAAAAGGGATTGAATCTTATATGTGCTGCCGGAGCACATCTGGATCCGGTACGGGCAGTGAAAAGCGCAGTTCACGAACTTGCTGGCATGATGCTGAACCTTGATGAAAAATTTGATGCGAACTACGAGGAGTATGAAAGAATGCTGCATGATTCTTCCCTGGTACGCCAGATGGATGACCACGGCATGTTATACGGTTTGCCACAAGCAGAAGAACGCTTAAGCTTTTTACTTGATGACAATGGTCCAATGCGGACTTTTAAGGAGGAGTTTAAGTGGAAGTCGAATCATACGGATCTTACCGATGATTTGCAAGACATCCTTCAGATGTTCCGTCAGATAAACCTTGATGTAATTATAGTAGACCAGACGACACCGGAAACGAGACGAAATGGATTGTATTGCGTAAAAGTACTGATCCCGGGGATGCTACCAATGACATTCGGACATCACCTTACCCGTCTGACAGGACTTGAGAGGGTACTCCGCGTCCCTATGGAGCTTGGGTATACAAATAAACCATTGACACCAGAACAACTCAATTCACATCCGCATCCGTTTCCTTAAGCAGTGAGTAGGAGGTAGAGAATGAGACTGGAAAAATTTCTGCACAATCTGCAATTTGATATTGATAAGGCAAATCAGCCGAACTGGAAAGCTGATTGGGAGGATGCGCCGCTTGCTTATAAACTCTATCGCGGATTACCGGTTGTTCCATTGTCTGCGGAAGTACCGCTTACCCTTACGGGAGGAGAATCTCCCGTAAGACTGGACCTTGATAGAGTCAGTCATTTTCTCTGGTATGTATTCGGTTTTACTCAATTGAGCCAATCAGTCTTTCCAATGGATTCCACAGAGGAAGATTCCTACCCTTTGCAGTCGTATCGGCGGTTTGCTCCTTCTGGCGGAGCGTTGTACCCTAACGAATTGTACGTGTATTTGAAGGTAGAGGGACTCCGTGACGGAGTCTATCATTATGATGCAGCACACCATAGCCTGATATTGCTTAGGGAAGGGAATTTTGATACCTATATAGAAAGGGCTCTAGGCAATCGGTGTGACATCTCCTCGTGTTTTGGCGTTGTCTTTGTATCGACAATGTTCTGGAAAAATTTCTTTAAATACAACAACTTTGCCTACCGGCTTCAAGGGTTGGATGCTGGTGTGCTGATTGGACAGTTAATGGAGGTAGCGAAACGGTTTGGCTTCGCCTCAGGTGTATACTTTCAATTTCTTGATACGGCAATCAATCATTTGCTTGGACTATCCGAACAAGAGGAAAGCGTCTATAGTGTAATCCCACTATCGGTAGAAACCACTAACTGGTCTACTAACGGAAGGGACCTTTATGAAAATGTTCTATCGGAGGAATTGAGACAAGAGCTGCCAGCGATTCACCCAGAACATTTCGACCGGTCACTTAGTGTCAGAGAATATCCGATGATAACTGCGATGAACGAAGCTTCTAAGCTGGATTCCACATGGACATTTCGGGTGATCGAGGGGAGGGGGATTGCGGAAGGTGTGGATTCCGGAGTGGCATTACCTCATATAGAGCCCCTGTCGTATGATCTGGCCGAGGCCTGCAAAAACCGATTTTCTCCCGACATAGATTTCGTTTTGGGGATGGTGAGTCAACAACAACTGGCCACATTGCTTCTAGAAGCAATGGCTTCTTTTCCATACCGTAATGATTTAGATGAAGCATATCGGAGCTGCTTCCCTCGTGTAACAATTTACAACTGTTTATATAATATTGAAGGGATTTCAAATGGGGCGTACTATTATGACAGTACAGAACACATGCTAAGAGAAATATGCCCAGGAGACCATCGACTCCATTTGCAGACTGGAATGTCTCTGGATAATGTGAATTTGCTACAGGTACCACTTTGCCTGCATGTGGCTGGTGACAAGGAATTCTATAAAACAGAACTAGGATACAGAGGCTACCGAATCCAACAGATGGAAGCAGGCATGCTCGTGCAGCGATTGCTTTTGGCTGCATCAGCTCTTGGGATGGGAGGGCACCCGCTTCTTGGATTTGACGCGAACTTGAGTGATGAACTCTATAAAATGGATCAGCAAGGAAAGACCAGCCTCATCCAAATTCCAATTGGTCCCTACCGCTCTCGTCCTTGGCTGAGGGGAAGTTTGCACAGCTAATTCACTTTATATGTTTCAACCCTTTTCCCGTACTTTTCGTACTCAACTTCTACCAACTTGAAAAAATCGAATGGCTTGATTTTCAGTACTTGCAATGGTCAAATATATTCGTGATGGAAGGCATGTTTCTATAGACTTCGATATGGACATATAGGATCGATCCACATCACATTCATGTGGGGGACTCATGTCTTTTATATTTTCCAAACACCTGAATTTATAATACCCTCCCGAAAAACTAATGTAGAGAATGACAGAGTTTAAGAAAAGGAAAATTGGTAGAATAACTATTCTTGAACCAATTAAGATAGGGACAGAAGATAAAAGTGGAAAATTATAGATGTTACTTGTTTTACAACAAGGAGAGGGGTTTAGAGTGAATGGCTTTAAACCTGAGCATGGTGGGCAGTAGGATGTTGAATTCAAATTATTAGATAGCTAAAATGGATGGATATATATAGGATGAGACATCTTTTAAATCATTTTTCATGCAGGCTGAATAAGTATATAAGTAATTGAAAGAGCCCATCTCACTTGAGAGGGGCTCTTGTTCTATTCATTCATATCAAGTTCAACATTATTTTCTTCTGCAAGCTTTATAATGTTCTGTTCATAAGTACGAATTTCTTGTCTAGCTTCGGCAAGTTTTTGGTTTGCGTCTGTTATAAGTTCAGTATCTCCTATTTCTAATGCATCTAATATATTTACGAATGCAGAGTGTTGAAGATTAGCAGCATCGATGTATTGCTCATGCAATTTTGATACTTCGTCTGTATCTGGCATAATTGTTTCTAATTCATCAATGAACTCACTGTATATTGGAACTACCTCATCTATCAAGGTATTATATGTAGTCTCATCATCTGTGTAATTAGCACCAGTAACATTGTCAAAAGCATTCATTGCTTCTAATTCTAAATCAGCTAGAGGCGTAATATCATCATTTATGTAAGATAACAAATCATCCTGTATTGGGTTACTACAAGCAGTTAATAAAATTAAAACGGAAAATAAACTAATAAGAATCTTTTTCAATTTTATCCCTCCTTTATCTTATAATCTGCTACATTATTCCTGGCTTCATTTGATTTTCATTGAAATTAGTATATTTTTTGAATTAAGTTCGTCAATCCATCTCCTTGCTTAAAAATATTGTAAATATAGGATAATTTTCACATTTCGATTATAGTATAATGATACCGAATAATACAATAGGAGGGGATAATTGTGAATCTAAAGAAAATACTAGTTTTAAGTTTTCTAAGTTTGTTTATATTTATATTTATATTTCAAACTAGTGACGCATCTGCAAAAGTAATGTGGGGGAAAACGGAGCTAAAAAAAGGACAGATCGGAAAGGTAACAATATTATCTAATGTTAATGCTGCCAAGATTAATGGGAACACGTTAACACAGGATAAGAGACTTAAAAAAGGCGATGAGTACAGAATATATAGTTATAGAGTACTGGGAGATAGTAGTTACTATGGTTTGGGTGGAGGATTGTTTGTAAAAAAATCTGCGAGTGTAAAATATGAGACACCTTCTAAGAAAAAACTTGCTGAATTAGAAAGAGAAGCTAATGGACTAAGTACAATAGATGGCATCGATTTTACTAAAATTTATGAAGTTAAAGGAACTGGTGAGTACAAGGGATATAAAAGATTGAAAGGTTATCCAGATGATGATAAATATGCGATATACTATAGCGGTAATTTTCAATCATTTCATGTAACCTATGAAGATTTATACCCTAAGAATTTAAAAGAGAAAATAACATGGAAATATAACGGAAAAAAATATACTCATACCAGAAGCCAACTCTATAGTTTCTTTTCGGATATTATTAAATTGGAAAACTTATTAGGACAAAGTAATGGGATAATAAATCAAGATTGGCTGTTACAGACATTTGGCGATACTTACAAAGATTGGTTATTGCAATTACAATATTCTTCAGAGGCAACTAGTATTGTAGAAAAGTATTTGAATTTTAAAGAAAATCCAAATCAAGTAGATGATCTTTTTGAAAATAATCCTCTGGAAGATTATGAGGATGCTATAGATCTATCTATTTGGATTTCAAGTGAAGAAATGTCTGTAAATGGTGATGATATAGAATTAGTAGCTCATCCTATGAAAATTGGAAATGAGACAGAGCTGAAAATGACTTTTTTGAAAGGTTTTAAAGGTGTTGTTACAAAGGTTCTTTATCATGTTCCAGATATGCCATTAGGTTATTTTAATGTTGAAAATGACTCAGAAGATACTTTTAATGGAATTAGATTTAAGAAAGTAAATAAAAATGTATATATAAATAGAGATGATTTAAAAGCTAAAGGTGTATTATAATTTCCCAAGTTATTCGTATAATGACATGGCTTAAAAATATTGCTTAACATAGGGTGCTTTGGAGGAAAAAATGAAGTCAACATTATAATGTTGGCTTTTTTTATCGTCTTCAGAAACTGATACGACATTAGCGTCTATTTTAATGGGTTTAAGATGGAATATCAGTATTCTTTTAAAGCTGTTAGAAGTCAGATGAAAAATAGGAGCATTGTTCCCAGTGAATATATAAAGCCATTTCTCATTTTTGAGAAATGGCTTTATATCAATATGGAGCATAGGGGGCTCGAACCCCTGACCTCTACGCTGCCAGCGTAGCGCTCTCCCAGCTGAGCTAATGCCCCAGATAATGGATACAAGAAAAATTATAACGACAACCAAGGATTTTGGCAAGGAGAATTTTAATGCAAAACGCCAGTTCGTCTGACATTAAATAATTGCTGCAACAATTTGATGATATATGTTTTGGCATAAATATTGCATAATTAAATTATGAATATTAGGAAGATTCATATGCTAAAAATAAAAGTCAGGGGATGATCATATGAAGGAACAATATCAGAGCAGATTAACAGCGTTAACCAATTTTTTGGATACTCTAGATGTAGATTTAGCAATTATAAAAGACCCGAAAAACGTTTTCTATTATACAGGCTTTAATTCTGATCCACATGAGAGATTTATGGCCTTGGTTATTGATCGTAACAAGCAAAGCCAATATTTATTCGTACCATCCCTAGATCTGGAAATAGCTGAGGGTGATTCATATATTAAACGAATTGTGCCTATTTCAGATGAGGTCAATCCCTACAAAGTATTAAAGGATACGATAGGTGAAGGAGTTAAAACGATTGGTTTAGAGACAAAAGTGATTTCATTATTCCAGCAGGAACAGTTACATAATAGTTTTCAAAACTTCCGATACGTAAATATTGGTGATTTCATTGCTTCACAAAGAATGAGAAAAACAAAAGAAGAATGCAGTAAGGTCGAGCATGCTATTCATGTGATTGAAAAAGTAATGGAAGAGGGAATTAAAAAGGCGAAGGTGGGTATGGCAGAGCAGGAGTTAACTGCGGAGCTTGAATATTTAATGAGAAAGTTTGGCGCTGATGGCCCCTCCTTTTCATCTATTGTACTATCAGGTGCGAAAGCTGCGTTGCCACATGGGCGTCCTGATAGTAAGACGATAAATAGAGGTGATTTTTTACTAATTGATATGGGGGTTATTGTTGATGGATATTGTTCAGATATTACAAGAACGTTCGTAGTGGGAGAAGAAACAGTGAAGCAACGAGAAATTTACGATATTGTTCGCAAGGCGACTCAAGCAGGTGTAGAAGCGGCAAAAGCGGGGATTGCAATTGGGCAGCTTGATATTGCAGCACGAAACGTCATTAAAGATGCGGGATATGGACAATATTTTAATAATCGTGTAGGGCACGGGCTTGGAATCGATGTACATGAAGAGCCTTCTGTTCATGAAAACAATGATTTATTAGTAGAGAGGGGATTCTTGTTTACAATTGAACCTGGTATTTATATTCCTGGCTATGGAGGTGTGCGCATTGAGGAAAATGTATATATTGATGAAAATGGACATGGAAAGCTACTGACTTCCTTTCCGACTGAGTTCAAGCGAATCGGCTAGGAATGATGCTTTTCCAGATATGATTGCAGTGAAGCTCCCTATTAGAATTTTTGTATAGTTCTAATAGGGAGTTCTTTTTATTTAAGAGTATACTTCCTAACTAATACCATAAAATAACTTCAAAGTAATACATATTTGGGGGGATTTTCTTGGGTTTTTTTAGGGATACAAAGAAAAACTCATTAACTGCTGCAGAAGTATCTGCTTTATGGCTCCAGTACTTGGGTGACAGTATGGCAATCTGTGTGTATAAATACTTTCTTAAAATTGTAGAGAATGAAGAGATAAAACAAATTATAGAGCGTTCATTGGTGTTAGCCGAGGGTCATATCACCAAAATACCAAAATTCTTGCAAAGTGCAAATTTCCAAGCTCCACAAGGATTTACGGAAAAGGATGTGAACCTTAAAGCTCCACGTCTGTTTTCTGATCAATATCTATTGTTTTACTCATATATTATGACGATACATGGCTTAACTGCTTATAGCTTAGCGACTACAAATACAGAACGAAAAGATATCCAAGATTATTTCTTTGAATGTACAGCAACATCTAAAGAATTATTTCAGCAAATAGTGACGCTGTCGAAAACTTTCCCTAATTTCTCAAGTGTTCCTGCTATACCACCTTCTGCTGGGGGGGAATTGATTGAATCTATAGGAATCATTTCTAACTTAATTGGAGATAAAAGACCACTCAATAGTTCAGAACTTAGTACTATTTTCTTTAATTCAAAGAAAACAGGATTTATTATGTCGCTAAGTCTCGCTTTTAGTCAGGTGGCGAAGCTGGAAGAAGTACGCAATTTTATGCTGAAAAACGTAAAATTAGCAGAGAAAGATGTACAAAGCTTTGACTCACTATTACAACAAGAACATTTGCCTATACCTGAGAGATGGGATGCTGAAATTACAGATGCAACAGTAAGTCCGTTTTCAGACAAATTGCTAATGTTTCACGCAGCATTTTTAGTAAATGCGGCTCTTTCTTACTATGGTGCGGCATTAGGTTCAAGCTTTCGCTCGGATATTATTTTAAATTACTATACCGTATTTAATCATGCCATGGAAGCAGGTATGATGTGCTACAAAATTATGGTTAAACATGGGTGGATGGAGAAACAGCCAGAAGCAATTGATAGAACATCCCTTGCACAGGGTCCGGAAAAATAAACGTAAACTCCTATTGTAAGAAGGCGCATCTTAATAAATAGATCGCCTTTTTTAATGGAATTATAGGAAGTTCCTTGTTATGAAATGCATCTAATTGTGCTTTTTTATTGAAAGATAATAGGTATAAAATAATTAGTCTGGAGAGAATCTTAGATTTGTTGAAACTTTTGAAAAGATAAAATGTGTTACAGTTTGTGCAAATGGGCTTATATGATCAATGAATTCCTCTGCTTTAGCAAATGTTTCAAAATGCATTTTTAACATATAACAAGCATTTCCAGCAATACGATAACAAAATTCTACATTTGAAAGTTTTTCAATATATCTTTTAAAGGATTGATAATCACCATTTTTAACAGTTGCCTCTATTATGCATTGGATAGGCAGACCTAATGTCTCGTAATCAATTTCTAATGTGTATTTTTTTATTAATCCAAATGATTCCATCTGTCGGACTCGCTCAGTTGCAGACGGCGAAGATAGATTAATCCTCCTTCCAAGCTCACTCATTGATAAGCGGCTATTATTTTGTAATTCATCTAATATTTTTTTATCAGTATCATCAATTTTCATTTTTATTGTAAATCCCCCGTAATTCGTTAAAATTCATATGTAATTTCTTCTTTTATGTTAAAAGCTTAATTAAAAATAGTATTTTTATTTTCTATAATTAATATAAAGAGGAGGTGCTTTTATGGCAAGGATTGTAGAATCAAATTTTGGGAAAACACCATTTCAAAGATTGTTAGGACATAATAAAGAGGTAATGGATGCATGGGGAACCTTAGGAGATGTGTTAGAAAAAGATGGACTGCTCTCTGCTGCATTAAAGGAGCAAGTCAGACGAACTTTAGCACAAAGTAACGGATGTGAGTATTGTAAAGCGAAAGGCAGACCAGAGCCAGATAAGTTTAATGAAAGAATATCTATGGCAGTAGGTTTTGCTGAAGTATTTTTAAAAATGAGGGGAGAAATTGGGGACTCAATGTTTAAAATACTGAAGGAATGTTTCAGTGAAGAGGAAATAAGTGAACTATGCGCTTTTATTACCTTTAGCAGTGCTTCACAGTATTTTGGTGCATTGATGAAATTGGAAGCTTAATAGACTGCTTTTATAACAATTAAAGAAGGGACTGACTAAGGCAGTCCCTTCTTTAATTGAGGTTGTTAGTTGCACTTGATTTTTGAAAACTGAAAAGAAAATTGACTATTAAATAACTGAATTATATAATTTGGTTGGTTAACCAATTAAAAGAGGTGGCTTATGAGTAAGGAAGATAAGAAAAAACGTATAATTGAAGCAGCTTATATCGTTTTTGCAAAGAAGGGCTATATAAATGCTTCAATTAAAGATATTGCTAATGAAGCAAACGTAGCTCCAGGATTAGTGCATTATTATTTTGAAAATAAGTTAGAAGTGCTGCTCTCTGTTCAGAAACACGTTCAAGAACAGTACCATCAACTGTATAAAAATAAAGAGGTAAATTCATTATCCCTGCATAATGCTTTAGAAGAGATAAAAACAAGGGCAGAAACAGACCCAGATTGGTATCGGTGGCGGTACGAAATTTATTCACTTGGACTAAAGAGTAATGATTTGCAATTAGAAGCAGCAAAGATTTTGAAAGATGGGAGAGATAGTTTATCTCTACCGATAAAAAAACTTGGTGAAAGCAATGGAGATCCTGAAATATTTGCAAGCATACTTTTAGCTTGTTTTGATGGTCTGGCTCTTCAAAAGATTATTGATCCAACATTTGATTCAGATAAAGCATATCAATTACTAAAAGATTTATTTGAAGTCTATTTGAAGAAATAGACTTCAAATTTTAAGATTTTATTGGTTGGTTGACCAAACAAATAATTATCAAATAGAGAGGAAATGGAAAATGAAAAGATACCTATTCACATTTGTATGTTTCATTCTTATTTTTCCATTGCATACGAATGCAGACAGTCAAAAACAAATTGAATTAATTGAAAAGTATATGGAAACAGCATTAGATAAGTATCAAATTCCAGGGGCTTCTCTCGCAATTGTTCGAGAAGGACAACTTTGGTTTCAAAAAAGTTGGGGGATACAGGGAAATGGTGATCCTGTAACGGAAGACACGCTGTTTACGATAGGTTCAGTTAGTAAACCTTTAACAAGTCTTGCTATTATGAAATTAGT
The DNA here is from genome assembly GCF_001439605.1 of Cytobacillus praedii. GTDB lineage: Bacteria > Bacillota > Bacilli > Bacillales > Cytobacillaceae > Cytobacillus > Cytobacillus praedii. Next base: position 37,574 of record NZ_LMBX01000033.1, read on the forward strand.
TGAGAAAGGAATGATTGAGCTTGATCAGGAAATTGATTATTATCTTCCATCCTTTCAATACAATGTAAAAGGCTTTGATAAAAAAATTACTATCAGAAATTTACTTACCCATACGAGTGGAATTAGCTCTTATGAAGGCTTGAAAATAGCAGATCAAAATTTAAGAGGGGAAAAAGCAATAAGTGAAGCGGTAAAGAAACTAAATCATGTAAAACTTACTTATGAACCCGGTTCAGTTCATCAATATAGTGCAGCAAATTATCTGCTTTTAGGAAGAATTATAGAAAAAATTACAGGTGAGACATTTTCTGATTTCATGGATACTGAAATCTATACCAGTCTCGGGATGAATCGTACCGTATCAAGTTTTGAAGAAGCTTCAAAACTTGGTTATCAACCGGGCTATCATTCATTCTTTGGAAAGCCAATTAAAAGTAAAATGATCTTCGATGACAGCGGTGTCCCGTATGGATATATTGCATCTTCAGCTAATGATATGGCTAAGTATCTATTATTCTTGTTAGATAGTAAGGATTTATTATCAGATGAATTATTTAAGGAGTATATTTCTCCTCAAGTTCATAGAAAAGATGAGATGTATTATGGTCTAGGATGGAGAATTTCTACTGACAATGAGGACCCTTATATTTTTCATGGGGGAGAAACACCTGATTCAAGAGCTGAATTGTATATGAATCATAAGAATGATTATGGATTTATTTTGCTGACGAATAAGAATGATATGTCTGAAACGATGTCTACTCTTTCAATGAGGGAAGGAATTAAAACAATAATGGAAAGGGGACAAATGCCGGAATTAATTAAGATGAATTATCAAATGCAATGGATTCCTTTATTATTAACGATTCTATTTGCCTTTTGCGGAAGTTTGAGCTTGTACCGTTTGAAAAAGAAAACGAGCTTTCATTATATGTCATGGAATATAGCTGGATTTTTTCTTCTTCTTTGCTCATTCGTTTTCATACCAATAATAACCTATATATTTGGTGCTCCATGGCACTCCATTTATCATTATTCATTCATAACGGCAATTTTTATTTTAAGCTTCGTTGGAATTCTTGCTATTTATGGATTCCTAATTCTTGTATGGGCATACAAGAAGAAACAAGAAATAAAATTAACTAATTCTTGCTGCCCTTAAGGTTCCAATAAGATATTGAGAAAGGGACGGGAGCAAGGAATTGTTTAAGCTGGTATTAGTGCAGGCCCCATCTGCTGGTTTGAAGAAGGCGTTACTGATTCCTTTGGGGATAAGCTTGTATCTTTAACATGCTTATGTTTTTTAAAAGGCAGTAATTGCCTGTATTACGATGGGAACCGGATAGAAGACCTTCCTATCAAAGACTATTGGCAGCTAATAAAATATAAAACCTGGAATAGCAGAAGATGATGGAGTAGCCATTCATTATACAGGGGAAGAGGTTAGCAAAATAGTAATCTCGAGATCAAACGCTAAGGCATATAAAGTCTGCTTTGATAAGGAAAACAAAGAAATTGAACATGAAACAGAAGACTTAGGAACTATTAGACAAAATGCAGGTTTAGTACAAGGTGTTAAAGTATAAATAAATATCTGCTTAAACTGCAGGCGAGTTCTATAATATGTGAGAATTCCTTTGAAGAAGGGGTATAATTACATAAAGGAATGGTGATGAGAGGAATGGAGAAAGAGTTAGAGAATGCTATGAATTTACGTAAGAATAAGAATTATGCAGAGTCTAATCACATACTAGTAAAATTAGTAGAGGCATTTCCAGAGAATGCGTCAGTTAACTATCAATGTGCTTGGAGTTTTGACTTGTTGGGAGAAGAAGCGAAAGCAGTTCCATTCTACGAGAATGCAATCAAGTTAGGGCTATCTTCTAAGGAGCTGGAAGGAGCCTTACTGGGATTAGGAAGTACCTATCGAACATTAGGAGAATATGAAAAATCACAAATCACCTTTCTAAAAGGAATCGAATTATTTCCTAATAATAGAGCCATTCAAACATTTTATTCGATGACATTATATAATTTAAATCAACATAGTAAAGCGATGGAGCTGTTACTAAAATGTCTAATAGATACGACAAGCGACGCTGAAATTATAGATAATAAAACGGCCATTGATTTCTATTCGGATAAATTAGATGAAATTTGGAAGTAGGTTGTGAATTAAAGGATAGGTGAACAGATAATTTTATCTGTTCACCTATCCTTTTTCTAATTAAGATTGACATAAAATATAATCTTTTGTAAATAAACTTCATGTTTTTTTCATTAATTAAAAGCATCCGTTTTTTCATCCAAGCTTTTGCGTGGAGTGCAAATTTGCAGGCTTTTCATAGAGCTTTTCCCACAGCTCAGACATTTTCCTTCTCCCGCTTTCAATGTCTGGATTAAATTGAATTGCTGCTTGCATTCGAATCAAACGGACATTTTGTATGGCCTGATTTAGCTGCTCGTCAATGACAGCTCCGCATTTGCCAGCATGTTTTGCAATCGAGTAGCCAGCTGTTGTTCCTTGGGCTATGGCGATTTTTCCGCTTTCAATTCCAGTAATATTGCCCGCAACAAACAGGCCTTCAAGCGGGGTTTCCATTGTTTCTGAATGGTGAGGTACATGGCCGCCAAGTTCATGAATAAATTGGAATGGGCAGCCTGCAACGGCTGCAAGCTCGGCGAGGGGATACAAACCACCTGCGATACAAACGAAATCAGCTTCATATACAGTTTCCGTACCGGGAATAATAGTTCCATTCGCATCCGTATCAGCTACACGTACACCTTCTACTTGTTTCATTCCAATAACTTCTATAGCAGCTTTGCGAAGAAGCAAGGGAGTGCCATTTACCTTAACTCCGTTTTTAGGGAAAAATTTCATACCTGTTTTACGGAACCAATCATTTTTCATGAAGCGGCTGCCTATTCGTAAGAGGGGGGAGGGAGCCAGATGGGCAGCATGTAGAAGCGACTTCATGACTTCCTCTGGTTCTCCTGCTTTCCCGCTTAATGGGCCTTTTTCTGGCAGAACAATCCGATCCACATGAATGCCAGCCAGTTGCAGCTCATTTAGAATGGCAAAGGCTAATATATTTGCTCCAACAATGATCCCTTTTTTTCCAACTTGAACCCGGTGAACATTTGTCATTACTTGCGCCGCGCCAATGGACATCACGCCCGGCAAGGTCCATCCCGGTAGAGGAATGGGATATTCAGCTGCTCCTGTTGCGATTAAGACAAATGGTACGGTTATTGTCCCGATGCTTGTATGCACATTCCAAAGATCGCCGTCTTTTTCTAAGTTATAGACGGAAACACCACAGCGGATGTCAACCGAAAGTGTAATCGCCTCTTGATGAAGCCGCTCTGATTCTTCGATGCCGTTCCACCATTCACCTGACCGCTCCTGATGAAGCTGTCCAATTAGTCTGCCGCCAGGCTTTATAAATTCATCAATCACTATTACTTTTAAGCCAGAGTTTGCGGAAGCGATGGCTCCAGCTAAGCCTGCTGGTCCTGCGCCAATGACAATTACATCCATCATTGCTGCTCCACCATCCTTTTTACGATAGTAGGATGCTGCTTGCCGCTTTCAATCACCATGTGTTGTTCGACAACAGTTAAGCAAGCTCGTACATTTGCTTGGTCATTCACTGTTACACGGCATTCCATACAATGACCAATATTGCAATAAACTCCGCGTGGTGTACCGCTCTCCTCGTGAATCCTTAAAGTCCTGATGCCATTAGCTAAAAGGGCAGCTGCAACGGTTTCGTTTTCTAGGGCTTCATAAGTTTTTCCATCGAACGTAAATGGAATCGCTTTTCTATCGTTTAATTTCCCTAATATCGGGTGATCCATTATTCTAGTCATTTTTTTCACCTACTGTTCCAAATGATACTGGGCGAATCGGCGGCTGGTATTTTAGCGGAATATCCCCTTGGGAGACATTTGGAAGGACATCTTCAATGATTCGATCCAATGGGATTCTGCAAGTTCGTCCACCGCAAAAACCCATCCCTGCTCTTGTTCGTAATTTTATTTCCCTTGCTGTGCATTGATGTTCTTCCGCTGTAGTCCGGAGCTGTCCATAAGTAACTTCTTCGCACCGGCAGACGACAATTGCTTCATTGCTGTTCATTCGAAACCCTCCTCTATTTTCTTGCTATAAAAATACTATGCAAAAAACGTACCAAAATAGAGGAGATAGATTAATTAATTCCTAGGCGCTTTAAACGATTATATAAAGTTGCTCTAGTGATGCCGAGCTTTTTGGCGCATTCTAATTTATTGCCATTTGCCACTTGCAGCGCTTTTTCAAGCACTTTTTTTTCATGCTGGTCCATTTCCTCCTGCAATGGGAAAATGGTGTTGTCTATATCGGTTGAATGGTATTGTTCAGGTTCTTTAGCTATTTCGTTATAACTAGGCAATGAATGGAAAGGCAAGTACTCCTTTCTAATCACTCCATCTGTCGCAAAGACAACAAGACGTTCAACAACATTGCGAAGCTCCCGTATATTACCTGGCCAGTCATGACGAAGCAGTTCCTGCATGACCTCTTGTGAGAACTGATGAATGGGGCGCTGATAGAGCATGGAGAAATCGTTTAGAAAATAGTGCGTTAATTCAATAATATCTTCCCGTCTTTCTCTTAACGAAGGAATATGAATACTCACGACGTTGAGGCGATAATATAAATCTTCCCGAAATAGTCCTTCATTCATCAAATCCCTTAAGTTTCTGTTTGTAGCAGCAATTACACGGAAATTAGTATCAATTTCCTTTTCCCCGCCAACCCGGTAAAATTTCCTTTCTTGAAGTACTCGCAGCAGCTTTACCTGCATGTCAACAGGCAATTCGCCAATTTCATCAAGAAATAGGGTGCCGCCTTTAGCTAGTTCAATTTTTCCTTTCTTTCCTTTTTGATCTGCCCCGGAGAAGGCTCCCCGTTCATAGCCAAAGAATTCACTTTCAAATAAGGATGCTGGGATCGCTCCGCAATTTATCGAAATAAAAGGGGCATTATCCTTTTCGCTTGCTTCGTGTATAGCCTTTGCGAAGACCTCTTTGCCAACCCCGCTTTCCCCTAGTATTAAAACGGTTGATTTCACAGAGCATACTTTTTTCGCGAGCTGAACTGTTCTTTGCAATGCCGGACTATTCCCTTTAATTAAATTAAAGGGATCAGTTGAATGCTTATACTTAGCAACCTCTTGCTCTAGACGATGGACCTCGGTCGACATATTAAACAGCTTCTCGTTTAATACCACTTGATTCGTTATATCAGTCTCCGAAACAACTGCCCCGATAATTTGATTATTAAAATAAACTGGATTGGAATTGATTAAGACAAATAAGTCTGAACGCGGCTGATGATGCTGAGCAGTGATTTTTTTTCCTTTATATAGGGAGTGTAAAATCTCAAGATCTTTAGGTTCAAAGAAATCAGTGATAGGTTTGCCGATGATTTCCCTTTGTTTAACTGAAAAAATCCTTTCGGCCCCTTCTGTCCATGTCTGTACATGTTCATTGTCATCAATAACGGTGACTGAAGCATCCATCGTACGAATAACAGTCTCATAGAATGCTTTTAATTGATTATAAGAATTATGTAGGAAATGGATCATTTGCAGCGCAGAAATTCGGCCTATTGGCCTCTTGCTTGAATCCAAAATAATTATCGTGGAGCCGTGTTTAGCGGATTGTACTAAAGCTTCAAAAGGGTCATCTATATAAACATGCGGGCTTGGTGTTTCAGATTTTCCTACAAAGAATTCTCCGTTTTTCTCTGTTAAACATTCTTTGAAAGACCAGTCGATTAATTTATTTTCGATGATTTCTTTGATCGCTGGCAAAGAAAACATACAGATCTCCTCCTTGAAGTGTAAAAGAAAATATACACTGTATAAAATATTGTACATTAGTTTATCAAATTTTTAGAAAATTACTAGAGAATGAAAGGCTATTTTCTGAGGATTTTTAATATAGGAGTAGGATGTTTTGAAAAAAGCCTGTTGGCACATTATTTGCATTAGATACATTAAGCAGCCAAGTGAAGGGAGATTGTAGATGTGAATCATTGTGATGTATTAATCATTGGCGGTGGAATCATAGGCTGTTCAATTGCCTATTATACTTCTAAATCGGGTATGGATGTAGCGATACTCGAGAAAGGAGAATTTGTCAGCGGAACCTCATCCAGGTGTGACGGAAACATTCTCGCTATTGATAAAGATCCAGGCTTTGATAGTCAAATGTCTCTAGTCAGTCAGAAATTAGTTGATGATTTAAGTAAGGAATTAGCTCATACATTTGAATATCGTGCACCAGGAAGCATTCTTGTTTGTGAGACAGATGAAGAGATGGAGGCAGCTCAGAAATGGGTGGACCGCCAAAAAGCCGCGGGTCTTCCATTCCGCATGCTTGACAGACAGGACATCCGTCAGGAATCAAAGTTTTTTGCGGATGATTTATTGGGCGGACTCGAATGTGCAACGGACTCTACGGTTAACCCCTATCTTCTTGCCTTTTCACTGCTCGATGCAGCCAAGAAATTCGGGGCTAAAGCGTATAAGCAAACTGAAGTTCAAGCAATGAAAAAGGAGGACAAGGGGTCCTTCACTGTAGAAACATCAAAAGGAGTTTTTACAGCAAATCATGTTGTGAATGCAGCAGGAATATGGGCTCCGTATTTAGGAGAGATGCTAGACCTGTCCATTCCGATACAGCCAAGAAAAGGCCATATTATTGTAGCATCCAGGCAGCAGCATGTGGGTTCTAGAAAGGTAATGGAGTTTGGTTACTTAATTTCTAAATTTGGCGGGAAGCGCCATGTGGATCCTTTAACCGAAAAGTATGGGGTCGCACTTGTTTTTGAACCAACGGAAAGTCAAAACTTTCTTATAGGCAGCAGCAGGGAGTTCGTTGGATTTAATACAAAAGTGAATAACGAGGTACTGAAATGCATTGCTAATCGAGCCATACGATTTTATCCAAAAATGGTCGATATGATGGTGATTCGTTCGTATGCAGGCTTGCGCCCGTGGACAGAAGACCATTTGCCGATTGTTTCAAGGGTGGATCATATTCCTAACTATTATATTGCTGCTGGTCATGAGGGGGATGGTATTAGCCTTGCCGCTGTTACAGGGAAAGTGATAGAAGAGCTTATTAATGGGAAAGAAACATGTATTCCAGTCGAACCGCTAAGATTTAACCGTTTTACAGAAAGGGTGTTAGCGAGATGAGAGCAGATAGAGTCTTTACAACCATCGATACACATACAGGGGGCAATCCAACGAGAACCGTGATTAGCGGTCTTCCAGAACTAAAGGGAGAAACAATGTCCGAAAAAATGCTCCACGTGAAAAGAGAGTTTGATTGGATTCGCAAGTTATTAATGAATGAACCAAGGGGCCATGATGTCATGTCGGGAGCGTTATTGACCGATCCATGTCATCCCGATGCTGATATCGGTGTGATCTATATTGAAACAGGCGGATATTTGCCAATGTGCGGGCACGACACAATAGGTGTGTGCACAGCTTTAGTAGAATCAGGGCTAATTCCTGTTCAAGAGCCCATCACTTCAATCAACTTGGATACACCTGCTGGTCTCGTAGAAGTAGAGATCACTGTTGAAAGCGGCAAAGCGAAAGAGGTGTCATTCTGTAATATCCCAGCTTTTTTATTAAAAAGTGTTTCTGTTGATGTAGAAGGGATTGGTCGCGTTGATGCTGATATTGCATATGGAGGTAATTTCTATGCCATAATCGATGCAAAATCGGTCGGATTAGAATTAATGCCAGAGAATGCATCAGCAATTATTGAAAAAGCAATCACCATTCGAAATACGATTAACGAAGCAACAGAGATTGTTCATCCAGAACATCCATTTATACGTGGATTGACACATATAGAATTTTTCACTGATCCGGCACATGAAGAAGCAGATGTGAAAAATACAGTCATTGTTCCTCCAGGAGGAATCGACCGCTCGCCATGTGGGACGGGAACCTCGGCTAAATTGGCAGCGCTTTACTCTAAGAAAGAAATTAGTATCGGAGAAGACTTTGTCCATGAAAGCATTGTTGGCTCACTATTCCGAGGCTGTGTTCTTAAGGAATCAGACGTCAGCGGAGTGTCAGCAGTTGTGACGCGAATTGCTGGATCAGCCTGGCTCATGGGTATGCATAAATTCTTTTATAACGAAGATGATCCGCTTAAAGAAGGGTTTCTCCTCATTCCCCCAATGGAGGAACATGAAATGGAGGACGTGAAATGAAAATTCAGAAGGCGTTTACCTCAACAGATGTCCATGTAGCAGGAGAGGCGTTTCGTATTATTAAAGATGCACCATTTATTTATTATCAAAGCTTGCCTCAATTAGATGAAGAATTTCCTCATATATATGCGGATATGATTAAGCTCTTACTGAATGAACCGCGTGGGTTTGCAGGTTTAAATGGCTGTTTAGTTGTTCCCCCATTTAGTCGTGAAGCGGATGCAGCTGTTGTATTTTTTACTCATGAAGGAACAGTTCCTTTCCAATATGGCGGTGCAGTTGCAGTAATTACCGCTCTACTGGAGTGTGGTCATTTGCCTCCAAAAAAGTCCAATGAATATAAACTGGAAACAGTAAGCGGCATCATTTCTGTACGGGCAATGGTAGAAAATGATGAGGTTATTTCAGTTGAATTAATAAGTGAGCCCTGTCAAGTGGTTCAAACAAATATACCATATAAAAATACCCATTATACCCTTGTGCAAGCAGACCAATTATATGCCATTTTTAAAAAATCAGATGTCTCTTTCGAGCTCCGAATGGAGGATTTAGCTGAAGTGCAAAAATGGGGGCAGGAAGTGAATAAGGCCCTTAATTCAGACCAATCGATTAAAGAGGCTGTTTTAATGGATGATTCGTTCTTGCCAAATGGACGAATCAAAACGCTTACCTTCCGAAAAGACAATTTCATTGTGCGCTCCCCTGGCTTTGGAACAACCGCTGCCTGCTACACCAGTTTACTTGATGACAGAGAATTCTCCATGAATCAACCGTTTAAAAATGAAAGTATTTTTAATAGCTTCATAACCGTTCAATTAGCTAATCAATCAGAGAGCGGTTACCAGTTTTCTTTAACAAGCCGTGGTTTTATTACTGGGATGCAGACATTTGTTTTAGATCCAACAGATCCGCTGGCTGCAGGTTTTTTATTAAAGTAAACTGACTGGCTGATAATCCATTCAAATAGGCAGATAAAATATAGGCTGCTGCTAAAAATAACATATAACTAGGAGGAAAAAGGAAATGACAGCAATTAGAGGCGCTTACCCCGTATTAATTACACCAATGACAGATGCACAGGAGATTGATTGGGGCGGAGTAAAAAATAATGTGAATTACTTCGCAGATCAAGGTGTGGCAGGAATTGTTATTAATGGAAGCACAGGGGAGTTTGTCAGTTTATCAAAAGAAGAAAAATTTCAAATCGTTGAAACGGTTTTAAAGGAGGTAAATGGTCGTATTCCTGTCATTGTTGGAACTGCTGCCGAAACAACGAAAGAAACAATAGAATACACGAAACAGGCAGAAGCACAAGGAGCAGACTGTGCCTTAATCATCAATTCTTATTATTGTAAACCAAAGGAAAATGAAATTTACTTCCACTTTAAAGAAATTTCAAATGCAGTAAACCTTCCAATTATGCTCTATAATAATCCATTTACATCGGGAGTCAATATGAGTACAGACCTTATGCTGCAAATTGGAAAAGAGTGTGAAAGAGTAACACACATTAAAGAATCAAGTGGAGAGATTACGAAAGTAAGAGACTTAGCAAGAAAAGGAAAAGGGGACTTTGAAGTTTTCTGCGGGGCAGAAGAGCTTGTTATGGAGTCTTATTTTGTTGGTGCAACAGGTTGGATTTCAGTTGCAGGGAATATTGTGCCAAAGCTTGTAACGGACATGTTTAATCATTTTCAAAATGGAGAGCTTGAAGAAGCATGGGCAATCAATGACCGCATTCTGCCACTTTGCGCTTTCCTGGAAGGATCAGGGAAATATGTACAAATCGTAAAAAGAGCAATGGAATTAACTGGTCAAGCAGGAGGACCATCTCGTCACCCTCGATTAGGACTATCCCCAGAAGAGGATCAAAAGCTTAAAGATATATTGTCAAGCCTGGCTGTTGCCACAAGAGTGTAGCAGTTTAAATGAGTCTATCTTAAAAGGAGGCGTATCAATTGTTAACTGCACAAATCGAATTAAAACCAAAGGTGAAAGCTTTTCTTGAAGGAAATATTGACCTTTATATTAATGGCAAAACTGTACCGTCAGTAAGCGGAAAGAAGTTTGAAACGTTTAACCCAGCAACAGAAGAGGTTCTTGCTTTAGTAAGCGAGGCACAGGAAGAGGATGTTGATTTAGCTGTGAAAGCTGCACGCCAGGCATTTGAGCTCGGACCTTGGCCGGATCTAAGTGCAGCTGAAAGAGCTAGATTAATTTATAAACTAGCGGATTTAATAGAGGAAAATAGAGAAGAATTAGCACAATTGGAAGCGCTTGATAATGGAAAACCTTATCAGATTGCCCTTCAGGACGATATTCCAGCTACGGTTGAGCATTACCGTTATTATGCAGGCTGGGCTACGAAAATACTAGGCCAGACATTTCCGATATCAAAGGATTACTTAAACTATACAAGACATGAACCAATTGGGGTTGTCGGTCAGATTATCCCATGGAATTATCCTTTAGTCATGTCAGCCTGGAAAATGGGTGCTGCACTTGCTACAGGATGTACGATTGTGATTAAACCAGCAGAACAGACGCCATTATCTCTTTTATACACCGCTCAGCTCTATAAAGAAGCAGGCTTCCCGGATGGAGTTGTTAATTTTGTACCAGGATTTGGCCAAACAGCCGGCGCAGCGATTGTTAATCATCCTGATGTCGATAAGGTTGCCTTTACAGGCTCTACCGTTACTGGAAAATATATTATGCGTCAGGCGGCTGAAACGATTAAGAATATTACACTAGAGCTTGGAGGAAAATCTCCTAACATAATTATGGAGGATGCTGATTTATCAGAAGCCATTCCAGGTGCATTTAACGGGATTATGTATAATCATGGACAAAATTGTAGTGCCGGCTCCCGAGTATTCGTACATAGAAAACACTATGATCAGGTTGTGGACCAACTTGCAGAAATGGCAAACAGTATAAAGCTAGGGGCAGGGATGGAAACTGGAGCCGAAATGGGCCCTCTTGTTTCTGAAAGACAGCTAGAGCGTGTACTAGGGTATATTGAGAAAGGAAAAGCAGAAGGAGCAAGAGTAGCTGCAGGTGGGGAAAAGGCATTTGATAAAGGCTATTTTGTTAAGCCGACAATCTTTGCTGATGTTACAGATGAAATGACGATTGCGAAGGAAGAAATCTTTGGGCCAGTTGTTGCCGTGCTTCCATTTGATACGGTAGAGGAAGTCATTGAAAGAGCAAATAATACGCCATATGGGCTTGCTGCAGGCGTATGGACAGAGAATGTTAAAACCGCTCATTATGTAGCCAACAAATTAAAGGCGGGAACCGTATGGATCAATGATTACAATCTTGAAGATGCAGCTGCTCCGTTTGGCGGATATAAGCAATCAGGCATCGGACGTGAAATGGGCTCCTATGCACTTGATAATTATACAGAAGTGAAATGTGTATGGGTTAAATTGAAGTAATAGGTATCGGTCCTTCTTAACTTAACAAATGAGGAGCGGGCAGCTTCCTTTACGAGGCTATCCGTACCCTCTTAAATGAGCTAATTTTTTTTGGTTTTATAAGTCTGAAAATTCACATGATTCAATTAATCGAAAGGACGGCATTCGATGGAAAAAATAGTAGATTGGGCAGTTGGACAAGTATGGAGTCTTGGGTTAGTCGTTTTTGCACTCGGAGCAGGATTGTTTTTCTCGATAGCCACACGTTTTGTGCAAATAAGATATTTTAAAGAAATGATTAAATTGTTATTTGAAGGAAAGAGTTCAGAAACAGGCGTATCCTCCTTTCAGGCATTTTGTATGGCCCTTGCCGGCCGAGTGGGAATTGGAAATATAGCAGGGGTTGCCACGGCTATTGCTTTTGGCGGGCCTGGAGCTGTATTTTGGATGTGGATTATGGCTTTGTTAGGAGGAGCGAGTGCTTTTATCGAATCAACCTTAGCCCAGGTTTATAAAATCAAAGAAGGAAATCAATATCGTGGGGGTACACCTTATTTTATTGAAAAAGGGTTAAAGATAAAGTGGTTTGCTGCATTGGTTGCGATTGTTGTAACTCTCTGCTATGGAATATTAGTACCTGGTATACAGGCAAATACAATAGCGGCAGGATTTGAAAATACAGCAGGCATTCATAAAAGTATTACTGGAATCGTTTTAGTCCTTTTACTTGGAATAATCATTTTCGGAGGAGTAAAAAGAATTGCAACTGTGGCAGAAAAAGTAGTTCCTTTTATGGCATTAGGGTATGTCGTTGTAACCTTTATTATTTTATTTGCGAATGTGACTGAGGTTCCGGCAATGTTTGCTCTCATTATCACGAGCGCTTTTGGAACAAACGAGCTATTTGGTGGAATTATCGGTGCAGCGATTGCCTGGGGAGTCAAAAGAGCGGTATTTTCCAATGTAGCTGGGGTCGGTGAAGGAACTTATAGTTCTGCAGCTGCAGAAGTTTCCCATCCAGCCAAGCAAGGGCTTGTACAAGGATTTTCTGTTTATATTGATACGATTGTTGTTTGTACAGCAACTGCCCTAATGATTCTTATTACAGGTATGTATAGCATTACCCCGGAAGGTCAAGAACCAATCGTTGATAAAATGGCGGGCATTGAAGCAGGTCCGATTTGGACACAGGAGGCAGTTGAAAGTATTTTACCAGGAGTTGGCTCATTATTTGTTTCTATTGCAATCTTCTTCTTTGCCTTTACTACCTTAATGGCTTACTACTATATTGCTGAAACAACTCTTGTTTTTCTTGATAAAAAACTGCAAATGAATTGGCTAAAAACAATTTTGAAAATTGTATTTCTAGGAATGGTCTACTTTGGAAGTGTTGAATCAGCATCATTATTATGGGCACTTGGCGATCTAGGATTTGGGAGCATGGCTTGGCTCAACCTCATTGCAATTTTGCTTCTAACGAAGCCTGCAATCAAAGTATTTAAGGACTATGAAGCTCAGAAAAAAGCAGGCTTAGATCCGGTTTTTGATCCAATTAAAGTTGGAATTAAAGGGGCAGATTTCTGGGAAGAGAAATGTAAAGAAGAGAGCGATCTCAATAATAAATCTGCAGGATAAATAGCTAAAAGCCCGTCCAGCCATCAGGACGGGCTTTACAAGTTCAGCTCATACTCTCTACTTCTACACTTTTAACTCCTTTTAGTTGTGAAACACTGTAATAAACATCAGTAATGCTTTTCTTCTGATTAACAGTCACAATAAGCTGGATGAGCTGCTTTTTTTCTTCTAAATCTTTAATACGGACACGTTTAATCGATATTTTTAATTCTTTGATTGCAGAAAGGATATCCTTAATATTTTCTTTTTCCGTTACTTTAAGTTGGAGAGTAATTTCTTTTTCTCTTAATTTTCTTGGACCAACAAGTGTGATGACAAATGGAATAAATTCAACACTAATAATTAACAAGGCAACCCCTGCCATGGCTTCTATATAGAAGCCAGCACCGACAGCAATGCCAATTCCTGCCGCTCCCCAAATTAATGCAGCCGTGGTAAGGCCAGAAATGCTGTCATTTCCTCTTCTTAAAATCACCCCGGCTCCTAAAAATCCGATACCTGATACGATTTGAGCAGCAAGCCGCAACGGATCCATCGTAATGTTAATTCCTTCTTTTCCAGGAAACGCATATGCTGACTCGATTGATACAATCGTTAATAAACAGCTTACAATAGAGATAACAAGGCTTGTTTTTAATCCAACAGGCTTTCTCTTTAGCTCGCGTTCTATACCAATAACGAGACCAAGAAAAGCGGATATCCCTAATTTTATTAAAATTTCCAATTCTAAATTGCTCATGACATCCCCGCTTTATAAATTTTTTGAAAAGGTATTAATGGCCTGTCTGCAGTGATACATTCCATTGTATACCCAAATATTAATTTGTTTTATGAAAATAACATTAAATATATAGGATTTTATTAAATCATAGAAAAAAGTAGTTGAAAGATATACAATAGAATAAAATTTACAGCTTAAATGAAACAAGGAGAATACAGAATGTCAGGCACAAAAGTAAATCCATATGCGGTTTTGGCCATAGGTGTCATTTCCGTTTCTACTTCAGCTATCCTCGTCAAAGTTTCAACTGCTCCATCTGGAGTGATTGCGTTTTATCGGATGTTTTTTTCTGTTCTATTTATGTTACCGGTATTCCTAATAAAATATGTTCCCGAGCTGCGGCTTATTACAAGACGGGATTGGATCTTCTCAATCGCAGCTGGCGTTTTCTTAGCATTTCACTTTATCCTATGGTTTGAATCATTAAATTACACATCTGTTGCAAGCTCGACTGTCCTGGTGACATTGCAGCCGTTGTTTGCTTTTATTGGGACTTACTTTTTCTTTAAAGAAAAGTTTTCTTGGAAAGCAATATTGAGCGGGCTAGTTGCAGTTATTGGCAGTGTCATTATAAGCTGGGGTGATTTCAAAATAAGCGGATCTGCCCTTTTTGGAGATATGCTGGCTTTAATCGCCTGTGCGTTAGTAACAGCCTATTTAATGTTTGGCCAATCTGTAAGAAAAAGATTATCATTAGTCACTTATACATTTGTCGTATACAGCATTAGCGCAATTACACTCTTTATCTATGTACTAATTAGGCAAGAACCTTTAGTTCCTTATGGTACTAGTGATTGGGTTTACTTTATTCTTCTAGCACTTATACCAAATTTACTTGGCCATACCTTATTTAATTGGTCGTTAAAGTGGCTTAGTACATCAACAATTTCAATGGCCATATTATTCGAACCGGTTGGTGCAGCGATATTAGCTTATTACTTACTACAGGAAGCAGTCGTTTGGACACAAGCCCTTGGAGGAGCCATTGTTATTGGTGGAGTTTCATTATTTTTATTAGATGAACGCAGAATCCGATTGAAGGAAATGAAGAAAAACATGATTGGGGGAGTAAAGGATGGGAGTTGAAATGGCTTTTATAGACTTTCCTCTGCTAGAAACCGATAGACTATTACTACGTGAAATTCGTTTGAGTGATGCACCCAATATGTACAGTTATTTTTCAAAAGAAGAAGTGACAAAATACTATAATTTAGAATCGTTTACTTCTGAAAAGCAAGCAGAGGATCTTATTCATCGATTTCATCAAAGATATTCAGAACGGAAACAGATCCGCTGGGGAATTACCTTAAAGGAAAAAGATCAGTTAATAGGGACGTGTGGCTTTCATGCAGTTGAAGAAAAGCATCGCAAAGTTGAAATAGGTTATGAACTGCATCCTGATTTTTGGAGGCAAGGGATTATGACTGAAGTAATTGAAGCAATCATCCAATATGGATTCAATCATATGCAGCTTAATAGAATTGAAGCCTTCTATGATCCCAGGAACGAATCGTCTAGAAGAGTTCTTGAGAAAAATGGCTTTGAGGTTGAGGGAGTATTAAAGAAGCGATATTTTGAAAATGGAAAATTTGTTGATGCTGCTATTTCTGCAATATTAAATGAAAATCTTCGTTAAATTATTGGAAATTAGTAAAGCTTGAGGGTGCTCCGTACCCTCAAGCTTTTTTGAATTCATTATATAAAAACATGAGAAAGACCTGTAAATATACATGCAGCAGTTACTGACAGTATGAAAGTTCCTCCATATACCTTTCCTTCTGAGTTAGCTATTTTCATTCCCTCTATATATGAATAGGAGAATAAGAAGACTGCCATTATTACAGACATATATAATGCTGCTGTTTCCAGTAGGAATCACACCTTTCCAAAGATAGAGTTAGTAGAGCATATGCTAGAACTTGTATTCCTATACCTATCTTGTTTAAGTGGAAAAGTATGATAGCTTTAGTGTATTTATCTTTTTTTTTGTGGATAAGTAGGATAATGATATCCACAACCTGTGAATAAAACAGTGGATTACTTTTCTTTTCATATTTTAATTGTTAATAAGTTTGTGAATATAAGTGTTTTGAGATATGGGAGTAATTATCCCCTCGGTAAATGAAATCTGTTATGGTTAATTAATATTTACTTGAATCGGTTTTCATCCATCTTGAGAAATTCTTCTTTTAAAATATACGCATTGTTATAAAACGGGTCCTTTGCAGCGTATAGTAGAGTGATTTTTCTTGTTAAAGCCATCTGATATATTTCTTCAAAGGATTTAGACTTGATAGGATCTGTTTTAAGCTCCTGGAGATACTTGATACGGAATTCTTCATATAATGCAGCTCTGTGACCGAACCATTTTCGAAGTTCATGGCTTGGGGCTAATTCTTTTGCCCACATTGTTAATTTTGCCTTCTCTTTAGATATCCCTCTTGGCCATAGACGATCGACTAAGATACGACAGTCATCCATTTGATCATACGGTTCATAAATTCTTTTTAATTTGATCTCCACCATACTTACCTCCTGAATTGATAGAACATGGGAGCTTGTTTTTATAGTATATTCCATAAACTTGAACCTGGAAAAGAAGGTTACAGCCCGCTTTTTTATTAAAAGGGGGAGAAAAAGAGGAAAATTATATTGCAAACATTTTTTATCCATGTTATATTAGGACTCGTCCTTATAAAAACAACAAGATTAACAAATGAATAACTGCAAAAAAGTTATTGACTAAAAACAAGGATGTGTGTTATATTAATAAAGTCGCTTTTGGGCGACGGGTTAATGTAATATTATTGCTCTTTGAAAACTGAACGAACAAAAAACGTCAACGTTTAAAACAAGTTTTAAAACTTAAGAGCTAATCTTA
>NZ_LMBX01000035.1 GCF_001439605.1 Cytobacillus praedii
AGAATACACGATAAAACTGAGCAAGTGCTAGATAAATCTCAAGAATGCACGATAAAACAGAGCAAGTGCTAGATAAAACTTTAGAATGCACGATAAAACAGAGCAAGTGCTAGATAAATCTCAAGAATGCACGATAAAACAGAGCAAGTGCTAGATAAATCTCAAGAATGCACGATAAAACAGAGCAAATGCTTGATAAACAAAAAAAGCTGCTTGATAGAATCGTTAATTCTGGCTATTTTACATGAAAATATTCTTTTAACTAGAAGGAGAAAAGAGAATTTTGTCGAATTATCATCTTTAGTCATTGGATAGGAAATATACTATAATTATGATAGTATTGAGTGGATGAAGTTACTTTCTTTTTAAAATTGGACATGATAATCTAGGTGGTGGAACAGTGAGTCTAACCTTTTATTGGTACCCGAAATGCGGGACATGCCGAAAAGCTAAGAAATGGCTCGATGACCATAATTTAGCTTATGAAGCAATACATATCGCAGATAATCCGCCTTCTGTAAGTGATCTGAAAAGCTTGTATGAGAAAAGCGGCTTAGATATTAAGAAGTTTTTTAATACAAGCGGTCAGAAATACCGTGAGCTCGGCTTAAAAGATAAAGTGAAGTCATCAACAGATGATGAACTGCTGCATCTTTTGGCAACCGATGGAATGCTTATTAAACGTCCAATAGTAACGGATGGGAAAAAAGTGACGGTTGGCTTTAAAGAAGAGGATTATGAAAAAACATGGCTTGCGTAAAATGGCCATGATGGAAAAGAGATCGATATAACGATCATAGATTGAAATGAAAAAATGGAGGGATTAGGAATGAACACACCAAAGGAATTGCGTTATTCAGAAGAGCATGAATGGGTAAAAACAGAAGGAGAGCAAGTGCGTATTGGAATTACCGACTTTGCTCAATCTGAGCTTGGGGACATTGTTTTCGTTGAGCTTCCAGAAGTAGGAGATGAGGTTACTGCAGACGAGCCTTTCGGAAGTGTAGAATCAGTTAAGACGGTATCTGAGCTTTATGCACCAATCAGCGGAAAAGTTGTTGCTGTTAACGAAGATTTAAGCGACAGCCCTGAATTTGTGAATGAATCACCGTATGAGAAAGCATGGATGATTGTTATTGAGCCATCAGATGCAGGTGAAATTGAAAACCTAATGACCTCAGAACAATACGAAGAAATGGTTAAAGAAGACTAATAAATGCGGGAGGTGCTGCACAAAGCGGTACCTCCCTTTATTTGGCTTTTTTATTTCTCTAATAAGGGAAACACTATAATCATTAAAATGAGAAAGGGTGGTTATAGTGGTATTAAAGAGTAATAAAATTGATATTACTGACCGTGTTGTTGGAAAGCTGAAGGATGGAGAAATTGAACTTTATTTAGAAAATGAAAAGATCGGAAGTATTCATCTGCCTCAAGAGTCTTCCATTCAAATGGACCACCATTTCGAGTCAGATAAGCAAAAGATTTACCAGCATGTAACAACGACAGATAGTCCGCAAGCACGTTATACAGATTGTGACGAGGGTGGTTGGTGTTAGTAAGAACAGCGGAAGTTTCCGCTGTTCTTATTTATTTTATTTACCATAGATAAATGGATATAATGGATGTATACGAGCAAGCCTATTTACTATAGTATTTTTATCTTAGCAGGAGTTGAACACCATTATCTCGAATATTGAATATGGTAAGATAAAGTGAAACTTCAATCAGGAGGGCATATCTTGATGATTGTAAGTTGAACGAATCGGACATTTGCGGTCTGCTGATCCTCACCTCAGAACTTTTTTTTAACTCGATGTAGTGAGGGGGCTGACAGCCCGTTAATCTGCGATAAAGTTACACATATCAATTGGATTTTCCTTTCAAACATATTAGGGTTATACCTAAAACTTCAACTCAGGTTCAGGTGATGAAAATGAATGAAGCAATACCAGAGAAGGTCATTATTGTAGAGGGTACTTCGGATAAAAGAAAGGTGAAAGCAATCGTAAGTGAGCCTGTCGAGATTATTTGTACAAATGGAACTATTAGTCTTACCAAGCTTGATGAGCTGATTGAAACGCTGCTTGATAAGGATGTATTTATTTTGGTTGATGCTGATGATGCAGGTGAAAAGCTTCGGAAACAGTTTAAACGAGAGTTTCCAGAAGCGGAGCATCTTTATATTGACCGGATGTATCGGGAAGTAGCTACAGCACCTGAACACCATTTAGCAACTGTATTATTGGGTGCCAATATTGATGTAAATATGGAGTTTTTAGATAGAGGATGATTTGTATTGCAGGAATGGTCACGGGAAATGATAAATGAGGCAATAGCAGGGGAACAGGTAAGCTTGATATATTTATACACCCCTTTATGTGGTACCTGTCAGGTAGCTGGGAAAATGCTGACGGTAATAAACGAACTATTGCCAAGTTTATTAATTGGAAAAAGTGATTTAAATTATATGCCAGACTTAGCAGAAAAGTGGGAGATTGAAAGCGTTCCATGCCTTCTTATTTTTAAAATGGGCAGGCTTGAAGAAAAGGTGTATGCATTTCAGTCGGTTCCATTCTTATTAAATAAAATAAAGAGCTTCATCTAAAAGAGTTAGGTGTAAACACCTGCTCTTTTTTTATTTTCTAAATTATCCAACTAATATATTTACAAAACCTTCTGTAAGGGATTATTATATTTAGGGATGCGAAATATTTGTGGAGCAGGTGTAAAAATGGCATTTTATAAGGAATGGGCCAACCAAATTAAAGGGTATAATCGCAATATTCGGCTGGCATTTATGGCAAATATTTTTACGCAAATTGGTTTTGGAATCTTTATGGTTATTTATAATTTTTATATTAGGGAGTTAGGCTACAATGAGCAAATCAACGGGCAAGTAATATCGATGACCGCGCTTGCCACAGCTATCGCACTAGTTCCAGCAGGGATTTTTAGTGACCGAATCGGACGAAGAAAGGCGATGCTGTATGGTGCGGCTGCTACCGGACTTGTTTTATTATCGCGAAGTGTAATCGAAGCTCAATCCGTACTGGTGCTGACTGCATTTGCAACTGGTCTTGCGACAGCTTTCTTTCAGGTTTCGGGAATTCCCTGGCTAGCAGAGAACTCAAAGCCTGAACAAAGGGTTCATTTATTCAGTATCCACTTTGCTGTTATGACAGGTGCAAATGTTATTGGAAACTTAGGCGGCGGCATACTAACAGATTTATTTTCCTTGATCACCACAGAATTAAATAGCATTCGTTTTACCCTGCTGATTGGAAGCATTATTTTCCTGATAGGCATTATCCCAGTAACTAAATTTAATGAACAGCGCAATCCTAGAAAGAACAAAAGAGATAAGAAAATAGTTTCGGCTAAAAGCATTTTAAATAAAAAAGAGAATGTGAAAATTATATTTTTATTTGCATTCGCACAGCTGCTAATTGGTGTGGGGGCAGGACTTGTCATTCCCTATTTAAATTTATATTTTGCTGATCGTTTTTCTGCTTCTAACTCAGCAATCGGTTTTATCATTTCAATGGGTCAAGCTGCAACGGCAATTGCTATGATTATTGGACCAATGGTTGTCAGGAAGTTTGGTGAAGTGAAAGCAGTTGTTATTCTTCAACTATCCTCTTTGCCGTTTCTGCTAATGACAGCATATACGGAAAGTCTTTGGCTTGCAGCAATCGGCTTTTTATTCAGACAAGCCCTTATGAATGCAGGAAATCCTATTCAAATGTCCCTAATGATGTCTAAAGTTGGAGATTCGATGAAGGGGCTGGCAAATTCGGTTAACCAAATGGTTTTTAATTTAGGATGGGCAATCATGGGTCCTGTATCAACGGGGATTGTTATAAAATATGGCGCATATTGGGGATATGCTGTTGTATTTACGATTACTGCCTCTTTATATTTGGTAGGATCTGTGTACTTCTTTATTGTCTTTCGAAGCTATAATAAGACAAACTCAGCTGTTAAAACGGCAAAAACAGTCTGAAAAATAAATAAAATGACATATTTCTCAGGAAATGTTCCATAGTTAATGTCGAACAAATTATGCAGGAATGTTACATGAATTGAAGAAATAGTATTGTAAGACAAATGGATGAAAACCTGTTGTCTATTCGTTTAACCTGGGGTGAGGGCTTGAAGGAAGTGACTGCTGCATTTATTCATGAGGTAAAAACAAAAGGGCATTTGGCCGTGTTTTTAAAGGGTGTTTCGTTCACTTTATGTATTCGGACAAAGGATGATATCCTATATATTCGATTTCAGAATGGGGATGTGAAAATTTGCCCTTCTGAGCCTGCTAATACTTATGATGTAATTATTACTGGCACTGAGGAGAGAATTTCCTCGATATTAATGGGAAATGAAAAATTAAGAAATGCAATACGAGCGAAAAATATACTTGTAGATTCTACTTTCAGAAGACTCCTCTTTCTAGAATCATTATTTCTTCTTTCAAGGCAGCGTGTAAGTTGAGTTATAAAAAATTCAAAATTCCACTTGACCTTTAAATCATCAATATGCTATTATTGGAATTAATTAACTGACTGAAAAAACTGAATATTCTTATCAAGAGAGGCGGAGGGACTGGCCCGACGAAGCCCGGCAACCGGTAATTTACACGGTGCTAATTCCAGCAGAGCATCATTGCTCTGGAAGATAAGAAGAGATGATATCAACCCTCTTCTTGTGAAGAGGGTTTTTTTCGCTCTTCTTTTAAATGGGGTTGTCCTTTAAGTCAGTGATTCTATTGTATTTGCACATCAGAGGATAAAGCATGACCTTCATGCACTAAAAAAGGGAGAGATGAAAAATGAGTGGAAAACAAAAAAACTATCGTTTGGAAACACTTGGTGTACATGGCGGATTACAGCCTGATCCTGTCACTGGTGCAAGGGCTGTACCAATCTATCAAAATAATGCCTACCAATTTAAAGATACTGAGCATGCAGCAAATCTTTTTGGGTTAAAGGAATCTGGATATATTTATACAAGGATTCACAATCCAACGGTAACCGTGTTTGAAGAGAGAGTTGCTTTGTTAGAAGGCGGCGTCGGTGCACTAGCCGTCTCAAGTGGGATGGCGGCAATTACGCTAGCAATTCTTAACCTTGCTCAGGCAGGCGATGAGATTGTTGCAGCATCTAACCTTTATGGAGGAACCTACAATCTCTTTGCGGTAACACTTCCAAAATACGGAATACAAGTAAAGCTAGTTGATCCAGAAAAGCCAGAAAACTTCAGAGAAGCGATAACAGAAAAGACGAAAGCGGTATTCGCAGAAACGATTGGCAATCCAAGTCTAAAAGTGCTTGATATTGAAAAAGTAGCTGAAATTGCTCATGAAAATGGGATTCCTCTTCTAATTGACAATACATTCGCTACTCCATATCTTTGCAGACCAATTGAACATGGAGCAGATATTGTCATACACTCTGCTACTAAATGGCTGTTAGGGAATGGGACGACATTGGGAGGAATTATCGTAGATGGCGGTAAATTTGATTGGAATTCACCTAAGTTCCCAGGATTTACTGAACCGGATTCCAGTTATCATGATCTTGTTTATAGCGAGGCACTTGGACCGGTTGCATACATTACAAAAGCTAGGGTTCAGCTGCTGAGGGATTTAGGACCTGCATTGAGTCCGCAGAATGCATTCCAATTTACACTTGGATTAGAAACGCTGCATGTGCGAATGAAAGAGCATATTGCAAATACGAAAAGAATCATAGAATATTTAGAGGCACATCCTGCTATTAATTGGATTCTATATCCTGGAAGTGACAATCACCCTGATAAACCGTTAGCAGATAAATATTTGCCTAAAGGTGCTGGCTCTGTTGTGGTCTTTGGTATATCCGGAGGAAGAAAAGCTGGAGCGAGTTTAATAAATAATCTGGAGCTATGGGCTCATGTAGCAAATGTAGGAGATGCTAAGAGTTTGATCATCCATCCAGCCAGCACTACACATCAGCAATTAGATGAACAAGGGCTAAAAGCTGCAGGTGTACCAGAGGATTTAATTCGTATTTCGGTTGGAATTGAAAATGCAGAGGATTTAATTGATGACTTAGAGCAAGCTATCCAGGCTGCAACAGGA
Organism: Cytobacillus praedii; assembly: GCF_001439605.1. Taxonomy (GTDB): domain Bacteria; phylum Bacillota; class Bacilli; order Bacillales; family Cytobacillaceae; genus Cytobacillus; species Cytobacillus praedii. Next base: position 6,122 of record NZ_LMBX01000035.1, read on the forward strand.
ATTACATCGTTAATTGCTAAGGCATAAGCTTTGATATATCTAAGTTTTTTGAAAGTTGGATAAAAATACTATCTTTTAAAAATACTAAATTATAATTTAAATCGTTGACACCCTTAATAAATCCATGATACGATAATTTTCGAAATTGTTATCACTAAACTAATTTAAAGTGTTAATTGAATATAGATGTTACGCTCTTATCAAGAGAGGTGGAGGGAAGTGCCCTATGAAGCCCGGCAACCGTCATGAAAATGAAATGGTGCCAATTCACACAAAGCAAGCTTGCTTTGGGAGATGAGAGAAAGGACAAGATTATTTTATGCCTTTCTGCTCATTGTCAGAAAGGCATTTTTCTTTTCAAAAAGAAAAATACTAGAGTGAAAGCAATATATTAAGTTTTTTAAAAGTGATAAGCAAAATAGGATTTAAAGAGGGTGTGCAGCATGACGATGATTTCAATCAAAAAGGTACAAAAAATATACCCTTCTCCAAAAGGCCAGGTAAAAGCTGTAGATAATGTTAATCTTGAGATTAACGAGGGAGAAATCTTCGGCGTAATTGGCTATAGCGGAGCAGGAAAAAGCACGTTAATTAGAATGTTAAATGGGCTTGAACTTCCGACCGAGGGAACCGTGGTTGTCGCAAATAATGAAGTGTCGAAAATAAAGGGCAGCAAGCTAAGAAAGGCTCGACAAGAAATCAGTATGATCTTTCAGCATTTCAATCTGTTATGGTCAAGGACAGTTAGACAGAACATTTCGTTTCCTCTTGAAATTGCAGGTGTGTCAAAGACTGAACGTAAAAAGCGTGTCGACGAATTAATCAAACTTGTTGGTCTTGAAGGAAGAGAGGATGCGTATCCTTCACAATTAAGTGGAGGACAAAAGCAGCGTGTGGGTATTGCAAGAGCATTAGCGAATAACCCGAAAGTATTATTATGCGATGAGGCTACTTCCGCGTTAGACCCGCAAACAACAGACGCCATTCTTGATTTACTTGTAGATATTAATAGCCGTCTTGGGTTAACGATTGTACTAATTACTCATGAGATGCATGTGATCCGTAAAATCTGTCACAGAGTTGCGGTTATGGAAGAAGGAAAAGTGGTTGAGATGGGACCGGTGCTGGATGTATTTAAAAATCCGCAGGAACAAATTACAAAGCGTTTTGTTCAGCAGGTGACTGAACCGGAGGAAACAAAAGAAACTACTCGGCATCTACATGAAAAATATCCTGAAGGGAAGGTTGTACAGCTGTCATTTGTAGGTGATACAGCTGATCAGCCGCTAATCACACAGTTAATCAGAAAACATGATATAACCGTTAATATATTACAAGGGAAGATTTCTCATACTCAAAATGGATCTTATGGAACACTATTTATTCATCTTGATGGACCCAAAGGCGAAGTAGAAAAAGCGATCGCATTTATTAACACACATCAAGTAGGTGTGGAGGTGATTGCAAATGGATAATTTACTCGAATTAATCAAATGGGAAAAATTAATTTTAGCAATGAAAGAAACCATTTATATGACATCCATCTCAGTCATTGCTACTTTTCTTATCGGTTTATTGCTTGGACTGCTATTGTTTTTAACTGCTAAAGGGAATATGTGGGAGAATAAATTGGTTAACTCCATTATTTCAGTTATTGTGAATGTTTTCCGGTCCATTCCCTTTATCATATTAATTGTCTTACTTATTCCTTTTACAAAAATTCTTGTTGGTACGATGCTTGGGGCAAATGCAGCATTGCCTGCTCTTATCATCGGGGCAGCCCCTTTTTATGCAAGAATGGTTGAAATCGCACTTCGGGAGATAGATAGGGGAGTTATAGAAGCTTCACAATCAATGGGTGCAAATAACGGGCATATTATCTTCAAGGTATTAATCCCAGAATCGATGCCAGCTTTAATTTCAGGTATAACCGTAACAGCCATTTCATTAGTTGGTTTTACAGCAATGGCGGGGGTAATCGGTGCAGGGGGACTCGGACACTTTGCTTATCTAGAAGGTTTCCAGCGAAATAACTCTGTCGTAACAGCAGCTGCCACTGTCGCTATATTAATAGTAGTCTTCATCATTCAATTTATTGGTGATTATTTTACAAAAATTACAGACAAACGATAACAAAGGAGAAGAACAAATGAAAAAATTATTTGCTTTATTTATTATTGCTTTATTAACAGTATCCTTAGCTGCTTGCGGCAGTAGTGAAGAAAAAGGATCCTCTGGCGGGGAAAGCAAAGACGGAAATAAAAAGTTAGTTGTTGGAGCATCTGCTGTGCCGCATGCAGAGGTTTTAGAAGAAGCTAAGCCTTTATTAGCTGAAAAAGGCATTGACTTAGAAGTTCAAGTGTTTACAGACTATGTGCTGCCAAACGTTACATTAAAAGATAAGGAACTTGATGCGAATTATTTCCAAACACCGGGCTATTTAGCATTGCAAATGGAAGAAAATAAAGATTTCGACTTTGTAAGTGTGGGTGAAATTCATCAGGAGCCAATTGGGATTTATTCTAAGAAATATGATAGCCTAGAAGATCTTCCAGATGGAGCAAAGATTATTATGAGTGATTCATTTAGTGATCATGGCCGTATTTTACCGATTTTTGAAAAGGCAGGGGTTATCAAGTTAAAAGAAGGCGTTGGAGCAAATGCACGTGTTGAGGATATTGTTGAGAATCCGAAAAATTTTGATTTCACTACTTTAATAGAGGCGAAATTACTGGCTTCATCTTTTGAAAGCGGTGAAGGCGACGCTGTAGCGATCAACACAAACTATGCACTGGAAGGCGGAATCAATATTAAAGAAGATGGAATTGCTTTTGAGGGCAGTGATGTTGTTCCGGCTAACTTAGTGGTGGTTCGTTCAGAAGACAAAGATCGAGAAGAAATCAAAACATTAGTTGAAGTTCTTAAATCTAAAGAAATTCAAGATTTTATTAAAGAAAAATATCAAGGTGCTGTTATTTCAGTACAATAAGGTATGAAGGCAAGTGCGAACAACAAGCACTTGCCTTTTCATTTGATTTTATTCACATGAATATTGAATGATATATGCGGAATTTGCTCGTATTGTAAGCATGATATAAATGAAAGCGTTTTAAACGCAATAATTCAATTTTCTGCATTTAATTTCAGCTAATTTCGTCATTGTATTACATCTAGTGGAGATGTTAAAATTTGAACGTAAATTAAATCGCAATGACGAAAGGATTGGTTTTTATTAACCAGCTACAGTTGAATTACACAAGCGATATGGAAAAGGCAATGCATGGAGCCCATGGTGTAGGGTATGAAACTTACAGTAGAAAGCATGAGGTTCGAATGAAGGTTGAAAAAAGACGCCAGGAAGAACATATTAAATGTCAGCAAATGATTGCTAATTTAGAGAAGAAGGTTCATTCCTAAAGCTGCACTATATAATAATGAAGAAAGAGAGAAATCAGCAAAAAAATATACATTGCTGATTTCTCTTTTTATTTGCCGTTTTTTTCTCGTCTCTGAAAAAGCCGGCTCTGCTTTTTGTACCAAAAATCTTGTGGTATTATTATACTGAAAATTCATGTTTTCTTATTAGTGATTGAGTTATAAAGAATGATTCTCAATTAGCTAATTTTATTACATGAAAAAAATGCAGGATGGTAAGAATAAATAGGTAAAAGAATAGGATTATTATTTCAGTGAGAGATAGGAAAGAAACTAGGTTTCAAGCGCTTTAGTATTTCTGTATAAATATGTTGTTAATGGGTTGAAAGAGTTGCTAACAGATTTCATTTGTTATAAGATTGTAATGAGAATAAAATGAGAATAGAAGGTTGCGGCATGGCCGTAATATAAATCTTCTTTTATTGATGGAGGTATAGTAATGGCAGGTTCAAAATTAACAATTAAAGATCTTCATGTTTCTATTGAAGACAAAGAAATATTAAAAGGTGTCAATCTTGAAATTAAAGGCGGAGAAATCCATGCGATCATGGGGCCGAATGGAACAGGGAAGTCAACCCTATCATCTGCTATCATGGGCCATCCAAAATATGAAGTAACAAGCGGAAGTGTAACTTTAGATGGGGAAGATGTATTAGAAATGGAAGTTGACGAACGTGCACGCGCGGGTCTATTTCTTGCTATGCAATACCCAAGTGAAATTACTGGTGTAACGAACGCGGATTTCTTGCGTTCAGCAATCAATAGCCGTCTTGAAGAGGGAAATGAAATTTCATTAATGAAATTTATTCGCAAGATGGATAGCAAAATGGAATTCCTTGAGATGGACCAGGATATGGCTCAACGCTATTTAAATGAAGGATTCTCAGGCGGAGAGAAGAAGCGCAATGAAATTCTTCAGCTTATGATGATCGAACCAAAGATTGCTATTCTTGATGAAATTGATTCAGGTCTTGATATTGATGCATTAAAGGTTGTTTCAAAAGGAATTAACGAAATGCGTGGAGAAGAGTTTGGATGCCTAATCATCACTCACTATCAACGTTTATTAAACTACATTACTCCTGACTATGTACACGTAATGATGCAAGGCCGCATTGTGAAATCTGGCGGTCCTGAACTTGCACAGCGCCTAGAGTCAGAAGGATATGACTGGATTAAGAAAGAACTCGGTATTGAAGACGAAACAGTTGGCCAAGAAGCGTAATTTGTTAGGAGGATCATTATGTCAACAGAAACAAAGTTACCGTTTGATAAGGAATATGTAAGTTCCTTTTCAAAAGAAATGGGCGAGCCGGCTTGGCTGACAGAGCTTCGTTTAAACGCACTAGCAAATGCTGAGAATTTGCCAATGCCAAAGCCTGATAAAACAAAAATTGATAAATGGAACTTTACACAGTTCAATAAGCATATCGTTAGCAGCGAGGATTTTTCATCATTAAATGAACTTCCTGAAGAAGTGAAGACTTTAATTGATCTAGAAGCTGCTGAACAAAACTTGTATATACAACGCAATAACAGACCATCTTACTTATCTGTATCAAAGGATGTTCAGTCAAAGGGCGTTATTTTCACTGATATCTTTACAGCAGCAAGAGAGCATGGGGATTTGCTTCAAAAATATTTCATGCAAGATGGTGTGAAGGTGGATGAGCATCGATTAACTGCTCTTCATGCAGCACTAGTGAATGGTGGAATTTTCTTATACGTTCCAAAAAACGTTGAAGTTGCAGAACCAATTCAAGCTGTATTTATTCATGACAACGAAGAGGCGGCTCTTTTTAATCATGTGATTGTTGTCGCTGAAGACAATAGTTCGGTTACTTATGTGGAAAACTATGTTTCTACAATGGACACTGCAAATGGTGTATTCAATATTGTGACTGAAGTACTTGCGAAAGCAAATGCAAAAGTACAATATGGAGCGGTTGATACCCTTGCAAAGGGACTAACTGGCTATGTGAATCGCCGCGGAATAGCTGATAGAGATGCTCGCATTGAATGGGCGCTTGGCTTAATGAATGACAGCAATACCATTTATGAAAACGTAACAAACTTAATTGGCGATGGTTCTTTCGGAGATACAAAAACGGTTGTAGTAGGCCGTGGAGAACAAACGCAAAACTTTACAACAAGCATCGTACACTTTGGTAAGAATACGGAAGGCTATATTCTTAAGCACGGTGTTATGAAGGACGCTGCTACATCTATCTTTAATGGAATTGGTAAAATCGAGCATGGCGCTTCTAAGTCAAATGCTGAACAAGAATCACGTGTTCTTATGCTTAGTGAAAAGGCACGGGGAGATGCGAATCCAATTTTATTAATTGATGAGGACGATGTAACTGCAGGTCATGCTGCCTCTGTTGGACGTGTTGACCCACTCCAATTGTACTACCTAATGAGCCGTGGAATTCCAAAGACTGAAGCTGAGCGACTTGTTATTCATGGATTCCTTGCTCCAGTCGTGAACGCACTTCATATTGAAGGAGTTAAAAAACAGCTTACGTCCGTTATTGAAAGGAAAGTAAAGTAATGGATATCCATGATATTCGTCAACTGTTTCCAATCTTACATCAGGAAGTCAATGGGAAGCCGCTTGTATACCTAGACAGTGCAGCAACATCCCAAAAGCCTGTTCAGGTTATTGAGGCAATCGATACGTATTATCGTGAAATAAATTCAAATGTTCATCGCGGAGTCCATACACTTGGCACAAGGGCTACAGATGGATATGAAGGTGCAAGAGAAAAGGTTCGCAAGTTTATTAATGCTAAATCAACAGAAGAAATCATTTTTACAAGAGGAACAACAACTGCTTTAAATACGGTTGCTGCAAGCTATGGGCGGGCAAATCTCCATGAAGGAGATGAAATCGTTATTTCCTATATGGAGCATCATAGCAATATTATTCCATGGCAGCAGGTCGCGAAACAAACTGGCGCTGTGTTAAAATATTTGCCTCTTCAGGAGGACGGCACCATTTCTCTCGAAGACGTTAGAGAAACTGTTACTTCTAATACGAAAATTGTTTCTATTATGCAAGTATCAAATGTGCTGGGTGTTGTAAATCCTATTAAAGATATCGCAAAAATTGCTCATGAAAATGGGGCGATTATGGTCGTTGATGGTGCGCAAAGTACACCTCATTTGAAAGTAGATGTCCAAGATTTAGATTGTGATTTCTTTGCTTTTTCGGGCCATAAGATGTGCGGGCCGACTGGCATTGGCGTATTATATGGTAGGAAACAGCTTCTTGAAAATATGGAACCGATCGAATTTGGCGGAGAAATGATTGATTTTGTAGGTTTATACGAATCTACTTGGAAGGAGCTTCCTTGGAAGTTTGAGGGGGGCACACCGATCATTGCTGGAGCCATTGGCTTAGGTGCGGCGATCGATTTCTTAGAAGAAGTTGGGTTAGATCAAATTGAAGCTCACGAGCATAGATTAGCTGCATATGCGATAGAAAAAATGTCTGCTGTTGAGGGATTAACTATTTTTGGACCGAAAGAAGCATCTAAACGTGCGGGGTTAGTCACGTTTAATCTTGATGATGTCCATCCTCATGATGTGGCAACTGTATTGGACGCTGAAGGAATTGCTGTTCGTGCGGGTCATCATTGTGCACAGCCGTTAATGAAATGGCTAAAGCAATCAGCAACTGCACGGGCTAGCTTCTATCTGTACAATACAGAAGAAGAGATTGATAAGCTTGTTAGTGGGCTTCTCAAAACAAAGGAGTATTTCAGCGATGTCTTCTAACAATTTAGATACTCTCTATCGGCAAGTGATTATGGACCATTATAAAAACCCCCGCAATAAAGGGGTGCTTGCAGACGACAGCTTAACAATTAATATGAATAACCCCACTTGTGGGGACCGTATTCAATTAACATTAAAGCTGGAAGGTGACAAGGTTATAGATGCGAAATTCGAAGGAGAAGGCTGTTCGATTTCGATGTCTTCCGCTTCTATGATGACTCAAGCAATTAAAGGAAGAAATATTGAAGATGCTTTAAAGCTTTCAGAGGTTTTCTCTCTGATTATGCAGGGAAAAGACTATGAAGATGATATTGATCTTGGGGATATTGAAGCATTGCAGGGTGTTGCGAAGTTTCCAGCTAGAATAAAGTGTGCAACATTAGCGTGGAAGGCTATGGAGAAGGGATTAAAGGAAGAATAATCTCCTTAATAAATTGATCCTAGGCCGATAAATTATAGTTGATTGGGCCTTTAAGGTCCAATCGCAAATGAATGGAGGAATACGACGATGGCAAAAAAGATGCCGGAAATTGGCGATTATAAATATGGTTTTGCCGATAAGGACGTTTCCATTTTCCGATCAAAACGCGGTTTAACGAAAGAGATTGTTGAAGAGATTTCAAAAATGAAGCAAGAGCCACAATGGATGCTTGACTTCCGTTTAAAATCATTGGAGCATTTCTACAACATGCCTATGCCGCAATGGGGCGGAGATTTAGCGTCATTAAACTTTGATGAAATCACATATTATGTAAAACCATCTGAAAAGACAGAGAAATCATGGGATGAAGTACCTGAGGAAATTAAACAAACGTTTGATAAGCTCGGGATTCCAGAAGCTGAGCAAAAGTATTTAGCTGGTGTATCCGCTCAATACGAATCAGAGGTTGTTTATCATAACATGCAGGAAGATCTTGAAGCACAAGGGATCGTATTTAAGGATACAGATTCTGCTCTACGTGAGAACGAAGACCTTTTCCGTGAGCATTGGGCGAAAGTGATTCCGCCAACAGATAATAAGTTTGCTGCACTAAACTCTGCTGTTTGGTCAGGCGGTTCTTTCATCTATGTTCCAAAAGGAATTAAAGTGGAAACTCCGTTACAAGCATACTTCCGCATCAACTCTGAGAATATGGGCCAATTTGAGCGTACATTAATCATTGTTGATGAAGGTGCTCATGTACACTATGTTGAGGGATGTACAGCTCCTGTTTATACGACAAACTCCCTTCATAGTGCGGTAGTTGAAATCATCATCAAAAAGGATGCATATTGCCGCTATACAACAATCCAAAACTGGGCAAACAACGTATACAATCTTGTTACAAAGCGTGCTGTTTGTGAAGCCAATGCAACAATGGAATGGATTGACGGGAATATTGGATCAAAATTAACAATGAAGTATCCAGCTGTTATTCTAAAAGGTGAAGGCGCTCGTGGAATGACACTTTCAATTGCGATTGCAGGTAAAGGTCAGCACCAGGATGCTGGTGCAAAAATGATTCACCTTGCACCAAATACATCTTCTACGATTGTATCTAAATCGATTTCTAAGCACGGCGGTAAAGTAACATATCGTGGGATTGTTCAATTTGGCCGTAAGGCTGATGGTGCTCGTGCAAATATTGAGTGTGATACGTTAATTATGGATAATCAATCAACTTCAGATACGATTCCATATAACGAAATCATGAACGATAATATCTCGTTAGAGCATGAAGCGAAGGTTTCCAAGGTTTCAGAAGAGCAATTATTCTATCTAATGAGCCGCGGAATCTCTGAACAAGAAGCAACTGAAATGATTGTAATGGGCTTTATTGAGCCATTTACGAAAGAACTTCCAATGGAGTATGCGGTAGAAATGAACCGTTTGATCAAGTTCGAAATGGAAGGCTCAATCGGTTAATAAATAATTAAAATTAAACCACTCACTAAATTGGTGAGTGGTTTAATTTTATATACAGTTGGTTATATAATTTTAAAGGTAGCGAGAGCGGCATACCGTTTAAAATTCCATAATCAGCTTTAATGAGACAAGGAGCATGATGATCCAAAGGAAAGTGTCCCATAGCCATCTTCAATGAGACAAGGAACATGAAAAACCAAAAGAAAGTGTCCCATAGCCATCTTCAATGAGACAAGGAACGTGATAAATCAAAAGAAAATGTCTCATAGCCATCTTCAATGAGACAAGGAACATGAAAAACCAAAAGAAAATGTCTCACAGCCAGCCTTAATGAGACAATTCACATGAAAACTAAAAGAAAGTGTCCCATAGCTAGCTTTAATAAGAAAATGAATAGTATTCCCCCGTGCAGCTTACTATGTGACAATGAATAAGATACTGAAAAATATGTTCAATAGCCAATTTAGGGAAGAGAGCCGATTCTATTTAACTTACTGCTATCACATTGGAGGTGTGCAGGATGATTGTAATTGGAGTAACTGGATGGGGAGACCACGATACCTTATATACTAATCCAATTTCCCAAGGTGAGAAGTTGAGGGTGTATGGGAGTCATTTTCCAACAGTTGAAGTTGATGCTTCCTTTTATGCTGTCCAGCCAAAGCGGAATGCAGAAAAATGGATGAAAGACACTCCGAAGACCTTTCAATTTATTGTGAAAGCTTATCAAGGAATGACAGGTCATGAAAGAGGGGAAATTCCATTCCAGGATAAGGGTGAAATGTTTGCCGCTTTTAAGGATTCTTTAGAGCCCTATAGGAATAAGCTTGCGATGGTGCTTTTTCAATTTCCTCCATGGTTTGACTGTAAAAAGCAAAATGTCGATTATTTGCGCTGGTGTAAAGCGCAAATGGGCGATATCCCCTGTGCATTAGAATTCCGGCATCAGTCCTGGTTTCATCCTGCATTTAAGGATAAAACCATCCGCTTTATGAAAGAGGAAGGGTGGATTCATAGTATTTGTGATGAGCCACAGGCAGGCACTGGCTCCATTCCGATTGTGCTTGAACCAACTAATAAAGAAAAGGTTTTAGTAAGGTTTCACGGACGTAATATTCATGGCTGGCAAAAGAAAAATGCAGAGAATTGGCGAGAAGTCAGATATTTGTATCGGTACAATGAGAATGAACTTACTGAATGGGCAGAGCGGCTAAAAGAATTAGAAAAAAGGTGCAAAACGGTATATGCAGTTTTTAACAATAATTCAGGCGGAGATGCGGCTGACAATGCGAAACAGCTTATACACATGTTAAATATTGAATATAGAGATCTTGCCCCAAGGCAATTGGAGTTATTTTAAAAATCATTACACGCATTTCTAACCACTAGCATAATTTGATAGAGAGGGAAAGGAGTGCTTGATTCATGATTGATTTAAAACCTATTGATATAAAGGGGTATACATTCCTATGCGTCTCCGTGGAGCTGCCGAAAACAAATTTACTTGTTGTGACAAATGATAAAGGATATATTATGTGTGGTGCACTTGATGTCGCATTACTAAATGAGAAATTAAAGGATCGGAAAGTAATCGCTGGCAGGGCAGTTGGGGTAAAAACAATTGAACAGCTTCTTGAAGCACCGCTGGAATCCGTCACGTATGAGGCAGAGTCGTTGGGCATTCATCGAGGAATGATAGGAAAAGAAGCTTTACTTAAAATGGTATAAAGGCAAGCCAATCGAGCGTCCACAAAATTTTGTGGAATAGACTTTGATTGGCATGCCTTTTCTTATGTTTTCTCATTTCAATATTTTTCGACATAATTAGTGTCTTATCTGTCACTTTTTAGCGAAAAAGGTTATTATAGTTAAAGGTGATAATGTATGAGAACGACAATGGAAAAACTTCTGGAATGTTATAGGAGTAATTTATGCGATTAGTAACAACCTCATCCGTAGAAGCTGGTACGATACTAGCAAAGACCATTTATAATGAAACAGGGCAAATCTTGCTTAGTGAGGGTGTTGAACTGAAAGAAAGTATGATTCAGCGCTTAAATTCATTAGGAATTAGTTATATTTTTATAAAAGATAGTCAAACGGATGATATTGAATACAAAGGAACACTGTCTGATCCAATCCGAAGAAAAGCTATTCAGACAATAAATTCGACCTTTTTGGAGATCCAAAAGGATTCAAGTATATCAAGTTCCTTTGTAGTGGAAAAGGCTTCAAGACGTCTATCTGACTTGATTCGCTTTCTAATGACGGAGTTAGGAAGCAATAAAGAACTATTAAATTTACTTTCAGATGCTTATACACACGATAACTATATCTTTACCCATTCGTTAAATGTCACATTATACTCATTAGCGCTTGGATTGGAGCTGAAACTTTCACCGAAGGAATTGGAAACTTTAGGACTAGGGGCTATTTTCCATGACATTGGGAAGCTGCAGGTGCCGTTAGATGTTTTGTTAAAACCAGGGAGATTAACGGAAGAAGAGTATGTTGCAATTAAAGAACATGCGGAAGCTGGTTTTCAAATTTTGAGAAAGGTGCAAACCATCCCTCTTTTAGTTGCACATTGTGCTTATCAGCATCACGAACGGATCGATGGTTCGGGCTATCCTAGAGGAATTACGGGACAGGATATACACTTTTTTGGGAAAATTATTGCGGTTGCAGATGTATTTGATGCAGTAACATCGAATCGTGTCTATCGGAAAGCCATGCTGCCGCATGAAGGGTTAGAAATTCTTTACGCTGGTTCAGGAACCTTATTTGAACAGAAAATTGTAGAAGCCTTTCGATTAGCGGTTGCCATCTATCCAGTTGGGATAACGGTAGAGTTAAATGATGGAAGAAAAGGAATTGTTACTGGGCAAAATATTGGTCTTGGGGACCGTCCGATTATAAGAATTATGGAGCACAAAGGAGAACAAGTTACTCCATATGAATTAGATATGAAAATAGAATTGAATGTGGTTATAACGGAATGTGACACCGCTTTCTAACGTAAAGAAAGTTAAAAGGTTTTCAAAAATGGGGTAATCATTTTATTCTGGGAATAAAATGGATACCTTCAATTTATTATAGAACTTGTTACTAACCTATTATTCTGATATAGTAATAAACAATTGAATAAACCTTATCATATCCGATGGGGTAGAGGAGCGGAATTTAAGAGTAAGCTGTGTGAGGATGACAACAATGAACACAGTCTAAAGGGAATTCTGCCGAAGCAAATGAATTTGTGTCAGCAATCATTTGCTGGGGTTACTTTGAATAAGGGTAACACTGTCATTATGAAGGATAAGCGGGAAACCTGCTTTACTAATTCTTCATACTGGGGAGCTACAGGTCGTGATGGAGAATCTTATTACTTATAAGAGTAATGATAGATCATCTCTATCGTTACTCTTTTTTATTTTTTCATCATTATCCAATCCCCTTTAAAGAAAGGGATAATCGTTCCATTCGATTCCCAGAATAAAAGAGGAGGAAAAGAAATGGAAAATACTATTTTTTCACTAATCCCCCCTTTGTTAGCAATTCTCATGGTTGTATTGACGAGAAGAGTATTGCTATCTTTAGGTGTGGGTATCATATCAGCAGCTATTTTACTTGCAGATTTCAGCATATTAGGAATGTTCAATATCATTTTTGGTGCAATTAAAGGTCTCTTTATTGCAGATGGTGAAATAAATACATCCAATATTTATATCATTTTATTCTTACTTATACTAGGAATCATTACTTCATTTATTTCTATTTCTGGCGGAAGCCGTGCGTTTGGCGAATGGGCGATCAAGCGAGTAAAGACCCGCACAGGCGCACAACTGGTTGCAATCGTATTAGGCATTATCATTTTTATTGATGACTATTTTAACGCGCTTGCAGTCGGGCAAATTTCGAAACCAATAACGGATCGGCAAAAAGTATCAAGGGCAAAGCTGGCATATTTAATCGATTCCACATCTGCTCCAATATGTGTAGTTTCACCGGTATCAAGCTGGGGTGCTTCTATAATTGCACTAATCGGTACAATTCTAGCATCACATAATATAACGGAGTTTTCTGCATTCTCTGCATTTATGCAAATCATTCCGATGAATCTATATGTCTGGGCCACTTTAGCCATGGTATTTATCGTTGCGTTCAAAGGGGTAGAAATTGGACCAATGAAAATGCATGAACGTCGAGCTGTCAGGGAAGGATTGGTTGCGGATCCTACGAAACCAGCAGCTGGTGAACTGAAAGACGATTTGCAGACAAGCACGAGAGGAACTGTTGGCGACTTGGTTTGGCCAATTATAGCACTTATTGCTGGAACCGTTGGATCCATGCTTTGGACTGGAATTGCAGGGACTGAAGGAACCGTGTCTGTATTAGCTATTTTTGAAAATACAGATGTGACCAAATCACTTATTCTCGGTGGGCTGTTTGGTTTAATTGTTACATTATGTTTTTTTATCCGTCAGGTTTTTGTTTTAAAAGGTGTGAATGGAAAAGTGTTTAGAAAGGGAGTATGGGCAGGTACGAAATCAATGCTCCCAGCGGTATACATTCTTTTATTTGCATGGGTCATTGCTGATTTAATCGGTCGTCTAGAAACTGGAAAATATTTAGCAGGAATTGTGGAGACCACGAATTTAAATCCATCATTTCTTCCGTTAATCCTCTTTGCTATCGCTTGTATTATGGCATTTAGTACAGGAACATCATGGGGCTCGTTTGGTATCCTGCTTCCTATTGCTGGGGATATAGCCGCGGCAACGGATATAAATCTTCTGCTGCCTGCCTTAGCGGCGGTTTTAGCGGGTGCAGTGTTTGGCGATCACTGTTCTCCGATTTCTGATACAACAATTCTTTCATCAACAGGAGCAGGGTGTAATCATATAGACCATGTAATGACGCAGCTTCCGTATGCAGTTATATCAGCAGTTACTGCAGCTGTCGGTTATGTTGTAATTGGGTTCACAGGAAGTACCGTCCTTGCACTTCTAACAGTAGCAGTAATCCTAATTGTTTTTACAATAATAGCTGGCAGTCGTACGAAAGACGAGTGGCGAGAAACGTAAGTAGACTAAATTAAAAGGCTTTCTCTTTATGAGAGAGCCTTTTAGTGTGAAAAAAATAATAGTGTAATATTTTGAATTATTATAATCTTGCTAAAATATTGTTTTGACAGATTAATCTAAAAATATTATACTGTTTTTAGATTATATCAAGTAGTCAGATAATACTAGGATTCATCATTATTTTTTTATTAGAAGGCAGAACTGACTATTTGTAGGGGGTAGATGTGAAAGTCAAAATGGTGAATGGACAGCCAATAAACCTCAATTCGTTCTAAATGTTCAGAACAATCAGAAATAAAAGGGGGAGTAGAGATGTTTAGAAAGAAAATTACTTCAGTACTTATGGCTTCGGCATTGGTAGCTGGAGTGTTAGCTGGCTGCGGCGGGGAAAAGGCTGGTACAGAAGGTTCAAAAGACTCTGGCGGTGGCGGAGATACAATTAAAATCGGTGCTAACCTGGAGCTTTCAGGAGCTGTAGCTTCTTATGGACAAGGGATTGCCGAAGGAATTGATCTGGCTGTTGAAGAGATTAATAATAGCGGCGGAGTCGACGGCAAGAAAATAGAAATCATTAAAGTAGATAATAAATCAGATGCTGCTGAAGCAACAAACGCTGCTATAAAATTGACAAACCAAGATAAGGTAACAGCTATCATTGGTGCAGCTACTAGTGGAAATTCAGTGGCACAAGCGCAAATTGCCAATGACAATAAAACCATTCTACTTTCTCCATCTGGTACTAGCCCGAACGTAACAGTTGGGACAAATGGAAAAGTAAATGAATTTGTATTCCGGACTTCATTTATTGATCCATTCCAAGGAACTGTTGCAGCCAATTTTGCAGCAGGAGATTTAAATATAAAGAATGCAGCAATCTATGCGGATAATGCAAGTGATTACGCAAAAGGCTTAGCTGCATCTTTTAAGGAAACGTTCGAAGCTGCTGGCGGGAAAATTGTTTCTGAAGAATCTTATGTAGCAAAAGATACAGATTTCCGTTCAATATTAACTCGCATCAAGTCAGCTAACCCTGAATTTATTTTTATCCCTGGTTATTATGAAGAAGTGGGCCTAATTATTAAGCAAGCACGTGAAATGGGAATTACGGTTCCTTTTATGGGCGCTGATGGCTGGGATTCTCCAATTCTAGTTGATTTAGCTGGTGCTGAAGCGTTAAATAACACATTCCTTACAAACCATTATTCTGCACAAGATCCAGATGAAACGATTCAAAAGTTCGTAACAAGCTTCTCTAAAAAATATTCCGGAAAGTCTCCTGATGCATTTAATGCTCTTGGCTATGACTCTGTTTATTTCTTAGTAGATGCAATGAAACGTGCGGGTGATACATCTGATGCTACAAAAATTAAGGATGCTCTTGCAGAAACAAAAGATTTATCGCTTGTAACTGGTGTCGTAACTGTTGACGAATTTCACAACCCTATTAAATCAGCTACTGTTCTAGAACATAAAGATGGGAAGCAAGTCTTCAAGTCTAAAGTGAATCCGTAAGATAGGGCTGGAGAGATGGGGGGATAATGTATCCTCCCATTTCTAATTTAAAGAGAGGAATTCTTCAATTTAGACAATTGTCCACAGCTTCAGCAAGGCGCTTACGCTTTTCTAAAAAGGAGTGAATGAATATGGAATGGATACAGCAATTAATAAATGGTATTTCACTCGGGAGTATCTATGCCCTAATCGCATTAGGGTATACGATGGTTTATGGAATCATTAAGTTAATTAACTTTGCTCATGGTGAGGTTTTTATGATTGGCGCCTTTGTGGGCTTCTATGCAATTGCTGGCTGGGGCCTAGGTTTCTTTCCAGCATTAATACTGGCAATGGCAGTCTGCGCCGTTTTCGGTGTGCTGATTGAGCGGATTGCATACAGAAGGCTTCGTAATGCCTCTCGAATTGCAGCTTTAATTACAGCAATTGGACTTTCTCTTCTTATTCAATATGTGGTTATCTATGTGCGAGGGGCACAACCAGAGGCTTATCCAGATGCATTGTCTAACAAAACGTTTGACATATTTGGGGTGCAGATTAGCAGCCAATCAATTTTGATTCTTTCTGTTTCAATTGTCTTAATGATTTTATTGCAATTTATTGTCCACCGGACAAAAATTGGGAAAGCCATGCGTGCGGTTTCCCATGATATGGATGCAGCTCGTTTAATGGGGATTAACGTTAACACAACCATTTCAGCTACTTTTGCGATAGGTTCTGCTTTAGCGGGAGCTGCTGGTGTATTTTTTGGAGTATATTATACGAAAATTGAACCATTAATGGGGATTATTCCAGGTTTGAAAGCATTCGTAGCAGCTGTACTAGGTGGAATAGGAATTATTCCAGGGGCAATGGTCGGCGGCCTTGTTCTTGGGGTGGTAGAAACGATTGTTAGTGCATTAGGCTATTCGCTTTGGAGAGATGCTGCAGCATTTATCATTCTTATATTAATTCTTTTATTTAGACCGTCTGGCATCTTCGGTAAAAATGCAAGAGAGAAAGTGTAGGTGAGGAAGTCTATGAAAAAAGTAAAAGGATTTTGGGTCTTTCTAATTTTATCAATTGTACTTTATGGAACGGTTCAACTTCTCATCAACGCCGGTATCTTAAATCAATTCTATTCCAATACACTCATCTTTATTGGCATTAATATTATCTTAGCTGTCAGCCTTCATTTAGTCATCGGAATTACTGGGCAGTTTTCCATTGGACATGCTGGATTTTTAGCAGTAGGTGCTTATATCTCTGCCATATTCACAATGAAACTGCAGCTTCCATTTCCGATTGCGATTTTGGCTGGAGGGATAATTGCTGCATTAGCAGGCCTTATTGTCGGGATTCCCAGCCTGCGCTTAAAAGGCGACTACTTAGCTATTGCCACCTTAGGCTTTGCGGAAATTATTCGGATCGTCTTTCTGAATATTGACTATGTCGGTGGAGCGGCAGGAATGCAGGTCTCCCATTTAACAAATTGGACATATACGTTCATTTGTCTATTTATTACGATTGTAGTTATTATGAACTTTACAAATTCTAGACATGGACGTGCATGTATTTCTGTTAGAGAAAATGAAATTGCAGCAGATGCGATGGGAATTAACACTGTTTATTATAAGGTTATTGCCTTTGCTTTGGGCTCATTTTTTGCCGGAATCGCTGGGGGACTGTATGCGCATAACTTCTATATAATCCAGCCAACAAACTTTGGCTTCTTAAAGTCATTTGATATCTTAATTTATGTTGTGCTAGGTGGTCTCGGCAGCCTTTCAGGAGCCGTTATTTCTGCTATCCTCCTTACGCTTGTTTCAACCTTCTTACAGGACTATCCTGAAACACGAATGATCATCTACAGCCTGGTGCTCGTTATTGTTATGCTTTATCGCCCGCAAGGTTTGATGGGAACACGTGAAATTACAGATATTTTTGGAAAATGGAAAAGCGTAAAGAGCGTGAAAGGGGGCAATTAGTATGGGGAGCGTACCTTTGCTTCAAGTACGAAATACCGGCATTCAGTTTGGCGGGCTGAAGGCTGTTTCGAATGTGAATATGGAAATTAATCAGGGAGAGCTTATTGGGTTAATTGGACCAAATGGAGCGGGAAAAACAACATGCTTTAATTTATTGACAGGTGTTTATGTACCAACTGAAGGGTCGATTGAATTAGATGGACAAAAACTAAATGGATTAGCCCCTTATCAAGTTACAAGGAAAGGGATAAGCCGTACATTCCAAAATATCCGCCTTTTTAATGAATTATCTGTACTTGATAATGTGAAAGTGGCTTATCATTCCTTAGCTAAGCACTCAATAATAAGTTCGATCTTACGCCTTCCCTCACATTTTTCTGGTGAAAAGGAAATGGAGGAAAAGTCGATTGAATTCCTGAAAATTTTTAACTTAGATAAATATAAAAATGAAGCAGCTAAAAATTTGCCTTATGGCCAGCAGCGAAGACTGGAAATTGCGAGAGCATTAGCAGCAGGACCACGACTCTTATTGCTAGATGAGCCAGCTGCAGGAATGAACCCGCAAGAAACACATGAACTAATGGAATTAATTGCATTTGTGCGTAAAAAATTTGATTTAACAATTCTTTTAATTGAACATGATATGAATCTAGTCATGGGAATATGCGAAAGAATTTATGTGCTGGACCATGGACAGCTTATAGCACAGGGGACCCCTGAAGACATTCGCAACCATCCGAAAGTTATCGAAGCGTACCTTGGAGAGGAGGTTACGAGCGCCCATGCTTAAAGTTGATCAATTAGATGTTTTTTATGGCAATATTCATGCATTGAAAGGTGTTTCTTTAGATGTAAAAGAGGGAGAAATTGTTACGCTAATAGGAGCGAATGGAGCAGGGAAAAGCACACTTTTGAAAACTCTGTCTGGCCTGCTTAAACCGAAGAGTGGAACCATTCAATATTTAAATAATACGATAGCAGGAAAGCCAGCTCAGGAAATTGTAAAAGCTGGGATCTCTCATGTTCCAGAGGGCAGACGAGTGTTTTCGAATATGACAGTTGAGGAAAACCTAGAGCTTGGTGCCTTTTTAAGAAAGGATTCGAAGGAGATTCAAAGTGATATTCAAAAGGTATACCAAACATTCCCTCGGCTGCTTGAGCGCCGTAAGCAATTATCTGGCACACTTTCTGGGGGAGAACAGCAAATGCTAGCCATGGGAAGAGCGATCATGGCAAGGCCAAAGCTCTTATTATTAGATGAACCCTCAATGGGGCTAGCTCCCCTAATGGTAAAAACCATTTTTGAAATAATTGAAGAGATTAATCGGGGTGGAACAACCATTTTACTTGTTGAACAAAATGCTCATATGGCTTTATCTGTAGCGAATAGGGCATATGTTATTGAAACGGGACGAGTAACTGTTTCTGGCACAGCAGCTGAACTTCAAGCAAGTGAAGAAATAAAAAATGCCTATCTTGGCGGACATTAAAATGGGAGAAGCCCTTATTAGGGGCTTCTCCTCTTTTACTATTATTTATTTATTTCTTCCGTGTCTTTAACCGTTCTTGCCTCTCCCATAAACGTAAGTGCGGAAAAGGATCATAGGACCATTCTGTATAGCCATTATCTTTGTACATGCCATAATGAAGATGGGGAGGAAATTTTCCTGATGTTCCAGGAGGGCCATATCCCGAATTGCCAACTCCGCCAATTAGCATGCCAGGTTCGACAATCTGGCCAAGCTTTAGATCTTTGGCAAACCCGCTTAGATGAGCGAAATAATGATAATTGTTATTAATATCACGAATGCCGATTCTCCAGCCACCAAACCGGTTCCAACCTTTCATTTCCACAATTCCATATGCTGTTGCCCGCACTGGAACACCATAATCGGCAAAGATATCTGTTCCTTCATGGGATCTTCTGCCGCCCCAGCCCCTTGCAGCTCCCCACGTACTTTTATAGCTATAATTACTTCTAAGCGGGACTGGAAACGCATGGTCATCAAGCTCTAGCCGTCCGTATTGTTTATAGATTTTTGCCTTGCCTATAATAAGGCTGACTGTTTTGTCTCGTTTATAATAATTCCATAATCCAATTTTTAAATTGTCATGATCTATCCCATAGGATAAAAGGTACTTGGCAAAAGCAAAAAGTACATCTGAATCATTGGAAAGGATGGCTTTTCCATCCCCATCTCCATCCGCTCCTAAACCGTTGAAAAATTGGATTGATCGTGGATTGTCATCAATAGGATTGGGATTTAACGGCCCCGTCCATAATTCTGGTTTAAAATAAATGCCTGTTATTCCCTCAGCTTTCGGAATATCCCTTCTAGCCTGTCTGACATTCCGTTCATATTGGTCAATTGCAGCAAGATAGTACCAGGGAATATTCGTCACAGATTCCATTTTCTTATATAATTCCATCCGTGATTCATAATCATTTTTATTATTGGTTTGCGCGTGTCCCATTAAACTTGGCAAGAAGAAAATGGATAAGGTAAAAATACCAATGAGAAAAATTCGCACAATATTCCTCCCTTCTCATTACTGCCTTCTTACAGAATAAGATGATTTCGAATTTGAAAACTGTCTAGCGAAAGCAACTTATCAAGCTCCAGGTCTCCTCTTTATGATATGTTCTCATTGATTAGGCTCAGTGCAGCGTGGTGAAGATTGCCTTATAGCAGTCCTGCTTGCAATACCCAAATGGGAGAAGAGCCGAATCTAGATTGAGTAGCTCCTCCAGTCTATTCTGGAATGATTAAGGTGCTTTTGCTTTCCTTATTTAGTTTGTGAGATTTCAAAAATTTCATCTATATCAATTATTGGTAATCCGCTTCACACTTCGACTTGTCCTTGTCTTTTTCATGTGATAAAGTGACATCAGGGAATTCATAGGAAAATGAAGATTCCTGGTTTTATTCTAATGCTATTTTTTTCATATAATGGGGTGGGAATATGAGCAAACAAGAAGAATATTTACGTAAGCCAGAATGGCTGAAAATAAAATTAAACACGAATGAAAATTATACGGGCTTAAAGAAAATGATGCGTGAAAAAGGACTGCATACTGTATGTGAAGAAGCAAAATGTCCAAATATTCATGAATGCTGGGCAGTTAGAAGAACAGCTACATTTATGATTCTTGGTGATACTTGTACAAGGGCATGCCGTTTTTGTGCTGTCAAAACGGGGCTGCCAACAGAGCTGGATTTACAGGAGCCAGAAAGAGTGGCAGACTCTGTTGCATTAATGAATTTAAAACATGCAGTTGTCACGGCTGTTGCTAGAGATGATTTAAAGGATGGCGGAGCTGCAGTCTTTGCTGAAACAGTAAGAGCAATCCGCAGAAAAAGCCCATTTACAACAATTGAGGTTCTTCCTTCAGATATGGGCGGGGTTCTCGAAAATTTAAAAACACTGATGGATGCACGCCCAGATATCCTAAATCATAATATTGAAACGGTTGAAAGACTTACTCCAAGAGTTAGAGCGCGCGCGAAATATGATCGCTCTTTAGAATTTTTACGCCGTGCAAAAGAGCTGCAGCCTGATATTCCAACCAAGTCGAGCTTAATGATTGGATTGGGAGAAACAAGGGAAGAAATTATCGAAACAATGGACGCACTCCGAGCAAATCATGTAGACATCATGACAATTGGTCAGTATTTGCAGCCATCGAAGAAGCATTTGAAGGTACAAAAGTATTATCATCCAGATGAATTTAATGAGTTTAAGGAAATTGCCTTGAGCAAAGGCTTTAGCCATTGTGAAGCAGGCCCACTTGTTCGCTCTTCCTACCATGCAGATGAACAAGTCAATGCTGCAGCCCAGCGAAGACAGGAATTAGGGGAAAAGGAAGCGAAGGAAGCATAAAAAATATGAAAGAGTTCAGCTACTTGTCGGCTGAACTCTTTTTAAACTGGAATGACCTAATGCAAGAAGCCAAAAAATGCTGAGTCTTTCTCCAGTTTTACGGCGATAACCAAGGCACTTGTGCATTTCTATTTTCCTTGAGGGGATTTTTTCATTTCCTTTATAAGCTTATCTATACCGTCATGAGCGGTCCGGCTATCTGAATCCAAAGTTGAGTAGCTTTCTACAAACTGCCGTAATGCGGTATTATCACTTACATAGATTTTATACCAGCTTGGAACGACAGACATCGCCATTTTTTTCACTTGATCGGCTGTAGCATTCCGATCCTTTGTATCAGTGGCATAGACAATCAAAACTTCTTGGTCGGTAACCAGTGTAGAGACATCATCGACATTAGGAACTTCCGTACAAAATTGCCCAATGGTATTTGCAGTTTTCTCACGATCAATCATTTCATAATGATCATAGGATACATTTTCTCCGAGAATGGGGCTCTTTTGATGTCTAACATAGCCAAAATCTTCACTTTTATTGGTTGATCCATTATTTTTGTTATAAATATCTGCACGCTGATCATTTACATTGATTGTATTGCCGCTTTTTTCATAGAGCCTATCTTGTGCCATTTGATTATTATTGTTTTGGCAGGCAGTTAAAGCTGCAAGTGCGCAAATGCTTGTAATTACTAGTGTCTTTTTTATGTGAAACACCTCCTCATTTATAGAATGGCCAAGCATTTATTTTTTTCTCTTAGTAATTGATGGGGAATCAGTTATAATTTAATTAATGATAAGCGCTTACGCATTTCAGTGAGGTGAGAATGTTGATTTGTATTAACAATATTTGTTATGAAGTAATAGAAGATAATCGAGACGGGTTTAATGAAGAGGCGTTTCGTGGTAGATACAGCGAGATTTTAACAAGATACGATTATATTGTAGGCGATTGGGGATATGGACAGCTGAGGCTGAGAGGCTTTTTTGATGATCAAAATCAGAAAGCAACCTTTGATACAAAAATTAGTACATTGAGCGAATATTTATATGAATTTTGTAATTTCGGCTGTGCTTATTTCGTTGCGAAGAAAGTAGAGAAGTAAAAAGATGTATTGAGCAGAGACAATTGGAAATACCTTTTGTCTCCGCTTTACTTCAAATGAAAGAATGTCTTTTGAGTCAGAGATGTCTAGCGCAAGTCAACATCGGTTCGCTTACGTTCACCGTGTTTCCTTTATCGAAAGAACCGGCCCTTCCAGCTTGTACGGTGGTGATCAAGGTGCTTGCGCTTTTCTTACTTTTGGTAATCTGAATAAGGTGTTTGCATACTCGTGTCAGGGTCGTCATGTGGCGGGTGTGCCCCCTCCATTTGCCTGGGCAGGTCTTCGTGCAAAGTTTTATTTTCGAAAGTAAATGCACTATATTTTCGTTGTTCTGGAAGCCATGGGGTGCTTTTATTTTCAACTGGTTTATACTTATTAATCGGGGAGCCATAAGGACCTTCTGGGTATTCTTCAGCGGTCAGGAAATTTCTTTGGGATTCCACATTTGAAAAATCAGTATAGGTTCTTTGCTTTTTATCATCCATAGAAAGTCACCTCTGGAATGTATTCAATAAAATAAAGGAGAACCTTAAATCCAGGTTCTCCTTTATTATTTGTGTTTCCTATTGAAATCATTCTAAAGTCTATACTAACTCCATGAGGAAGGAGCGTAACTCTTCTGCATTCTCTTCACTGAGGTTAAATGCATATTCTAAATATCCTTCTTCATTTAAGTCATCATCCCCGATGATCGCAAATCGATTTCCTTGAATATCCAGAACTATTTGTTTTCCATAATAACGATCAGATTGAATGATTGCCAAGTCAAATCGTTGGTTTTCCCCCATAAAGCTAACAAATCTTGTTTTCGTATTTACGACATCATCATATAAAAAAAAACGCTCAGACATAGATAAGGTCTCCTTTTTGCCTATATTCTATTATTAATAGTAACCTACCTTCCTTATAGAATAAAGAGTATTTCCATTTGCTAATATTATTTCCATAAATCCTTCTAGTTTCGGAAAAATAAACTACTTTTGTGATAAAATAAGAACATGTAGAATACAGCACCGAAAGAGGAATGAAGCGAATGGTCCATCGATGCAATGAAAAGACAGCAGCCTTTGGCAAATGGATGAAAATTTTCCTTCCATTACATAAGATGCGCGATTATCCCCCGCAGTTTATTATTCGAGATCCAATTACAAGCGGGGTAAAAAGAGCTTTTAAAAGTGGCAATGAAGTGGCAATTGTTGTTTTCAATATTAATAACCTAAGGGATCTTCCAAATCAGCTTGGCCAACTAGGATACATGAAATTTATTTCTTGTTTAAAGAAAATCTTTTGGGAGGTTATTAAACAGGAAATCGAAGAAGAGGATATTATTGCCCTTCATGATTACTCTAGCGATGGACTAACATTATTTTTATCGATTGATCATAACCGCTACAGTGTAACTGAAATTGACAAAAGAATGAAAAAGATTTTGCGGGAATCCGAAAAAAATATGTATGCTGAAATGCCAGTAGCAAAGCCAACTTTTGACACTGGTTACATGTTTATAGAGAAGAAGCATTATTCGATTCAGGAAGCAATTTTAAAGGCACAGCAGCAGGCATTGGCAATGGCTGAGAAGCGAGTGCGTTCAGAATTCAATGATATGCTGTATTCAATCAATAAAATTATTGCCCAAAAGGATATTCGTATGCTTGCACAGCCTATCATTAATGTGGCAACAGGTGAAGTGAAGGCATGGGAAATGCTGACAAGAGGGCCAAAAGGGACTGGATTAGAAAGTCCACTTCAGCTTTTTTCCGTAGCTAAACAAACTGGATTGCTGTATGACCTTGAAATGATTGTATTTGAGAAGATTTTGGAGCAAATTAATGCAACTGGGTGCACACAGGATATTTTTATTAACTTCACACCGATTACTTTGGGGAATGAACGATTTATTAGAGATATTAAAAAAATGCTGGCAAAAAATAAAAATATTCCGCCTAGGCAGCTTACTTTGGAAATTACGGAACGTGACTCGATCGATGGGATGGAGAACTTCCTATACAATATTAAGGTGTTAAGAACATTAGGGTTTCGAATTGCTGTAGATGATACAGGTGCAGGCTATGCAAGTCTTCATTCCATTAGTGAAATTATGCCTGATATTATAAAAATTGATCGTTCAGTTATACAGGACATTGATAAAAATTCAGTAAAGGAATCCATGCTTCAAGGATTGCTATTAATAGCAAGAGAGGCAGGGTCACTTGTTGTCGCTGAAGGAATAGAAAATAAAGATGAGGCTTCAGTCCTTTCAAGAAATAAGGTTGACCTAGCGCAAGGGTATTACTATTCTCGCCCGACTGCACTTACTCAAGGCCTCAAATCATCATAATTGAGAAGGGTGAAAAATATGTATTTTGTTGACAGGGAAAAGATTGAAACAACACTTGTGTTTTTAGAACAGCAATTTTTCCTTTTCGAGCAAATTAAAAATTGGGATTCACCGATTGAAAAAGCAGCAATGGAGCGTGTGAGTCATTTAATGATTGAAGCCATTCTTGATGTTGGAAATTCAATGATTGATGGATTTATTATGCGAGACCCTGGAAGCTACGAAGATATTGTTGATATTTTAGACGATGAAAAGGTTATACATAAGGAATTGAGTAGCAGCTGTAAAGAAATCATTAAGTATCGAAAAATGCTAGTACAAGATTATACTGAGATTAATCATTCGGAAGTCGCTGAGGTGTTTGCAAAACATTTGCCTGTTATTAAGCAATTCCCAGCGAGTGTAAGGGCATACTTATTAAATGAACTAGGTCCGGTTTCAGCCTTTCGAAATTAAAAATATAAGCCGAAAAGGCCGGAAATGATCCGGCCTTTTTCTAATGATTGTTATACGAATTGGTGATGATAAAGTCAGGAGTGATGGAAATGAAAAAATATAAAGGGTATTTAATTGATTTGGACGGAACGATGTATCGAGGGACAGAACTCATCAAGGAAGCGGCAGACTTTGTAAATGAACTGATCAAGCTGGATTTGCCTTATCTCTTTGTCACGAATAACTCTTCAAGGACTCCACAGCAGGTTGCAGAGAAGCTTTGTTCGTTCTCGATTCCTGCTACATCAAAGCAAGTATTTACAACAAGTATGGCAACGGCTAATTACATTTACGAACAAAAGAATGATGCCTCTGTCTATGTGATTGGGGAGGAAGGGATTCGAACAGCACTGGCAGACAAAGGATTAATAGCAGCAGAAGAAAATGCAGATTATGTTGTCGTCGGGATTGATCGCTCGATAAGTTACGAAAAGCTTGCCACTGCTTGTTTAGCCGTTCGGAATGGGGCAACCTTTATTTCAACAAATGGTGATATCGCTATTCCGACGGAAAGAGGTCTTCTGCCTGGTAACGGGTCATTAACATCTGTAATAACCGTATCGACTCAAACAAAACCGATATTTATTGGGAAACCAGAATCAATTATTATGGAACAAGCGTTACAGGTACTTGGTACAAAAAAATCAGAAACACTGATGGTGGGAGATAATTACGACACAGACATACTAGCAGGGATGAATGCAGGAATGGACACACTTCTTGTCCATACAGGAGTCACAACGAAGGAGCTTCTCTCAAGCTACGAGAAACAGCCGACATTTGTGGTCGATTCACTTGATCATTGGGAATTCTTGTAGATAAAAACCAAATGTGACAAGCACCTTTGGAATAATCAAACAATTGATTATTCCTGCGAGGATTATCTTCGGCGCTTCTCCTATAATCGTTATACTTGTTCTGTGCGATTACAGGGGAGATAGTTTATCATAAGGTCACAATATCAATTTCTTGGACAACGGAAAAAGGATGGAGATTTGCCATCCATCCTTATTTTGTCCCTTGGGCACGATGAGCTAGCCGGCTAGAAGCAGCGGCAGCAATCGCTCCTACAATATCATCTAAGAAAGTGTGGCACTTTCCTGAGCTTTTATCATTAAGATCCTTTAAAATTCCAGGCTTTAATTTATCGATATAGCCAAAATTAGTAAATCCGATCGATCCATATACATTAACAATAGATAATGCTAAAACCTCATCCACTCCATAAAGACCTTCATCAATTTCAATTACATGCTGCAAAGGTTCAAGGAGCTTCTTTTCTTCAGCAAGCATATCGAGCTGGATGCCAGTCAGAACGGCATTTTGCACCTCTCTTTTAGAAAGAACGCGTTCGACATTCTCGATGCAAACGTCCATTTGCAAATCGGGATGATACTTCTCTTGTAGAAAATAGACTAAATCAGCAATATCTTTAATTTCTACTCCACGGTCATGCAGCCATTTTCTCGCTGTTAGTTCAATTGGGTCAACTGACTTTTCTTCATTCATCGGCTCCACCTATTTTCTGTTTTATTTTCCTTAAATATATACGATCCCGCTATGAATTATGCCATAACAGTCCTCATGGAAATATCTACCCATTTCTCGCAATTTAGGGGCTGTAAGATCCCATTTCAAGAAGCTGTGGGACCATAAAAATTAAAGTTAGAGGATTACAGACCGTAAAAGCTCGACGGCGGACAGGATTTTAGACCATAGGACAAAGCGTTTCTGAGCATGATTCGTTCAACTGCGATCAGTCAGGATGAAGAAAATCCTTACTGATTGAAGTTTGACTTTATCATATCCGACTCATTCCATATTAATCAAGAAAAGATCAAGTTTTGCTTTCTTCATTCATATATATGACCTAAGGTGCCTGAAAAAAGAGGTGGAGAAATGTTAAACCATATGCTTGAAAAACAATATGGAATTCAGTTTGATGAAGAAATTCGTGTTGGTAAATACCACGCATGCAGAAAACAGGGGCAAATCTATTTAATTGTTCCTGTAGAAGGATATGAGGCAGATGAATTGACTGAATTAGAAATGCTAGCTGACCATCTTGTAAGGAACGGTGAAAAATATTGCAGCACTTTTTTAAAAACTACAGAGGGCCAACAAATAAGTGAGTGGGAAAATCGGCAATATTGTGTATTAAAAAACGAGCATATTCAGAATCGTAAGGTCAATCGTCATGGAAGAAAATTAGCAAAGTTTCATTATCGGGGCCGTTCCGTTTCATTTTCAGTCAATAAATTAAGCCGAATTGGCCAATGGAAGCAATTATGGGAAATGAGATTGGACCAAATGGAAAAGGTATGGAATGATATGCTCTTTCAGCAGCCTGATAATGATTTTGAACGGATGTTTTTAGAATCATTTCCCTACTATCGGGGCATAGCAGAAAATTCGATTCAATACCTGGTAGATACTGAGCTGGATGATGAACCTTCTTTCATGGATAGCGGGACGGTCTGCCATAACCGGTTCACAGATGATACGTGGGGAAACTCCTATTATATTAAGAACCCTTTTGATTGGGTTTTTGACCATTCCTCCAGAGATCTTGCCGAATGGACAAGAGCTAAGTATTTCCATAACATAAAAACATATGAGCCAGAGATGCGTAAGTTTATTGCCGATTATCAAAGTATTGCCCCATTATCCTCGTTTTCATGGCGGCTTTATTATGCACGTATTCTGTTTCCGCTCCATTATTTTTCTTGTATCGAAGCGTATTATGGTGCAGAATCAGAACAAGAGAAAAAGCTCCTTGAAGAAAATCTGCATAAGTTCCTGCAGCAATCAGATGATCATGAGCGCTTTCTAGGCCGTTTTTATGAATTCGCTGAAGTCCCAGTCCAAAAGTGGAAGATCCCCTTGGTTGAATGGCTAAAAAAGTAAGCTTGTATATTTGTGCACCTTTTCTATTAAAGGGTGTATTTTTTTCTACTTTAAATAGGTTAAAGTATATTTCGTCAGAATTATTAGAGAAAACTGTTGTAATCACTTGGAATCAGCACTATAATGTCTACTATACAAATACAGATGTACACATAGAAAGAACAACGGTGATTGAACGAGAGGGGAATAAAAATGGAAGAAATATCAATCGGATTATTAGGTTTAGGAACAGTCGGATCAGGTGTTGTGAAAATCATTGAGAATCATCAGGATAAGCTTATTCACCAAGTAGGCTGTCCTGTTAAGATAAAAAAGATTCTTGTGAAGGATATAAATAAAGAGCGTGCTGTTCAAGTAGAACAGACAAGGCTTACAACAAATCCTGATGAAGTTCTAAATGATCCGGAAATTGATGTCATTATTGAAGTCATGGGCGGAATTGATGAAACGAAAAAGTACTTAAAACAAGCATTGCGTAATCGGAAAAATATTGTTACAGCTAATAAAGATTTAATGGCCCTACATGGGGCTGAGCTACTGACAATTGCATCGGAAAATAGCTGTGATTTGTTCTATGAGGCGAGTGTCGCCGGCGGAATTCCGATCTTAAGAAGTCTTGTTGATGGGCTAGCCTCTGACCGGATCACAAAGATGATGGGAATTGTGAATGGAACAACTAATTTTATTTTAACGAAGATGGCTAAGTTTGGAAGTGCCTATGAAGATGTACTTAAGGAAGCTCAGGAGCTCGGTTATGCAGAAGCGGATCCGACCGCAGATGTTGAAGGGCTGGATGCAGCGAGAAAAATGGCCATCCTGTCTACACTTGGGTTTTCGATGAAGATTGATTTGGATGATGTAAAGGTAAAAGGAATTACAGGAATTACAGAAAATGATTTAGAATATGCGAAGCAGCTTGGGTATACAATGAAGTTGATCGGTATTGCTCATAGAGAAGGAGAAAAGGTTGAAATCAGTGTTCAGCCTACTTTATTAGTAGAATCACATCCGCTTGCATCAGTCCAAGATGAATTTAATGCTGTTTATGTTTATGGGGAAGCTGTTGGGGAAACGATGTTTTACGGCCCTGGAGCAGGCAGCTTGCCGACTGCAACCGCTGTTGTTTCAGACCTTGTAGGCGTAATGAAGAATATGCGTTTAGGCGTAACAGGAAAAAGTGCAGTTACTCCTCAGTATAAAAAACATCTTAAGAAGCATGGAGAAATTTATTCTAAATACTTTTTACGTCTTCATGTGAAGGATGAGGTTGGTGTTTTTGCTGAGATTACTTCTATTTTTTCAGAACATGGGGTCAGCTTCGAAAAAATCCTCCAGCTGCCTTTAAAGAAACAGGGACTTGCAGAAATTGTACTTGTTACCCATCAAGCTTCCTTGCAAGATTACGAGGATAGTTTAGTTAAATTAAGAGATTTGCATGCCGTACAGACAATTGAAAGTTCATACCGGGTGGAAGGGAGTGCAAATGTATGAGATGGGAAGGGCTATTACGAGCCTATAAAGAGTATTTGCCAGTGAATGAGCACACGCCATTACTTACATTAAATGAAGGGAATACGCCTCTCATTCGGCTTAATAAACTATCCGATGAATGGGGGATAGACCTGTATGTCAAAACAGAGGGGGCTAACCCAACCGGTTCATTTAAGGATAGAGGAATGGTTATGGCTGTTGCGAAGGCAAAGGAAGAAGGCAGTGACACGATTATTTGTGCTTCTACAGGCAATACGTCAGCAGCGGCAGCAGCTTATGCAGCAAGAGCCGGATTAAGATGCATCATTGTTATTCCAGAGGGGAAAATAGCGATGGGAAAGCTTGCTCAGGCTGTCATCTATGGGGCTGAAATTATTTCTATAGAAGGAAACTTTGATGAGGCATTGGCTATGGTTAGAACCATTAGTGAGACTGAACCTATTACTCTAGTAAATTCAGTTAATCCTTACCGTTTAGAGGGCCAAAAAACAGCTGCATTTGAAATTTGCGATCAATTGGGGCAGGCACCGGATATTCTGGCACTTCCTGTGGGCAATGCAGGAAATATAAGTGCATACTGGAAGGGATTCAAAGAATATCATGCAGCAAAACAAACAGGATTGCCTCATATGCATGGGTTTGAGGCTGAAGGAGCGGCAGCGATTGTGCACAATCGAGTGTTTGAGAATCCAGAAACTGTGGCAACAGCCATCCGAATTGGCAATCCTGCAAGCTGGCATTTAGCAACAGCTGCATTAAATGAATCTGATGGAAAAATCGATGAAGTGAGTGATGAGGAAATCCTTTGTATGTATAGAAAATTAGCTTCATCCGAAGGAATCTTTGCCGAGCCTGCTTCTTGTGCATCACTTGCGGGCATATATAAACAGCTGCGTCATGGGAAAATCCCGCATAAATCCAGAGTTGTTGCTATTTTGACAGGAAATGGACTTAAAGATCCAAATGCTGCAATGGAATGCAGTCCTGTAAAACCTGTTTGTCTGCCAAATAATGAGTTTGCAGTTGCCGAGCATATTAAGGGAGTTGTCCATGTATGAGTGAAGGTGAAATGCTCATCATTAAAGTTCCCGGAAGCTCAGCAAATTTAGGGCCAGGTTTCGATTCAATTGGCTTAGCATTGAATGTGTATTTAACATTAGAAGTAGAATTGGCAGAGAATTGGGAGGTTATTTCTCTTTCTGAAGAATTGAACGCTTTTCCGAAGGATGAAACAAATTATATTTTTCAAATTGCCATAGATACTGCCGGAAAATACAATAAAAAGCTGCCAGCATGCCGGATTAAAGTGAAAAGTGATATTCCGCTTGCAAGAGGTCTTGGTTCCAGTGCGGCAGCAATTGTCGCAGGAATTGAGTTAGCCGATGTCCTATGTAAACTTCATCTGTCTATACAAGAAAAATTGGAATGGGCTTCTAATATTGAAGGACATCCAGATAATGTGGGTGCCAGCCTATTGGGCGGGTTGGTTATAGGCTGCCAGTTTGAAGATGAAGTGAGTATTGAATCCTTTCATCATCTTGAAATGGATATTGTAGCAGTGATTCCAAAGGAAGAACTCTTAACAAAGCATTCAAGGGGTGTATTGCCGCAAACCCTTACATATGAAAAAGCTGTACAAGCTGGGGCGATCGGGAATGTGATGATTGCTGCTCTGCTAAATGGGAATTATAAGCAGGTCGGAAAGATGATGAGGGCTGACCAATACCACCATCCATATCGAAAAGAAATTGTGCCGCATTTAAAAGATATTGAAGAACTGGCACCAGACTTAGGAGCATTTGGAGTAGCTTTAAGCGGAGCAGGACCAACGGTATTATGCTTGGCAGAAAAGGGTGCTGGCATGGATTTGGCAACGAGGCTAGAAAAGGTGCTGCCAGAAATGGCGTATCGCTATTTAAGCATTGAACAATCTGGAAGCAAGGTGTATGTTCCAAATAAAAAGCGATGTCTTCAATGACATCGCTTTTCTACTTGTCTAGCTCCAGTGCCTACCCCCTCGAGGTCACAAGTCAATCCACCAGGAAAGGTAAAGAACACTTTTCCGATAGGCCTATCTTGTGCTTGTAGAGGATGACCGAGGCACTCCAGCTTCCATATTAAAATACTTGTTCTACTTCTGTAACGCCAGGTACTTCTTCTAATAGCGCGCGTTCAATTCCAGCCTTTAATGTGATTGTTGAGCTTGGGCATGAACCGCAAGCGCCAAGCAGGCGCAGCTTAACGATGCCATCCTCTACATCAACTAATTCACAGTCTCCTCCATCACGTAGTAGGAATGGACGCAATTTATCTAATACTTCTTGAACTTGCTCAATGATTGTTGCTTGTTCCGCCATTTGTATCTACCCCTTTCTTATTAATTATTATAATCATTCTCTCTGCAAAAATCTATTTAAAGACACGGATTTCCACTAAATGAGAAATTACTTGAGTTTCTATTATTATAATATTGTAAAATAGGATTAAGGAGATAAACATTTTTTATAAGGGGGAAAAGAAATGAATCGAGAGGTTGAAATAAATGTATATGGAGCTGAGCAGTTATGCCCAAGCTGTGTAAACCTTCCTTCTTCAAAAGAAACATATGAATGGCTTCAAGCAGCTCTAGAGAGGAAATATCCTAACCAGCCATTTAAGATAATGTATGTAGATATTTATAATCCGCCTGCGGATGAAGAGAAAAGAAGCTATGCAGAAAAGGTTATTGAAGAGGAAATGTTTTACCCTGTTGTCTTAATAGAAGATCAGCTAGTTGGTGAAGGCAATCCGAGATTGAAAACAATCTATGCTGAAATGGAAAAGCATGGGTATAAAGCAGAGTAAAAAATAAAGCTCTTGGATGCAACTCTTTTGAGTGCAAAAAGAAGAAAGAAACAATAAATTGCCATACAAAAACTGAACTAAATAAACAATATAATAAGCAGCAAAAAGGAGCAGGATCTAATTTCCCTTCGCTCCTTTTTTATTTTTTTAAAGAACATAATCGTCAAGACTTTCTTATTTTTAAAACAGTAAGGATAGAAGACAATTTTTTGGTGGCAACAAGAGGTTGCGCCTTGAAGCACCTACAACTATCTTTACTTTGCTATATAAGCTATCAATAATGAAAATAAGAGAAGGTGATGTATAACATGATTTTTAGTGAACGCATAAAGAAGGAACGAGAAAAAAGAGGATGGTCACAAACGGACCTCGCTGAAAAAATTCATGTTAGTCGTCAATCAGTTTCAAAATGGGAAACTGGTAAGAACTATCCAAGTATCGAAGTTATCATTGGTTTGAGTGATTTATTCGGTATTACAATAGATGAAATGTTGAGGAGTGATGAAGAATTGAAGGAAAAAGTAATTCGAGATAGTAAGAAATTGGCGTATCCGAAATGGAAAACATTCTTCGATAGTGTGTTTTTAGCAGGCATATTTTTATTAGCAGCAAAGTTAATTATTATGGGATTAAATTATTTTGTTGGTACTAATATTAATATCTCAGGTGGCGTACCAAAAATCATCTCTAATTTCTTGCCATTAGCTCTAATGATAATTGGCGGAGTTGGTTCAGATCAGTTAAAAAATAAATATATCAATTAGTAAGTTAAAGGCAGCGTAAGTGCTGCCTTCTCGTGAATTAAAACAAGCCTTATATCTACCGACATAATAGATGCTAAATCAATTTCGATTTAGCTATTCTTAAGCAGACAGTGACTCCACTTATCCTCGATGATTTTTATACATCCATAAAATTCCTGATTTAATCATTCTGGCAACCCGCCCAGTAATTGGACGCTCTGCAACAACGCCGAATCCGTGTTTTTTTCCAAGTGAACCAAGAACCCCTTTTAACTTAATTGTTGGCATTTCTTCAGGTAGTTCTTCACCTTTCCAGCGCTTCAGAAGAATTTGTACAATTTGCTCAGCTTGTCCTTCAGCAAGCTGGGCACTTGGTGCATGTGGAAGACTTGCGCAATCGCCGACAACATAAAGATGCTCATCTGTTGGAATATTATGATGCTTCGTTAAAACGACTCGACCTTGTGAATCTTTTTCAACTTTCATCTCTCTTACGACTTTATTCGGCTGGATTCCTGCAGTCCAAACGATTGCGTCACAGGAGATAGGCTCATCATGATTAAAAAGAGTATTTTCCTCTACACGTGTAATGTTCGAGTGACTGACAATTTCCACACTATGACTACCAAACCAATTTTCAACATATTTGCTAAGTCTTTCAGGAAAGGCTGATAAGATGTGACTTCCACGATCAAATAATTTAATATTTAAGTCTGGACGGCTTTCATGAAGCTCAGAAGCGATTTCTACTCCGCTTAAGCCAGCACCAACGATTGCTACAACTGAGCCTGGAGTTAAATTGTTCAACGCTTGATAAGTGGCGCGGGATTTTTCAATCGTTTGGATGCTGTAAGTATAAACATCTGCTCCTGGTACATTATGGTACTTATCTTCACATCCAAGTCCAATAATTAAATCGTCATAAGAAACAGAATTTTCTCCCTGCAATTGTACCTGTCTATTCTCAATATCTACGCCAGTAATCTCTCCATACTTAATTGTCAATCGTGGATGTTCAGGATATGCCACGCGAACATGCTGGTCTGAAATGGTCCCAGCAGCTAAGGCGTAATACTCCGTTTTTAAACAATGATATGGAACACGGTCAATAAGCGTAATGGACACATCTTCTGGAAGGTGATTTGGCAAAAGTCTGGCTAATACTCTCATCCCGCCATAGCCTCCGCCAAGGATAACAAGATTCTTCATTTTACATTCCCCTTTAAGTCAAATCTAAAGTAGTGATTTTTCAGAAAAATAACTGTAAAAAAATTAAAAAACTTTCTATAAATATAAATATCTAATACCCTTTATTCATAGAAAGTATAACGAAATTGTGACAAAATCACAACAACTATAGGATGAAACTTGACAAAACAAGGCAGTAAATAGTAATTGTGCTTAAGTGTTGAGGGGATATTAAAGTAAAAATAATTGCGGAAAAATAATAAAAAAGGTAGCATTATCATGACTGCAAATATGATCGAGTCAGTGGAAGACTAATCAATTACTCATAGAATAAGCGTTTATATAGATAGCAATTTAGGTAAGAGGTGATCGAAGTGATAAAACCAATCATAGAGTTTTGTTTCAGCAATCTGGCAAGCGGTTCACAAAAGGCTTTAGAAATCCTAGAAAAGGATTATGATCTTGATGTCATTGAGTATGGCTGTCTTGGCTATTGTGGAAAGTGTGCAAATTCTCTTTTCGCACTTGTAAATGGAGAACCAGTAACAGGTGAAACACCAGAAGAGCTGGTAAAAAATATATATCAATTTATAGAGGATAATCCGATGTTTTAATTGGGATTGATTTCTGAAATGAGCGGGGAAGAGAGTACTCAATAAGGGGCATTGGTTCCCGAAATGAACGGGAAGAGAGCAAAACACTCCTCAATAAGGGGTATTGATTCCCGAAATGAGCGGGAAAAGAGCAAAAAAGTCCTCA
>NZ_LMBX01000037.1 GCF_001439605.1 Cytobacillus praedii
TATTGTTCTATTTCTATTTTAAAACAAAAAAGACTGTAGGCAAACTCGATTTTCATCGAGTTTGTCTACAGTCTGAGAACCTATTTTGAATAAATAGGTTCTTTTTCTTATATTTTGAATATAGATTTAATAAATTTAGTCATGATTAGCAGCCCAGCTTCACAAACAAGACTCCGAGCGTACCTAAACCCACAATAAAATGATTAAGAAGAATATTGTTTAATTAAATTTTTAATAAGAGGATTAAGTTTTTCAGGTAATTCATTGACCTTAAAAAATTTCACTTCAGTTGTTTCTTGCCCATCTGCTTTTAAGATTCCACTTTTAATTTCTTTTGTAACAAATGCAATGGTAACAGGGTAGAATTCATCCCCATTCTGCAGTTTAACATGATACTGCTTCCCCGAAAAAACTCCTACTAAATCAAGATTGCCAATTTCAATTCCTGTTTCTTCTAAAACCTCTCTTCTGCCAGCTTCCTCGGCAGATTCACCTAATTCCATAAACCCTCCCGGAACTCCCCAAACTCCGTCACTTCTCTTTTGTAAAAGGAATTCACCAATCTCATTTATTACCGAAACCGCCACTCCAACTAATATAAGAGGCTGATTCCCAACCAAATTTCGTAACCCCTCGATATATCCCATCATAACCCCCAGAAAACGAATCATTAATTGGACTTAGTAATTAAACATTTTAAGTTCATACTCTCTTAATCCACTAATTTCATTAGAAAAACGTTTCTAATTTTTCTTGAAACACATCAATAGATTTTACTTGATCGTGTCTAACAGCTCTACATCAACTTTTTCGGTTTCCTTCCAATCATAAAATTTTTCAATATGCCATTTATGTTTTAGTCTTGTGTAGTTGTTCTCTTCAATCCATTTATGTAAAAGATCATACGTTTCCATTATTTTGTAGTTAGGACCAACATGTCTTGCCGCTGCATATCTTTGTGGTGGTACTGTTATTGTTATCATATCAGCTGGAATATCCTCAAACTCTTTTACTTCAACACCAACCCAATACCCATCTTCCTCAGCAATTTTGTTTTCTACAAAAAATGCACCAAACTGCTGTATTGGGTTTACAACTTGTTTAATTTCGTTCATTCTCTCGCTTAAATGTAATGATGCCTTGGGAATTTCCACAATATATTGGTCGCCAGAACACAAAACTCGAAACCCTACTAACTTTATTTCAGCAAGCTCTTTAATAGTCATATTCTGCATGATTATTTCCGACACCTTCATCCCCCTTTCATTTCCGATATTTTACAATTTCTACAAATGATACTCGGATCCCTTCTTTTTCTATAAATCTGCTCCACTTAGTGAATATAAAAAAAGGTGACCTGGTCACCTTACTCTATACAAATTGTACTCTTTCACCAAAGTACGTTGCTTCGCAATTTACATGTATTAATTCACTACCTTACTCCATCTCCAAAGCATTTCACCATGGAATAACTGTAAGTTTTGGCCACTTCTTCTGCCATTTTATCGCTTTATTATGATAGATTTCACGTGTAATCATACGCTTATTAGGTCTGACTATCATGGAAAACAGATCATCCAGATTGTAAGGTGCATAAATATTGAATAAATCATTTTGCTCTTTTCTAATACCTATTGAAGTAGCTGTTGTTGGCCAACTATGTATTGCGTCTTCGAGTGATACATAGGGCTGAATTGAAAAGCCAAACTTTTTCTCATACCACAGATGAACTCTTGCTTGATTTTTAACATCTAATTGAAAGGGAAAATCTCCAATTTTATCAGCCAAGTAGCCAGTAAATTTTTGTTCACTTCTTAAGCTTAAATCTTTATTATCAAAATATACGACATCTACATCAGATATTCCGTAAGTTAGAGGATAGCCAGATAGATGGTTCCAAATAGTGTTTGTAATGCACCCTGCACCAATGTAATAATTAAAAGGGAGATTTGATTCTTTTAGTATTTCGCATAATCTTTTCAATTGGTAATTGGTACTTATAATCTCTACTACTTGCTTCTCATTTTTGTTCACGCAGACCCACCTCGGTCTTTCACAATAGATTTCAAAATCATATTCCACAATAAAACTTTTCACCCATGTGTTTCGTAAGTCAATGTTCTTGTAAATATTTGAATGAACAACTATATATAGGTTTATTGGAGATTTATGTACTCCGGGAAGGAGGTAACTAAAGGATGGGATTCTCACTTATTGGCTTTATAATCGTAATTAGTATTTTAATACCAAATTTTCTATTTATTGCATTCCCGCCACAAAACATACCCAAAGAGATAAAAGATCCCGCTTTAATTTTTACGATTGCAGAGCGAATTGGACAAGGAAGCTGTATGTTGTTATTAGTTATTTCCGAAACAAATTTTGAAGAAACTAATATAAATATTTGTTTTTTCCTGATGATTGCTTGCATTAGCTTTTACTATTTTCTATGGATTAGATATTTTGTTCAAGGCAGAACCTATTCTACTGCATATAAATCTCTTGGATTTATTCCAGTACCAATGGCTATCTTTCCGGTATTAGCATTTGGCTTTGCGGCAATTTGGGGAAAATCGATTTGGCTTGGAATATCAGTAATTATACTTGCATTTGGTCATATTACTAATAGCTGGATAATATATCAATACACCAAACAAAATTAAAGAATATACTTTAACTATCATCTTCTTCAATTTGATGCGCTTATAGCAAACTCCATACTGACATTTCCGGAAAGCCGATTAAGTAATTCGAAAAAAAACCTTCTTAGCTCATTACAATCAAGAAGGTTTCAGTTATTATTTTTATTGTACAATTACAATATTACTTGGTTCACTTTCGTTATGAAGGCGATCTAAAGATGTAATTAGATACGTATATTTCTTTCCAGCTTCAGCCGTCTTATCAAGAAATATTTGCTCTTTACCTGTTTTTCGTATCGACTTTACTAAACGGACTGATTCTTCAATGCTTTCCTTACTATCCCCTTCTAATCGATAAATTGCAAAGTATGTAGAGTCTTGATTTAAAGGATGGTCTTCAATAAAAAGTTCAGTGCCATTCATAGTACGTGCAGCACTCTTAAGATATGGCTGCTGAGGTGCAATATTATCAAGCCAAGGCATCGTTGGAATTAACGCTGGTTGCTTATAAAGGTCAT
The DNA here is from genome assembly GCF_001439605.1 of Cytobacillus praedii. Taxonomy (GTDB): domain Bacteria; phylum Bacillota; class Bacilli; order Bacillales; family Cytobacillaceae; genus Cytobacillus; species Cytobacillus praedii. The sequence goes on from NZ_LMBX01000037.1 coordinate 3,161, forward strand.
TGGTTAAGTGATTTTTTATGCCAAGTGGATTTCTATTTAAATCTTTCATACTGAAATGCATACTGCCCATCACTGTATCATATTGACGATTTAGGTTCATTTGTTTTGGATATTCTTCACGGTTTTTCCATGCTAAGCTAGCATCATTATTAATTTTATAGGCTGCTTGTCCAATATATAGGTGAATTGGTTTACCCTTCGTCTCTTTAACCCACCAGTCTAGTAAAATATCATATGCTGCTGGCTTATAGCCAATATTCCAATAGATTTGCGGAGTAATATAATCGATATAACCTTTGCGTATCCACTCTCTTGTATCGGCATATAAATCATCATAATTGCTTAAACCAGCTGTTGTTTTAGAACCTGTCGAATCTTTTGCAATGTTTCTCCAAACTCCGAATGGACTAATCCCGAATTTAACATAGGATTTTTCCTTTTTAATTGCCATATTCAAATCTCGTACTAGCTGGTTTACATTATCTCGACGCCAATCAGCTACAGTTTTAAATTTCCCCTTTCCATATTTCTTAAATTCAGCAGAATCGGGAAAATCCTTTCCTTTTACTTTATAAGGATAGAAATAGTCATCCATATGAACACCATCAATATCGTAGTTCTTAACAACCTCTAAAATTCCATCAATAATAAATTTTTTTACTTCTGGAACTCCAGGATTATAGTAGAGCTTTCCGCCATATGATTTAACCCAATTTTGATGTTTTCTAGCAGGATGATCTGCTGATAACCGTTTAATATTCGTGTGATTCATGGAAATTCTGTATGGGTTGAACCAAGCATGAAATTCGAGATTACGCTTATGTGCCTCATCAATCATAAATGCTAGCGGGTCATAGCCAGGGTTTTTCCCTTGTGTCCCTGTTAAATATTCTGACCACGGACCATATTTACTAGGATAAAATGCATCTGCCGTTGGTTTAACTTGGACGACAACTGCATTCATTCCCATTTTCTCTGCTTCGTCTAATAGTTTCGTAAACTCTTTTTTTTGTTTTTCTATTGATAGTCCTTTTTTTGAAGGCCAATCAATATTAGTTACCGAAGCAATCCAAACAGCTCTAAGTTCTCTTTCATTGTATTCTGTAAGTGTTTCTGCCTGTCCGGATTTAGGATATTGTAGAAATGCAGTCCCCATTAATACTAGAAAAAGCAAAACAAATACAGCCGGTTTTAATATTTTCATTCCTCGTCCTCCTCGTGAAGTAGTACTCTATGACACTCTAATTTTCACAAGTATTGGAAGTATAGTCAATTATTATATGAATGAAATTATTTTTTACCGTATTTTATATAATTAAGAAGCACAAAAAATTCGTGGGGTTTTCTATGACAACTCAAGTTCAAACTGACAGCCTGTTATGTACAAGACTTACTAAAGAACGATTAGCATGTTATGCAAAAGTCAATTTATGCAACTAGACTTGTTCTCTAGGCTCTAGCTTAATTCTTACCTTTTTGCAAAAATTATGGTGTAGTATTTCATTGAAGGTTGAGATATTAAAGAATTTCTATCATGGTTCTTCATGAGAAATGATGATAATTGAGCTTTATGAAACTATTTAGCCTAGTCCAACGTAGTAGAATCAAGAAATAAAGGAGTGATGCACATGTATGAATACAAGTTTGTCGAAGTTGCAGTTGGCACATTTAGTAAATATCCGAAAGAAGATTACCATGAGATTGTTCATGAACACTCACGCGAAGGGTGGAGGCTTCATCAAATTCTAACTCCTCCCTTTGCATCAGGCGGCCAAGCAATCACAATGGAGCTAATATTTGAAAGGAAACTTAGATAAAATAGGCTAACGAATAAGCCTGCATTATTTTCTATTTGCCCCCAATCATTTCAAAGCTTTTCCTCCTGCTAAACCAATGACCGATTAAGAACAGAGCTGTAAAAATAAAAAAAGAATAGGTATATGCCCAGTCCACTTTATTATATAGATCAAGCATAGACATAATGGGCATACCTACAAAAGCACCAAATGCTCCAAACCCAAGTGCCTTAAAGAATGGATTGAGGTGTGATTTATATTGAATTAAAAACATAATTGTCACGGGAATGACTGAATTTCTGAAGGAATAGCTTATCGTTGGTAACGGAATCACTTTAACTGGATAGGTCCATTTGCCAAAATCAACTCCTATTCCATCTAGGTATGTTGATAATAACATTATAATAAATCCAACAAACAAGAGTCTTGCGGAACTTTCCCTTTTTCGGAAAATTGCCCAAAGGAACCATGGTACAACTAACATGGCTAACGCTATCCACCAGCTCCAAGTGAATAGGAAAGCATTCATTGTCGCATCAACAATTAATTCGTTTGCATCAACAATAGTTTTATTCGCTTTTTCTACCTGCTTTAACCCTTCTTGAAATGTCATACTTTCCACACCCTTTTTATTCCTTCATACTCACCACTTAATATTTGACATGGTTTTAATTTTATTCTTAAATTAATGGGCTGATTAAAGATTTCAGCTGTTCCCTCTAGCTAAAAGCCTCAAATCACTCTTCTGGCTCTAACTCCAGTAATCCACTCCAATAGCCCAGTGATATCATGAAAAAAAAGTCCTTGTTTGCACAATCCTTTTGCTAGGCTCCGAAATAATAAAATTCAATAAAGTTTCTTTCTACAAAGGTTTAAGTCACCCCTATCTTTATAATTAAGGAAGAAAATAGCACATTCCATTTTATTTGTTCAGCCAGTTGAGTGATCGTCTTCAAATAAGCTTTCATACTTTTGGAAATTATCAATGAGACAATCAATCACTTATTGGTGATCTTACATTTTTTTACAGTATAGACTTTTATTCATTTTGTCATTTCGAGTTCTCCTATGTATTTTTGACTATCACACTTTTTCCAAATGTTGTATAATAACGCAAGGAGTGTGATAGTAATTGCAAGCAAAGATTAAAAGGCAAGATTTTAATTCAATAACAGATGCTGATCTCAGTACAAAATGCTTTGAACCGCTTATTAAGCATTACAAGAAGAGAATGGCAGAACAAACAGATTCTACTCAGATGAAGGAACAATTTTACGAGGAACTAACGGAAGGCCAAAGGGCATTATTTATGTTTTATGCTTACTACATTCATGTAAGTAAATCATCTATTGAATTCTTTTGGTGGAGCGCTTATTTTATCGCACAACCTAAAAGCTGGTCAGCAATTAAAGCAGCATTAAAATTTTTTGAAGATACCAACATGCTTATACTCCTAGAAAAAATTGAACTGATTCTTAAACAACACCAATTCCCAGAAACATTAGAATCCTTTACAATTACACGTGAGGATTTAGCAAATAACAAAGAACTTTACGCAACCATTCAATCTCTATATAGCGTATTTGAAGATACATCCCCTCTAACTATTAAAAACATTAATAACATCATTGAAAAAAACTTAAAAGACTTTGTTGAAATAGAAGATTAGTTTTTTGATATTTCTGCTATTTAAAGCAAAAAGGCTCTCCTAATTCATTAATATGCTCTAACCGGCTTTGATTTAGTTCGTATCTGCCTTCTCTCATTCCTATCGCAAATCCTGCATATGAATAAATATCCTTTGCTCTCCTTCTTTTATTCTTTAGTGATTGCAGTTTAATAAAGAAGGAGAGTGTTTAAGAGAGTACTACAATTTTCTTGTCAAAGGAAAAGACACACAATCTTTAATTGTTTCACAATTAGTCAGGACCATTAGCAAACGTTCAATCCCAAAACCCCAACCCGAGATGGGTGGCATTCCATATTCCATTGCCGTTAAATAGTCTTCATCCATCTCCATTGCCTCCGCATCTCCGTTATTTTTTAAGGATGCTTGTTCCTCTAATCTTCTTCTTTGCTCAATTGGGTCCACCAATTCTGAATAAGCATTTATGATCTCTGCCCCATTTACAATTAATTGAAAGCGATCAGTTATAGCTGGGTTTTTATCATTCGCTCGAGCAAGTGGAGATAAATCAATGGGATGCTGAATCAAAAAAGTAGGCGTAATTATTTGTGGTCTGCACACTTTCTTATAAAGAAGATCGATGAAGTTCCCTCTTCCTAATAATTCAATATCTAAATGGTCCAAATTAATATTTCTATTCTTCGTTTCTTGGAATAAATCCTTTACCTCAGGAAAAAGATCTATATCGATGCCTGTGTCTTTAAAAATCACATCCCTAAATGAAACAATGTTCCAGTCTAATGAAAAATCAACTATTTGGCCTCCTATATCAATTTTTGTGGTTTGAAATGTATCTTCAAGGATATACAGCATCATTTCGCGCATTAGTTTCATTGTATCCTCATAATTCCAGTACGCAGCATATCCTTCCACCATGGTAAATTCCTGCAGATGTTGAGGACTGATTCCTTCATTTCTAAAACATTTTGCAAATTCAAATACCCTCGTAAAACCACCTACAATTAATCTCTTCAAATAAGTTTCAGGAGCAATTCGTAAATGTAGTTCGATACCTAAAGAATTGTGATAGGTCTTAAAAGGCATTGCAATTGCACCTGATGAGGTTTGTTGTAAAACAGGCGTTTCTACTTCAAAAAAATGATGGTCTTCAAAGAAGTTGCGAATCGAACGAACTAATTTTGTCCTTGTTATTAAGCGCATTTTAGTTTCTTTTGTCATCATCATATCCAAGTAACGCTGACGGTATCGGCTTTCAACATTGCTTAGTCCGTGCCATTTCTCAGGGAGAGGACGCAATGCCTTTCCAAGAAAGACATAATTCTTTACACGAAGTGTCTTCTCATTAGTCTTGGTTGTGTACATCTGCCCTTCCACTCCGATAAAATCTCCGATGTCAAACCAATGATAGAATTGTGTGTAAAGTGACCCACCGATTTCATCCTTTTTCAAAAGAAGCTGCAGAGTCCCTTCGATGTTTGAGATCGTTATAAAACGTAAATGACTAAAGTTTCTAATAGACATGATTCTTCCTGCGATTCGTACACCATCCACCCCATCCTCAAGATGTACCGCTTCATTAAGGTTATAATTTACTGAAAAACTTTCTGGATATACTGACATCCCATCCGATTTCATCATTTCTAATTTCTCTCTTCTTCGGATTGTTTGATCATTTGCCATTTTACTTCACTCCAATCTCCTATTGTTTATCTGACTATTTATGTTAAATAATTCTTAAAAACAAAAAACTCCCACCCCCAAGACGATTTGTCTTGAGGACGAGAGTTATAACTTCGTGGTACCACCTCAGTTTATTGATATGTTGCCACATCAACCTCTTCAGGTACGCCAATTCATGTATTGGGTATACCCTATCTCTTTAACGGGAGATCCCGTCGCATCATCACTAAGAATTTAATCTTAGATCCATCACGAAGCTCCAAGTCTTTGTTCATTAAGATTTTTATTACTCCTTCCCACCAACTGGAGCTCTCTGAAAATAAACAATCAAAATTACTCTTCTTTTCATCGCTTTATTACCAATATTTAATAATTAGAAATCATTTTATTTGAAATAGTCAATTAAGTCAATGTGTATTTTATCATCCAAGAAATTTACTGTATATGTTACGTTATTCTTTGAAATAACAAACTTCTAACTCATTCCCTTCTATATCTTGAAATTTAAACCATTTAACTTGTCCATCTTCATTAATCGATCCCACATTTACATTGTTTTGAAGGAGAAGCTGTTGTGCACTTTCTATATCAGCAGTATAGAAATTAAATGATATATTTGCGTTTTTAGGAGGCTCTGTCTTTGAACGAACTAATGTTAATGCAGTTTCTCCAATATTTAGAGCAGCGTACCCGCCTTTATCATCTTTCCAGCGAAGTGTAAATCCTAGTACATCACAATACCATTTGATAGTCCCATCAAAGTCATTTACTTGTAAAAAAACAGTATCAATTCTTTTAAATAATGTCGACATTCATACCAACTCCTAAATAATCATATATTTTTATATATTTTACATTTTTTATTTTTTTCCTTTTTTTTAATTGATATAATTTGATTTTCATAGGAAAGGATGAGTAAATTGTTGTCGGATAATTTTTACCTAGTTAACACCTTTTTCATTTATAATAAATAATACCTTCTTTTCATAAAAATGCTTTTATCCTAATACACTTAATACTAAATCATTGAAAGGGTGATTATTTTGAGTGAATTTATCGTTTGTAATGAATGTGGAGAACTAGCTAGTTTTGAGAATATGGCCTATATAAACAACGAGCCAATTTGTCCCTCCTGTTGCGACAAAGGAGCTTACGCACTACACCCTATTGATGGTGAGTAGAGGGGAAACCCTCTTTTTATTTTGAATATTTAATATTTTATAATTTTAACCTATACAAAAGCAATTACTAGGAATAATATGTAAGTATGGGGTGAAATTTGTTTGAAAAAGGTATTTGGTTTTATTCTATTAGTCTTCATATTTATTTCTTTGCTTACCGGAAAATTAGATTTAGGTTTAACAATCTGTTATGCTGCAATCTTTATATCTAACACCTATCAAGCAATCGAATGTTATCACGAAAAAAATCGAAAACAAACTATTTTTCATTTAATTATTGCAACAGGCTTCTTTTACTTTTTTATTCATTCATTGCTACAGTTCCATTGGGTTAGTTGATGTCTTCCTGCGATACTAGGATTAATTCTTCTACCCTTTGTTTTAAATATGTATATTGTTTTGGATTGGTATCCAAAAAAGCCTCATCCCTATTGGATTTACTATCTTTATAATTAATTTCCTCTCTAAATTGAGATTTAGTAAAATCATAACGCTTTCCATCGATACTGTTGTAGAAGTGCCATCCACCTGACAACTTGGTTTTCAATATTTCTCCGCCGAAAATATCGTTTACCACTAATGCCGTTACCCCGCATTGCCCCTTTGCAGGATTATCCTCAGTCCATTTAGAACTTGATTGAATGGACCAAGATTGGAATAAGAAATACAGCAAATTATCTAATTCATCATTTTTTGCAGGCATATATATCCCCCTCTCTTTTCCTTTATATATAGTAAACAAATTATTAAAACACAAAAGTAACGAAACTTTTGGACAATCGATGAATGAACCCTTCTAATTTTATGATAGCTATGCTTACATCTTTCAATCCTTAATGCATTGCATCAAAACCTCCAACTATCATTTTTCCATCTAAGAATGTATAGTTAAACTAACATAATTTACAACACTAGTTTAACTTATTTATATGCTATGGCAGAGAGGATTTCAATACGGCAATGATCTCATTTATTCTTACACTGAAACGTTTGCTAAAAGCCTTATGGCATGCTTTTAAAATGAAAAACTTCCAGGTTTTATTTGTACTCGTTTTGGTAGTGTTACTTTCAGGAACTATTTTCTATGTTAAGCAGGAAGGTCTATCTGTAGTTGACTCGATATACTTTTGCATAGCCACGTTAAGTACAGTTGGTCATCCAAGCTTTACACCACAGACAACTTTAGGAAAAGTGTTTACAATGATTTATATTGTTGGCGGAACCGGATTATTTATTAGTTTAATCGGCTACCTTGCTTATGCAATGATAATGGAATCTAAAAATGAGTAAATTCAAGATAAATCCGATATCTTCTGAATGAATAAAGCTGTCTGTCACAACCTATTGTGTAGACAGCCTCGTTTCTATAACTTAAGATAGCATCTTTTTACCCATTTAATTTTTTTATTTCTTCAACCCGTTTGGCAATTTGTTCCACCTTTTCATCCCTTTCCTTAATAGGTATTGAATCATCTTCAAATAGCTTATACTTTTCAATTAGTTCAATTAGTTTTTGTGGATAGTTTGGATCCGTTGCATACCCACACTCCCAAATAATCCTGCAAGCTTCCTTATACTCTAATACACCCCAAAGGGGCATATATTGAGGCATCTAAAAAAAACACACTGCTTTATAATCTACACACGCTTCCCAGCTCTGAAACTTATAAAAGGCAGCAGTTCCCTCAATCCGTTGGCCATTTTTAAAATTCTTAGTCTTTTTATAGTAAACATCTCCTTTCTGGGTCGAGTTTACCTTTAATCAAAAAGAGATATTTGCTTTTACAGCAAGTTCAGATTTACCAAAATCACTTTCCAGTATTGCTTGTGCAATGGTAAATTTCATTAAGGATTCTCTTGCACCGCACTTCTATAATGCAGCTGTACTGGATGTCAAACGGTTGGTTGAACAGCAATTTTCTTCACCTTGATGATGAAATCTTAACATTTGAACGTCCTTTAAAATAGGTAAAAAAGTAGTCCCTCTCGTTATTGAAAGGGACCTTTTGTTATTGATAAAATTCATTCGCCTTCTTTAACAAGGCCTTTGACGGAGTTTCATATTTGATATAGCCGTCTATTTTAGTAATCCAGTGATTATCCCCTACATCGTATTGTCCAAAATAAAGATCATCATAACCATAGACTCTGTAAACCTCACCAGGCTGTAAAATCCTAACGAAAAAAAGCTGATCATTCGCATCGCGTTTCCATAAGTTGATTCTTTTTAAAATTCTGATGCGGCCAATTTGTTCTTTATGCAATTCCAATCCGTCCCACATTGGGGGTTTTGGTTCTTTTTCCTGTAGATTAAAGGCACGTACCAAACCATTCACATGCCCGAGAGCTATCCTTTCAATATAGGATTGCTGTTTTAATTTAGCTGCATCAGATGGATGATCAATAAATCCGTTTTCTGTTAAAATTGAAGGCATTTTGCTTTCTCTTATCATATGAAAATTAGCTTTCTTTTTTCCCCGATCTTGAAAGTCAACTTCCTTTTTTATTTCTGCATGAATCACATTTTGATACTTTACCGCATCTGAACTAGCAGTCGGATAAATGTAATCTTCAAACCCCGTACCACCGCCTGAATTAATATGGACTGACAATAGATAATCAGCTCGCCAAGAATTTGCGGCATCTGTTCTCTGAGTTAGTGAAAGCGTTTCGTCCCCTTCACGGCTAAGTTTAACTTGAACATTTTCGTATTCATTTAGTATATCTCTAATATTTTTTGAAATTTGCAGTGTAAGGTTCTTTTCTTGAAGGCCATTTCCGACTGCCCCCGAGTCTATTCCGCCATGTCCCGGATCAATAAAGAATTTCACCAACTGAAACCCTCCTTATCCCATATTAAATTAATTATTATTTTCCTTATTTATCAATGTTCTTTTCTACTACCTTAAATTTTTTCGGCCTTTATTTCATGTATTTTCTATTTTAAAAATACATGAATCCTCTTTCAATTGGCTGCTCTCTTTATTAACATATTCCATTGAGATTCCTTCCGTTCTTCTATATTATCTAAACAATTAGCCTTTCCACAGCTTTATTGCTTATAATTGACTTTTTTCTACCCAAATTGTCAACAATGGGTTATAATAGTAAGTTGATGTTTTTATTACTCTTAAAGGAGTTCTTTTATGAAGATTATTTGTTCCACACTAAACGCAAAATACATCCATACAAATATTGCCATCCGCTATTTGAAAGCATTTGCTGAGCCAGAGTTTAATATTGAACTTGCGGAATATACAATCAAAGATCCAATTATGAATATAGTGACCGATCTAATTAGAAAGAAGCCTGCTATTATTGGCTTTAGCTGTTATATTTGGAATATTGAAGAGACAATTAAAGTCGTAAAAATGATAAAAAAAATTGATCCGGCTATTCAAATTATAGTAGGCGGTCCCGAGGTATCCTATGATGTTTTTGTGTGGATGGAGAACATTAAGGAATTTGACTTCATTGCTATTGGTGAAGGAGAAGAAACATTTAAACAATTGCTTACCGAGCTAAATGGAGATAAGCAAATGGAGAATGTTCACGGAATTGCTTTCCGGCAAGAAGGGCAAATAAAAATAAATCCTCAAAGAAATAAACTTGATCTGCGAGAGCTTCCTTCACCATTCAGATTCAAAGAGGATATTCCTCATTTAAGCAAGAGAGTGATTTATATTGAGACAAGCCGCGGCTGCCCATTTAGCTGTCAATTCTGCCTTTCATCCATTGAAGTAGGTGTACGTTATTTCGACAGGGAGAAGGTTAAGGAAGACATTCGTTATTTAATGCAAAATGGAGCAAAAACGATTAAATTTGTTGACCGAACCTTTAATATTAGCAGAAGTTATGCAATGGAAATGTTCCGGTTCCTGATTGATGAGCATTTGCCTGGAACCGTATTTCAATTTGAAATCACAGCAGATATTATGCGGCCAGAGGTAATCGAATTTTTAAATCAGGAGGCTCCTCCGGGATTATTCCGCTTTGAAATTGGAGTGCAATCAACAAATGATTATACAAATGAGCTTGTAATGAGGAAACAGAACTTCGAGAAGCTCTCCCGCACGGTTACGATGGTAAAGGAAGGCGGTAAGATTGATCAGCATCTCGATTTAATAGCCGGTCTTCCTGAAGAGGATTATCATTCATTTAGGAAAACTTTCAACGATGTATTTGCAATGAGACCAGAAGAATTACAGTTAGGGTTTCTTAAGTTATTAAGAGGGACTGGTCTCAGATTACGTGCGGAAGACCATAAATATATTTATATGGATCATTCCCCATATGAAATGCTCGGAAATAATGTTCTTTCATTTGATGATATTATTCGAATTAAGCAAGTAGAAGATGTTCTTGAAAAATATTGGAATGATCATCGAATGGATTTTACCATTGAATATCTTGTCACAAATACCTTCCCTTCTCCATTCGATTTCTTTCAAGACTTCGGAAGCTTTTGGGAACAAAAGGGCTGGTCAAGAATTGGACACCAGCTAGAAGACTTATTCAAACGTTTGTATGAGTTTCTTGAGACAAGGGATATTGAAGACCTTGATGTAATAGAAGGATTAATGAAATATGATTACTTATCTAGGCAAAAGTACAAACCTAGAAAGCCATGGTGGGGACCAAGTGCAAGTTACGATAAGGGAGAGAGATCTGTCATCTATCAAAGTATTATTCAGTCTCCAAACCAATTTGGTCAAAATTTTGTTAATCTGGGGCTTACTGAGAAAGATTTATTTAAACATACCCTTATTGAGAAGCTTACTTTTGATTTGGATAAATATTTTTCAGAAGGCACGATTGAAAAAAGAGGAACGACTATTCTAACCTATTTTGATTCAAACCCAGAAAAAACGATGATATATTCTACACTTGAAAAGGGATAATAATACAAAACCGGCTTTATTAGCCGGTTTTAATTATTTCTTCTTCTTCTTTTTATCTTCATTCATGAAAGGGATCTCATATTGCTTACTTGCATTCATATCACCAAATTCATTGCCGAATTCCACATTTGCAGCAGCGTTTTTTTGCTTTTGGATTTTTTTACCCACTACGATCTTCCCTTTCTTCCCTGCTTAGAATTTCGATTAGCACCTTTCATTGGGTTATCCCCTTGACTAAACTCTGCAGAAAACTCCGATTCTGCAACATTTTTCTTTGGTGTTTTGCTATATTTTTCTACAGCATCGAATTGTGCTTTTCTTTTTGCCAAGATTTACGCCTCCTTTATCATGAATTCCTTTCTATTTTTCTCCTTCTTCTTCATTTCATTCGGGAGGGAATCTTCCTATTTTTTCTTAAATAAAATAAAAATTACAACAGAAACTATTATAAAAAGGATGATGACTGCACATGAAAAAAAATAAAGAACAACATATGGAGAGTATTGGAATAGACGAAACACTTCCACATCAAATTGAAGCGCCAAGCTTTAAAGGTACGGGAATTAAGATGGAGCCTCCTTTTAAAAATTCCCAAGGTGTAATAATTGGAGACAGCTATTATGCATCGGAAAATTCTCCTTTAGAAAACTGGAGTGTTGAAGTCGACCCAGCCATTATGGCTGGGGATGAATGGGTACACCCTACGAATGACATTGGCTGGAACACCACAGAAAATAAAGAACTGTTAGAAAGAAAAAAGAAGCCACATGCATATCCTTTTATGCATCCGACTAAAGATGTAAGCCGCGGTACAGATTAATATAAGAAAAACACAAGCGCATTGTTCAACACCGCTCAAACGGGAAGGGCCGGTTCTTTTAATAAAGGAAGCAAGGTGAGCTAGTGCGAACGGATGTTGACGCAATCATTGCTGTGGGAACCTGAAGATTGATTGGCGATAGGCGATGGATAGACGATTCTCTAACACCAAAGTAATCTTTCTTATCCTTACAAAAAACCCGAGGCAATTGCCTCGGGTTAATTTTATCCGATAATGACTCTTTCCTTCGGATAATGATAATTTGCCTTCTGTTCCTTCCCTCCAATAATAAATAGGAAGGATGTTAACCCAATTCTACCGATAAACATTAAAATCATTAAAATACACTTTCCAAAATCACTCAACTCCGCTGTGATTCCCATAGACAAGCCTGTCGTTCCAAATGCGGAACACACTTCAAAAATTATTTCAATTAATTCGTGCTGGCTATCTGTAATACTTATTAATACAACTGACGTAAAGCACATAATTGTGGCTAAGATCGTAATAACTAACGATTTCATTATGTCATTATGATGAAGTTCGCGATTAAATATTTTTACATCCATTTTCCCTTTTGCAAAATGATAGACAAATAAAATATTTAAAGCAAAGGTTGTCGTCCGAATACCTCCACCGACCGAGCTTGGCGATGCACCGATGAACATCATTAGACTCATTACTAATAATGTTGGCATTGAAAAATCACTAACATCCATTGTTGATAGTCCACCGCTCCTAGTAGTAGCAGATTGGAAAAATGCATAGAAAAAACTTTTATGCCAGGTAAGTCCTTTTAAATAATGCTGAAATTCAAAAACTAAAATAATAATGGTTCCTACAACCAGCAGACCAGCAAAAGTTAAAGTAGTAAGCTTAGTAAACAAAGTAAAACGGAAGGGGATCTCTTGCTCTTCCCTTTTTCTAAATAAATATTGCTTCACTTCAATCAAAACTGGAAAACCAATTGCACCGAGAGTAATTAAAATTATATTAATTAATTGTACAAAATAATCCCCTGCATAAGGCACAAGAGAATTTCCTGTAATATCCATTCCCCCATTTGTAGTTGCACTTATCGAAGCAAAAAGCCCATGAAGCATTGCATCTTCCCAAGAAGGATAATAGTTTAAAAAGTGAAAACCTAAAACAAGCGCACCAATTAATTCTATTAAAAAGATAATTTTAATAATTTCTCTAATTAAATGAACAAGCCCGGATAAAGCAAACTGATTATGGTCAACCATTATTAGCTTGCGGCTCCTCAAGCCAATTTTTCGACCAAGAATCATCCAAAAAAATGTACCAATCGCCATAATTCCAACCCCGCCAAATTGCAGGATTGCCATAATGACAAAATATCCAAAAACACTATATGTTTCTGATATATTAACCACAGATAATCCCGTTACACTTACAGCACTAATTGCTGTAAATACGGTATCAATAAAATCAACTTTAACTCCAGGTTTGTGAACACCAGGTAATCGCAGTAATAAAACTGAAACTGTTACCGCCAGTAAATAATAGCTTGTAATGACTTGGGCAGGTGTCAGTTTATCCAGAAAATCTCGAGTCTTTTTCCACATGAATGGCTGTTCCCTTCATTGTTTTTCATACCCCCTATCATAAAGAATAAATGCATGATTTGAAAGTAAAAACAAAAAAAACTTTAAAGATCCCTATAAAATATGAAAAAAGATAGCCTTCTTATACAAAGACTATCGTAAAATAATTATTCATATGCAGATGGGTTAAAGAAAAATCGATACCCTAAAAAGATCACAAAAGCTATCCCCATAGTTAGGAATCCCCATCCAAGTGTAATTTGTTCAATTAATAAATAATTATTACATAATTGCATTGTAGCATTAATATATAACCAGCCCATAGTAATAAAGGCGATTGAAAAAAAGATTATTACTGCATTTTTTCCTGCTTGTCCTAGCTTTCTCCAACTATCTCTTAAGGGCACTCCAGCTAAAAAGGGTAAGCTAATAAATTTAAATAATTCTACCGCCCATAATTCTAATGCTTCATCCATTGTTCGCGGAAGCATCCAATAACCAACAACAATGATAAATAACAGAATTCCTGGGATTCCATTTTGATTCCACTTTTCAAAGAAACGGGGAAATTTTGATTGAAAGAAAGGTGCCATTAGGAAGCCAGTTATAACTAAGATAGGCATCTGCATATGCATATGAATGATCATGACTGATTCCATTAAATTTGCAACAGGAGGAATAATCAAAAAAATAAATAATCCTAAGCCAAATGTCTTCTGATTCATTATTATTCCTCCGTTTCATTTACAAGTATATTTGTAACCTTTTTAGCTGCTTCATCAATTTCTTGATAATCCATAACGTTTATTAAACGGCCTTTTTTATCTACTAAATAAAAGGCTGAATTATGCGAGAAATTCCCATTCCCATCAGGGATAACTATCACACCGAATTTTTTTAGCAGGGAATCTAATTCAGATTGATTCGGAATTCTTGCCATTCTCCAAGTTTCCCCATCACTATTAAAGGCATCTTTGTATTTATTTAATGTTTCTGGGTCATCTCTTTTTGGGTCAAAGCTAATACTTAAGAATACGATATCCTCGCCAATATACTTCGATGGCAATAAATCATAAACCTTTGACATATTCATTTCTAACTGAGGACAAACCGTTGCACAGGAAGTATAAAGAAATGTAATAAATACATACTTATCTTTAAACTCAGAAATTGAATATTTCCTTCCATTACTATCCTCCAGTGTCACATCTGGAAACCTAGGCTTATCATCCATTAATTGATTAACTCTAGCGGTTTCTGCAGTAAACGCTTGGAAACCGTCCGTCCCAAAATAAAATAGGACGATTCCAAATAAAATAACGAGGATAGATGCAAATGTATTGTGCCGATTTTTGATCATGGAAATCACTTCCCAAATCTTATTTACTAGGCTGTTTAAAAACCTATACTTCTTTTTTGAGCAGAAAGAGATAGCCCAACATCGAGCTATCTCTTTATTTATCAATTATCTCTCTCCAGTGAGCAAGAAGCATCCGCTTTTCGTATTGTCTATCTCCAGCGCCTAAGGGCTCGAGTCATAAGCCACTGAGGAAGGCGCTTCCTCTTTTCTAATTACCATGTTTTAAATGGTGGTGATCCTGGAGGTGCATTTACGATAAAGTCTGTTAATGGAATGACATATGCCATTGCAACAACAATGATCATAAGAACAATCCAAATACCCCAACGTTCAGTCCAATATGGAGTTTTTGCTTCTCCTTCTTCTACTTCAGCAATTGGGAATTCTGTTTCTCCTTTTGGAGCAAAGAACATTAGGTTAAACACAGCATAAACTTGCATGATTGCGGCAACCATTAATAATGTACCGCCAATTGCTAGGAAAATTAAATATGGGTCCCAGCTTAATGCTGTTGCATTTTCAAAATAAGTAGAATAAGAAGTTCTACGTGGTGATCCTAATAATCCAACTGTATGCATTGCACCTGACATTGTGATCATACCAATTGTCCAAATAACAGTTGTTACAACACCGAATTGGTTCATTCCTTTAGTCAATACTCGCTTAGATAAATAAGGAACAAGCCAATAACTAATACCAAAGAATGTCATTGCAACTGACATACCTAATGTTAAGTGGAAGTGTCCAACGATCCACATTGAGTTATGAACAACTTGGTCTAATTGGTTAGTAGTTTGAGCGATACCGCCTGCACCTGCTGGGATAAAAGCAAGCATTGCGATGAATGGTGCAAGGAAACGAACATCACTCCAAGGCATTTTCTTGTACCATCCGATTAAACCTTTTCCGCCTTGTTTTCTTGCAGTTTTTTCAAATACAGCAAACATTGCGTAAGCAGTCATTAAAGATGGGAATCCAATAGCTAAACTCATAAATACGTGCATGTATTTAACTGATTCTGAAATACCAGGGTCAACAATTTGATGGTGGAATCCACCAGTAATATTCATAATAACTAAGGCAATAACAACGATACGAGTAAGTAAGTCACTCCATCGTTTTCCGCCAATAACTTTTGGTACAATTACATACCATGCAGAAACTGCTGTTAAATACCAAATATTAACTGCCGTATGGCCAAATGCCCAGAACAATGTACGAGCAACCATAACATTAATCGTATCAACCCAGCCAAGAGACCAAGGGATAATCATGAAAATAACTTCTACAGCAACAAATGCTGTTGCACCAACTAATAATACAAATACTCCAGTTGCAAAAAATGAAAAGATCGGTAGATGCTGACCTTTATGATTTTTTCTCCAATTAGCAACTTGAATGAATCCGCCAAAGCAGGCCATCCATACACCAAGAACAACAAATACTAGACCAAAGTAGAACATTGGGTCAGCAGCCATTGGCGGGTAGAAAGTATACATTACAGAAGCTTTATTCATTAATACTGGTATCACTACTAAAACGACACCTATTATTTTTAGCCAGAAACCAATCCAAACCATCATTCTAACTTTTGGAAGGAGTCCCCCTAATGTATGGGACATACCGGCATAAAAGTAACCAATTGTAAATGTAGCTGAAAACACAACGACTAGTAATAATCCGTGTGCTGTTAACACTTGATAGTAGTTAAGCCATGATGGTAATTCTAATAAGCCTGCACGGTTTAACCCTTGTAATAACCCTAAAGTTCCGCCAATTAATAAAGCAATAAATGCAACAGATAAATATGATTTCGATATTTTAGCATCCTGAAGATTAACTCCAAGTATTTTATTAGCTTTTTCCTTTAATACACTTGAATTTCCTTTATGTGAGATGACTGTTTCCACGCTAGCTTCCCTCCTTTATTTTACAGTAATAGTGGTACCCATTAATTGGTGACCAGCACCACAATATTCATTACAAAGCACTAAATATTCACCAGCTTTATCAAACTTTTGAGTGATTTTTTGCACATAACCTGGCATAACCATTGCATTTATGTTTGTTCCAGCCACTTGAAATCCGTGTACTACATCTTTAGAAGTTAATGTAAAATGTACAGTTGATCCTGCTGGAACTTCAATATCACTAGGAGTAAAGCTGAATATTTGTAATGTCATCACGACTTCGTATTCATTTTCCCCAATTTGCTTAATTCCAGGCTGATCAAAAGGTGCTGTTTGATCTACCTTTTGCGGATCTATTCTTTCACCATGACTTGGTGGTCCCATTTCTAAAGCAAATGCTTGATAACCTGCAAAGATCATAAACACCATGATCATACCAAAGCTTAACGTTAACCAAATCTTCTCGGAACGATGCATTTTTTTCCCCTCCTAATATCTAGCCATAAATAGTCCGTATAGAACTAAATATGTTATAAGAATGACCAATCCTACCACACTTACAGAAATAATTGTGCCTTTATGTGTCTCCTCTTCAGTTGAAACTACTTCTGTTTTAGTTTTATTAACCTTTGTTTCCATAGAACTAATCCCCTCCTTGTGTGATATCTGTTCTCATTATAGGTGAAGGCATTGTGACGAATAGTGCATAATATCACATAGCAAATGTGATTTTGAAATTTTGTTCATATATGTGAAAATAATTTCACAAAAATTTCTATTGACTTTATTTACAGGAAGAAAGACCATCCGTAAATATTTCCATCAATAATTCGTTACTATTTATCCATAATACAAGTACAGGGAAAATTAATACTCTGTAACCGACAGCAAAGGGGTTGAAAGTAATGACAAGAAGCAGTAATAAGCTATTAGTTCCTGGAATCGAACAATACTTAGATCAAGTAAAGTATGAAATTGCTCAAGAGTTCGGGGTTCATTTAGGGTCTGACACCGTATCGAGGGCAAATGGGTCAGTCGGGGGCGAAATTACGAAGAGATTAGTCAAACAAGCTCAAGCTCAAATGACAGGCCATAATAATCCGCGAATCTAAATAGAAAAAGTCCGGTATTCACCGGACTTTTCCTAGTCATCTTTATGTGTTTTCTTATGCTGGTTATCTTTATTGTTACTTTGCTGTTTTAAATTGTTTTTACCGTCCATCTGATCCGGCTTTTTTTCTGATTTTTTAGCCTGTCCTGGAGGATTGAACTTATCTTTCTCCTTATTCGGCTTATTTTGTATCTTCTCCATTTTTTTTTCTTGTCCTGGAGGGGTTTGTTTTCTGTTATTAAACTCTGTTGTTTTTCTATTACGATTGCCTTCAGATTTATCATTTTCATGGTGTTTATCTGGCATTTGCACTTTTGTTTGATGTCCTGCCTCTTGCTCTACTTGCTGTTCTGGCTGTTTAGTTGATTGCGTTTGAGTAAGATTCTTATTTTCATTCGGCTTATCTAGCTTTTTGGAATTATTCTTAAATGTTTTTTCTTCTGAATGCTGAGTAGCTGCAGGTTTCGTATTATATTGCTGTATCTTATATTGACCCGTTGTTAAACCCTCTTCTAACGCTTGTGCTCTATCTTCGTTTGACCCTTCTACAACCTTCAGCTCAAGATTTTCTCTATTAATTGTATTCTTAATTTCATTCATTTCTGCTTCCCAGCGCTTATTTTTCTCTAATCGGTCCTCTTTATATACTGTAGCTATCACTATCTCCCGATTTGGTTTAATATATCCTTGTTCCTTCATCTTTTGAAGAATTTCATTTGTTAATACATGGATATTTTCATTTTTCCAATCATGGATTTGTTCGATGATTTTTTTCCCAGCATTATTGTAAGACACAAATTCGATCACTTGGAACTTATCATTCACGCCTAATTCAATACTCGGATTCACATCAATCGACATATAGGCATATACTTCATTCGACCCTTTTAAAGGAATAAGACTAGCAAAGGTAAGCATAATGATTAGTGCAACAGAGAAAATCGCTTTCCCTTTAAAGCTTTGAAAAACGGGGGGAAGTATTGACTTCTTCGTTTCATCGATTACAATCGGAAAAAACTCTATTTCTTGCCCCAGCTGATAATGGTTGTGATGGTTATGTGCACGAAGAAATTCACCTTCAGGGGTTAACAGTGTTAAAAAACGCTCGTTCATTTCCATTATGATACCTGTTTTCACGTTTCTAACACCCCTTTAATATAATCCTTTAAATAAATATAATCACCAATTAGAACGAGAGCGATCGCAATAATATATTTACGGTTTCTTTCGATCGTTTTCCGACTAATTGATACCTCCTTTTCAAGTTTTTTGATCGGGAGTCTTTTTTTGTCTAATAGTATTTGTTTAAGTTCTTCATTTTCTGTTAACTTTTTTGCCACAATCATGGCGTTTTTCCTTGCATCGGCATGTTTAGGGGATTGCTCAAGCAGATCCTGGAAACTGAGCTCAAATTCACGAAGAAAAGCTGTAAATCGTATGATTTCTTCTCTTCTTAATTCTTCTTCAGTCTTTTTTTTAAATTCATCTAGCGATCGTTCATTTTCTACGATCATTCCTGCCTGCTGCTCTTCATCATCATTAAAGCCATAGGTGAAATCAACACTTAAATCTTGATACTTTGCCTGTTGCCGAATATAATCAATCACTCGTCTTTTTATTAGCACTTCTGCAAAACTGATTAATGAGCTTCCCTTTTCAGAACTATACTTTTGAATCGCTTCATTAAATGCAATGAGACCAATGCTAAATTCATCATCCGATTCATGAATATATCTCTTACATACAGAGGAAACGGTTTTAGCGATAAATGGTTTATAAGAATCTATGATTTCATTTTGTAAGGCAGCATCACCCTGCTGAATTAAATGAATCGCTTCTTCAAGCGTTCTTTTTCGTTTTTTCGCCATGAATAGCATACTTAGCATAGCCTCACCTCTTCATTCAAGACATTATAACATACGTTGTCCCAGTAGAGTTTATAAGGGTATGCTAAAACGAAAAGGAAAAGTACACCACATATGGACTGCGCTTCCTTGCATATGATGGTTCCCCATTTAATTAATGGTTTCCATTATTTTTCCCGTGTTCTTTTTGTGCATTTCGCTTTTGTCCGCCCTTATATTTGTCATTTCCCTTTGTTTTTGCTTTTTCTAATTTTTTCTCTGCTTTTAAAATCTCTTTATTTTCTTTGATCTCTTGCTTTTCACTTTTTTGAGCATTTTTTGTTTCTTCTTTAATTAATGCTTTTTGAATTTTTAATTCTTTATGTGCTGCTTTCTTTTCCTGATTTTGAACAGCTTTTTCTTGCTTTTTCTGTTTTAGAGGAGCTATTTCATCTTCCTTTTCCACGGTTGCTGCTTCGACTTTGTCATCAACAATTTCTGTTACGTTCTCATCTATTTCTGAAATATTTGAAGATTCCTCTTCTGCTCCTTCATCTGTATGTTTTTCTTTCATCTTCATTTTTTCTATTTTTAAAGCTAGCTTTTCATAACTTTTTTCAATATTTTTTTGTAACGCAGCTTTTGCTTTTGGATTTTTCACTTTCTCCATTGCAGCAGTTAAAGCAATAATATTTTGCGATAGTAACTGATCTACTTCACCTTCTTCAGCAATAACCTCCTCTGATGCCTCATCTTTTTCCGGCTCCGCTTCTACTGATTCTTCACTTTCTATCTTTTCTTCAGCGCTATCAGCAGGACCTGCATCAGATTTTTTCTCTTCTCCAATAATTGATTCAGCATTTTCTAAGCTTTCAAATGAATTTTTAATCGCCTTAAGTGCTTCATCTTCCTTGCCCTCTGAAAAAAGCACCTCCGCTTCTGCTAAACGCTCAGCAGCAAAAGCAGCCAATAATTTTGCTTCCTTTTCTTGATTGAATGTTAGTGCAAGCTGAATTTTTTCCATAGTTAATTTAGCAAAGTAGAAAAAGCTTCCTGGTAATAATGATGGTGTTTCTTCTTTCACTTTGTCCCCGTTCGTATGTTCCTCATTACCCACACTTGAACTTTCTTTAGGTACATTAAGATTATCTGGTAATTCAACTGTCTCATAATGTTCTGTTTCTCCTGTATTTTCAGCAGCAGAAGCCAGTGACGTTGAAAATGTGAACGTCCCTGCAAGTATTAATGCTAAAGATGTTCTTCCTAATTTCTGTAATTCATTGTTTGATAAAAATTTCAACTCTTTCACCTCATAATTAGATATAAGCGGCCGCTATGTTCATTACAACTTTACGATTCGTTATGAGGTGTTTCTGGGGGTTGCCAAATAATTTTTATTAAAACTAAAAAAGCTTTAACAAATTTTAATTGTTAAAGCCATTATTAATTGCGATGCTGCTTATTTCAGAGTACTGGATTTTCTTATTGACAGAATAATCCACCTAATTATGAACCCAATAATTAAACCCGGAATTAAGGAAAGCATTGGGAAAAATACAGGTCCTATTAATATGCCAAATAATTTTATACGGGTAGAGTACATTAGACCTACTGTAACAAAATATGCACTAAAAACAAATGGAAGGAAGGATAATTCTTCCTTCTCAGGCATCGCACTTCGGTAAGCATCCCACATCGCAAAAAAGTATAGACAAGGATAAAACATTAGCCATTGAAAATTTATTACCTGGATGGCGTTATCAATTTCTCCTAGAAAGCTGAACATGATAGCAGAATTAAAGTTACTGTACATATTAATAACGAATTCAAGCAATACAAAAAGCGTCCCTTTTATTACTTGGCCCGTAAGTAGCTGACTGAATCCAGGAAGTGCTATACTCCATAAAACAGCCTCAAGTTTACCTTGCGTTTTCACCCTAAATCACCAACCGCTCCATAATTAGATCACTCTCATTTAATCAGACTGATTCTAATTTCCCATTTTTGTTATATATCTTATTATTACTTTTATAGCGTAAAAAAACCGCTAATCCACTGATTAACGGCAAATTTTTATTTTATTCATTTGACTTTACTTTTCAATCTTTGTTATTTCTATCTTGCTTTACGATTTTTAATAGTTCTTCAAGCATGACTGCCATATCAGCCCTATCAAATTTCCCATTCTCAGGTTCGCTAATAGGCAGCGTATTCTCTCCGAATGCTTCTTTTTCTTTAGCTGTATCCATATACTCTTCGAGTAAATAAGCTGGGACCAGATGACCATCGGGTGTCGCATACATTTTATTTAAACGTCTGGTCTCCTTATCAAAAAGACTGTATACAACTGGGATGATAAACAAGGTTAAGAATGTACTGCTTATTAATCCTCCTATTACTGAAATGCCCATTGGCTGATTTATTTCTGTCCCTTCTCCGATGCCAAGAGCAAGCGGAATTAAGCCAAGTATAGTTGTCAAAGCTGTCATTAGAATAGGTCTGGCACGGTCCTTCACAGAAATAACGATTGCATCATACGTTTTTACTCCAGTTTCTTTCTTCTGATTAATGTAATCTACAATGACAATTGCATTATTGACAACTATTCCTGCCAGAACAATTATACCGATAATCGCTGTAATCCCTATTGGCGTTCGTGTTGCAATTAATGCGATAGAAACACCAATAATCATCAGCGGAACAGTAAACATAATAACAAATGGATATTTTAAAGATTCAAATTGTGCTGCCATAACGAGATAAATAAAAATGATCGCTAGCACAAAAGCCATGACCATATCATCTATCGAGGATTCGAGTAATTCTCGATCTCCACCAAAGACAATATTCGTTTCTTCAGCCAGGTCAAGATTCTCAATTTTCTTATCAACCTTTTTGGATATCGCTCCTAAGTTAGTTGAATCTCTATATTTCAATGTAAACTGGACAGCACTTTGCTGATTAATACGCTGGATGCTTACAGGTCCTTCCCCCTTCTCTATCGCTGCTACTTCCTGAAGAGGAATAAACTTTCCATCCGGTTTTTTTATCAAAAGTGTTTTTAATTGATTTAGATTTTGTGTGACTTCCCGGTCATACTCGACAAATACTGGATAAATAGTTGTATTCTCATCAATAATTTGTGTAGCTTGGTTACCTCTCGTCACATCATTTACTATCATGGCTATTTGTGAAGGAACTAACCCTTGTTCTAGAGCCTTTTCACGATCCACATTGATCCTGATCTCTTCCACTGTTTCCATTAAATCCGTCGATAATTCAGTTACATCTTCCAGTTTAATTAACTCTTTGTATATTTTTTCTACATTTTTATTTAGACGTTCTACGTTCGCATCTCTAACACTAAATGTCAAAGTATTAGGCGATGTTCCTGCTGAAGATTGCAGTTTAAACGATAATTCTGCTGTTGCATTTGCATTATATGCTGCTTGTTCAATCTCCTTCTTCAACTCATCAACAAATTCAAAAGTAGATCGATCCCGTTTATCAATTTTCTTCATTTTCACGTAGAGTTCTGCAATATTTGCATTTCTAGATCCGCGGAATGAACCTTCCTGGGTCGTTCCTATAAGGCTGACATATGTTTCAACATCCTCTTCGTCTTGAAGCTTCTTTTCCAATGCAGAAATAACTTTTTCTGTTTCTGTTAATGCTATGCCATTTTCAAGCTTTACACGAATACTAAAAAAACCTTCATCCGTATTAGGCAAAAATTGAGTACCAACTGTCGTTAACCCATACACTCCTCCGCCAAAAAACAGCAAAGAGATAAAAATAACAGCTAAACGATGGCGCAAGGACCATTTAACCGCTTTTTCAAGTATAAGCATGATTTTTGATTCTTGCCTTTTCGCTTCAATATTTACTGCTGGTGCTTTTAAGAGACGGCTTGCAAGCATTGGGACAACTGTAAGAGCGACGATTAATGAAGCAAATAAACTGAAAGAGATTGTCATTGCAAACGACGTGAAGAGTTCTCCAATAATTCCGGAGATAAATACGACAGGGACAAACACAGCAATAGTGGTAAGTGTTGAAGCTGTAATCGCTCCTCCAACCTCTTTTGCACCTGCCCATGCTGCTTCTTTCGAATCTTTTCCCATCGATAAATGACGATAAATATTCTCAATGACAACAATTGCATTATCAACAAGCATCCCAATCCCAAGGGCAAGACCGCCTAAAGTCATAATATTTAAAGTGAAATCAGAAAAATACATCAAAACAAAGGTAAAAATCACAGAATATGGTATAGAGATCCCAATAATTAATGGACTTTTTACGTTTCTCAGAAAAAGGAAAAGAACAATCATGGCAAAAAGGCCACCGAGAATCAGTGAACTGGAGATATTCCCAATTGCAAGCTGAATATAATCACCTTGGTCAAATAATATATCATAATCAATACCAGTAAATCTTTCTTTATCTAGCAGGTTCTCAAGTTCGGCCTTAAACGCTTTTGAAACCGCTGCTGTATTTGCATCAGATTGCTGGAGGATACTTAACAGAACAGCCGGTTCTTGGTTTGTTCTGGTAATTGTCCGATCATCCTGATTTACCAATTCAACCTTGCTTATATCTTGCAATGAGATTTTTTGGCCATTCAATGGATTAACAGAAACTGTTAAGTTTTTTAATAAATCAATAGAGTTAATCGTACTAATAACCCTTGTTGTTAATTCTTTTCCGTTTGATAAGATAGTATCTCCTGGCAATGAAATATTATTGGCCTGTATCGTTTGTACGATATCCTCTTGACTGAGCCCATATTCCTTTAGTTTTCCTTGATTTAGTTCCACCCTGAGTTCCTTAACCGCTGTACCAGACAGGTTAACACTTGCTACCCCTTCGACCTTTGTCAGTTCTAATTTGAGCTGGTCTGCTAAATGTCTCAACTCTTGTGGATTATTTTCTCCACTTAAAGATAATTGAATGATAGGGAATTGAGAAGGATCGAATTTTAGAAAGCGAGGACGATCGGCATCATCTGGTATAATGGCCTGATCTAATCGTTGGATGACTTCATTTTGAATCTCATCTATATCAGTCGTCCAAGAGAACTGCATGAGAATAAAGTTGGCACTTTCCTGTGATGAGGATGTCATTGTTTTTAAACCAGGAACTGTCGCTAAACTTTCCTCTAAAGGTTTCGTAACCTTTTCTACCACCTCATCAGGGCTTGCACCTGGATATGTAGAAACAACAACACCAACCGGCGGATTAATATCAGGAATAAGCTTCATCGGAATATTTAAAACAGATACAATTCCTAAAATCAGAATTAAGAACATTGTAACCAATGTAAAAATAGGTCGTTTTATCGAAAAGCTGCTAATTCTCATGCCGGGTTCTCCTTTAAAATTATATTGGAAAATATGTAATTGTATGTAAATCAACTATTATTCTAACTATAGTAAAGGTCACTTCTTGATGCAAGTTTATCCCCATGAATGAAAAGATAATCAAACAAAAAAGTGCAAAGGCAGCCATTTATGCTGCAGCCTTTGCACTTTTTGTTATTGTAAATCCAGTTAGCCCAAATCCAACAGTTAATATTGGAGATAATAAACAGAAGAAGGTGAATGGCAAATAATCGATAGTTGCTACGCCTAAAACTCCTGTGAGAAAAACACCACATACACTCCACGGGACTAATGGGTTAATAACCGTTCCCGCATCCTCCAGCACTCTCGATAAATTTTTTCGTTCAAGACCTGCTTTATCATATGATTCCTGGAAGGCATTTCCCGTTAATAATATGGATAGGTATTGTTCACCAAGGAGAAAATTGATCCCGATAGCTGTTCCAGCGGTCGCAGAAATTAATGATGATTGTTTACTTAACAGTCCCTTTATCCCCTCCAAAAGAGCAGGTAATATCCCTAGTTTAAAAAGCAGACCACCCATGGAAAGTGCTAATAAGACTAAGGAAATAGAGAACATCATACTTTCCATCCCGCCCCTTGTTAAAAGGGAATCGATTTCTTCAACTCCTGTATCAGATTTAAAACCGAAAAATAATAAATTCATCATCTTCTCCAAACTCATATCATTTTGTACAAAGAAGCTGATCGCTAAGGCCGTTACAACACTGGCAGAAAGAGTTATGATAGCAGAAACCTTTTTTATCGCGAGAACCGTTAATAGAATAAAAGGAATCAAGGAATACCAATGTACAAATTCTAGCTTTAAAAGCTGTGCTTTTAGCGTATTAATCATTTCAAAGCTTGCTGAAGCTTCACTAGGTGATAATATAGCAAAAAGGATGAGAGATAGTACAAATGCTGGTCCTGTCGTCCAAGTCATGTTTTTAATATGCTCAAAAATATCCACTTTAACAATCATGGATGCAAGACTTGTTGTATCTGAAAGTGGAGACATTTTATCCCCGAAAAAAGCACCAGAAATGATCGCTCCAGCTGTAATCACCTCCGATAATCCAAGTGCTGAGCTCACACTCATGAAAGCAACACCAATGGTAGCTGCCGTTGTAAGCGAACTGCCAACACTTAAACCGATGATTGAACAAACAACAAAAGCTATGGCATAAAAGAACTTCCCATCCACTACCTCTAAAGCCATAAATATAAATGTGGGTATTGTCCCGCTTGCCATCCAGCTGCTGATTAACATCCCAATAAAGAAGAAGATAAATACTGCTCCAAGTCCTGATTTCGCTCCATCCACAAGCCCTGCTTCTAAATCTTTAATAGGCACTCGCTTTATTAATCCATATACCAATAAACAAATAACCGCTAATACAATTGGAACATGGGGAACCACTCCAGAAAAGATAATTGCATAGCTAATTCCACCTAAAAGAATAAGAGTAATAATAAGTGCTTCTACTGGAGAAATCGACAATTTTGGCAGATCATGCTGCATATGAAAAACCTCCTCATGTTGTAAACGCAGCATTTATTCTGCGAATCTATTTCACTATTTTACTTAGACGCTTTTTAGCGTTAAAGTGAAATAATATGATATTACTATATTATTTTTTTTAAAAGATGTCAATACAAAATAAAAACGGCTCCTTGACAGGAACCGTTTTATTTTAATGCTCTGAATCCATAGGATTATACAATTTAACATCTGGATTTTTATCTTGGAACCATCTTAGTGCAAAATCATTTTCGAATAAGAATACTTTTTTATCATAACGATCATGAACAAGAAGACTTCGGGAACTAGAGAGGTTTTCACTTACCTCATCTCCTTCAACCCAACGGACAATTTTCGATCCAACTCTTTCCATATATACTTCTGTGTTGTATTCATTTTTCATTCGATGCTCAAATACTTCAAATTGAAGCTGGCCCACTGCACCAAGCAAAAGATCCTCCGTTTTTACCGTTTTATAAAGCTGAATCGCACCTTCTTGTACAAGCTGCTGAATCCCTTTATGGAAGTGCTTTTGCTTCATGACATTTTTCGCAGAAACTCTGACGAACAGCTCAGGTGTAAATTGAGGCAGGCGGTCAAATTGGAAATTTTCCTTACCCGCAGTTAATGTGTCTCCAATTTGGTATGTTCCTGGATCATAAATACCAATTATATCACCGCTTACAGCAAGATCAACTGTACTTCTATCATCTGCCATAAACTGTGTGGATTGTGCAAGCTTAATTTGCTTCCCAGTTCTCGGAATATTTACAGTCATGCCACGTTCAAACTGCCCCGAACATATTCTCAGAAAAGCAATCCGGTCTCTATGAGCAGGATTCATGTTCGCTTGAATTTTAAAAATAAATCCTGAGAAATTGTCTGATAGCGGATCAACTTCACCAGCAGTTGAATTTCGAGGCTGTGGCGGAGGTGCAAATTGTAAATACGATTCCAAAAACGTTTGCACACCAAAATTTGTTAAAGCACTGCCGAAGAAAACAGGCGTTAATTCTCCTTTAGCAATTCTCTCTTTAGAAAACTCATTGCCAGCCTCATTCAAGAGCAATATTTCTTCAAGGGTTTGCTCATATAGACCTGAATCCTTCAATCCATGCTCCCCTTCAATTTCACCATCTTCATTTAAAGTAACAAAGCGCTCGTCCTCATCTACACGGAATTGCTCAATTCGATTATTAAAACGATCATAAATACCCAGGAATTCCTTGCCCATTCCAATTGGCCAATTCATCGGATACGATTCAATCCCCATGACCTCTTCAAGCTCTGCTAGAAGTTCTAATGGTGTTTTCCCTTGTCGATCCAATTTATTAATGAAGGTGAAAATTGGAATCCCTCTCATTCGGCAAACTTTAAAGAGCTTAAGTGTTTGCTCCTCAATCCCTTTTGCAGAATCGATAATCATGACAGCACTGTCTACAGCAGTTAATGTCCGATACGTATCTTCACTAAAGTCTTGGTGTCCTGGTGTATCAAGAATATTAACCCGCGCACCATTATAATCAAACTGCATCACACTGGAAGTTACTGAGATTCCTCTTTGCTTCTCAATTTCCATCCAGTCGCTTGTTGCATATTTTCCAGTCTTCTTTCCCTTTACCGTTCCTGCATCCCGGATAGCTCCTCCAAATAGGAGCAATTTTTCTGTTAATGTTGTTTTACCTGCATCCGGGTGGGAAATAATTGCAAATGTCCGGCGTGATAAAACTTCTTCTTCAAACTTTTTTGCCATTGTTAATTCCTCGCTGACTCTCAAATTTATCGCAGATTAACGGGCAGTAAGAAACCACTTCAAACTCGAGGAAACAAAAAAGCCTAAGTGGGGGATCAACTGCCCGTAAATGCCCGATTGGTTCAGCTAACTATCAGTGGGAGATAAAAGACCCCTCCACTGATGAAAGCTTCACTTTATCGCAAATTACCTATCAGCGCAATTTGAATATCACACTGATGGAATTCTCAATTTAATCATACCTTTCATTTTATCGCTCTGAAAAAAAGATTGCAATGCTGCATTTACACATCTTATTGCTTTTTTTCTAGAACGTTCATGAACTATACTATTCATAGATAATCTTTTATGATTCGGAGGTGATCCAGTGGATTCTATTACTCACACTCTATTTGGGCTTACTTTATACGGAACAGTTGATAAGAAGCACCTGGATATAAAGCATAAACGAGCCTATCTTGTTACTGCAGTCGGAGCAAGTCTAATTCCGGATATTGATGTCCTGTCTCGCTTTTGGGATACAGAAGGAATGTATCAAATGTGGCATCGAGGCATTACTCATTCCATTTTCCTAACTCCCCTGTGGGCATTACTCTTTTCGATCCTATGCCTGCTATTGTTTAAGGTAAAAGATAAAAAACTGTTCTTTTTTGGATGGCTTGCTGTCACTATACATAATACAAGTGATTTATTTAATGCGTGGGGAACAGGGTATTTAGAACCATTCTCATCGTTAAGAATTACATTTGGAACAATTCCCATTGTTGATTTTGTTGTATGGATAATTATGGGTTTAGCCTATATCTTTTCAAAGAGGAAACGGGGAAAATCTCCATTCTATTTTAGAATAGCTTGGATGTTTATCTTCCTGCATTTTATGGTACAAACCATACAAGGGATATTTATTTATAACCAGTATGATAAAAATTATGATCAAGTGGCATTATCAGCTGGCTTCATTCCTTGGACCTTTTCTGTAGTTGCTAAAAAAGAAGATACTGTAACAATTTTTTCTGATAGTCTATTTCATAAGACAAAGGAGCAGTATGTATTGCTTTCATCTGAAGGAGCTGATTTGGACATGCTATTTGATAAGCGTCCTGAAGCTAAAACCCTATATGAATGGGCACCATTCGTTGTTCTTGTTGATGATAATGACCGTATTGGCCTATACGACCCGCGTTTTTACCGGAATGGACAATCTTTTCTATTTGAATATATTGAGAAAAACAACTAATTTTCATGTAATTGGAGGAAAAAAAAATGCCAGATGAAAAAGACCATGAAGCAGGCTATAAAAAATTTCTTTCAAAAGCAAAACAATATGTAGATAATCCAGGAGAAACCAATCAATTGCTCAAAAAAACTGAAAAGAAAGCAAAAGCAAATAAAGCATCTTTTTCTGGAATATGGGAGAAATTTCAGCTCCTTATTCAACTTCTTAAGTCTTGGTCAAGCGGAGAATATCGAGCAATATCAAAAAAGTCTATCTTGTTCATTATTGCTTCTATCCTTTACTTTATCTCTCCGATTGATATTATACCGGATTTTTTGATTGGTCTAGGCATTGTTGACGATGCAGCGGTCATTGCCTTTGCTATCAAGCAACTTTCTGATGAATTAGAGAAATACAAGAGCTGGAAACGAAATCAGCCCCTTGATGCAGAAGAAAACAAGCAAATGTGACAGAAATTTTGTTTTTTCAGTGTTGGTTACCGGATGGCTCATCTTGTGCCCTCGGTATCTAAGTCTTCATCCTATTAACTGATCCCTTTACAAAAAAGAACATCTCTTGTAGAGATGTTCTTACTTAGCAAAGCGATGATTGCCAATTACTTCTGTCACTGTTTGTGCTCTTAGCCATGTACTGCTTGTTTCGTCAGGATTGAAGAAATAGACAGAATCATTTCCTTTACCTTCAAGAGCAAGTGCCTCCATGACTGCCTTTTTGGAGCTTTTATCAGCAGGCTCATTAATAGCTCCGTTATCCACCGGTTGAAACTGTCTTTCTTCATAAATGACGTCTTTAATTTTATCAGGAAAACGATTATCTTCCACTCGGTTTAAAACGACTAGTGCAACAGCAACCTTCCCTGCATAAGGCTCCCCTTTTGCTTCTGCATGGACGAGTCTTGCTAGAAGTTCCTTTTCTTCTTTCGAGACGGATTTTGGTAAAATTAGCTTTTCACCAGGATGAATTTTTTCTGATTCTTTGTGATTAATTTTCATTACATCTATCTCAGATACTCCATATTTCATTCCAATGTCAAAAAGTGAATCATCTTTTTGAACCGTATATATATCAACATGATCTAACGTTTCCGCGTATGCGTGATTTTTATCTGTTTGGACAAACTGGAATGAGAGTATCATGAACCCTGCAAAAATCGCTGCAAGTATCTTCATTCAATCTCCTCCTTTTTATCTTGCATGAACAACGTATATAACCGTAACATAGAAAACTAAACATCTCCACACCTCAATTTCTTCCATAGAAATACAGTAAAATAGTGGAATTTCAAATCAAATTTATATAATTAGTCCTTTTTTCTAGTCAATTAGAACATATCTGTTATAATAGGTTAGGAATAAAAATGCTTTTGACAAATTTAATAGGCAGAATTGTAGGGGAACCGAGTAATCGGTTGAGATTTCATCAATATGATGATAACCCTTTGAACCTGATCTGGTTGATACCAGCGGAGGGAACATATTCTAAAACAAATATGTGTTTAGTTTATATGCGCCCTGGTTCATGCCAAGGGCGTTTTTATTTTGCAAAAAATCCATAGATTCTGGAGAGCATAAAGATAAATCACCTGGAGGTTAAAAGAATGAAGAAATGGATCACACTTATTTGCACTGCACTCTTGCTTGCTGGCTGCAGCAGCGGCAATGATCAAACAAAGGAAAAGGACAAAAAAGACCTAGAAAAGGTTACGGTTGTTCTTGATTGGACACCAAATACGAACCATACTGGTTTATATGTTGCAAAGGAAAAAGGCTACTTTGAAGAAGAAAGCCTTGATGTGGAAATCATTATGCCTGGAGAAGCTGGCGCTGATCAGCTAACTGCATCTGGAAAGGCTGATTTTGGAGTTAGTTATCAGGAAAGTATTACCCAAGCACGTGTACAAGGGGTTCCTCTTGTCTCCGTTGCAGCAGTGATTCAGCATAATACTTCTGGATTTGCTTCCCCTGCAGAAAAAAATATCAAATCACCGAAAGACTTTGCAGGAAAAACATATGGGGGATGGGGATCACCTGTTGAAAAGTCCGTTCTTGATTCGTTAATGAAAATCGAAAAGGCAAATGTTGAAGATGTTTCGATCGTGAATATGGGAGATGCTGATTTCTTCACAGCTGTAAAACGCGATATTGATTTCGCTTGGATTTATTATGGCTGGACAGGCGTCGAGGCAGAGCTGCGCGGGGAAAAAATTAATATGGTTTATTTAACTGATTATAGCGAAAAGCTTGATTATTATACTCCTGTACTTGCAACAAATGAAAAAATGATTGAAAGCAATCCTGAAACAGTAAAAGCATTTGTTAAAGCCGCGTCTAAAGGGTATAAGTATACCATCGAAAATCCTAAAGAAGCTGCTGACATTCTATTGAAAGCTGCCCCAGATCTAGATGCAGAGCTTGTGAAAAAAAGCCAGGAATGGTTAGCTCCCCATTACCAAGACGATGCCTCAAGATGGGGTGAGCAGAAGCTAAACGTATGGAAAAACTATGCAGATTGGATGTTTGAAAACGGTTTGCTTGATAAGAAATTAGAAGCAGAGAAAGCATTTACGAATGAATTTTTACCTGAATAAGGAGTGTTAAAGTATGGCAAATGCATTAGTAAGTATTCAAATCATACCAAAAACAAAAAACGGGGAAGACGTCATTCCCTACGTTGATGAAGCAATTCGTGTAATTGATGAGTCAGGAGTTAAGTATGAGGTTCACCCGCTGGAAACAACTATGGAAGGTGAATTGGAACATTTATTAAGAATCATAGCTGATATGAACGAAAAAATGATCGAAAAAGGGAGCAGAAATGTCATTTCTCAAGTAAAAATTTTATATCAGCCTTCAGGAATTGAAATGAATGATTTAACGGAGAAATATCGTTCATGATGAACAATCTATTAAAAGGATGGAGACCGGCTCTTGTTCTCCTCCTTTTATTCATTATTTGGGAAGTGGCAGTTAAACTTGCTGATATTCCTGCGTGGCTTCTCCCACCACCAACAGATATTCTTAAAGAAGCAATAGATGGCTGGGGAAATTTTCATGAGCATCTGCAATCAACTATTAAACTTTCGTTGCTCGGATTTGTTATCGGTTCAAGTGTTGGACTGCTGACAGCTATTATCCTTCATCTTATTCCAATGGTTAGAGAATCAATCTACCCTTTGCTGATTTTATCACAGAATGTACCAATCATCGTTCTTGCTCCCTTATTGGTTATTTGGTTTGGCTTTGGGTTAATGCCAAAGATTATAGTCATCACACTTGTCTGTTTCTTCCCCATCACTGTTGCTGCTTTAGATGGGTTTAGACAAACACCAAATGAACTGAAGCATTATATGATGATGGCTGGAGCTAATCGAAGGCAGCTTTTCTGGAAGCTTGAGCTTCCGTTTTCCTTGCCAGCTATATTCTCTGGCTTAAAGATTTCAGCTACATATAGTGTGATGGGAGCCGTCATCTCAGAGTGGCTCGGTGCCAAATCAGGAATTGGTGTATATATGACCCTAGCATCCTCTTCCTTTCGAACAGATCGAGTATTCGTAGCGATATTATTTATTATGATATTAAGTCTTTTATTATTTATGCTCATTCTTTTGGCAGAACGTTTTCTAATCCGCTGGAAAAGAATGGAGGATGATAAACAATGAGTATACTTACAATTGAAAATGTCTCGAAAAGATTTGGAGATAATGAGGTTATTCAGGGACTATGCTTGGATGTAAAGGCAGGAGAATTCGTCTCTATCCTTGGACCTTCAGGCAGCGGAAAAAGTACGATTTTTAACTTAGTCGGTGGGCTCCTAACTCCTGATGAAGGAAAGATTCAGTTACAAAATAAAAGCATAATTGGAAAGAACGGCTCCATAAGCTACATGCCGCAAACTCCTTCATTGCTCCCATGGAGAACGATTCTGCAAAATGTGTTATTAGGCCAGGAGCTTCAAGGAGAAATAAATCGAGAGAAAGCGATTGAGATGATTGAAAAGGCAGGACTCAATGAATTTATGCATTCCTACCCACATGAGTTATCAGGTGGAATGAAGCAGCGAGTTGCATTTATTCGTGCGCTCTTAAGTCCGCAGCCAATCATTCTTCTAGATGAACCCTTTTCCGCACTCGATGAATTAACCAGGATTGATATGCAAAAATGGCTTCTCGATATATGGGATTCTCATAAACCAACCATTCTTTTTGTTACCCATAATATTGAAGAAGCACTGTTCCTTTCTGATCGAATTTTTGTTCTTTCTCACCGGCCGTCACATGTTATTTCTGAGCTGAAGGTTCCTTTTAGCCGACCGAGAAAGGAAGAGCTTTTACTTAAGGATCAATTTTTGGAAAGCAAGAGAACGATTCACTTTGCATTAAAAGGGAGGGACAGCGTATGAAATCGATGATCGATTCCCATATTCATCTTGATCATTATAAAGATGAGGAAATTGAAGCGATTATTTCAAGTTCCCCATCTATTCAATCCGTTATTTCTGTTTCATATGACTTAGAATCTGCAAAGAGAAATCTATTATTGTCTGAAAAGTATTCAAAAGTGAAGCCAGCTTTCGGGTATCATCCTGAACAGTCTTTACCGAATTCAGAAGATCTCGCAAATTTAATGACATGGATAGAATCACACAAAGAAAAAATGATTGCCATTGGTGAGGTAGGACTTCCCTATTACTTACGAATGGAGAAAGCCGATCCATCTTTTCCACTACAAGGCTATATCGAACTATTAGAGGCATTTATGGTCCTTGCAAAAAAGTGGGAGAAGCCAATTGTTCTTCATGCCGTTTATGATGATGCCCCTGCCGTATGTGACCTTTTAGAAAAACACTCCATTGCAAAGGCTCATTTTCATTGGTTTAAAGGGGATAGCAAAACCATACAGCGTCTCATAAAAAATGGCTACTTTATTTCTTTCACACCCGATATTGTCTATGAAGAAGAAATTCGGGAGATTGCAAAAGTGTTTCCAATTGATCAAGTCATGGTTGAAACGGATGGACCTTGGCCATTTGAAGGGCCATTTCAGGGTTTAGCTACCCATCCAAAAATGATGAATGAGTCAGTTTCCTCCCTATCCAAGCTAAAAGGAATGTCAGTACAGGAGGTCTACTGTCAACTGCTTAAAAATACCAAAAGCTTCTACACTATATAAAAAAGCAATCAAACAACAAAAAAAGCAGGAGAATTCCTGCTTTTTCTAAACCCAATTATCTAAAACAAGCTGCGCCTACAATGATTAGAAGGATGAAAAGAACAACGATTAAGGCAAAACCGCCGCCATATCCAGCTCCTCCCCCATATCCACAGCAACCATAGCCATAGCCGCCGTATCCATACATACACGATCTCCTCCTTGCTGTCTAAAATTCATATTTTCCTATTATTAATATCCGTAACCACCGCAACCCCATGAAGCTCCAATAATAATCAATAGGATAAACAATACGACAAGTAGAGCGAAGCCTCCACCGCAACCAACGCCTCCACATTCATTTCCCATGTTCATATACCTCCTTTGTTTGTTTCCATATATCCTATTCATTTACCCTATATTGTGCGATAGACGAATGCACAATTTTAGGTATAATCCCCATAAATAAAGAGAGGCCCATATGAAAAGGACCCCTCTAAATGGATGTTTTTATTCGATTTCAGTACTTTTTTTATCATTAAAAAATGGGCTATTTATACCTCTTTGAAGAGAGATAGGTCTACACTTTTTTCCCTCTCTTACAATTCACTTTTATCTTCTTTTGGTTTATTATCCTTCAATTCCAGCGTTAAATGATCGATGCTATCACGTATATTCGATTTTCCTGAGAAATTTTCCAATAACTCTTTTACATCAATACCCGAAGAAGCTTTCAAGCTTTCCTGCATTGTAGACATAAGGTTCGTTGCATAGCCGGTGACTTTATTCGCACCGCCATTTTTCCCATCACTGCCTGTATCAACCACCGTAATTTTATCAATATTTGACAGCGGGCTTGCCACTTGCTTTGCATATTCCGGAAGCATTTTTAAGACCATATCCATGATTGCAGCTTGACCATATTGCTCAAATGCCTCAGCAATTTTGCGCTTCGCTTCAGCTTCGGCAAGACCTTTCAGACGGATGATTTCAGCTTCCGTTTCACCTTGTGCACGCTGTGAATCTGCTTTTGCTAATCCATCCGCTCTCACTCGCTCAGCCTCAGCCTTTGCTTGTGCTTCAATTCGGTACTTATTGGCATCTGCTTCAGCAAATTGTTTCTTCTTCTCTGCTTCAGCAGCTTGCTCTACTGCATAACGATCCGCATCTGCTTTTTTCTTTACTTCTGAATCGTATTGTCGTTCCCTTCTTAAAATTTCTTTTTCCTCTAATTCAATTTGCTTTTGACGCTCGATAATCTTAATTTGCATTTCTTGTTCTGTTACTTCCTGCTTGGCACGGGCAGTCTCAAGATCATACGCTTGGTCTGCACGCGCTTTAGCAATATCCTGATCCCTGCGGTAATCTGCCATTTTCATTTGGTTTTCTTTTTCTGCTTCAGCAATTTCGGTCGCTCTTTCAAGCTCAGCCTTTTGTGCATCCTTATCGGCTTCAGCACGTTTAATTCGCGTTTCTTTTTCTGCTTCAGCTGTCGCAATATCAGCATCCCGTTTTACTTGTGCAATTCTTGGCTTCCCTAATGAATCAAGATAGCCATTCTTATCACGGACATCTTTAATTGTGAAGGAAACGATGATCAGACCCATTTTAGCAAGATCCTGTGAGGCAACCCTTTGAACTTCTTGAGAAAATTTATCACGGTTTTTGTAGATTTCTTCAACAGTCATCGAACCAAGTATGGAGCGTAAATGACCTTCTAGTACTTCCTTTGCTTCATTTTCCCTATCTTCTTTCTTTTTTCCTAGGAATTGTTCTGCTGCGGTGGCAATTTCACCAATTGATCCCCCAATCTTAATAATTGCTGTTCCATCTGCCATGACAGGTACTCCCTGCTCTGTATAAACCTCAGGAGTGGAGACTTCTAGTTTGCTAGAAAGCAAACTTAACGGTTCTGCTTGCTGAAATACAGGCAGTACGAATGTCCCTCCACCTCTAATAATCTTAATTTTGTTACCGGATTCATCTACATGAACATTTCTGCTGCCTAAATAGCTTCCTGTCACAATTAAAGCTTCATCAGGTCCAGCCGTGCGATATTTCGAAATAAATACACCCAATAAGGCAATTAATAAGAATGCAACAATCCCTACAATAATCCAAATTTGAAGCATTTTCTCTCCCCCTATCTAATATTCATTTTGAGGAACTACATAAAGTACCCCATCTTTCACATCGATAACAAGAACTTTTTGTCCTTCACCAATGTCTTTATTATCTAAGCTAGCAGCAGGCTTTGATATTCTGCCGCTATAGCTTTCGATCAAAACTTCTCCAAAGCCATCTTCTGGAATCGGGATAATTACCGCAGCAATTCTCCCTTTTAAAGAATCTTCCGTATAAACAAGAGATTCTTCAGTATTTGCTAATGGAATAAGAACAAAAACATTTAATAATGTATCTAAAATTACAGAAGTGATTGCGGCGATGATAAGTATGAGTACACTATTCATCCCCGTAAGGATCTCCAATAAATAGCCAATTGCTGATAAAAAGGTTAAGAAAGCTAATACTAGAACTGGATTGAGAAACCCCGCTGCCTCAGACAAGCCTTCGACCATATCACCAAAAAACAAGTATAAGATGATTAAACTACCAGAAATGACAAGTACATAAAGGTATAGTGTTTGAATAGGCACGCCAAAAAGTTCCATTTTTTTCACATCCCTTCATTATCTATTATCAGATATATTCGATTTAATTTATATACGTATAAGCAGGACAAAAGTTTCAAAATTCTTACAAAACAAAAAAATGAGGCTGGGACATAACTAGCTTCAAATAGTGAGAAAGGTGAATTTGAGAGACCTCAAATTCACCTTTCTCTA
>NZ_LMBX01000039.1 GCF_001439605.1 Cytobacillus praedii
AAAAATTAAGGACTTTTTTATAAAAAGGGGTTCGGAATGAGACCATTCCGAACCCCTTTTGTCGACAATCTGAAAGGGAAAATCCTCAATTGTAATTGAGGATTTTCCCTTAAACAAATTATTTTGATGGCATTTATTCTTCAAAGTAAGCTCTAAATGATTTTAAATCGGTATTATTTTTATTTTGAAGATAAGGATTATCAATGGTTGAGTCTTTTGGATCTAAATTCGTTTTAATTTCCAATCTAGGTCCAGATATTCTTCGTTCAGCAATTATCCGATCATTTAACTCATTAAAGTCGGGAAGACTCTGATTACCTGGCTGTCTTGGCTCTGACATTCGGGCACCTCCTTTTTAAATAGCTTGCTTATCTCAATAAAATATATGTGAGGCCAATCTAACGGCGCATGATTATTTTTATAAAGAATAAGCACAATAAGAAGGTAAGTCGAAGTAAAAGGGGGGAATTGAAGTGTCAAAAAATAAACAAACACCTTCTGCAGAAGTCGATCAAAAGAAATTATTAAATGACAAAGTGGAAGCCCTTCGAAAAAACAACTTTGAAGATGACCATGTTCGAAAAGTCACTTCAAATGGAGCACAAGGTCAATAAATAAGAAAAGAAAGAGTTGCATATGCAGCTCTTTTTTTGAATTTATAACTTAACAAATGAATTAAATAGGTATAAAATAATTTAGTGGCAGATGCCAAGGTTTATTTATGAAAATGTGAATTGAATTTGTCAAAGAGACCAATTCATATTTGAATCTGATTCAATCTCGAAAGTGAGTGTTCATTATGGGTCGTAAATGGAATAATATTAAAGAAAAAAAAGCGGCAAAGGACGCAAATACCAGTCGGATATATGCAAAATTTGGCCGTGAAATTTATGTCGTTGCAAGACAAGGCGAGCCAGATCCTGAAGCAAACCAAGCTTTAAAATTTACATTGGAACGTGCAAAAACATATAATGTGCCTAAACATATTATTGACCGTGCAATTGAAAAAGCAAAAGGCGGGTCAGAAGAAAATTATGACGAGCTTCGCTATGAAGGTTTTGGTCCTAATGGATCAATGGTTATTGTCGATGCATTGACAAATAACGTTAATCGTACAGCTGCGGATGTGCGTGCAGCATTTGGGAAAAATGGCGGAAACATGGGTGTGAGCGGATCGGTTGCCTATATGTTTGATGCCACTGCTGTTATTGGACTAGAGGGAAAAACGGCGGATGAAGTGCTTGAAATCTTAATGGAAGCAGACGTAGATGTTCGTGATATCGTAGAAGAAGATGAATCAGTAATCGTTTATGCTGATCCTGACCAATTCCATGCGGTTCAAGAAGCGTTGAAGAATGCAGGAATTACGGAATTTACAGTTGCTGAACAAACGATGCTTGCACAAAATGACGTAACTCTTTCAGAGGATGCACAGGCAAAGTTTGAAAAAATGATTGATGCATTAGAAGATTTAGAAGACGTGCAGCAAGTTTATCATAATGTGGATTTAGGGGAGTAAACCGAATAGAAATTGCGGAAGTCAGGATTTCGGCTTTAGAGAATTCAAGTCTTGCTGTATTTATTTCAGGCAGGTTGGTTATAAAGGGACCATACCTGAAATAATTCCTGTGATAGAAATAATAGTTAAAAACCCCTTGAAAAGAAGGCGATACTTTTCCTTTTCAAGGGGTTTTTCTTTAAAGTTGTTTATCTGGGTGCAAATTATTTTGCATATATTCTTGTACTCTGTGGATTTCTTCAATTGAAGCGATTTCAGTTTTATACCAGCCTTTTTCTTCCATAATTTCATACAGTCTGTATTGATTGTCATTGGCATTATCATAACACTGCTGATAGATGTCTCGTAATTGCTTATGGCTCGTTTCTAAAATGGTATTGCTAATACTGCGACAACGGCCTTTCTCCAATTCTAAACAAAGCTGCAGCATTTCCCGATCTGTTAAACCTCGTCCCTCGATGTTATTTGGCATTCCCTAGCACTCCTTTCCTTCTTACTGAATCATTTTTGAACGGTTAAAATATTGTGAAAGATCGGCAATTTTCAATTGGTGTTTTTCTGCTAGCTGTTCGAGATTTTTTCTTAGCTCTTGGTCCTCACAAAGGGAAGCACACCAATTCATTGTTTTTGCAGTTATTTCCTCTGCTCTTATTTCATCTTCTATATAAGAAAGTTCCTTTGTTGTTAGCTGATTCAATGCTTTTCACCCCCATGAATAAGAATCCTTTTCCTTGCTAGTATCCATTAAAATTAACCTTTTTATCCATCTGACTACGAACTCATGCGTGAATAAGATGAAATAGATCAAACAAAATATCATTAAAGGAGATGAAATAATGAAACATGTAAAAGCACTAGCAATAAAAATTATTGTAAGTCTTATCCTGTTGTACCTAATCTTAGGGGGGATGTACGGGATGAGCTTTGGAAATGTCTTATTCATCACTATAGTGTTGGGGATGGTTTCCTATACAATTGGTGATTTGCTGATCCTTCCGAGAACGAATAATCTAGTCGCATCACTCGCTGACTTTGGTCTGGCTTTAATGGTTATCTGGTTAATGAGCAGTGTTTTCCCGAATAACGGAAATGGGTTTTTGATGTCTTTAATTGCATCATTAGGGGTAGCACTCTTTGAATCAATTTATCATAAATACATTTCGAAGAATGTGATTAATAACTCACAATCGATTTACAATTACACTGGGAATTTACGATATCAAACTGAGGCCTCAGAGGAGCTGACACCACAAAGAGCAGAATATAAGAATGAAGATAAGGAGAAATAAATACTTGTGTAATTATAAAGGAAAGACCAGTTTCTTTGGTTTTTCCTTTTTTTATTATTCCATAATTGAAAAAATGATCCCAAAGTTTTCACAAAGAACAGCAGGAAAGGTATCAAGATTAGATTCTGCTTACTTTTAAAAGCCTATCTTATAAAAGAACATGTCCTTCTTCTTTAGAATGATGATGCATATATTAGTGAAAGCAAATGGATTGGGAGGATTAGAATGTTTCAGTTATTCGAAAAGGCTATTATGAGTATGGCATTATTGAGAATTATTTCGGGTAGTATTGAAATTTTCGTTGCAATTTTAATATTAAAATTTAATGACATTGAAAAGGCACTTCTCGTCAATAGTTCCTTAGCAATGGTCGGACCAATTATTTTAATCATTACAACAACGATTGGTCTGGTTGGATTGTCCGAAAGGGTTTCTCTTACAAAACTCATTTGGATT
Organism: Cytobacillus praedii; assembly: GCF_001439605.1. Taxonomy (GTDB): domain Bacteria; phylum Bacillota; class Bacilli; order Bacillales; family Cytobacillaceae; genus Cytobacillus; species Cytobacillus praedii. The sequence goes on from NZ_LMBX01000039.1 coordinate 3,265, forward strand.
TTTGGAGGAGTTGCATGCATCCTATATGGGGTTAGAAGTAGTTAACTTCTGCTGGCTACTGGGATAATTAATGGACAAAATAGAGGGAAATACAGCATTCGTTAGGAGATGAAATACGATGTCCGATTTTTGTCCTGAATTATGGTTAGAGGAAGCAACCCCAGAAGACCATAAAGATTGCCAAGAATGTGACCTTTATAAACATGGAACTTGAATGATGTGGGGGGAAGGGATCCTGATGCACCTATAATGATAATTCTAGATAACCCAGGAGCTCGTGAGGACAGGGAAGGAAATTCAATTATTCGCGGAACAAGACAAACATTACAGAGAGCAGCAAATGAAGTGGGGTTAAGGAAAGAAGACTTATACATAACGCATATTCTGAAAAGAAAGCCCGTTCGTGCATATGATAAGGAACAAATTCGTCAAATATGTATGAGGCATTTGAATGAACAGCTATGTGCAAAAAATCCAAAACTCATCCTGTGCCTGGGAAACATTGCTGTCCAATTCTTTTTCAAAAGAGCAGAAGCAGAAGTAAAAACAATGCGTGGTTCGTGGTATGATGTTGAAGGATTTCAAACAACAGTTGCTTATCATCCGCTTGCTGTTAGGCGGCGTCCTAACGTGTGGCCATTATTTTTGAATGATTGGCTGTTTGTTGCAGCACGTTACCGCAGATTAATGCAATAGGGAGATACACACTAGATAAAACACTAATATACAAGTAACCAGGACTTTCACGTTTGAAAAAGTCTGTTTAGCCTTTTGGCAAAAAAATATTAACCCAAACAGGAGAAGAACGACTCCATAAATTCACAAGAAGCGATTTTCAGTAAAATGATAACGGTCACCTTCAGCATAAGACGCACCAGTATCCGCCGGCACTCAAATAATCTCATCTCCTTTAAATGATAGGGTATTGGTATGTACGGGTTATTAGAATGCACAGGCCGGAAAGGTATAACAAATTTATTTAAGCAGAATTTTTTGATACATTCATGAGGATTATCTAGTTATAAGAGAATGGAAATGAGGGAAGCTATAGTTAGTGGTCAAGAGTAAAGGAAGGGACTGGCTAATATGCTTTCAAAACAAGAATTATCCGAGTTTAAGAATAAGCTACATGGGTTAAAGCAGGAAATTAACAATAGATTTGAACAAAATGATCATTTTGGTTTAAATGAATCATTTTGGAAGGAATCCATGGGAGAGCTTTCGAACTATGATAATCACCCAGGTGATGCAGGGACTGAATTATTTGAAAGAGAAAAAGATATTGCACTAAATGAGCATTTAGAAGATGAGTTAAAAAATATCAATAGAGCTTTAGAGGCAATTGAAAATGGTACTTATGGGAAATGCAATGTCTGCTCGAAGGATATTCCGATTGAACGATTGGAGGCCTTGCCAACAACTATCTTCTGTATCGAACATTCACAAGATCAGACCACATCACATAGACGCCCAGTTGAAGAAGAAATTATCGGGCCACCTTTTAAAAGATTTGTTAAAGATGAAGCCGAGGATGAAAGTGTTGGTTTTGATGCAGAGGATTCGTGGCAGGAGGTAGCAAGATGGGGAACAAGTGAATCCCCATCTGATATGTCTAATCCATCTGATGATTATAATGAAGTATATATGGATTCAGGAGAAAATGTAGGGTTTGTAGAGGATTTCGAAAATTTCGTTGGTGTAGACATGGAAGGGAAAAATATTACGGTCTATCCAAATGCCGGGCACGAGGCGCTAGAGGAACAATTAGATGATGAGGATATAATGACATCATTTGGTGATTTGCCAGCATATGAAAAAGATCCATATACTTCAGAATATCTTGAACGAGAAAAACATAGGGAAGAAGATTAAGGGGAATTTTTGATTGATCGTAAACGATTATTTTTGTTAAGGCGATTTTCTTTTAGGAGGAATCGTCTCTTGCTGTTATTACAATAAAACATTTAAAACACCGTTTTAACGGTGTTTTAAATGTTAGCTGGGATCATTTTCATCTAAGGATAAGGTAACAACCTTCGTGTATTCTCCACTTGAAATCTCTTCAAATGTGGCATTTTTATCTAGTTCGTCTTCCGTGTTCATTCCTTCGGCTAAAGTAGGTTCTTTTGCTTGTTTATTCTGCTTCAAGATACATACACCCCTTTCATATCTATAGTGTCCAAGGGATGTACTCTCATTCACTTTTTCCAAGTAGAGAAGAATTGTTAATGCAAGCTGCAAACAAATTCAGCTATGGCAACTTGTTTGAATTCGATTAGCAAATAGCTCAACAAATCTTTTACACTTTGATATATCTTGCTTTTGAAGCAATAATTCAATTTTTAAAGTCACTGCTAAATCAGTATTGATTTTTAGTAAATCTCTAAATTTATCGACTGCTCCACAAAAATGTGGATAGAAAGAATCACCAGTACCAAATACACCTGTAATCATTTTCATTTGTGGTATTTTTTCAAATTCCTGAAAGAGAGGTTCCATTTCTGCTGGAATATCACCATCGCCCCATGTATAGGTGCCAATCGCTATCGCATCGAATGTTGATAATGTATGAATAGGGAAATCTGCAATATGAAATAAATGAGCCCTAATGGTCTGCCGGCTGAATAATTCATGTAGTAAATGTGCCAGCTCTTTCGTATTGCCTGAAACCGATGTGTAAATAATTCCGATTTTCATAATTCATCAAAGCCGTTGTCTTGGGACACCTTCGTATAGGTACGTGACTTTTGTTCGAAGAAATCAGACTTTGTTTCATTCATCATTTCATCGCTGAAGACATGAATCCAAGGCATCGGATTTTCGCGATCCTCATAAAGATTTTCAAGTCCTAATTGGCGAAATCTTTTGTTTGCTAAATATTCCACATAGCCTTCAAATTCATTTAAGTCAATTTCTTTTATTTCCTTCAAAATATATTGCGCCCATTCTTTTTCGAGCTGAACCGCTTGGTGAATCGTATCATAAACATATTGAGTATTACTTACTGTATTTAATTCAGGATTTTCCGTCAGAAGAATCCGAACAAATTGGGCAATAAAATAAGCATGCTGCATTTCATCGCGTTGGATGTAACTGATCATTGTGCTTGTTTTAAGCATTTTTTGCTGGCGTGCTAAGTGATAGAAAAAGGCAAACCCCGCGTAAAAGTAAATTCCTTCAAGATTGATTGAATTAATGCATAGCTCGAACAGATGCTGTGGGGTTGGATCGCTTCGGAAACTTTCATAAGCATCTAAAATAAGCTGATTGCGTTTTCGGACAATCGGATCATCCTTTGCTTGATCAAAGCGAGCGTTTTGTTCACTTAAAGGAACAAGCGAGCTTAAGATATAGGAATATGATTCATTATGAACTGCCTCCTGCTGAGAAATAATTGCGAATATAGCTTTAAAGCTTGGATCGGTTACATAATCCATTACTTGAGTCATCGTGGGTGTCTGCAAACTATCAAGAGAAGCCAGCTGTGTATTGATCCGCAAAAATATATCTTGTTCAGTCGGGCTTAGTAATTCCCATTGTTTAATATCATCCTGCATGTTAATTTCTTGGGCTTTCCAAAAATTAGATAATAAGGTTTGATACATACGGTACATTTGCGGGTATTTAATATCGTTCCAATTTAATATACCAGAGGACTGACCGTTAATAATACGGGTAGGTTTGTTAGGATACTCTGGGTTAAGGAGCTTTATTTTTGAAAGGGTTTGATTGATGCTCATAAGTTTTCCTCCTCGTTTAAGTTTAGCTATGGCAAGCTTCACACTCATCAATTTCTGTTTGTGAAGTACTGCGTACATAATATGTCGTTTTTAATCCATGCTTCCATGCTTCCAGGTGAAGCTGAAGCAATTCACGTGCTTTAATATCGTGGCGAACATAAAAATTAAAGCTAATTGATTGGTCAATATGTCGTTGACGAGAAGCATTCTGCTTAATACTCCATAATTGGCTTAATTCATGCCGGACAAGCCGGTAATAATTGTACGTATGGTGATCCAAGTCAGGGGCAGTTACTTTAAATTTAAAGTTTTTCTTTTCCTCTGCGTACTCAATGGCATATAAAGGATCAATGCCATCTGTGGAACCACCGATCTTTGCTGTAGAAGAATTTGGAGCAACCGCAAGCATCCAGCCATTTCGAACCCCATGCGTTTGGATATCCTCTTGAAGCTTCATCCATCGCTGGGACGTATAGCCTTTTCGTGTAAAATACTCTCCTGTTTGCCATTCGGATCCAGAAAACATTTGATATGCACCTTTTTCTTTTGCTAGTTCCATTGAAGATTGAATGGTATGGTAACTTATTTCTTCATATAATTCATTTGCATAATCAACAGCATCGTCTGATTCCCAATGAATTTCCTTGAGGGCGAGTAGATGATGCCAACCAAAGGTTCCTAAACCAACAGCCCGATACTTTTCATTTGTGTATTTGGCTTGTCCAACTGAAATATGATTAATATCTATCGTATTATCGAGCATGCGCATTTGGATTCGGATGAGTCGATTCAACACATTCGATCTGACTGCGTTAGGCAGATGAATAGAAGATAAATTACATACGACAAAGTCCCCAGGTTTTCTAATGATGACAATATTTCCTTCAGCATCTTGAAATTCCTTTTGAATCACAGTTGCAGACATATTTTGCATAATTTCAGTACAGAGATTGCTGCAATAAATAGAGGTACGTCCACTCCCTTTCACATGTTTATTTGGATTTTGACGATTTACCTCATCTCTATAAAACATATAGGGAGTGCCTGATTCCAATTGTGAAACCATGATTCGAGCCATGATATCCATTGCCCGGTAGGTTCTTCTAGGAAGAAGGGGGTGATTAACGGCTTCTTCATACTTTTGGGTGAAATATTGGTTATCTACCTCATCGTAATAATCCTCAAGTCCCAATGGTGTACCAGCTTCATCCTTCCAGCCCATCACTTGCTTTACTTGATGAGGGCAAAAGGTATGCCATTCACCAATGCTTCGTCCTGTTTCATCAACTTCTTCTAGTCTTTTCATAAACAAATCTGGTATAGAGACACCTGTAAAAATATCATGCGCTTTACGGCGTTCATCCCCATTGTTCGTCTTTAAGTCTAAGAATCCGTTCATAATATCTTTGTGGAAAATATCAAGATAAATAGCTACAGCACCTTGTCTTTGTCCCAATTGATCTACACTGACGGCAGTGTCGTTAATTAATCGAATCCATGGAATAACACCTGAAGAATTTCCTTTAAATCTTTTAATATCAGAACCTAAGGCACGAACCTTCCCATAATAAACGCCAATGCCGCCGCCATCTTTGCTTAATCTAGCGATATCCCAATTATTTAAATAGATACTATCCAATGAATCTTCGACAGTGTCAATAAAGCAAGAGGAGAGCTGGCCATAGCTTTTCCCTGCATTTGCCAGAGTGGGGGTGGCAACCGTCATATATAGATTGCTTAATGCCCAGTAAGCTTCTTTCACAAGTGATAATCGATTAGATGGACATTCATGCTTCATTAAAGTCATTGCGATGATCATGAATCGTTCCTGGGGCAATTCGTAAATGTTTTTCTCGTAGTCTTTGGCAAGGTAGCGATCGGCGAGCAAAAACAAGCCAACATAATTAAATAAATAATCTTTTTCTGGATCGATTTCCTTCCCGATTTCGTTAATTTCATTTTGTGTATATAGATCTAGTAAATCTTTTGAATAGATTCCTACATTTGTGAGTTTAGTAATCAATTCATAGAGATCCCCATACTTTTGCTCCTTTTTATAACCTCTGTTTTCGGCTGCCTGTTCATAAAGTTGATTTAAATAGAATTGGGCAGCAAGGAAGGTCCAATTTGGCTGCTCCATTGATATTTTGTTCAAGGAATAGTGGAGTGCAAAATCATTCATCTCTCGAGGGGACATATCCATTTTACTAACCTTTTGTTTAAGTTCATGAATATCGATTTGGTACATACTAGATGTCCTCTCTAAAGCCTCCAAAATAGAATCTGCTTCTGTATGAATCATTGTTTTCATAAAAAATTATTCCCCTTTCAGTTCATTTATTTTTAACTTTTGGAAAAAAGGGGGGAAAATAAAAAACCCATCACTCTAAAAAGAGGATGGGTTTAACAAACGTTGATATGTTAATAGACAAAATAAATAGGTCTATCAAAATACCCTCGTTCTATCTTCCCAGCTCCCGAAGAAGATAACACGTTATAAATATGGCAGGTCTCCTGACTCGTGCTTTGGCCTACTTTAAGTCCTTCCCATCCTAATGGACAGTGGCTTACTTATTTCGTCAGCACTTACAGTTGCGGGAACAGCTCTGGACTTACACCAGATTCCCTATTAAGTCTTTACAGACACCATACTTACAGGTTTATCACTGTATATTGTAGTATTGTTGGAATTCTAATACTATATTTTGTACTTTTATGATTATAAGCCAATCAATAAATTTTGACAACATTTTTAATTTCTTCCTATGGGAAAGCATTATTTTCCTTCAACATCAAAGAGATGATAACCTTTTAGTGAAAATCAAACAAAAAGTACCCTTTGTTTTAAACCCAAATTTTTTTTCACTGGAGGAACTAGCCGTAAATGATGATACCAGTACGGAGCAGATCCTGTGATCCCCGGTCAGCATAGAGTTCAAATGAAACCCGTCGGAATAAGTTTTATGAGACTTGGTCATCAAAGAGCTCAATTGGTTCCCGCCCGGGGGTAGTTTTGATGAGCCCCGCACATCAAAGAACTCATATGAATTAGCACCAAATTCTTTATTTCGAAAACCGGAGTCATGGTACGATCCTGGGTATTAGAGAAACGATTAAATATTCTATCTTTACTAATGGATATTTTTATCAACATATTTCCCAAAGTCAGGTATAGCAATTTTATCAAAGTCACGAACTAACTTTTCAAGACTCTCTGATAATAATTCACCACTCATTGGCAAACCATGGCCTGTTACTGCAACTTCAGGCTGCAAAGCTACCAATTTCATAACTGATTCTTTAGAAGCATTCCAGTCTGTTGTAAAATATCGTGGAGGTCCATTTATTTCTTGTTTTTGTGTTAATACTTTATAAAGTGAATCTTGTTTAACCGTTACAAATGCGTCTCCTGCAATCAAGGCCTTGTCTCTATCTCTGAATAATGAAATATGTCCTGGTGTATGTCCGGGCGTATGGATCCAGCGGAAACCTGGCATTGACGGGACAGATCCATCGGAAGGCAGTTTTTCTACATTTTTTCCGATATTTATTGGTTCATTTGGAAACAATGGTGACATTTTTGCCACCATTCCACCTTCAACTGTTGGATCTGGTTCCGGATAACTCATTTGGCCTGTTAGAAACGGAAGCTCTAATTCATGTGCATAAACAGGAATCTCCCAATGCTTAATCAATTCAACAATTGCACCAACATGATCAAAATGCCCGTGTGTCAAGATAATGGCTTTAGGGCGACTATTAACACCAAAATAATTTTCAGCTGCTCCAATGATTTCATTTGCTGAATTGGGCATACCTGCATCTACTAAAACAAATTCGTTTGTTTCTGGGTTTCCGACTAAACTAATATTAACAATTTGAACTGTGTGACAAAATAAATCAGGCAATACTTGAATATAAATTCCACTCCCTATGGAAGTAGCGGGAATGAATTTATAATCACTTCCATAATTGATGTCCTTATCCATTAACTTTATCCTCCTTTTGATCTACTACATAGATAGCTTCCCTTAGTTTTAGTAAATTAAAACCACCAATAGTAAACACAGGCAGGAAGGGATTAAAAATATAAAAGATATTCTATCTGAAAAGGTTGAGAAATCTATGGTGAAGTTTTTTCATTTACCTAATGAATGGAAAGCTGTGTTTGCAATGGGACTTCCATTTGATGTTTTACCAGTTGATACATTAGATTCAGATCGTGTAATGATAAAAATTATGGGGGTTCATGCAATCGATAAGATCACAGCTATAGTTGAGGGAAGAAAAAATGGAATTAGACTATATTAAAACGGGATAGGTCATTAATGCGAAAATTGCTCTCTAGATTCTGTGGAAGCTTATTATTGTTAAAATTTTAAATAAAACATGAATTAATGATGACTAACAAATATAGATTCGTTAGTCATTGCTTAATAAAAAGCATTACTCTTTGATAATATCACCATTCCATACTAACCCTTTGACAAATCTTTACGATCATCTGCTTGTGGAGGTTCCTCCATCCATCCATGTTTAATCATTATTTTCGCTCCATCTTCAGCATATAGTGAGATTTCTGGGATCAATGATGCATATTTCAATCCTAAATCTTTTCTAGGGCTTGCTGCCATAGCCATTCCAAAATTTCCAACCCCAGCTGCAATCATCGCTGATATATGAAACATGATTAGCTTGTCAGAAAAAACACTTGTAGTACTATCAGTTACAGACGAATCCCAACTCATAGGGGCGGGTAAGTCTTCTTTTATTAAGAAATTGCTAAATATATCTATATATTTTTGTGATAGCTCTTTTCCTCTTAACAAATACTGTTTAACTTCATCTGTCTTTGCAGTTTGAGCAAAACCAGTTATAAGTGCTTTTCCAATAGCGTTTGTTTGAATATTTAAAAATAAATGAGTGACTTCGACTGAAGTAAGCGCTCTCTTTTTTCCAAAAAAACCAGCCAAAAACTGTTCCCTTTCTACAAAATCTACTTTATCTGGAGTAGAAATATAAGGAGGTCTTACAAAGGTACCTTGTATTAACATTAATTCCCGAGTCTTGTCCTGCAATTCAACACCTTTGGCTAAAACCCTTTTATGAAAAGCAACTACATCAGGGCGAGTGACCAAACCCAAAGCTGCACTGCTAGCTGCCATGGCCAGAATGGACATTTGCCGTAAATACATTATTACAAAAGTATCTGAAAATAGCTTTGGAGCTTGAGTATTTACATCTTGTTCAGTAAATCCAATCGGTAGAGGGAATTTTTCCTTTGTAAAAATGTCATTCATAATTGAAAGATTGTTTTTTGCTTCATTCAATGTCCATTCAATAATCGGACTGACTTCCTTATCTTCCACTTTATTTAAGAAATGGGTGTTGACACAGACTGCTAGAGTGTCATTAATAAATTGGGTCCATAAACAAGACATTTCTGCGGCTGTTAATCGAATGTTTGTTTTATTCTCCATTTGAACAACCTCCAATTCCATATAGGAATAATATCTCCCTAATTCGAAAAAAATATAAATAAACAATTCAGTACAATCTTCTATAGAGATAATAGAACAAATTGATTCTATCCTGTGTTATATTTCCTATCTTCAATACTATAGATGAATTTAAAACTATTATTCTGCATAAAAGGTGAAAAAGCTTTATAGTTTGTTTTGAATTCTATTAACATCACCATAAGATAAAGGAGATAGAAGAATGAAGGCAGTTATTGTCAAACAGCCTGGAGGAGCAGAACAATTGCAATTTCAGGATTTTCCAAAGCCAAAAGTAAAAGACGGAGAATTATTAATTAAAGTAAAGAGTTCAGCAATCAATCGTACAGATATTATTTCAAGAGAAGGAAAGTCTGGCTACTTAAGTAATCCAATCTTAGGAATTGAAGTGGCTGGAGAAGTTGTGGAAGCAGCACACGGTGCAGAAATCGAGGTAGGAGCCCGTGTGATGGGGCTTGTGAATGGGGGAGGATATGCGGAGTATGTTGTCATGCCAGCAGAAAGAGCCATGAGGGTACCAGACCACCTTTCATTTGCCGAGGCAGCAGCGATTCCTGAGGTTTTCTTAACAGCGTATCAAACCTTATTTTGGTTAGGTGAATTGACTGATCAAGATACCGTACTTATTCATGCTGGTGCAAGCGGGGTAGGAACAGCAGCTATTCAATTAGCTAAACAAATGACACAGGCAAAAATTATTATAACAGCCGGTTCACAAGAAAAGGCAGACTTCTGTCATTCTCTAGGAGCAGATGTCTGTATCAATTATAAGGAGCAATCATTTGCTAAAGAGGTATTAAAAGCAACAGACAACCAAGGAGCAGATGTAATTCTGGATTTTGTAGGTGCGTCTTACTGGGAGAAAAATTTAAAAAGCCTAAAAATAGATGGAAGATGGGTGTTAATTGGGATTTTAGGTGGGTCTGTCGTAGAAAAAGTAAACTTAATGGAGCTGCTTGGAAAAAGAGTTCAATTAAAAGCTACATTACTAACACCTAGAAGTGATGAATATAAAAAAGAGCTGACAGAGGAATTTGTAAATAGGGCAATCCCTTTATTTAAGCAAGATAAAATTAGACCAATAGTAGATCAAATTTTCCCATTTGCAGACATCCAACATGCGCATAAACATATGGAGGCAAATAGGAATATAGGAAAAATAGTTCTACATGTAAATTAAGTTAAGATTTAACCCAGCCCATTGTTTTAGTATTAAATAAATTAATCAAATTTAATAATTTATGTCGAAAAACTCTTAAAAGAGCCGATAATATAAAAAAGTTATAATTTTCTATCGGGGGAAAAATATGAATGCTATCGAACAATTAAAATTATTGGATTTGAAAAGTAAAAACAAACTAATGTTAATAATATACTCGATATCAACGGGTATTGGGTTAATCAGTATGCTCTCATTAGATCCAAAATCTATTATGAGTATACTTAATCTACTTCAAGTAATCATCTATCCAATCGTATATGTATGGACGAATAAAAGTAAGAAAGAGTATTTATTTCCCTATGTAATTGTCATAGGAATGAACGCATGTATGTTGATTACGACCTTATTAACAGGCGGCAATCTTGCGGGGGTTATAAGTGTATTTTTCTTTACTATTTTTGCTGCTGTTCCATTTAATAAAAAAATCTTTGGAATCGGTTTTGTTTTCGGGGTAATTATCCTTTCCTATAATAGCTTTGTTCCAGAAGACACATACGCTTATTTGAAAGACGAATTTGCATCATTTCTATTAATTTATTTGCTATCAACGGTCCTTTTAAGTGTATTAATTCACCTAAATGATAAGCAATACAAAAAGCTTCAAGACTATATGGATCAAGAAGAAACAAATTCAAGATCAAAGGAAGAACAAAAAGTAAAGCTTGAAAAAGAGCTGCTGACTATTGCAGAAAGTTTAAGTAAAGTGAATGAAAAAATTCAATATAGTGTTGCTTCACAAGATGAAATAAGGATTGCTATAAGTGAAGTTTCATCAGGAAGCCAGATACAAAGTGAACAAATTTCAGGCATTGCTAGCAATGCACATAATAATTTAATGGTTTTAAATGAAATGAACAGATCAACTAAGGAACTTATTGAAGAATCTGTTCAATCTAGTAATGCGGCTGAAGAAGGTCAAACGAAGGCGAAGCATCTTATGAATGAGATGGATAATTTGCAAACTGTTATTAGTGAGCTTAATAATAACTTTATAACACTAACTCAAAAAATTGAAGAAACGAATCAATTTGCCCATCAAATTCAGCAAATTACAGAGCAAACGAATTTATTAGCATTAAACGCTTCCATTGAGGCTGCGCGAGCAGGTGAAGCCGGGAAAGGATTCTCCGTTGTAGCAGAAGAAATAAGAAAGTTAGCTGATACAACGAAAGGAATCACTATTAAAATTACTGAAAACCTTATAGATGTTAACAAGACTAATGAGTTAGCCCAAGGAAATATGAAAGCAAGCAGTGTGAATTTAAACCAAAGTGTTGAATCAACAAAAGAAGTGGAAGAGAAATTTGCTGAACTAAATATGATGCTGAAAAAAGTAAACAAAAAGTTCCAGGAATTTGAATCTCTATCTAAAGATGTAGGAAGAAACAGTGAAAATGTTGAATCATCTACAAATGATTTCGCAGCAATTATCGAGGAAGCAACAGCGAGCTTACAGCAAGTTAATGCCTCAATTGAAACAATAACTGCAGATAATCGTGTAATTGCAGAATATATCCAACAAACAGCAGAGAGTGCAGAAAATATTAAGAAATCATTTAATTAAGAGAATACATAAAGAACGAGAAGAGGAGAATTGGTATGGTGCTGATCTTACTCTTCTTTTTTTCCTACGTTTATGTTGGCTATTGTCAAAATAAAGACAGTTCAATATAATAATAGAGATATAAACACAATATGATGTGTTTATTTTGAAATAAATACACTACATATAGTGTTAACCAAGTGAATAAGGTGCTCTTTCGAGGGCTGAAAAGGGAATCTGGTGAGAAGCCAGAGCTGTACCCGCAACTGTAAGTGCTGAGGATTCAAACAAGAACCACTGTCGTTTTTGATGGGAAGGTGTTTGATTAGATTGAAGCATAAGTCAGGAGACCTGCCTTATTTATACCGTGTTATCTTCTTCGGGAGTTGGGAGGATCGAACGATGGTAGATTTGTAGAATTTTTCTGCAAGTATGTCAACGTGATCTCAGCCATTTCTCTAAAGAGAAGTGGTTTTTTTATTCACCTATTTTCCTTGGATACATCTTGGTTAAGTAAATGTAAGGAGGTTAGAAAGCAAACCACGTAAATAAATTTTAGGAAATTGAATTGATGGGGGAATAAAAATGGGACAATTAAGCTACAAGGTAAACAAAAGCACATGGGAATTAATTAAGAGTTTTGAGAAAATAACAAATGCTTCAGATCAAGAAATAATGAATGAGAATGCGAATATGGACGGAAGATCACCAATGGGGCAAATGAATAAATTTGGAAGTGAATCTGCTAAATACTATGCAGTGGAGCATCAATTGTCGGAGCCTATAAAAAATTCCGTATTGGATAATTATATTCATATCCATGATCTGGATTACATGCCAATGGGTACGACAACTTGCTGTCAAATCCCACTTGGTAAACTTCTTGCAGACGGATTTAATACAGGACATGGATATATGAGACCTCCGCAAACGATCAAAAGTGCATTAGCTTTGGCATCAATTATTTTACAGGCAAATCAAAATATGCAGCATGGTGGACAAGCTTACCCGATGTTTGATTATGATTTAGCGCCCTATGTTAAATTAACCTTTGAAAAACATTTTCGAAGGATCAATGAATATAAAACATCATATACATCCAAAGAAATAGAAATAATTGCATGGAAGGAAACAGATCAAGATGTATTTCAGGCATGTGAAGCGTTTATTCATAATAGCAACTCCATGCATTCACGTGGAGGTTCACAAGTTCCATTTATCTCAATAAATTATGGGACAGATACGTCAGCAGAGGGCAGGATGATTACTAAGAATATCCTATTAGCTACACAAAGGGGGCTGGGAAAAGGAGAAACTCCGATCTTTCCTATTCAAATATTTAAGGTGAAAAAGGGAATAAACTTTGAACCTGATGAACCAAATTATGATTTATACCAATTGGCTTTGGAAACAACAGCTAAGCGTCTTTTTCCAAATTTCAGTTTTATAGATGCTCCCTTTAATCATAAATATTACGATGGCACGCCAGAAAGTGAAATTTCCTATATGGGATGCCGTACAAGGGTAATGGCAAATCGCCATGGAGAGGAAAATAGCATCGGGCGCGGAAATCTCTCCTTTACTAGTATAAACCTTGTAAGAATAGCGTTAACCAGTAATAAGGAGGAGCAATTTTTTAATAAACTGAATTATTATTGTGAAATTGTCATTCAGCAATTATACGAGCGATTCTTATATCAGAGTAAGAAGAGGGCACAAGATTTTGCCTTTTTATATTCCCAGGGGATATGGCGTGGAGGTGAGGAGCTTGGCAGAGAGGATACGCTTGAAAATGTCCTCTTGCAGGGAACCTTGTCCATTGGATTTATTGGACTTGCCGAAGCTTTAAAAGCATTAATTGGCACTCATCATGGGGAGAATCATCACGCTTGGGAACTTGGTTATAAAATTGTTAAATTTCTAAGAACAAAGGCGGATCTAGCTGCCGAACGGCATAACCTAAATTTCACACTAATTGCTACACCTGCCGAAGGTTTATCAGGAAAATTTACGAAAAGAGATCAAGTGGACTTTGGGGAATTGAAGGATATAACGGATCGATCTTACTATACTAATTCTTTTCATATCCCTGTCTATTATCCAATTAAGGCGATTGATAAAATTAGGAAAGAAGGACCCTTTCATGAACTATGTAATGCTGGCCATATTACATATATCGAATGTGATGGGTTTTTAAAAAATAATCTTCAAGCCATAGATCAGTTAGTAAAAGCCATGTACGATAATAGGATTGGCTACGGTTCTATCAATCATCCAATAGACTACTGCAAGAAGTGCAGCTATTCTGGCATTATTCATAACGAGTGTCCAAGCTGTCATACGACTGAAGAATCGGAAATTTCTAGAATTCGGCGCATTACTGGATATTTAGTAGGTGATATGTCTAAGTGGAATAGTGCTAAAAAACATGAAGAAAAAAATCGGGTAAAACATTTATGAAGGTTATGGGTATCCATCATGATTCTGTAGTTGATGGAGAGGGATTAAGAACTGTAATATTTTTTGCAGGATGTCCACATCATTGCTTCGGCTGTCATAATCCTGAGAGCTGGAATCTTAAAAACGGAAAAGAAATGTCCGTGCAGGAGATAATGGATGAAGTACTGTCAAATCCACTCACTGATATTACTTTTTCGGGAGGAGAACCATTCTGCCAGGCAAAAGAGGTAAAAGAACTTGCAAGGGAATTAAAAAAACTTAATAAAAATATTTGGATGTATACTGGATATAAAATTGAACAGTTAAAAAGCAGCGAGGATAAACATGTCGGTGAATTGTTGGAATATTGCGATGTGTTAGTGGATGGACCCTTTATAATAGAGAAAAGAGATATTACACTGCCATTCCGTGGAAGCTCCAATCAAAGAATTATTAAACTAAAGTAGCTTAACAATGTAGTATAACCTAGATTAGATGGAGGTAATCTAATGGAAAGCAGCACCAATAAAAATAGTGATGTTCTTTATGTTATATTATTATCTATTAATCATGGGAAAAAGCTAACTGAACCAGTCATCCGTAAACATATTTCATTCTTAAGGAAACTGGAGGAAAAGAATCAGTTAGTGCTGTGCGGCCCATTTCTTGACTATAAAGGCGGTATGGTTATTATTCGAGCAGAATCAATGGAAGAAGCAAAAGCAGTAGCTGAATCCGATCCGTTTATCACATCAGGATTGGAAAGCTATGAAATTCGTACAATGGAAGTTTCTTCTGAAGAAAACAACCATCTTGGTATGGGATAATTATAGAATATCTAAATTATGGCCGTTGATGTAACATAACGGCCATTCATTACAATGATGGTTTTCTTTGTCCATATATCTAGATAAAAGACGTTTGTATACAATTTATGAACTTTGCAGTAGCAAAATGATTTTCTTGAGAACAATACTTATAATGAAATAGATAGGAGAACGGTAGTACAGCAGCCTATTCATCAGATGATTTCAACAGAAAGGGTTTACTTATAAAATGCAGCTTATATTAACATTTGTCATTTTAGGTCTTACAATCTTTCTTTTTATGAGTAATCGTGTACGTGCGGATTTAGTTAGCCTTATCGCATTGCTTGCATTTGTTATGACAGGTATCTTAGATCCGGCTGAAGCACTGGCGGGCTTTTCGAATTCAGTTGTAATTATGATTGCAGCATTATTTGTTGTAGGAGCAGGCATTCTTCGTACAGGGCTTGCCCGTAAGGCAAGTAATTTGCTTTTACGCTGGACAGGTAATAGTGAGAAAAAGTTATTTTTTCTCTTGCTAGTCATTGTTGCTGCAGTAGGCGCCTTTATGAGCAACACGGGGACGGTAGCCATTATGCTGCCAGTTGTTATCAGCATTGCTGTTAGTATGAAGGTGAGCTCATCAAAGTTTTTGATTCCACTTTCTTATGTTGCGAGCCTATCAGGATTATTAACACTAATCGCTTCTCCCCCCAATTTAATTGTCAGTCAAGTTCTTGTTGATCATGGTTTTGAGCGACTTCGTTTTTTTGATATTACGCCAGTCGGTATTGCGGCTGTCATAACAGGAATTATTTATTTAATGATTGTCAGAAAAGTCCTGCTGCCAAATAGCAACAATAAGAAACAAATTAGTAATACTCAACTGTCTCCAAAGGAACTCATTCAACATTATCATTTGGAAGAGAACTTACATCGTGTTCAAGTACTAAATGAGTCGCCGATGGTGGATCGGCCATTATCTGAATTGAAAATTCCAGCAGATTATCATCTTTGTATATTGAAAATTGACCGTAAATCAGCTGAGGGCAGGAATCTTTTACCTATTACCTATCAAGAAATGGCTGGACCAAAGAGTGTCATACACGGCAAGGATATTCTCTATATTCAAGGATCGAAAAGCCAAGTGGAGAAATTAGCCAAAGATTATCAGCTAGTATTTGAAACAGATCAATCAAAAAATGATTTAGTATCAAGTCAACTTGGAATTGCTGAGGTGCTGTTAACACCACAATCAAGTTTGATTAATGAAACGATTGAGGATATAGGGTTTAGAGAAAAATATAATTTGAATATTATTGGTATTAATCGAAAAGGCACATATATTTTAAAGGATATGTCCAATGTACGGCTTCGTTTTGGAGATGCTCTCCTTGTACAAGGCTCATGGGAAGAAATCGAGTTGCTTTCAAGAGAAACCAAAAATGTTGTGGTCGTTGGTCAGCCGAAAGAGCACGCAAGCATGGCAGCAGCAAATGGGAAAGCACCAATTGCTGGTGGAATTATGCTTCTAATGATTGCAATGATGATTCTGGAAGTTTTTCCAACTGTTATTTCTGTATTAATCGGTGCTGTTCTTATGATCATCACTGGGTGTTTACGAAATATGGATGATGCCTATGGGCATTTGAATTGGGAAAGTATTGTGTTAATCGCCTGCATGCTGCCTGTAGCAACGGCATTAGAAAAAACAGGGGGAATGGTGGTTCTTTCAGAAGGAATCATAGATGTAGCTGGCGGGTATGGACCATTAGGTGTGTTAGCTGGTATATATTTAATTACAATGGTTTTCGGCCAATTTATTAGTAATACGGCAACTGCGGTGTTATTTGCTCCAATTGCGATGAATGCGGCTATGAATATCGGGGTTAGCCCCTATCCATTCTTAATAACGGTTGCGGCTGCAGCGAGCATGGCGTTTGCAACTCCTGTTGCATCACCAACAAATGCAATGGTCATGACTGCGGGAGGATATAAATTCAGTGACTTTTTAAAGATAGGAATTCCCTTACAAATAGTCATGTTCATTGTAATGATGTTTATCATTCCGTTATTTTTCCCATTTTAATCAGGCGCTATCCTTAATGGATAAGCGCCATTTTTTGTACAGGAAAATTGAAATTCTGAACTTTATGTGAAATTATTGAGCTTTATTGTAAATTTAAGTGTGTTAGAAAAACGAAATATTTGATTGCCTAATTAATTTAGAGATATATTTAATAAAGTTAATAATTATATGGTTTATAAAAAGATTCCAACTTAATAAGGAATGTGACTGCTATGAAACGATTGAGTAAATTATTTTCAAAACAAAAAAAGATACAAATTGATTTTTGTGAAAAAAATCTAGATCGGTTTTTAACCGAAGAAAATAGCTCTGATTATGAGCGTTTCCTGAATCAGAATCATATTCAATATAAGGAATACAGCTGTCAAAGCAAATGTGAGCAATGCAAGAAATCTCCATATGCGATTGTGGACGGTGAATTCATTGCAGCAGAAAATTCGGATGAACTTTTAGTAAGGCTAAAACATATCGCAAGTAATAATATTAAGGAGTAGAGAGCAGTGCCAAGATTATTCGTTCATTTTACTTTCTTCTTTTTTACGCTAACAGCTTTGTCAGGTGTATGGATGCGTTTTGTCCCATTTAATCCGACTACTTCGATTCCGTATACAAATGTGCTTCATGGGCATTCCCATTTAGCTATTCTAGGATGGGCATTTTTGGGTGCGTTTATTATTTTCCTGTCTGTATATTGGCGTACGATTAGGCAGAGGAATCAGGCAATCGCGTTGACCATTATGTTATTTTTTACATCCCTTTTGATGTTTGCCGCTTTCTTATACCAAGGGTACGGCATCATTTCTATCGTTATGTCTAGTATTCATATTTTTGTAGAGTATTGGGCAGCGGTATTTATAATACGGCAATTAAAAATTCAGAATGAAGTGCCAAAGTCAGGTCTATTATTTATTAAAGCCTCATTATTAACATTAGTTATCTCATCCTTTGGTCCATTTTCACTTGGATATATTTCGGCAAACGGGATGAAGGATTCGATATTCTTTGATGTTGCGATTTATTTTTATTTGCACTTTCAATACAATGGCTGGCTTTATTTATTCTTAGTCGGCATGTTTATCATTCTTGTTCATTCGAAAAATATTTTCATTCAAAGCTCTTATATTACCTATGGATTTTGGTTTTATATGCTTTCCTTGTTCCCGGGGTATTTTTCTAGTATTTTGTGGGTGGATTTAGGTGAATTTGGTATGATTCTTGCGGCTATAGGAAGTATAGGACAATGGATTGGAGTTATATTTACCTTGGCTGCTTTTAAAACGATTTGGGGGGAGCTTGCCCGCCATTTATCAAAATTCACTATAACTTGTCTGTACATAACCTTTTTGTTATTGTTTTTTAAAAGTACAATGGAGTTAGGATTAATATCGCCTACATTAGCAAATTTAATCTATGATACAAGAAGTATTGTTATAGGTTATTTGCATTTTACTTTATTAGGCTTTGTTAGTATTTTTATTTTAGCTCAATATCAGATGTTGAATATAATCACTACTAAATGGTTATCTATTCTTGGTTTTTCTATATTTTTTGCAGGATTTCTTCTAAATAAACTGCTGTTATTTGGTCAAGGCCTTTTTCAATGGCTTGATTTTCCAAGATTGACTTTTGATACAGGTGGCCTTTTACTTGCAAGTGGCTTACTATTAATTGGGATTCTCATTCTTTGGCTTTCTTTTTTTCAAAAAAATAATAACCGAATAGTAAATCATTAGTTGATTAAGAGAAAATAAACCCGTTCGCACTGAGTAAAAGTGGACGGGTTTTCCTGTTTAATAGAGCCTGAATATTCTTTTGAATGCAGGATAAAGTAAATAACCGATAAAAATTCCAAGCACATTTAAAATTAAATCATCAATATCTAAACTGCCACGATGGGTGATAAATTGCATGGTCTCTATTAAAGAGATGAATGCAATAGGTATCAAAAGCAGCCAGAGAGTGGATAAGTTTTTCTCCATCAATAAAATACCATATGGAATAAACAAGCCAATATTTGCTGTTAAATTATAAAAAGAGACAATCCATTTCACATTCCCGTTAAGATAATAGTAGATTGTGGAAAATGGAATTAGGTTAATTGAGTCATAAACTTGATTATTCGGCCGAAAAAATAATAAAAGCAGCAGTGCAAAAGTATAGAAAATGAATATCCATAAAAAAAGTGAATGATGTATATAAATGGTTTTCTTATACATGAACAAAAGGATAAACAGGATGACGATAAAAAGACAGAAGAAAACTACAGCCAATACAATTGGATGCAGATAGGAAACCAATTGAATAAAAAATGGAAATAATAAAAGGAAGAAGCAAATAGCAAATAACAATGAGAGAAAGATTAGTTTTTTCATTTTTATCACCCCATTTTTATTTAAGGTTAATGTAAGGTTCACATAAATTTAGTGTAAGGTAGGCGAGCTAAGATGATTATACAATTATAAAACAATTTTTAAGCAGTTATACAGAATGAATCCATCAATTACACAGAAAAAAAGAATCATTTCATTAGACATTATTCGCAGAATTGCGTTATTTGGTATTTTATTTATTAATGTAGGAGCATTTCAGGTACTTATAGAAGGGGGGCCCATGCCAGATTATAGCGGGATAAATGGCATGATTGACACTCTAATCAAAGTCTTTATAGAAAAGAAATTCTTCTCGACTTTTTCATTTTTATTTGGAGTTGGGTTTTATATATTTGCTTCCCGCGCTGAAAGTCGTGGAGACGAGCCAAGATTACGATTTTTCCGACGTTTAATGGCACTATTATTGCTGGGAAGTATTCATATATTTATTTTTTGGGGTTCGATCCTAGCGGTATATGCCATCATTGGTTTATTTCTTATCCGTTTTTACCATGCAAAGATATCGACAATAGGTAAATGGCTTGGGGTAGTCTTCATATTATTTCGAACCTAATGATGCTATTTGCATCGGTTATGGGTTTATTAACTAATTTTATTACGTTTCTTTCTAATGATGTAATTGCCATCTTCATTATGTTCTTATCAGGATTTTTGGCTGCAAAAGCAGAATGGATTAGTCATATTAGCAATTGGTCCAAACAAATTAAATGGATACAAGCGGGGACAGTGCCTCTATTTATTGGATTCTCTATTTGGATATGGGTTTCTTCACAAATGAATAGCCAAAGTCTTAATACAATCATTGCATTAGGAGTATTGCCTACGACTTTATTTTACTTGTCTACCTTATTTTTAATCTTAGAAAATAAACTCATTAGGAAATTCCTCCAGCCAATTGCGCGTGTGGTCAAATGGCTTTTACGAATTATGTAGCACAAAGCATTCTTGGGCAGGTGATCATCTCAATATTAGGTCTCGAGGCTGTGTTACCAAATGATATTGTCATCATTTCGATTTTGATATATGCGATTCAAATCATCTTTAGTATCATTTGGTTTAAGTACTTTAAAATGGGACCCCTGGAGAAGGTATGGAGATTTATGACCTATGGAAGATCTGCCAGCCAAAGCCCAAAATGATTATGACTAAAAAAGCAGACAAGGCAAAAACTCAGAGGGAGAGTTTTTGCCTTGTCTGCTTTTCATTTATAATTTTGTTCACTAATATAGAATGTTGAGTGAAATGGCATTATGTGATTAAAAAATAAACAAAGTAACGGCAAAAGATTAAGACTTGGGACAACGTTTGAAATTTTTATTTAGTACCTATAATAAATTATTAAGATCCCTTTAAATAGAAAACGAATATGAAAAAACCTATCAAAACACTTTCACAATAAAGAAGTTTTGACAGGCGTGCTATAATCCATAGATTGTAATGTTTATATTTTTCTAGTAAATAGTTTTAGCAACGGATGCATTTTCCTATCAATGATTTTTAACTCATTCATAAGTAAATCCTCCTGGTGATCTGCTAACCATTTCTTCAGTTCATGTTTGTCCTGGCAATGGGTTAAATATGTTTGACCGCCTTTTCCGACAGCATTTACAATAAATCTACAAGAGGATTTCCTCATGTTTTCCCGCCTTTTATAAATAATTTGAAAGTATGCTATGTTAAGTTATTGATCTAGTAATTAATATTTACATGTAAAAGCATTTATGAACCGATTTCTAAACATTTCTCTAAGTCTTTATCCATAATAAATACTTCAATTCTTTCTCCAGTTTTCGTACTAATATCACTATGTGAAGAAAGAACTTTGCAGCCAGTGAGATGTTCGATAATATTTTCATAATCTTCACTATACATTTCACGGAGGAGCGACCGCATTTGTTTTACGAGTTTTTTTCCAGAAGAATTGTGGACAAGATGCTTTTCTTCAACAGTAAGGACCCCTTTAAAACGGATGATTAGCATATCATTGATAATATACGTTTTGGCTTCCTGTGGTCCTCTGCCGATTAGATTACGCTGGAATTTAATAAATGCTCCACTTATCTCAGCTTCTAATTTCTTTTTTGAATGTAACATAATGCCTCCATTAATCTTCTGGATTTCATGGAATTTATCATAATGTCCACGCTTCATTCTTGTCAAGATAAAATTATGATGATTATGTTTTCGAAAAACAAAGGAATAATGAGCAAAGCTGAGTTTTCATTGAGCGATCTGATGTAAATGACTGAAAATGGCTAAATAGGGTTCTTTTTTTTAAAAAAAGGGGTTTACAAAGAATTATATCAGGAGTAGAATACTTCCATAAATAATAATTTGATATCGGCCAAATCTCAATGATTGAGAACGGAGGACCCATTTTAGGGGGTTAATTCTGCATGCAGAAGGGATGAGATACTCTTTCGCCATCCTACCCGTCAGCTAACTTCGTCGGCTAAAGCGAAGGAGGTCATAAGACCACCTTAATTCAGGGGGCTTTTTTGTTGTGTGTGAAAGCAAGGGAGCAGCCTGACTAATATGTAGGTCTTTTTATTATGCGTATGATGAACAAATGTGAAAAGTGGCTTGATCATCCCTGACTAGAACAAGGCGAGTATCACGAAAAGATGTACTTCCCTTTCTGGGAGGATTTATATGTGACATCGAGGGGGAGGCGCTCCTCCTATAAGGTTTCGCTTATCGTGTGGAATGCTGCCGGAGGATTCCTTGTGGAGCTATACATAGCCCAACTTGTCACAAAGTTTTCCGAAACATTCGATTGCATAATTTTTTGGACAATAAATAATTTTCTTGGAAGACGGAACGCAAAGAGAGTTTAGTGACTTGCTGGGCGTTAAGTAGACCATGATTACTTTCTCATTTTAAAAAAATGTGGTTTTGCAATATTTGACAGTCAAAGCGTGTTATGAAATACACGACAATGACTATGATAACTATTGCATGCTTCATTTCGGAGAAAAGTTCTCATGGTCTTTTTGTGTACGATTGATGGGATAAAAATATAGTCAAAGCAGTCAGGAGATAACAATGAAAAAACAAAAGTTCAATCTTGATCCTCCCAAATTTCTAGTTTTGGGCTTTGCAGGAGTCATTTTAATTGGTGCAATTCTATTGACAACCCCTATTGCTACAGAAAATGGTAAAGGTCTTTCATTCATAAATGCTCTATTTACTGCCACTTCCGCTACTTGTGTAACAGGGCTAGTAGTTGTTGATACTGGTGATACTTTTACGGTTTTTGGTGAATTGGTGATCTTATTTCTCATTCAAGTGGGCGGTTTAGGATTTATGACTTTTGCCACTTTTTTATTTCTTCTTCTTGGAAAAAGAATTTCTTTGAAAGATAGACTCCTTTTAAAGGAGGCTGTTAATCATCTGTCCATTGCAGGTGTCGTAAGGTTAGTGAAGAGAATTCTGATTTTTACTGCTGTAATTGAGATACTTGGCGGAATTATTCTTTCTATTCGTTTTTCTTTTGAAATGCCAGTTGGGAAAGCTATTTATTATGGATTCTTTCATGCCATATCTAATTTTAATAACGCTGGTTTTGATCTAATGGGAGGATTCCAGAGTTTAACGTCCTATGTAAATGACCCAACTGTTGTCCTTACTATTTGTGGGCTAATTACTCTTGGAGGATTAGGCTTTCTTGTTATGAATGATTTGTATGAATATAGGGTAAGCCGCAGATTAACTCTCCATTCAAAAGTTGTTATTTATGCAACTTTGATGCTCACGATTGGAGCAGCTATTTTTATTTTCCTAATTGAATACGGAAATGTAAAAACACTAGAGCCATTATCCTTTCAAGGAAAGATACTGGGCTCCTTGTTTCAAAGTGTAACAGCAAGAACCGCAGGGGCAAATACGCTGCCGATTGGTGATTTAACGCATTCCGCTTTATTACTGATTATCATGTTGATGTTTATAGGTGCTGGTTCAGGGTCAACTGCAGGTGGGATAAAAATTACAACCTTGGCCGTTTTAGTTGCTGCGGTCTGGACTCAAATTAGAGGTAAAGAAGATGTTGTTCTATTCAGACGGAAAATTGCTCTGGAAACAATATTAAAAGCATTGACTGTTACCGTAATTGGATTATTTATTGTCGTTATTGTGACCATGATTCTTTCAATTACAGATAGGGGACATAATTTTATTATGTATCTTTTTGAAGCTGTATCTGCATTTGGAACTGTTGGGCTGTCCATGGGATTAACTCCAGACCTATCACCATTGGGCAAAATTTTGATTGTTTTAACGATGTTTGCAGGAAGACTTGGCCCGCTGACAATTGCCCTTGCAATAACCATGAGGCGTAGAAAAGATTCTTTTCATTACCCAGAGGGGAAAATTTTGATTGGATAATAGAAAAGACCGAGGGTAGCGTACTGCCCTCGGTCGCAATAGGTAATAGAAAGACTAGAAATTAGACCTTAAATTTCTCATTTATTGTTTTTAAATCATTTGACATGTGGCTAAGGCTGTTGGCTAAGGATTTAATTTCCATCGTTGAGCTGTTCATTTGCTGGGAAGATGCTGCCACTTGTTCAATTCCCGCCGCATTTTCTTCTGAAATGGCCGCGATTTCTTCAATTGAGTTCGCCATCAGCTGCTGTTTATTTGTGATAGACTGTAATTCGTTATACATATCAGTAACTAAGTGATTCATATTTGAAATGATAGTTGAGATTTCAATGAATGCCTTTCCTGTTTCACTTAAATAATTCTGGCCTGCAACAACTGCATCTAATCCGTCTTTCATGTGGGTGACCATATCATTCGTGTTACTCTCCACCTTTTCAACGATAGAGTGAATTCCATCAACAGAGTTGGATACTTGTTCGGCTAACTTTTTCACCTCAGTTGCAACGATTGCAAATCCCTTTCCGTGCTCTCCAGCTCTTGCAGCTTCAATGGCTGCATTTAATGCAAGCAGGTTCGTTTGTTCTGCAATATTTCTTATGAAAGAAACAAGTGATGACACTTCCTTGGTATGTGAATCTAGTTTTTGTACATCAGAGGCTGACAAAGAAATCTTCTTGTAGATATCATCCATTGACTCAATAGTATGATTCATAAGGCTAATGCCGGCTGATGCGGATTGTGTAATCTCCTCATGCGCTTCTTGCAGCTCTTTTCCATTTTTGTTTGTTTGATTAATTGAATTTGAAAATTCTCTCATATTTTCAGCAAAGACCATTGCAAGTGAGGCTTGAGATTCAGCTCCAGATGCCATTTCATCCATTGTCTTTGCTATTTGAATCGTACCATCATTTAGCTCAGTTGACCCGTTTAATAAACTAATACTTTGATTATTTACATTGACCGATAATGTTTGCATTTGGTTTACAATTTCTTCAAGCGTGCTGGTCATGCTGCTCATCGCTTTGTGAAGTAATCCAATTTCATCATTGGCTTGATTTTTAATTTTCAATAATTGGCTATTTGCCTTTACAAGATCACCAGTTGCGATAGTTGATGCAGCCTTGCTTATCTGGGTTAATGGCGATAGCTTTTTTCCAAAAAATTTATATGTAACAGTAATGATGATGCACAAAAGCAGCAATGAAATTCCTAAGAAAATGGGTGTAGTTTCCGTTAATACTTTTTTTGTTATTGAATTGACTAAATTTGCCTCCATATCAACCCCAACGATTCCAATGACAGCTCCTTTTTCATCCTTAATTGGTGCAAATGCTGACATGTATTCTCCATATTCAGGATCAACGACAATATCAGTACTGCTAGTTCCTCCATCCAATACGGGGGTTAAATCCTCAATTGATGTTGCTGTAGTCATTTCACCGATTTCAGCAGCTTCTTCTGCAGTTGGGTATCCATCGATCATAATATGGGTACCATTATTCTTATCAATCTGGAGTGTATATACATAAAGTGCACCTGTTTTTTCGCGAAAATCATTAAGCTGTAATCGGAGTTTATTGTAAGTATTATTCTGCACAGGATTCTCTAAGAAATTTTTATACATAGCAGGGTCAATGGCAGCGGAGATTCTTTCCGCGTGAAGAATGGAAGTCTCCTTTAGTGTTTGTTTAATTGATGATTTGGAATTAAGGTATAGAAATCCCGAGTTCACAATGAATAATCCAATGATTATTAATAATAATATGAATGATAGCGTGCGTTTTAACGATTTTTTTCTTTGCAATTTTTATTCCTCCAGTCTGAATCGTTGTCTAATTATATCGACAAAATGCGACAAAATAAAGAAGTTATTTATAAAAAGGGGAATGTAAATGAGGATTCGATTTGGATATGTCGCGAATGCCTTAGGATTATGGGAGGCGAGTCCCTCTAAAACCCTAACATTTACTCGGTATTCAGCACTTCCAAAAGAAGAACGGTTAGAAAAGCTTAAGGCAGTCACTGCACAGAATATTTATAATACAAAAAGGATTTTGTATTATAATCTGGCAAATGAAATAGAGCTTTACCGATTTTCGAGTTCGCTTGTTCCATTAGCTACGCATCCAGAGGTTATGTGGGATTTTGTTACACCTTTTAAAACGGAGTGGGAAGAACTTGGACAAATAGTAAAACAGCTAAAGCTGCGCCCTAGCTTTCATCCTAATCAATTCACACTGTTTACTAGTTACAAAGAAGAAGTAACAGCGAATTCGATTAAAGATATGGAATATCATTATACGATGCTTCAAGCAATGGGGATATTAGAGCAGGCGATCATTAATATTCACATTGGCGGAGCCTATGGAGATAAAGAAACGGCTTTAAATCGATTTCACGAAAATATAACAAACTTGCCAAATCAAATAAAAAATATAACAACTTTAGAAAATGATGATAAAACTTTTAATGTAGAAGAAACCCTCCGTACTTGCGAAAAAGAAAATATGCCAATGATCCTGGACTATCATCATCATTTAGCAAATAAGGGAGGAGTGGACCTTTCAATCTATCTGCAGCGGATTTTTAACACTTGGGAACAAACAAACCTTTTACCGAAAGTTCATCTTTCATCACCGAAATCAGAAGGTGCGTTTCGATCCCATGCAGATTATGTTTCGAAAGAGTTTGTCCTGCCTTTTTTGAAAATGGTTAAAGAAATAAATATGGATATAGATATTATGATAGAGGCAAAGATGAAAAACTTAGCAATGCAAAGGCTTGTAGAAGAAATCGCTTCAATACGTGGAGTTAAACGAGTAAAAGGCTTTACTTTAGAGTGGTAAAGGAAGAGGAGTATGTGCTAATTATAGTCAGCAACCCTTCAATAGAGCCTTAGGTCATATTTAAAAGGCTATTGGCAAATAATATCTTTAGAAAATTTTATTCGGAGGATACAGTAATAAATGTCCATATTCCTTAGCCTGTTTTTTGGCCGTTTTATGGATGTTAGTATGTCAATTTGTATTAGGCAGCTCAAATGGCAAATACGGGATTCACTATGGTGGATTTGTTTCTATGAGTGCTAGGAAAGCTATAATGACATACTTTATCAAAGGAATTCCGTTTTGCGCTAATAAGTATTGATGCACTTGTACCAGTCTAATAGATGTCTCAATAACTGCATTGTACCAAGTATGGCAATGACTTCATGATTAAGTATAAATGCGGGAATAGTCTATACTTACATCAGACAAAGTAATACTAGCAAGGAAGAAAGAATGAAAATAATTGTACATAGTTTTATCACATATTTTTAATCTAAAAGGAAGTGGAAAATGACAATTGTAAGGCTTGGGTATGTGGCTATGAGTATGGAATTGAAAAATGCATCACCATCGAAAACCATGACTTTTGCGCAATTTCAGAAGATAGAGGACAGAGAAGCGGCTATAAGAAAGTTAGAGAGGATAGCAATTTCGAATCTAGAAAATACATTAAGACTCTTAAAACATAATGCTGCTTCATCTATTCATTTTTATCGTTTAACCTCTCGGCTTATTCCATTGGCTAATCATGAGGCGCTGCCAGATTGGAATTATATTAGGCCGCTTAAAAGTTTGTTAAAAAAAATAGGAGATTTTGCTAAAATAAATG
Source organism: Cytobacillus praedii (assembly GCF_001439605.1). Classification (GTDB taxonomy): domain Bacteria; phylum Bacillota; class Bacilli; order Bacillales; family Cytobacillaceae; genus Cytobacillus; species Cytobacillus praedii. The sequence continues at coordinate 31,053 of NZ_LMBX01000039.1, forward strand.
GCATGAGGCTTGATTTTCATCCTGATCATTTTGTGTTAATAAATTCTCAAAAAGAGGATGTTTTGAAAAACTCATTAAAGACATTAAAGATGCATTATTTCTTATTGAAAGGAATGGGGATTGATCATACCCATCGATGTGTTATGCATGTCGGAGGAAACTACAAGGAAACCGAACGATCCTTAGAAAGGTTTGTAGACAATTGGATGGAAGTTCCGAAATCCATACAGGACATGATCATGCTAGAAAATGATGATACAAGCTTTACCTTGGAAGATACTTTGTACTTATGTGAAAAGCTGGGAATCCCGCTTGTCTTTGATTATCATCATCATCTAGCCCATCATAAAAATCCGAATTGGGAAGAACAATGGGAACGCATAGTGAACACATGGAAAAATTCCCCACTGCCAATTAAAATGCATATATCAAGTCCGAAGTCTGCAGCTTCATTTCGACATCATGCAGATTATATTGATATATCTATGTTTTTTGAATTCCTTAAAAAAGTGAATGGGTCGATCCCTCAGATTGATTGTATGATCGAAGCAAAAATGAAGGATCAAGCACTTTTTCGACTAATGGAGGAAGTAAAACAACAAAATAATATTGAAATTATAGATGATTCTTCCTTCCAGCTACTATAGAATGGGGGACAGAAAAGATGTCCCCATTCCATTACAATATCAGTTCTTGTGATGTGCCTCCATGATTGTTTAAGAGCCGGATCACTTCTGGCTGGATTTGAAGTAATACATAATTTGGATCATCAGGTCCATTGAACCAGTTAGAAAATGATGCATTCCAAAATTGTGTTTTGATTGCTTGACTATCTTTTATTGATGCTTTTCCAGAAACTTCTACATAAGCATCTTCAAGCCCTTTATCTTCATATCCTAGGAGAATAGAAACCGATGGGTTTTTTTCTATTTCGTCTATTTTTTCAGTATCCATATTTGTTGGTGTGAATAAGGTTAAGCCTTCGTTATAAAATGTCATATATCGTGAATGAGGTTTATTGTTTTCAATTGATGAAAGAACTCCAGTCCGATGGTTAGAAATAATCTTAACAATTTGTTCCTTCAAAACCTTCTCGCTCATGCACCCTTCTCCTTCATTGCATTCTTTGGCTCAGTTCCCCAATACATTCCTGAACAAGAGTCACTCCTTGACTCATGGATGCTCCACCGCCAAATGCAGCTGTTACTCCAACTGCTTCAAGAATTTCTTGTTCGGAACATCCGTGGTCAAGACAGCCTTTCGTATGATAAATAATACAATACTCATCCTGAGCATGGAGACTGATCCCAAGTGCGATTAATTGCTTTTCCCTTTGAGTTAGTGCTCCTTCTTGAAAGCACGCTTCAGTAAATGTATTAAAATGACTTGCAAATTCAGGCATTTTTTCGGTAAACATGCCTAGTCCTTCTTTATATTTAATAAGTGCAGCTTCAGTCGAGTTCCTAGCTTCAAATGTCATTTTTTAATCAACTCCATTTACAAATTTGGGTGTATCAAAAGTTATTATGAGCTGATTAAAGATCTTTAAACAAAAAACTTCTTATGGTTTTGATTCACACTTTCCATAAAAAAGAAAACATAAACTCATGAGCAAAAGGCAAAATTTTATAAAGAGATAATAGGACAAAGGGGCAGGAATTGTGTCCCTATCAATGAGGTGAAAGAATGAATGATTTTCAAGCCGGCGATGTTGTTTATGTTTTCTACCGAAATCCCCATACACAGGATGTGGCAAATATTCAAGCAGCAGCTGTAGTGAATAATCCTGATAACCCTAATGAACTGGCATTGTTTTTATATGAGACATATTATCCTCTATCTAACGAAATGGCTGTGTATTCTACAGAAGAAGAGGCAAATGCTGCATATAATTATTATTACGGAGATATTTCTGGAGGGGTGCTGGGATGAATAAACCATTTACCCCTAGGCTTGTATACTTTGAGCCACAAAGTTTAGATTATCCGTTAGGTAAAGAACTGCTGGAAAAGTTTGAAAAAATGGATGTGGAAATCCGCTATACAACTTCTCACAACCAAGTAAGGAATCTTCCAGGTGAAAATGATTTACAAAGATACCGGGTGGCAAAGTCGACACTCGTCGTTGGTATTCGAAAAACGTTAAAGTTCGATACGTCTAAGCCCTCAGCAGAATATGCCATTCCATTTGCAACAGGGTGTATGGGGCATTGCCACTATTGCTATTTACAAACGACAATGGGGAGTAAACCATACATTCGTACTTATGTAAATGTGGATGAAATTCTAGAAGCTGCCGACAAATATATGGCAGAGCGAGCACCAGAGCAAACAAGATTTGAAGCATCCTGTACATCTGACATTGTTGGAATAGACCATTTAACACATTCATTAAAAAAGGCGATTGAACATTTTGGAAAATCAGACCTTGGAAAGCTAAGATTTGTAACAAAGTTTCATCATGTGGATCATCTGCTTGATGCCAAACATAATGGAAGAACAAGGTTTCGCTTCAGCGTAAATGCTGATTACGTTATTAAGAACTTTGAACCGGGAACTTCTCCTTTAGAAAAAAGAATTGAGGCGGCAGGCAAAGTTGCTAGAGCAGGGTATCCTCTTGGCTTTATCGTTGCCCCCATTTACCTGCATGAAGGATGGGAGGAAGGTTACTACGATATGTTTGAGCGGTTAGAAAGGGAACTGCCTCCAGAAGCGAAAGAAGATTTAACCTTTGAGTTCATTCAGCACCGGTTTACAAAGCCGGCAAAGCGAGTCATTGAAAAGAATTATCCAATGACAAAATTAGAGTTAGATGAAGAGAAACGACGGTACAAATGGGGGAAATACGGGATAGGGAAATATATTTATCAAAAAGAGGACGAAGAGGATTTGAAAAGCCATCTATTTGATTACATGAGAAATTTCTTTCCGAATGCAAAACTGGAATACTTCACTTGATCCATTATATCCCCTTTGATATTTGATGTGAAGAATGTAAGATCAACACGTGATACAAACATTCCATAGATTTTTATAAAATTTGGGGAATTGTGCCTGCGAGCAACACATACAGAAACTTATAGACCTTGAAATCAAAAATGAAGGGCAAAGAATTTAATCAGCGCATAAAGTATATCCAGCAAAAGTGGCTGAACGGAACAAAACCTCGAGGAACATCAGTAAACATAAAGAGATTATTAACGCTAATGGGGATATAAGTCAGATTATGATTCCTGGGACAACGGAAGGAATGATTGGAAAAGCTTTAAAGGGAGAAGGATATTAGGGCATTCAAATATCTGTAAAAATTGTCATAAGTGATTGAGATACTGAATGCCGACAGCTAATAGAAGAAATTTTAGATAGGGACTGGGAGCATGTTGAATTTCTAAAACGAATCCTCCATTAAAAATGATTATAAATAATGCTTAGTATTAAATATAAAAAGGGGATGGTGAAGATACATAGAAGTGTAGTAATTAATACACCTAACGAAGCAAATAAAGTATCTGCGTTATATTTTTGTGAGAACAGTATGATTGTCGGTGCAGCAGGCATTCCAGATACGAGAATAGCAATAATCAACAATGAAAAAGGGACGTTTAAAAAAGTAAATGGGAGTAATAAAAAGGGGATAAATAACAGTCTAACGAATGCCATCTTCCATAAGTGGGTATTTTTAATCAATAGAAATAGTTCATTATAATTAACCTTAGCGATCAAGCTTCCAATTAGCAGCATAGAGAGAGGAATGGTCATGTTACCTATGCTTTCCATCATGTTAGAAACCATTACAGGCAAATGGAATGGAAGCAGAAAAAGTATAATTCCAATGAATGTAGAAAATATTCCAGAATGGCAAAAGGTTTGTTTCCAGTTGAATTTGTGCTTGCTTTCACTAAATAGGAATAGTCCGTACGTCCATATGAGTATCAAATAACATAAATTAAAGATTGTTAAATAAATGATTCCTTGTTCTTCTAAAATGATGGAACTAACAGCATAACCAATAAACCCTTGATTTCCAAAAATTATTAGGCCCTCATATACATTTTTTTGTTTCTGTTCAAGAGCAGCTCGTTTTTTCATCCATATTGCTAAAAAGCATGATAGGACAAGGATATAGATGGACATGGACATGAGCCATAGAAAATCTTTTATTATATAAGCAGAAAATGTAATATCTAACGAACATATGATGAGGGCAGGTAATGTGATATATAGAATTAACTGTGTCAAAACGTCATTTGCGTGTTCATTTAAGATGTTTTTTTTCCTAACAATAAACCCAAGAAAAGCGATTCCGTAAAGGCCAAGCATTTCTTGCAAAAATGCTCCTGCAGAAGACATAATATCCCTCCTCGCTATAATATGAACGAAATATCTAGGGCATTAATTATTTTCCACTTTAATTAAACACTCTTAGGTATCTTAATTAATATTATGGATGGGAGGAGGCTAAGGTGTTTATGCAACTTCTAGATGGAAAACAAATTGAAAGTGTTCCCTGTATATTAGAAAAGAAATGGCAATATGATGCCTTTAAGTGTTTTAAAGAAAAACTGTCGGATATCAATAACCCCTTTCCGTGTATCCCTGCTACTATAGGGTTTAAACTAAATCATTTTAGATATGTCTTTTTAGGCGACCCAAGACTAAAAGAAACGCCAGCTGAATTAGCTGGAATGCTTAAAAAATATGGTCAAAAATCAAAAAGCTTTGGTCACTATACATCGTTAATTGCCATATTCCATACACCTGAAGATTTAATTAGAAAATATACAATAGAAGACTATCGTTTGCTATTTTGGTCTTTATTAAGTGAGATACGTACATTGGACGAAATCGAATGGCCAAGTCATATTCCGCGGGATCCAGAGCATCATGTTTGGGAATATTGCTTTGGAGGGGAGCAGTACTTTATGTATTGTGCTACACCCTCTCACAAGAAAAGGAGAAGCAGGTATTTTCCTTACTTTATTTTTGCTATTACCCCGCGTTGGGTGTTGGAACAATTCAATTTAAAGATTGAATCAGCAAATAAGATACGAAAAAATATACGAAACCGAATAGTAAATTATGATAAAGTAGAAATTCATCCGGATTTACACTTATATGGAAGCGAAGAGAATTTTGAATGGAAACAATATTTCCTAAGCGATGATCTCTCATCATCATCCAAATGTCCATTTTCATTTTTTCATATAAGTAATAATGAAAAGGTTCCGAAGCATAAAGATGAATAAGTCAGTATATTCCCGCCTGCTATGGTAAAAATAAGATTGGTGTAGTACACCATTACCTGCGATGTGGAGGGAAATAGCAATGAATATACGTGAAGGCCTAATACCAACAGCATTAGGGTCTGCTGTCACTGCAGCAGGTTATGCAATGAAACAGCAGCGCAAATCAAATAAAATGATTGCCAATACAGTTTTTGGTTTTGGCTTAGCACATGTAGTATTAGGGGTTATTGACCTAGTTGAACATCGCCGTTAAGAAGAGGCTGGGACATAACTAGCTTCAAATAGTGAGAAAGGTGAATTTGAGAGACCTCAAATTCACCTTTCTCTATTT
>NZ_LMBX01000040.1 GCF_001439605.1 Cytobacillus praedii
AAAAATAGAGAAAGGTGAATTTGAGGTCTCTCAAATTCACCTTTCTCACTATTTGAAGCTAGTTATGTCCCAGCCTCCCTTCTGCTATTAGTTTTGGCGCCAAGGGCTTCTAACAACATTTGTTTGTGTACGGTCTGGACCAACTGAGAAGATTGAAAGCGGAATTCCTGTTAATTGAGATACACGCTCAAGGTAATGACGGGCATTGGCAGGAAGCTCATCTAAAGTCTTGCAGCCTGTAATATCCTCTGTCCAGCCTTGTAGCTCCTCATATACTGGCTCACATTCAGCAAGTACCTTCAAGCTTGCTGGGAATTCTTCAATAACTTCACCTTTGTAACGGTAAGCTACACAAATTTTCAGTGTTTCAATTCCTGTTAATACATCAATGGAATTCAATGAAAGATCTGTCAGTCCGCTTACTCGGCGAGCATGACGTACAACAACGCTATCAAACCAGCCAACACGGCGAGGTCTGCCAGTTGTTGTTCCATACTCACGGCCAACCTCACGAATTTGGTGGCCAATTTCATTATCAAGCTCAGTAGGGAATGGGCCATCACCCACACGAGTTGTATAAGCCTTAGAAACACCTACTACATGCTTAATTTTTGAAGGACCCACACCAGAACCAATTGTCACGCCGCCGGCAACAGGATTTGAAGATGTAACAAATGGATAGGTTCCTTGGTCAATATCAAGCATGACTCCCTGTGCCCCTTCAAATAGAACTCTGCGTCCTTCATCAAGTGCATCATTAAGAACTACAGACGTATCGCAAACATAGTGCTTAATTTGCTGTCCATATTCATAATACTCATCTAAAATATCTTCGATTTTAAATCCTTCTGTTTCATAAATTCGATCAAACAGACGATTCTTTTCTTCAAGATTACGTGCAAGCTTTTCTTCAAATACTTCACGATCTAATAAATCAGCAATTCGAATCCCGATTCGTGCTGCTTTATCCATATATGCAGGGCCAATTCCCTTTTTCGTTGTACCTATTTTGTTTGCACCCTTGCTCTCTTCTTCCACCTCATCTAATTTTAAATGATATGGCAGAATGACATGAGCACGGTTGCTGATTCGGAGGTTATCAGTTGTTACTCCCTTTTCATGCAGATAAGCTAATTCTTTTATAAGCGCTTTCGGATCTACAACCATTCCGTTTCCGATCACACATGCCTTATCCTTATAAAAAATCCCTGATGGAATTAAGTGAAGCTTGTAAGTTTCTCCATTAAACTTAATTGTATGTCCTGCATTGTTTCCACCTTGGTAGCGAGCAATCACTTCAGCATTTTCAGAAAGGAAATCGGTAATTTTCCCTTTCCCTTCATCTCCCCACTGTGTTCCAACGACAACTACTGATGACATAAAAAGCACCTCCGAGATATTCATTATTAAAAATGTTAGTATACATATTCATTAAAATGAAAAGCAAATATTCCTTTTATCCCTTTCAAACATTCCTATTTTATCAACTATTACTGATAAAAGTCAACAAAACACGAACATTTTATATGAAAATATGAAAATATGTTCGTCTAAATAGTGTGATATTTTCCTTTTTCCACGTTACACATTGCTCCCATGCTTCAAATAAAAAAAAAGAGGACTAGCATGTACACTAGTCCTCTTTCTCTAGGCTCCTGGCGGCATCGATGAGTCATCATACCGCCTCTCTAAGTTTACGAATTTATTATACTCTTTAACAAAGGCTAATTGTACCGTACCGACTGGACCATTACGCTGTTTAGCAATAATAATTTCAATGATATTCTTATCCTCTGATTCCTTATCATAATAGTCATCACGATATAAGAATGCAACAATATCCGCATCCTGCTCAATACTTCCTGATTCACGGATATCTGACATCATCGGACGCTTATCTTGACGCTGCTCGACTCCACGGGAAAGCTGGGATAGAGCGATAACAGGAATCTGCAGTTCACGTGCTAACGCTTTTAAAGAACGAGAAATCTCTGAAACCTCCTGCTGCCGGTTTTCACCTGAACGCCCACTGCCGAGAATCAACTGCAAATAGTCAATCAGGATCATCCCAAGACCATGCTCTTGCTTTAAACGGCGACATTTTGAACGAATCTCTGTAATCCTGACGCCTGGTGTATCATCAATGAAGATACCCGCATTTGACAAGCTTCCCATCGCCATCGTCAGTTTGCCCCAATCATCGTCTGTAAGTGAACCGGTACGAAGCCTTTGCGCATCAATATTTCCTTCTGCACAAAGCATACGCATCACAAGCTGTTCAGCACCCATCTCGAGACTGAATATCGCAACATTCTCTTCTGTCTTTGTTGCAACATTCTGGGCTATATTTAAAGCAAAGGCCGTCTTACCAACTGAAGGACGGGCACCAACAATGATTAAATCGTTGCGCTGAAAGCCCGCTGTCATTTTATCAAGCTCAGCAAAACCTGTTGGAATTCCAGTGATGTCCCCTTTTCGGTTATGCATCACTTCAATATTATCGTAGGTACGTACGAGAACATCCTTGATATTATGAAAAGCTCCTGCGTTTTTTCTCTGAGCTACCTCAAGAATATTTTTTTCGGCTTCTCCAAGTAAGACCTCAACCTCATCCTCACGTGCATATCCGTCCTGCGCAATGCTAGTTGCTGTTCGAATAAGGCGGCGGAGCAAAGATTTCTCTTCAACAATTTTTGCATAATATTCGATGTTTGCCGCAGTTGGGACCGAGCCGGCGAGCTCACTTAAATAACTGACACCGCCAGTATCTTCGAGAAGCTGAGCTGCACTCAATTCTTCTGTCACCGTAACTAGATCTACCGCATTTCCTTGATCGTTTAGCTTCAGCATGGCATTAAAGATCTTTTGATGAGCCGCACGGTAAAAATCCTCTGGAATTAGAATTTCAGAAGCTAATGTGAGGGAAGATGGTTCAAGGAAGATCGCACCAAGAACCGCCTGCTCCGCTTCCATGTTTTGAGGCGGAAGACGATCTGCATATAAATCACTCATCTATAAAACCTCCTTAAACTAAATGCGAAAGCGCCTTGACCAGCCCCGACAAGCATAAGACGAACCAGCAGGAAGGTTGATCTTTAACCTTTTTGACGGATTGGCTTATGACCTCAAGGGGCTAGGCGCTGCAGCTGGATATAACTAAATGCGAAAGCGCCTCGACCAGGGCACTAAAAGTTAAAATCTATTAACTTAATCTATAAAATTATCATTTTGATAAAATACCGTCATACAAGCTAACACCTAGAAAAAATGTGATCAGCAAAAACCGATCACATTTTTTCAACTCTTCTATTTTATCATGTTTATACGGAAATGGTACTTCCAAATTTAGTTTGCTTCTTTTACATGAACATTTAGAGTAGCTGTCACTTCAGCATGAAGCTTGACAGACACTTTTGTATAGCCTAGTGTGCGTATCGCATCAGGCAGCTCAATTTTTCGCTTATCAACTTTTAAATTATGAGCCTTTTGAAGTTCTTCCGCAATCTGTTTGCTTGTAATTGAGCCGAATAAACGGCCGCCTTCACCTGCTTTTGTCGAGAACTCTAAAGTAATTTTATCCATTACTTCCTTAAGTTTCTTTGCATCTGCAAGCTCTTCTGCTGCAAGTTTTTCCTCTTTTTTCTTTTGGGCATTTAATGTGCTGACATTTGCCTGATTTGCCTCTACTGCTAAACCCTGCTTAATTAGAAAGTTTTGCGCATACCCGTCAGCAACATTCTTTACCTCTCCTTTTTTCCCTTTACCTTTTACGTCTTTCAGAAATATTACTTTCATGCCTTTTTTCTCCCTTCCATATATTCATCAATTACATTTTGCAAACGTTCTTCTACTTCATCTAACGAAACATCTGAAAGCTGGGTAGCTGCATTAGTCAAATGCCCTCCACCTTCAAGATTTTCCATTATGACTTGGACATTTACATCGCCTAGTGAACGCGCACTTACACCCACTGTATATTCTGACCTTTTTGAAATGACAAATGAGGCGATAACCCCATCCATCGTTAACAATGTATCTGCTGTCTGCGCGATCAGCACTTGGCTATACTCCTCATCCGGCTGCCCCTTTGCAATGGCAATTCCCTCTCGATAAAAGTATACATTCTCAATGATTTTCGAACGCTTAATATACGTTTCTACATCTTCTTTTAAAAACTTCTGCACTAGAACAGTATCTGCTCCAAGCGAGCGCAAATAAGAAGCTGCATCGAAGGTCCGTGAACCTGTCCTTAATGAAAAACTCTTCGTATCCACAATAATCCCTGCTAACAACGCAGTAGCTTCAAGCATTTCAACTTTCCCATTCTTTGGCTGGTATTCAAGCAGCTCTGTTACAAGCTCAGCAGTTGAAGAAGCGTATGGCTCCATATAAACAAGCAAAGGGTTTTTTATAAACTCCTCGGCACGGCGATGATGGTCGATAACAACCACATGCTCAAGTCTATTAATGAGCTTTTCCTCGATTACCATGGACGGTTTATGTGTGTCAACGACTACTAATAACGTATCCTCTGTCGCTATTTCCAGGGCTTGTGCAGGACTGATAAACTTCGCAAATAACTCTTCCTTCTTTTGGATTTCTCCCATTAAACGCTGGATGCCTGTATCAATTTCCTGGAAATTCACAACAATATACCCGTCACGCTTATTCATTTCAGCAATCTTGTGAATACCAATCGCTGCCCCAATGGCATCCATATCAGGATTCTTATGCCCCATGATAATAACTTTATCACTTTCAGTAATTAATTCCTTCAATGCATGGGCAATGACTCGGGCACGTACCCTTGTTCTTTTTTCGACTGGATTTGTTTTCCCTCCGAAAAATTTCACTTTTCCATTCGTCTGCTTAATGGCTACTTGATCTCCGCCTCTTCCAAGTGCTAGATCAAGACTAGATTGGGCAAGAACGCCAAGTTCAGGAAGCGAAGATACGCCTGTTCCCACACCAATACTTAAAGTTAAAGGAATATTATGCTTCGAGGTTGTTTCCCTAACCTCATCAAGAATAGTAAATTTCCCTTTTTCAAGCTGTTGGAGTATTTGTTCATTATAAACAGCAATGAATCTTTCTGATGATACTCTCTTTAAGAATACCCCATTATCGACTGCCCATTTATTCAAAATGGAAGTCACAACATTGTTCATGCTGCTTCTGGTTTGATCATCCATCCCTTGTGTCAAATCATCGTAATTATCCAGGAAGATAATAGATAGCACCGTTCTTTCTTCCTGATACATTTTTTCAATTTCCGTTTGTTCTGTCACATCGAAAAAGTATAATAGCCGTTCTTCAAGTTTTAGAATGACACGAAACTTCCGATCATGAAGGGTAATAATTTCCGTTTCCACTTCCTGTTTAATTAAAGGTATGAGTAAATCTCCGACATCATAAAGCGATCTTCCTACTAACGTATCCTCATCAAAGCATGATGCTAAAAAAGGATTGGTCCATTCAATGAAATATTCATCATTAATCAGCATGATCCCAATCGGCATTTCCAGCAGAGCCTCTTCACCGACTTTTTTTACCCGGTATGACAGAGTGGTTATGTATTCTTCTGTTTCCTTCTTCTGCATTGCATTCACTTTAAAAATATAATAAAAAGGAGGAAAGAAGAGAATAAATCCCAATATACTCAAAAGCCAGTTATAATACGCTAATATTCCGAGAAGCACCACTGTTATGCCCATCAACCCAAAAATGGGATAGCGAATGGACCGCTTTTCTAAATAAGATGGCATTCTTTTCAGCTCCCTAACAGTAGTGTTAGATGACTATCAAAAAGACGAGTTTCTTTTTGAATACTCATTTATCTATTTTTGCTTTCAAACCTTTTCCTTAATTCAAACCCTAAGTCAATTATACCTAATATCCTAACAATAGGAAGGAGAATTGGGGGAAAGAATGTGAAGACTGTTGCAATAATAGGAACTGCTTTGTGTATGCCTTTCATATCACAAATATAAAATAAAAATGCTATCCCTTGAACGACCATACAAAGCTGAAGGATAAATGAAAGATTAACCAAGGCTAAATACCAATAATCTCCTTCTTCAGGTTTTAATATAAACGAAGCGAGCATGATGACCAAATAGTACCAAAGGATGCTTTTTGGGAAAGTAAGCTCTTTTAAAGGCATTCTCTGCTGCATGTTCACTCCAAGCCTTTTAACAATTGGAAAAGAAACTAACTCGATCAATAGAACAGCAGCTATCGAGGTCATAACGAATAAACTTGGTGTTAATGTTTCAATCATTTTAATAAATGCATCAAAACGTTCTAAGACAGCCCCATCGACATTCTGCCCTAAAGCTTCGACAATAGCCACTGATTGATCAAGCGATTCCTTCATCATCTGAATAAATTCTTCAATTAAATTCATCTTAAAAAAGACAACTGATGCAGCATATTGTACGAGTAATGCAATTAAAAAGACGAGTGTGGCAGTAACAAAAGTAGACATTCTACTCTTTTCCAATTGGATAAAGTATCCAATCACAAGACCCGCTGCTCCATAAGAAAGCGTAAGGGGCAATGCAAGAATGGTTCCTACTAAGATAGATAGAATGATCGCAGCAACGAGAAAAACAAAGGAATTCATCCGTGTATTCTTTGCCGCAAATAAAATAAACGGGACCGCTAAAAATAAGTTCGTAACAATCCCTAATACCGGGATATAGATAGTCATTAAAATCAAAACAGCAAAAACAGCTAAACAAAGTGCTCCTTCTGTTAACTTATGTGCATTTTTCAATTTTCCACCCCCTAATGGGCACTCATAAAGTCTATTTTAGCTAGTAATATAGTCAGATTCAACTATACGATACTCCGCAGGAGAACAAATGTAATCACAGAATGGTTTAACGGCCAAGTTTTGAAGGAATTATTTTCTAATAGAAAAGGGATATCAAAAATTATGATATCCCTTTCCCTTTTAATTAATTTTAAACTTTTCTACTACTTCTTTTAATTCATTACTTAATTCCGTTAATTGTTCCGCTGATGCAGCAACTGACTGAAGCGCGTGAAGCTGTTCATCTGTAGAGGCACTAACTTCCTCACAGGATGCAGCTGCCTGTTCAGCCATGGCAGCCATGCTATGAATGCCACTTACTACTTCTTCTTTACTTTCAGAGAGGTGAATCATCTCATTGCTAATATAAAGGATTGAGTTTCTCATGCCTTCAACAAGTCCTGAAATGTTTTGGAAGTTTTGCTCCGTTTCACTTACCACCTCTGATTGCTGATTAAAGGTTTCCTTCGTCTTATTCATCGATTCAACAGCTTGGAGGGCGCCATTTTGAATATCAGTAATGGTTAGCTTCACTTCATCTGTGGCTACAACTGATTGCTCTGCAAGTTTCCTTACCTCTTCAGCTACAACTGCAAAGCCCTTCCCATGCTCACCTGCACGAGCAGCTTCAATACTAGCATTTAAGGCTAATAAATTGGTTTGTGAGCTTATTTCTGTAATAGTGGTCATTACCTTTTCAATCTTTACAATCTTATTCTCCAGGTCAGTGATTACTTCTTCCATGGAGCCAAGGTATTCTCTTGATGTCGTAAATGATCCTTTTAAATGACCAATCTGTCTGATCCCTGATTGATTGATGTCATCAGCTTTTTCTGCTAGAGAAGTCATCTCAGTAGCTTTTCCACTAATATCATTAATTTGAGTGCTTAATTGATTAGATAATTGATTTGCTGTTTCTGCTTCTGCTGCAGATTGCGTAGCGCCTTTAGCAATTTCGTTAATAGCGGCCGCCATTTCCTCACTAGAAGCATTTGTTTCTTCAGAAACAGCACTTAAACTTTCCGCTGATTCTTTTACATTATTGACAGATAAATTCACTGCGGTCAGAATGGATTTCATATTTTCCACCATGGTGTTAAAATGGCCGCTTAATTCGCCAATTTCATCCTTGGATGTTTCATTTACTTTCACCATCAAATTACCGTTCGATACTTGATTAAATGCCTTCTTAAGTAATCCAAGAGGTTTTGTCAAACCAACAGCAACAAAATACGTAATGGCTATAGCAATAATAATGCCAATAACGGAAATAAGAACAATACTATTTCTAATCTTTAAAGCAGTCACCATCAAATCCTTATCAGTATAGGCTGCGCCCACCTTCCACTCTGTTCCAGGAACAGTATCAAAAACTAACTTTTTATCTGCACCTTCATACACATAACTGATGACGCCATCACCTTTTGGATGTTCATACATTTCTTTAATAAATGAAAGATCCATCAAATTGTTGGTTCTTTCTGTTGGGTGAACGATTGCTGTTCCCTGTTGAGAAAAGACAAATGGGTACCCATTGTATCCTATACGGACTGAACTAATCATATCTGTTACATCTGTAAGCTTTATATCCAGACCAATGACACCAACTACTTTAGATCCTTCTTGCACTGCATATGATGCTGTCACAACATATTCCTTTGTAGCTGCATCTTCATATGGTTCACTCCAAACTACCTGATCAGGGTTTGCTGCAGCCTTTTTATACCAATCGCGGGAAGTTGGATCGAAATCCGCCCCTAAGTCTGCCTTTGGAGCGATGCTTAAGTCTTTGTTCGCACTTGCTACATAAATAGAAGTAACATCATTGTTCTTATCGAGGAAATTGGTAAAGTCCTTTTCTAGTTCAACATTTACCTTTTCATCGCCATGTGTCTTAACATAATCAATTACACGTCCTGATTCCGATAAAAACTGCATATTTGTTGAATGTTTTTCAAGAAACAGACGAAGTGAATTATTCATTTCCGCAACAATACTCTTTGTTTGGCCAACTACATCTTTTTCAACTTCATGATCTGTTTGCTGATAGACAAAAAAACCAACTGCTGTAAGAACAGCAATAAATAATACAGAAATCAGTAAAATAAGCTTGCCTTTTATAGATTTCAACAAGATTTCTCCCCCTTTTTTACTTTAATTTAAGCTATCGTTTATACAATTTCAGTTAGATAATTTCCCTATCGCTCTATTGCTTTTCCCCTATTTTCTTCTCCCCTTATTCCATCCAATATAACTAATCAGTCATTATTTCGACATAATACAACATATATTTAATACTTTTGTAGTAAAATTCATAATAAAATAATTACCAATCTTGTGAATTTTAGACACAAAAAAAAGACATCGATTCACTCGATGTCTTTTTAAAAATTATTCACCTGAAACATATGGCAGTAATGCCATAGTACGTGCACGCTTAATAGCAGTTGTTAACTTACGTTGGTATTTAGCGTTCGTACCAGTTACACGACGTGGTAAAATTTTACCGCGTTCTGAAATGAATTTTTTTAGAAGATCCACATCTTTATAATCGATGTGAGTGATTCCGTTTGCAGTGAAAAAGCAAACTTTACGACGTTTTGCACGTCCTCCTCTACGTCCTCCCATAGCCATGGTTATTTCCCTCCTTTTTTATTGTGTTATAAAATAATCGGTCTGTTAGAACGGTAGATCATCATCTGAAATATCAATTTGGCCGTCATTGGCAAATGGATCTTTGTCTACACGTGTATATCCCTGATTATCTCGGTTGTACTGCGGTTGTTGATTCTGATTGTTGTTCCCAAATGGGAAATCCTGTTCCCTAGGAGAGCCATAGCCAGCGCCTTCGCCTTTATTACTATTGCGCGGTTCTAAGAATTGAACACTTTCAGCCTGAACTTCAGTCACATATACGCGCTTTCCGTCTTGGCCTTCATAACTACGCGTTTGAATTCGCCCATCTACACCTGCAAGACTTCCCTTTTTCAAAAAGTTTGCTACGTTCTCTGCTGGCTTTCTCCAAATCACACAGTTAATAAAGTCCGCTTCTCGTTCACCTTGCTGATTCGTAAACGTACGATTTACTGCAAGAGTAAAAGTTGCAACCGGCACTCCATTTGGGGTATACCGCAATTCTGGATCCTTTGTCAAACGTCCGACAAGAACAACACGGTTCATCATTAGAATCAACTCCTTCCAACCATTGTCCCACATGGAACATCTTGGTAAAGCAATCTATTATTTTTCGTCTTTAACAACGATATGACGGATAATGTCTTCGTTGATCTTAGCTAAACGTGTGAATTCGTCTACTGCTTTCGCTTCAGCATTCACATGCATTAATTGGTAGTAGCCATCGCGGAAATCATTGATTTCATAAGCTAAACGACGCTTACCCCACTCTTTAGAATCAGTCAATTCCGCACCGTTATCAGTTAAGATTGTGTTAAAACGCTCGATAAGAGCTTTTTTAGCCTCATCTTCAATGTTTGGGCGGATGATGTACATGATTTCGTACTTTCTCATCACTTTCACCTCCTTTTGGTCTAAACGGCCCGACATCCGGGCAAGGAGCAATTATTCATTACTCACAAGATGAAAGTATAGCATATAAATTCAACATTTGCAATGCAAGTCCTCTATTCTTAAGAACTAATAAGGAAAGACTAAGATCTAAGAAACAAAAAACACTGCAGTTAAAATCTGCAGTGTTTTAAAGCTTATTCGTTATTAGACATTGAAACGGAAATGCATGACATCGCCATCTTTAACGATATATTCTTTTCCTTCTAGACGTACTTTTCCAGCTTCTTTAGCTGCCGTCATACTGCCAGCAGTTAATAAGTCGTCATATGAAACAGTCTCCGCACGAATAAATCCCTTCTCAAAATCTGAATGGATTACACCTGCACATTGAGGGGCCTTCATTCCTTGACGGAACGTCCAGGCACGAACCTCCTGTACACCAGCGGTAAAGTAAGTAGCTAAGCCAAGCAGGCTATAGGCTGCTCGAATTAACTGATCAAGACCGGATTCTTCAATTCCAAGCTCTTGAAGAAACATTTCTTTTTCTTCTCCTTCAAGCTCAGCAATTTCTGACTCAATCTTTGCGCAAATAACAATGACCTCTGCATTGTCTTTTTCAGCAAATTCTTTCACTTGCTGTACATATTCGTTGGAGGATGGATCAGCTACATCGTCTTCACCAACGTTTGCTACATAAAGAACAGGCTTAATCGTTAGCAAGTGAAGCCCTTTTGCCACCTTCATTTGCTCTTCTGTAAATTCAACCGTACGTGCAGGCTTATCTGCTTCGAACGCTTCTTTTAGTTTTTCAAGAATCTCCATTTCAAACATAGATTCTTTATCTTTTTGCTTCGCCATTTTCCCTACCCGAGCGATGCGCTTATCTACTGTTTCTAAGTCAGCTAAGATTAACTCCAAATTAATAATTTCTATATCATCAATCGGATTTACTTTCCCAGATACATGTGTAATATTATCATCTGCAAAGCAGCGGACAACTTGACATATAGCATCCACTTCTCGAATATGAGACAAAAATTTATTTCCTAATCCTTCACCTTTACTTGCCCCTTTTACAATTCCAGCGATATCCGTGAATTCAAATGCTGTAGGAACTGTCTTCTTAGGTTGAACAAGCTCTGTTAATTTGTTTAAGCGGTAATCCGGCACTTCCACGATTCCAACATTCGGATCAATTGTACAGAACGGATAGTTTGCAGATTCTGCCCCCGCCTGGGTAATTGCATTAAATAATGTAGACTTCCCAACATTCGGCAATCCTACAATCCCAGCTGTTAAAGCCATTATTGCCACTCCTCTATTAAAAAATATCTATTAAAAATTATATAGTTTCATTTCAGGTAATACCCTTCACAATTATAGAGATATAAGGGGGAAAAGACAAGCACTCACCAAAACCATGCATAATGGACGTTATTCCTCGCCTTTCACAAGGATTTTTTTCATTTTACGAGCAAATTCCCTGCGGGGAATTAACACACTATGTGCACACCCCTCACACTTGATGCGAATATCTGCCCCCATCCGAATAACTTTCCAGCGATTCGTTCCGCATGGATGTGCCTTTTTCATTTCAACTACATCATTTAAATTGAATTCCTTTTGTTCCACTGCTACCCCTCCCACACGTAGTTTTCTTTTACTTTATTTAAGCTTAAATGGACAAAATTATCAAAGACTACATTCTATTAATTGTTAATTCATAAAAATCACAGGTCTTTTCACCTGGATTCCACTTTTCATTCAATCGATACGTATACATTACTAAATTCTTCCGTATACTGTTACTACTAAATTTAAAAGCGGAAGCACCAGACAATCCTCACAGAAAGTGTTCTTTACCTTTTTAGTGAGGATTGGCTAGTGACCTCGAGGGTAGCTTTAGCTGGATAACCGTTAGAACTCTTAGTTAGCTGATTTAATATAAAGGGGTGGAACCAGTGAATTTACGAAATAATCTGTTTGATAAAAAGGACGGTGCAGCGAGAATTCCATATGATGAGACAAATGCGGCGGGGGATCTAGCTAAGGCAATTAAACAGCTATTGCCAGCTAGAATAACTAGCCGCCCAGTTGTCATTGTTTGCATCGGGACAGATCGCTCAACCGGTGATTCATTGGGACCACTTGTCGGCACTTTGCTTGAGGAAAAAAATCTATCCTCCTTTTTTGTATACGGCACTCTGGAAAATCCTGTCCATGCAGTCAATCTCGCCGAAAAATTAGACGAGATTAAAAAGATTCATTTCAACCCATTCATTATTGGAATTGATGCTTGTTTAGGGCGTTTAAAAAGTGTTGGAGTCATTCAAGCTGGAGAAGGACCTGTAAAACCTGGAGCGGGTGTAAATAAAGAGCTCCCAGAAGTAGGAGATATTCATATAACAGGGATTGTCAATGTAAGTGGATTTATGGAGTTTTTCGTTTTGCAAAATACAAGACTTCATCTTGTATTAAATATGGCTAAAACGATTGCAAACGGACTTTATAAAGCAAGCCTCACGTATGAGTCCAATCCTATTATATCTGCATTTAAATGGGAATCAGACAGAGAACAGGACATTCAAGGCAGGATTGGAAAAGTATAAGCCCCTTGTACATCTCCGTACAAACTAGAGGGACTCATCCTTTCGATAAAGGAAACACGGTGCAAGTATACGAACCAACGTTTCCTTTTCCTAGGGAGGAGTCCTGAAGTTTGTATGCTGATAGGCGCTATTTTTTTACTAAAAAGCTAGATTCCTCTCCACTATTTGCTAAACGTACAAACGATATAAGTAAATGATCGTTACAATTATGCCCGTTACAAGAATAGCCGGGAGTAAATTTGCTACACGAATTTTTGTTATCCCAGCCAGATTCAGCCCTATAGCAAATATCATGACTCCCCCTGTAGCTGTCATTTCCGTAATAAAGCTATTCATTAGCTCAGTTGGCACAAATCGATCAATCTGCATAGCAAAGAGGGCAATCAATCCTTGATAAATAACCACAGGGAACGCAGAGAAAAGAACCCCAATCCCTAATGTAGTTGCTAATATTAAAGCGGTAAATCCATCAATAATTGACTTCGTATATAGGACATCATGGTCTCCCCTAATTCCGCTATCTAATGCACCAATTATAGCCATGGCACCGATCACAAATATTAAGGTAGCAGTTACAAATCCCTGTGATATGCTGCCCTGATCACTCGAACCAAGCTTTTTTTCAAGCCAATTTCCGAGCGCGTTCAATTTATCCTCTAAGGCAAAGTATTCGCCAATTACCGCACCAAAAACGAGACTCAGGATTACTATTAAAAAATTTTCACCTTTCAATCCCATTTGCAGACCAAGAACCATAACAGCTAGCCCAATCGCATACATGACGGTTCCCTTCATATTCTCAGGAATTCGATTGAGCCGTTTTCCTATTATTGTTCCAACAATAATCAATAATCCGTTGACAAGCGTACCTAGTAGAAACATCTTCTTCACCTTATTCAGTTTATTTCGAAAATCGAATATTTTTAAAATACACTAACATGTATTACTCACTCTTTACAACCTTTTTTTATTTTTATCCTTTTTTTAAGAAAAAATCGTAAAGAAAAAAACCATCTCTATGATGGTTTGAAAGAATTACTTTTTCTCTAATAATTCTATAATTCGGTCTAGATCATCTTTAGAAAAAAATTCTATTTCAATTTTCCCCTTATTCTTTGATTGTTTAATGGTAACAGTCGTTCCAAATCGGTCGCGTAAGGAGGACTCACGTTCT
Organism: Cytobacillus praedii; assembly: GCF_001439605.1. Lineage (GTDB taxonomy): Bacteria > Bacillota > Bacilli > Bacillales > Cytobacillaceae > Cytobacillus > Cytobacillus praedii. The sequence continues at coordinate 14,129 of NZ_LMBX01000040.1, forward strand.
TTAATAAAAACATCCTTTTGTTGGACTGGCTTCTTTGTTTCACGTGGAACATCATTCAGCTGTTGAATAAGCTGTTCGAGCTGTCTGACATTTAAGTGATCCTTCATTGTTTTTTCAACAACCGCCTGGAGCTTATCCTTGTTTCTTAAGCCTAATAGTGCCCGGCCATGCCCCATGGAAATTTCCCCTTCAGAAATAAGTGCCTGGATTTTTGGAGGGAGAGATAACAATCGAATATGGTTGGCAATATGCGGTCTGCTTTTTCCAAGGCGCTTAGCCAGCTCTTCCTGTGTCAGCTTGAGCTTTTCCATTAATAGCTGATAGGCCGCTCCTTCTTCAATCGGCGATAAATCCTCACGCTGTAAGTTCTCTAACACAGCAAGCTCCATCATTTGCTGCTCATTTAATTCCCTTACAACCACAGGAACCGTTTCAAGCTTCGCTTCCTTTGCCGCTCGGAAACGTCTTTCACCAACAACAATTTCATATCCTTTAATGCTTTTGCGAACAATGATCGGCTGAAGAATGCCATGTTCAATAATGGATTGCTTTAGCTCTTCAATTGCTTCCTTGTCAAATACTTTCCGAGGCTGATAAGGATTGGGCCGCAGCTCTTTCGTTCGAACTTCTTGAACCGATTCTTCCTTCACGGTCTCCATGTTTGTAAAAAAGGCATTAAGTCCTTTTCCTAAGCCTTTAGCCATTCGAAACCACTTCCTTTGCCAAATCGATATATACTTCTGCTCCACGGGATTTAGGATCATACGTAATAATTGGCTCACCATGGCTTGGTGCTTCACTTAGACGAATATTCCTAGGAATAATCGTATTATATACTTTATCTTGAAAATACTTTTTCACTTCTTCAATGACTTGTAACCCTAAATTTGTCCGTGCATCAAGCATGGTTAACAAAACACCCTCAATTTTTAATTCATGATTTAAGTGTTTTTGAACGAGGCGGACAGTATTTAATAGCTGGCTTAATCCTTCTAATGCGTAATATTCGCACTGTACCGGGATAATGACTGCATCTGAAGCAGTCAATGAGTTTAGGGTTAGTAAACCTAATGAAGGAGGACAGTCAATGATAATATAATCATAATCTTCCTTAATCTCTTCCAATGCCCTCTTTAATCTCACTTCTCTGGAGATCGTCGGCACTAATTCGATTTCTGCACCCGCTAACTGAATGGTCGCTGGAATCGCATAGAGGTTTTCCACAGAAGTTGCCATAATTACTTTAGATGCTTCTACATCATCTACTAGAACATCATAAATACATTGTTCAACATCTGCCTTTTCAATCCCAACACCGCTCGTTGCATTTCCTTGCGGATCAATATCAACCACCAATACCTTCTTGCCTATGTATGCCAAACATGCACCAAGATTTACTGAAGTAGTCGTTTTGCCAACTCCGCCTTTTTGATTCGCAATTGCAATGACTTTGCCCACGATATCACCTGCCTTCATCTTCTAATTAAGGATTTTGAAGCATATATGTGAATAATTTCAACGTTTGAAAATGGATAAACTGACATTATCGAAATATGGCAATCACGTAATCTATTTTAACATGAAAAAGGATAGAGAATATTCTTTTTGTTAAAAATATGGGGAAGGAAAAATGCAGATGTGTAAAAGCCTGTGGTGCACGCGTTATTAGAAAGTGATCCAAAAGAACGATCAAAGTTCTAAACGCATACGCCACAGGCCATATACTTATGCATAAAATAATTTTATAAAAGCTATTTCTTTTTAGGGATTTTTATAGTGATTTGATAAAACTCATCAAATTCCTCTTCTTTGGAATCCAGATTAATTCCACTATCTGATACCATTGACAGCGATTGGCGAATCGTATTGACCGCAATCCTCATATCCTTGCTAAATGCCTTTCTTTTTGGCTTAGGCTTTGAATTATTTTGTTCAAGAAGCCTGACGACACGATCCTCTGTCTGCTTGACATTTAGATTTTTCTCGATTATTTCTTCAAGCAATTTTACTTGTTTTTCAGGATTTTTTAATGGGATCAAAGAACGTGCATGACGTTCTGTAATTGCTTTGCTTAATAAAGCATCCTGGACTGGTTGAGGGAGCTTTAATAATCTAAGTTTGTTAGCGACCGTAGACTGCCCTTTGCCTAAACGCTGTGCTAATGCCTCTTGCGTTAGATTATGCAATTCTAGAAGCTTTCCGTACGCTACTGCTTCTTCAATCGGGGACAATTCTTCCCTTTGAAGATTCTCAATTAATGCAACAGAAGCTGTTTCTGTATCATTTAAATTTTTAACAATGGCTGGTACCTCATCCCAGCCAAGCTTCTTCATTGCTCGCCATCTGCGTTCACCAGCAATAATTTCAAACTGGCCATTTTCAAATTCTCTTACAACAATCGGCTGAATAATGCCATGAGTATGAATGGTTCGTGACAGTTCCTCAATTCGATCATCATCAAATACCGTTCTTGGCTGAAAACGGTTAGGGACAATAAGGTCAATGGGAATTTTCTTTACCTCTTCAAATTCCCCAATCCTCTCTATATCCACTTGTTCTTCGATCTTTTCCGCTTCTACTTGTTCTCCCTTTTCGCCTAGGCCAAAAAAGCGTGAGAAAGAATGCTTCATCACCCTGCACCACCTTTACGAAACTCCCTATTACATATTCTCTATAAAAATGACAAGTCCTTTTCGAATATCCATATTAACCTTTTTTTTAAATGAAATTGTGAACATTTCTATTCTTTTTATATTTATGAACTACTATTCCTTCTTTTACAGAGAACGATTGCATTAGCCCCTTCATTATGCCATATTTCTTTGAAAAACGTAACATTATTCAATTGGTGTCTTATTTGGTGTACCTGGCTTTCTTGGGTACTTTTTCGGAGTAGATTTTTCCTTTTTGATAATTAAAATATTCCGTTCGCTTTCTTCTTGAGGGAGTGTAAAAGAATAAGATTGCTCAAGCTTGCCGCCTAAGACAGCAATCGCCTTTTTCCCAGCTTCTAATTCCTCTTTTGCACTTGCTCCCTTCATAGCTACAAAAGTCCCGCCGACTTTCACAAGCGGCAAGCATAGCTCACTAAGGACGGATAGCCGCGCCACAGCACGTGCAGTAACTACATCATAAGTTTCGCGATGCTCCTTTTTTTGGCCAAAAGTTTCTGCACGGTCATGGATAAATTGGACATTCTTTAAGCCCAATTGATTTGAAAGATGCTCTAAAAATCCGATTCGCTTATTTAATGAATCAACAATGGTAACCTGCAGTTCAGGAAAGGCAATTTTAATTGGCAAGCTTGGAAATCCTGCCCCCGCACCAACATCACAAATATGTATTGGCTGCCTAAAATCAAAATAAAAAGCAGCCGAAATCGAATCGTAAAAATGCTTTAAATAAACCTCATGCTTGTCCGTTATGGCCGTCAAGTTCATTTTTTCGTTCCATTCCACAAGCGTAGAATAATACGTTTCATATTGCTGAATCTGCTGAGGCGAAAGCAAAATCCCCTTCGCACTCAGCATTTCTATAAATTGGTCTAAATTCATCGCCTATTCCCTTTCCAAATGACTCACTTTATTCGTTTGATACTCTTGCAATTCTTCCCTGCTCGATATAAATCAATAAAATTGAAATATCTGCTGGATTTACACCAGAAATTCTTGAAGCTTGTGCAATGGATAGTGGCTGAACTTCTTTTAAATTATGCTTCGCTTCTGTAGCAAGTCCGTTAATGGCATCATAATCGATATTCTCGGGGATTTTCTTGTCTTCCATCTTTTTCAAACGTTCAACTTGCTGAAGGGATTTTTCAATATATCCCTCATATTTTATTTGAATTTCTGCTTGCTCTTCTACGTCAGGATCTAGCAGCTCTTCACTAGGAACAAGCCTTTGAATGTGCTCATAGGTCATTTCAGGGCGTTTTAAAAGATCAGAAGCCCGGATCCCATCCTTTAACTCACTTCCACCTAGACTATGAATTAATTCTTGAACTTCAGCAGTTGGCTTAATGATTGTTTTTTGTAGTCTTTTAATTTCCCCTTCAATCGATTCCTTTTTTGCTAAGAATTTTTGGTAACGTTCTTCTTTAATAAGCCCGATTGAATGGCCAAGCTCTGTTAAGCGTAAGTCAGCATTATCATGGCGCAGCAATAAACGGTATTCTGCACGTGAAGTAAGCAAGCGGTATGGTTCAGATGTCCCCTTTGTGATGAGGTCATCAATCATCACTCCAATATAAGCATCTGAGCGGCTTAAAATAAGCTCTTCTTTTCCAAGTGCTTTTAAACCCGCATTAATTCCAGCCATCAGACCTTGCCCTGCTGCTTCTTCATAACCTGACGTGCCATTGATTTGACCGGCTGTAAATAAATTTTTGACTTGCTTTGTTTCCAGTGTTGGCCATAACTGTGTTGGCACAATTGCATCATATTCAATAGCATAACCAGCACGCATCATTTGTGCATTTTCTAATCCAGGCACACTCCTAATTAGCCGATGCTGAACTTCCTCAGGCAAGCTCGTAGACAGACCTTGAACATATACTTCCTGTGTGTTTCTTCCTTCAGGCTCCAGGAAAATCTGATGACGAGGCTTATCATTGAAGCGTACAACCTTATCTTCAATGGATGGACAATAACGCGGTCCTTTTCCTTGAATCATTCCAGAGTACATTGGTGATCGATGAAGATTACTGTTGATAATTTGATGTGTTTCTTCACTCGTATACGTTAACCAGCAAGGTAGCTGATCCGTAATATACTTTGTTGTCTCGTATGAAAAAGCTCTCGGTGTTTCATCCCCAGGCTGAATTTCCGTTTTGCTATAATCAATCGTATGACTGTTTACTCGAGGTGGTGTTCCAGTTTTAAACCGGACTAAATCAAAGCCCAGCTCCTGAAGATGTTCAGAAAGCTTAATAGACGGCTGTTGATTGTTCGGACCGCTTGAATATTTCAATTCCCCTAAAATAATTTCTCCTCTTAGGAAAGTTCCTGTTGTAATAATAACTGTTTTAGACGTGTATACTGCTCCAGTTTGAGTTACCACACCTTTGCAAACACCATCTTCAACAATTAATCTTTCAACCATCCCTTGAATAAGTGTCAAGTTCTTTTCTTCTTCAAGAATTTTCTTCATTTCATGCTGATACATGAATTTATCAGCTTGTGCCCTTAAAGCACGGACAGCTGGTCCTTTTCCTGTATTCAGCATTCGCATTTGGATATGGGTTTTGTCGATTACCTTTCCCATTTCGCCGCCTAACGCGTCAATTTCCCGTACAACAATTCCTTTAGCCGGTCCGCCAACTGATGGATTACATGGCATAAAGGCAATCATATCTAAATTAATTGTTACAACTAACGTCTTTGCACCAAGACGTGCTGATGCAAGGCCAGCTTCACAGCCTGCATGACCTGCGCCGACAACGATGACATCATAATTTCCTGCTTCATATGGCATGATGCTGCCTCCTTTTTACTTCTTTTACTTTATCTATTTTCCTAAATATTGTAGCTAATTCACACATAAGGTAGAGGTTGATTTATTCTCCAGGCTGCTCGCTTTCCGCGGGGTGGGCGGCAAGCCCCTCCCCGGCACTTTTATGCCTGTAGTTCTCACCTGTCCCACTATTTCTGCTGGAGTCTCACACCTTCCACTCCAATTAACTAGCTTTTTCCAAACATAAAACATAAATCTATTATTACAATAACGATCTTTTAGAAATGGACTTTTATTTACCTAAACAAAATTGTGAAAACAGCTGGTCGATAAGACTCTCATGGACACTATCTCCTATAATTTCACCAAGTAATTCCCATGTTCTTGTTAAATCGATTTGGACAATATCAATAGGTGTCCCCATTTCAACTGCCTGTATCGCTTCTTCAATCGAATGTAAAGCTTGATTTAACAATGCAATATGCCGGGTATTGGAAACATAAGTTAAATCCCCCGCTTCAATGGAGCCTTCAAAAAATAATGAAGCGATCGCTTCCTCTAATTCATCTACGCCTCTATCTTCTAATAAAGAAGTAGCAACAAGCTTGTGATTTTTTGAAAGTTTATGGACTTGATCCATGTCTATCACTTGAGGCAAGTCTGTTTTATTAACAATGACGATAACATCCATGCCTTCCACTGCTTTGAATAAGTTTTCGTCTTCTTTTGTACATTCATCTGAATAATTAAGAACGAGTAAAATTAGATCTGCTTCTTTTAATACTTGCCTTGATCTTTCCACACCTATTCGTTCTACAATATCCTCTGTTTCACGAATCCCTGCAGTGTCTAATAATCGCAGCGGAACCCCACGTACATTGACATACTCCTCAATGACATCTCTTGTTGTACCAGGAATATCCGTAACAATTGCCTTATTTTCATGCACAAGACTGTTTAGCAATGAGGACTTCCCTACATTAGGACGGCCAACGATAACTGTAGAAAGGCCTTCCCTCAAAATTTTCCCCTGCTGGGAAGTACGGAGCAGCTTCTCAATCTCCTCCTTTACATAGGACCCCTTTTCTAACAGCATTCGATGTGACATTTCCTCCACATCATCATATTCAGGATAGTCAATGTTCACTTCTACATGAGCAAGTGTTTCTAATATTTCTTGACGAAGCTTTCGAATGAGCTTAGACAATCGCCCTTCCATTTGACCTAAAGCCAAATTCATCGCACGATCCGTTTTAGCACGAATTAAATCCATAACCGCTTCAGCTTGAGATAAATCAATCCGCCCGTTTAAAAATGCCCGTTTTGTAAATTCCCCAGGCTCAGCAAGTCTTGCTCCATTCGTTAACAGCAGCTGGAGCACCCGGTTAACAGAAACTAAGCCTCCATGGCAATTTATTTCAACTACATCCTCTTTCGTAAAGGTTTTTGGACCCTTCATCACGGATACCATTACTTCTTCCGCTACTTGTTCCGTTTTTGGATCAATAATTTGACCATAATGGATCGTATGAGAGGAGACTGTTTTTAACCTTTTTCCGCCTATTCCCTTGAATAATTTATCTGCAATAGCAATTGCCTGATCTCCACTTAATCGTACAATGGCAATGGCTCCTTCACCCATTGGTGTAGAAATAGCCGCAATTGTATCAAATTCCATTTAATAATCCACCTCACTTACTGCCTTACTAAAATCCGTTTATCCCAAATAAATAGAATAGCACATGCTTATTTTTAAGAAAAGAAGAGCGTACTTCTTATCTGCCAATTATCCACAAGTCTTGACTATTAAATTCTATATTCTTTTTATCCACATACATAAATTTTATTATGCTTTATTTTAACTTATCCACATGTGAATAACAATAAAACCATTTGATAATTCATTTTCCAGCGATATTCATACATAAAAATAAACATAAAAAAACTCCCAATCGATTGATTGGGAGTCAAGCTGCATTTTTCATTGTCTATTCCCTGCAGCTTTTCTATTTTAATGGTGAAATAACAAGATGACGATGCGGGTCATTTCCGCTTGAAAATGTTTTCACTCGCTTATTTTCTGCTAGAGCTGCATGAATTACTTTTCGTTCGTATGAAGGCATCGGTTCTAATGCGACATTTTGCCCTGTTCTTAACGCCTTTTGTGCTAAGCGTTCCGCTAATTGAGTAAGGGTATCATTACGTCTCTTTCGATAATCTTCTGCATCAAGCAAAACATTTATATATTGATCTGAGTAACGATTGATGACAAGTTGTGTTAAATATTGTAACGAGTTTAATGTTTGTCCCCTTTTTCCAATTAAAAGTGCAATTTTCTCTCCGGTCAAGATAAATTGGATATTGCGCCCTTCGCCCACAACTTCTATCGCAATTGGAGCACCCATTTTTTCACTAGTATCCAACAAGAACTTCTTTGCTTCCTCAATTGGATCTTGTTTCAAAACAGCTTTCACAATTGCTGGCCTTGCGCCAAAAATACCAAAAATACCCTTTTTTCCTTCATCAACAATCGTAATTTCTACGCGCTCTTGTGTCGTTTGTAATTGAGCGAGTGCTGACTTTACTGCTTCCTCGACTGTAGTCCCCGTAGCAGTTACTTGTTTCACTTTTTTGCTCCTCCTGCATTACCGGCTGCCTTCGCATTCTTAAGCTCCGGTCCTTTAATAAAATACGTTTGAACAATCATAAAGATATTTCCTACAACCCAGTATAATGAAAGAGCAGCTGGGAAGTTAATAGCAAAAACAATAATCATAATCGGCATTAGCCAAAGCATCATTGCCATTTGCGGATTTTGGTTCGCTGTTCCAGCCATCATCATCTTCTGCTGAATAAAAGTTGTTGCACCTGCAATTAATGGCAATAAATAAATTGGATCAGGGGCACCTAGATCAAACCATAGGAAATTATGGTCGGCAATTTCCCGCGTACGAGTAATTGCATGATAAAAGCCAATTAAGATCGGCATTTGGATTATTAATGGAAAACATCCTGCTAGCGGATTAACACCATGCTGCTGGAATAATGCCATTGTTTCCTGCTGCAGCTTTTGCTGTGTCTTTTGATCTTTCGAGCTGTATTTTTCTTTCAGTTTTTGCATTTCCGGTTGAATGGCCTGCATTGCTTTTGAGCTTTTCGTCTGTTTAATCATGAGCGGCAGCAAGAATAAGCGAATGATGATTGTAACTAGGATAATGGATAATCCAAAGCTGCCACCTGCAAATTCTGCTACTTTAATGATAAACAGTGAAAGCGGATACACTATGTACTCATTCCAAAAGCCTTCACTCTCTGAAGTAATTGGCTGTTTAATCTCCGTACACCCCGACAATAAAGCGATAACGAAAATTAAGCCGATTACCAGAAATAATCTTTTTTTCAAACGTTTTTTCCTCCTAACTGCTTAGAAAATAATTATATTTTATTTTTTTCCATGCATAAAACACAGACTTGTATATATTTTAACATTTTTACTAACTCATGTCTTTAAAATTACCAGCCATTAAAGCTCATCAGTTATTTTATTTGGTCGAAAATTCTGTTGTACATTATTGCCAGATTTTTGTTTTTTTAATACCCTGGAAAGCTTTAATACATGGATCAGACTTTTTTTTATGTCTTCTAATCCCATATCAGCGACAGGTTTTCTAGCGATAATAATATAATCAAATTGGCTATGTATTTCATTATCTAATTCGTGAAAGGCCTGGCGGATATATCTTTTTATCTGATTTCTCATGACCGCATTTCCTATTTTTTTACTAACTGAAAGACCAATTCGAAAATGTTCCTGCCCTGGCTTTTTTAACGAATAGACAATAAATTGGCGATTTGCAAATGACTTTCCTTTCTTAAAGGCCTCTTGAAACTCTTTATTTTTTTTTACACGATACTCTTTTTTCACCGTCATTTACACCACCTTTTATCCAATACAAATTTCTATGATTATGGAAAAAAAGACCACTGACGTTTCAGTGGTCTAAGCAGATAATACTTTTCTTCCTTTACTACGACGACGAGCAAGTACGTTACGTCCGCTAGGCGTACTCATACGACTACGGAATCCATGAACTTTGCTTCTTTTACGCTTACTTGGTTGGTAAGTTCTTTTCATTATATGACACCTCCCTGAGGAATAGCTGCTAAAGACAGTCTTAACTATTATAAAGATGCTACTAGAAATTTGTCAACTCCTGATTAAAGAAGTTGAAAATCTTTGTTTGAAATTTGAAAAGTTCTACTAGGAGAGTTTACCCTTTTTTCTCCTTTCTGTCACTCTTAAATTTATATTTTAATAAAGTAAATTTCTTCAAGAGAATATAGCTGCACTGCCTTGTGGATAATTTTTCGACATATTTTTCATTATCCACAACACATATTGACAGCTTTTTAACATAATCCTCCCATGTGGACAATTTTTATACCCAATATGTTATGCTTGTGGATAATATCTGAAAAACCGTTGCACCTCCTAGTATTATCTGTTATCATAATTGTGTTTTCACTCTTAACAATTATTGTGAATAACTCCTTTATCCACAGATTGTGGATATGTTGTGGACAGTTTATTCAAATGGTTTGTAAAACATTGTCCACAAGTAGTGGATATTGTCGAAACCCTACTTTTCTTCCTTATTATATATTTTTCCACAATTTAATTTCGATTGATTTTCATTTAATAGACTATACAAGGATGAAGAAGGACCCATAAACCACTAAATATAGGTTGTACAGCTTGTATAACCTATATTTTTAATGCAAAATTTAGCGGCTTTAAAAAAGGCAAAAGGAGGGACATTGGTTGGAGAATATATCGGATCTTTGGAATAATGCTCTTGCTAAGATCGAGAAGAAAATAAGCAAACCAAGTTATGAAACTTGGTTAAAATCAACTAAAGCTCACGCCCTTCAAGGCGATACTTTAGTCATTACTGTTCCAAATGATTTTGCCCGTGATTGGCTTGAAGAGCGTTACTCCAAACTGATCTCAGAAATTGTCTATGAAATAACTGGAGAAGAATTAGGAGTAAAGTTTATTATCCCGCAAAATCAAACAGAAAATGATATGGATTTTCCTAATCCCCCAAAAAGAGGGAAAAAGGAAGAAGATCAGCCCGAAATACCTTCTATTATGCTTAATCAAAAGAATACATTTGATACTTTTGTTATTGGTTCAGGTAACAGATTTGCACATGCTGCTTCTCTTGCTGTAGCTGAAGCACCGGCAAAAGCTTATAACCCTTTATTTATCTACGGTGGTGTAGGGCTAGGGAAGACACATCTAATGCACGCAATCGGACACTATGTTTTAGATCATAATCCGTCTGCTAAGGTTGTTTATTTATCATCGGAAAAATTTACCAACGAATTTATTAACTCCATTCGTGATAATAAAGCGATTGATTTCCGTAATAAGTATCGTAAGGTTGATGTTCTATTAATTGATGATATTCAATTTTTAGCTGGAAAAGAATCTACACAAGAGGAATTTTTCCATACTTTTAATACATTGCACGAAGAAAGCAAACAAATTGTCATTTCTAGTGATCGGCCTCCAAAGGAAATACCAACACTTGAAGACCGCCTTCGTTCCCGATTTGAGTGGGGTCTAATTACTGATATTACACCTCCAGATCTTGAAACAAGAATTGCTATTCTTCGCAAAAAGGCTAAAGCTGAAGGACTGGATATTCCCAATGAAGTAATGCTGTATATCGCTAATCAAATTGATTCTAATATCCGTGAATTAGAAGGAGCACTTATAAGAGTAGTGGCTTACTCCTCTTTAATAAATAAAGATATCAATGCTGATCTAGCCGCAGAAGCACTGAAAGATATCATTCCAAGCTCCAAGCCGAAGGTAATTACCATTCTCGATATTCAACGAGTTGTAGGGGAGCATTATAATGTGAAGCTTGAGGACTTTAAGGCAAAGAAAAGAACGAAATCAGTTGCTTTCCCTCGGCAAATTGCTATGTATCTATCAAGAGAATTAACGGATTTTTCACTGCCTAAAATTGGTGAAGAATTTGGAGGAAGAGATCATACGACTGTAATACATGCCCATGAGAAAATTTCTAAGCTTGTTCAAACAGATACTCAATTTCAGAAGCAACTGCGTGAAATTCATGAAATTCTAAAAGTATAATGTGAATAACTCTATTCCGCTTACACACAGTCTGTCCACATGTGGATAGGCTGTGTTTCCATTCGATAAACTGAGTTATCCACATATCAACAAGACCTACTAGTACTTCTATTATTTTTTTAAAAGAAAATATATACCTATACACCATAAAAAAAATTATATCGGAGGATTAAAAATAATGAGATTCATAATCCAACGGGATCGTTTAGTTCAAAGTGTTCAAGATGTTATGAAAGCTGTCACAAGCAGAACAACAATCCCTATTTTAACAGGGATCAAAATTGTTGCGACTACAGAAGGAGTGACATTAACTGGCAGTGATTCAGATATTTCAATTGAATCTTTTATCCCAAAAGAAGAAGATGGAAACGAAATTGCAGAAATTAAACAACCAGGAGCAATTGTTCTACAAGCAAAATTCTTTAGTGAGATTGTAAAAAAGTTGCCTACAGATACAGTTGAGATTCATGTTGAAAATCAATTGCAAACTGTTATTCGTTCAGGAAAGTCTGAATTTAAGCTAAACGGCTTGGATGCTGATGAATATCCACATTTGCCGCAAATTAAAGAAGAAAATATCTTTAAAATCCCAACAGATTTATTAAAAGCTATGATTAGACAAACCGTATTCTCAGTGTCCACCTCAGAAACACGCCCCATCTTGACAGGTGTAAACTGGAAGGTTGGAAATGGTGAATTAACCTGTGTTGCAACAGATAGCCATCGACTAGCATTGCGAAAAGCAAAAATTGAGACAGAAGCGGATGAAAGCTATAATGTAGTAATTCCAGGGAAAAGCTTAGGAGAGTTAAGTAAAATCCTAGATGACAACAATGATTTAATTGATATTGTTATTACGGAAAACCAAGTTTTATTTAAAGCAAAGAATCTCTTATTTTTCTCAAGATTATTAGAGGGCAATTATCCCGATACTTCAAAATTAATTCCGAATGAAAGCAAAACAAATATCGTCGTCAATACAAAGGAGTTCTTACATGCTATTGACCGTGCTTCCCTGCTTGCTAGAGAAGGAAGAAATAATGTTGTTAAATTTACAACTATTCAAGATGGAATCATTGAAATTTCTTCGAACACTCCTGAAATTGGTAATGTAGTTGAAGAACTTCAAAGCCAATCTATTGAAGGGGAGGAATTAAAAATTTCTTTCAGTGCTAAATTTATGATGGATGCATTAAAAACACTAGAAGGATCAGAAATTACGATAAGTTTTACAGGGGCGATGAGACCTTTTGTCATACGGCCAATCAATGATGATTCGATACTTCAATTAATTCTGCCAGTTCGAACATATTAAAATATAATTAAAAGCTGCTCGTGCGTTTGCGGGTAGCTTTTTATTTTAATTATGTTACCTTTGAATATTAATCAGTTATTTAGTAGAATAAAGTATTAGAAGCTATTTTTAGATGCAGAAAGAGTGAAATGATGACGAAAATAAAAATTAGTACTGAATATATTGCCTTAGGGCAATTCCTGAAGGCTGCGGATGTAATCCAAACAGGTGGAATGGCGAAGTGGTTTTTAAGTGAATATGATGTTTTCGTTAATGGAGAGCAGGATCAAAGAAGAGGAAGAAAGCTTCGTAAAGGAGATAAAATCGAGATACCTGATTATGGTTCCTTTGAGATTATTTAACAATTTATTCCTCGAAAAAATTTCAACATTAAGCAAAAAGCAATTGACTGAAGCTTTAAATAGCTAAAAGGATGTAGCGTCTATGCATATAGAGCAATTACTTTTGAAAAATTATCGTAATTATGAAGAGTTAGAGGTACACTTCGAAAATAAAGTGAATGTGATATTAGGCGAGAATGCGCAAGGGAAAACAAATGTGATGGAATCCATCTATGTATTAGCCATGGCAAAGTCTCATCGAACATCAAATGATAAAGATCTTATACGCTGGGATCAAGAATATGCTAAAATAGAAGGACGGATACAAAAAAACTATGGTTCATTGCCAATGCAATTGATCATTTCCAAAAAGGGGAAAAAGGCTAAATGCAACCATATTGAACAGAAAAAGTTAAGTCAGTATGTTGGAAATATGAACGTTGTCATGTTTGCTCCCGAAGACCTTCATCTTGTAAAAGGCAGTCCGCAAGTAAGACGCCGTTTTATTGATATGGAAATTGGCCAAGTGTCCCCCGTTTATTTACATGATATCAGCCAATACCAAAAAACATTACAACAGCGTAATCACTATTTAAAACAGATGCAAATAAAGAAACAATCCGATCATACGATGCTTGAAATTTTGACAGAGCAGTTTATTCAGATAGCTGTGAAGATTGTATCTAAGCGTTTTGAATTTTTGAGGATGCTTGAAAAATGGGCGCTGCCCATTCATGAGGGCATATCTAGAGGACTTGAAACGCTGAAAATAGAGTACAAGCCGTCAGCAGATGTATCAGAACAGCAAGAATTGTCGAAAATGATAAATGTATATGAGGAAAAATTTGCTAAAATGAAAAATAGAGAGATAGAACGCGGAACTACTTTATTTGGACCACATCGGGATGATCTTCTTTTTTATGTGAATGGCCGGGATGTTCAAACATTTGGGTCACAGGGGCAGCAAAGGACAACCGCTTTATCTGTTAAGCTGGCAGAGATTGAACTCATTCATTCAGAAATTGGTGAGTATCCGATTCTTCTTCTTGACGACGTTCTTTCTGAATTGGATGACTACCGTCAATCCCATTTATTAAATACAATACAAGGGAAAGTACAAACCTTTGTAACAACAACGAGTGTCGATGGAATTGATCACCAAACATTAAAAGAGGCAGCTGCATTTAATGTTAAAGCTGGCGGTATAACTAAGATTCAATGAGGTGAGTGTTTGTATATCCATGTCGGAGAAGATATTTTAGTTCGTTCAAGGGATATCATTGCGATTTTAGATAAAGAAAGTGTTAACTCTTCTAAGTATATAGAAGAGTTTTTAGAATGCCAGAATGACTCTGTTGTAAACCTTGCTAAAGGGTCTTTTAAATCAGTAGTTATCACTTCAAAGAAAGTCTATTTTTCCCCACTGGCTTCAGGAACATTGAAAAAACGCACGCAATATTCAGTTACCCACGATTACTAAATAATGAGAAGCTAGTAATAAAAATAACCTGACATTAAACGTCAGCTTTTATATAGATGATTGATTTGTAAGTTATGCATAATGAAAGTGTAGGTGATCGATGTGTCAATAGAGCAAAAGGCTGCACAGGAACAGTCCTATGATGCGAATCAGATACAGGTGTTAGAAGGTCTTGAAGCAGTAAGGAAGCGTCCTGGAATGTATATTGGTTCTACAAGTGCTAAAGGTCTTCATCACCTTGTATGGGAGATTGTTGATAATAGTATTGACGAAGCATTAGCCGGATATTGTTCAGAAATTAATGTGTGCATCGAAAAGGATAATAGTATAACCGTAACGGATAATGGCCGTGGGATTCCTGTAGGTATTCATGAAAAAATGGGTCGCCCAGCTGTTGAAGTTATTATGACCGTTCTGCATGCTGGAGGGAAATTTGGCGGCGGCGGATACAAAGTTTCAGGTGGTTTACATGGCGTTGGTGCATCAGTAGTTAACGCGCTATCCACGGAACTGGAAGTGTATGTCCACCGTGATGGCAAGATTCATTATATAAAGTTTGAACGAGGAGTTCCTTGTGCGGATCTTAAAGTAATTGGTGAAACAGATCATACTGGGACAATTACTCACTTTACACCAGATAGTGAAATCTTCACGGAAACAACTGAATATGATTATGACACACTTGCTAATCGTATTCGTGAGCTCGCTTTCTTAAATCGTGGATTAAAGATTACGATTGAAGATAAGCGTGAAGAAAATAAGAAAAATGAATATATGTATGAAGGTGGAATTAAGTCATACGTTGAACATTTGAATCGTACGAAGGATGTTATACATGAAGAGCCGATTTATATTGAAGGGGATCGTGACGGTATAAATGTTGAGGTTTCCATGCAGTATAATGACGGTTTCACTGGAAATATCCATTCCTTTGCTAATAACATCAACACGTATGAAGGCGGAACGCATGAAGTAGGGTTTAAAACGGCGTTAACCCGAGTTATTAATGACTACGCTAGAAAAAATGGGATATTTAAAGAAAATGATGCGAATCTTTCTGGAGAAGATGTACGTGAAGGATTAACTGCAATTGTCTCTATAAAGCATCCTGACCCACAATTTGAAGGACAAACAAAAACTAAGCTTGGAAATTCTGAAGTTAGAGCAATTACAGATACTATTTTTTCAGAAACACTTGAAAAGTTTCTATTAGAAAATCCATCAGTTGCCAGAAAAATTGTGGAAAAGGGCCTTATGGCAGCACGTGCAAGACTTGCAGCGAAAAAGGCACGTGAATTAACGAGAAGAAAGAGTGCGCTTGAAGTATCAAGCTTGCCTGGGAAATTGGCAGATTGCTCTTCTAAAGATGCTTCTATATCTGAACTTTATATCGTTGAGGGTGATTCAGCTGGCGGTTCAGCGAAGCAGGGGCGAGATCGTCACTTCCAAGCAATCCTCCCGTTAAGAGGGAAAATCCTAAACGTGGAAAAAGCAAGATTGGATCGTATTCTTTCAAATAATGAAGTAAGAGCGATGATTACAGCTGCAGGAACCGGTATTGGTGAAGATTTCGATATTTCTAAAGCGAGATATCATAAAATTATCATTATGACTGATGCGGATGTCGATGGTGCCCATATCCGAACTTTATTATTAACCTTCTTTTACCGATATTTAAGACAAATTATCGAAGCTGGATATATTTACATTGCTCAGCCGCCGTTATATAAGGTGCAGCAAGGGAAGAAAATTGAATATGCATACAATGATCGTCAGCTAGAGGAAATCATGAGTAGATTGCCAAGTCAGCCAAAGCCAAATGTACAGCGGTATAAAGGACTGGGTGAAATGAATCCTGGGCAGCTTTGGGAGACAACAATGAATCCTGAAACTAGAACGTTATTGCAAGTGAATCTGGAAGATGCAATTGAAGCTGATGAGACCTTTGAAATATTAATGGGCGATAAAGTTGAACCACGACGTAATTTTATAGAAGAAAATGCACTATATGTAAAAAATCTAGATATATAATAGGATGCCAGGATAGACATAGGATTATTCTATCCTGGTTTTACATAGAAAAGCGAAGGCGACTGCCCAGCTCCGACAAGCATAAGATGAGCTAGCTGGAAGGTTGTTCTTTAACCTTCTAGCTAGATTGGCTTATGACCTCGAGGAGCTAGAAGCCGCAGCTAGACAATAGAAAAGCGAAGGCGAGTCGCCTAATGATAAGCATGTATACATGCTGGAAGTTTCACTTATAAGGGAGGTTCTTTAAATGGCCGAAACTCCAAAGTCTCAGGTAAAAGAAAGAAATATAAGCACAGAAATGCGTGAGTCATTTCTTGATTATGCGATGAGTGTTATTGTATCTCGTGCATTACCAGATGTTCGAGACGGTTTAAAGCCTGTTCACCGTCGTATTCTATATGCCATGCATGACCTTGGTATGCACTCGGATAAGCCGTACAAAAAGTCAGCTCGTATCGTTGGGGATGTTATCGGTAAATACCATCCTCATGGCGATTCAGCGGTATATGAAACAATGGTCCGGATGGCACAGGATTTTAACTATCGTTATATGCTCGTAGATGGACATGGAAACTTTGGTTCTATTGATGGGGACTCTGCAGCAGCAATGCGTTATACAGAAGCCCGGATGTCAAAAATTTCAATGGAGCTTCTGCGGGATATTAATAAAGATACAATTGATTATCAAGATAACTATGATGGGGAAGAAAAAGAGCCAGTTGTTCTTCCTGCACGTTTTCCTAATTTATTAGTTAATGGTACGTCAGGAATTGCGGTAGGTATGGCAACAAATATTCCACCACATCAGCTTGGAGAAGTAATTGATGGTGTCTTAGCAATAAGTAGGGACCCTGAAATGACTATTCAAGAGTTAATGGATATTATTCCAGGGCCAGACTTTCCAACTGCTGGTCTTATTTTAGGACGCAGCGGGATTCGTAAAGCTTATGAAACTGGACGAGGCTCTATTACTTTAAGAGCAAAGGTAGAAATTGAACAAAAGCCAAGTGGCAAGGAAGTAATTATTGTCAATGAAATTCCTTATCAGGTGAACAAGGCGAAATTGATAGAAAGAATTGCTGAGCTTGTCAGGGATAAAAAAATTGATGGCATTACTGACCTTCGAGATGAATCAGATCGCGAGGGTATGAGAATTGTTATTGAGGTTCGTAAAGATGCAAATGCTAACGTTTTATTGAATAATTTATATAAGCAGACAGCTTTGCAAACAAGTTTTGGTATAAATTTACTTGCTTTGGTTGATGGGGAACCTAAGGTTTTAAACTTAAAGCAATGTTTAGTTTATTACTTAAATCATCAAAAGGTTGTTATTCGCCGCAGAACAGAGTTTGAGTTAAGAAAAGCAGAAGCTCGTGCTCACATTCTAGAAGGTTTGCGTACAGCACTAGATCATTTAGATGAAGTCATTGCATTAATCCGCAGCTCTCAAACAACAGATATCGCGCGTGAAGGATTAATGACAAAGTTTAATCTATCCGAAAAGCAAGCACAGGCTATTCTTGATATGCGTCTTCAGCGTCTGACAGGATTAGAACGTGAAAAAATTGAAGAAGAGTATGCCAACCTAGTCAAACTAATTGGTGAGCTTAAAGCTATTTTAGCGGATGAAGAAAAACTTTTAGATATTATCCGTGAAGAATTAAGTGAAATTAAGGAACGATTTAATGATGAGCGCCGCACGGAAATTGTTTCGGGCGGAATTGAGCAAATTGAAGATGAAGACCTTATTCCGCGTGAGAATATTGCTATTACTTTGACTCATAAAGGGTATATTAAGCGGCTGCCTGTATCGACTTATCGTTCTCAAAAGCGCGGAGGCCGCGGAATTCAGGGAATGGGAACAAATGAAGACGATTTTGTCGAGCATTTAATTACTACTTGCACCCATGATACGATACTTTTCTTTACCAATAAGGGAAAGGTTTATCGTTCAAAAGGGTATGAGATTCCTGAATTCAGCAGAACAGCTAAAGGGATACCGATCATAAATCTTCTTGGAATTGAGAAGGATGAATGGGTGAATGCGATCATCCCAGTGGAAGAATTTGTTGATGACTGGTTCTTATTCTTTACAACAAAAATGGGGATTTCCAAGCGTTCCCCTTTAAGCTCGTTCGCTCATATTAGAAATAATGGATTAATAGCCTTAAATTTAAGAGAAGACGATGAATTAATTTCTGTTCGCTTAACAGATGGCAATAAAGAAATTATTATTGGAACAAGCAATGGATTGCTTATTCGATTCCCAGAAACGGATGTTCGTTCAATGGGGCGTACAGCCACAGGTGTGAAGGGAATTAGTTTAAATGGCGATGATGAAGTTGTAGGAATGGAAGTTTTAGAAGAAAAGTCTCAAATATTAATTGTGACGAAAAATGGTTATGGCAAACGTACACCTTCTGAAGAATATCGAGTTCAAGGAAGAGGCGGAAAAGGAATCAAGACGTGTAATATAACCGAGAAAAACGGCAATCTTGTATCCATGCGGGCTGTAACTGGAGAAGAAGACTTAATGTTAATTACAACTGGCGGAGTCCTTATTCGTATGGCAGTAAGTGATATTTCAACAATGGGTCGTAATACCCAAGGGGTAAGATTGATCCGTTTAGATGAAAGTCAGAATGAATTTGTTGCTACTGTTACGAAGGTTGAAAAAGATGAGGATAAGTCGGAAGAAGAATTAACAAGACCGTTTGAAAGTGCTGATCCACACCTTGAAGATGATGGCGATAATGAGCAGGAGTAATAATAAGAAAGAGGGACACAATTTAGTGTTCCTCTTTTTTATTAAAATGGAGTAGAATAGTATTAAGGACTCATGACATTTGAGGTGTAAAGAAATGCGAGTAAATATAATTGAACTTCAAGAAGGGTGTATTTTAACAGAAGATATATATAGTCTGACTAATCGCCCAATCATTAGTAAAAAGACGATTATTACGAATGAATTAATAGAAATATTAAAGGCCTTTTTAATTAGAGAAGTTGATGTAGACAAATTGATGGTTAATGGCTCTCCATTTCTTCCGAAGGAAATTCTGGATGATGACGGAAATGAGCAAAAAGGTGTCCCATCTCTATCAGATGCGAGATTAGAAGATGCGTTTTTAATTGGTGTCCGGGATTATAAGAAAGAATTTAAAAATTGGCAAGCGGGTCTTCCTATTGATATTTCTAAAATTAGAAATATCATGATTCCACTCGTAGAAAAGTCAGATATAACTCCATCTGAACTATTCACCTTACACCATCTATCAACACAGGATGAGTATTTATTTCAACATGCGGTTGCCGTTGGGTTAATAAGTGCGTTTATAGGAAAAAAACTAAAAATGAATAAAGGTGAACTTGTTCAGCTTGCTATTGGAGGATGTTTATCTGACGCTGGAATGGCAAAAATTAAACCCGCTATATTAAATAAGACAGCTGCATTAACCAAACAGGAATTTGATGAAATGAAAAAGCATACGACTTATTCGTATAAAATGGTGCAAAATATCTCTCTTTTAAGGGAAAGTACAAAAATTGGCATCCTGCAGCATCATGAAAGATTAGATGGCAGCGGGTATCCTCTAGGAGAGAAAAATAATAAAATTAATATTTTTGCTAAAATTATTGGTGTTGCTGATACGTTCCATGCTATGACATGCAGCCGTTTATACAGACGGAAACAATCGCCGTTTAGAGTGTTAGAAATGATGCTTCAAGATATGTTTGGTAAATATGATATAACTGCAATGCAGGCCATTGGATCAGGAATAATGACCTTTTCAATCGGGAGCCGTGTAAAACTATCAGATGATCGAGTAGCAGAAATTTTATTCATAGAAGAAAAGTCTCCGACTAGACCGCTTGTGAAAATTTGCAATACGGATGAGATTATCCATTTGGAAAAAAATCGTCAGTTATTTATTGAGGAAGTACTTAAGTAGACCGTATATTACGGTCTACTCAGACTGTAGACAAACTCGATGAAAATCGAGTTTGCCTACAGTCTTTTTTGTTTTAAAATAGAAATAGAACAAT
>NZ_LMBX01000043.1 GCF_001439605.1 Cytobacillus praedii
ATTATTGATTTACTTGATAAGACAAGATAAGGCTCTTCATTGAAGGGCTTTTTTTCATTTAGTAAACATAATACAAAATCTTTATACTAAAACTCCTGAGTGTATTATTTCTGGTTCATCTGCTCCACAACTCGCACATTTACAAGGCTCTTGAAAATTTTCATCTTCCCATTGTATTTGGTATTCCATTCCACACTCATTGCATTTGATGAATTTAAAAAATTTCATTTTGACTCCTCCTCATAATGTAAATCCGTCAACCTTTTCGTCCATGATGTCCTGGTTAATCCCGATATACCTCATAGTTACAGCCGGACTGGAATGATTAAATATCTGTTGTAAGACCGCGACATCCTTGTACTTTTGATAAAAGTGATATCCAAATGTCTTTCTAAGGGTGTGAGTACCAATCTCGCTCAATCCAACCTCTTGAGCTGCAGCATTGAGAATCTTCCATGCCTGAACCCTGTGTATGCGATCCTGGCTCCTTCTTGACTGGAAAAGATATGCTGCTTTGTTCTTATCAATCGTAAACTTGCTGATATGTTGCTGGAGTTCGTTATTGATCTTAAACCGTTTTAACTTCCCTGTTTTCTGCTCAGTAATGACGATATGGCTTTTACCCCTTACATCCCCCACTCTTAATGCGAGTAGATCACTAATGCGTAGTCCAGTGTTAATGCCTAATACAAACAAGAAATAGTTGCGATAATGTTGCTTCATCAGAACATCTTTCATTGCCGCAATCATTGCAATGTCACGTATTGGCTGAACGGTTTTCAATCGTCCTCACTCCTTATTTAGTTTTGAATAACCCCAAACATCATTAACGTTGATATTAATGCAATTAACATCCAGAATATAAATGGCCAAACTTTGTGATTGTGGTTTAAGAAAAAGAATATTTCATCATCTGAAACTTCCACTTGCTTCCCTTTTTCTTTTACCATGTGTAATTGCTTATTTATAACTGGTTCAGAAGCTTTGTACTGGCTCTTTAAGGAATCTAAGGTGTATGTATCTCCGTTGACTAATTGACCGCAAAATCGCTCTCTTAACGGCTCCAACCTAACCCCTCCTATTCCACTTTTCGTTAGCCAAATTTCGCTATGATTTTAAAAAGGAAGAGGTGTTTCCACCTCAATCTATTAGATAAGCACAATCAGCTTTCATCTTGTTAAGATCACCATTGTAAAACTTGAAAAAGTAATGCCGATTTAAGGCTGCTAATTTTTCAGATTCCTGATCCAGTCTGCGGTATCTCTCAATTAAACTAAAGATCATATTAAAGGATTCTTCATCAGCTAAATTGCCGAATAATTGTTGTTGCTTTTGGAAGTGTTGTTCGATAGCATCAACAGTCCATTCCATGGTGTTTCCTCCCTATGCACCTTTTTTAAGGACTTTATTTAATATCACAATGGCTTCGCCGGCTTCTTCTTGCGTATACCATTCCATTTCTTTTTTCATTTGGTTTTTAAGTGATTTGTATGCTTTTTCTTTCGTGCTTCCAGTAGTGTTCGCAACATCGACTAATAACTTGTTAATTAAATTCAGTTGAGCATCACTAGCCATTTGCGGCTGTGTTTTTTGACCTTTGTTATTTTTTGTTTTTTGACTATTCCGTTCATCGACTGTGCTA
Organism: Cytobacillus praedii; assembly: GCF_001439605.1. Classification (GTDB taxonomy): domain Bacteria; phylum Bacillota; class Bacilli; order Bacillales; family Cytobacillaceae; genus Cytobacillus; species Cytobacillus praedii. The sequence goes on from NZ_LMBX01000043.1 coordinate 1,643, forward strand.
TCAGCTTCTGGATCATCACCAGTAGGTATAAGGAATGTTTTCATTAAGAAGTACTTAGTTGCTCCGGTATAAGCTTTGTAAAGCCCTTTATCGCCTTTATCCTGACCTTCTCCCCAATAAGTTGAAGTAAGTACCTCTCCAGTTTCAATATCAGCTAATGTGAATTCCATTTTAACTTTTGTAAATTCACCTTCACGATCTTGTTCCAAGACATTTGAAAAAAACGCTAACCCTGATTCTTGAAGAATTGGTCTGATTGATTCAGTTAAGTCACTTTCAGTTGCATAATTATATTTATGAAATGAATTGTAGCCATTTTTAGGAACACGACTTACCTTAGACATCACATCGCCTATTTTTGAATAAATGCTTTTTAATTGACTCATTTCCCAATCAGCTCCTTTTGTGATAAACTACCACTATCAATTGTTTTAGGAGGGAGTCTGTTTGCGGCAGCTCCCTTTAATCATTCAATTCCACTGTGAATTTTTCATCACGTTCAATGACAACTACACCTGGTACCTCTTCACCTGTTGTTGTGTCATAAAGCTTCCCATCAGAAACCACACAATTCTTCTTCAATGATGCCCAATCAGTACTTTCTTTCACTTTCACAAACCCTGTAACCTTGGCATATTCCAGTAATTCTTCTTCATTCTTTTGGAATTCAGGTTGTTGCTTCTTTAAGCTAATTTTTCCGTAAGGAAGAGATAAGGTTTTCCTTGGCTTCTTTCCAAGTTCCAGTTGTTTAGATACTTCATTTCTCATGTACTGCTCTAGTAAATTTGTGTAATGAACAAGCTTTTCTTCATGCTCGACTTTAGCTTGCTCGCCCCACATTTTGATTTTTTCAATCTTTTCTAGGAAAGGAGCGATTTGCTTTTCAATGATTGCATCAACTTCCCTTTTCTTTTCTTCAAACCATGCAATGCGTCGCTGTGCTTCTGCAGCTGTATCGAGATCCACTACAGTAAAAACATTTTGAAGTTCCAACACTTCTTCTTCCTCAATTTGATGTAAAACTGCTTCTAAACTTGTCACTCTACTTCACTCCTTTATAATGATTCCGCTTAAACAATGTGCGGACATAAAACCTTCTCTAACTTCCTCAATCAAATCTATTGACCACCAGTTTTCAAACTGAATCCTGAATGTCATGAAGATATCATCCAAACTTGGGATGACCCCTACATCATCATATTGATCATTGATATAGTCCCAAATTTTGTTCTTAGGCAATTTCAGCACTTCCTGAGAGATCAACATCTTCCTCCAAGAAGTGAGAACTACCTTTATCAGAGTTTTCGTGAAAGAAACTTCCGGAAATTTTTTTTCCATCCACACTGAACCACTCATGTTTATCACCTTGAGTGATTTTAAGAGGTGCTTCAACAATCTCACTTAACCGCATCGCGAACTCTTTTGCTTCTTCCTCAGTTGTATTTGTTGATGTGCGAACAATTGAAATTCCCATGTTTTTATCGATGCAATCTGATATGAACTGCATTAATTTTTCTTTTTGCATTTTTATCCCTCCTTAAATTTAAGAAACCTTTTTCTTTTCAATCCAATTCAAGAAATCCTGCTTCATTACACGCTTTGATCTTCCAATACGAATTGTTGGGAAGTCGTTGTGTTCCATAATTTCATAAGCAAAACGAATTGAGACATTTAGATATTGTGAAATATCCTTTGCTTTTAAAACTAATGGTAATTCTCCCATGAACTAACCTCATTTCTATTATTTGATAAAGGATTTTTAAATCATTTGTCGAATACTACATTTAGATATAAAATTTATACATTAGATACATTTCTTATCATCATGTATACAAAAAAGGTCCGGAAACAGTTTTTCTGGCTTCTCATTAAATAATTTTGAGAACTTGATCATCGTTTCCCTGCCAGGGTTTGAGTGCCCCTTTTCAATTTTTCTTACGTACACTTCTGATAAATCCAAAAGTTCAGCAACATTTCTTTGTGTTAATTTTGCTGCATGACGATAAGCACTAATAGGTCTACACATTGTATCACCAACCTTTCAATTGATACATTTTATATCGTTAATTGAAGTATATCTGATAATATATTTATCGTCAATACATATTTTGATACAATTTTTATATTTTATTTTATGTGTTACAAAATGTATCTATAATAATACATATATTATCAGTGAGGAGAAAAAGGGTTATGTTAGGTAAAAGACTTAAAGAATTGAGAGGAAAAAGAACTCAAGAGGAAATAGCAGAATTACTGGACATTTCAAGAGCCAGATATTCACATTATGAAAATGAAAGAAGTGACCCGGATCAAGAGATGATATTGAAATTATCATCTGTTTTTAATGTTTCGATAGATTATTTAATGGGAAACACTGATGATCCTACACCACCAAAAGCAGAAGAAAAATCTCCAATCCCTAGATCTGTACAAGCTTGGCTGAGAGCTGATACATCTGGACTAACTGAAGATGAACAATTATTACTACAAGAAGACCTAAGTGACTATTTCGAGATGAGGAGAAGAAGAATCTTGAAAGAGAAAAAAGACAACAACTAGGATTATTCGGGGGAAATTTTATGCTTTCATCAAAAGGGGAAAATAAAATTATTCATACAGCAGCAATGTTATATGAAAGTGTTAAACCTTGGTCTTGGAAAAAGCATCTTCAAAGATATAATTCATTAGAAACCGTGGAATTACTATTAAAACACAATGGAATTGAGTTGGATTCAAAATCTTTCCGCGTGGATAGCTTCTGCGGTTTTTTGTTCATTGATGAACTTGGAAGTTCAATTGTTGTTAATGAAAATCATATTCCTTCAAGAAAACTATTTACTATTGCCCATGAATTAGGGCATTTTTATTTACACAAAGAAATCCAAAGCCAATTTTTCGAGAAGGGACTAAAGGAAGAAGTTTACTCCTATAACGAAAGAATTATGGAAAGACAAGCTAATTTATTTGCAAGTGAGTTATTAATCCCTATAGAAGTATTAAAACATATGTTGTCTTTGCGATTTAGCTTTGTCAGAATATCAAAGACAATTGGAGTATCGATTGAAGCTTTAAAATGGAGAATCCACAGATACTTACAAGTTGATTTTAATATTAATTATAAATTCGCTTTATTAATAACAAATGAATATATCCAACGTTCATTTGATGGTAATTATGAGGAATCTTGTATATTTGTTATGAGTCACAATAAATATATTCAACTAGAAATCTATCAAGAACTAATTGGTAATGAATCATTTATTGAGAATTATAGAGTAAATTTAGAACCAATCTTTTAAATTGAGAGGAATGAATTATATGCGTGGAAGCATCCGAAAACGCGGAAAAACGTTTCAATATCGTTTCCATATTAGAGATCCAATAACTAATGAACGTAAAGAATTATCTAAAGGTGGATTTGAAAAAGAAAAAGATGCTGAGAGAGCTATGATTTTAGCAATGGCTGAATATGAAAAAGGCACCCTTGACCTTAGTGGGAAGTTTTCCTTCAAGCAACTCTCAGAGTTATGGTTAGAAGAAAAGCAAGGAAATGTAAGAGAAAGCACCATGTATTCTTATAAACGCGCTTTAAACGCTCGTATCATGCCTGAATTTGAACGTTTAGACATTAAAGATATAAAACCTATGCACATTCATAACTTTTATCAGAAGCTAAAAAAAGAGGGTTTATCGAAACGCTATATATCTTATGTAGGTACTATCATTGGTTCAGTCTTCAAAAAGGCAGTTACATTAGAATTAATATATAAAAATCCTGTTGAGAATGTGGACAAACCTAAAATGAATAAGAATAAGATGAAAAGTTGGACTGCTGATCAAGCAATTGAATTTTTACAGGTTGCAAAGGTTCGTTCTGTATATTACTTAGCTTACTTCTTAGCTTTTAACACCGGGATGCGAATTGGTGAAGTGTTAGGGTTACATTGGAGTGATATTGATTTTGATGCTAAAATGATACATGTTCAGCATACTCTAACAATGGTTGAAGGTGATTATATAATAGGACCCGTTAAAACGGAATCATCAGATCGACACATTCCAATGAGTGATAATCTAATCTATGAATTTGAAGAGCATAAAAAATTCAGTAAAAACACTTCAGAAGATTTAGTTTTTCGAACTAAAAAAGGAAAACTTGTTGATCCTTATATTTTACGTTATATGATGAAAACAATTTGTACAGAATTAGAATTACCGTATATTCGTTTCCATGATATAAGAAGAACCCACACTTCCATCTTAATAGACGAAGGTGTGAGTCCAAAAGTCGTTTCCCAGCGACTAGGTCATTCAGATGTATCTATTACTCTAAATATATATACCGATGTTTTTGATGAACGTCAAGTAGATGCAACAGATAAAATGGATCAAATACTGTCACGTGGTCAACTTGTGGTCAAATCCCAAAAACAAGACGACACAAACCATTGATATCAGTATTTCGAGGAACTTTATAGAGTAATTTTTTTCTTTACAGTATAATGTGAGCATTATCAGCTAATTATAACCTATTTTTAGCTTATTTGCTTAGTTTTCTCATGATTTCCCACTTTTAAACGAAATGGAAGGGAGAAATTAATATGAATGCTGTTGGTGTAATTGTGGAATATAATCCTTTTCATAATGGACATGCCTTTCACATTGAAGAGGCAAAAAAATATGCAAATGCTGATGTTGTTATCGCTGTAATGAGCGGAAACTTTCTTCAGCGAGGAGAGCCAGCAATCGTTTCAAAATGGAAAAGGACAGAAATGGCATTGAAAGCTGGCGTAGATATAGTATTTGAACTTCCTTATGTATTTGCAACCCAGCAGGCGAATACATTTGCTCGTGGTGCTGTTTCAATTCTTGATGCTGCAGGGTGCTACTCTCTTTGTTTTGGCAGCGAATCAGGCAGTATCGATAGCTTTTATAAAACAGAAATATTTTTGAATCAGCATAATGATACATACCAGCAGCAAGTAAAATACTTTTTAGAAAAAGGAAACAGCTACCCGAAAGCGACATCATTAGCTTATCATACACTCGCTCCTGCTGATGATTTAATTGATTTGTCCAAACCTAATAATATCTTAGGCTACCAATACATAAAAGCAGCGCATGCACTGAATGCATCCGTAAAGATTTTCACTGTTACCAGAAAAAATGCGAATTACCATGATCCACACTTTGCATCTGAAACAATTGCAAGTGCTACAAGCATCAGGAAAGCTCTTTTCACAGAGGATGGAACACTCGAATCAGTCCGCCAATACGTCCCTGAAACAACTTATAGAGGACTCCTCGAATATAAGGAGCAATATGGACTGTTTCATGATTGGGAGCTTTATTGGCCCTATTTAAAGTTTCGGCTTATCCAAATGACCCCTGAACAGCTAAAAACCATCTACGAGGTTGAAGAAGGGCTAGAGAATCGAATTCTTTCCTCCGCCTTGGAATCTGAGAACTTCCAGCAATTTATGGAAAAGCTTAAAACTAAACGGTATACATGGACAAGACTGCAGCGAACCTGTGTTCACATCCTTACGAATACAACTAAACAAGAAATGTTTATGACTGAAAACAAAGCCACTTACCTTCGGCTGCTAGGAATGACAACAACTGGGCGAGAATATTTAAATAAATATAAAACTGATTTTTCTCTTCCAATGATCTCCAAAGTGTCTGCCGCTAAGAACAGCCAGCTTTTACTGGATATTAATGCGTCTAGAATTTACGCTATGGGTGCATCAGGGTACAGTCAAAAAAAACTGCTTGAAACCGAATTCAAGCAGCCGCCAATCATAGTTGCAAAATAGCGGAACATCATGCCGCTATTTTGCTTTTAACTTCTTCAGATATGATATTGCCTCATCAAATGTATCCACAGGAATAATTTTCATTTTTGTTTTTATTTCTTTTGCTGTTTTTACAGCTGCCCTATAGTTGGAGTCGGAAGCACCTTTTTCATTCGGTGCAAAAAAGATTTCAGCACCCGCTTTGTCTGCAGCGATAATTTTTTGTTCAATTCCGCCTATTGGCCCTATATTACCATTCAAATCAATCGTACCCGTACCTGCTATTGGATATCCTCTCGTTAAATCCTCTTCTGTTAATTGATTATAGATTTCCAAAGAAAACATGAAACCTGCTGAAGGTCCGCCAATATCCTCGGTATTAATTGTTACCGCCGGATCAACGACGATTTCCTTGTCATCAACAAGCGATATCCCAACCCCCACCTTTCCAGTTTCCTCCAATATCTCTAAGGGGATTTTTACTTCCGTAGTATCTTCATTCCTGTCGACCTCAAAAGTTACTTCATCTCCCACACTTTTCCCTGAAACATATTGGATAAATTGCTCAGAAGACTCAAACGCCTTTCCGTCAACTTTAAAAATTCGATCACCCGCTTCTAGCTTTCCTTCTGCAGGCATCCCTGGCATCACATTTAGCACAAATATCCCATTATAGTCATAATTAATTGGAATACCAGCCTTCTTATAAGCAGTCTCTATAGCCGCTAATTTCGATGTGGCCATTAAATGAAGCTGACGAACATTATATTCTTTATCTGATTCATTTTCATTTCGAATAGCCTTTATCGGGAAGATTTCCTGGTATTTACTAAGCTTTGCAATTGCGTATGAATAAATATTTGCTCTTCCCATCCTTACAGTAGTTAGCATAAAACTTCCTTGTTCATCAAACCCATTCTCAACTTCAATAATCGGCTCAAGCTCTTTAGCCATTCCAGGCTTTGAAACATAGAAGGGAAGGTAATAAAATGAACTTATTAGGACAATAATTGCTGCGATTATAAAGGAACGTAAAAAATATTTATTTCTCATTTACGTCTTTAATCCCCTTCCACTCTTTAATTAATTTTTTTATTGAACTTACTTGCTTCCTTGTTTCTTGTTCCCCAATAAGGATAATTTCATCAATATTTGTGAAAGCTCTCGAACTATACATTTCAACACTTGGACGAATCATAATATCGGAATCAACGGCTCGATAAGTGACTAATTCCATCTGCATGATATCAAGGCTTTGCATAATGACGTCATATATTGAAGTGATTTCAGTATTGGTTTTCACTTGAGAAACATCTATTGCAATGACAATATCAGCACCCATATCCTTCACGACGGATACTGGAACCCTGTCAACCACTGCTCCATCTACTAATAGACGTCCGTTTAATTTCTCCGGAACGAAAATCCCTGGAATAGAAATACTTGCTCGTACTGCATCGGCAATTGGTCCCTTATCAAATATAACCTTTTCACCAGTCATTAGATCTGTCGCTACCACTCGAACTGGAATATCCAGCTGTTCAAGCATTTTTCCATGTGTGAAAATACGAATCAGTTCTTTAACCTTTGTTCCTGCAATAAAACCCATTCGAGGGATTGTAAAGTCCAGATAGTATTTTCTTTTAAAAGCTTTAGATAATTTATATAAACGTTCAATATCTAAACCAGCTCCATAAAAACAGCCAACCATTGCCCCCATGCTGCTGCCGGCAATAAAATCAATGGGGATTCCTTCCTCCTTAAGTACTTTAATTGCTCCTAAATGGGCAAATCCCCTCGCCCCACCTGAGCCCAAAGCCAAGCCAATCTTCGGCCGATGCAAAAGAATACCCCCTTTGTAAACATAAATCAGCAACCATGTTCAATCTTATGGTCTTTTTTTTCATTCTATGAGTATATTGATTTATATGAGGACAAGTATGACAGGCTAATTCCTGTTTTGGATTTATCGCAGATCAACGGGCTGTAAAATCCATAAATAAATGCAAAGTGGGATTTGATTCCCCGTTAATGCACGATTGGTTCAACTTATAATCAGAAGGGAAAGAAGTCTCCATACTGATTAAGTTTCACTCTATATTATAGTAGCATTTTATTTTAAAATCTATTTCATTGTAAGTTCACCTTTTGAGGGAGGCTCCGCATGTGTTTCGTTCTAAATTAAAAACAATTATCCTTGCATTAACTGTTACCTTGATGGCGATTTCGCTCATCTCATTTCCTCAAGAGTCTGTCGATGCTTCCATTAGAGGGCTAAATATGTGGTGGGAAATTGTTTTCCCTTCGCTTTTGCCATTTTTCATCGTATCCGAAATGCTCATCGGCTTTGGGGTTGTGAAATTTATTGGTGTTCTTCTAGAACCACTCATGAGGCCATTATTTAGAGTTCCTGGAGTTGGCGGCTTTGCGTGGGCAATGGGTATGGCAAGCGGCTATCCTGCTGGTGCAAAATTAACAGCAAGACTTAGACAAGAAGGGCAGCTGACAAAAATTGAGGCTGAACGCCTTGTTTCTTTTACAAACTGTTCGAATCCTCTGTTTATTTTTGGTGCAGTATCAGTCGGCTTTTTCCATAACGCTCAACTAGGCATGATCCTCGCATTAGCTCATTATCTCGGAAATTTCTCTGTTGGTCTTCTAATGAGATTTTATGGAAGAAAGCAGGAAGAAACAAAAAACGAAAAAAAAAGAAAGCCATCCTTAAGAGTAGCTTTTTCAGCCCTTCATCGAACAAGAATCAATGATAACCGACCGATCGGCAAACTTCTTGGAGATGCAGTTATGTCTTCAATAAAAACATTATTAATGATCGGAGGATTCATCATCCTCTTTTCAGTATTGAATAAACTCCTTTTCCACGTTGGTATAACCGGGCTGCTAGCTAATGCTTTAGAGTATATTTTATCTGCACTCCATTTGCCAATTGAATTAAGTATTCCTTTTATTTCAGGAATATTTGAAATAACTCTTGGAAGCCAAATGACCAGTCAGGTTCAGCAAGCCACCTTCATGCAGCAGGCTGTTATTACAAGCTTTATCTTGGCTTTTAGCGGCTTTAGTGTTCAAGCACAGGTTGCCAGTATACTCGCTCAAACGGATATTGATTTCAAACCATTTTTTATTGCACGAATCTTTCACGGCTTTTTTGCAGCATTTTATGCAGCCATACTATGGAAACCCATCTTTGAGCGATTCTACAATACCGAGCAGCCGTCAAATGCTATCCCAGTCGGTATTTTTGAAGATGGCTCCTGGATGCATAAATGGTATACTCTAATTGTCGAAACAGGACCGATCATTACAATTATTGCTTTATCAATTTATGTCTTACTTCTGGCAAAAAGATTACGGGTCCATTCTTAATGCATTAAATGACGAACGAGCACAAAATGTGCTCGTTAGCGTTTTTCTTCAAATTTTTCTTTTAGAGCCATTTCTACAGTATAAGGGACAAGCTCTGAAATTTTTCCATTATACTTGGCAACTTCCTTTACGATACTCGAGCTTAAAAAGGAATACTGATTATTGGTCATAATAAAGAATGTTTCAATGTCATCATTTAATACACGGTTCATCGAAGTAATTTGCATTTCATATTCAAAATCAGAAACCGCTCGTAGCCCACGAATGATAGCGCTCGCATTTACGCTTTTTGCATAATCCACAAGCAGCCCTTGAAAGGAATCAACTTTGACATTTGGGATGTCCTTTGTGACTTCTTTTATTAGTTCGATTCTTTCATTTACAGAGAAAAGCGGATGTTTAGCAGAATTATTTAATACAACTACATGAAGTTGATCAAAAACCTTAGCCCCTCTTTTGATAATATCTAAATGACCATATGTAATCGGATCAAAGCTTCCAGGGCAGACTGCGATAGCCCCCATATAAATCCCCCTTATTTATAAAATCCTGTCACTCAACTTATGATTCAGTTAATTCATAAATAGTAATCGCAATAATTCCATACTTCTCATGTTTGCGTACCCCTAACTTCCCAACGGTTTCAGGGAGCTGGATATCTGAACCATGCTCACATACTATAGTGCCATTTGGAACTAGCAGCTGCTCTTTATCAATCCACTCAAGAAGCTTTAGAAGCTGCTGCTTTTTGTATGGTGGATCCAAAAAAATAAATTGGAAACTGAGTTCCCTTTTTGTTACAGCTTTTATAGCTCTCTCAGCATCATTACGAAAAATTTCAGCAGAATCTTCGAGTTCACATGTTTTTATATTTTCATGAATAGTCTGAATAGCCTTCCCATCCCTATCCACAAAAATAACCTTCTCCGCACCTCTGCTAAGTGCTTCTATTCCTAGACCACCGCTTCCTGCGAATAAATCAAGTCCTACTCCACCATCAAAGTATGGACCAATGATATTAAATATCGCTTCTTTTACTTTATCTGTCGTTGGTCTAGTCGAACTGCCAGGTACAGCTTTTAATATTTTCCCTTTACGGGTCCCTGAGATTACACGCATCTTATCACCACACACATCATTCCATTAATCATTTTTTCCTTCCTATCCTATCACAAATGATTTGAATAGAAAACATTTGAACGATATGAAAAATATCTGAATCTCGTGTATATACGTGTTCATTATGGAAATAATGTGAGTAACAGCATCTATTCGAGGATGTTGTTGCCAACCGCGGAGAAGACTTACGTTTCCCCATAAGTTCTTCCTCCGGTTTCTCCTCTCCCTTTGCCTTCTATCCTTGATTAGGATATAGAAGGACCCTGCAGAAATTTCTGCAGGGTTTTCTTTTTATATAGATATCTTAATGGCCTTTTCGCCTTCATCAATAGAAACTTTAAATAACTGCTGCAGCCATTCTTTGCTTATATAATATTTTCCATTTAAGTTTGTTAAAGGATTTTCCAATAATCCATAATCTTCTTCATTGTAAATAAAAATATTTCGATTCAAATAAAAGCGATAGCTGTTATTGTCCTTTATTACTAATATTGCTTCATGGTCAGGTAGCATCGTAACCTCAAACCCCAAACCTTTTACAGTCTCTATGAATGGGTAAAGAAGTGTTTTTTCTTTATAGATAGCTTCGATATCGCTTTTCTCTTGTTCATTTATGATTATGCTTCTTTGATCATAATAGTAAAAAGGAATAATTGGAAGAGATTCACTTCTATTTAAACTAAAAAATCGTGTGTGTATCCCCTTCAAATCATAGATAAACCTATCCATCTTTGCAGCAGTAATTTCAGCTGATTCATTATTTACCCGATTAAATAATTGCATCATCTCTTCATTTGACAACTTCTTATTTAATTCCTTAAAAACGGCCCTTCCCTTCTCAGTTTCAGGCTCCAGCTTTGCCGTATATGCTGTAAAAACATCCAATAGCCATTTATCTTCCTTGGGCATTTCTCTAAATTTTGTTTCATAGTATTGATCAGCAATCAAACGCTTTAAATCTTCTTCTTTAAAGATTGGTGAGGTCACTATTAATCCTTTACCGCTTTTCCCAACAGACTGATTAGTGAAAACAACAGATAAATAAGGAAACCCATTCAAGTTCTCAAGTTCATCAAATGATAAGCGATTGTCAATTCCCGCCTGTTCACTATAAAAAGCAAGATGCTGACTGCCTTGGCTTTTTTTGAGAGATGAAGGCTGCCAGTATAGGGCTGGTGCATCCCCAATACCCGTAAATAGATAATAATCAATTAAATCCAATTCCTTTAATCCCTTTAAAGGTGCTCCTGCAATCCAGGTTCCATTTCTTCTGAGAGTATCGATGATCTCAATATCTGTCGACCTTACCGTAACTTCCGAAATGGTTGTTGTCCATTCACTAAGGAAAAAAGAAGCATTTTCTTTTTGAATCGGAATTGTGTATTGAAATGTGAGTGTATTCTGTTCTGGTAAAAATGTCTGCGGATTCTCATCTTTGGATTCACATAAATCTCCATTGTCATTTATGCATGTCCAATGGAAAAGTTCATTTGGAATGTTAACTTTATACTCTTTTTCTTTTTGAAGTCCTGTAATACGCTGTGTTATACGCAAATCTTTTTCACTAGATTGTACACTAAGTTCTTGGGTCACTGTTTCAGTATAATCAATTTGGATTTCTTGCTTTGAGTAGGCTTTCCATTGAATAGATAGCATACCTCCAATGACTGTTGTTAGAGCCACAAATAATAAACTAGCTGTTCTCCACATTGGTATTCCCCTTACCTTTAATTCCTTTACATTTACAATATCAAATCCTTCGACATCAGTCACACAAAATTTAAAACAAATTAGCAAAATTCGTTTCATTTTGTCGCAGGGTGAGCGTAAATTTATTGTTTCGCCTCTCAACTAATTAGACTTCAATTTTCAAATAGGAAATGATAAAGTAGGGGAAAAGGACTTATTCGTTTTAGAGGAGGCAATTTGACTTGATACAAAGGTTTATTGAAATTGGCGAGGGATATTCTGATATATATGAGTTAATTGAGATCGCAAAAGCCAATCCATCTCGACTAAGCCATATAATGGCTTTCCATACTTCTATTAATAATAAAGAGGTTACTTCCCTTGTCGTAGTGTTAAAGCCAACCAATCCTGGCAACTTTCAGCCATTGTACATCTGCAGGGAAGGTATTCCCAATCCAAACGTTACACCAAACAAACGCTTCGATCTCTTTGAGGAGGCTGCAGCGGAATTACAAAAGACAGTGATCCAGCTAGACATCAAACCTTCCACAAGTTTTGCTGAAAAGGAGCTATTTTATCAATATATCATCGGAATTCTCCGTTTAAATCATTATATACCGCCTTTGCAATAATTTTGCAAAATATAAAAAAGTTGAGAGCACTGCTCTCAACTTTTTTATATTCCCATTTTATAATCATATTCTTTTGCCTTATCAGGCTTCGAATTTTCAAATTCCATTCTTAGAAATGGCTTGTAAGAGGGTTCCACTTTTTTTACAAATGAATACGAACTAATTTTTGCAATTAATCCTTCTGTTTCATCCATATCACAATATAATACTACATATTTTAATCGTTTTGATACGTAATGGACGTTCCCGAACCTTCGTAACATTTTCGCCTGTTTTAATGTATATAGCCAGACGATAATTCCTTGCCGTTGACCGAGCATAATTTCTTCCCCTTTAAAGAGTCATTCTTTTTTTAACAGTCTAGCATAATAAAACCATTTATTTCAATGGTCTGCAGAAATTACTCATCAGAAAATTACAAAAAGAACACTAAATCAGCCTCCCGGAACGCAAAGGACGTGCCTCACGGTATGTCCTTAACTCTCTGAGAGGCTTAGGCTTGTTACATCGAGTGGGGTGGTGCTCCTCTATTATGCATATTCTTACGAAATAATCCTTGAGAGGCTACACCTTGACCCGCTCAGCATAAAGTTGCACACTACTATCCCTTAGAAATTTCTTAGTGACAAAGACAAGACGGCATGGATTACTCCATGCCGTCCATCGTTTACGAACACCCACAGCTTCCACCGGAACCGCAACCGCCTCCACAGCTAGATGAGCTGTCAAAGAATGGATTTCCTGTTGGAACTTTTATTTGATTAGACACAGAATGACCAATTAATACGCTTACTTCATCTAAAATTGCTTGAAGATCATTCTCTGCTTTTCTAAATTCAGCGACATGTTCATCTAAATCCATTTCTCTTTTCAACTCTCTGACGGACATCATTACCGTTCTGTAATCAGGATGATATTTACCAAAACGCTGAACGTCTTCGTAATGCTCCTTCATCTTAACGAAGCTTCTTATTTTGGCCTGAGTATCTTTATTTTGTTTTAATCTATATAAACATTGGCGGTAATACTCCGCTTCCTCTGAATCAATTATCATTGCGGCAATTTGTTCAGCCTGATCTAAAATCTCTATTCCTTCAATTGTAGCAAGCAAAATAAAGCTCACCTCCGATTCATATTTTATCATGAAACAGAGGAAAGGTAAAAGTTATCGAATCGTAACATCGAATTCTTTTTTCATTATTACGGAAGATGATTCTTCTGTAGTTACCTCTAATGTAAGACGATGTGTTCCGGGTAGTAATCCTTTCACAATAAAGGCGGCTGAGGAAATCTCTTCTTCCTTTTTCCCGTCAACATATAAAATTATTTTACCTTTATTATTTCCTGCTGTATCTCTAAAGGTAATTCCTTGGATAATACACTCAATCATTACATTTCCGCCCTCAACCTTATGTTTGACGAAAAATTCTTCCTTACTGCTGTTTGTTTTAAATACGGGTATGTCATGTGTAACAGTATACAAGCTGGCTGTTTCTCCAATTATTTTTGTTTCTGGTTTAGGAATATCTTTTTTGCATCCTGAAATTGCCACAGCCAAACAAATAGTGAATACATATATAAACATTTTCATTGACTTCACTCCTTCATTTCGTCAATATAAATTTCACTAAAGTTCTTATATGTATTTATTGTGTACCTTGGTTATACTTTTTACTCTTTCGAGAAAGAGATGATCAAACAAATAAAGAAGCTCTCTCCCTTAGAGAACTTCTTTTATGATTGTGAATTCATAGCTTGAAACATCCCCATCATCATTGATGCCATTTGTACGCCGTTTGAAAATTTTTCGACTTTATGCGGGATAGTATTTTTATAATAATTCAATGCGGCTACCTCTAGTGCCTGAATTTCTTGAGGGTTACGCGAAAGTTTCCTATACCAAATTGGCTGTTCTCTAATAAAATTTTGCAGTTGTTTATTTTTACCCACATAATCTCTAATATCCTGCCTCATCTTCATTCCCCTTTACTAATCCTTTTTGAATACAAATGGATTGCTTATCTTTGTTTCGGCCACTTTCGTATTAACAGTGCCTCCACCTTGGAATTGGGAAATTACGCCTTGTACTGCGGCTAAAGCTTTACTAATATTGTTAACATAACCTTGCATCTCATTAGGATCCACTTTTTTGATTGTCCCCATAATCGTTCCAATCCAATCTGTCTTCTTCTCCTTTTCTTCTGGAGCAGACTCACTCTTTGTCCCCATACGCAATGAATCCCATCTTGAATCCTCTTCCCCTAATAAATACCACTCTTCATACAGTTCCTGCAATGTTTTTTTGCCCGTCTTGACTTCATCCATAATTTTTGGATTTGCTTTTACAAACGTTTTGAATTGTTCAACAGAAGGATGGAGTTTTTTTTTCGCCATTCCCTATTCACCTCTAACTGTTACAATTACCTACTATACTTTATGAATCACAACACAAAAGGTGAAAAGATAAATGGTGAAATGAATCTATTAGTGATAATATTAAAAATGCAGAATATTGCTGAAAGGTGAATGCAAAATGAAAGAACAACTTAGGGAACTATTAGAACAAAGTATGGTTGGTGCTACTACAGAAGAACTGAACGTTCTTAATGACATACTAAGAGGTTTCAATAAAAAACAAAAAAAAATCAACAGCTCTTATATTGATGGTTTGCTTCATATGGAGCGAACTATGGATGATAACGAATGTCATTTAACCGTTCCACTCTCTCCCCTATTAAATAATACTTTAGGAATTGTTCATGGTGGCGTTACCGCTACAATAACTGATACTGCGATGGGCACCTTGGCCAATTCAATCCTCCCAGAAGGCTATGGAGCAGTAACAACTCAATTAAATATTCATTACTTAGCAGTTGGCAAGGGGGATTATTTGCAATGTAAAGCGCGTATTGACCATAAAGGAACAAAGAATATGGTACTTTCGGCAGATGTCCACAGATCTGACGGAAAAAAAATCGCACAGGCAACAGGAAGCTTTTTTATTATCAAAAAAAAATAATGTCATCTTTTTTTAGGTGGTGGTGATAAAGTGGTAACAGCCATTGTTATCCCTATTATTTGCCTTTATTTTTACTGGATTGCCAAAAGAGAAATGCGAGCTAGCATGATCGAATGGTCAGCTTTGAAAACCGTTTCTGAAGAAGCCATTATATATGGTGAGATTACAGAAGTAACCGGCTCTAAGCAACGTTATTCATATTATCGTTTTGTTTACATTTTAGAGCTTTCGATTCAGATGGAACAAAGAAAATGGGTGGTCAGAAAAATCATTCCTATCGAAAAAGGCGTAACAATACCTAATGTAGAAAAAGGTGACTACGTGCATGTATACGGCAATTGGAAGGAAGATTATTTCCAAGTGAGCAGGATTGAAAAAAGAGCTTGATAACAAGCTCTTTTTCCATATGAAATAATAAATAATTGCTATTCAGACCATTTTTCAATAAAATTCTGAGTGTAATGTTTCTTATAAACACCAACACCTAAATGTGTAAACTGTTCATTTAATAAGCTTTCACGATGTCCCTTACTATTTAGCCACCCTTCAACAACTGCTGGTGCATCCATATAATTAGCAGCAATGTTTTCTCCTGCGGTTTGGTAAAAAACATTTGCAGCATCCAGCCGATCTGATAATTCTCCATATTTCTTAGATGTATGGGAAAAATCATTTGTTTCAAACATATCTTTACTATGCGCAAACGCAACATTCGCTGTTTGCTCATCCCATTCTAAAGGTTCTAATTCATGCCGCACACGAAATATATTAGTTATGTCAAAAATCTGTCTTTCGTTCCCTTTTTCAACTTCCTCTTCGACCACATTTTCTAGCGGATTCACTTCGAGAAGCTCACCTCGGTAGACCATTTCATACGGTCTTTGCTCAATTAATGTCTCTGCATTTAACAATCGGATACTTGACAAAGTTCCCGTGAATTTGTCAATATACAGCTGTATAAAAGCATCCCCTAACATTATTAGCGGACGAGTATTCATATCATCTTCAGATAGTTCAAACATATAAGAACTGTCTTCATAATCTAGTCCAATATTCGCCTCTATTGTTGTTAAGTGGTAAATATCTGCAATAGACTGCCCAATCTTGAAAGGAGGGATTTGTACATTTGAACCTGTTGCATAAACCGTTACAACCTTATCATTTTCAACACCCACCTGGATATATGTATGCAAATTCGTTTTATATATCCACCAGTCATATCCATAGAATGTAGGATCCTTTCTTTCGGGCTCTCCGAGAATATGAAGCAATTCCTCACTTGATTTCCCTAGCATATGTATCAAGCTTTCTTGTGGAATTTCTAAATTTGAAGGGTCTTGCAAAGAAACTGCCTCATCCAAGGTTTGGTCAACTTTAGGCTTTTGACCTTCATCATTTACCAATATCTCTTCTTTTTGACCGATATTCGTATTAAATAAGAATACTGCTGCTAATAAGCCAGATATTAGTACGAGAATTCGAACAAGATTACGCAGAAGGATTTCCTCCTTTCTATCATATGTTATTATTATATATTCTTTTTCATCAGTAAGTATATCATTATTACTATTCATTTTAGATAACGAACTGAAAATTCCAATAGTAAACTGTTTTTTCAATAAAAATAAAAAGAACATCCCTTTAGATGTTCTTTTTATAGCATAAATCAGATTACGATTTAACACGCTCATTTAATATTCAACAATTAATACCGTCCAATAATGTCCATATTGTCCACCTTTTACATAGCCAATCCCCATTTTTGTTGCACGGTCATTTAATATATTCGCTCGATTCGCATTTGAATGCAGCCAAGAAGTGATGACCAGCTCGGCAGATTGGTGGCCGGCCCCGATACTTTCCTTTACTATTTGATAAGAAATATTCAACTTAATTAACATACTTGATGGACTCCCATATATAGGTGAATAATGAGAGATATATTTATTATTAATCATATCGGCTGATTTTAGCTTTGCAGCCTTTGATAAGGCATCATCAATCATTAATGGCTTCATGCCAAACTGACTTCTTTTTCTATTCAATAGGTCAGCAAGTTTCTCCTCTTCCCTATTTAATCTTTCATTATGTCCCTCATTCCGCTCCGCAATCGGTATAGCTATAACTTGACCAGGAAAAATTAAATTTGGATTTTCTAGCTGTCGGTTACTTTGTATGATCTGCGCTAAACTTATCTGATGAATTTTGCCAATTTTCCAAAGTGTGTCTCCTTCCACAACAACATAGATTGATTGAGCATTTACAGTCGTGCTAAATAAAAAATAGAAAAAAATGAATAATGCATATGCAAATTTTAATCTCATTCATATACTCCTTTCATTGCTCCCTACTTAGCTTTTCCAAATGTATTGAAATTGCTCGATTTTTTAAGAAATTCGTTACAAATTCTTGAATTCAATATGGGATTACGCTGTTTATTTAATGAATCCGTTGCATCTTCTCACTTTTTGAACTATTATTAGATTTGGGATAAAACTTGTAAAAATTCATCTAACTAGCTATAGTTGGCTATTAATGGATTGTTTTTAGGAGGGACAAACATGAAGTTTGAAAATACTGGTCTTGAAAAAAAGAAAGCAGACTTAATTCGTTTAGATGAATTAATGTTAGCCTACGGACTTGTTCGTGCAGGTCAATGGGATTATGAACGAGTTACATATGATCGTAAATTTGATTTAAAAGAAGGCGTATACTATTTACGAGTATTCGGCTATGCAGTCGAAGGAGATGTAGGTGCTGATAAAGCTGTCATTCAATTAATGACACCAGCATTAGGAAAGCATTATTATCCACATGGTGTTGAATATGGTGCGGATGAAAATTATCCGAAGACACTTGTAAGCCAATGTGAAAAGATACTAAATGACTTAAATGCTGAAATCGAAAAGTTTGAACAATAAAAAGAAAAGACGCATTCTGTGCGTCTTTTCTTTTTTCCTTTTTTCTTATGAACCTAAGATGGCTTTAATGGTAGAAGTAGTTTCGCCGCCATGATAAAAAACATACAGTAGAAGATACACAACTACACCAGTAATAGCAGTAAAAAACCAAATGATACTTGTTATTGGACCAAGCTTTCGATGAATGGTTAATTTATTTTTATAACCACTTATCAGCGATATAAGCCCAAATACAGCTCCAGTTGTAGCTAGTGTCACATGGAAGATTAGGAAGATCGTATAATAAATTTTGATTTCATCTGGACCGCCAAAGGCTGTATTTCCTATAAAAACGGTTCTGCTCATATAAATAATAAAGAAAATAGTTGCACAAATTCCCGCAATTGTCATCGTCTTTTTATGTGCATCAATGTTTCGCTTTCGAATTTGTCCCCAGCCTATCGCAACAAAAATTGCACTTAGGACAATAAATGTAGTACTAATAGTCGGTAATATCGGCAAAGAATAATTCATATTTCTCCCTCTCAATGTAATTAATAACGATCTTTATTCGCTTCTATTTAATATGGGTATAGAACCTAATATTAACTAGTTCCTTATTTAAGTATACCGCAACTCGCTATCAACAAAAGCATCTATTCTAAAAAGTTCCGAAATTGTTCAAAATTTATTTAATAAAATGTGATTTTTTATATAGTGTAAATGAATACGCCCTATTATAAAACCCCATCAAACTAAGATGGGGTTTTAACTACTCGATTGGCTGCGGGTTTAGTCTGTGCTGTTGTTCAACTTCTGTTTCTTCTTGCTCTTTTTTATACCAGCTAAAGAAAACTCTAGCTAAGACAAAACCATACACAATCTCTTGAATAATCTTCATAATAATCCCGCCAAGCTGCTGGTCATAAATTAGAGACATTGAACTAAATACTTCAGGTCCACTTAAAGTTAAACCTGCCAATGTTGTACCCGGTACACATAGCTCTAATGCCTTCGCCCATGCATTCGGATCAGAAAATGTAGCATAAAGGGGCACATCAGCAAAAATAATTAATCCGCAGGCAGGCAATAGCAATGCACCGCCAGCAAATATATAGCCAACCTTTTTTAACCCGCTAAGTGTATGCTGATCTTCTAATCGATTGATGAGCGGCCACCAAAAGAAGATCGCTAAAACAAATAATATCGATGTATAGCCTGCATGAAGCCACATATTTGTTTTGACGAAATCAAAAATTAATGGAATATGATAGATTGAAAAAACCCCATTAAATAGAATCAAGGCAATCACTGGATTCGATAAGACAAAAAATACTTTCTTGATAAAGTTTTTGTTTTGGAGCGTTCGCCATATCCATGGTGGAATTCCTAGAATAAATAACTGAGGAATAATTAAACATAGAACGGCCATTTGAGTCATATGAGCGTAAAACATAAGATGACCCATCAGATCAATAGGTGAACCTTTAATGATATATAAGAGAATAATCGCAAGTGAGAAATTAATTGCCTGCCCCTTTGTTAATTGCTCACTTCGCGAAAATTTTTGCCGGTATTTCATAGTAATTAGGAAATAACCAACTAAAGTTAACACTAATACAGCGAGAAAAATAGGACTCCATAACGCTCGGAAACCAAATATTGATATCGACACTTCGTTATCACCTCTTCATAAAAAACATACACCAATAGTATACTCCCATACATTAAAATCTCCAAGTAATGAGCATTTTTACTATTGCTAATATTCAGTTTATATAAAAAGAATCGGCTAAATAGCCGATTCTCCAGTAAAAATTACCACCAAATAATTGTTGTATAGCAAAGAATTGTCACAAACGCAATTAAAACTCCCGTGTACATGAATAACTTTGGTGCTTCGTGCCCATCATGACTCATATGCATGAAATAGAATAATTGGAAGATCACTTGAACAACAGCAAGCAATAAGATAAACGGAACGATAAACCATCCAGTAAATCCTTCATAAGCTACTGCAACAAATGCAATCAGCGTTAAGAAAATCATTAATGCGAACGTGATTACTTGATGCTTCATTTCTTCCGCATTCTTTTTACGGCGATATTCAATGTCTACACGAGGATTGCCTGAGTTTAATTGTCCATTTGCCATCAGTTATCCCACCATTCCCATTAAATATACTACTGTAAAAATAAATACCCACACAACGTCGATAAAGTGCCAATAAAGGCTGGCAACATAATACTTCGGTGCATTATATAGATTTAATCCACGTTTGCTATTGCGGATGATTAAAGTAGTAATCCATAGCAAACCAAATGCAACGTGGGCACCATGGAAGCCTACAAGTGTATAGAAGGCTGAACCAAAAGCACTGCTAGTAAAAGTATGACCGAATTCATGCACATAATGGTTGAATTCATAAATTTCAAGACCTAAGAAAGCTAAGCCAAGAACAACAGTGATGCCTAACCAAACTTGCATTTTCTTAAAGTTGAAATTTTTCATGTGATACATTGCATAC
The DNA here is from genome assembly GCF_001439605.1 of Cytobacillus praedii. Taxonomy (GTDB): domain Bacteria; phylum Bacillota; class Bacilli; order Bacillales; family Cytobacillaceae; genus Cytobacillus; species Cytobacillus praedii. The sequence continues at coordinate 22,714 of NZ_LMBX01000043.1, forward strand.
ACACTTGTCAATGAACTTGTTAAAAGGATCATTGTCATTGCGAATACAAGAGGAATCTCAAAAAGATCTTTCGCTAATGGCATGTCACTTCTAGGAACTGAATCTTTCAATGCAAGATATGTCGCAAAGAGAGAGGCGAAAAGAACCGTCTCTCCCCCTAAGAATAACCAAAAACCTAAGAATTTATTTTTTGCCTCGAGGGTTTGTTTTTCAGGCGCAGCAGGCCAAGTTTCAACAGTCATTTTTTCTTCTACATGCATTATGCCTTAACCCCCTTATCATTATCATCAATTAATTCCTCTTTAGGTATATGATAACCATGATCATCCTTAATCGAGCGTACAAACATTGAACCCAATGTAAACAGAAGACCAAAAATCAGGACTGGAATTCCCCAAGTATTTCCTTCATCTCCATGGTACATCGCACCGAATGCAGCAATGAAAAGACCTAAAGAGATTAAGAAAGGAATAAAGGAATTATTCGGCATATGAATATCCCCAAGCGGTTCAGCTGGAGTCATTCCTTTTTTGCCTTCCATTTTTTCAATCCAGTATGCATCTAGACCACGAACAAGTGGAAGCTGCTTGAAATTATAATATGGAGGTGGTGATGATAAAGCCCACTCAAGAGTACGTCCGTCTCCCCATGGATCATTTCCAACCTTTTCATTTTTCACGCTAGTAATAACAACGTTGATCAATAACACAATCACACCGGCTGCCATTAAGAAAGCACCGATAGAACTTACTACGTTTGATGTCTCAAATCCTTGTCCTGGAAGGTAAGTGAATACTCGACGCGGCATTCCCCATAGTCCTAAGAAATGTTGAATAAAGAACGTCATATGGAAGCCAACAAAGAATAATACGAAAGTAATCTTACCTAGTACTTCATTTAACATTGTACCAAACATTTTTGGCCAATATAAATGAGCTCCAGCGAATAAGGCAAACACTACCCCACCAACAATTACATAGTGAAAGTGAGCTACTACGAAATACGTATCATGATACTGGTAATCCTGTGCAGCAGAACCCAGCATAACCCCTGTAACTCCACCCATTAGGAAAGATGGAATAAAGGCAACTGCCCATAACATCGGAGTTGTGAATCGAATGCTTCCGCCCCACATGGTAAATAACCAGTTGAAAATTTTAATACCTGTTGGAACAGCAATCGCCATTGTTGCTACGGCAAAAATAGAATTGGCAATTGGACCTAAACCTGTAGTGAACATATGGTGAGCCCAAACCATGAATCCTAAAAATCCAATTAGCACGGTTGCAAATACCATTGACGAATAACCGAATAATCGTTTTCTTGAGAATATTGCAAAGATCTCAGAGAAAATACCGAAAGCTGGAAGAATTAAGATATATACTTCTGGGTGACCGAAGATCCAGAAGAAATGCTCCCAAATGATGGTGTTTCCACCCATTGCTGCGTCAAAGAAGTTTGCACCAAACATACGGTCAAAAGTCATTAAGAATAAACCGACAGTTAATGGAGGAAATGCAAATAAAATTAGTGCAGATACTACAAATGTTGTCCATGTAAACATCGGCATACGCATATATGTCATACCAGGGGCGCGCATATTAATGATCGTAACAAGGAAGTTTATTCCACCAATTAAGGTTCCTAACCCTGCGATCTGTAAGCCGAGAGCATAGAAATCAATTCCATGACCTGTCTGAGCTATCGAAAGTGAAGCATAAGAAGTCCAACCAGCATTTGGCGCTGCATCTAAAAACCATGATAGATTCAGGAATAATCCGCCGAAAAGGAAAAGCCAAAATCCTAATGAATTTAAAAATGGAAATGCAACGTCACGTGCACCAATTTGCAGCGGCATAACCGCATTCATAAAAGCAAATACGAGTGGCATCGCAGCCAAGAAAATCATTGTTGTTCCATGCATTGTTAGAAGTTCGTTAAATAACCCTGCACTTACAAAATCATTATTAGGTTTTAAAAGCTGAATTCGGATAAATAACGCTTCAAGACCACCGATTAAGAAAAATAATCCGCCAGCTATAAGATATAGGTGTGCAATTTTTTTATGGTCTACTGTTGTTAAGTAATCCCATATCGTTGCCCCAAATCCTCTTTTCTGAGCATTGGTACTCACAATTTTACCTCCTTTATAAACATATCCCTATTCACCTTGAACCTTTAACCCCATTAAGTACGCAGTTAGCGCATCAAGTTGTTCAGGTGTTAATTCACCATAAGTACCAGTCATTTTATTTCCTGGTTTATATGTTTCTGGATCAGATAACCAATTTTTCAAGTTTTCTTCATTATGCTCTAAATACCCTGCGATAATATTACGATCACCAAAGTTAGTTAAGTTTGGTGCCATACGTGCATCAGCAGGTGTACCATTTGAAGGTGTCACAGCGTGACAGCCAATACAACTTTTATTAAAGATTTCTTGACCTTGCTGTGCTAAATCAGTTGTTGCATCCTGAGGTTCCTTAATATTCTGCATATTAGTTACCCACTGATCAAACTCTGCACGCGGAAGGGCTTTAACTTTAAAATCCATCAAAGCATGTGATGGTCCGCAAAGCTCAGCACATCGTCCTTGGAATAATTTATCAGGGTCAGCTTTTTTACTATCAAATTCTAACCAGAATTTATTTACGTTTTCAGTGTTGTTATCCATTTTCCCACCAGCTGCTGGAATCCAAAATGAATGTTTTACATCTGAAGCAATCAAATTAAAATAAACCTTTTCATCGGTCGGAACAATCAGTTCTTGACCTGTTACTATTTTTTCATTTGGGTATTCAAATTCCCACCAGTATAAATTTGCACGCACATTGACAACAAGTGCATCAGAGGTACCGTCTTCATTCTTCTTCTCCATTGCATCCACATCAGCGAAATTGAAAACAGCTGATACTGTCGGAACAGCTAGGACAAGGACTAATAAGATCGGAATCACAGTCCAGATAATTTCCATTGCGTGATTTCCTTCAACTTGGTTAGGAATTTTGTCATCTTTCCGACGGAACTTCACTAATACAATAATGAAAATTACCGCTACTACCGCCATTACAGCAATCATCATAATTGTGCTGAACACCATTAAATCATATTGTTTTTTTGCTACTTCACCAGCAGGTTGTAGCGTAGATAAATATGGTTGACCACTGCAAGCAGAAAGCACGAGCGTCAGAATTGCAAATAATGATACTAGACGCCATTTTGCAAGCCTTTTCATAAGCTAATCAATCCCCTCTTTCTTTAAAATTTCTGTTTGAATTTTTTAATTCAAAAAAATTATGAATAAATTCTTTCAATACTTAGGAAAAGAAAGAATTCCTAACAATAGTTGTTTTTGACATTTTAGTATGTAACTTATTAGTAGAAATTATTATTAAATTGAAACAATTATTCATTTGTTAATAAAAAGAATAAAAATTCGTGCTAATGATACAAAAATAAACAAAAAACTTCATCATTCTACCATTTTTTTTATAAAAGTGTGATTATTACCATAGCTACAAACATGATAGTCAGATATTGTAGAGAGTATACAAACATTAATGTTGCCCATTTTATATCATCCTTGAATTTCCTTGCATATATCCCTGTTGCGATCCAGCCAATATTTAACAATGTGGCAAGGACTAAAAATGGCATTCCTAACTCTGGAAGAAAAAACGGGAGCGGTAATAAAGCAGCAATCCAAAAATAAATATGACGCTTCGTAGTTTTAAAACCTTTTATAACTGGAAGCATTGGGACCCCTGCAGACCGATATTCCTCAACTCTTCTCATAGCAAGTGCATAAAAATGAGGTGGCTGCCAAAAAAACATTATCAAAAATAAAACCCATGCGATAACATCTAGGTTTGCATCAACAGCAGCCCAGCCAATTAAGGGCGGTACAGCACCAGAGAAACTTCCAATAACAGTATTAGATACATACCTTCTTTTTGACCAAATTGTATAAGGAACGATATAGCTAAACACTCCAATTAACCCAATGACTACAGCTGTCATTGTTGTCATCATTAAGAAAAGAGTTCCAGCTATAATTAATAATAAGCTCATTGCTGCAACTTTTGTAGGATTTGCTTTGCCAGTTACAGTAGGTCTTCGCTTAGTTCTTTCCATTAAAGGATCAATATCTCGATCTATGTAGTTATTAAGAGCACATGAACCAGCAATAATTAATCCTGATCCAATTAATGTGTAGAACACTAGATCTAGGTTACTAAAAAAGCCTTTAGATGAAAAATGCAGAGCAAGCCATAATCCTGTAAAAGTCGTAATTAGGTTTGAGTTAACAATTCCAATCTTGATGAGTGAAAGAAAATCCTTCCACGCAGTAGATTTTGGCACTTTATTATCTAGGCCTTGATCATTGTTGTCGATGCCTCCATCAATGACAGCCCTCGTATTAGACATGATTCTATTTCCTCCTTTATCTCTTATCACAAATACACCATTATTCACTACAACTACTATAAAGCATTACAGCTTTCATTGCTATATTTGCAATAAAAAACGAAGGGTACATCCTTATACATTATGTGTACAATACTTTTCCACTATAGATAACGTAAAAACATTGTAAAATTTTTATGTAGAAAAACAGACCTTCCTCTGTATATTAAATCACACTTTCACGAACTTTTGTGAACATTTTTCGAATAAATTGTGAATTTTTTGTGTCAGCGCATTTTTCCTCTTAAAGAAATGTTGTTTTTCTGCCATAATATAAAAGAGTTTATTCATGTCCTTGAGGATCCACTTAGAGTTTCCGAGTATAAGGTAATACTCGTTATTCAAACACCTATTTAGACCTCCTTTCTATTTCTAGCAAACTCTGTAAAAACTTTCAACCCTAAATACTATAAATACAGTGAAAAATAACAAAAATATTGAATAACTAGAATATTTCCAGTAGAATCTGAAAAAGTATCTACTATTTCTGTTCATTTCATATTAAATTCGATATGATGGGTACGATAAACTTATTCAATAACTTTTTTATAATAGTTGTCCATGTATTATGAATGCATTTTTTAGAAGAAGGTGAATAGCTTTGCAACGATCATTGAAATGGCTCGCCGTTTTAACAACAATAGGAATGCTGCTCATATTGTTGGGGGGAGCCCTTGTAACAAAAACAGATTCAGGAATGGGGTGCGGAAGATCATGGCCACTTTGCAATGGTGAACTAGTACCTACCGATATTACACCCGAATTAATTATTGAACTGGCGCATCGCATGGTTTCAGGGGCAGTTGGTTTAATGGTTTTACTTCTTTCCGTATGGACCTGGAAGGCAATAGGTCATATTAGAGAGACGAAATTTTTATCATTTACTTCATTCTTTTTTCTGCTGCTGCAAGGGTTAATCGGTGCTGCCGCTGTCATTTGGGGACAATCAGACTTTGTTCTAGCCCTTCATTTCGGCATCTCCCTTATTTCATTTGCTACGGTTTTATTACTTACCCTCTTAATATTTGAAGTAGACAAAAAATTCGAAGCAGAAAAGGTTATTCTTGATAGTCGGATGAAAAGACATATTATTGGTGTTTCTATCTATAGCTATGTTGTCGTTTATACCGGAGCCCTTGTCCGCCATGTCAACGCAAGCTTAGTTTGCCGTGATTGGCCTTTATGCATAAACAGTTCATTCGCACTTCCTGGAAACATGCACGAATGGGTACAAATGGGTCATCGCGCTGCTGCTGGTCTTATATTTATATGGATTGCCTATATCACTTTTCTAGCAGTAAAGCATTACAAGAATCAAAAGGTCATCTATTGGGGATGGATTATCTCTTTCATTCTAGTCTCTCTTCAAGTAATAGCTGGGGCATTAGTTATAGTTACACGTTTAAATTTATATATTGCGTTAGCCCACGCATTTTTTATTTCTTGCCTTTTTGGAGTTTTGAGTTATTTCATACTTTTAACATCACGAAGTAAGAAAAACGCAATGGCTCTTGAAGAAATAAAGAAGAAAGAGGAAAACAAAGTTCCCGTCCCGCCAGTTACAATTCATTAATACAAAAAAGCGTTGCAGCCACTGCTGCAACGCTTCAGATTGTCGACAAAAGGGGTTCGGAATGGTCTCATTCCGAACCCCTTTTTATAAAAAAGTCCTTAATTTTTTA
>NZ_LMBX01000007.1 GCF_001439605.1 Cytobacillus praedii
ATTGTTCTATTTCTATTTTAAAACAAAAAAGACTGTAGGCAAACTCGATTTTCATCGAGTTTGTCTACAGTCTGAGTCCCTGTTTATACAGGGGCTTTTTTTATACATTAAAAAAGTAAATATTTATAGGAGTTTAGTAAAAGTACAGCTGCACCTATATCTTCGGCTTTTCGGACAGCCGATCTGCGATTTTTCTTTATAAATAATACCATCTCCGTTAATTGTTGTTCCCCTTGTAAAAACTTTGCCTGTGTCTAAATCAGACTCACAAGAGATACTAAAGAAAAATATATGAACGGAGGAACAGACATGGATGCAAAAGTAGAAGAGCTCTATTCCGAACTCCGTAATACAAGACAGGAACTTTTAGAAAAATTAATGGATGATCGCAGCTCAAAACTAATTCGACCTTTTATTCTGGATGAGTTATATGATGTGGAAAGCACAATAGAAAGGATTGAAAAAGGGGTTTATGGCAAATGTGAAGTATCTGGCGAATTGCTTCCAGACAATATCTTAGCTGAGGTTCCTACCTTAAAAACCCTTGATGATTGTAATCGACTGGAGACATATTATCGAAAATCTTTGTATGAATAAGAATAAGCGCTTACTGTCGTTTTTATTCAGAGTGTGCTAAAATGCAAAGGTAAAGATAAGAGATATGGGGGTTGCCTTTGTGTTTTATTACATAATTGCCTTATTTGTTATTGCACTTGACCAATTAACGAAATATTTAATTGTCAAAAAAATGGAGCTAGGTGAAAGCATAGAAGTGATAGAAGACTTCCTTTATATAACATCCCATCGAAATAGAGGGGCTGCTTGGGGAATTCTTGAGGGACAAATGTGGTTCTTTTATATTATCACTGTTGTCGTAATCATTGGGATTGTTTATTACATTCAAAAAGCTGCAAAAGGGAAAATGTTATTTGGTGTATCATTAGGATTTATGCTTGGTGGAGCGATAGGTAACTTTATTGATCGTGTTTTCCGAAATGAAGTAGTGGATTTTGTGAACACCTATATATTTGGCTATGATTTCCCTGTCTTTAATGTTGCTGACTCAGCTTTAGTTATCGGCGTGGCGATGTTAATGATCCAAATGCTGTTAGAAGAGAGAGCGTTGAAAAAGGAGAAAACACATGGAGAAAATGGAACACACCATTCTTGAGGAACAAATAGGTGAAAGAATTGATAAAGTTCTTTCTGCTTTGAATAAAGAATGGTCACGGACACAGGTCCAGCAATGGATTAAAGAAGGACATGTTCTTGTTAATGAACAACAAATAAAAACAAATTATAAATGTGCTTTAAATGATCGAATCGAGATTATGATTCCAGAACCTGAAGAATTAGATGTTGTTCCGGAAGAAATGGATTTAGACATTTTTTACGAGGATCAAGATGTTTTGGTTGTGAATAAACCAAAAGGGATGGTTGTCCATCCTGCTCCAGGCCATGTTACAGGCACACTCGTAAATGGATTGATGGCTCATTGTAAGGACCTTTCTGGAATTAATGGGGTGATGAGACCAGGAATTGTTCACAGAATTGATAAAGATACATCAGGTTTGTTAATGGTGGCAAAGAATGATCTCGCTCATGAGAGTTTAGTTAACCAATTAGTTGATAAGACAGTGACAAGAAAATATCGTGCTATTGTCCATGGAGTGATTCCTCATGATTATGGAACAATTGACGCCCCTATTGCCCGTGATCAAAAGGAAAGACAAAGCATGGCTGTGACAGACAATGGCAAAAAGGCAGTTACCCATTTTCATGTGCTTGAGCGGTTTACTGATTTCACGTTTGTTGAATGTCAATTAGAAACAGGTAGAACGCATCAAATCCGGGTTCATATGAAATATATTGGCTACCCGCTGGCAGGAGATCCAAAGTACGGTCCGAGAAAAACTTTAAACATTGGCGGTCAGGCATTGCATGCAGGCATCTTAGGATTTGTTCATCCAAGATCAGGTGAATATATGGAGTTTGAAGCCCCGCTTCCTCCTAACTTTCAGAAGCTGGTTGATCAGCTGAAAAATAACCGTTGACAAGTACCTATGATTGCAATAAACTAAATTTAGTTAATTAAGAGTCCTTTAATACAGTCCCGTGAGGCTGAGAAGGAAACGGATAAGTGCAAAGGGGAGTTACCCTAAATCTGCGCTCGTTACCCTCTCGCCGAATCGGTGAGAGGGTTTTTTATATATAAAGTAAAGGCGGGGTTATTATCATGTCGCAAAAAGCAATTGTTCTCGATGAACAAGCAATCCGCAGAGCTTTGACGAGGATTGCCCATGAAATTATTGAAAAAAATAAAGGTATTGAAGGCTGTATTCTTGTTGGTATTCGAACAAGAGGAATTTATTTAGCCAGACGGCTAGCTGAACGAATCCAGCAAATAGAAGGAGCAAACATTCCTGTCGGAGAGCTTGACATTACTCTTTATCGTGATGACTTATCGAAGGTGACAGTAGATGAGGAGCCGTTAGTAAAGGGTTCTGAAATTCCACATGATATTACCAATCAAAAAGTAATTTTAGTTGATGACGTTCTTTATACAGGAAGAACGGTTAGAGCGGCACTTGATGCACTAGTTGATATTGGCAGACCATCTTCGGTACAGCTGGCTGTTTTAGTTGATCGAGGTCATAGAGAATTGCCGATCAGGGCTGACTATGTTGGTAAAAACATCCCTACATCAAGCTCAGAAAAGATTGTCGTTGAACTAAACGAAGTCGACGAGCATGAGCATGTAAGTATTTTTGAAAACTAGTTGGCAAACCCTTTAAATATAGCCCAGTGAGGCTAAAAAGGAATCGAGGAGAATGAAACATGAATAAGCCAGTATTAGACATCAATGATTTTCCGAGTAAAACGCAGCTTATTACATTAAGCTTTCAGCATATGTTTGCGATGTTTGGCTCAACCATTTTAGTGCCGCAGTTAGTTGGATTAAGTCCTGCTATCGCACTCTTAACAAGCGGGATTGCAACAATTATCTTTTTATTCATCACGCAATTTAAAGTACCTGCGTATTTAGGTTCATCATTTGCCTTCATCACTCCCATACTAATTGCAACAAACTTTGGGGAGAATCCGGGTAACGCAATGATTGGAGCGATGGCGGTCGGTGTCACCTACTCCCTAGTCGCTTTAGTTATTTGGAAGGCTGGCTATAAATGGCTGATGCGGCTTTTACCGCCAATTGTTGTTGGTCCAGTCATCATGGTTATCGGGTTAGGTTTATCAGGAACTGCAGTGAATATGGCAATGAATGTCAACGATAAATATAGTTTTATTCACTTTACAGCTGCACTAGTTACATTATTTTCAGCAATCATCTTCACAGTTTATTTTAAAAATATTTTAAGTGCGATGCCGATTTTACTTGGTCTGATTATAGGTTATATATATTCTGCTATCATTGGAATTATAGATTATACGCCAGTAAAAGAAGCAAAATGGTTTGCGCTGCCTGATTTCTTGTTTCCAGGTGTGCATTATGAATTTAATATAACCTCAACGGTTTTACTTGCTATGGTGCCGATTGTACTTGTCACCATCTCAGAACATATTGGACATCAATTAGTACTAGGAAAAGTAGTAAACCGCAATTACATTAAAGATCCGGGCTTACACCGCTCAATCTTTGCAGATGGGTTAGGAACATTTATCAGTGCATTCCTAGGTGGACCACCAAAGACAACGTATGGAGAAAATATTGGTGTACTAGCAATTACACGCGTTTACTCCGTATACGTCATATTTGGAGCGGCTGTGCTAGCCATTTTGTTCGCTTTCTTCGGCAAAGCAATGGCGTTGATACAAACCATTCCAACTGCTGTACTTGGAGGGATTTCGATCCTATTATTCGGGATTATTGCCTCCAGCGGGCTGCGTATGCTTGTTGAAAATAATATTGATTTTGGCAAAAACAGAAATCTAGTTATCTCGTCAGTAATCTTAGTCATTGGAATTGGCGGAGCAGCTTTAAGATTCTCAGAAACTTTTGCGATTGAAGGGATGGCACTTGCTGCTATTGTAGGAGTGATCCTGAACCTTATTTTACCAGGAAGAGAAATTGTCCAAGATGAGGACGATAAAATTTCATAAGTTACCTTTTAAAGAAGTCCAGAGAGGCTTACAAGGGTGTAAAGTATTAGTTAGGGCATAAGGATATAAATATTCATGTCTCTTAAGCCATAGCTATGCTTAGAAGTTTCAGCACCCTGAATATATTTAGGGTGCTTTTTCTATTATGAAAATTTGGAGGGATAGGCTTGAAACACTTACTTCAGACATCAGATCTAACGATAAATGATATTTCTCAAATCCTCTCAGATGCTCAATACTTTTTAGATGGCGGGGACTGGTTACCTAAGAAGAATATTTTTGTAGCCAATTTATTTTTTGAAAACAGTACCAGGACAAAGTGCAGTTTCGAGGTTGCTCAGAGAAGGCTAGGCTTAAATATTATCCCTTTTGAGGTAAGCACATCAAGTGTTTCAAAGGGTGAAACATTGTATGACACAGTCAAAACACTTGAGGCAATTGGAGTAAATGCTGTTGTGATTCGTCATAATCAGGATCGCTATTTTGATGAGCTTGCAGGAAAATCAGATGTTTCAATTATTAATGCAGGGGATGGGTGTGGACATCACCCAACACAATCCCTTCTTGACTTATTAACTATTAAACAGGAGTTTGGCAGCTTTAGGGGGCTTAAGGTAGCTATTATTGGTGATATCAGACATAGCCGTGTGGCAAGATCAAATGCGGATACATTGGTTCGTTTAGGAGCAAACGTGGTTTTCTCCGGGCCTGCAGAGTGGTTTAATGAAGAACTTCTTGAAAATGGATCATATGAAGCGATTGACTCAGCTGTAGAAACAGCGGATGTTGTTATGCTGCTTAGAATCCAGCATGAGCGCCATGGAGATAAAGGAACGAAAGCAGCGGATGATTACCATCAAGCATTTGGACTAACAATAGAGAGAGAAAAAAGAATGAAGCCAGGAAGCATCATCATGCATCCAGCGCCAGTTAATAGAAATGTAGAGATTGCTGATAGCTTAGTAGAATGCGAACGTTCAAGGATCTTTAAACAAATGAAAAATGGTGTGTATATCAGAATGGCTGTACTTAAGAGGACTATTGAACAAATGGAAGGGAGCGGTCAAAATGAACACATTAATCAAAAATGGACAGTTGCTAACTAATAAAGGGGACCTAAAAGCTGCAGATATTTATATAGAAGCTGGGAAAATCATCGAAATAGGAGAAGGGCTTACAAGAGAAGCGGATGAAATCATTGATGCGAATGGCCTGTTAGTTTCTCCAGGTTTTCTTGATCTTCACATCCATTTGCGGGAGCCTGGCGGGGAAAAGAAAGAGACCATTGCAACAGGAACAGCAGCTGCAGCAAGGGGAGGGTTTACAACTGTTGCGGCAATGCCGAACACCAGGCCAGTTCCAGATACGAGGGAACAATTAGATTGGCTTAATAAACGTATTGAAGAAACAGCTTCAGTAAGGGTGCTTCCGTATGCATCGATCACCATCCGTGAGCTTGGTGAGGAATTAACTGATTTTCAAGCATTGAAAGAAGCGGGTGCCTTTGCGTTTACCGATGATGGAGTAGGCGTACAATCTGCTGTGATGATGCTGCAAGCGATGAAGAAAGCTGCTGAACTGGATATGGCGATCGTTGCTCATTGTGAAGAAAATACACTGATTAATAAAGGATCTGTTCATGAAGGGGATTTTTCTGTAAGGAATGGATTAAATGGCATTCCATCTGTTTGTGAATCAGTCCATATCGCAAGAGACGTGCTTTTAGCGGAAGCAGCCAATTGTCATTACCACGTCTGTCATATTAGCACCAAGGAATCCGTGAGAGTCGTAAGAGATGCAAAGCGTGCTGGAATCAAGGTAACAGCTGAAGTAACACCGCATCATCTGCTTTTATGTGAAGATGATATCCCTGGACTTGATACGAATTATAAGATGAACCCTCCTCTAAGAGGAGTGGCAGATAGAGCAGCTTTAATTGAAGGAATACTGGATGGAACAATCGATTTTATTGCAACGGATCATGCACCACATACAGAAGAGGATAAAGCAGAGGGAATGAAGCTCGCGCCATTTGGGATTGTAGGCTTAGAAACAGCTTTCCCCCTCCTATATACACATTTTGTTGAAAAAGGTTTGTTTACATTAAAACAGCTAGTCGATTTTCTCTCAGTCAAGCCAGCTGAAGCGTTTAACCTTTCATCTGGGAAGCTTGAGATTGGTGCAGAGGCAGATATCGTTCTAATAGACCTGAACCGCTCGGAAAAAATAAATCCAGAGCAATTTTTATCAAAAGGAAAAAATTCACCGTTTGGCGGCTGGGAATGCAAAGGCTGGCCTGTGCTAACAATGGTAAATGGAAAAATTGCATGGAGTGAGGGGAGAGTAACAGCATGAAAAAACAGCTAATTTTAGAAGATGGCACTGTATTTATTGGGGATGGCTTTGGCAGTGATACGAATACAATAGGGGAAGTTGTATTCAATACTGGAATGACGGGCTATCAGGAAATTATTTCAGATCCTTCGTATTGTGGCCAAATTGTTACCCTCACTTATCCTCTTATCGGGAACTACGGAATAAATCGAGATGATTTTGAATCGATTTCTCCAGCCATTCAAGGCTTTATCGTCAAGGAGGCAGCAGATTTTCCATCCAACTGGCGAAATGAAAAATCACTAAATGAATATTTCCAAATGAAAAATATTCCGGGAATTGCTGGAATAGATACGAGAAAATTAACGAGAATTATCCGTCAGCATGGGACTTTAAAGGGTGCAATTTGCGGAATGGAAGAAGATGCAGCATCCGTAGTAGAAAAGCTGCGGGCAACTAAACTTCGAAATGACCAAGTTAAGGCTGTTTCTACAAAAACACCTTATCCAAGTCCCGGCCGTGGCAGAAGAGTCGTTCTTGTTGACTTCGGCATGAAGCACGGAATATTACGAGAGTTAAATAAACGTGACTGTGACGTGATTGTTGTTCCATACAATACGACAGCAGAGGAAATTCTTAACTTAAGTCCAGATGGGGTAATGCTCTCAAATGGACCAGGAGATCCGAAAGATGTGCAGGAAGCAATTACAATGATTAATAGTTTATTAGGTGTAGTGCCTCTGTTTGGCATCTGCCTTGGTCATCAGCTTTTTGCACTTGCTTGCGGTGCAAATACAGAGAAAATGAAATTTGGCCATCGCGGATCAAATCATCCGGTAAAGGAATTGGTAACAGGAAAAGTTGATATTACTTCACAAAACCATGGCTACACGGTCGAAGAACATTCAATTATGAATACAAGATTAGAGGTTACTCATATTGCTCTTAATGATGGAACAGTTGAAGGATTGAAGCATAAAGATTATCCAGCTTTTACTGTCCAATATCATCCTGAAGCATCACCAGGTCCTGAAGATGCCAACGGTCTTTTTGAGCAATTTTTAAAGATGATTGAAATTGAGAAACAGGAAGGTGCGAACAAATGCCAAAGCGTACAGATATAAAAAGCATACTAGTTATTGGATCGGGCCCCATCGTCATTGGTCAGGCAGCAGAGTTTGATTATGCTGGAACGCAAGCCTGTATCGCCCTAAAGGAAGAAGGATATAGAGTCATCCTCGTCAATTCAAACCCAGCGACAATCATGACAGATACAGAAATTGCAGATGCTGTATATATCGAGCCGCTTACATTAGAATTCGTGAGCCGAATCATTCGCAAGGAACGACCGGATGCACTTGTCCCAACACTTGGAGGACAAACAGGGCTTAACCTTGCAGTAGAACTCGCTAAATCAGGGGTCCTTGAGGAATGTGGAGTAGAAATTCTAGGTACGAAGCTTTCGGCTATAGAACAAGCAGAGGATCGCGACCTTTTTAGAAATTTGATGAATGAACTTGGTGAGCCAGTGCCTGAAAGTGAAATTATCCATACATTAGAAGAAGCCTATGAGTTTGTGAATAAGATTGGCTATCCTGTCATCGTTCGTCCAGCTTTCACACTTGGTGGTACAGGTGGAGGCATTTGCCGCGATGAAGCGGAGCTTAATGAGTTTGTTGCGAGTGGTTTGAAGAATAGCCCTGTAACACAATGCTTATTAGAAAAAAGCATAGCCGGATTTAAAGAAATTGAATACGAGGTTATGAGAGATTCAAGTGATCATGCAATTGTTGTTTGTAACATGGAAAACATCGACCCAGTTGGTGTTCATACAGGAGATTCGATTGTTGTCGCTCCAAGCCAAACTCTAAGTGACCGCGAGTATCAATTATTAAGAAATGTCTCATTAAAAATTATTCGTGCATTAGGAATCGAAGGGGGATGTAATGTTCAGCTGGCACTCGATCCGTATAGCTTCAACTACTATATTATTGAAGTGAACCCAAGGGTTAGCCGTTCATCCGCATTGGCATCAAAAGCAACTGGTTACCCTATTGCTAAGCTTGCTGCAAAAATCGCAGTCGGCTTAACGTTAGATGAAATGATGAACCCGGTTACTGGTAAAACCTATGCAAGCTTCGAGCCAGCACTTGATTACATTGTCACAAAAATTCCGCGCTGGCCGTTCGATAAATTTGAATCAGCGAACCGTTCCTTAGGAACACAAATGAAGGCGACTGGTGAGGTAATGGCAATCGGCCGGACATTTGAGGAATCATTATTAAAAGCGGTACGTTCACTTGAAGCAAATGTGTTTCATCTTACGCTGCAAGAGGCAAATACAATTGATAATGATTTAATGGAAAAAAGAATTCGCAAAGCTGGAGATGAGCGCCTATTCTATATCGGTGAAGCACTTAGAAGAGGTGTTACTATTGAAACGATTCATGATTGGAGCCAGATTGACCTATTCTTCCTTCATAAAATGGAAAAAATCGTTACCTTTGAAAAGGTACTCGCTGCCAAACCTTTTGACAAGGATAGTGGAAGGAAAGCGAAGGAAATGGGCTTTGCTGACTGTACAATCGCTGCTATCTGGAATTCGACTGAATTAGAGGTTTATAAGTGGAGAACCGAAAATGATATGGTGCCTGTCTATAAAATGGTTGATACATGTGCAGCAGAATTTGAATCGGAAACACCATATTACTATGGAACATATGAGGAAGAAAATGAATCGGTCGTGACAGATCGAAAGAGTGTGGTTGTTCTCGGTTCAGGACCGATCCGCATCGGGCAAGGGGTTGAGTTTGACTATGCAACAGTACATTCGGTTTGGGCGATTAAAGAAGCAGGTTATGAGGCTATTATTATTAATAACAATCCTGAAACGGTTTCCACAGACTTCAGTATTTCCGATAAGCTCTACTTCGAGCCGCTGACTATTGAAGATGTCATGCACATTATCGATCTAGAAAAGCCAGAAGGAGTTGTTGTCCAGTTTGGCGGACAAACAGCTATTAATCTTGCTGCTGATCTAGTAGAAAGAGGTGTGAATATTCTCGGGACTTCTCTTGAAAATCTTGATCGTGCAGAGAATCGAGATAAGTTCGAACAGGCCTTATCGGAACTTCACATTCCTCAGCCAAAAGGAAAAACAGCCCTCTCTGTAGAAGAGGCTGTTAAAATCGCAAATGGCATTGGCTACCCTGTTCTTGTCCGCCCATCCTATGTTCTTGGCGGGCGTGCGATGGAAATTGTATATAAAGAAGAAGAACTTCTTCACTATATGAAAAATGCGGTGAAGGTAAATCCGGAACATCCGGTTCTAATTGACAGGTATTTGACAGGGAAAGAAATTGAAGTAGATGCAATCTCAGATGGAGAAAATGTCTTGATTCCTGGAATTATGGAGCACATAGAGCGTGCGGGTGTTCATTCAGGTGACTCGATTGCAGTCTATCCGCCACAGAGTATATCTGCTGAAGTAAAAGAGAAGCTGGTTGATTATACAGAAAAGCTTGCAAAGGGACTTGGGATTATTGGACTATTAAACATCCAATACATTGTTGCAAATGAAGAAGTGTTTGTGATTGAAGTCAATCCAAGATCAAGCCGTACAGTACCCTTCTTAAGTAAAATTACCAATGTACCGATGGCAAACATCGCAACAAAGGTCATTCTGGGACAATCTTTAAAGGAGCAGGGCTACCAGACTGGTCTAGTACCAGAAAAAAAGGGGGTATTTGTAAAAGTGCCAGTATTCTCTTTTGCGAAATTAAGAAGAGTAGATATTACCCTCGGTCCAGAAATGAAGTCAACTGGTGAGGTAATGGGAAAAGATTCTACCCTTGAAAAAGCTTTATATAAAGGATTAGTTGCTTCAGGAATGAAGATTCATCCATTTGGTTCGGTCCTAATGACCGTGGCTGATAAAGATAAAGAGGAATCACTTCATCTAGCTAAACGATTTGCTTCAATTGGCTACCGCTTGTTAGCAACGAGCGGAACTGCACAGCTTTTGAGTGCATCAGGTATCTCTGTTGAAGTTGTTGATAAGATTGGATCAGAGGGTCCAAATTTACTTGATGTTATCCGGAACGGGAAGGCACAAATTATTATTAATACCTTAACAAAAGGGAAACAGCCTGAACGAGACGGTTTCCGAATTCGTCGGGAAGCCGTTGAAAATGGCGTTCCATGCTTAACGTCGCTTGATACGGCAGATGCAATCTTAAAGGTAATCGAATCAATGAATTTCTCAGCGGATCCAATGGAAAAGCCAGCTGAAATCCAGGAGGCGGTCTTTGCGTGATCAAAAAAGAATTATGCCAAATCGTCTCACAAGCAGAAATAGCGGAACATATTTTCAAGCTCACCCTTCAAGGTGAGCTGGTCCGCGAAATGAATGAGCCAGGACAATTTGTTCATCTTAAGGTGTCAGATTATGCTGAACCACTTCTAAGAAGACCAATTAGTATTTCAGATATTAATAAGGATGAGAATCAATTTACAATGATATACCGTGCAGAAGGAAGGGGTACAGCACTGCTTTCCGAGAGAAAACCCGGAGATTTTGTTGATGTTCTTGGTCCTCTAGGGAATGCTTTCCCCATTGAAGCGGCATCGACTGGCGAAACAGCTCTGCTCGTTGGCGGGGGCATTGGTGTACCCCCTCTATACGAGCTATCTAAGCGGCTTGTAAAACGTGGGGTTAAAGTCATCCATGTTCTTGGATTTCAATCCGAAAATGTCGTATTTTATGATGAAGATTTTACAAAACTCGGGGAAACATATGTAGCCACAGTTGATGGAAGCTATGGTACGAAAGGGTTTGTTACCAACATCATCGAGGATCGGAAGCTTACATTTGATGTGCTTTATTCATGTGGCCCCACGCCGATGCTTAAGGCACTTGAAAATAATTATAAGGATAAGAAGGTATACCTTTCATTGGAAGAACGAATGGGCTGCGGGATTGGTGCTTGCTTTGCGTGTGTGTGCCACACTGCGGATGATCCTTCAGGGCACACATATAAAAAAGTTTGCAGTGATGGACCTGTTTTTAAAGCTGGGGAGGTGCTTCTATGAAATCATTACAAATAAGCTTGCCCGGATTAGAATTAAAGAATCCAATCATGCCGGCATCGGGCTGCTTTGGGTTTGGCCGTGAATTCAGCCAGCTCTTTGATCTAAGCCTGCTTGGTGCGATTATGATTAAAGCAACAACCTTTGAACCTCGGTTTGGGAATCCAACCCCGCGAGTTGCTGAAACTACAGCAGGAATGCTAAATGCAATCGGGCTGCAAAATCCGGGACTTGAAAAAGTAATGAATGAAGAACTGCCTTGGCTTGATCAATTCGATGTTCCGATTATTGCCAATGTTGCCGGCTCACAAGAAGAAGACTATATTGCTGTTGCGAAAGATATCTCCAAAGCACCAAATGTTCATGCTTTAGAATTAAATATCTCCTGTCCGAATGTTAAAACGGGCGGAATTGCCTTCGGAACCATTCCAGAAGTGGCTAAAATTTTAACGAAAAAAGTCAAGGAAGTGTCTGAAGTACCCGTTTATGTAAAGCTATCGCCTAATGTAACAAATATAGTCGAAATGGCGAGAGCGGTTGAAGATGGCGGAGCTGATGGATTAACGATGATTAATACGCTTGTTGGGATGAGAATTGACTTGAAAACCGGGAAGCCAATTTTAGCAAACAAAACAGGCGGATTATCTGGACCTGCTATAAAGCCTATAGCCATTCGTATGATTCATGAAGTAAGCCAGCATGTGTCCTTGCCGATTATTGGCATGGGCGGCGTTCAATCGGCGGAGGATGTAATTGAATATTACTATGCAGGTGCTAGTGCGGTTGCAGTCGGAACAGCAAACTTTGTCGATCCATTCGTCTGTCCAACGATCATTGAGGAACTACCTGAATTAGTGAGAAGCCTGGGATTTGAACATATATCTGAATGTACGGGAAGGAGCTGGAAAAATGGATAAGTCACTTATTCTTGCGCTTGATTTTACAGATAAAAAGGAAGTATTTCAGTTTTTAAATCGATTTGAAGATGAAAAGCTTTTTGTGAAAGTGGGCATGGAGCTCTTTTATCAGGAAGGTCCTAGTATCATCTATGATTTAAAAGAAAAAGGTCATGATATTTTTCTAGATTTAAAGCTACATGACATCCCGAATACAGTTAAAGGAGCGATGAAGGGGCTTGCCCGTCTTGGCTGCGACCTAGTGAATGTACATGCAGCAGGTGGGAAGGAAATGATGGAAGCAGCTCTTGAAGGATTGGAAGCAGGTACACCTGCTGGAAAGAACAGACCTTCATGTATTGCAGTCACACAGCTAACAAGTACTTCTGAAGAGCAAATGCAAGAAGAGCAGCTTATTCGAGTCCCGATGGAGGAATCTGTCCTTCATTATGCTGCCTTAACGAAGAAAGCCGGACTTGACGGGGTGGTGTGCTCAACTTTCGAAGCCAAGTCTATTCGACAATTACTTGGTTATTCCTTTCTGTCAGTAGTACCGGGGATTCGATTGCAATTAGATGATATTCAGGATCAAAAACGAGTGGCGACTCCTGCATATGCTAAATCTGAAGGTGCATCAGCAATCGTTGTCGGCCGGCCAATTACAAAATCATCTAACCCGCTGGAAAAATACATTGAATTCAAACAATCATGGGAGGGTGCTCATCAATGAAACAACAAATTGCCGAACGTTTACTAGAAATTAAAGCCGTTGCGTTAGAGCCGAATAATCCATTTACATGGTCATCTGGTATGAAATCTCCCATTTACTGCGATAATCGGTTAACACTTTCCTATCCTGCTGTTAGGAAGGAAATTGCTATTGGATTGAAGGAAACTATTTTGGAGAAGTTTCCAGAAGCTGAATTAATCGCAGGTACGGCAACTGCTGGAATTCCACATGCCGCATGGGTCAGCGACTTAATGGACCTGCCGATGTGCTATGTTCGTTCGAAGCCTAAGGGACATGGTCAAGGTAACCAAATTGAGGGAAAAGCAGAACCGGGACAAAAGGTTGTTGTAGTGGAGGATCTAATCTCAACAGGCGGCAGCGTCATAACGGCTGTTGAAGCATTGCGCCAAGCTGGATGTGAAGTCCTTGGTGTTGTCGCAATCTTTACTTACCAGTTAGAAAAAGGTAAACAATTGCTAGAAGATGCAAACATAACTGCCTGCACATTGACTGATTTTGAAACCCTTTCTGAAATTGCGAAGGAAAAAGGATATATTCAGGAAGAAGACATGGAGAAACTAATCGAATGGCGGAAAGATCCAGCAGAATGGGGACTAGTTAGTAAATAATTGTGGGGCAGAGGGGACAGGTTACTGTCCCCTCTGTAGTTCTGCTTGGAAAAAACAAGTTCACAGGGAATAAAGTAATATAGGGTATTAATCTTCCGTTTCATAAATGAAAATATGGGACAAGGTCCCTGCCCTCGTCCCATATTTTTGTTTAGCCCTGCCTTAATGAAAGAATAATCTCCTCATCTGGTGTCACATAGACAGTCTGCTGGTTCTCATAAATCACAAATCCTGGTTTGGCTCCGCTAGGCTTTTTTACATGCCGAACCTGTGTGAAGTCTACTGGAACTGAGCTGGAGCTGCGTGCCTTACTATAATAGGCTGCTAAATTGGCCGCTTCTAATATTGTTGATTCTGCAGGCTCTTTACTACGGATCACTACATGTGAGCCTGGAATATCTTTCGTATGCAGCCAAATCTCGTCTCTTGCAGCTAGTTTATTTGTTAAGTAATCATTCTGTTTATTATTTTTCCCGACAAAAATTTCCGTTCCATCAGAAGAGATGTACCGGTCAAGAAGCGGCTTTATGCTTTGGTTTTTCTTGTTTTTCTTTTTTTGCCTATCCCTTATATAACCACCCTCAATTAATTCCTCGCGTATTTCTTCAATATCCTTCGGTGAGGCTGATTCCACTTGCTGCAGCAAGGCTTCGAAATAAGCAAACTCCGCTTTTGTCATTTCAATCTGCTCTTTTACAATCGTAATTGCATTCTTCGCCTTCTGATATTTTGTAAAATATTTCTGTGCATTTTCAGAAGGGGATTTTTGCGGGTCGAGCGGAATGGTCACCATGGCCCCGTTTTCGTCATAATAATTGCTGACTTCTATTGTTTTCATTCCTTTTTTTATCGCATAAATATTAGCTGTAATAAGTTCACCGTACAGCTGGTGCTGATCCGCGTTTTCTGCTTCTTTCAATGTCGCTAGCAGTTTTTCTATCTTCTTTTCATTTTTATCTTTTTCATTGTGAATAAAACGCTCTAAGTCATTTGCATGCTGCTTGACACGATCACGTTCTGCCTTGCCAAAATAAAAACGGTCAAGCATGTCACTAAGTGAATGGAACTTTTTGGGCTCACCTTGTAGATGCTCCAAGGGAAAAAGATAAAAGCTTTCTTTTTGACCGCCACTTATAATTGCTGGTGAGATTTGGTGATTCTTCAGTATTTGAATATAGTGTAAAAATGTTTTCGGAATAGTGGTCCTGTTAGCTAACCCTGCTTGGAAGAGAACCTCTCTTGCAACCAAGGGCGATAGTCCGGCAAATGCACCAACAAGCTGTTTATCTAGCTTTCCGCTATTAAAATCAATCTGTCGCAAGATATCGTCCTCGTTTGCTTCAAATGGATTCATCTTATCCTGCTGAGGCGGCAAAACATATTCCTGCCCAGGTAATATTGCCCTGTGACTGTTCACTGCAAATGAGACATGTTTAATGCTGTCTAAAATAATGTTTCTTGTTTTATCGACTAAAGTAATGTTGCTGTGTCTGCCCATTATTTCGACAATCAGCTGCTTGTAAGAAGTATCACCAATTTCATTTCTGCCTTTAACTTCGAAAATAATAATTCGATCCAAGCCAATTTGGCGTATTTCCTCTAGGAAAAATCCTTCAAGATGCTTTCTTAACAGCATGCAAAACATTGGCGGCTCTGATGGGTTATCATGAGTTTCGTTTGTTAGCTGCACCCTTGCGTAGCTAGGATGAGCGGAAAGCAGCAGCTTATGATTTTTTCCGTTTGCTCTTACTACTAAGATAATTTCATTTTTATAAGGCTGATGGATTTTATTAATTCTTCCCCCTTTTAACTCATTGGTAAGCTCTTCAGTCATAGCTCTCGTAAATAAACCGTCGAATGACATATGTAACATCCTTTTCTATATAAGTTGTATTGGCATTTTATTATAGGGGTTTTTTGTATAAAAGAGTCGTCGTTAATCTTAATTGATTCCTTGAATTTCGCATTTAGTGCATAGAGGGAACCAATACTCATTATTGGCTCCTCGATTTTCACATTTGGTGAAAGAAGGAAACTAATACCTTTTATTGATTCCACGAAAATTGCATCTTGTGAATAAAAGGGAAGCCATCCCCACTATTGATTCCAAGAAAATTGCATGTAGTTCATAAAAGGGAAGCAATCGCCTCAATTGATTCCACAAAAGTTGGATTTTGTGAATAAAAGGGAAGCCATCCCCACTATTGATTCCACAAAAGTTGGATTTGGTGCATAAATAGGGAAGCAATCCCCTCTTTTACCTCCTCAAATATTGCATTTAGTTCATTTTAGGGAATCAATGAACTCTATTGAGTCCACAAATCTCACTTTTCATGCATATTAAGTAGTCATTAGCACCTATTGATTCCCCATTCTTAGATTCACTCACATTTTTATCAGTCAATTCAATCAATTAAAAACCAATGACATGTGGTTTTATGCTTGTCATGACTAGCAAAGCGGATGCCGCTTTTAATCAATCTAGCTGCGGCTCCAAGCCCCCTCGAGGTCATAAGCCAATCTGGCTAGAAAATTAAAGGACAAACCTTCCACTCACCTTGACTTATGCTTGTCGGGGCTGATTAAGCGGGATTCCGCATTTAATAATATCATAGCATTTTTTCGGACAAGGCTGAATAAGCTTTCTTTAGATGATAAGTATGGCTTGGAGGAGGAAGTGATGTCTGAATGAAATTCCATGAAATGAACGAAACAGAGGTTGAGCAGGCATTGAATACGGATTCAACATCTGGCTTAACTGAAGATGATGTAAAAAAACGCAGAAATCAATTTGGGAAGAATGAATTAGAAGAGGGGGAAAAGCAATCAGCCTTACTCTTGTTCTTTAGCCAATTTAAAGATTTCATGGTCCTTGTTTTACTTGCGGCAACACTTATTTCAGGACTGCTAGGTGAATACATTGATGCAGTTGCAATTATTGCCATTGTTATCATTAATGGGCTGCTTGGGTTTTTTCAAGAAAGAAAGGCGGAAAGATCACTGCAAGCATTAAAGGAGCTATCTGCTCCGCAAGTAAGTGTATTAAGAGATGGCGAGTGGATAAAGATTCCATCAAAAGATGTTGTAGTTGGAGATCTGCTTAAATTTTCGAGTGGAGATCGGGTAGGAGCAGATGTTAGAATCATCGAATCGAATAGTTTGGAAGTAGAAGAATCTGCTTTAACTGGTGAATCATTGCCAGTTGGGAAAACTACGGGTGCGATCAAAAAAGCCAATATTGGGATTGGCGATATGGAAAATATGGCTTTTATGAGCACATTAGTTACTCGCGGAAGCGGGATGGGAATCGTTGTTGCAACAGGGATGAAAACTGCAATGGGACAAATTGCCGATTTACTGCAAAATGCGGAGACAATGACAACACCTTTACAGAGAAGACTGGAACAGCTAGGGAAAATCCTCATTACTGTTGCATTAATTCTTACTGTGCTTGTCGTAGTAGCGGGTGTCATCCAAGGGCATGATCTTTATACAATGTTCCTTGCGGGTGTCTCGTTAGCAGTAGCTGCTATACCAGAAGGCTTGCCAGCTATTGTAACAGTAGCCCTTTCGCTTGGTGTCCAGCGAATGATTAAGAAAAAAGCAATTGTTCGAAAACTGCCTGCAGTGGAAACACTAGGCTGTGCCTCTGTTATTTGTTCTGATAAAACAGGAACGATGACTCAAAACAAGATGACGGTAACCCATCTATGGAGCGGGGGGAATCAATGGCTTGTAGATGGGGTTGGCTATGAGCCTCAAGGGCACTTTTATAGAAATGACAATCAGGTGGAACCGAAGGAAGATAAGGCTCTTAAGCAAATGCTTATGTTTGGTATGCTATGCAATCATGCGGAAGTAAAACGAAAAGAGAATGAATTTGTGATTGATGGGGATCCAACAGAAGGGGCATTGCTTGTAGCGGCAATGAAGGCAGGTTATAACCGTGAAACTTTGCTAAACCAGTTTCAAATTGTAAAGGAATTCCCATTTGATTCTGAAAGAAAAATGATGAGCATCGTTGTTAAAGATCAGCAAGGCAAGCAATTTATAGTTACAAAGGGAGCACCAGATGTGTTAGTTGGTGTTTGTGAGTCGATTCTTTGGGATGGAAAACGAAAATTCTTAAATCGAGAAGTTACAGGACATATCCAAAAGGCCATTGAAGGCCTAGCTTCTCAAGCGTTAAGAACCATCGCAATCGGAGTAAAAGAACTTTCTCCCAACACAATCATTCTGGATGAAAAAGAAGCGGAGAAGGGATTAACCTTTATTGGTCTTCAAGGGATGATTGACCCGCCAAGACCAGAGGTGAAGGATGCGGTTAAAGAGTGTAAAGAAGCGGGAATTAAAACAGTTATGATTACTGGTGATCATGTGATTACTGCTAAAGCGATTGCAAAACAGCTTGGGATTCTAACAAATAAATCGAAGGTTCTTGATGGGAAAGCACTTTCTGAAATGAATGTAGATGAGCTTGAAGAGGTTGTCGATGATGTATCTGTTTTTGCACGTGTCTCTCCGGAGCATAAACTAAAAATTGTGAAAGCGCTGCAGAATAAAGGACATATAGTTGCGATGACTGGTGATGGGGTCAATGATGCGCCAGCAATAAAAGCTGCGGATATAGGAGTGGCAATGGGGATAACAGGTACAGATGTGGCTAAGGAAGCATCTGCACTTGTACTATTAGATGATAATTTTGCAACGATTAAAGCGGCAATCAAAGAAGGCAGAAACATATATGAAAATATTCGGAAGTTCATTCGATATTTGCTCGCATCCAATGTAGGGGAGATTTTGGTTATGCTGTTTGCAATGATATTAGGACTTCCGCTCCCATTAGTTCCTATTCAAATTCTATGGGTGAACCTTGTGACCGATGGACTTCCTGCTATGGCATTAGGTCTTGATCAGCCTGAGGATGATGTGATGAAACGGAAGCCGAGAAACCCAAGGGAAGGCGTTTTTGCTAGAGGACTTGGGTGGAAGGTTGTTTCAAGAGGGTTTTTAATTGGAATAGCGACATTGCTAGCGTTTATATTCGCCTATCACGCTAATCCAAATGACTTGCCATATGCGCAAACCATTGCTTTTGCAACCCTAGTACTAGCACAGCTGATTCATGTATTTGATTGCCGAAGCGAAAAATCAGTATTTGCAAGGAATCCATTTGGAAACAAGTATTTAGTTTGGGCGGTTATATCTTCCTTGTTATTGCTGTTTGTTGTCATTTATTATCCGCCATTACAGCCAATTTTCCATACTGTGCCAATTGAAATGAAAGATTGGCTAATGATTACTGGACTTGCTGCGGTTCCAACATTTTTACTTGCAGGATCATTTTTGCTGACAAAAAGAAAATAAATTATGTTATAATGAATAAGGTAGTAGAGATTTTCTCTACTACTTTTTTCTGTGTAGCCGGATGGCCTTAACAAAAAGTTTGCTGATGCTATTTATTTTGCATACAATTTCCTTCATTTATGATAAAATACGAACTAATTGCTTGTAGTAATTACATAAAGAGAAACTTCCATCATTGTGGATTTCCCGACACAAAGGACGTGCAAGTGCCGACGTTATCACAGGATGTAGCGTTCTTGGTCGGCTTTTATCCTCCAATGAGGGGAAGTTAAACCAATCGGACATTTACGGGCAGATGATCCCTTGCTTAGGCTTCTGCGTAACTAGGTCTTCCTTAAAGTGGGGGGTTACTGCCCGTTAATCTGCGATAAAAATGGCATTCCTATAAGACAGGATGTGTTACATATGGTCGTTAGTATGACAGGTTTTGGCAGAAGCAAAAAGAGTTTGAATCAATTTTCTGCACTCGTTGAAATAAAGTCGGTAAACCACCGATTTTCTGAGTATCAAATCAGAATGCCGAGACAGCTTTTTCATTTGGAAGACAAAATAAAGAAAAAGCTGGGTGAGTCTATTCATCGAGGCAGAATTGAAGTATATGTAACAGTAGAAGGTGATCAGCTAGCAACCCGTCAAGTACAGGTTGATTGGACTTTATTAGACGAGTATTACCAATACATAACAAAAATTAAAGATCGATTTGCTATTGATCAGGGACTTACAGTTCATGACTTTATACGGGATGAACTCATTTCTATTGAGGAAAAAGATGCTGGAAATGAGGAAATAGAAAGAGTTGTGCTGGCTGCTATTGAAGAAGCGAGTGAACATTTACTGCATATGCGAAAATTGGAAGGTACGGAGCTAGAAAAAGATTTAAAGCTTTATCTTAATGAAGTTGCTGAACGAATCAATCACTTAAAAGAGTTAGCTCCTAAGGTTGTGCAACAATATCAAGAGCGGCTAACAAAACGAATGAGTTTATTTTTAGAGGGTCAGCTGGATGAAGCGAGAATCTTAACAGAGGTTGCATTGTTTGCCGATAAGGCAGATATTAGCGAAGAGCTTACAAGGCTATTAAGCCATTTGAATCAATTCGAATCCACCCTTCAAGTGAATGAACGCGTAGGCAGAAAATTAGATTTCTTAATTCAAGAAATGAACAGGGAAGTAAATACGATCGGTTCGAAGGCCAATGATGCATCGATTGCTTCGGAGGTTGTTGAGCTAAAGAGCTGTCTCGAAAAAATGAAAGAACAAGTGCAAAATATTGAATAAGGTTTGTTTAGAAAAGGTTTTACGGGGTCAAAATATATAACTGATACTTGGAGGACGAAAATGTCGATTAAATTAATAAACATCGGTTTTGGCAATATTGTTTCAGCTAACCGAATAATCTCAATAGTCAGCCCGGAATCAGCACCAATCAAAAGAATTATACAAGATGCCCGTGACCGTGGTTCATTAATCGATGCAACATATGGCAGAAGAACAAGAGCGGTTATAGTGATGGATAGTGATCATGTCATCCTTTCAGCAGTTCAGCCTGAAACTGTTGCCCATCGCTTAAATGACCGAGATGAAATTATCGATGAAGGGTAGGATGAATGAATGCAGGAAAAAGGTTTATTGATTGTTTTATCCGGCCCTTCTGGTGTCGGCAAGGGTACGGTAAGGAAGGAAATCTTTTCACAGCCTGATACGGCTTTTGAATATTCGATTTCAATGACAACGAGGTCTCCTAGAGAAGGGGAAGTTGATGGAGTGGACTATTTCTTCAAGTCACGCGAGGAATTTGAAGCGTTAATTGAACAGGATAAGTTACTTGAGTATGCTGAATTTGTTGGGAACTACTACGGAACACCTGTTGATTATGTAAGAGAGACACTAGAACAAGGGAAAGATGTTTTCCTTGAAATCGAGGTTCAAGGGGCACGACAAGTACGTGAGAAATTTCCTGATGGATTGTTTATTTTTCTTGTACCCCCTAGTCTTTCGGAGCTGAAAAACCGAATTGTTACTAGAGGTACAGAAACGGAAGATGTAATTAACAATCGGATGACAGTTGCAAAAGAAGAAATTGAAATGATGAATTTATATGACTATGTCGTGGAAAATGATCAAATTGAACGGGCATGTGATAGAATTAAGTCCATTGTTGTTGCTGAACACTGTCGCAGAGAACGAGTAGAACCAAGATATATTAAAATGCTGGAGGTAGATTAAATGCTTTATCCTTCTATTGATTCATTAATGACAAAAATTGATTCGAAATATTCACTTGTATCTGTAGCTGCAAAACGTGCTAGAAAAATGCAAGAAAATGCTAAGCCTCAGTTAGACAAATATGTTTCACATAAAAATGTAGGCAAGGCACTTGAGGAAATCAATGCAGATCAGCTTCATTATCGTCTTTCTGCTAAACTTAAGGACGAATCTTACGAATAACTGTCGAAAATAACAACCTCCTTTCAGGTTGTTATTTTTATTTAGCAGGTCCTGGTGTTATTTTAATTTGTTGTTAGGGATAACTTAGTGACAAGCTGGTTACATTCGCCTATCAAACTTCAGGCTCCCTACTTACGATAAGGCGGCATTAATTCACTATCGTTGTTTGGGTTTCCTTTATCGAAAGAACCGGCCCATCTGTGTTTGTTTGCAATGATCAATGCAATTCCACACATTTGCTCTTCGACATAAAACGTGAAAAAAAGCCATACTTCTTGCATAATAAAAGAGAGAAAATGATAGAAACAAAATGGGGGTTATAGAATGCTGCACGGAAAAAGAATACTATTATGTGTAACAGGCGGTATTGCTGTATATAAGGCTGCCGCATTAACTAGCAAGCTTACGCAGGCAGGTGCAGATGTGAAGGTCATTTTAAGTGAATCTGCCTGTGAATTTGTTACCCCGCTAACATTCCAGGCATTATCAAGAAATGATGTATATACTGATACATTTGATGAAAAGGACTCTAAGGTAATTGCTCATATTGATCTTGCAGATTGGGCTGATCTGATTTTAGTAGCACCAGCAACTGCCAATGTCATTGGAAAGCTTGCAAATGGTATAGCAGATAATATGATAACAACAACAATGCTTGCGGCAACTAAGCCAGTGTGGATTGCCCCAGCTATGAATGTTCATATGTATAATCACCCAGCTGTTCAGCAAAATATCGATACATTATTTCGGTTTGGGTATCGGTTTATTGAGCCTGGAGAAGGATATCTTGCATGCGGATATGTAGGGAAAGGCCGTCTTGAGGAACCGGAGAAAATTGTAGAGAATATCGAGATTTTTTTTCAGCCTAAGGATTTAAAGCTGATAGGCAAAAAGATCGTCATTACAGCTGGTCCTACCCGGGAAAAAATCGATCCAGTGAGATATATTACGAATCATTCATCAGGAAAAATGGGATACGCCATAGCTGAAGAGGCTGCCCGAACAGGTGCAAAGGTTGTTCTTATTTCTGGTCCTGTTAGCATACCAGCACCTGCAGGAGTAAACCTTATTCAAGTCGAGAGTGCTGAGGATATGTATCAAGCTGTTATGAAGGAATATAAGGATGCAAACATTGTCATTAAAACAGCAGCAGTGGCAGATTATCGTCCAAAAAACAGCTATGATCATAAGGTAAAGAAACAGGATGGGGACGAAAGCATGGAGCTTGAAAGAACAACGGACATTCTTTTGGAGTTGGGGAAGAATAAGAAAAAACAACTCCTCATTGGCTTTGCAGCTGAAACGAACCATGTTGCTGAATATGCTCAAAAAAAGCTATTAAAGAAAAATGCAGATATGATTGTAGCTAATAATGTGAAGACCGCAGGGGCTGGATTCGGTACGGATACGAACATTGTGACGCTATTCAAGCGAGATGGGACTGTAATAGAGCTGCCTCTACTATCGAAAAACGAAGTAGCTATTAGGATCTTAAATGAAGCTTCGCAATTATTAGGGAATGAAATGAAATGACCATAGCAAGTGTAATCGTTGATGTACCTGCTAAACAAACGGACAGGCCATTTGATTATGTTATTCCTGCTCATTTAGTTGAAGTAATCAAGCCTGGAATGAGAGTTATCGTTCCCTTTGGTCCTCGAAAAATACAAGGTTTTGTTATTGCAGTAAAGCCAGAATCAGACTTTGGCAAATTAAAAGAATTAATTGAACCAATGGATATAACGCCGATATTAAATCAAGAGCTTTTAGCACTTGGAGAGTGGCTGACATATGAAACACTATGCTATAAAATTTCTGCTTTTCAAGTGATGCTTCCTGCTGCATTAAAAGCAAAATATGAAAAAAAACTGAAATTAACGGCAGATGTAACAAACCTGCCAGCTGAGATCAGAACTGTATTTGGAGCGGATGATATGATTCCGTGGGAGGAAGCAGTAAAACTTGGCTGTTTAAACCTTATGCAAAGGGAAGTTGCAAACGGAAAAGTTGAAATTATATATGAAGTAAAAGAGCGTGTGAGAAAGAAAAAATTAAAACATATTATATCTAGGCTAACAAAGCAGCAATTAGCAGCAGAAAAGGAAAATTTACCTGTACAGGCTGTAAAACAGAAAGAAGTCATTGATTTTTTTCTTGATGCAGAAGCTCCAGTCGAGTTGCGTAAGCTCTTATCTGAACTAGGCATTTCTGCTTCAACAATTAAGGGATTAGTCCAAAAAGGATTTCTTGAAGAAAAAGAGATGGAAGTGTATCGTGATCCATTCGAAGAAAGAGTTTTTTCACATACAGAAGCGCTTCCGCTTACAGAGGATCAAGAAAAAGCAATTATGCCAATTCTTGCATCCATACGTGAACATAATCATGAAACCTTTTTGTTATATGGGGTGACAGGGAGCGGAAAGACGGAAATTTATCTTCAGTCAATCCAAAAAGTGCTGCAGGAAGGGAAAGAGGCCATTGTTCTTGTCCCGGAAATTTCATTGACTCCACAGATGGTCAAGCGCTTTAAAGGAAGATTTGGAAATGAAGTGGCTGTCCTTCATAGCGGGCTATCCGCTGGGGAGAAATATGATGAATGGCGAAAAATTCAGAAGAAGGAAGTTAAGGTCGTTGTCGGAGCTAGATCGGCCATATTTGCTCCATTTGAAAATTTAGGCATTATTATCATAGATGAGGAACATGAGACAAGCTACAAGCAGGAGGATAACCCAAAGTATCATGCCCGAAATGTTGCAATTAAACGTGGGACAACTCATCAATGCCCAGTTGTACTAGGAAGCGCCACCCCCTCACTTGAATCGTTTGCAAGGGCACAAAAGGGGGTATATACGCTTCTCTCCATGCCGAATCGGATGAATAATCAAGCGCTGCCTGGTGTCGAAATCATAGATATGCGGGAAGAATTAAGAGAGGGGAACCGCTCGATGTTTTCCCGGCTTCTTTTAGAAAAAATTGAGGACAGGCTAGAGAAGAAAGAACAAATTGTCCTTTTCCTCAATAAAAGAGGTCATTCATCTTTCGTCATGTGCAGAGACTGCGGGTATGTTGTTAATTGTCCAAATTGTGATATCTCCCTGACATATCATCGTGCAAGTCAGAGAATGAAATGCCATTATTGCGGGTATGAAGCACATGTACCTAAGTCTTGTCCGGAATGTAATAGTGAGCATATTCGATACTTTGGCACTGGTACGCAAAAAGTGGAGGAAGAGCTAGTCAAAATTTTGCCTCATGCGAAAGTGATCCGAATGGATGTGGATACAACTAGCAGAAAGGGTTCACATGAAAAGCTGCTTGATCAATTTCAGGAGGGCCATGCAGATATTCTTTTAGGCACACAAATGATTGCAAAAGGCCTTGATTTTCCCAATATCACATTAGTCGGCGTTTTGTCTGCGGATACGATGCTGCACTTACCTGACTTCCGTTCATCAGAGAAAACCTTCCAGTTATTAACACAAGTGAGTGGACGGGCAGGAAGGCATGAGAAAGAAGGTCAGGTTGTTATTCAAACCTATACACCTGAGCATTATAGTGTGGAATTAGCAGGAGAACAGGATTTTGACCGTTTTTATGAAAAAGAAATGATGGTGCGCAAAATCCATAGGTATCCTCCTTTCTATTATCTCTCACTTATCACGGTCAGTCATGAAGAATTAATGAAAACAGTGTCGATAACAGAAAAAATAACCTCTTTTATACGTTCCAGACTATCGAATGAAGCGATTTGTTTAGGACCTGTCGCTTCGCCGATTCCTAGGATCAATAATAGATATCGGTATCAATGTTTGATAAAATACAAACGGGAACCGGAGCTGAATACAGCATTAAAGAAAATACTCGATCAATATCAACAAGAAATTTCATTAGGCGGTTTACAAATATCGGTAGATGTAAATCCATTTATTCTAATGTGAAATTGGCCGTACGGTTATGAATATGAATAAAAATGTTGAAAATAGTTGGATAGCGATCATACAGGAGGAAGGAAATTGTCAGTCAGAAAAATAGTAGAATACCCCGCAGAAATCCTTGAGGTCCCATGCAAGCCAGTTACGCAATTTGATAAAAAGTTAGTGAAAATCTTAAATGATATGTATGATACGATGATTGAATTTGATGGGGTTGGACTAGCAGCCCCTCAAATCGGACTTGATATGCAGGCTGCGATTGTTGATATAGATGACGATAATGGAACAATTGAAATGATGAATCCAGAAATTCTTGAAGTGAGCGGAGAACAGACCGGACCGGAAGGGTGTTTAAGCTTCCCTAATCTTTTTGGAGAAGTAAGCAGGCCGTTATACGTGAAAATAAAAGCTCAGGACCGAAAAGGAAAGTTCTTTACGTTTGAAGCGGAAGATTTTTTAGCACGAGCGATTTTACATGAAATTGATCATCTGCACGGTGTATTATTCACTTCGAAGGTAATAAGATATTTGGATGAAGAAGAGTTGGAAGGGTTGGAAGAATAATGACTAAAATTGTATTTATGGGAACACCGGATTTTTCAGTTCCTGTTCTGCAGCAAATCTTAAATGATGGCTATGATGTGATTGGGGTAGTGACACAGCCAGATCGTCCAGTAGGAAGAAAAAGAGTGCTGACTCCGCCACCTGTAAAAGTAGAAGCTGAAAAACATGGGATTCAAGTTTTTCAGCCGGAAAAAATCCGTCAGCCTGAAGAACTTGAAAAAATAGTGGCATTAAATCCAGATTTAATTATAACCGCTGCTTTTGGTCAAATTCTGCCAAAGGAGCTGCTGGAAGCGCCGAAATATGGCTGCATTAATGTTCATGCTTCCTTGCTTCCAGAACTTAGAGGGGGAGCACCGATCCATTATTCAATTATTCAAGGAAAAGAAAAAACAGGAATTACGATCATGTATATGGCGGAAAAGCTGGATGCTGGAGATATTTTAACTCAAGTTGAAGTGCCGATTGCTGAAACGGATACAGTTGGCTCATTGCATGATAAATTAAGTGCTGCAGGATCTCAGCTACTATCAGAAACACTGCCAAAATTATTAAAAAGTGAATTGGCTGCTATTCCTCAAAATGACGAGGAAGCTACTTTTGCTGCAAATATTAAAAGAGAGCAAGAAAAGATTGATTGGTCAAAAACTGGGGAAGAAATCTATAATCATATTCGTGGATTAAATCCTTGGCCGGTTGCTTATACAACTTTTAATGGAGCAGTTATTAAAATATGGTGGGCTGAGAAAACAAATGCACTGGCAGATAAGACACCAGGAACGATTATTGGATTGGATGAGCAGGCAGTAATCGTTTCTACTGGCAATAGTACAGCTATTAGAATTCTTCAGCTGCAGCCATCAGGCAAGAAAAAAATGTCAGCTGAGCAATTTTTAAGGGGGGCTGGTTCCCAAATTCAAGTGGGCGACTGCCTTGGGGAAGAACAATGAAGAAAGAACGGAAGAAAAATGTCCGAGAAACTGCACTAGATCTGCTAGAAGCAATAGAGAAGAATCAGGCATATAGTAATCTTCTTCTAAATAATGCGATTAAAAAAAATGAAATAAACCAAAAGGACATCGGCCTGCTGACAGAATTAACATATGGTACATTGCAGCGGAGAATGAGCCTAGACTTCTATTTACAGCCATTTTTAAAGGGAAATAAAAAAGTGGAAAGCTGGGTTAAGCAATTATTGCGTCTCACATTATATCAAATGGTCTATTTAGATAAAATTCCTGACCGTGCGGCCATTTTTGAGGCTGTAGAGATTGCGAAGCAAAAGGGACATAAAGGGATTTCAGGGATGGTCAATGGTGTACTGAGAAATATCCAGCGACAAGGTCTGCCATCTATCGAAACACTAGAGGATCCAATCGAAAGATTGTCTATTGAAACAAGTCACCCGAGATGGCTTGTAAAAAGATGGGTCGACCAGCTCGGTTTCGATCAAGCAAAGCAGATGTGTGAGATTAATTTAACGGCTCCTTTGCAGACGGCAAGAGTCAATTTAACAAAAATCACGAGAGAGAATTGCATTCTGAAGCTTACTGAGGAAGGTTTCCAAGTAGAAGCTAGTCCTATGATACCAGAGGCAATTAAGTGCTACAGAGGGAATCTTGCAAACTCGGATGCTTTTAAAGAGGGGTATCTAACGATTCAAGATGAAAGCTCTATGCTTGTGGCCTATGCATTAGGTGCCTCTGAAAATGAAAGGATCTTGGATGGATGTGCTGCACCCGGAGGGAAATCAACTCATATTGCAGAGAGAATGCAAAACTCAGGAAAAGTCATTTCACTTGATCTCCATGATCATAAAGTAAAGCTAATTAAGGAAAATGCTACTAGATTAGAGCTTACTAATATTGAACCGAAAACACTTGATAGCAGAAAGGTTCAAGAACATTTCGAAAAAGAATCATTTGATCGAATTTTGCTTGATGCTCCATGTTCAGGCCTTGGTGTCATGAGAAGGAAGCCAGATATGAAGTATACGAAAAAAGAAGAAGACTTAATGCAGCTATCATTGATACAGTTAAACTTATTAAAAGCTGTTTCCCCTTTGTTGAAAAAAGGTGGTATTCTAGTTTATAGTACTTGTACAGTTGATAAGGAAGAGAATCAGCTGGTAGTGGAGTCATTTATAAAAAATGAGGTGGATTTTGAAGAAGACCATACTATTAAGGATCGGATGCCTGCAGCGATTCGTCCCTTAGTTCATGGATTTGAACTTCAAATTTTACCACAGGATTTTGGTTCGGACGGCTTTTATATAGCCTGTTTAAGAAAGAAGGTGTAAGAATGGAACAAGTAACAGCTAAGAAACAATCAACAATAGATCAGAAACCCTCCATTTATTCTTTACAACTGCAGGAGCTTAAAGACTGGCTCAAAGAGAATAATGAGAAAGCATTTCGTGCGGAGCAAATTTTTGATTGGCTTTATACAAAAAGAGTCACGTCATTTGAAGGGATGACTAATTTATCGAAGCAGTTAAGAGAAAGAATGGAATCAGCGTTCACCTTAACTACGTTAAAAACGATTATTCAGCAGCAATCCTCAGACGGTACAATTAAATTTTTATTTGAACTTCATGACGGCTACTCAATTGAAACAGTATTAATGAGGCATGATTATGGAAACTCCGTATGTGTAACAACACAAGTGGGCTGCAGAATTGGCTGTACGTTTTGTGCATCTACATTAGGTGGATTAAAACGTAATTTGGAAGCAGGAGAAATTGTTGCTCAGGTCGTAAAAGTACAGCAAGCGCTTGATGAGACGGATGAGCGGGTTAGTTCCGTCGTAATTATGGGAATTGGCGAGCCGTTTGATAATTTTGACCATATGCTTTCGTTTTTGAAAATTATCAATCATGACAAGGGCTTAAATATTGGTGCACGTCATATTACTGTTTCTACAAGCGGTATTATCCCGAAAATCTATAAATTTGCAGATGAAAATATGCAGATTAATTTTGCCATATCGCTGCATGCACCAAATACAGAGCTTCGCAGTCGTCTAATGCCTATTAACCGAGCTTATAAATTGCCTGACTTAATGGATGCCATACGCTATTATATTAATAAGACAGGCAGACGCGTTAGCTTTGAATATGGATTATTTGGCGGTGTAAATGATCAGGTTGAACATGCGGAAGAATTGGCAAGACTGATTAAAGGGTTGAAATGCCATGTAAATTTAATCCCTGTCAACTATGTTCCTGAAAGAGATTATGTAAGAACACCAAAAGAGCAAATTAATAAGTTTGAAAAAACGTTAAAAAATCATGGCGTGAATGTAACTGTTCGCAGAGAACAGGGTCATGATATTGATGCAGCATGTGGACAACTTCGTGCAAAGGAGCGAAAAGAGGAGACGAGGTGACAAGATGAAAGCTGTTTATATGACAGACCGAGGCAGAATTCGCCAGCATAATGAAGATAACGGTGGAGTTTTTACTAATAAAAGCGGTCAGCGCCTTGCCATTGTTGCAGATGGCATGGGCGGCCATCGTGCTGGTGATGTAGCAAGTGAAATGGCACTGACAAATTTACAGAATGTATGGAGAGAAACAGAAGAAATCCAAACCGCTGATGAGGCGGAAGCATGGCTGAAAACGAATATTGAAAATGGGAATACGCTTATCTATGAGCATTCAAAAAAGGTTTCTGAATGTGAAGGTATGGGGACAACAATGGTTGCAGCCATTTGTACTGACCGTTTTACAACCGTAGCAAATATAGGTGACAGCAGATGCTATATTTTAAATGAAACAGGTTTTCAGCAATTAACAGATGATCATTCGCTTGTGAATGAGCTGGTTAGAACAGGACAAATTTCGAAAGAGGATGCTGAGCATCATCCAATGAAAAATGTTGTATTAAGGGCATTAGGGACAGAAGAATCTGTAAGTATTGATATTAAAACGATTATTTTTGAAGAAGGGGACTTGCTCTTATTATGCTCCGATGGTTTATCCAATAAAGTGACTGAGTCTGAAATGATCGACATGCTTGAAAGTGAAACTGACTTGAATGCTAAAGCTTCTTCTCTTATAGAATTGGCTAATAACCACGGTGGAGAAGATAATATAACATTAGTTATTGTAGAGTTTTTGGATGGTAGTAATTCTGGTGATGGCTTATGATGATTGGAAAAAGAATTAGCGGGAGATATAAAATTCTTGAAATCATTGGCGGAGGCGGAATGGCTAATGTTTATTTAGCCCATGACATGATTCTAGACCGTGATGTAGCAGTGAAGATGCTGCGTCTGGATTTTGCTAATGATGAGGAATTTATACGCCGTTTTCACCGTGAAGCACAGTCAGCAACAAGTCTTGCTCATCCGAATATTGTAAGTATTTTTGATGTTGGGGAAGAAGATTCAATATACTATATTGTGATGGAATATGTAGATGGACAAACATTAAAACAATACATACAACAGAACAGTCCAATACAGGTAGACAAAGTGCTGGATATAATGAAGCAATTAACATCAGCTATTTCTCATGCCCATCAAAATCATATTATCCATCGAGACATTAAGCCTCATAATATATTAATTGACCGTCTTGGCAACGTGAAAATCACAGACTTTGGAATAGCAATGGCATTAAGTGCAACAAGTATAACGCAAACGAACTCTGTTTTAGGCTCTGTACATTATTTATCACCGGAACAAGCAAGAGGCGGAATGGCCAATCGGAAATCAGATATTTATTCGCTTGGGATTGTAATGTTTGAATTATTGACAGGACGTTTGCCGTTTTCTGGGGAATCTGCTGTTTCTATTGCACTTAAACATTTGCAATCTGAAACACCTTCTTTACGAAGATGGAATCCATCAATCCCCCAAAGTGTCGAAAATATCGTTTTCAAGGCAACTGCAAAGGATCCATTTCACCGGTATGACAGTGTAGAGGAAATGGAAGAGGATATTAGGACGGCACTTGAGCCTGACCGGATGAATGAAGAAATGTTTATAGTCCCAATCGATAATGATGCGACAAAGGCGATTCCGATCATTACAGATAGCCAATCCTTTTCAAATATGGATGAAACGGTCATTCGAGATAAGGACGTCAAAGGGAATCAAACGCCTCAGGATATAAAACCAAAGAAAGAGAAGAGCGTAAAAAAAGAACAGAAAAAAAGAAAAAAATGGACAACCATTTTAGTTTCTACTTTTTTTGCCTTAATTATCCTTGGTATTTTTGTTGTATTTGTTCTACCTGATTTATTAGCGCCTGATGAAATATCTGTACCTGAATTGACCGGTGAAAAAGCAGATGATGCAGTTAAGCAGCTAGAAGAAGCTGGATTTAGTATCGGTGAGACGATTCAAATAAATGATGATGAATTAGATGAGGGTTTAATAATTAAAACAGATCCAAAAGCAGGAACAGTCCTAAAAGAAGGTGCAATGGTTGATCTTTATGAAAGTCTTGGAAAGGAAAAATTTGAATTAGACAATTATACAGGTCAATCTTATGATGATGTTGTTCGATTATTGGAAAAGAGTAATTTCAAGAGCGAGAATATCGAGAAAAAAGAAGTGAATGATGAAGGTAAGGCTGCCGGTACCATTTTAGAACAAAGCAAGCAAGAGGGAGAGCTTGTTGTTCCTGAAGATACAGAACTGATATTTACTGTTAGCAAGGGACCAACACCAATTACTTTAAAAGACTTAAGAGATTATAATAAAAAAGGGCTTCAAGAATATGAAGAATCGACTGGTGTAGTGATTGAATTCGGAATAGAAGAATATAGTGATACCGTTTCAGAGGGGCTTGTTATCTGGCAAAAGCCAAATGCTGGGGCTCAAGTTACCAAGGGTAGCAAAGTGAAGGTAGCTATTTCTAAAGGAAAAAAAGAAATCCCGCCTAAAACAAAATTTGTGGAGGTAACGGTACCGTATGAACCCGTTATCGAAGGACAGCCACAGGAAGTGCAAATTTATATTAACGATATGAATCGAAGTATAACCGATCCATTTATCACAGAATACATTACGGAAACGAGAAAATTCAGATTAGAGCTTGAGATTCAACACGGGCAGAAAGCGGTATATCAAGTAAGAAGAGATAATACTGTTATTGACCAGCAGGAAGTGTTGTATCCGGAATAGGAGTGTTGCTATGCCTGAGGGCAAAATCATAAAGGCATTAAGCGGTTTTTATTATGTATTAACTGGGAACGAGATCGTGCAATGCCGTGGTAGAGGGGTTTTTAGAAAGAATAAAATAACCCCGCTTGTCGGTGATGAAGTTGTTTTCCAAGCTGAAAATGAGAAAGAAGGGTATATTTTAGAAGTAAGAGAGCGGAAGAATGAACTTGTCCGGCCGCCAATTGCGAATGTGGATCAGGCCATTCTCGTTTTTTCTGCTGTTGAGCCTGATTTTAGTACGGCCCTTCTTGACCGTTTTCTTGTATTAGTAGAGTTTAATCGCATTAAGCCGATCATTTGTATTACTAAAATGGATTTAACTAACGAGGTGCAAAATAAGGAAATACAGCAATATGCCGTGGATTATCGAAAGGCAGGCTATGATGTCCTCTTAACCTCTTCTGAAACCGAAGAAGGAATTAAGGAATTATATCCTTATCTAGAGGGGGAAATTTCTGTTTTTGCCGGGCAGTCAGGTGTTGGCAAATCTTCTCTTCTTAATGTGCTCAATCCGGATTTAGATTTAAAAACGGATGACATTTCTTCCCATCTCGGGCGAGGAAAGCATACAACAAGGCATGTGGAGCTGATTAAAGTTGGACAAGGCTTAGTTGCAGATACACCTGGTTTTAGTTCTCTTGAATTTATGGATATAGAGATCCCGGACCTTAACTTTTGTTTCCCAGAAATTGAAAAGCTGAGTGAGGAATGTAAATTTCGAGGATGTCTCCACAAAGCAGAACCAAAATGTGCAGTTAAGGCTGCTATTGAAAATAGGGAACTCCCTTCTTATAGGTATGAGCACTATATTACATTTTTGCAAGAAATTAAAGACAGAAAGCCGAGGTATTAACTATGGTGAAAGTAGCCCCTTCCATTCTATCTGCTGATTTTTCTAGGCTAGGGGAGGAAATTAAGGATGTTGAAAGAGGAGGAGCAGATTACATTCATGTCGATGTAATGGACGGGCATTTTGTTCCGAATATTACAATTGGCCCTTTAATTGTTGAAGCGATTCGTCCCGTGACGAAGCTTCCTCTTGATGTACATCTCATGATTGAGAATCCAGATCAGTATATTGAGTCTTTCGCAGATGCAGGAGCAGATTATATTACCGTTCATGTGGAAGCATGCCGTCACTTGCACCGTACAATCCATTTAATCAAATCTTTAGGTGTGAAAGCAGGAGTTGTATTAAATCCTGCAACACCAGTTCAGATGATTCAGGATATTATTGAAGACGTGGATATGGTTCTGCTAATGACAGTAAACCCAGGCTTTGGCGGTCAAAAATTTATCCCATCTGTTCTCCGAAAAATTGCTGCTGTAAAGAAAATGGCAGATGATAGAGGATTGAATATTGAAATTGAAGTAGATGGCGGCGTAAATGAGGAAACTGCAAAGCTTTGTGTTGAAGCCGGTGCGAATGTGCTTGTAGCTGGCTCAGCAGTTTATAATCAAAAGGATCGTGCAAAGGCAATTGCTGCTATTAAAGGCAGTGCCATACACAATTAATTCGAAGTCAGCTATCACTAGCTGGCTTCTTTTTAGGTAGCAGGAAAATTTAAGGTTAATTTAGGTGATGTTCCGCTTTCAATAAACCAATACAATCGTATAATAAAAACTAATGTGTTTTTCTGGAAGGAATTGGAGAGAGCCAAGATTTTCTAATAGCCGTTATAAGGTGGTCGAAAAAATGAATATAAATATATTGGCAGGCGGACCGATTGAACTATTGCCAAAGCTAGAAAGGTATCAAACAGATGAAGATATTTGGGTGGGGGTTGATAGAGGGGTTTTTACACTTCTATCAAATGGAATAAAACCGACGATTGCTTTTGGTGACTTCGATTCAGTTACTGATGATGAAATGGCTGCAATTGAGCAAGGTGTAGATGAATTGAACCGTTTCATGCCTGAAAAAGATGAAACAGATATGGAATTGGCGCTGGAGTGGGCGATTGAACAAAAGCCTGAATTAATTAGAGTTTTTGGAGCGACAGGAGGCAGGATCGATCATTTTATTGCAAATATTCAATTACTAATAAAACCATTGCAAAGGGATCACAGCATGCTGGTGGAAATATTCGACAAAAAAAATATCGTGTTTCTTCGAATGCCAGGCAAGTATTCAATAAAAAAAATTCCAGGCTTTAAATACATTTCATTCTTGCCAATCACAATGGAGGTTAGCGGCATTACACTTGAAGGATTTAAATATCCTTTAGTGGATCGCCAACTCCCTTTGGGATCCACTTTATGCATAAGTAATGAACTTATTAACGATTGTGGTCATTTTTCATTTTCAAAAGGCATATTAATGGTTGTAAGAAGTAATGATTAGGTCTGAAAAATTGATTAGTACTTATCTATTTATTTTGAATATGATGAATGGTGAAGATGGATGTGTGAGATCGAGGAGGGACATGAGTAATGAGATTTTATACAATTAAATTGCCGAAGTTCTTAGGCGGTATTGTCCGCGCGATGTTAGGAACCTTCAAGAAAAATTGAATCAATACACGAAGAAAAGAGCACCTGATAAAGGTGCTTTATTTTTTGGAATTGAGAATTGCCTAGCGCAAGCGTCCTATCGCCTAGAAAACTTCAGTCCCCTCCGTAATGATTGCGTCAAGCACGAATGCGTTATCGCTCTTCGTGTTTCCTTTATCGAAAGAACCTGGCCCTATGTGTTAGAACGTCAATGACCAAGGCGCTTTACGCTTTTTTATAGAAAAAGGACATCCCATAGGGATGTCCCGACACGTAATTAAACGCGTTCTACTTTACCTGATCTAAGCGCTCTTGCAGAAACCCAAACACGTTTCGGTTTTCCGTCTACAAGGATACGTACTTTTTGAAGGTTAGCACCCCATGTACGTTTGTTAGCATTCATAGCATGAGATCGTGCATTACCTGTAGTTGTTTTTCTACCAGTTACAACACATTTGCGTGGCATATTCATTTCCCTCCTTAACACATAAGCTCAAAACTTTTTTAAGAATCATTTGCCATGTTAGATGACCAAAGTGATTTAATGTTAAAAAAAGCAAAACTTATTTTTAGACATTAAAAGATACTTTAATAATTTATCATACAACCCCTTTTATTGCAATAGTTGACTTTCAAGAAAAAAACCTTGACATACACTATGATTGAATAAGCTATAATAAAATATAGAC
The DNA here is from genome assembly GCF_001439605.1 of Cytobacillus praedii. Classification (GTDB taxonomy): domain Bacteria; phylum Bacillota; class Bacilli; order Bacillales; family Cytobacillaceae; genus Cytobacillus; species Cytobacillus praedii. Next base: position 35,464 of record NZ_LMBX01000007.1, read on the forward strand.
TGTAGCTTTCAAAATAAATGTAATTATAGTAAAATATTTTAAGGTGTGTGGATAATCTGCTTCGAAAGTAATAGCTCTAGGAGCAAAAATAGGGTAGAACAATTTTAAAGGGGGAAAGAAATATGTCAATCGAACTTAAAACGAAATTCGGCCAAATTGATATCTCAAATGACGTGATTGCTACGCTTGCAGGTGGAGCGGCTGTTGACTGCTATGGTATAGTTGGTATGGCCTCTAAGCAACAAATAAGAGATGGCTTAACAGAAATTTTGCGTAAAGAGAATTTTACCCGCGGTGTAATTGTTCGCCAAGAAAACGATGAAGTACATATCGACATGTATATTATTGTTAGTTACGGAACAAAAATTTCCGAGATTGCTCATAATGTCCAATCGAAAGTAAAATACACGCTTAATCAAACAGTTGGCCTAGCCATAGAGTCGGTCAATATTTACGTTCAGGGAGTTCGTGTAACGAACCCGTAGTGAGGAGGAAAGATTTGTGTCAATTAAAGTTTTAGACGGAAAACGATTTGCCGAAATGGTTATACTCGGTGCGAACCATTTGTCCGTTCATGCGAAATTGGTAGATGCACTTAACGTTTTCCCTGTTCCTGATGGTGATACAGGAACAAATATGAATTTATCAATGACTTCAGGGGCTAAAGAAGTAAAGAATAATGTTCAGCCGCACATTGGAAAAGTCGGGTCAGCACTTTCTAAAGGTTTGCTGATGGGAGCGCGTGGAAATTCTGGTGTTATCCTGTCACAATTATTTCGCGGATTCTCGAAAGCGATTGAACAAAAAGCAGAAATAGACGGCAAAGAGTTTGCTGCAGCTCTTCAAAATGGGGTGGAAACTGCCTATAAAGCAGTAATGAAGCCTGTAGAAGGGACAATATTAACAGTCGCAAAGGATGCCGCGAAAAAGGCAGTTCAAGTAGCAAAAAATGAAGATAATATTATCGCTATTATGGATGAGGTAGTGAAAGAGGCAAAAGCTTCTTTAAACCGTACACCCGATTTATTGCCTGTTCTTAAGGAAGTGGGAGTGGTTGACAGCGGGGGACAAGGGCTTGTATTCGTATACGAAGGCTTTCTTGCTGAATTAAAAGGAGAAGAATTGCCGGATGCACCTGCATCACTTCCCAAAATGGACGAGCTAGTTAGTGCGGAGCACCATAAAAATGTCCATAGTTTTATGAATACTGAGGATATTGAATTCGGTTACTGTACTGAATTTATGGTGAAGTTTGAAAGTGCAAAGCTTGCAAATAATCCATTTACTGAAGAAAAATTCCGTCAGGATTTAAGCAAATATGGAGATTCTTTATTAGTTATTGCTGATGAAGAACTTGTTAAAGTACATATTCACTCTGAACAGCCAGGAAATTGCTTAACATATGGTCAACGTTACGGCAGCCTGATTAACATGAAAATTGAAAATATGCGTCAGCAGCATTCCAATTTGGTAGATGAAGTGCAAACGCCGTTAGTTTCTGAAAATTCCTCGAAAAAAGTAAAACAGGAATATGGGATTGTAACCGTCTCAATGGGTAGCGGAATTGCTGATTTGTTCCGCAGTATTGGTGCACATGCAGTTATCGAGGGTGGCCAAACAATGAACCCAAGTACGGAAGATATTGTTAAAGCGATAAATGAAGTAAATGCTAAAAAAGTGATTATTCTCCCTAATAATAAAAACATTATTATGGCTGCACAACAGGCAGCTGAGGTGTCAGATCAAGAAGTGATTGTTATTCCTTCGAAGACAGTTCCTCAAGGAATGTCTGCACTGCTTGCATTCAATCCGGGTGCGGAACTTTCACAAAACGAAGAAGTGATGAATGAAGCATTAAAGCATGTGAAAACAGGTCAAGTAACTTTTGCTGTTAGAGATACGAGCATTGATGGTCTTGAAATCGAAAAGAATGATTTCATGGGGATTAATGAAGGGAAAATTGTTGTAAAAAATAAAGATAAGGTCCAATCGGCAAAAGATTTATTAATGAAGATGATTGATGCTGATTCAGAAATCTTAACCATTTTAAAAGGTGAAGATGCCACTGATGAGGACATTCAAGCGCTAATTGGCTTCGCAGAAGATAAATATGAAGATGTAGAAATTGAAGTGCATGATGGAAAGCAGCCACTGTATGCATTCATTTTCGCGATTGAATAAGCGATGTGAAAAGAAGGGGAATCCCCTTCTTTTTTGTACGTTAAGTTAACATAAATTTTCATCAAGTAGTTTATTCGACTTAATAAATAAATTATAGGAATAACGTGTAAGTGCAACTATGCCTCTGTCTTCGCCTTTTTAAGGCTGGCAGTCGCTGGTTTTTCTTTATAATGAAAAATTGATAGGGAAGGGGGGAAGGCGGATATTATTTTCCGCTAAACGATCGTGAATGAAATCTTAAATCAGTCCATAACAGCTATTAAAGGAATCGGTGGAGAAACAGAAGAAATTCTTGGTGAAATGAAGATACGGACAGTTAATGATTTGCTGGAATATTTCCCTTATCGTTATGAAGATTATCGTCTTCGTGATTTAGCTGACGTAAAACATGATGAACGAATTACAATCGAAGGGAAGGTACACAGTGAGCCTTCTCTCGTTTATTATGGCCGAAAGCGTTCAAGATTAACTGTAAGAGTACTTGTTGGAAGATATCTTGTTCAGGTCGTTTTATTTAATCAGCCTTATGTGAAAAATAAGATTGGCATTAATGAAACAGTGTCAGTAACAGGAAAATGGGATCAGCATAGACAAATAATAACGGCAAGTGAGATACATATTGGTTCACAGACAAAGTCTAAAGATTTTGAACCTGTTTATACTGTAAAGGGAAAGCTTACAGTTAAAGGCTTAAGAAGATTTATTAATTTAGCCTTTAATCAATTTGGGGAGTATATTGAAGAAACATTACCTGAACAATTTTTAAAAAACTATAAGCTATTAAATAAGAAAACTGCCATAAGGATTATGCATTTTCCAACTGATCAGCAAGAGCTTAAGCAAGCAAGACGACGGATTGTGTATGAAGAGTTTTTCTATTTTCAGTTAAAAATGCAATCATTAAGAAAATTTGAAAGAGACCATACAAAAGGGGTTGCACAAGATTATAATCTAGAATCACTTCAAACATTCCTTGAGTCTCTCCCTTACTCTCTTACAAATGCTCAAAAACGGGTAGTGAATGAAATCCTTAAAGATATGAAGTCTCCGTTTAGGATGAATCGGCTATTACAGGGGGATGTTGGCTCGGGAAAAACAGCGGTTGCAGCCATTGCCCTTTATGCAAGTACAACAGCAGGGTTTCAAGGTGCTTTAATGGTCCCTACGGAAATTCTAGCAGAACAGCACATGGAATCGTTGAAAGTGATGCTTGAACCATTCCAGCTTCGATGCGAGCTATTAACTAGTTCTGTAAAAGGAAAACGCAGAAAAGAAATATTGCAATTGTTAAAAACGGGAGAAATTGATGTTTTAATCGGAACGCACGCATTAATACAGGATGAGGTCGAGTTTCACAATCTTGGACTTGTCATCACCGATGAACAGCATCGATTTGGAGTGGAGCAGAGAAGAGTCTTAAGGGAAAAGGGAGAAAACCCAGATGTACTATTTATGACTGCAACACCCATTCCGAGAACACTTTCAATCACTGTGTTTGGAGAAATGGATGTGTCCATTATAGATGAGATGCCTGCAGGAAGAAAGGTCATTGAAACCTATTGGGCAAAGCCTGATATGCTAGACCGCATACTTGTTTTCGTGGAAAAAGAATTGCGTGCAGGTCATCAAGCTTATGTCATCTGCCCCCTTATTGAAGAATCAGACAAACTAGATGTTCAAAATGCAATTGATGTCCACAGCAACTTAACTCATTATTTTAATGGCCGTTATACAATCGGACTCATGCATGGAAAACTAACTCCAGATGAAAAAGAGTCGGTAATGAAGGCATTTAGTCAAAATGAAAAACAAGTTCTAGTATCAACTACCGTTGTTGAGGTAGGAGTAAACGTCCCAAATGCAACGATGATGGTCATTTATGATGCGGAAAGATTCGGACTCGCTCAGCTTCACCAGCTAAGAGGAAGAGTCGGACGTGGCAGTGAACAATCCTATTGTATTTTACTGGCTGATCCTAAATCAGAAGTCGGTAAGGAACGGATGAAAATAATGACAGATACAAATGATGGTTTTCTTCTTAGTGAAAAGGATCTCGAGTTAAGAGGCCCAGGAGACTTTTTTGGTAAAAAACAAAGTGGACTTCCTGAATTTAAAGTCGCAGATATGGTTCATGATTATCGCGCGTTAGAGACTGCCAGAAATGATGCGGCTCTATTAGTACAGTCAAATGAGTTTTGGCATTCCTCTGAATATATGTATTTAAGAAATTATTTGAAGGAATCAGGTGTTTTAGAAGGAGAAAAGCTTGATTAAAGCGATTCTTAATTATATACTACTATTAGTACCTAGTCTTAATAACGCGGACGGTGTGTTAAAATGAAAAGAACTAAAAAGGAACGGCAGGCATTATTAAACACAACAATAAAAGAAAATCCTTTTGTTACGGACGAAGAGCTTGCGGAAAAGTTTATGGTTAGTGTTCAAACCATTCGGCTGGATCGGCTGGAGCTATCAATTCCTGAGCTGCGCGAACGAATAAAAAATGTCGCCGAAAAAAATTTTGATGATGAAGTGCGAGCATTGCCGATAGAGGAAATAATCGGTGAAATTATTGATATAGAGCTAGATAAAACGGCTATATCCATCTTGGATATTAAAGAAGAGCATGTTTTTAGAAGAAATCAGATTGCCAGGGGACATCATCTATTTGCACAGGCAAATTCGCTTGCAGTTGCTTTAATCAATGACGAACTAGCATTAACTGCCAAAGCAAATATTCAATTTACTCGGTCTGTAAAGCAAAATGAGAGGGTAATTGCGAAAGCAAGGGTAGTCAAGATAGATACGGAAAAGGGAAGAACGATTGTAGAAGTGACTAGCTTTGTTAATAATGAACTTGTTTTTAAAGGTGAATTTGATATGTTCCGGTCTGAAGCAGGACGAAGGTCTTAATGACTCCTTCGCAAATTAATAACAAAGGAAGTTATAGAAATATGAAAATAGCAATAGATGCAATGGGCGGCGATCATGCGCCAAAAGAAATTGTTCTTGGAGCAATGAGAGCGATTAATGAATATAAAGATATTCATATTACCCTTGTTGGAGACGAATCAAAAATAAAGCAATATGTAACATCCGCTGAACGGATTGAAATTTTACATACAGAAGAAGTCATTCTTCCTACAGATGAACCTGTTAGAGCCGTTCGTCGAAAGAAGACAGCTTCTATGGTTCTTGCTGCACAGCAGGTAGCAGATGGACAAGCAGATGCTTGTATATCAGCTGGAAATACAGGAGCATTAATGGCTGCAGGTCTTTTTGTTGTGGGCCGTATTGAAGGAATTGAACGCCCGGCCTTATCACCGACATTACCAACAATCGGCGGAGAAGGGTTTCTGCTTCTTGATGTAGGTGCCAATGTTGATGCAAAACCAGAGCATTTGCTGCAATACGCGATAATGGGCTCTATCTATGCTGAAAAGGTTCGGGGGGTATCAAATCCAAGAATTGGTCTATTGAACATCGGAACAGAAGAGAAAAAAGGGAATGAGCTAGCTAAGAATGCATTTGAACTTCTTCAGCAAGCAAATATTCATTTTATTGGAAATGTAGAGGCACGAGATTTGCTGGATGGAGTGGCAGATGTCGTAGTAACAGACGGCTTTACAGGCAATATGGTTCTTAAAACGATCGAGGGCACCGCACTATCTGTGTTTAAAATGATGAAAACAGCGCTTACTAGCAGTTTTAAAAGCAAAATGGCGGCAGCTGTTCTAAAACCAGATCTCGTTCAATTAAAATCAAAAATGGATTACTCAGAGTACGGCGGTGCAGGTTTGTTTGGCTTAAAGGCGCCAGTTATTAAAGCGCATGGTTCATCCGATGCAAATGCAATATTTAGTGCTATAAGACAAACAAGAAACATGGTTGAAAACTCAGTTTCTCAAACAATCAAAGAAGCTGTGGAAAAGGAAGCGTCAAAATAAAGTTGAATAAGGAGAGTTGAAATGGGAAAAATAGCATTTCTATTTCCAGGACAAGGTTCACAAACAGTTGGAATGGGCAAATCTTTAGCTGAAATGGATGAAACGGTTAAGTCTATTTTCGATAAAGCGGATGAGAGATTAAAATACCCGCTCTCTGCTCTTATTTTTGAGGGTCCACAGGAAGAGCTGACCTTAACTACAAATGCGCAGCCAGCCCTTTTAACGACTAGTATTGCGATTTTAGAGTTTTTTAAACAATCAGGTATTCAACCTGATTATGCTGCAGGACATAGCCTAGGTGAATATACGGCACTTGTTGCTGCTGGGGCATTTTCTTTTGAGGATGGCGTGTACGCGGTTCGAAAAAGAGGCGAATTTATGGAAGAAGCAGTCCCTAATGGAGAAGGGTCAATGGCAGCAGTTTTAGGACTTGACCGAGACAAACTGGCTGATGTTACATCAGAAATTACTAATGAGGGACATCCTGTTCAATTAGCCAATTTAAATTGTCCTGGCCAGATTGTTATCTCTGGCTCAAAAAAAGGGGTCGAACTTGCCTCAGTAAGAGCAAAGGAAGCAGGAGCCAAGCGGGTAATGCCTTTGGTTGTAAGCGGTCCTTTTCATTCAGAGCTTATGAAGCCTGCTGCTGAAAAATTCAAAGGCATACTTAACGAAATTTCTGTAAATGATGCAAACATTCCAGTAATTGCAAACGTTTCTGCAACTGAAATGTCTTCTTCAGCTGAGATAAAGAGCCGATTAATTGAACAATTATATTCCCCAGTTTTATGGGAAGATTCTATTCAAAAAATGATTTCCCTAGGCGTCGATACGTTTATTGAAATTGGACCAGGAAAGGTTCTATCTGGCCTAGTAAAGAAAATTGATAAAACGGTGCGAATTTTTGCTGTTTCGGATAAAGAAACCTGTTTTGAGGTAATTGAGTCTTTAAAGGAGGAAAATCAATGAAGCTAGAGGGGAAAGTTGCTCTTGTAACTGGTGCTTCTCGAGGAATTGGAAGAGAGATTGCCCTAGGTCTTGCTAAGCAAGGAGCAGACGTTGTTGTTAATTATTCCGGAAGCGAAGAAAGAGCAAATCAAGTAGTTGCTGAAATTAAGGAGCTAGGAAGAAATGCGATTGCCGTTCAATGCGATGTGTCGAATGGCGAGTCGGTAGCAAATATGGTTAAGGCAACAATTGATACCTATGGAAAGCTTGATATTCTCGTCAATAATGCTGGAATTACGAAAGACAATCTTCTTATGAGAATGAAGGAGGAAGAATGGGATGATGTGATTAACATCAACCTTAAAGGGGTCTTTCTTTGTACGAAAGCAGTTACAAGACAAATGATGAAGCAGCGCAGTGGAAGAATAATTAATATTTCATCCATCGTAGGTGTGAGCGGAAATCCGGGCCAAGCAAATTATGTTGCTGCAAAATCTGGCGTTATTGGTCTGACAAAGACAACGGCTAAGGAATTATCATCACGCGGAATCACTGTTAATGCGATTGCTCCAGGATTTATTACGACGGATATGACGGATAAACTAACTGAGGATGTAAAGGATCTAATGCTGAAGCAAATTCCGTTAGCTCGATTCGGTGAACCATCAGATATTGCGAATGTTGTTGTGTTTTTAGCATCTGAGGACAGCCGATATATGACTGGACAAACACTTCATGTTGATGGTGGAATGGTGATGTAAGCATTATATTTTAAGTGCTTGACCATATGTTAAATATTTGCTTAATAAATTTGATTATGGAGCATTTATTAATTGTGAAAAATACTCTATAATGTCTTGAGGGGAGGTGAATAAGGATGGCAGATGTATTAGAACGCGTAACGAAGATTATCGTAGACCGTCTTGGTGTTGAAGAATCAGAAGTTAAGCTTGAAGCTTCATTTAAAGATGACCTTGGCGCTGATTCCCTTGATGTTGTAGAATTAGTAATGGAATTAGAAGATGAGTTTGATATGGAAATCTCTGATGATGACGCTGAAAAGATTGCAACAGTTGGTGATGCTGTTAACTACATACAAGCGAAACAATAATCCAAGGGATACGATTGAACTTTCAGTGAGGGTTACATACCCTCACTGCACTACAAAAATTCGTATTTCCTGTCCATTATTACCTGGGTCATATTTTTTAGGTAATTGTGGACAGTAAATACGGTATTCTTAAAGCTCCGTTTTGAAACGGGGCTTTATTGTGTGAAAACGGGAATAGCTATAGATAGAAAACAATTTTATAACTAACAAGGGTGAAACAATATGCACAATAATGGGAAAGACAAAGAAAAACGCATTTTTCGTTCAATAGATAAGCAATTTAAAGAATTTCAGACTAAGCTAGGGATCCAATTTCAAAATGAAAAACTGCTAAAGCAAGCGTTCACCCATTCATCGTATGTAAATGAGCATCGCCGTAAACCACATGAAGATAATGAAAGACTAGAATTTTTAGGAGATGCTGTTCTAGAATTAACTGTTTCGCATTTTCTATTTCTTAAGTATCCAATGATGAGTGAAGGAGAATTAACGAAATTAAGGGCTGCTGTTGTTTGTGAACCTTCTTTAGTATCATTTGCACATGACTTGTCGTTTGGGACATTAATTCTTTTAGGCAAAGGCGAGGAAATGACCGGTGGAAGGGAAAGGCCTGCTCTGCTTGCTGATGTATTTGAGGCATTTATTGGTGCACTATATTTGGATCAAGGGCTGCCAACCGTTATTCGTTTTCTCGAGAAAGTTGTCTTTCCCAAGATTGATTCGGGTGCATTTGCACATGTAATGGATTTTAAAAGCCAGCTTCAAGAGCTTATTCAACGGGATGGAACTGGTTTGATTGAATATAAAATTTTACAAGAAAAAGGACCGGCACATAATCGGGAATTTGTATCAAGAGTATCAATGAATGGAAAAGAATTAGGGATTGGAACTGGCCGATCGAAGAAAGAAGCAGAACAGCACGCTGCCCAAATGGCACTTGAGGTGCTAAAAAGTCATACGTAAAGACAAAAAGTACTAGGGAAATAATGTCCTGGGGTGAGGGGGAGCAGCAGTTGTTTTTAAAACGGTTAGATGTAGTTGGATTTAAATCGTTTGCAGAGAGAATAATGGTTGATTTTGTTCCCGGGGTCACAGCGGTTGTTGGACCGAATGGAAGCGGGAAAAGCAATATTACTGATGCGATCCGCTGGGTGTTGGGGGAACAATCAGCTAAATCTTTGCGCGGTGCAAAAATGGAAGATATTATTTTTTCTGGGAGTGATTCGCGTAAATCGCTGAACTTTGCCGAAGTTACGCTCACCTTAGATAACGAGGATCAGCGTCTGCCAATTGATTATAACGAAGTGAGTGTGACAAGAAGAGTTTATCGTTCAGGGGAAAGCGAATTTTTAATAAATAAACAATCATGCCGGTTAAAAGATATTATTGATTTATTTATGGACTCTGGTCTAGGAAGAGAAGCCTTTTCCATCATAAGTCAGGGAAGAGTGGAAGAGATTCTTAACAGTAAGGCTGAAGAGCGAAGAACCATTTTTGAAGAAGCAGCTGGGGTTCTTAAATATAAGACAAGAAAGAAGAAAGCAGAGGGAAAGCTTTCTGAAACACAAGAGAATTTAAACCGAGTAAATGACATTGTATATGAATTAGAAACTCAAGTAGAACCATTGAAAATACAGGCATCCATTGCAAAGGATTATTTAGAACATAAGGAAGAACTAGAAAAAATAGAAGTGGCTCTGACTGTTTTTGAAATTGAGGATTTACATTCAAAATGGGAGAAACTTTCAAAGGAATTAGAACTTCATAAGCAAAATGAAATAAAGCATTCTGCAACATTGCAAAGCAAGGAAGCGAAAATAGAAGAATTAAGAGACCATGCACTAGCAATCGATGAATCCATAAATGATTTGCAGAATGTTTTGCTGCATGCAAGTGAGGAACTAGAAAAGCTTGAAGGAAGAAAAGAAGTTTTAAAAGAAAGAAAGAAAAATGCTTCTCAGAATAAAGAACAGCTTCATAGAAGTTTAGAAGAATTGACACAAAAAGATTTGGAATTGGCGAAAGAAAAAGAAAAGCAATCACATCTATTATTAGAAATAGAACAAGCTGCCGCCATGCTGCAAAAGGAATTAAAGAAAAAGCAGGATCAGCTAAAATTGTTTAGCGAGAATACAGAGGAAAAGATTGAAACAATTAAAAGTGACTATATTGAAGTTTTGAGTAAACAAGCGGCTGCCAAGAATGAACTGCAGAACATTGAACAGCAGGAAAGCCAGCTGGGCTATCGGACATCTAGGCTTGAAAAAGACAATGAAGCTTTTATTCAAACAAGAGAAGAGATCATTGAAAAAAAGGAAATTGTTCAATCTCACCTTCTAAGTGTTCAAAATGAGCTGGACGAGCAGGTAAAGAAATTTAGAGATGTACAAAGAAGATTGGAAACAGCAAAAAATAATTACCAAAAACAAGAAACAACTCTTTATCAGGCTTATCAATATTTACAAAAGTCAAAATCCAGACAAGAAATGCTCGCGGAAATGGAAGATGAATATTCCGGATTCTTTCAAGGTGTAAAAGAGGTTCTTAAGGCACGAGGAAGCAAGCTAAAGGGAATCGAAGGTGCCGTTGCTGAATTAATTCAAGTATCAAAGGATTATGAAACAGCTATTGAAACAGCCTTAGGGGGAGCAACGCAGCACATTGTTGTTGAATCCGAAAAGGATGGCAGGGATGCCATCCAATATTTGAAAAAAAATTCTTATGGAAGAGCAACATTCCTTCCTCTTAATGTAATAAAAGGAAAGACCATAAATCCTAGTCAGCTACAGTCCATTCAACATCATCCTTCATTCATTGGTGTTGCTGCAAAATTAATTGAAACAGATCCAAAATACATTGAAATAATTCATAATTTGCTTGGGAATGTAGTGATAACGAAAGATTTACAAGGTGCAAATGAATTGGCAAAGATCCTTCAGTATCGTGTGCGGCTCGTCACACTTGATGGGGATGTTGTTAATCCTGGTGGATCAATGACAGGAGGAGCCTTAAAACAAAAGACTTCCTCCATTTTAAGCAGAAAAAGTGAGCTTGAGGAATTAAAAACAAGAATTAATGACATGGAAACAAAAACTCTTAGCATGGAAGAGCAAGTTAAAATGTTAAAGTCAGATATTCAAAAGCTTGAAGATAATCTTGAAATGCTAAGAAAAACAGGAGAAGAGCTTCGATTAAAGGAGCAAGCTGTAAAAGGCGATCTTCGTGAAGTGGAATTTGAAGAAAAAAGCTTGAATGAAAGGTTATCCTTGTATGATCTTGATAAGGCACAATTTTCAGAGGACAAAGAAAGATTAGCAACAAGAAAGTCTGAGCTTGACTTGTTGCTGTCGGAGATTGAAAATCAGATTATTTCCTATGATATAGAAATTAATAGGCTTACTGATCAAAAAAACATGCAGCAAACGTCAAAGGAAACGCTTCATACTGAAATAAATGATTTAAAAGTGAATTATGCTGCAAAAACGGAGCAATTGAACCATGTTAAAGATAAATTCGAAGCTATTTCTTCTGAGTTGTCATTTAACCAAGAAAAGTTAGAGACCATTAAAGAGGATTTACAATTATTATCTTCTGAAATGACCAATAGCTTTTCAGGTGAACAGCAGCTTGAGGATGCAGCCCAAAGAAAACTTCAGGATAAAACAGAAACAATTGCACTAATCTCATCGAGAAGAGAAGAACGTCTAAAGCTTCAATCAGCACTTGAGGATTTTGAGCTTGAAACAAAAGAGCTTAAAAGACAGTATAAAGGGATGACTGAAACATTAAAGGATGAAGAGGTAAAGCTGAACAGACTTGATGTTGAATTGGAAAATAGATTAACACATTTACGCGAAGAATATTTGCTTTCATTTGAGGCTGCCAAGGATGAATACCCATTAACGATTCCAGCGGAGGAAGCAAGGAAAAAAGTAAAACTGATTAAATTGGCAATCGAAGAGCTTGGTACTGTAAATCTTGGTGCGATTGAAGAATATGACCGCGTCTCAGAACGGTATGAATTTCTTCTGGAGCAAAAAAATGATCTCCAAGAAGCAAAAGATACATTATTCCAAGTAATTGATGAGATGGATACGGAAATGAAAAAACGTTTTCAAGAAACTTTTGAAGGAATACGCTATCATTTTGAGTCAGTTTTTTGTTCATTATTTGGCGGAGGCAGAGCCGACCTGAAATTAACGAATCCAGAAGATTTATTGAATACTGGTGTGGAAATCGTTGCTCAGCCTCCAGGAAAAAAGTTGCAAAATCTTGGACTTCTGTCTGGCGGAGAACGTGCATTAACAGCTATCGCTCTGCTTTTCTCTATTTTGAAAGTGCGCCCTGTACCATTCTGCATACTTGATGAGGTAGAAGCTGCACTTGATGAAGCGAATGTATCCCGTTTTAGCCAATATTTAAAAAGATTCAGCACAGAAACGCAGTTTATTGTCATTACCCATCGGAAAGGAACGATGGAAGAGGCAGATGTTTTATATGGAGTAACGATGCAGGAATCAGGTGTTTCTAAATTAGTTTCTGTTCGTTTGGAAGAAACGAAGGAGTTAGTTACCCAATAAAAGGAAGTGAAAACATGAGTTTTTTTAAGAAATTAAAAGAAAAAATTACGAAGCAAACAGATAGTGTAACAGAAAAGTTTAAAGATGGGCTAGCGAAAACTAGAGATAATTTTTCTGGGAAGGTAAATGACTTAGTAGCAAGATATCGCAAAGTAGATGAGGATTTTTTTGAAGAGTTAGAGGAAATCTTAATCCAGGCGGATGTAGGCTTTGATACTGTTATGAAGCTAGTTGAAGAGTTAAAAATGGAAGTAAAGCGCAAGAACATCCAAGATCCGCAAGAGGTTCAAAGTGTGATTTCAGAAAAGCTTGTTGAAATTTATGAAGCAGGCGGGGAAGGTTCTGCTGAATTAAATATACAAGAAGACTCTTTGACTGTAATTCTATTTGTTGGTGTAAATGGTGTTGGAAAAACAACAACAATTGGAAAGCTTGCTCATAAATTTAAGGGTGAAGGGAAAAAGGTATTGTTAGCTGCTGGTGATACTTTCCGGGCTGGTGCGATTGAACAGCTTGAAGTATGGGGAGAAAGAGTGGGGGTTGAGGTCATTAAGCAAGGTGCAGGGTCGGATCCTGCAGCTGTTATGTTTGATGCCGTCCAAGCTGCCAAATCCCGTCAAGCAGATATCCTTATTTGTGATACAGCTGGCCGATTGCAGAACAAAGTGAACCTAATGAAGGAGCTAGAAAAGGTGAAGCGCGTTATTGAACGTGAAATTCCAGGTGCACCTCATGAGGTATTATTGGTTCTTGATGCAACAACAGGTCAAAATGCAATGATCCAAGCAAAAACTTTTAAGGAAGCAACCGATGTGAGTGGAATTGTATTGACCAAGCTAGATGGGACAGCAAAAGGTGGAATTGTTCTTGCCATTAGAAATGAACTCAACATCCCAGTGAAATTTGTTGGCCTCGGTGAAAAAATGGATGATCTTCAGGAATTTAATGCAGAACAATATGTATATGGGTTATTTGCAGACTTAGTTGAAGAGGAAGTATAAAAGAAGCAGCTGGACCAATGGTCCGGCTGCTTTTTTTCATAAGGCAGGGGATGTGGGGAATTTGTCTATAATTTAAAGATAGATAAAGGAGAAAAAAGGAATTGTCTGCCCCTGATCTCGTCATTGAGGTGGACCGATCTGAAGTTATACACAGAGATCAGCATGAGCTTGGAAAATGCATTTGCGAATTCATTTAGAATTGATGATATACTCGCCTTCATTTACGAGCATGAAAGAATAGTTGAAACAAAAAAATAATGGAAGCTGCGATATCATTCGAGGAGCTTTTACACAAAGGGGAGGGGCATGAATCCTCGTCTCACTTGAATGTTTGTAGAATGGACTCAAGAACGAATCTTTATAGAAAAGCATATTATTTTATTGATTCCTAAGGATTATGAAGCATTGATAGGGCTAAGCCAGAGAAGATGGAATACATTTAAAGAAATTCAAGAACGTGAAGGAATAGTTGAAATAGCTATTCGAAGCAAGATATCGTAAGAACTGTTGCCTATATCTTTCTATTTATCCATCTGCTGCACTATAGGCTAAAGGTTATAACCTAAGTTTTGATGGGAAGAAAAGAACTTCTCTCCGCCAATTTTACTAATGATTGTTGGGGCAAAGCTGCCTGCTTCTGCTTTTCTAGTTGACATGTGTATTGCTTCTGGGTAAACTTACTATTGTAAAGGCTTTTCACTTAACAAGGGGGAGTAGGGATGTTAGAAAAGACAACGAGAATGAATTATCTATACGATTTTTATCAATCGTTGCTGACTCCAAAACAGCGAAGCTATATGTCCCTTTATTACTTGGATGATTTTTCACTTGGAGAGATTGCTGAGGAATATGATGTAAGTAGACAAGCGGTTTACGACAATATTAAAAGAACTGAAGCAATGCTTGAAGAGTATGAAGAAAAGCTGTTATTATTTCAGAAATTTCAAGAGCGAAGCAAGCTGCTTGTCAAAATCAAGGAAATGCTTAAGGAAGACAATCCTATAAACGAAACGATTATCGAGACTGTAGCTAAGCTTGAGAAATTAGATTAGGAGGCGGCAAGATGGCATTTGAAGGGTTAGCCGACCGACTGCAGAATACAATCCAGAAGATCCGCGGCAAGGGAAAGATTAATGAATCAGATGTAAAAGAAATGATGCGTGAAGTTCGACTTGCGTTATTAGAGGCGGATGTTAACTTTAAGGTCGTCAAAGAGTTTGTTAAAAAGGTCAGTGAACGAGCTGTCGGCCAAGAAGTTCTCAAGAGCTTAACGCCTGGGCAGCAGGTTATTAAGGTTGTAAAAGAAGAACTTACTGAGTTAATGGGTGGAGAGCAAAGTAAAATTGCTGTTTCTAACCGACCGCCAACCGTGATTATGATGGTTGGTTTACAGGGTGCAGGTAAAACAACAACAACCGGTAAGCTAGCTAATTTGCTTCGAAAAAAATACAACCGTAACCCTATGCTTGTTGCAGCAGATATCTATCGTCCGGCTGCGATTAAACAGCTTGAAACGCTTGGAAAACAATTGAGCATGCCAGTTTTCTCACTTGGAGACCAAGTAAGTCCAGTTGAAATTGCTAAACAAGCAATTGCAAAAGCAAAAGAAGATCATAATGATTATGTTCTTATTGACACGGCTGGCCGTTTACACGTGGATGAAGCATTAATGGACGAGCTTAAGCAGATTAAGGAGCTTTCTAAGCCGGATGAAATCTTTCTTGTTGTTGATGCAATGACTGGTCAAGATGCAGTCAATGTGGCGAAAAGCTTCAATGAACAGCTTGGCCTGACAGGTGTTGTCCTGACAAAGCTTGATGGTGATACCCGTGGAGGAGCTGCGCTATCAATCCGTGCAGTAACAGAAACACCGATAAAATTTGTCGGTCTTGGGGAGAAGTTAGATGCACTAGAAGCATTTCATCCAGAACGGATGGCCTCACGCATACTAGGAATGGGCGATGTTCTAACATTAATTGAGAAGGCTCAGGCAAATGTGGATGAAGAAAAAGCAAAGGAAATGCAGCAAAAGTTCCGAACTGCTTCGTTCACATTCGATGATTTCTTAGAACAATTAGGTCAGGTTCGCAGTATGGGACCGCTTGATGAGCTTTTGAAAATGATGCCAGGAGCGAATAAAATTAAAGGCTTGAACAATCTCCAAGTGGATGAAAAGCAAATTAATCATGTGGAAGCGATCATTAAATCAATGACAAAGGATGAAAAAATTCATCCGGAAACGATTAATGCAAGCCGCCGTAAACGGATTGCTAAGGGAAGCGGTACAACCGTTCCTGAAGTAAATCGTTTGCTTAAACAATTTGAAGATATGAAAAAAATGATGAAACAAATGACAGGCGGCTCACCAAAAGGGAAGAAAAAAGGCGGATTTAAGCTGCCATTTAATCCATTTTAGGTGAAAAAGAAATTTTTTTTAAACTGTAAAGAAAAAAACCTTTACAAACCATTTAGGAATCTGATAATATACTATCTTGTGTGAAACTATTCGGAGGTGCTTTAATAATGGCAGTAAAAATTCGTTTAAAACGTATGGGAGCTAATAAATCTCCTTTCTATCGTATCGTAGTAGCTGATTCTCGTTCACCACGTGATGGACGTTTCATTGAAACAGTAGGAACGTACAATCCGGTTGCACAACCAGCAGTCGTTGAAATCAATGAAGAGTTAGCTCTTAAATGGCTTCAAACTGGTGCGAAACCATCAGATACAGTTCGCAACCTTTTCTCTAAACAAGGCATTATGGAAAAATTCCATAACGCAAAAAACGGTAAGTAATTCATATACAAATGAAAGAACTTATCGAAACGATTGTGAAGCCCCTTGTTGATTTTCCAGAGGATGTTCTAGTAAAGGTTCTTGAGGAAGAAAATCGCGTGACCTATCAGCTTTCTGTCAACAAGACAGACATGGGGAAAGTAATTGGGAAGCAAGGGCGCGTTGCGAAAGCAATACGAACTGTTGTCTATGCAGCAGGATCATCACAACAGAAAAAGATCTTTTTAGAAATTGCTGAATAAGAAAAGCGAAAGTGCCTTGATCAGTCCTGATAAGCATAAGACAAGCTACTGAGAAGATTATTCTTTAATCTTCTTGTCAGATTGGCTAATGATCTTGAGGGGCAAGGCGTTGAAGCTGGACAATAAGAAAAGCGGAAGAAAGGAGGGTTCATACCCTCCTTTTTTTCCAATTATCGAAGGTTTTTAATAAGCGAGAGCTGGAACACGATCACTGCCCATAGGAGGCGATGCCTGTTGAAAATACTTCAATCTGTCGTGGTAAAGCAAGTTCTTACGGAGAAAAGCAAATTGTTCCTCTTAGAGGGATATGAGAAAAATAAGCAGCAGCTGATAAAAGAGTGTGAACAGCTTAAATTTGAATTAAAAAAACTAGAAAAAACGAAAAAATTCCAATCAAACAATTTAAAGATACACTTCGAAAAGGAAATCCATAAACGCCAAGAAAAAGCAAAACTGCTTGATTTTCAAATTGAGCAATTACATATACTACCATTAGGCAGCGAGTTGAAAGAGAAAGAAGTAAATGCGATTATCGACATTGAAGTAGGAGATTGCTGGAAAACGGTGCAAAGTGAGAAGACGATTATTATTAAAGATGGAATCATTGATGAAATACGTTAGAGGTGAAATACAGAATGGAAAAATGGTTTAATGTCGGAAAAATCGTGAACACGCATGGAATTAAAGGAGAGGCACGAGTAATTTCAAAAACAGATTTTGCGGAAGAACGCTATAAGCGTGGAAATAAATTATCTTTGTTTATGCCTGATTCAAAAGCCCCCATTGAGTTAATAATCAAGTCGCACCGAACACATAAGTCATTTGATTTACTTACTTTTGAAGGGTATGAAAATATTAATGATATTGAAAAAATGAAGGGCGGCATTTTAAAAGTTTCTGAAGACCAACTTGGTCAGCTTGATGAAGATGAATTTTATTATCATGAAATTATTGGATGCACAGTTACAACGCTTGAAGGGGAGGAAATCGGGACAATTCGTGAAATTCTTTCACCGGGTGCCAATGATGTTTGGGTGATAAAGGGAAAGAGCGGGAAAGATATTTTGATTCCTTATATTGAAGATGTGGTAAAGCAAGTAGATGTTAAGGGGAAGAGCGTGGTCATTGATCCGCTTGAAGGGCTGCTTTCATGAAGAAGATTGATGTTCTTACCCTTTTTCCAGAAATGTTTGAAGGAGTTTTCGGTCACTCAATCTTAAAAAGAGCAGCTGAAAATAAGGCTGTAGAATACAATGTAGTGAACTTTAGAGTGTATGCGGATAATAAGCATCAAACGGTTGATGATTACCCCTACGGCGGAGGGGCGGGTATGGTATTAAAGCCTCAGCCCATTTTTGATGCTGTTGCAGATTTACGTGAAAAAGGAGCTTCATCTCCACGAGTCATCCTCCTTTGCCCGCAAGGCGAGAGATATACACAAAAAAAAGCTGAAGAGCTAGCCGCCTTAGACCATCTTATTTTTGTTTGCGGTCATTATGAGGGGTATGATGAAAGAATTAGGGAGCATGTTGTGACCGATGAAATTTCTATTGGTGATTTTGTACTAACTGGTGGTGAGCTAGGTGCAATGGTTGTCATAGACAGCGTCGTTCGCCTCCTGCCTGGTGTACTAGGAAAGGAAGAATCTCACTTAAGCGATTCGTTTAGTACTGGCTTATTAGAACACCCGCATTATACACGTCCAGCAGACTTCAGAGGGATGAAGGTACCTGACGTTCTTATTTCAGGTAACCACCGTCTGATTGACGAATGGCGGACGAAAGAATCGTTAAGAAGGACTGTGCTGAGAAGGCCGGATTTGCTTGAACATGTAGAATTATCGGATATACAAAAAAAGTGGCTCGAAGAAATCAAAAAAGAGAGTAAATAGCATTGATGTTGATAGCTATGTATGTTACAATACTTTTTGTGACTTAGGCTGGAGGACTTCAGTTTTTGTCTTATTAAGATGTTCCGCTGCAATTGAAAGAAATGATGTGCAAGAGCATCTGTTGGAAGGAGTTGAAAACGATGCATAAATTAATCGAAGAGATCACAAAAGAACAACTTCGTACGGACCTTCCTGCTTTCCGTCCTGGTGATACTGTACGTGTACACGTAAGTATTGTTGAGGGAACACGTGAGCGTATTCAGGTGTATGAAGGAGTTGTGATTAAGCGTCGTGGTGGTGGAATCAGCGAAACTTTTACAGTTCGTAAGATTTCTTATGGTGTAGGCGTAGAGCGTACATTCCCTGTACACACACCAAAGATTGCGAAGCTTGAAGTTATCCGTCGCGGTAAAGTACGCCGTGCGAAACTTTACTACCTACGTAACCTACGTGGTAAAAAAGCTCGTATTAAAGAAATTCGATAATAAGAAAAGCGGAAAGGAGCTTGTTCAACAAGCTCCTTTTTCTTAGCAAATAAATTTACATAATTGATCAATAATAAATATATAAGGCTCCCAACCTGATTTTTCAGGAGGATTTTTGTAATATATAATAATAGAGGAATATAGCGTTCCCATTAAAAGCATATCGTTTTTAATGGATATTTTTTAAGAGAATGGTGGGGAAATAATGGCTAAGAAGAAAAATGAACTGTGGGAATGGACAAAGGCACTTATTATTGCGGTATTATTAGCAGCAGTTATCCGATACTTTTTATTTGCACCAATAGTAGTAGATGGACTGTCGATGATGCCTACGCTGCATGATCAAGATCGAATGATAGTGAATAAGTTCAGTTATAAAATTGGAAAACCTGAACGGTTCGATATCATTGTTTTTCATGCACCAGAAAATAAGGATTACATAAAGCGAGTCATTGGTCTCCCGGGTGATCGGATTGAGTATAAAGATGATACGCTATATGTGAATGGAAAAGCATATGAAGAACCATATCTTGATGAATACAAAAAACAAGTGATTGATGGGCCGTTAACTGAGCCATTTACTCTTGAAGAAAAAATAGGATCGGAAACTGTTCCTGAAGGTCATCTTTTCGTTATGGGTGATAATCGCAGATACAGTAAGGACAGCCGGCATATTGGGGCTGTTCCAATGGAAAAAGTACTAGGGAATACAGGGATTATTTATTGGCCAATAGAAGATTTTCGTATTGTAAAATAAACGATGAGAAAGCATTCAGTTCAAGACTGTTTGCTTCTCATCCACCTCTCATCTTCTCCCCTCAATAAGTACCATTATTCATCTTTAATAACATCTAAAATTTTACAATTGGAGGTGGCAGCCTTGACCATTCAATGGTTTCCGGGTCACATGGCGAAAGCCCGCAGACAGGTAACAGAAAAACTAAAGCTTGTAGACATCATCTTTGAACTTGTCGATGCTAGAATTCCATATTCTTCTAGAAATCCAATGATCGATGAAATTATTCAACATAAACCAAGATTAGTTCTTCTTAATAAAGCGGACATGGCAGATAAAGAAGCGACAAAGCAATGGATTAAATATTTCAAAGAGAAGGGGATAAAGGCTCTTGCTATCAATTCTCAGGCAGGACAAGGCATGAAAGAAATTGTCGCTGCATCTGAGGAGATACTTCAGGAGAAATTTGATCGTATGAGAGCAAAGGGTGTGAGACCTAGAGCGATACGCGCCATGATTGTTGGGATTCCGAATGCTGGAAAATCTACGTTAATTAACAGACTTGCCAAGAAAAATATTGCTAAAACAGGAAATACTCCTGGGGTTACGAAGGCGCAACAGTGGATTAAAGTAGGAAAGGAACTAGAATTACTTGATACACCGGGGATTTTATGGCCGAAATTCGAAGATCAAGAGGTCGGATTAAAACTGGCGCTTACAGGTGCAATAAAGGATACCATATTAAACTTGCAAGACATTGCTGTATTTGCCCTGCGTTTTCTTGAAAAAAAATATCCTGAGCGATTGAAAGAGCGATTTCAAATTGAAGTCATTCCTGAAGACATTGTTGAATTGTTTGATGCAATTGGCAAAGTAAGAGGATGTCTCATGGGACGCGGAGAAATTGATTATGATAAAGTAACAGAACTAGTAATTAGAGAATTTCGTACAGAGAAATTAGGATCCATTACTTTGGAACGCCCAGAGGACTTATTAGAATTATCCAATGAACAATAAATATCATTTAGCACTTAAGGCCTTCTCCTTATAGAAGGCCTTCATTTTTTTTACAAAACGCCGATACATAGGGTATAGATGTAAAAGGGGAAAAATCATGAGAAAGATAAGTATTCGTGAAATCGAAGAAAAATTAACCGCAGATGCCTGCTTAGACGATTCGTTTATTGAATTTCTTGCCAATGATGAGCGAAAGGGTGTTCAACAGCTTTTAAAAAAGTGGCACAGACGGAAGGAAGAAGAAAAAAAGGTACACGAAAAATATGTGGAAATGTCTTTGTATGAACAGAAATACAAAAATCTTGGCTATCAACATATTGCAGGTATTGATGAAGTGGGAAGGGGCCCGCTAGCAGGGCCTGTTGTAACTGCAGCAGTTATATTACCAGACGATTTTTATTTGCCTGGTCTTGATGACTCGAAAAAGCTTTCAGAACAAAAACGTGAAGAATATTTTGAAATTATTCAGGCCACAGCAACAGCAATTGGTGTTGGAATGATTCATGTCGACGAGATAGATCGGATAAATATTTATGAAGCGACAAAAAAGGCAATGAAAGCAGCTATTATCGATTTAAATGTCCAGCCTGATTTTCTGCTTATCGATGCAGTCAAACTTAACACTCCTTATCCATATGAAGCAATTATTAAAGGCGATGGAAAAAGTATATCGATTGCAGCAGCCTCAATCATTGCTAAGGTAACTCGTGACCGGATAATGTCTGATATAGGCGAGGAGTACCCTGAGTATGGGTTTGCTAAGCATATGGGCTATGGAACGAAAGAGCATCTCGCTGCCATTCAAAAGTTTGGTATAACTCCCTATCATCGAAAAAGCTTTTCTCCGATAAAGGAGTATACAGAAAAATAATAAGCAGGATTGGAAAATAGGAAGAAGGTGAATGCATGCGAGCCTCGAATATCGTTCAGGATCTAATCAAACAAGATAAACTAACGACGAATAGACCTCTTACCTTTCGGTCAGGGCAGATTATTAGCGGCAAGGTTTTGAAGCTCTTTCCGAATCAGATAGCTGAAGTGCAAGTTGGCTCTCAAAAGGTTATTGCGCAATTAGAAGTGGGTCTTTCCGTCAATGACCGTCACTTTTTTCAGGTTCAATCGATTGATGGACAAGTACAGCTAAAAGTATTGGAATCACCAGGTTTAAATGGAAAGCAGCCCTCTGTAGAGAATCTTTTAAAGCAGCTGAATCTTCCGGTTACAAAAGAAAATATTTCCTTGCTTCAATTCTTCTTGAGGGAACAGCTTCCGATTACAAAGGAAACTATACATATGGCAGCTGAATGGCTAAAAAGCAGCGACTCGTTTCAGGAAGGATTGGAAGGGATAAGATTATTGCTGACAAAGCAGCTCCCATTTACTAAAGATGTTTTCCATTCCCTGACTACTGTTCTAAAAAATGAACCGATGTCCTTGTTATTGGAGAACTTATTAACAAAATTCAAGGGAGAAAATCCAACTGAGTCTAGTAATAAGCTAACAGCATTACTAACAGAAATGACGATGACTGAAAAAGAAAAAATGAGCAATGTTGCATTAATGAAGCTAGTAAAAGACTGGCTTAGTTCAACTGATCAACAAAAATCTAAATCAGCCTTCCATTTCCTTCAGAATACAGGGTTCATTTCCTCTCATGCGAATGAAGAGAGTATGGTCCAGCAAGCTCTGCAAAAATGGTCAAAAGCAGCCATGGTGCAAACAAAAAATAGTTCAGGGTTAAATATTATTCCTGAATTAGTTGAGAACAATCGGACAGGCAGCAGAGAGGGACTTATTTTAACCTTAACAAAGCTTCAAACTATCCTAAAAAATGATGTAAACGGCAGCTTAGAATCAAAAGCTTTAAGTGAGATTCAGAAAATCCTATCGGACATAAGAGGATCTAACATTGCTCCACCTTTAAGTGGAAGGGATATGACAACGATAGCAAAAGCCATTTTTCAAGTGTTAGCACAAGAGTCAGACAGGATGGAAATCCCTGCCCGTACAGCCGAATGGAAGCAAGTTCTTCCCATCTTAAACCAATCGGAGCAGTCACTCTCTAAACTAGCTAATATGCTATTCATGAATCAGGAAAGTTTGTCCAAAAATCAATCGAATGACGAACACATACTTATAGAACAAATGAAAAATGACATAAAAATAGCAGGCATGCAGTGGGGGAATTCACAAGCAGTTAAGGATCAGATTAAACATTTAATCCAATCAATCGGCCTTTCCTATGAGCATGAACTGTTAAATGTACTGAAAAATCCAGAAGGCGATGCAGTTAACAAAGCAGAGACTCTTAAACCGCTTCTAATGCAGCTGTTATCGGAGGAATCCTCACCCGCAATAAAAGATGCGGCAGAGAAGCTATTATTCAAAATAACAGGCTTCCAAGTGCTCTCACAGGAGGTTGGACCTCTTCAGCAATATATATTTCAAGTTCCGCTGTCTTTATGGGAAATGAAATCAGACTTAACGATGCAATGGAGTGGACGTAAGACTGAAAATGGCAAGATTGATCCCAATTTCTGCCGGGTACTTTTCTATCTAAATCTGAGTCAATTGAAAGAAACAATCGTAGATTTACAAGTGCAGAACAGGGTCATGAACCTATCGATTTTTAATGAGCGGGCTGATATAAGAATGCTGGCAGCTCCTTTCATTGCTCAGTTAAAGGAAAATTTAACAAAGATCAATTATCAGCTGTCATCTATAGTTTTTGAGAAACCGAAAGATGAGAAGGTGAATACATTGAAGGCGGCCATTTCTGCGCGTTCTGCAATGAGTCATGTTAATGGGGTTGATTTTCGAATATGAAAAAGAAGGAGAAGCATCTGAGGAAAGAAGCAGTTGCTTTATCATATAATAAATATGGGCATGATATTCCGCGCGTGATTGCTAAGGGAAAGGGCGTAGTTGCCGAAAATATCCTTGATCAAGCAAAGGAACATCAAGTTCCTATTCAAGAGGATCCATCTTTAGTCGAGCTTCTGGGCAAGCTAGAAATAAATGAGCAAATCCCAGAGGAACTATTTCAAGCGGTTGCTGAAATCTTTGCATTTATTTACCGTACTGATCAAGCGGCGAAATAACACAGGTGAATTTTTCACAATCAATCCAATTTTGATAAATTTGTGGGGAGTTTGTTTTAATCAAATTCCCTATTTTTTTATATTGAAAAAGTAATTTTTCTACTAAAGAATGCAAATATTGTAATGAGGATAGGATTATTTCGATTCAGAATTTTATAAATTTTAAAAGAAATATAATATTTCCTCAATAAAGGTGGACAAGGTTTGTGTAGTTTTATAAAATGAAAGCGCAGTCTATTTTTTGTAAAGAGCTTATAGGAGGATGGGAAATGAATATCCATGAGTACCAAGGTAAAGAAATCCTCAGAAAATACGGGGTAGCAGTACCAAACGGAAAAGTTGCATTCACAGTTGAAGAAGCTGTTGAAGCGGCTAAAGAATTAGGCACACAGGTTTGTGTAGTGAAAGCACAAATTCATGCTGGCGGCCGCGGGAAGGCTGGCGGTGTTAAAGTTGCGAAAAATTTAGATGAAGTTCGTACATATGCTAATGAAATTCTTGGCAAAACACTTGTTACGCACCAAACAGGTCCTGAAGGAAAAGAAGTTAAGCGCCTGCTAATTGAAGAGGGCTGTGACATTAAAAAAGAATACTATATTGGTCTAGTTCTAGATCGTGCAACATCACGTGTAGTTCTGATGGCTTCTGAAGAAGGCGGAACAGAAATTGAAGAAGTAGCAGAAAAGACACCTGAGAAAATTTTTAAAGAAGAAATTGATCCAGTTGTTGGGTTAAGCGCATACCAAGCACGACGTATCGCATTTAACATCAATATTCCGAAAGAGCTGGTTGGACAAGCGGTTAAGTTCATGATGAGTTTATATACAGCTTATATTGAAAAGGATTGCTCAATTGCTGAAATCAATCCATTAGTTGTCACAGGCGACGGAAAAGTTATGGCATTGGATGCAAAATTAAACTTTGATTCAAACGCGTTATACCGTCAAAAAGACGTACTAGAATATCGTGACCTTGAAGAAGAAGATGCGAAAGAAATTGAAGCATCAAAATATGACCTTAGCTATATTTCGTTAGAGGGAAATATCGGCTGTATGGTTAACGGAGCAGGTCTTGCGATGTCTACAATGGACATAATCAAACATTATGGCGGCGATCCGGCTAATTTCCTTGATGTTGGGGGCGGTGCTACAGCAGAAAAGGTTACGGAAGCATTCAAGATCATTCTTTCTGATCAAAATGTAAAAGGTATTTTCGTTAATATCTTTGGTGGAATCATGAAGTGTGACGTTATCGCAACAGGCGTTGTTGAAGCTGCTAAGCAAGTTGGCTTGAAAGTACCATTAGTTGTACGTTTAGAAGGTACGAATGTAGACTTAGGAAAGAAAATTCTTGCAGAATCTGATATTGAGATTGTTGCAGCAGAGTCTATGGCTGACGGAGCACAAAAAATCGTTTCCTTAGTTGGCTAAGCTACTTGAGATAAGAAAGGGGAATTGACGTGAGCGTTTTTATTAATAAAGATACGAAGGTTATTGTTCAAGGAATTACGGGTTCAACAGCCCTTTTTCATACAAAACAAATGCTTGAATATGGTACAAAAATTGTTGGAGGAACTTCACCTGGGAAAGGTGGTTCTGAAGTTGAGGGAGTGCCTGTATTCAATACAGTACAAGAAGCAGTAAAAGCTACTGGCGCAACCGCTTCTGTTATTTACGTTCCAGCTCCTTTTGCAGCGGATGCAATTTTAGAAGCAGTTGATGCAGAATTAGATTTAGCAATCTGTATTACTGAGCATATCCCAGTTTTAGATATGGTTAAAGTGAAACGCTATATGGAAGGCAAGAAAACGCGCCTAGTTGGACCAAACTGTCCTGGTGTGATTACACCTGATGAATGTAAAATTGGCATTATGCCTGGATACATCCATACAAAAGGCCATGTTGGCGTTGTTTCCCGTTCTGGAACATTAACTTACGAAGCGGTTCATCAATTAACTGAAGCGGGCATTGGACAAACAACAGCTGTTGGTATCGGTGGCGATCCAGTTAACGGAACAAACTTTATCGATGTATTAAAGGCGTTCAATGAAGATCCTGAAACATATGCTGTGATCATGATCGGTGAAATTGGCGGTACGGCTGAAGAAGAAGCTGCTGAATGGGTGAAAGCGAATATGACTAAGCCTGTAGTAGGCTTTATTGGCGGGCGTACGGCACCTCCTGGAAAGCGTATGGGCCATGCTGGGGCAATTATTTCAGGCGGTAAAGGTACAGCTGATGAGAAAATCCGTGTAATGAACGAATGCGGCATTGAAGTGGCAGATACACCATCTGTTATGGGTGAAACATTAATTAAAGTCCTTAAAGAAAAAGGCCTTTATGACAAGTGTAAGACACATTAATAAAAGAATATAAAACACTAATGCTAAGTCCCCCTAAATAGGGGGACTATTTATGCATCTATCCCCAAAATGTATTTCCTCAACTCTATTCCAATTTAATAATAGGAGGTCCTCCCCCAATGGACGATTTTACAAAAAGGCTAGTTCATTTGCATCATTGTAAAGGAATTGGCTGGAAGACAATTTATTATCTATTAAAATCTGACCCTGAGCTCAAATCTCTTTATCATATCAACTTTGAACATTTGTATCTTCAAAACTCTTCCTCAATTACAGCTCTCAATGACCTTCATTCTGATCTAATTCATGAAAAAATCCGACAATATTTTCTAAATGATATTCGAATAATTACCATTTTTGATGAGGAATACCCACCTTTATTAAAGGAAACCTATCAGCCTCCCTGGGTTATTTATGCAAAAGGGGATATACGCCTATTAAAAAAAGAAAATCTATTAGCTGTTGTTGGTTCAAGACAATATACAGAATACGGTGAAAATGCCATAAAATATATAATACCGAAATTAATAGAGAAAGGAATTGTTATTGTTAGCGGGCTAGCCATGGGTATTGATGCGATTGCTCATCATGCTGCAATCCAGAATAATGGGCACACAATTGGGGTTATAGCTGGTGGTCTATTTCATATTTATCCAAATGCAAATAAGAATCTGGCAGCAGAAATGATGAAAAATCAATTGCTTATTTCAGAATACCCCCCATATACTAAACCTGACAGATGGCAATTCCCGATGAGAAATCGGATTATAAGCGGAATCAGCAAAGGAACATTCATTGTTCAGGCTAAAAGAAAAAGTGGATCACTGATCACTGCAAACTATGCTGTACAGGAAGGAAGAGAAGTATTCGCCCTGCCTGGCAGTATATTCAGTCCCTATTCAAAGGGTACAAATGAGCTGCTTCAGCAGGGGGCGAAATTAGTTAATACACCGGATGATATTTTAGAAGAATTGATATATTAATCTTTATGTATTATTTTTAATAAATTGCTGTATAATTTCTAAAAAACATATTCTTTAGATTTATACTTAGATATGTGTTAAAGTATAAAAGCGCTTTCGAAACATTACGATTATGTTTGACAAATATGTAATATATGTACAATAATAATGGAGAATTTCATGCTAGTAATAAAATGAATATACATTTCCTATACAAAATGAAATGCAAACAATTTTAAGTGAAAAAAATTTTACCATTGTCATTTATTAATATAGAAACCATATGGTGATCTGAAGAATGATAAAAATGATCGTATGTAACTAATTTAAAAATCCCTCTTAAGGAGGACTATTGATGTCAGAGTTTCTTGTAATCGTTGAGTCGCCTGCAAAGGCAAAAACGATCGAGCGTTATCTTGGGAAAAAATATAAAGTAAGAGCATCTATGGGTCATGTTCGAGATTTACCAAAAAGCCAAATGGGTGTTTATAAAGAAAATAATTTCGAACCAAAATATATAACGATCCGAGGAAAGGGCCCTGTTTTAAAAGAATTAAAGACAGCAGCCAAAAAAGCAAAAAAAATCTATCTAGCAGCCGACCCGGATCGTGAAGGGGAGGCAATCGCATGGCATTTAGCCCATAGCCTAAATATGGATGTAACATCAGATTGCCGTGTAGTTTTTAATGAAATTACAAAAGATGCCATTAAAGAATCATTTAAGCATCCTAGACCGATTAATATGGACCTAGTTGATGCTCAGCAAGCGAGAAGAGTTCTTGATCGACTTGTTGGTTACAATATAAGTCCTTTATTATGGAAGAAAGTTAAGAAGGGTTTAAGTGCTGGGAGAGTTCAGTCTGTTGCTGTTCGATTAATCATTGACAGGGAAAAAGAAATTAAAGCATTTATTCCTGAAGAGTATTGGTCCATTGAAGGTGACTTTCTTAAGGGAAGGGAAAGCTTTGAAGCTAACTTTTACGGGGTTGGGAATGATAAGCTTGAATTACATTCTAAGGAAGAAGTTGAGCGTGTCCTTAGCAAGATGGAAGGAAATGAATTCCAAGTAACATCTGTCACTAAAAAAGAGAGAAAACGAAACCCGGCAGCACCGTTTACTACTTCATCCTTACAGCAGGAAGCCGCACGAAAATTAAATTTCCGTGCGAAGAAAACGATGATGCTGGCACAGCAGCTATATGAAGGGATTGACCTTGGTAAAGAAGGAACGGTTGGTTTGATTACTTATATGCGAACAGATTCTACCCGTGTATCTGAAATTGCTCAAGCTGAGGCATCCCAATTTATTAAACAATCATACGGAACAGAGTTTTTGTCAACGGAAAAGAAGAAGGAAAAGAAAAAGTCAAATACTCAGGATGCCCATGAGGCAATCCGTCCAACTAGTATATTGAAAGAGCCGAATAGTTTAAAAGAATATTTATCAAGGGATCAGCTAAGGCTCTATCGGCTAATATGGGAACGTTTTGTTGCAAGCCAAATGTCTGCTGCAATAATGGATACAATGAGTGTTGATCTAAAAAATGAAGATGTACTTTTTAGAGCGACAGGTTCAAAAGTAAAGTTTCCTGGATTCATGAAGGTATATGTAGAAGGAACAGATGATACATCTGAAGAAAAGGACAAAATGCTCCCTGATCTCAAAGAAGGGGATATTGTGTTAAAGAAAGACATTGAGCCGAAGCAGCATTATACTCAGCCGCCACCTAGATACACTGAGGCGAGGCTTGTAAAGACGTTAGAAGAGCTTGGAATAGGGCGCCCATCTACATTTGCTCCAACATTGGATACAATCCAAAAGCGCGGTTATGTTGCGTTGGATAATAAAAGGTTCATTCCTACAGAACTAGGGGAAATCGTATTAGAATTAATTCTGGAGTTTTTCCCGGACATACTTGATGTTGAGTTTACAGCAAAAATGGAAAAGGATCTTGACCATATTGAAGAAGGAAAAGTCAATTGGGTTCAGATTATCGATGATTTTTACGGGGATTTCGAGAAGCATTTACAAAAAGCAGAAAAAGAAATGCAGGAAGTGGAAATAAAGGATGAACCAGCTGGCGAGGATTGTGAACAGTGTGGAAATCCAATGGTATTTAAAATGGGCAGATACGGAAAGTTTATGGCATGCAGTAATTTTCCAGATTGCCGAAATACGAAAGCCATTGTTAAAGAAGTTGGAGTAACGTGTCCTAGCTGTAAAGAAGGTAATATAATAGAAAGAAAAAGTAAGAAACGCCGAATTTTTTATGGTTGTGATCGATTCCCTGAATGTGATTTTATTTCTTGGGACAAACCTTTGCCGCGCAGCTGTCCAAAATGTGAGAATCTCTTAGTGGAGAAGAAGCTGAAAAAGGGTGTTCAAGTGCAATGCGTAGAATGTGATTACAAGGAAGAGAAGCAAGGATAAAGGTGGGCCAAAAGGCTCACTTTTTTTCTGTTGTGCATCCTTGAATGAAAAAACAGCTTATTGCCGTACATTTAAAACTTTATTATTTTACTAACGTAGTATATAATGCAAGATGGTTTGAAATTTGGGAAAGTTAAGATTGAAGTTTCATTTACATAGTTGGAGGTTCATATTAAATGAAGGAAACAGTTAATGTCATAGGTGCTGGTTTGGCTGGAAGCGAAGCTGCGTGGCAAATTGCTAATCGCGGAATTCAAGTTCGTTTATACGAAATGAGACCAGTAAGACAAACACCGGCTCACCATACTGATAAATTTGCAGAACTTGTATGCAGTAATTCATTAAGAGCAAATACGCTAACAAATGCAGTTGGCGTTTTGAAAGAAGAAATGAGAAATTTGGACTCCGTCATTATTGCATCTGCTGATGCCTGTGCTGTTCCAGCCGGTGGTGCTTTAGCAGTTGATAGACACGAGTTTGCTGCATTGGTGACAGAGAAAGTTAAGAATCATCCGAATGTAACGGTCATAAATGAAGAAGTATCAGAAATTCCAGATGGCCCTACTGTTATTGCAACAGGCCCGCTTACGAGTGAAGCACTTTCCACAAAGCTTAAAGAATTATCAGGTGAAGAATATTTATATTTCTATGATGCAGCAGCACCAATCATTGAAAAAGAATCAATTAATTTGGATAAGGTTTATTTGAAGTCCCGCTATGATAAAGGGGAAGCAGCTTACTTAAATTGTCCAATGACAGAGGAAGAGTTCAATACATTCTACGAAGCATTAATTTCTGCTGAAACTGTTCCTTTAAAAGAATTTGAAAAAGAAATCTTTTTTGAAGGATGTATGCCAATTGAAGTAATGGCTGGTAGAGGAAAGAAAACTATGCTTTTTGGACCAATGAAACCAGTTGGTTTAGAAGATCCGAAAACAGGGAAAAGACCGTTTGCAGTCGTCCAGCTTCGTCAGGATGATGCAGCAGGAACGTTATTTAATATTGTTGGGTTCCAGACTCATTTAAAATGGGGTCCGCAAAAAGAAGTGATTCAATTAATTCCAGGGCTAGAAAATGCAGAGATCGTTCGTTACGGCGTAATGCACCGTAATACCTTTATTAATTCACCTAAAGTGCTCCGTCCTACCTATCAATTTATCAATCGGGATGATTTATTTTTTGCAGGGCAAATGACGGGTGTGGAAGGATATGTTGAATCTGCAGCAAGCGGCTTAGTTGCTGGAATAAATGCTGCCCGTCTAGTAAAAGGCGAGGAGCTTCTTGAATTTCCACATGAAACTACGATAGGCAGTATGGCTAGATACATTACTTCAGCAAATGAAAAAAACTTTCAGCCAATGAATGCAAACTTTGGATTGCTGCCAGATCTTCCTGTGAAAATTAGAGGCAAAAAAGAAAGAAATGAACAGCATGCAACAAGGGCGTTAGAAACAATTCAGAACTTTGCGAAAAATAAGGAGATTTAATTGCAAGGGTTTCTAAAATGTGATACGATTTAGAAGCCCTTGTGAGGTGATTGAATGGATCCAAATGTGAACATTTCGTTAACTTTGTTTATTGAATATTTACAAATCGAGAAAAATTATTCACAATATACTATTGAACATTATCACCATGACATCAGTGAATTCTTTATGTTCATGACTGAACAATCAATTAGCAGTATTGATGATGTTAAGTATTTAGATGTTCGTATTTACTTGACAAAGTTATATGAAGAGAAGCTTGCCAGAAAGAGCGTTGCGAGGAAGATCTCATGCCTTCGCAGTTTCTTTAAGTTTTTGGTTAGAGAGAGACTTGTACAAGATAACCCATTTGCACTTGCATTTATTCCAAAGGCAGAAAAAAAGCTTCCGGAATTTTTTTATGAAGAGGAAATGGAGGCTTTATTTCGTGCTTGTGAAACCGAAACTATTTTAGGGCAACGAAATAAAGCGTTACTTGAACTGCTCTATGCAACTGGTATGCGTGTAAGTGAATGCAGTCAGATTCGCATGAAGGATCTCGATATGTATCTCTCGACAGTACTGGTACATGGAAAAGGGAACAAACAACGTTATATTCCGTTTGGAAGCTTTGCACATGATGCACTCCAGTATTACATAAACAACGGCCGCGAAAGCCTGCTTTCAAAACGAGATACTCCTAATGATTATTTATTCTTAAATTTTCGGGGAGGTCAGTTAACATCTCGAGGAATAAGATTAATCCTTGATAAACTGATTGAACAATCTACCTTAACGGGTAAAATACATCCACATATGCTTAGACATACGTTCGCTACTCATTTGCTTGCGAACGGAGCTGATATGAGAACAGTTCAGGAATTACTAGGTCATGCTTTTTTGTCATCGACTCAGGTGTATACACATGTTTCGAATGAATATTTAAGAAAAACATATATTACCCATCATCCTAGAGCCTAAATATTAGTTCTTTGTTTAGGCGAGGTATTGGATTGGCTAGTAAGAGGACAATGGATAATAAGTAAAAGGAGGATTAATCATGTCTCAATTCCACGCGACGACTATTTTCGCTGTGCAGCACAATGGAAATTGTGCGATGGCTGGAGATGGTCAAGTAACTTTTGGAAATGCGGTTGTGATGAAACACACTGCGAGAAAGGTTCGAAAGCTGTTTAATGGAAAGGTAATTGCTGGATTTGCAGGCTCGGTTGCTGATGCATTTACATTATTTGAAATGTTTGAAGGTAAACTCGAGGAATATAATGGGAATTTACAGCGTGCCGCAGTTGAGCTTGCAAAGCAATGGAGAAGCGACAAAGTTTTACGAAAGTTGGAAGCAATGCTTATTGTGATGAATGCTGAAAACCTGCTACTTATTTCTGGTACAGGGGAGGTCATTGAACCAGATGATGGCGTTTTAGCAATCGGATCTGGTGGGAATTATGCATTGGCTGCAGGAAGATCCTTAAAGCGTTATGCTGGAGATCATTTATCTGCTAAAGAAATTGCCAGAGCATCACTTGAGATGGCGGCTGAAATATGCGTATATACAAATACCAATATCATTGTGGAAGAACTTTAAGGGAAGGTGTGTGCGATCAATGGTTAAAGGAACGAACTTAACGCCCCGCCAAATTGTTGAAAAGCTTGATCAATTTATTATTGGACAAAAGGATGCGAAGAAGGCAGTTGCTGTCGCATTAAGGAACAGATACCGCCGTGGTTTGCTGGATGATCAAATACGTGATGAAATTAGTCCGAAAAATATTTTAATGATTGGACCTACAGGTGTCGGTAAAACTGAAATTGCTCGTCGAATGGCAAAGTTAGTTGGCGCCCCTTTCATTAAGGTGGAAGCGACAAAATTTACTGAAGTAGGCTACGTAGGTAGAGATGTTGAATCGATGGTAAGAGACCTCGTTGAAACATCGGTGCGTTTAGTCAAAGAAGAAAAAATGGCAAGTGTAAAGGAACGTGCAGAAGAAAGTGCCAATCGCATTATCGTTGACTTGCTCGTACCTTCCAGCAAAAAATCCGTTAACTACAAGAATCCGCTTGAAATGTTATTTGGCGGTGGAAACGTTCAATCTGAGCCAGACACTCACACGTCGGATGATCTAGATCTTCAAGGAAAACGCAAGGTAGTGAAAGAAAAGCTTGCACTAGGGGAGCTGGAAAATGAAGTTATAACTGTTGAGCTAGAGGAACAGCAGCCATCTATGTTCGACATGCTTCAAGGTTCTGGGATGGAACAAATGGGAATGAGCATGCAGGATGCGCTAGGCAGCATGATGCCTAAACGCAGGAAAAAAAGAAAGCTAACTGTAAGTGAAGCAAGAAAAGTTTTAACAAATGAAGAAGCACAAAAACTCATAGACATGGATGAAGTAACACAAGAGGCTGTTTTCCGCGCAGAACAATCTGGAATTATCTTTATCGATGAGATAGATAAGATTGCAAGCAAAAATAGTGGTGGATCAACTGCTGATGTATCTCGTGAGGGGGTACAGAGAGATATTTTACCTGTTGTTGAAGGTTCTACAGTTGTGACAAAGTACGGCTCTGTAAAAACGGACCATGTATTGTTTATGGCGGCTGGTGCCTTCCATATGGCAAAGCCATCTGATTTAATCCCTGAATTACAAGGTCGTTTTCCAATTCGTGTGGAGTTGACAAAGCTGACGGTCGATGATTTCTTCAATATTCTTGTTGAGCCTGATAATGCATTAATTAAACAATATGAAGCATTATTGGAAACTGAAGGTATACAAATTGAATTTTCTGACGATGCTATTCGTAGGATTGCTGAATTTGCCTTTGAAGTAAATCAAAATACGGATAATATTGGGGCGAGACGTCTGCATACGATTATGGAAAAGCTGCTGGAAGACTTATCATTTGAAGCACCAGAAATTACGCTGGAAAAAATCACAATTACTCCGCAATACGTGGAGGAGAAATTAGGAGCTATCTCAAGAAACAAAGATTTAAGCCAATTCATTTTATAGGTTTTGTTTTAAATTGTTTGTGAAAGGGTAGACAAATAAATATAAATAGGACTGTGTTTAGCATTTAGGAGGAAGAAAGAATGGATTTATTAACAAGAACTAGAAAAATTAATGCAATGTTACAAAGAGCAGCGGGTAAACCGGTAAACTTTAAAGAAATGGCTGAAATTTTAAGTGATGTAATTGAAGCGAATATCTATGTTGTAAGCAGAAGAGGTAAACTTTTAGGATATGCTGCGAACCAGCAAATTGAAAATGAACGAATGAAAAAAATGCTTGAGGATCGTCAATTTCCTGAAGAATATACAAATAGCCTTTTCAACATTCAGGAAACATCTTCAAACCTTGATGTAAATAGTGAATACACAGCATTTCCTATTGAAAATAAAGAACTATTCAGCAATGGTCTAACTACTATCGTTCCAATTATTGGCGGAGGAGACCGTCTTGGCACGCTAATTCTTGCAAGATTAAAGGAACAGTTCCATGATGATGATTTAATCTTAGCTGAATATGGAGCAACTGTAGTAGGAATGGAAATTCTTCGTGAAAAAGCTGAAGAAATTGAAGAAGAAGCAAGAAGTAAAGCGGTAGTTCAAATGGCTATTAGTTCACTTTCTTATAGCGAACTTGAAGCGATTGAACATATTTTTGAAGAATTAAACGGCAAAGAAGGTTTGTTAGTTGCTTCAAAGATCGCTGATCGCGTAGGAATTACAAGATCTGTTATTGTTAATGCCCTAAGAAAATTAGAAAGCGCTGGTGTTATTGAGTCGCGCTCTCTAGGTATGAAGGGTACTTACATTAAAGTGCTTAATGACAAATTTTTGTTTGAACTTGAAAAATTAAAGTCTAATTAATTTTGCATGCAATTGTGCAATAAATAAAAATACATTGAAAAACGCCAACTTTCGACAGTTGGCGTTTTTTTATTACAAGTCCATGACATTGCACACAGGAAGAAGTAGGAGGTATTACTCGCTACTAAAGAACTAACAGAAATTGAGAGAAGTAATTTTACTTATATAAAATCTGTTTGTACGGTTTTAATTGTTCGAAAAATCGTAATTATTTACAATGATTTCCTGTACCAGAATGCTTTTAAGCAAATTATAATGAAAATGGGTCGAATGTCCTGTTAAAAGTAATCTATTGCGCATAGACATATTATTTCATTTTCTTTACAATGTACTATAGGTCGACAAATAACGTGGATAATCATCAAAATAATACATTTACAATTAATATACTTACAATGAACTGAATAAAAATGAGGTGCGTATATGAAGTTGTTTTCTAATACGATAACATCCCTTGAAAAAGGGTTAAATTATTCTTCACTTAAACAAAAAGTAATCTCGCAAAATATCGCCAATGAAGCTACGCCTGGCTATAAAGCGAAGGATGTCAGTTTTAAAGAAACGTTGCAGACTGCTGTTAATCAAGGGATACCTGCTTATCGTACAGATAGCAGACATTATGAATTCAATATTAGCGAACCATCTACTAAAGGAATTGTAACAAGGAAGAACGTTTCTTTTAATGAGAATGGGAATAGCGTAGATATAGATAATGAAATGTCTGACTTAGCGACAAACCAAATCTATTATAACGCATTGACTGAAAGAATCAGCGGGAAGTTCTCCAGCTTACAAAATGTCATCAGGGGAGGAAAATAAAGATGTCGATTTTCCATAGTATGAATAATACTGCATCAGCGTTATCTGCGCAACGATTACGCATGGACGTGATCTCCTCTAATATGGCAAATGTTGATTCAACAAGAGCGAAATATGTAAATGGAGAATGGCAGCCATACAAACGCAAATCAGTTGTTCTTCAGCCTAAAGAAGGGCAATTTTCAAATTTTTTAAATGTAGCCATGAATAAAAGCAATGATGGTTCGGTTGGTAATGGTGTAAAAGCAACAAAGATCGTTGAAGATGAAACTCCATTTAAGCTTGTCTACAATCCAGAACACCCCGATGCTAATGAAGAAGGGTATGTAGAACTGCCCAATGTTGACCCTTTACGGGAAATGGTAGATTTAATTAGTGCCACAAGATCATATGAAGCGAATGTAACCGTTTTTAATGCATCTAAGGGCATGATGATGAAGGCACTTGAAATCGGCAAGTAAAGGAGATAAATAAATGATAAATATCGATTCAGTCACATCGGCATCTCACGTATTAAAACCTCAAAGTGAAAATAAGATCCAAACAAAATCACCTTCCGAAGTACAAGAAAGCTTCGCATCTGTATTAAAGGAATCTATTAATAAGGTGAATGAACTACAGATCCAATCTGACAAAGCAACGGAAAAGCTTGTTAATGGTGAGAATATTGATTTGCACCAAGTAATGATTGCTTCTCAAAAGGCAAGTATAACGATGTCAGCAACATTAGAGATTCGTAATAAAGTGATTGAAGCATACCAAGAGACAATGAGAATGCAAGTTTAATTGAAAAGCTTTAGTATAGTTCTTTGCTAAGTTATCAACTAGCTGAATGGGTTAAGAGCAATTATAGGTTTCTTGATTAAAACTGAAAACTAATAATTTGCGGTTATTAGAAAGCCTAATATGAGACAGAATAACCGGAGGATTAAAATGAAAGAATCGTTTCGAAAATATTTTGATAAAGTGAAAGAATATTTTAGCAGCCGAACCAAAAAGCAAAAAATAATGCTTTTTGGTTCCGCTCTTTTATTCATTGTATTAATCGCATTAATATCATTTTTTTCTACAAGAACAACACTTGTTCCGCTTTATAGCAATCTGTCTCCATCTGAAACAGGCACAATAAAAGAAAACCTGGACGGCAGGGGGATACAATCTGAAATCGCAGATGGCGGATCAACAATAAAAGTACCAGAAGAAGTTGTGGATACACTTAAAGTTGAATTAGCTGCCGAAGGGATCCCAAAATCGGGCAGCATTGATTACTCGTTTTTCAGCCAGAATGCTGGCATCGGTATGACGGAAAATGAATTTAACGTATTAAAGCTAGACGCCATGCAATCCGAATTAGCCAATTTGATGAAGGGAATTGATGGCGTTCAGGATGCGAAGGTGATGATTAATTTACCGGAGAAAGGTATTTTTGTCAGCGACCCTTCTGAAGCAGCCTCTGCGTCAATTGTATTAAACACCAAACCTGGCTATCAATTTGAAGAATCGCAAATTCAAGCCTTGTATCATTTAGTATCAAAGAGTATTCCAAATTTACCCACAGATAATATCGTCATAACTAATCAGAATTTTGAGTACTTTGATCTAAAAAATTCTGAAAATTCTTCACCTGGTTCTCAATTTGCTTCACAGCATGAAATTAAGAAGCAAATCGAGAAGGATGTTCAGCGGCAAGTGCAGAATATGCTTGGCACTATGATGGGCCCTGGCAATGTTGTTGTGTCTGTTTCAACAGATATTGATTTTACTCAGGAAAACAGAGAAGAGAATCTTGTGACTCCTGTGAACGAAGAAGACATGGCAGGTATTGCGATTAGTGCACATAAAATTACTGAAACCTTTACGGGCAATGGGGATGCTGCAGGAGGTATTCCTCAAGGAGAAGATCCAGGTGATGCTCTTGGTTCTAGTTATCTTGAAGGTAATGGAGCAAATGGGGATTACGAAAGAATTGAAGAAACTATTAATAATGAAGTAAATAAAATTCGTAAAGAAATAGTTGAAAGCCCTTATAAAGTAAGAGATTTAGGGATTCAAGTGATGGTTAACCCTCCTAAAAATGGGGAGCTACCACAGGAAAGAATTGATGATATTACGAAAATCCTTGGAACAATTGTACGGACAACGATTGATAAACAAGCAAATGATGGAGTACTTACGGAAGAGGAAATCAATGAAAAAGTAGTTGTCTCGGTTCAGCCTTTCAATGGAAAAGTTGAATTCCCAGATGAATCAAAACCGCTTCTGCCACTATGGGCATACATTGTAGGTGGAATTCTATTAGTGATTATTGCACTGCTTATCTTCCTATTTATTAGAGCGAAAAAGAAACGTGCCCGAGAGGAAGAAGTAAATGCTCTTCAAGAAGAATTATTACATGTACCTGACGTGAATGAAGAACATGAAACAGAAAGCACAATGAGAAAGAAACAGTTAGAGAAAATGGCTAAAGAAAAGCCGGAAGACTTCGCAAAACTGTTACGTACATGGATTGCTGAAGATTAGGGGGAATGAATAATGGCAAAAAGAGATCAAAAAGAATTAACTGGTAAGCAAAAAGCCGCCATCCTTTTAATTTCCCTTGGTCCTGAGGTAGCCTCTTCTGTTTATAAACACTTAAGTGAGGAAGAAATTGAAAAACTAACATTAGAGATTTCCGGCGTGCGCAAGGTTGAATCACAGGCCAAGGAAGAAATTCTTGAGGAGTTCCACAATATTGCTTTAGCACAGGATTACATTTCTCAAGGCGGGATTGGTTATGCAAAAACAGTACTTGAAAAGGCATTAGGAAATGAGCAAGCAGCAATTATTATTAATCGGTTGACCTCATCTTTACAAGTTAGACCATTTGATTTTGCAAGAAAAGCGGATCCAGGACAAATACTAAATTTTATTCAAAATGAGCATCCGCAAACAATCGCCTTAATCCTATCTTATTTAGATGCTGCGCAGGCGGGGCAGATTTTATCGGAGCTTCCACAGGAAATGCAGGCAGATATTGCTCGAAGAATTGCGGTGATGGACAGTACTTCACCAGAAATTATTAATGAAGTAGAACAAATACTTGAAAGAAAGCTTTCTGCAACTGTTACTCAGGATTACACACAAACTGGTGGAATTGAGGCTGTTGTGGATGTCCTTAATGGTGTTGACCGATCAACGGAACGTACAATTTTGGATGCGTTAGAGATTCAAGATCCAGAACTGGCTGAAGAAATTAAGAAGAGAATGTTTGTGTTTGAAGATATTGTTACACTTGATAATCGTGCAATTCAAAGAGTTATACGTGATTGTGAGAGCGAAGATTTAATGCTTTCACTTAAGGTTTCTAGTGATGAAGTGAAAGATATTATCTTTAAAAATATGTCAACGCGTATGGCAGAAACCTTTAAAGAGGAAATGGAATTCATGGGTCCTGTCAGACTTCGAGATGTTGAAGAGGCACAATCTCGAATCGTTGCGATTATCCGTCGACTAGAAGAAGCGGGAGAGATAGTCATTGCGCGTGGCGGAGGAGATGATATTATTGTCTAGGCTCATCAAAGGAACTGGGTGGGCTCCTCCCGTACAGACTGAAAAGAAAATTATTGCAATTAAGATTCTTGAAACATTGAATCAAAAAGAAGATTCAGATTTTACACCGATCGATACAGAAAAACAGAAACAGACGAT
Source organism: Cytobacillus praedii (assembly GCF_001439605.1). Classification (GTDB taxonomy): domain Bacteria; phylum Bacillota; class Bacilli; order Bacillales; family Cytobacillaceae; genus Cytobacillus; species Cytobacillus praedii. The sequence goes on from NZ_LMBX01000007.1 coordinate 75,116, forward strand.
GATAAATGAGGCAGAAATGCAGGCAGAATCAATTATCAGTCAAGCTCAACATAAAGCAGAAATGCTCCTTAAACAAATAGAAGTAGATAGACAAGCATTTGAAGTCGAGAGAGCAGAAATAGCAGAGCAGGCTCGCAATACTGGTTTTTCGCAAGGCTTAGAGGATGGGCGCCAACAAGGATATCATGAGTTTCATGAAAGAATTCAATCGGCAAAGGAAGTTGTAGAATCCTCAAAAAGGGATTACCGTATGCATGTAGATTCATCAGAGAGGACAATACTTGAGATTGGATTAAAAGTTGCCGGGAAAATTCTTGGGAAAACATTAAAAGAAAATGAAGAGGAATTTCTATCTATTGTAAAACGTGCATTAAAAGAAGCGAGAGATAATAAAGAAGTTCAGCTTCATGTGCACCCTGTTCAATATAATTTTCTTTTGGCAAATAAAGAAGAGATCATTGCATTGTTTCCAAAAGACATAGAATTTTATATTTATCCAAACGATGATTTATCTGAAACTAGCTGCTTAATAGAATCAGAAAACGGAAGAATTGACGCAAGTATTGATAGTCAGCTAGAAGAAATTAAGCAGAAGCTTATCGAATTGCTAGAGGGTGAATAAGGAATGGAACTCGCTGATTTAATTAATGAGATTGACCTATTAGATACATTTAAACGTTATGGGCGAGTGAAAAGGGTAGTCGGATTAATGATTGAATCCCAAGGACCAGAAAGTTCAATTGGGGATGTTTGTTATATTCATGTTGGACATAAACGGAAAAGAATTATCAAGGCCGAAGTTGTTGGGTTCAAGGATGAAGATGTCATTCTAATGCCTTATACATCAATTAATGATATTTCTCCTGGCAGCTTAGTTGAGGCTACTTCAAAACCATTAGAAATAAAGATTGGAGCTCAGTTAATTGGCTCAGTTCTTGATTCAGTGGGTCAGCCATTAGATGGTTCAGCATTGCCGAAAGGTCTTTCATCTGTTCCGACAGATCAGGATCCGCCAAATCCACTTAATAGACCGCCTATTTCTTCACCAATTGATGTTGGTGTACGGATGATTGATAGCCTGCTAACAATTGGAATTGGTCAGCGAGTTGGGATATTTGCCGGAAGCGGCGTTGGGAAAAGTACGTTGCTCGGAATGATAGCAAGGAATACGACGGCGGACTTAAATGTAATCGCGTTAATTGGTGAACGTGGAAGAGAAGTTCGGGAATTTATTGAAAAGGATCTTGGACCGGAGGGCTTAAGTCGATCGATCGTTATTGTTGCTACATCAGACCAGCCTGCATTAATGCGAATAAAAGGTGCATTTACAGCTACAGCAATAGCTGAGTATTTCCGTGATAAAGGCTTAAATGTCATGATGATGATGGACTCGGTTACAAGGGTGGCAATGGCTCAACGGGAAGTTGGACTGGCTATTGGTGAACCGCCTACCACCAAGGGGTACACACCTTCCGTATTTGCAATTCTTCCGAAGCTGTTGGAAAGAACCGGCACGAATGAAAAAGGCTCGATTACTGCCATTTATACAGTTTTAGTTGATGGTGATGATATGAATGAACCGATTGCAGATACAGTTCGTGGTATTTTAGACGGTCATTTTGTTCTTGATCGTGCTTTAGCAAACAAAGGGCAGTATCCTGCTGTCAATGTCCTTAAAAGTGTCAGCAGGGTTATGAATAATATTGTAGATGCGAATCATGTGAAATCTGCAGAAAAACTGCGGGAAGTATTAAGTACTTATATAAATTCCGAGGATTTAATTAATATTGGAGCATACAAGAAAGGCTCCTCAATGGATATTGATGAAGCAATAAGACTTTATCCGACGATCATTTCGTTCTTGAAACAGGCGACACATGAAAAGATCTCATTTCAGGAAAGTATTCAGCAATTATATAGTTTAGTAGGGAAAGGAGAGTAACTTTCGTGCAGTACCAATATAAATTCGCAAAAATTCTTTCTATTAAAGAAAGAGAAAAAGATGAAGCCTTTAATGTGTATAATCAGGCTGTGAAAAAATTTGAAGAGGCTGCAGAAAAGTTATACGGTCTACTAAAGAAAAAAGAAGACCTTGAAAGCTTTCAATCCGAAAGGCTTGTAAATGGTATACATGTTCAGGAAATGAGACATCATCAGCATTTTATTTATAATCTTGAAAAAACAATCAACCATTATCAGCAAATTGTTATTAATGCGAGAAACCATATGAATTTTTATCAAGAAAAGCTGATGGAAAAGAATATGGAAGTAAAGAAGTATGAAAAGATTAAAGAAAAAGATTTTACCAATTTTACTGAAAATATTAAACAGCTAGAAGGCAAACAAATGGATGATATCTCGATCCAGCAATATATGAGTCGGGGAAGTTAGGTGGTAGCGTGGACAAAGTTGCAGAAGAATTAGAGTCGAAAAAAACATCAAGGTTCCAAAGCTTCATATTTGTTGTCCTTATTCCGCTGTTATTTACCATAACGGTCGCCCTAATTGTGATGACTATTCTTGGTTACAATGTTTTTGAATTAACGAAGGAATACGGGCAAAAAATTCCATTTATTTCATCTGCTCTATCGGATGATGCTTCCAACTCAGCGAAAGATGTTGAAACAAAGATGATCGAGCTTGAGGCGGAAATAAAAGACCGTGAAGCTAAAATTGCAAATCTAGAAACGGAATTAGAGAGCAAGGATCAGGAAATTTCAAGAGCAAAACTTGAAAAGGAGCAGCTAGAGTCGGAAATTGAAGAGCTGACCGCAATGAAAGAAGATAATAAAAGAGCTTTCAAGGATATTGTCAAAACTTACGAGACCATTTCAGCAAAAAAGGCAGCACCTATCCTTTCACAAATGAGTGAGACGGAAGCATTAGAAATATTAACGAATCTTAAGTCGGATACACTTGCGGAAATTATGGAAAAAATGGAACCAGAGGATGCAGCAAGATATACGGAGCTTTTAACAGCTAATATCGAAGAAAGCGAATAGGTTATCTATTCATCGAAGGGAGGTGAAAAAGTGGAAATAGCAAGCTTAGGGACAATCAATTCTCTCGTGCAGTCAAGTGGAGGAAAAGCAGCTACTGGAGGGAAAAGCTCTAATGGGTTTTCAATGGTTTTTGCTAATATGATGGCAGGCTCTACACAGTCTTCTGATAGTCAGCAAGCTAATGAGCAAGCAAACGAACTTACAGGTGAAGAACTGGCTGGACTTGTTCAGTTTTTGCAAATAAAAGATATTCTTGACCTTGACAATGGAAGCGATCTATTAGGGAAAACAATGCTTCAAAGTGATAATGATGTAGTTTCTCTTATCCAAGAGCAATTAAATATGTCTGGAGAAGAGCTTTTGCAGCTGTTAACTAAACTTTATAATCAATTAACTTCTGCTGATGAAAACATACCTGCTGAGAATCTATTAAGTAAAGCCGAGGGAGAGTCTTCTGAAGAAAATGTAAATGATGTAATTATATCACTATTACAAGCGATCTCATCCCTGCAAATACAAAATGTAAATCTCGTGCCAGATAAAGAATTTGGTCAAGGGATGAAGGCTGTGAAGTTGTTTGATCTGATAGCAGCCCAAAAAGACTCATTTGGAAATGAAACTAGATTAAAAGATTTAATAAAAAGTATAAATGATAAGTTAGAATTAAAATTAAATGCCCAAGCACCAGCAGCAAGGGAAGAGTATTTACAAAAAACATTTAATAATCTTGTTCAAGAAATGAACAGCAAAAATTCTGTGCTATCTGGTACTGAGGTCAGTGCTGAGAATATGACAAAAGTCTTAACGAAAACGGATAGTGTTCATCCAGGATTTCTTCAATTCCAACAGCTTTCAAAGCCTGAACAATTAACGCTGATGACGAATGCACAAAGACCAGTATCTGCAGAGCAGCTAATTGAACAGTTTGAATCAATTCTCTCAAGAAGTAAATTTATGAATACTGGTGGTACACAGAGGCTATTCATTAAATTGAATCCTGAGCATTTAGGTGCACTCAGAGTCGAATTAATTCAAAAAGATTCGATGATAATAGCAAGAATCTTAACATCTACCTCTGTTGCAAAGGATATGATGGAATCGCAGCTAAATGGTTTAAAGCATGCCTTTAGTTCTCAAAACATTCAAATTGAAAGAGTAGAAATCTCTCAACAGTTTACAGGACAGGAACGAACATTTAACCGTGAACAACAGCAGCAACAGGAAAGACAGCAGCCAAGGGAAGAACAAAAGGAACAGCATTCAAATGGTGATTTTACAAACTCATTTGAAGAAGCACTTCTTAATACGGAAGCGTAGGTGTGATTGGAAATGACGAATACAATAGATTCTTCGCTGCTGCTATCAGACTATCAGCAAAAGCAGCGAAAAACAGGTTCGGACATACTAGGAAAAGATGACTTTCTTAAAATATTAATGGTTCAGCTCCAAAATCAAGACCCAACGAACCCAATGCAGGATAAAGACTTCATTGCCCAAATGGCAACCTTCTCTACATTGGAGCAAATTACCAATATGGGAAAGACGATGGAGAACTTTGTCAAAGTTCAAGAACAGAGCCAAATTATTGCCTATAACCAATTTGTCGGTAAAGATGTTACATGGCATAAGCTGACTCCATCCAAGGAGCAAGGCAAAGAACCTGTGATTGAAGAAGGAACAGGTAGAGTAGCTTCTGTGCAATTTAAGGATAATAGCGTTATTTTTATTCTCGATGATGGAACAAAATTAGAGCCTGCAAATATTTCACAAATCAATGAAACATCAAAGGAAAATGCGATGGTTCAAGCAAGTATGATGATTGGCAAGACAGTGACCTTCCTAGGTGAAGATAAGGAAGAAAAATCTGCAAAGGTTCAATCTGTATCATTCAAAGAAGGAAAAACAATTTTTCAATTAGAGGATGGAACAACGATTACATCTTCACAGATAACAAAAATTGAATAGTACAAGGAAGTGATTGGATGAATAAAATGATGTTTCATCCGATTCAATCAAAGGCCGTTAGTAGACCCAAAGCAACATCGGTCAATCATACACTTCAATCGAACAATAAATTTTCTGTCCATTTCCAACATGCATTACAGTCTGACAATAAGCTTACTGTAAGCAAGCATGCACAAGAGCGACTTCTTCAAAGAGGGATACATATAAATGAAGCGCGCTGGAATCAAATTGAAGAAAAAGTTCAAGAAGCAAAAAACAAGGGTGTAAAGGAGTCGCTTGTATTGCTAAAGGACGCGGCATTAATTGTCAGTGCAAAAAACAATACGGTGATTACGGCAATGGATCGGGAAGAAGCCCGAACACAAATTTTTACCAATATAAATGGCACGATACTTTTAGATCAATAAAAGATGGCTGGACCTGAAAAAGGAAGCCATGGCTTGTGGAATGATTGAAGCAAGCCGTATATGAGAGGAGTAAATAATACATGCTACGTTCAATGTACTCAGGGATAAGCGGAATGAAAAACTTCCAAACAAAGCTAGATGTAATTGGTAATAATATCGCTAACGTTAATACTTACGGCTTTAAAAAAGGTCGTGTTACATTCAAAGATACAATGAACCAAATGGTTGCGGGTGCTAGTGCGGCAACAGACAATCGCGGTGGGACTAATCCGATGCAAATTGGGCTTGGTTCAGCATTAGCAACGATTGATACTATCCATACTGGTTCTAGTTTACAATCTACTGGTCGTGCACTTGATTTAGGAATTGATGGAGATGGATATTTTGTAGTTAAACAAGGTGATCAGGTTTTATATACTAGAGCAGGAAATTTTTATGTTGACGATAATGGAACTCTTGTTAATTCAGATGGTCTTAAAGTACAAGCATATAAATCAGGGGTACTAGAAGATATTGTAGTTAATGTGAATGCTACATTACCTGCACTAGCAACTAATGAAATTAAATTAAATGGTAGTTTGCCAGATCCGTCAACGTTAAAACCTGGTGCAGGCAGTGATGTTCAACAGATGAAGATTGTTGATGAAAAAGGTGTTGAACATACTCTAGACTATCAATATGTTGTAGATGCAGCTGGGACTGGCTGGGAAGTTAAGATTACAAATCAAAAATCTACAGCTGATCCAAAAGCGAGTATATCAGTTCCATTAGCATATGATGCAACAAATAAAACATATACTGCACCTGCTGATATAGATTTAGCAACACTCGAGTTAACGGATGCAGGCACTGCTAAAATTAATGTTGATAAACTTAAACAAGAAGGAGATTCAATCACAGCACAAGCTAATCCTAATGGGAATTTATCAGGAAAATTAGAAAGTTTTAATATTGGTCCTACTGGTGAAGTAAATGGAGTGTATTCAAATGGCCAGATTAGAAGCCTTGGAACAGTTGCACTGGCAAAATTCAGTAACACTTCAGGACTTCTAAAGGCAGGGAATAACTTATTCCAAGAAACGATTAACTCAGGTACTGCAAACATTAATGTTCCCGGTAGTGGCAGAGGATCAATTGCAGCGGGCTCGCTAGAAATGTCCAATGTCGATCTTTCCGAAGAATTCACTGAAATGATCGTAACTCAACGTGGGTTCCAAGCCAACACACGTATCATCACAACATCTGATGAAATCCTGCAAGAGTTAGTAAACTTAAAACGATAGGCTAAGGGAGGGATAGGGTTAAAGGTGTTGATCCTTTAACCCTAAATATAACATTGATTAAGGTAACGCGTTTAAACGGGAAAGCATTTGTATTAAATGCTGTTTTTATCGAAGTAATTGAGTCTTTTCCTGATACGACGATTACGCTAACGAATGGGCGGAAATATGTCGTGAAGGAATCAGAGGAAGCAGTAGTGAAGCTAGTAAAAGATTTCTATCAATCTGTAAGCCTTCTAGGGCATCAGCATGTGGGGGAAGATGAAGATGAAGAATAATAAGCTTGTAATGATTATGATAATTATGCTTGTTGCTATTACCCTAGTTGGTGCTGTTGCAGTTATTGTTGTCAAGCAGCTTAATAATGATGGTTCAGGACCAAAAGAACCTTCGATTGATGAAGTTTTGGAAGCATCTGTTGATGTTCCGCAACTAACAACAAATTTAGCAAGCAATGATTTTATTCGTATTTCTTTCAAGATTCAAACCGATAACAAAAAGGCAAAAGAAGAGTTAGAGAAAAGAGATTTTCAAGTAAAGGATATTATTATCCAAGAGCTTTCTGAAATGACTGCTGAAGATATCCAAGGTAAAGAAGGTCAGACAAAGTTGAAAGAGGTATTAAAAGGGAAAATAAACGGCCTCATGCAAAAGGGCAAGGTAGAAGAGGTCTATATCACCGAATCTCTCCTCCCATAGCCAATAGTACTGATATGAGTGCAAGCTTTTTTCTGATATGCTGTTGCATGACGTTACGAATTGCACAAGTTAATGAACGGCACAGCATTAGTGAAATGAGTCATAGTTTTTTACTGGAGGTGAGGGAACGTGTCTGGGGAAGTTTTATCACAAAATGAAATAGATGCCCTGTTGTCTGCACTATCTACTGGTGAGATGGATGCAGACGAATTGAAGAAAGAACAAACAGAGAAGAAAGTAAAAGTTTATGATTTCAAACGAGCGCTAAGATTTTCAAAAGATCAAATTAGAAGTTTAACAAGGATTCATGATAATTTTGCTCGGCTTTTGACGACATTCTTTTCAGCTCAATTAAGAACGTACGTCCAAATTACGGTTGCATCGGCCGACCAAATTCCTTATGAAGAGTTTATTCGTTCTATTCCCAAAATGACCATATTAAACGTGTTTGAAGTACCGCCTTTAGATGGAAGGATTCTAATGGAAGTCAATCCGAACATCGCGTATGCATTGATGGATCGAATGATGGGAGGAAAAGGAACGAGCGTTAATAATGTTGAGAATTTAACGGAAATTGAAACGAAAATTATGTCTAATACGTTTGAACGAGCATTCGAAAACTATCTGGAAGCTTGGAGTACGATCGTTGAAATGGAACCGCAGTTGGCGGATTTCGAAGTAAATCCTCAATTCCTATCAATGGTTTCACCGAATGAGACGGTTGTAGTTATCTCACTAAACACAACAATTGGCGAAACAAGCGGGATGATGAATATTTGTATACCGCATGTTGTACTTGAACCGATTATTCCTAAGCTGTCTGCCCATTATTATATGCAGACAGATAAAAAGGATCGCGTACCTGAAGAAATAGAAAGATTAGAAAAACATATTCAAAGTGCAGAAGTTTCAGTTGTCAGTGAGCTGGGCAATTCAGAAATAAGCATTCAAGACTTCTTAATGCTGGATATTGGGGATGTTATTGAGCTGAACAAGCAAATTGAACAACCGCTCATTATTAAAGTAGGAGATATTCCGAAATTTATTGGACAACCAGGAAAAGTAAATAAAAAACTAGCCATTCAAGTATTGGATATAGTGAAAGGGGGAGACGACAATGATGAGCGGTGATATGCTTTCACAAGATGAAATCGATGCTCTATTACGTGGTGGAGATGATGAGGACACGGAAGAAATAATGGATGATTCCTTTGAAGTTGAAGATTATCTTTCTAGTATTGAGGAAGATGCTCTAGGAGAAATCGGAAATATTTCATTCGGCAGCTCAGCTACAGCACTATCTACCTTATTAAATCAAAAAGTGGATATTACAACGCCGACAGTTACTGTCATCTCACAAAAAAAATTACAAGAGGAATTCCCTCATCCTTATGTTGCTATTCAAGTTAGTTATACAGAAGGGTTTTATGGAAGTAATTTATTAGTTATTAAACAAGAGGACGCAGCAATAATTGCTGATTTAATGCTAGGTGGGGATGGACGAAATCCATCTGATTTGATGGGCGAAATACAGCTAAGTGCAGTTCAGGAAGCAATGAACCAAATGATGGGGTCAGCTGCAACTTCGATGTCTACAATTTTTAGTAAGAAGGTAGATATTTCACCACCGATGATTGATGTGTTAGATGTTCAAGAAGGTTCAGGAACCGATAAAATACCTGATGAAGATATACTGGCAAAAATATCTTTTCGATTGAAAATTGGTGACTTAATAGATTCAAATATTATGCAGCTATTACCTCTTCATTTTGCAAAAGGTTTAGTTGAAGAATTGCTAAATCCTGGTGGTGCAGAATCCGCTGATTCCAGCGTAATGGATGATGTTAACACACCTGCATACACGCAGCCAGCACAGCCGGATCTTTCTTTCGATAAACAGCCAGCTGGACAGGATTATGGATTCAACCAGTCACAACACATGCAGAATGAACCTGTTTATCAGCAGGGTGGCTACCAACAGCAGCCAATGCATGGTTATCAGCAAGTACCGTATGGGTATCAGCAAGCAGGTCAGCCAAGTGGACCACAGCATTTTGGTTCAGCTTTCCCGGAAGCACCAAAAGCGAACGTGCAGCCAGCCGTATTTTCAAACTTTGAGCCTATTCATCTACAAGAATCAGAATCAAAGAATTTAAATATGCTGCTCGATATTCCACTGCAAGTAACAGTGGAGCTTGGCAGAACAAAACGATCTGTAAAGGAAATTCTTGAGCTTTCAGCTGGTTCTATAATTGAACTTGATAAACTCGCAGGTGAACCGGTTGATATTCTTGTAAATAACCGTCTAATTGCCCAAGGTGAGGTTGTAGTTATTGATGAAAACTTTGGAGTAAGGGTTACGGATATTATTAGTCAAAGTGATCGATTAAAAAAACTTAGATAATGCATGGGGGTTATGAGGAATGGCACAAAAAATTTTAATTGTTGATGATGCAGCATTTATGAGAATGATGATTAAAGATATTCTAACAAAAAATGGGTATGAAGTAGTCGGGGAAGCTGCTGATGGAGTACAAGCAGTAGAGAAGTATAAAGAATTTCAACCAGATTTAGTGACAATGGATATTACGATGCCTGAAATGGATGGAATTACAGCATTAAAAGAAATAAAGAAAATAAATCCTAATGCAAAAGTGCTTATGTGTTCTGCAATGGGGCAACAAGCAATGGTTATTGATGCTATTCAAGCTGGCGCAAAAGACTTTATTGTTAAACCTTTCCAGGCTGATCGTGTTATTGAAGCAATCTCGAAAACTTTAGGATAATAATCTATTGATTAGAGGGTGCAGTATATTGCAATATGTTAATCGGACTATTCTTTTGCTACTTATTATAGGAATTGCTCTGCTGGGCTTGGATGCACCAGCCTATGCAGAGCAATTAAACAATAGTGTGAGAGATTGTTTAGAACATCCAGACGCTTGCGGTGATGATCAAACACCAACAAAACAGGAAGAGCAAGGCAGTGCTGAATCTTCAAAGGTTGGTATCAACGCTTGGGATGTTCTAAAAATGATCCTTGCAACAGCTTTTGTAGTTGCTCTGCTTTATTTCCTGCTTAAGTTTATTAATAAGAGAAGTAAAAATTATAAAAGCAGCAGACTCATAGAAAATTTGGGAGGCACTGCACTTGGTACGAATCGATCTGTTCAGCTAATAAAGGTTGGTAATCGTATCTTGATCGTAGGTGTTGGTGAAAATATTCAGCTATTAAAGGAACTTACGGACTCAGAGGAATGCAGTCAAATTATCTCAGACTATAATGAAAAAATGGAACAGCTTGTACAGCCAAGCGATATTGTGACAAAGGTACTTCAAAGAAGAAAAAAGAGTCAATCAAATGAAAACAAAGGGAACCAGTTTCAATCATTGCTTAAACAACAGCTAGATAACTTAAATACAGACAGGCAGAAATTATTTGACGAAATGGAGAAGAAAGGATCAGACGAGCGATGAATGAATTTATGGAGTTTTTTAATAATAGTTCGCCTGAGAATGTTTCGACTTCAGTAAAATTAGTTTTAATGCTGACTGTGTTGTCATTGGCACCTAGTATTCTCATATTAATGACTTGTTTTACAAGAATTGTCATTGTTCTCTCCTTTGTCAGAACGGCGCTTGCAACACAGCAAATGCCTCCAAATCAAGTAATAATCGGATTATCTTTATTTTTAACCTTTTTTATCATGGCTCCGACAATGCAACAAGTGAATGAAGAAGCGCTAACACCGCTGTTTAATGAAGAAATCAATTTAGAGCAAGCATATGAGAAAGCTTCCGTTCCATTTAAGGAATTTATGAGTGCACATACGAGACAAAAGGATTTAGCTTTATTTCTGGAGTATTCTAAGGCAGAACCGCCAAAATCAGTTGAAGACATTCCGTTAACTTCACTAGTACCAGCCTTTGCTATTAGTGAAATTAAAACCGCATTCCAAATCGGATTTATGATATTTATACCTTTTCTCGTAATTGATATGGTAGTGGCAAGTATCCTCATGTCAATGGGGATGATGATGCTTCCTCCAGTAATGATTTCATTGCCTTTTAAAATCTTGTTATTTGTCCTTGTTGATGGATGGTATCTCGTCGTAAAATCTCTTTTACAAAGCTTTTAAGCAGGTGAATGTATAAAATGACTCCCGAAACAGTTATTTCAATTGCAGAACGTGGCATTATGACTGTATTACTTATTTGTGGACCATTATTGCTGCTGGCACTTGTCGTTGGATTAATTGTCAGTATTTTCCAGGCGACAACACAAATTCAAGAACAAACATTAGCGTTCATACCCAAGATTGTTGCTGTTCTTGCGGGACTTGTGTTTTTTGGACCGTGGATGCTAAGTCATATGCTTTCTTATGCAGGTGAAATTTTTTCAAACTTAACGAGGTTTGTGGGTTGATGATATGGTAGACTTAATACCCGCTTTTCCAGCTTTTTTACTAGTGTTTGTGAGGGTAACATCTTTTTTTCTGATGATGCCCCTTTTTTCATACCGTTCCATTCCAGTAGCGGCGAAAATCGGATTAGGCTTTTTTATGGCAGTTATCATGGTTGTTACTCTTGATGCACCAACGCTGGAAATTGATCATACTTATTTCTTATTAATTATAAAAGAAGCACTTGTTGGTTTATTCATAGGATTTATCGCTTATTTAATTTTATCTGCTATCCAAATTGCAGGTGGCTTTATTGATTTCCAAATGGGATTTGCAATTGCAAATGTGATCGATCCGCAGACTGGTGCACAAAGTCCTTTAATGGGTCAATATCTATATACAATTGGACTCTTTTTTTTACTGACAGTGAACGGCCATCATCTTATGCTAGATGGAGTGTTTTACAGCTATGAGTTTATTCCTTTAGATCAGCCATGGATTCCATTTGGGGATGAAAATTTGGTTGAATATGTAATTAAAGCATTTAATTCGATGTTCATTATTGCTTTTCAAATGTCTATTCCTGTTGTCGGAAGTCTATTTTTAGTCGATATAGCTTTAGGAATTGTAGCGAGAACGGTTCCACAGCTTAATGTTTTTGTTGTCGGGCTTCCTTTGAAAATAGGAGTGAGTTTCCTCGTTCTCATAGCGGTGATGAGTGTGATGCTGTTTGCTGTTTCACATTTATTTGAAACGATGTTAAATACGATGCGCGGTCTCATGGACATTATTGGGGGAACAAGCAGATGAAATTATTATTAACGTTAGATTTGCAGCTTTTTTCAGGTGAAAAGACAGAAAAAGCAACCCCAAAGAAGAGGCAGGATTCTCGTAAAAAAGGACAAGTTGCCAAAAGCCAAGATGTGAATACGGCAATTAGTTTACTTGCTGTCTTTCTCTTTTTCCTATTTGCAGGTTCCTATATGAAAGATATTGTTTTGTATGTGATGAGGCACGGCTTTCAGGAAATTATGCTTACAGAGTTAACGGAAGCAAATATTCAGTCGGTTTTTCTTTCCATTTTGAAAGAGCTTGTATTCCTTTTAGGACCGATTATGTTTGTTGCGTTAATTGCAGGAGTAGCATCGAATTATATGCAAGTTGGGATTCTATTTTCGACGGAAGTCATCCAGCCGAAGCTCGAAAAACTGGATCCGATTAAAGGCTTTAAAAGGATTTTTGCCCTTAGAGCCCTTGTTGAGCTTTTAAAATCAATGCTAAAAATAGGATTTGTTGGTCTTGTTACATTTCTTGTTTTATGGGGCAGTATTGATGAAATTTTAATTTTGTCGCAAAAGCCCGTTGGAGCTGCATTAGCGACAATAGGAAACTTAACCATCAAGATGGGATTGTTTGCATCAGGTGCGTTATTGTTTCTATCTCTATTAGATTATCTATATCAAAAATATGATTTTGAAAAGAATATCCGAATGTCGAAGCAAGACATTAAAGACGAGTTTAAAAATATTGAGGGGGATCCCCTTATTAAATCAAAAATAAAGCAAAGGCAACGAGAAATGGCGATGAGACGAATGATGCAAGAAGTTCCCAATGCGGATGTTGTCATCACGAATCCAACCCACTTCGCAGTTGCTTTAAAATATGATGAAACAAAATCGGATGCACCATATGTTGTTGCAAAAGGGGTAGATTTTGTTGCTCAAAAAATAAAGCTAATTGCAAAAGAAAAAGATATTATTACAGTAGAAAATAGGCCTCTTGCGAGAGCTTTATATAGTCAGGCAGACATCGGTGACGCGATTCCAGAGGAATTCTTCAAAGCCGTTGCAGAAATTCTTGCCTATGTATACAGAACTAAGAAGAAAATCTAATAATATTGAAGTTTAATAGTGTCTAGCACCATTGCTGCCCCGACGTACGAAAGTGATGTATTTACATTGCGACGGGACGACGAGTGTTGGCCTAAAGGTCACAAGCCAAGCATCACAAAAAGGTGAAAATTACCTTTCCGTGATGCTCAACTTGTGAGATGCCTGATGGTAACCAAGGCACTTACGCTTTTCTAATAGGAGAGGAAATATATGTCAGCAAGAGACTTATCGGTTTTGGTAAGTGTAATCTTAATCGTAGCCATGTTAATCATTCCATTTCCAACTTGGCTGCTGAGTATACTCATTTTAATTAATATTACTTTGGCTCTCCTAGTTTTATTAACGACGATGAACATGCGTGAGCCGCTTGAATTTTCAATTTTCCCATCATTGTTGCTATTATTGACATTATTTCGACTTGGCCTGAATGTTTCCACTACACGTTCTATCCTTTCAACTGGAGAAGCTGGTGGTGTCGTTCATACCTTTGGTACCTTCGTAGTTGGCGGAAATATTATTGTTGGACTTGTTGTGTTTTTAATTCTCATTATTATTCAGTTTATCGTTATTACAAAAGGTGCTGAGCGTGTCTCAGAAGTTGCAGCGAGGTTTACCCTCGATGCGATGCCTGGGAAACAAATGAGTATTGACGCTGATTTAAATGCTGGGATGATATCAGAGCAGCAAGCACGAGAGCGTCGTGAAAAGGTAAGCAGAGAAGCTGATTTCTATGGTTCGATGGATGGTGCTAGTAAATTTGTAAAGGGGGACGCTATTGCCGGGATCATTATCGTCCTCATCAATTTAATTTTCGGAATCGTTATCGGAATGATGCAGTTAGGATTATCATTTGGTGATGCTGCCACGCATTTCTCGCTTTTAACTGTTGGTGATGGTCTTGTCAGCCAAATTCCCGCACTCTTGATTTCTACTGCGACAGGGATTGTCGTAACAAGAGCCGCATCTGATGGAAATCTTGGTTCAGATATCACAGCTCAATTGTTTGCCTTTCCAAAGATGCTTTATGTTACGGGAGCTACAATCTTTTTACTTGGTTTGTTTACGCCAATAAGTAATTTTCTAACTTTCCCTATTGCCGCACTGCTAGGATTTGGAGGATATATGATTTCTCGAACCCCTGAGCCAGATAAAGAACAGTTGCAGGAACTTGAGGAAGAAATTGAAACAGGAGAAATGAAAAGTCCTGAAAGTGTAGTTAGTCTATTGAATGTCGACCCGATTGAGTTCGAATTTGGGTATGGACTTATTCCGCTTGCTGATGCAAATCAGGGAGGCGATCTTCTCGATCGTATTGTGATGATTAGAAGACAGCTGGCGATCGAACTTGGTCTTGTTATCCCTGTTGTCAGAATACGGGATAATATCCAGCTCCAGCCGAATGAGTATCGATTGAAAATAAAAGGGAATGAAATGGCGAGGGGAGAGCTCTTGCTTGATCATTACTTAGCTATGAGTCCTGGAATTGAAGATGATTCTATTGAAGGAATTGATACAGTTGAACCTTCTTTTGGTCTTCCGGCAAAGTGGATAACAGAGGATATGAAGGAACAAGCCGAAATATTTGGCTATACTGTTGTTGATCCACCATCCGTAGTCTCTACACATATTACTGAGGTGATCAAGGGAAATGCCCATGAGCTTCTTGGAAGACAAGAAACGAAACAACTGATTGATCATTTAAATGAAAGCTATCCAATTTTAGTGGAGGAGGTTACACCTAATCCTCTAACTGTAGGAGAAGTACAGAAGGTGCTTGCAAAGCTGTTAAAAGAAAATGTTTCTGTTCGTAATCTGCCGATTATTTTTGAAACGTTAGCTGATTTTGGCAAAGTAACAAGCGATACTGATTTGCTTACGGAATATGTTCGTCAAGCATTGGCACGGCAAATAACGAATCAATTTTCACAGGCAGGTGATTCGTTAAAGGTTGTCACACTTTCTGGGAAAGTGGAGAAGCTAATTGCAGACGGGATTCAGCAAACAGAGCATGGGAATTACTTGTCTATTGATCCTGCTATATCGCAAGGAATACTTGAATCAATCGCATCACAAGTGGAACAATTATCACTCATCGAACAAACTCCTATTGTCTTATGTTCTCCTGCAGTCAGAATGTATGTAAGGCAATTAACAGAGCGTTATTTTCCGCAAATTCCAATTTTATCTTATAACGAGCTTGAGGCAAACGTAGAGGTACAAAGTGTTGGGGTGGTGAATGTAGATTGAAGGTAAAAAAATATGTGGCGGCTAATATGACAGAAGCCATGAAGAAAATCCGAGCTGAGTTAGGAAATGACGCAGTTATATTAAATTCGAAAATTGCACATACCGGTGGGTTTTTAGGTTTATTTAAAAAGCGTACGATCGAGGTCATTGCTGCAGCTGATCCTAAGCCGAAATATCAGCAAATGCCAAAAGTAAAGCAAAAGCAAATGATTTCATCAAAAATAGAACAAAATGATGAAGCGAGGAATCAGGTTCTACAGAACGTTAGTGCTGCAGAACAAAAGCCTTCTGGTGAAATAGTTAAAGAATTAAATGAGCTTAAAGCTTTATTAAAGAGTATTCCCGCAGGATCGGTTAGTGCATCACCTTCTTATCCTGCCCCCCTTCAACTGATGGACAAGCTTTTAAAAGAACAAGAGATTGATGCTTCCATTCAGGCATCAATTCTAAGTTCCTTGCTTGAGAAATGGTATGTAGAAGGGGCAAGTGCATCAATTGAACAGGTGTACTCTTGGCTTGAACAAGAAATGGTTAAACGTATTTCGAGTGTTTCATTTGGAGGTATTTCTTTTTCGAAGAAATATATAAATGTTGTCGGTCCTACTGGGGTAGGAAAAACGACTACGCTTGCGAAAATCGCAGCTGATTGTGTAATTACACATAAGAAAAAAGTTGCTTTTATTACAACTGACACATACAGAATTGCTGCGATTGATCAGTTAAAAACATATGCAAAAATCTTAAATGTTCCATTAGAGGTTTGTTATACAATTGATGATTTTAAAAAAGCAGTACAGACGTTCCATGATTTTGACTTAGTACTAATTGATACAGCAGGGAGAAATTTTAGAAACAAGCAATATGTGGAGGATTTAAAACAAGTAATCGATTTTGATGAAGACATGGAAACTTATTTGGTTCTTTCGTTAACTGCTAAGCAAAGAGATATGGAAGATATTTTTACACAATTTTCTAGCATAAACATTGATAAATTTATTTTCACAAAGGCAGATGAAACTTCAAGCTATGGATCCATGTACAATATGATTAATAAATACAACAAGGGTGTAGCATACATGACAAACGGTCAAAATGTACCAGATGATATGATAGCTGTTAGTCCGAATAATATTGCGAAATCGATTATTGGGGTCGAATAAAATGAAAGATCAAGCTGAAGAATTAAGAATAAAACTTAAGGTGGCAGCAGAGGATAAAGCGCCAAAAACCATGGCTGTGGTTAGTGGAAAAGGAGGGGTTGGAAAGTCCAATCTATCATTGAGCTTTTCCATTTCTCTAGCATCAAAAGGAAATAGAGTATTGTTGTTTGATATGGATATGGGAATGGGAAACCTTGATATCCTAATGGGAAATACATCAGAATCCTCTATTGTCGATTTTTTTGCAGGCTCTATTACTTTAAAAGATGCGGTTATGGATGGTCCGAAAGGGTTGAAATATATTGCGGGAGGATCGGGACTCTCTCATTTAGTAGGACTTGATGTAGAGTTAGTTGATAAATTTATTAAAGAACTAACTGTAATGTTCAATGAATATGACTATGTCATTTTTGACATGGGTGCTGGGATTACAGACGGTACTTTAAAATTTATTCTATCTGTACAAGAAATCGTAGTAATTACGACTCCAGAACCAACAGCAATGACAGATGCATATGCAATGATGAAGCACATACATTTAATGGATACAACGATTCCTTTTTATGTAGTCATTAACCGGGTACAGTCTGAAAAGGAAGGTCAGCAGACATTTACCCGTCTCTCAAAGGTAGTAAAAAGTTTTCTTGATCGAGAGATTATTTGTCTTGGAACAGTTCCAGATGACCGAGTGATCCAGCAAGCAGTGAGAAGCCAAATCCCATTTATCCTATATAATGAAAAGGCACAAGCGTCAAGGGCATTAAAGGAAATTTCAAACAAGTATACACGAGGACAATTATCACAAGAATTTAAATTAAGTACCTCACTTCACTTTGTATCAAAATTAAAGCAATTTCTCTTTGAAAGGTAGGGGATCAGGCATGTCGAAAGTTAATGTGCTGGTAGTGGATGATTCGGCCTTTATGAGAAAACTTATTTCTGATTTTTTATCTGAGGATCCACGAATCCAAGTAGTTGGTTCAGCAAGAAATGGGAAAGATGGAATTGAGAAGTTAAAAGAATTAAAACCAGATGTTATCACTATGGATGTTGAAATGCCTGTTTTAGATGGGATTGAGGCATTAAAAATAATTATGAAGGAATGTCCTGTCCCAGTCATCATGCTTTCAAGTACGACGAAAGCGGGAGCGGAAAATACAATATCGGCCATGCAATCGGGGGCGATTGATTTTATCGCCAAGCCTTCAGGTGCAATTTCTCTTGATTTACATAAAATTAAGGAGGAACTCGTTCGGAAGGTACTGTCAGTTAGCAAAGTTAACCGTAAGCAATTGATAAAAATATCATCAGACAAATATTTATCTACTACTCAGGCCGAAAGTTATAGTAAAATAGAACCAAAGGAAGAGTATCGAGTAAATAAATCTGTTGGTAAAGTGCCAACTCTATCAAAGAAGATCATATGTATTGGCACTTCCACAGGTGGGCCAAGGGCTCTTCAAAATGTGCTAACACGTTTGCCCGCAAGCCTTGATTCAGCTGTACTTATTGTTCAGCATATGCCTGCAGGATTTACAAAATCTTTAGCGGCTAGGTTAGATACACTTTGTGCAATTTCAGTAAAAGAAGCATGCGATGGAGATGTTGTACAAAAGGGAACTGCATATATTGCACCAGGCGGCTATCATATGAGAGCGAAACAAGAGGGATCGAATTTAGTTATTTGCCTTGATCAATCAGAAGCAAGAAATGGGCATAGACCAGCTGTTGATGTCTTGTTTGAATCAATAAGCGAGATAAATCAATATTCGAAGGTAGCAGTTATTATGACTGGCATGGGTTCAGATGGCTCAAAAGGGTTGGTCGCATTAAAGAACAATGGGTCAGTGAAGTCAATTGCTGAATCGCAGGAAACCTCTATCGTTTTTGGAATGCCTAAAGCTGCAATAGCCACTCATTTAGTTGATGAAATACAAGACGTAGAGAATATAGCACAAACTATTTTGAAATATGTTTAATGCTTAAGGGGTGTGGGCCACATGGATATGAATCAATATTTAGAAGTATTTATAGAAGAAAGTAAAGAACATTTACAAGCATGTAATGAACAGCTTCTTGAATTGGAGAAGAATCCGGAAAATATTGCAATTGTAAATGAAATTTTCCGTTCTGCCCATACATTAAAAGGAATGTCTGCAACGATGGGTTATGAGGATTTAGCAAAGCTTACCCATCAAATGGAGAATGTCCTTGATGCCATTCGTAATCATAAGATTAAATTCAATCCAGAAATATTAGATGTTGTTTTTCTGGCTGTGGATGATCTTGAAGCAATGGTGCAATCAATTGCTGAAGGCGGAGATGGAAAAAGAGATGTATCAGATGCTGTTGGAAAGTTATTGCTAATTGAAAAAGGAGAAAGCCCTGTTCTAGCAGAAGCAAAATCAGAAGTTGCTGCCGCAGTTGCTGAACCTTTACACGCAGCAAAAAGCCAGTATGATGAGTTTGAATATACTGTTCTTCAACAATCAAAAGAACAAGGTTTTGAAACTTTTGAAATTACGGTTGCGTTAAGAGAAGATTGTTTATTAAAAGCAGCAAGAGTATTTATGATTTTCGAAATCTTAGAGAAGATTGGAGAGGTCATTAAATCTAATCCAGCTGTTGATCAGCTTGAAGAAGAACAGTTTGATCATGAATTCACAGTAACAATTGTTTCGAAGGAAATGAAGGATGATATTCAAAAGAAACTAATGAAGGTTTCTGAGGTTGACAAGGTAGATGTAAATCCTATCTCTTTAGAAGAGCTCCGGCAATTTGAAGTAGAGGAAGCGGAAATTACTCAAACACCAGAAATTGAAACACCTGCAAAAGAAGTGGAGAAAAATGTAGACGCACCTAATAAGAAAGAAGATAAAAAGACTACTTCATCAGCAAAACAAACAAGTAATAAAACGATTCGAGTAAACATTGAAAGATTAGATATCTTAATGAATTTGTTCGAAGAATTAGTCATTGATAGAGGACGTTTAGAACAAATTTCTAGAGATCTAAACAATCAAGAATTGCACGAGACGGTTGAACGTATGTCAAGAGTAACGGGTGATTTACAAAATATTATTCTTAATATGCGTATGGTTCCGGTTGAAACTGTCTTTAATCGTTTTCCGCGTATGGTTCGTCAACTTGCACGTGATTTAAATAAAAAAATCAATCTTGAAATCATCGGTGCCGAAACTGAACTAGATCGTACAGTTATTGATGAAATTGGAGATCCTCTTGTACATTTAATTAGAAATGCTCTTGATCATGGTGTCGAAACGCCTGAGGTGAGAAAAGCTAATGGAAAACCTGAAGAAGGAACAGTTGTACTTAAGGCTTACCACAGCGGAAATCATGTATTTATAGAGATCGAGGATGATGGAGCAGGAATTAGCAGAGATAAAGTTCTAGCTAAAGCGTTAAGTAAAGGGATTGTTACAGAACAGGCTGCTGCATCTATGACAGATAATCAAGTTTATGAATTGATTTTAGCATCAGGATTTTCCACTGCGGAAAAAATATCAGATGTTTCTGGCCGCGGTGTTGGATTAGATGTTGTGAAAAGTACGATTGAATCTTTAGGCGGAACGATTTCAATTGAATCGCGTCTTGGACAAGGGTCAATATTCTCAATCCAGCTGCCTCTGACTCTATCAATTATTTCAGTTATGTTAACAGAAATTCAAAATGAAAAGTTTGCTATTCCGCTATCGTCTATTATAGAAACAGCGATTGTGAATAAGGCAGAGATACTAAATGCACATAATCAGAGAGTAATTGATTTTAGGGGCAAGGTCGTACCGCTTCTATTCTTAAAAGATATTTTTGAAGTACCTGTTGTTACAGAAGATGATGAGTTTTACTCAGTTGTTATTGTACGAAAAGGTGATAAAATGGCTGGTCTAGTTGTTGATTCGTTTATTGGACAACAGGAAGTTGTTTTAAAATCTTTAGGAAATTATTTAACAAATGTATTTGCCATTTCGGGTGCTACGATCCTAGGGAATGGTCAAGTTGCCTTGATTGTTGATTGCAATGCATTAATTAAATAACCTTAATGCTGAATTTTTAGGTGATTTGCACAAGAGTTTTTTGACAGTCTAGTTATGGGGTGAATACGAATGGCTGATACTTTAGCGGCTGATATAAAATTAATCGTTTTCCAATTAAAAGATAAGGAATATGCGATTCCAGTTAATCATGTTCAAGGAATTGAAAAGGTTGAACATATAACTAGGGTTCCACGTACAGAGAAATTTATTAAAGGTGTTATTAATCTTCGTGGGGTTATTACTCCAATCATCGATCTTCGAAGCAGATTTGGAATTGAAGAAGAGAATTTTACTGATAGTACTCGTGTAATCATTGTATCTGTTAATGATTTAGAGGTTGGATTTATTGTAGATTTGGCTAACGATGTTATCGATATTCCTGTTGCTTCGATTGAGCCACCTCCTGAAGTAGTTGGGGTAAAAGAGGTTGAATATATTAATGGTGTTGCGAAAATTGGAAAGAGATTGCTGATTCTTATTGATTTGGAAATGATATTGGACACCGAATCATTTAGCTCCTCTAGAAGCGAAGGATAATCAAATGGGGTTTATTGAAAAAATCTCATCCATCCACCTTGATATATTAAAGGAAATTGGTAATATTGGTGCAGGTCATGCAGCGACAGCTTTATCAAAATTATTAAATAAGAAAATTGATATGAAAGTTCCTAACGTACAAATTGTTTCATTTGATGAGATGATGAATATGGCGGGAGGAGCTGAAAATGTTGTCGCTGGTGTTTTTTTAAGAATTGAGGGGGAAGCTCCGGGGAGTATGTTTTTTGTTTTGCCGGTTGAACAGGCGACAAGTTTCATTAGGGAAATGATCGGAGATGAAAGTTTTTCCCTTGAGTCTCCTCCATATAGTGAAATAGGTTTATCAGCTTTACAGGAATTAGGAAATATTCTTTCAGGTTCCTATTTATCATCTCTATCAGATTTTACGAATCTATCCTTGTACCCTTCTGTTCCAGCATTAAGTATTGATATGGTTGGAGCGATTATAAGCTACGGTCTGATAGAATTATCTCATGTAAGTGATTATGCGATTGTCATAGATACAGCCCTGAATGAAGATGAGGATGAAAGCGCAGAATATGTGAAGGGACATTTTTTCCTTTTGCCAGATCCAGATTCTTTTCAAATAATATTTAAATCTTTAGGAGTTCCGCATAATGATTGAAAGTAAAACCATTATAAAAGTCGGAATTGCTGATATGAATATAGTTAAAACTCCAGATATCATTCGCACATCGGGTTTAGGCTCCTGTGTAGGGGTTGTTATTTATGATCAAACAAGAGAAATTGCTGGACTTGCCCATGTGATGCTTCCAGACTCTTCTCTTGCTAAGTCAGGTGTCTTAAATATCGCTAAGTATGCTGATACAGCTGTAAAGGATCTTGTTTCAAAGTTAATTCGTCACGGGGCACGAGCAAATTTTCTAAAGGCGAAAATTGCGGGTGGAGCGCAAATGTTTCAATTTTCAGGTGGCAGTGATATGATGCGTATCGGTCCCAGAAATGTGGAAGCTGTCAAATTAGAACTTGCTGCTTTAAATATTGCAATCGTTGCAGCTGATGTTGGCGGAAATAGCGGAAGGACCATTGAGTTTAATCCACAAAATTGCATCTTACATATCCGAACAGTGAATAAGGGCATTCAGGAACTATAAGGACAAGAAATGAATACAGCCTCTTTCTGAATGAAGGGGCTGTATTCATTTTTATGTACTTTATTAAGGGCAGCATTGTCTATTTTGTTCATAATTTTTTTGATATACTATTTGTAGTAACGAAAAATGTAAACGTTTGAGGAGGATGACCATATGGCACATCAAATGACGGAAGAACAAACATATTGGCAAAGTTGGGTCACTTCTCGGGATGCTCAAGCGGGAAATTTCCTCGTTCAAAAATACTTACCACTTGTAAGTTATCATGTCCAGCGTATTTCCGTAAATCTGCCGAGAAATGTTTCAAGAGATGACTTGAGAAGCCTTGGTTTAATGGGATTATATGATGCTCTAGAAAAGTTTGAACCAAATCGTGATTTGAAGTTTGATACGTATGCTTCATTTAGAATTCGTGGTGCTATTTTGGATGGTCTCCGAAAAGAGGACTGGCTGCCTCGAAATACCAGAGAAAAGGCTAAGAAGATTGAATCAGCAATTGAGAAGCTCGAACAGCGTCTTGGACGAAAGGCAACTATCCAAGAAATATCCTTAGAGGTAAATATGACGGAAGAAGAAGTCCATTCAGTTATGAATGAACATTTTTTTGCTAATATCCTTTCGATTGATGAAAAGCCGAGTGATCAGGATGATAAAGAGAGTCAGTCTTTTATTATTAAAGATGAAGGCACAGAAATGCCTGAAGAGAAAATAATAAAAGATGAAATGATCGCTGAAATGGTACAATTAATCTCGCAATTAAATGAAAAGGAACAATTGGTGATTAGTTTATTTTATAAAGAGGAGCTTACCTTAACAGAAATAGGACAAGTCATGAATCTTTCAACATCTAGAATTTCTCAAATTCATTCCAAAGCGATTTTTAAATTACGGCATGCATTGGAAAAGGTCTTTTAAAATTCTAAGGGAAAGTGGCGATGACGAATGGAAAAGCAATTCCGCGTAGAGATTGAAAAGAATCGGTTACACGCGACGATTGAATTGATCGAAAAGTCAGAAGATGATTTATCGTTTACTTATGAAGAGTTTATTCATTTCCTAAATAAAGAAAAAATTGTTTTTGGTATAAAAGAGGATGTAGTTAGGGATATTAGCATTCGCCCATTATCTATTTCTTATCCAATTATTATCGCTGAGGGATACCCGCCAAAAGACGGCATAGATGCATACTTGCTTGATGAAGTCCAAAGTGATAAATGTGTGAAAAGAGAAAAGTTTAATTTCCGAAATGTTATTCAAATTCCTTCAGTCAAGGCTGGGCAACCACTAGCGACTGTTATCCCCTCTACACCTGGGACTACTGGTATGGATGTAACAGGCCGAAACATACCTGCAAAAAATGGAAAGCCACTTAAAATACGGCCCGGAAAAAATGTCATATTGAATGGTTCAACATTTTATTCAACATCTGATGGACAATTAAGCTTAACAAATAAAACAATTTCAGTTAATCCTGTATTTGAAGTGAACGGAGATCTAGATCTAAAAACAGGTAATATTGATTTTATTGGCAATGTTGTAATTAGAGGAAACGTACCAAGCGGTTATGAGGTAAAGGCTGGAGGAGATATTAAAATATTTGGGTTAGTTGAAGCAGCTGTGATTTATGCTGAGGGAAATATCGTCATTTCTGGCGGGGTCTCTGGCGGTCATAAGGGAAATTTAATTGCCAAAGGCAATATTCAAGCAGCTTATTTGAATCAAGCTAATGTTCAGGCAGAACAAGATGTTATTGTGGAAAATTCTATTCTTCATAGCAATGTTCAAGCAGGGGGCTCATTATACTCCAGAAAAGCCCTGATTATTGGAGGTATTATATCGGTTGGAAGGGATCTTCATATAAAGGAAGTCGGAAATCGATTATTTACCAAAACGGAAATACATGCTGGTGCAGATTTAAAGGTAGCAGAAAAGGAAAACGCTCTGCATAAAGAAAAACAAGAATTAAATAATAACCTTAAGAAATTGATTAATATTGAACACAAATTGCTTCAATTAGGTAAAGTTGCAGGCTCTCTTACTAAAGAACAGAAGGAACTTATTCTTAAGCAAAGAGTAACGAAAGATCACATCATCCAACAGTTAAAAGAAATTGATGAGGAATTTGAAAGGCTAGAAATAGAAATAAATGAGAAACAAGATTCATCGATATTTATATACGAAAATATTTTTCCAAATACTACTTTGCACTTTGGAAAGTATGCAATGCAAATTCAGAAGAAGTATTCAAATAGCCGCTACTATTTCTCAAATGGTGAAATTGTTTCAGAATCATGTATATCTGATAAATTTCTTTTACAAAGTACATAACAAGGGTGACTGTGTATGAGCTTAAAATCAGTTGAGATGCAAATTGCCTTGCCTAGAACATTTGAAGCAGGAAAAATTCAAGAACAGCTGCAGCAGCGCGGGCAAAACATGAATGATATAGGCGCGCAACAAACGCAAAAGGAAGAAGAGAAAAATAGAAATACAGTCTTAAAGCAAGAGCAAAAAGCCAATGTTGTACTTTCACAAAAGCAAAAGGATCACCATCAAGATACAAATGGGCAGCAAGAAAGTGAAGATCACCAGGAAAAGAAAGAAAAAAAGAAAAAGGATTTTCACCCTTATAAGGGGAAAGTAATAGATTTTAGTGGATAGAGGGATTGTATGACCACTTTTTTGATACTATTTAGTTTGTTTTTAAATGTATTAGCTATCTTCGCAATTATTATATTATTTCTTCGCCAGAATCGCCTCTTACAGGTAGAAAAAAAGCAAGAGAAAATGATTACTGACATGGAGGAGGTAATATCTGCTTACTTGCTGCAAATGAAAGAAGAAAACGAGGCATTCATTGATCGAGTAAAGAATTTAGATATTCGGAATGCACCAATAAATGAAATTAAAACTAAAAAAAATAATACATACAAAAAGTCGGAAGATAAAAACTATAAGGCAAATCAAGAAGGAAATTCTAAAGAAATACATATTCAAAGCCGAATCGGAAAGACTTCCGCATATAAAGCAGCAAATGCTTATAAACAATATTCTAAAGCGGTTGACAAGGATACTGAGAGTAAGACCCCTGAAACAAGGGAAGATTATTCTGTGAAATTGCCCTCGCTTGAGAAAAACGACGAAATAATTGTAGAAAACGGGGACCTAACATATAATTCAATGAACAATTTACAAGAAGGTTCGTTATTACAGCAAGTACTTGCCTTGAAAGAACAAGGATTGACGGAAGATAAAATAGCTCAGAAGCTGAATAAAGGAAAAACGGAGATTGAACTATTACTAAAATTCCAAAGCAATCAATAGAAAAAAACTTGAATGTATATTATTATTATGATATATTAACAAATGGTGTTAATACACACGCTTATTGATTTAATCGGATGGTGCTGGTATTGTCAGTTCCCGATTGAAAATGATCTAAGCGGAGGAAAACAAACCATTAGGAGGAAATACACATGTCAGTAATTTCAATGAAACAATTGCTTGAAGCTGGTGTACATTTCGGACACCAAACTCGCCGTTGGAACCCAAAGATGAAAAAATATATTTTCACAGAGCGTAACGGCATCTATATCATCGACCTTCAAAAAACAGTTAAAAAGGTTGAAGAAGCTTATAACTTCGTGAAGGAGCTTGCTGGAAACGGCGGTACAATCCTTTTCGTAGGAACTAAGAAACAAGCTCAAGACTCAGTTAAAGAAGAAGCAATCCGTTCTGGACAGTACTATGTTAACCAACGTTGGTTAGGTGGTACATTAACAAACTTTGAAACAATTCAAAAGCGTATTTCACGTCTTAAAGATATCGAAAGAATGTCTGAAGACGGAACTTTCGAAGTGCTTCCTAAAAAAGAAGTTGTTCAATTGAAAAAAGAGCAAGAGCGCTTAGAAAAGTTTTTAGGCGGAATCAAAGATATGAAGGGTCTTCCAGACGCTTTATTTATCATCGATCCTCGTAAAGAGCGCATTGCTGTTGCAGAAGCACATAAATTAAACATTCCGATCGTTGGTATCGTTGATACAAACTGTGATCCAGATGAAATCGATGTTGTTATCCCTGCAAACGACGATGCTATTCGTGCTGTTAAACTTTTAACAGGCAAAATGGCAGATGCGATTCTTGAAGCAAAACAAGGTGAAGAAGTTACAACTGCTTAAGTTGGACATTGAAAAAGGTGATAAGAGGGAGCCCCTTTATCACCTTTTTTTAAAGAATAAGCAAAAGACAGTTTGTTGGTTATGTATATTTGGTAAAGATATAACTACATATTCAATTCTAAGGAGGATTTCATAATGGCAATTACTGCTCAAATGGTTAAGGAACTACGTGAAAAAACAGGCGCTGGTATGATGGATTGTAAAAAAGCACTTCAAGAAACAGATGGTGATATGGAAAAAGCAATCGATTTCCTTCGTGAAAAAGGAATCGCAAAAGCTGCTAAAAAAGGTGACCGTATTGCTGCAGAAGGGTTAACTTCTGTGAAAATTGATGGAAATTCTGCAGTTATTCTTGAAGTAAACTCTGAAACAGATTTCGTTTCTAAAAATGAAGGATTCCAAACATTAGTTAAGGAATTAGCAGATCACTTACTTGCAAACAAGCCTGCATCTGTCGAAGAAGCTGCTGCTCAAACAATGGCAAATGGAGCTACTGTTGAAGCTCATATTAATGCTGCTATTGCAAAAATTGGGGAGAAATTAAGCCTTCGCCGTTTTGAAGTGAAAACAAAAACTGATAATGATGCATTTGGTGCATACTTACATATGGGTGGACGCATTGGTGTATTAACAGTTCTTGAAGGAACAACGGATGAAGACGCTGCGAAAGACGTTTCTATGCATATTGCTGCACTTAACCCAAAATATGTTTCTCGTGACGAAGTATCTCAAGACGAAGTTGAACGTGAGCGTGAAGTATTAACACAACAAGCTCTTAACGAAGGAAAGCCTGAAAATATCGTTGCGAAGATGGTTGAAGGCCGTCTAAGCAAATATTTTGAAGAAGTTTGTGTAAATGATCAAGCATTCGTTAAGAACCCTGACCAAAAGGTTGGAAAATTTGTTGAATCTAAAGGCGGTAAAATCCGTGAGTTTGTACGCTTTGAAGTTGGAGAAGGTATTGAAAAGCGTGAAGATAACTTTGCTGAAGAAGTTATGAGCCAAGTTAAAAAATAACTTTTCTGCTCATACATTTAAAGAATAAATTACAACTTAGAAATTATCATCTCAGGGAACACTTTGTGTTCCCTGTTTTTCAAGACTGAAAAAATTCAATAAATGTTTAGCTATAGTGCTGCATGTGCTTAGCTTTTCTATACTACATATGGAGGTTCTTATGAGCAGCCCAAAATATAAACGTGTTGTCTTAAAGTTAAGCGGAGAAGCTTTAGCCGGGGAGCAAGGATTTGGGATTAATCCCGCGGTAATAAAGTCGGTAGCATCTCAAGTCAAGGATTTAGCCCAATTAGGTGTTGAGGTTGCTGTCGTTGTTGGCGGGGGGAATATTTGGCGCGGGAAAATTGGAGAAGAAATGGGGATGGACAGAGCAAATGCAGATTATATGGGAATGCTTGCGACTGTCATGAACTCATTAGCACTACAAGATAGCCTAGAACAACTAGGTGTAGAGACGAGAGTGCAAACATCTATTGAGATGAGACAAGTTGCTGAACCATATATTCGCAGAAAGGCGATTCGCCATCTTGAGAAAAAACGCGTAGTCATCTTTGCTGCTGGCACAGGAAATCCTTATTTTTCAACAGATACAACGGCTGCACTAAGAGCTGCAGAAATTGAAGCAGAAGTTATATTAATGGCGAAAAACAATGTCGATGGTGTATATTCAGCAGACCCACGCCTCGATAAAAACGCGAAAAAATATGACCAGCTCTCCTATCTTGATGTCATTAAAGAAGGTTTAGCTGTCATGGACTCTACAGCATCATCTTTATGTATGGATAATGATATTCCTTTAATCGTATTTTCAATAATGGAGCAAGGAAATATTAATCGTGCAGTAATGGGTGAACCAATTGGAACTATTGTAAGGGGGAAAAAATAATGCCAAAACAAGTTATTGCCAATGCAAAGGATAGAATGACGAAAGCGATCCAAGCATATACACGTGAGCTTGCAAGTATTCGTGCAGGAAGAGCCAATGCATCATTGCTTGATAGAATTACGGTTGATTACTATGGTGCTCCTACACCGGTCAATCAATTAGCAGGAATTTCTGTTCCAGAAGCACGCCTGCTCGTTATTCAGCCATATGATAAATCTATTCTGGGTGATATTGAGAAAGCCATTTTGAAATCTGATATTGGTCTGACTCCTTCAAATGATGGAAATATTATTCGACTAACAATTCCTCAGCTAACAGAAGAGCGCAGAAAAGACCTCGTTAAACTTGTGAGAAAAGAGTCAGAAGAAGCAAAGATTGCCATCCGTAATGTCCGCCGTGATGCAAATGATGATTTAAAGAAACTTGAAAAGAACGGTGAAATCACTGAAGATGATTTACGCGGGTATTCAGATGATATTCAAAAGTTAACAGATGAGCAAATCAGCAAAATTGATTCGATAACAAAAGATAAAGAAAAAGAAATTTTGGAAGTTTAGAAAAATTGATTGTGAATAGAAATAGGGACCCTCTATGTATAGGGGGTTTTTTTACTCTAGCTTCTGAAAATGGAGGATCGTTAATTAAATAAGATGTATTATTCTTATTTATTACATATGTACATATTCATTTATAGAGATATCTTTCTTTATTTTTGGTATGATATTATCATGCAGAAATAGGGTTGATTTTTTTTACAAGAGGTTGAATTGGCGTATACTTGTTTTTCTTATGTTCGTTCGTGCTTTTTTTGTCTTGGTGGCAGCGCCTTTTACCTGACTTACAAGAATGTACTAGTTGTCGACCACAAGTTCACAAGTCACCCTTCCCACTAATGTGAAAAACCCCGTTTTGGGAGGATCCTCTTGTTCATGTGGGAGAGTTCTCTAAGGAAAGCTTCTTAGAGTTAGAATTTTGGAACAATCTGCACTTTGATTGTTTCGAAGGCGCATTCGCTTTTTTAATCGGAGGGTAAGATTAACCTATCTTAAAGGAGCAGTCTTATGTTAAATAAAATAAAACGATGGAAGAATCAAAGTAGTTCTTCCGAACTCCGAGAAAGAATTTTGAAAATTCAAGAGCTCCAAATTCCTTCGCATATAGCAATTATTATGGATGGCAATGGCAGATGGGCAAAAAAGAGAGCTTTGCCTAGAATAGCTGGGCACCATGAAGGAATGAAGGTAGTTCGGAAAATTACGAGATTAGCTAATCAGGTTGGCGTGAAGGCGCTGACTCTTTATGCTTTTTCTACAGAAAATTGGAAACGTCCAAAAATGGAGGTAGATTACCTTATGAAGCTCCCAGAGGAGTTTCTAGGATCGTTCCTTCCTGAGCTGGTTGAAGAAAATGTGAAAGTTATCATGATGGGTGACAAAGAAATGCTGCCTTCTCATACAAGAAAAGCGATTGAGAAAGCAATGGAGGATACGAAAGACAATACGGGTTTAATATTAAATTTTGCTTTAAACTATGGAAGCCGCTCTGAAATCATTGAAGGGATCAAAGAAGTCTTAAAAGATTGCAAAAATGGTATAATAGATGAGAATGGGTTAAATGAAGATATTTTTTCAACCTATTTAATGACTGATGGATTAAATGATCCGGATCTTTTAATTCGTACGAGTGGTGAAATCCGTCTTAGCAACTTTATGCTCTGGCAGCTAGCTTATACGGAATTTTGGTTTACTGATGTGCTTTGGCCTGATTTTGCAGAAGACCATTTTATTGAAGCGATTGAGGTTTTCCAAAATAGGCAAAGGCGTTTTGGAGGAGTTTGACAAAGGTGTTGAAAATTAGATGAAGCAAAGAATTATTTCAGCGATTGTATTTGGTGCAATTTTTCTCCCAGTTGTTATTTTTGGAGGACTGCCGGTAGTGATACTTGCCTATTTATTGGCATCGATTGCACTTTATGAACTATTAAAAATGCGCAGACTCAGTATTATCTCTGTTCCAGGGATCATATCTTTATTGTTGTTATGGATATTTCTTCTTCCAAATCAATTTCAATCTCTGCTGGATGTGATCCATTTTACAAAAATTGAGTTTGCTTTGCTAGCTGTACTATTATTTCTAACTTATACAGTAGTTACGAAAAATAAGTTTACATTTGATGATGTTGCATTTTCAATATTGTCTACTTTATACGTTGGAATCGGTTTTTATTATTTTATTGAAACAAGGGAGGAAGGCTTAATCTTTATTTTCTTCTCACTGTTTATTATTTGGGCAACAGATTCAGGAGCCTATTTTATTGGCCGAGCTATAGGGAAGAAAAAACTTTGGCCTGAGATTAGTCCAAACAAAACAATAGAGGGATCTATAGGTGGAGTTTTCTGCGCAATTATCGTAGCCTTGCTATTCCTTCTATTCACAGATATTCCGGCTACATTTATTCAGATGCTACTCATCACTGTAGTTCTATCTGTTTTTGGACAAATTGGTGATTTAGTTGAATCTGCATTAAAGCGTCATTACGATGTAAAGGATTCTGGGAATATTATGCCGGGTCATGGCGGGATTTTAGACCGTTTTGACAGTTTATTATTTGTATGGCCGCTTATTCATTTTATTTATTTATTTTAAATTTGAAAGTAACTAGTCATTAAAGATTATTATTAAGTATTGAATGATGTGTCTTTCTTTTTCCTACAGGAGATGAATTATATTGAAATATATAAGTTTGATGGGGGCAACTGGATCAATCGGCACCCAAACCTTGGACGTGATTAAAGAACATCCTTCTGAATTTAAGCTTGCAGCTATTTCGGTGGGGAAAAATATTGAGTTAACAAGAAAAATTATCATGGATTTTAAGCCGGATCTTGTTTCGGTTGCGGATGAATCATCCGTAACTAACCTCAAAGCAGAATTTCCGGGCATCCATTTTACTTATGGAAAACAAGGGCTTACAGAAGTGGCTGTTTATCATAAAGCTAATATTCTTGTGAATGCTGTATCGGGGAGCATTGGGCTTACACCAACCCTAGAAGCGATTAAGGAGAAAAAGACAATAGCCATTGCGAACAAGGAAACACTTGTTACAGCAGGCCATCTTGTAATGGAAGAAGCTGCACGGAATCATGTTCCTTTACTGCCGGTAGATAGTGAACATTCTGCAATATTCCAGGCATTGCAAGGTGAAAAAGAAAAAAATATTGAAAAATTAATTATTACTGCATCAGGTGGAAGCTTTAGAGATCGTACGCGAGAAGAATTACAAAATGTAACGATTGAGGATGCACTCAATCACCCGAATTGGTCAATGGGTGCAAAAATTACCATTGATTCTGCAACGATGATGAATAAAGGGTTAGAAGTTATTGAGGCCCATTGGTTATTTTCAATTCCTTATGACAAAATTGATGTTTTATTGCATAAGGAAAGTATCATTCATTCGATGGTAGAGTTTCATGATAGCAGCGTTATCGCACAATTAGGAACACCGGATATGAGAGTTCCTATTCAGTACGCACTTACATACCCTGATAGGTTTAAACTACCTTCTGCTAAACGTCTTAATTTATCAGAAATAGGTAAACTGCACTTTAGTAAAATGGATTTTGAACGTTTCCGCTGCTTGCGTTTTAGCTTTGATGCAGGTAAGGCGGGAGGCACAATGCCTACTGTTCTAAACGCTGCAAATGAAGCAGCAGTTGCCGCGTTTCTTGATAGAAAAGTATCTTTTCTCCAAATTGAAGATTTAATAGAAAAAGCTTTGAGCAAACATAATAACATCTCCAATCCTGGACTTATTGAAATTCAGGAAGTTGACGTAGAAACAAGAAAATATGTAAACTCACTTTTATAAAGATAAGTTTCAGCAGGTAAAGGGGAAAATATCTCTATGGCTGTTGAAGCTAGATAGCTTTCTAACTCAGAAAAGATAATTTTCTTATCTTTTAAAAAGGTGGTTATAATTTGAGTACAGTTATTGCTTTTATTGTAATATTTGGGGCCCTTGTTTTTTTTCATGAATTAGGCCATTTTGTGTTTGCAAAACGTGCTGGAATTCTATGTAGAGAATTTGCCATTGGCTTCGGTCCTAAAATCTTTTCTCATAAAAAGGGAGAAACAACCTATACCATTCGTCTGCTTCCTATAGGCGGCTTTGTTCGTATGGCTGGTGAAGATCCTGAAATGATAGAGATTAAACCAGGCTATCGAATTGGTTTATTATTTAATGAGAAAGAAGAAGCGAATAAAATAATTTTAACAAACAAAGAAAAATATCCTGATGCAAGAGTTGTCGAAGTTGAGCATGCGGATATTGAGCATGAATTAGTTATAAAGGGATATGTCGAAGGAGATGAAGAGGAGAAGCTGCAATCTTTTCCTATTAGTGCAAATGCTGTTTTAGTAGAGAATGGGACGGAAACACTGATTGCTCCTTATGATAGACAATTTGCCTCAAAAACACTTTGGCAAAGAACGATGGCTATTTTTGCAGGTCCAATGATGAACTTTATCCTTGCCTTTGTCATATTTATTTTGATTGGCATATTGCAAGGGATCCCAACTGATAATCCTGTTCTTGGAAAGCTCACGGAAGATGGTGCGGCAATGGAAGCAGGTCTGAAAGAGGGAGATAATATTCAAAGCGTCAATGGTGCAGAAATATCAAGCTGGTCAGATGTAGTGGAAATCATCCGTAAAAACCCTAATAAAGAATTGCAATTCTCACTTGAACGAAATGGCAAAGAACTGCAGTTGCCTGTAACACCAAAGGTTCAAGAAGCAGAAGGAGAAAAGATTGGTATAATAGGTGTATTCCAGCCAATGGAGAAATCGCCTATAAAAGCAATCTCTCATGGTGCCAAGGAAACATACCTTTGGACAAAAGAAATTTTTGTCATGTTAGGCAAGCTAGTGACTGGTCAGTTTTCTATCGATGCCCTTTCTGGTCCGGTAGGCATTTATGTTTCTACTGATACAGTAGCGAAGTCTGGAATATTCTATTTAATGAAATGGGCAGCTATATTGAGTATTAACCTTGGAATCATGAATTTATTGCCAATTCCAGCGTTAGACGGTGGAAGACTGATGTTCTTTGCGGTTGAAGCAGTAAGAGGAAAGCCGATTGATCGCCACAAAGAAGGAATGGTTCACTTTATTGGATTCGCTCTTTTAATGCTGTTAATGCTTGTTGTCACATGGAATGATATTCAACGGTTTTTCTTATAATAATTTTCCTTTAGGGTCTTACTCCATTAAGGATATGACCCTATATTTTTTAATAATCATAATAGAGGTGCTATTGAATGAAACAAAGTATGACACTTATTCCTACGTTAAGAGAAATACCAGCAGATGCAGAGATAAAAAGCCACCAATTATTATTGAGAGCAGGTTTTATCCGCCAAAATGCAAGCGGGATCTATAGCTATTTGCCATTAGCTCAGAAAGTATTAAGAAAAATTGAAACGATTGTCCGAGAAGAAATGGATCATGCTGGTGCGGTCGAGTTATTAATGCCAGCTATGCAAGCGGCAGAACTGTGGCAGGAATCAGGAAGATGGTATACCTATGGACCTGAGCTTATGAGATTGAAAGATCGTCATGAGCGTGATTTTGCTTTAGGTGCTACTCATGAAGAAGTTATAACTAGCCTCATTCGTGATGAAATCAAGTCATACAAAAAGCTGCCGCTTGCCTTATATCAAATCCAAACAAAGTTCAGAGATGAAAAACGTCCTCGTTTTGGTATTCTTCGTGGCAGAGAGTTTATTATGAAAGATGCATACTCATTTCATTCTTCACAAGCTAGTCTTGATGAAATGTATGATAAGCTTTATCAGGCGTATACGAATATTTTTACTCGCTGTGGACTAAATTTCCGTGCTGTTATTGCAGATTCTGGTGCAATGGGCGGGAAAGACACTCATGAATTTATGGTATTATCTGAAATCGGTGAAGATACGATTGCCTATTCTGACACATCTAATTATGCAGCGAATATTGAAATGGCACCGGTAATCAATACATATGAAAAAAGCAATGAGCCACAAAAAGAATTACAAAAGGTGAAAACAGAAAATAAAAAAACAATAGAAGAAGTATCCGAATTTCTTAATGTAACGAAAGAACAGTGTATTAAATCATTGCTGTTTAAAGTCGATGACAAGCATGTTTTAGTACTAGTACGCGGGGACCACGAGGTAAATGATATAAAGCTGAAAAACTTGTTCGAAGCAGCAGAGGTTGAGCTTGCGGGTGCTGACGAAGCAAATAAAATACTTGGCTGCTCATTTGGCTCACTCGGACCAGTTGGTGTTGATTCAGTTGAAATTATTGCTGACCATGCAATTGCAGGGATAGCAAATGCTGTTTGTGGAGCAAATGAAGAGGATGTCCACTTTATTAATGTCAATCCAGATCGTGATTTCAAGGTTACCAAATATGCAGATCTTCGATTTATACAAGAAGGAGATCTTTCACCAGATGGAGAGGGAACTATTTTATTTGCCAAGGGAATTGAAGTTGGGCATATCTTTAAATTAGGTACCCGCTATAGTGAAGCAATGGGCGCCACCTATTTGGATGAAAACGGAAGAAATCAACCGATGATTATGGGATGCTATGGAATTGGCGTATCACGTGTTATGGCAGCGATTGTTGAACAGTATAATGATGAAAATGGTTTATTATGGCCAACAGATATTTCTCCTTTTGATATTCATCTTATTCCTATTAATACAAAGGATGAATCACAAGCTGTACTTGCAGAAGAATTATATGTTCAGTTAAAGAAGAGCGGTCGGGATGTATTGATGGACGACCGCCAAGAAAGACCCGGTGTGAAATTTGCAGATTCAGATTTAATTGGTTTGCCGATCCGGATTACAATTGGAAAAAAAGCTGCTGAAGGAATAGTAGAAGTAAAGGTTCGTAAATCAGGAGAAATGCAAGAGGTTCACAAAGATCAGCTTATGGAAACCATTACTCAACTTTTAGAAACACTTTAATCATTACCGGATTCCTTTTATGGGAATCCTTTTTTTTGTTAGAGAAATATTCCTTACTTGAAGTAGTTATAACACCTGCAAGGTTATGTTATAATTATCAAAGTCTAAATATGTCTTAAGGAAAAAAGATAGGTAGAAATATATATAGATGGGAGAGAGAAAGATGGAGAATGCCCTAGGCAACAAAGAGCGTTTCCAACTCTTGCTCCAACAGCTGAATTTAACAGATGATGTGATTGTACAGCAATTTCAACAGGCTGAAATTAATAGAGTAGTGATAGAAAAAAAGGCGAAAAAATGGCACTTCTATTTTAACTTTGACACGATTCTTCCATTTCGTTATTTTAGTCTTTTTTCTACTCAGTTGGAAAAGACCTTTTCACACATAGCAAATGTTTCTTTTACTATTAACGTAAATAATCAGCAGTTTACTGAACAATTAGTTTTAGATTACTGGCAATATTCTATCCAAGAGATGGAGGGGATGGCTCCTCCGCTTATTAAGCTTTTAAATGAACAAATTCCGTCCGTACATGGAAATAAAATCATTATCAATGTAAGAAATGAAACGGAAGGTTTATCCATTAAACGGAAATATGCTGGACAAATTAGTCATGTATTTGAAACCTTTGGATTTCCTCCTTTAGTGATTGAAACGGAAATTTCAACAGAAGCAGCGAATGAAGAATATCAAAAGTTTATTAAGGCGAAGGAAAAAGAGGATCAAGAGCGAGGACTTCAAGCGCTTATTGATATGCAGAAAAAAGAAGCGGAAGCTGACTCTCAAGATGCTGCAGTTCTTCAAGGCCCTCTGATGATTGGTTTAACCATTAAAGATGATGCAGATTATCGGAAACTCATTGATATTGTTGATGAAGAACGCCGTGTTGCAATAGAGGGATATGTGTTTGCAGCGGAAACGAGAGAGCTTCGCAGTGGAAGAACACTGCTAACCTTTAAAATTACCGATTATACAAGCTCCATTCTTGTTAAAATGTTTTCCCGCGACAAGGAAGATGCAGCTTTATACCAGCATGTTCAAAAAGGAATGTGGCTAAAGGTTCGAGGCAGCGTTCAAAATGACACCTTTGTCCGAGACCTTGTCATGATCGGAAATGATATTAATGAAATAAAGCCAGTTCTAAGAAAAGATACTGCCCCTGAAGATGAAAAGCGAGTAGAGTTGCATTTGCATACGCCAATGAGTCAAATGGATGCAGTTTCATCAGTTAGCACACTCGTTGGACAAGCTAAAAAATGGGGTCATAAGGCCATTGCGATTACAGACCATGCAGTCGTTCAATCATTTCCAGAAGCATTTGGTGCAGGAAAGAAAAATGATATCAAGATATTATATGGGGTTGAAGTAAATCTAGTAGATGATGGTGTCCCCATTGCATATAACAGTACACATCGATTATTAAGTGAGGATACGTATGTTGTCTTTGACGTTGAAACTACAGGGCTATCAGCTGTGTATGATACGATCATCGAACTTGCAGCCGTAAAAATCCACGATGGGGAAATAATTGACCGTTTTGAATCGTTTGCGAATCCACATCACCCGCTTTCTGCAACAACCATCAATTTAACTGGAATTACAGATGACCTTGTTGAAAATGCACCAGAGATAGAGGATGTACTGAAGGATTTCCATGAATGGACGGGTGACGCGATATTAGTAGCCCATAATGCATCTTTCGATATGGGTTTTCTAAATGTCGGCTATAAGAAAATCAATCTAGGCAAAGCTGCTAATCCAGTCATTGATACACTTGAGCTTGCACGCTTTCTATATTCAGAAATGAAGAACCATCGATTGAATACACTTGCAAAGAAATTTGATATTGAATTAACACAGCATCACCGAGCAATCTATGATGCTGAAGCAACCGGTTACCTCCTTTTGAAAATGCTGAAGGATGCAACTGAAAAGGGAATCGAGTATCACGACCAATTTAATGATAATATGGGTCAGGGAAATGCCTATCAACGTGCAAGACCTTATCATTGTACATTGCTTGCACAAACAGAGGCAGGCTTGAAAAATCTTTTTAAGCTTGTGTCTATTTCTCACCTGAATTATTTCTATCGAGTGCCAAGAATACCTAGGTCCCAACTTGAAAAATATCGTGAAGGACTTCTAATAGGGTCTGGTTGTGATAAAGGTGAAGTGTTCGAGGGAATGATGCAGAAATCACCTGAAGAGGTGGAAGAGACTGCACAATTCTATGATTATATTGAGGTACATCCAAAGGAAGTATATGCACATCTTTTGGAGCTAGAATTAGTTCGAGATGAAAAAGCGCTGGAGGATATTATTGGGAAGGTTGTCCAGCTTGGTGAAAAGTTAGGTCTTCCGGTCGTAGCGACTGGAAATGTTCATTATTTAAATCCCAATGATAAAATCTACAGGAAAATTCTTATTAATTCACAGGGCGGAGCAAATCCATTAAATCGTCATAAGCTCCCAGATGTCCATTTTCGAACCACGAATGAAATGCTCGATGCTTTCAAGTTTTTAGGAAAGGAGAAAGCACGAGAAATTGTTGTTGAAAATACGAATAAAATTGCGGATATGATCGATGAAATAAAACCGATTAAAGATGATCTGTATACACCTAAAATTGAGGGTGCAGACGATGAAATGCGCAATATGAGCTATGACATGGCTAGAAGTATTTATGGGGAAAATTTACCTGAAATTGTCGAAGCGCGTTTGGAAAAGGAATTAAAAAGTATTATTGGGCATGGATTTGCTGTAATCTATTTGATCTCGCACAAGCTTGTTAAAAAATCATTAGATGATGGCTATCTTGTTGGTTCACGTGGATCTGTCGGCTCATCACTTGTAGCAACAATGACAGAAATCACAGAAGTGAATCCACTTCCTCCACACTATGTTTGCCCTGACTGTAAGCATTCAGAATTCTTTAATGATGGTTCAGTCGGCTCTGGATATGATTTGCCAGATAAGGATTGCCCTGAATGTGGTGCAACATATAAGAAGGATGGACATGATATTCCATTCGAAACGTTCCTAGGGTTTAAAGGAGACAAGGTACCTGATATAGACTTGAATTTCTCTGGCGAATATCAGCCTCGTGCACATAATTACACAAAGATCCTTTTCGGTGAAGAATACGTTTATCGTGCGGGGACAATAGGTACAGTAGCTGATAAAACAGCCTTTGGCTATGTTAAAGCATACCAGCAAGATAACAATCTTCAATTAAGGGGAGCGGAAATCGATCGTCTCGCATCGGGCTGTACCGGTGTAAAAAGAACGACCGGCCAACATCCAGGAGGAATAATCGTTGTTCCCGATTATATGGATATTTATGATTTCTCGCCAATTCAGTTCCCGGCAGATGATAAAAATTCTGAATGGAAAACGACCCATTTCGATTTCCATTCCATTCATGATAATCTATTGAAACTTGATATTCTGGGACACGATGATCCAACCGTGATTCGGATGCTCCAAGATTTAAGCGGAATTGATCCGAAAACGATCCCTACTGATGATCCTGAAGTAATGAAGATTTTTAGCGGGACTGAAACCTTAGGTGTAACAGAAGAACAAATTATGTGTAAAACAGGAACGCTTGGCATTCCGGAATTCGGCACAAGATTCGTAAGGCAAATGTTAGAGGATACAAAACCTACTACTTTCTCAGAGCTGGTACAAATCTCTGGTCTGTCACATGGTACAGATGTTTGGCTGGGGAACGCACAGGAGCTCATTCATAATAGAATTTGTACGCTGAGTGAAGTAATTGGCTGTCGTGATGACATTATGGTTTATTTAATCTATCAAGGATTGGAGCCTGCCTTTGCATTTAAAATTATGGAATCAGTCCGTAAAGGTAAAGGTTTAAGCGATGAGATGGAAGAAGAAATGAGAAAGAATGAAGTGCCGGAATGGTATATTGATTCATGTAAAAAAATCAAGTATATGTTCCCTAAGGCCCACGCCGCGGCATATGTATTAATGGCTGTTCGGATTGCTTATTTTAAAGTCCATCACCCGCTTTTATACTATGCAGCATATTTTACTGTTCGGGCAGAGGATTTTGATGTGGATGCAATGGCAAAAGGATCTCAGGCGATTCGATCATTAATTGATGATATTAATGCAAAAGGCTTGGATGCTTCTAATAAGGAAAAGAACTTATTAACAGTGATGGAGCTTGCGCTTGAAATGTGTGAGCGTGGATTTAAATTTAAGAAGGTTGATCTCTATCGATCAAGTGCAAATGAATTTATAATTGAAGACGGTGCACTGATCCCTCCGTTCAATGCGATTCCTGGCCTTGGAACAAATGCCGCTATCAACATTGTGAAAGCTAGGGAAGAAGGAGAATTCCTTTCGAAGGAGGACCTTCAGCAGCGAGGAAAGTTGTCTAAAACAATCATCGAGTATCTGGATAATCATGGATGCTTAGAATCATTGCCAGAACAAAATCAGCTTTCCTTATTTTAATTAGAATGAAGTAGGAGAAATCGTTTGAAAACCTTGAAATGACAGTAATTCCATTTGCATAAAAAAATTGGTTATGGTATAGTTTTAATGGAAATACTATTTATAACTCTCGTAAAAGAAGAGTGGGGCAACCCACTCTTTCGTGTTGTGTACGCTTTTTTTCTGTCTAGAAAGTTTAATCTTTACTATTGAGAAAAACAACGCGAGGTTAAGATTGTTGATAAAGGAGGGATATTATGAGCAAAGTGACTGAAACGGTTGAAGAATTAGTCACCCCTATTTTGGATGAACTCAAATTAGAATTAGTTGATATTGAATATGTAAAAGAAGGAAGAGATTGGTTTCTTCGCATATTTATCGATAAGGAAACAGGTGTCGACATTGAAGAATGCGGTCTAGTCAGTGAACAATTAAGCGTCAAGCTTGATGAGGTTGACCCCATACCTTACAACTATTTCTTAGAGGTATCATCACCGGGAGCTGAACGCCCTCTTAAAAACGAAAAGGATTTTACAAAAGCAATCGGCAAAAATGTTTTTATTAAGACGTATGAGCCCATCGATGGGGAGAAAACATTTGAAGGAATTTTAACACAGTTTGATGGCCAAATCGTGACGGTAGAAATCAAAATTAAAACGAGAAAGAAAACTGTGGAAATTCCATATGAAAAAGTAGCCAATGCTCGTTTAGCAGTGGTTTTTTCATAATCAGCTATTATTTCTAGAAGAAAAATAATGTCTAGCGCTTACGCTTTTCTAATAAGGGGGATATATGTTTCATGAGCAGTGAATTGTTAGATGCTCTGACCTTGCTTGAGAAAGAAAAAGGGATTTCACGAGAAGTGATTATTGAGGCAATTGAGGCAGCACTTGTATCTGCATACAGAAGAAATTTTAATCAAGCTCAAAACGTTCGGATTGATTTAAATCTTGGCAGCGGTATGATGAGGGTCTTTGCTCGCAAAGAAGTGGTTGATGAGGTATTTGATCCTAGACTTGAAATTTCGATTGAAGATGCCCGTAAATTAAATCCAAATTATCAAATAGAAGACATCGTAGAATTAGAAGTGACACCGAAAGATTTTGGCCGGATTGCTGCACAAACAGCTAAACAAGTTGTTACTCAGCGTGTGAGAGAGGCAGAAAGAGGAATTATCTATTCTGAATTTATTGACCGCGAAGAAGATATAATGACTGGAATTGTTCAGCGGCAAGATTCTAAATTTATTTATGTTAGCCTTGGGAAAATCGAAGCGATTCTTCCTGCTAATGAACAAATGCCTAATGAACATTACAAACCTCATGATCGTATTAAAGTATTTATTACGAAGGTTGAAAAGACAACAAAAGGTCCGCAAATATTTGTATCAAGAACACACCCTGGACTTTTGAAAAGACTTTTTGAAATTGAAGTGCCAGAAATCTATGATGGTACAGTCGAAATTAAATCAGTTGCGCGTGAAGCGGGTGATCGTTCTAAGATATCAGTTCATTCTGATAATGAAGAGGTTGATCCAGTTGGTTCATGTGTTGGACCAAAGGGAACAAGGGTTCAAGCAGTTGTCAATGAGCTTAAAGGGGAAAAAATTGACATTGTCAAATGGTCTCAGGATCCAGTTGTTTTCGTAGCGAATGCGTTAAGCCCTTCAAAAGTATTAGATGTGATTGTGAATGAGGAAGATAAAGCAACAACTGTTATCGTCCCTGATTATCAGCTTTCACTTGCAATTGGCAAACGCGGTCAGAATGCGCGCCTAGCAGCAAAACTGACAGGCTGGAAAATTGATATTAAATCAGAAACTGATGCGAGAGAGTCTGGCATATATCCGAGAGAGGAAACATTGTTAAATTATGATGATAATGATTTCGAGGATGAAAATTTAGATCTATCGGATGACATGGAATAATTGAGGTGAATGAGCGTGAACAATCGTAAAAAAGTTCCTATGCGTAAATGTGTCGCAACCGGTGAAATGAGGCCGAAAAAAGAACTCGTTCGCATCGTTCGTTCAAAAGAAGGAGAAGTAGCGGTCGATCTCACCGGAAAAAAGTCCGGGCGCGGTGCTTACCTTTCAAAAGAGAAAGAAGCAGTGATGCTTGCAAAAAAGAAAAATATATTAGCTAATCATTTAGAAGTAAAAATAGAAGATTCTATTTATGAAGAACTTCTTGAGCTAATTGAGAAGGAGAAACGACAATCCAAATGAGTGTAAATCAATGGATGTCATTGCTTGGCTTAGCAAATCGGGCACGGAAAGTTACTTCGGGTGAAGAACTTACTATCAAAGAAATTAGAAACGGTAAAGCGAAGCTCATATTGCTATCAGCAGACGCTTCTATTAACACAGCAAAAAAAGTGACAGATAAGTGTAAATCCTATCACGTACCATATAAGCTTGTTGAGAATCGGGAGATACTTGGTCATGCGATCGGTAAAGAAGCCCGTGTTGTCGTAGCGGTATTAGATGATGGATTTGCCAAAAAGCTGAAGTCGTTGCTCGATTAATTCCAGCGGGGGTGAAAGTATGAGTAAAATGCGCGTTTACGAATATGCAAAAAAACAAAATGTTTCAAGTAAAGATGTCATAACGAAATTAAAAGATATGAATATTGAGGTTTCTAATCATATGACAACAATTGAAGCGGCTGCCGTCCAAAAATTAGACGGAATCTATGGCAAGAAAGAAGAGAAGCAACCTCAAATGCAGAATAAACAATCAAACACACACCAAAAACCACAGCAAAATGGACAAGTGAAAACAAACTCTGCAGATAACGGAAATCATTCATCTGCAAACAAAAACAATTCTTCTAAACCAGCAGCAAAAACTGCAGGGCAGGGGAACCAATCGAGAGAAAATAAACCTTTCAATAAAAACAATAACAATCAAAGAGGCAACAGCTTTAACAATAACAACAATAATAGAAATAAAAACAAAAATAATAAAGGCAAACAGCAGCAAGCACCTGTTACACCTGCTCCTAAGAAGGTTAAGGAATTACCAGCAAAAATCACATTTACTGAATCCTTGACTGTTGCCGAGCTAGCGAAAAAGCTGTACCGTGAACCATCAGAAATAATCAAAAAGTTATTTATGCTTGGTGTGATGGCGACAATCAATCAGGATCTAGATAAAGATGCGATCGAATTAATTGCTAGTGAATATGGTGTAGAAGTTGAAGAAGAAGTCATTATTGATACAACCGATTTAGAAGTATATTTCACTAATGATGATGATGGGGATTTAGTTGAGCGTCCTGCTGTTGTAACAATTATGGGACACGTAGACCACGGGAAAACAACAACATTGGATTCCATTCGTAATACAAAGGTAACTGCTGGTGAAGCTGGTGGTATTACCCAGCATATTGGTGCATATCAAGTTGAAGAAAATGGGAAGAAGATTACATTTTTAGATACGCCAGGACATGCTGCTTTTACAACTATGCGTGCACGTGGTGCTCAAGTAACTGATATTACCATTCTTGTAGTCGCAGCAGATGACGGGGTAATGCCGCAGACAATTGAAGCGATCAACCATGCGAAAGCTGCAGAAGTACCAATTATTGTAGCCGTTAATAAAATGGATAAAGAAGCAGCTAATCCTGACAGAGTGATGCAAGAATTGACTGAATATGGATTAGTTCCCGAAGCTTGGGGCGGGGATACTATTTTTGTACCTATAGCAGCCTTAAAAGGGGAAGGTATTGATAATCTGCTTGAAATGATTCTTCTTGTTAGCGAAGTAGAAGAATACAAAGCGAACCCAAATCGTAATGCTGTAGGAACGGTTATTGAGGCACAATTAGATAAAGGCCGCGGTTCAGTTGCAACCCTGCTTGTTCAAAATGGAACATTAAAAGTAGGAGATCCAATTGTTGTAGGGAATACTTTCGGACGTGTTCGTGCAATGGTCAATGATTTAGGTCGCCGTGTGAAGACAGCGGGTCCTTCGACTCCTGTTGAAATTACAGGACTTA
The DNA here is from genome assembly GCF_001439605.1 of Cytobacillus praedii. Classification (GTDB taxonomy): domain Bacteria; phylum Bacillota; class Bacilli; order Bacillales; family Cytobacillaceae; genus Cytobacillus; species Cytobacillus praedii. The sequence continues at coordinate 119,471 of NZ_LMBX01000007.1, forward strand.
ATGAAGTTCCACAAGCTGGAGACCGTTTCGTAGTATTAGATGATGAGAAAACAGCTCGTCAAGTTGGTGAGTCACGTGCACAACAAGCCTTACAAGCACAGCGTAGTGAAAAAACGCGTGTAAGCTTAGATAACCTGTTTGAACACATGAAACAAGGGGAAATGAAAGAGCTTAATCTAGTTGTAAAGGCAGACGTACAAGGTTCTGCTGAAGCATTAACAACAGCATTGCAGAAAATCGATGTAGAAGGCGTAAATGTACGTATTCTGCATACAGGTGCGGGTGCAATTAATGAGTCTGATATTACCTTAGCTGCTGCTTTTAATGCGATTGTTATCGGATTCAATGTTCGCCCTGATATTAATGCGAAACGTGCAGCCGATACAGAAGGTGTAGAAATTCGTTTACACCGAATTATCTATAAAGTTATCGAAGAAATTGAATTGGCAATGAAAGGGATGCTTGATCCAGAATTTGAAGAGAAAATTATTGGTCAAGCAGAAGTTCGCCAAACGTTCAAAGTATCAAAAGTTGGTACAATTGCAGGATCCTATGTTACTGACGGGAAAATTACTCGAGACAGTGGTATCCGTTTAATCAGAGATGGCATTGTAGTCTTTGAAGGGGAAATTGATGCATTAAAACGTTTTAAAGATGATGCGAAAGAAGTAAGTCAAGGCTATGAATGTGGTGTAACCATTAAAAACTTCAATGATGTAAAAGAAGGAGATATTATTGAAGCGTTTATTATGCAGGAGATTGAGCGTAAATGATCATTGGCTTAGCAGCCTGTGAGTGTATTATTTATGATGCTCACTCTTTAAAAGAAAAAAGAGCAGTTTTGCTGCGGATTCTTACCCGATTGAAGCAGAGGTTTAATATCTCAGTATCAGAGGTGGATTTCCAGGATGTCTGGCAACGGACGAAAATAGCCATTGTTGCCGTATCCTCCTCTAAGGTAAAAACGGAACAAGAATTACAGAATGCACTTACATTCATTGATTCTTTTCCAGAAATCGAACGCACAATAACAGACATTGAGTGGCTTTAAGAAGAGGTGAATATAAATGAGCCTTCGAGCAAACAAAGTTGGAGAACAAATGAAAAAGGAATTAGGCGAAATTATCGGCCGAAAAATTAAAGACCCGCGTGTAGGGTTTGTAACCGTAACAGATGTTCAAGTTACTGGGGACCTCCAACAAGCAACTGTATATATTTCAGTTCTCGGCGGTGATGAGCAAAGGGAAAACACGCTTAAAGGCTTAGCGAAAGCAAAGGGCTTTATTCGTTCAGAAATTGGACAGCGTATCCGCTTGCGAAAGACACCTGAAATTTTCTTTGAGTTCGATGAATCCATTGATTATGGCAATCGGATTGATACATTGCTCCATCAAATTCATGATGAAGAGCGCTCAAAAGAGAATGAGGATTGAAAGTGAACAATTACTTTTAATGGATAGACATTCGTCTATCCATTTTTTTAGAGGTATGAAAGAATAAAATTCGGAGTCAAAGAATGATCTAACCACAGCGTCTATTGAAAACAAACTTCAGGTCTCCTCCTTGAAATAAGGAACATCGATTCGCTCGCGCTGATTATGTCACAATTTATCTCAGAGATTAATAGGCGTGGCTACTCTTCAGCCCTGGCAAGCATAAAATGGACATACAGCATGGCGCTGTTTTGGGCACAGAGCAGTACAGCTAGACTGGAGGTTACTGGGGTGCCAAAGCAAGAATGGAGGAGCCTCTAGTTTATACGTCGATGATCCAGGCGCTTATGATTTTTTCGGAAATGGAGGATTTAGTTTGGAAGGAATATTGCCTTTACTTAAACCAAAGGGACTAACTTCACATGATTGTGTATTTAAATTACGCAAACTGCTAAAAATGAAACGAATTGGTCATACAGGAACGCTTGACCCGGATGTGACAGGGGTTCTTCCGATTTGTTTAGGAAGAGCAACCAAAGTGGCTGAATACATAACGGATGCTGGGAAGTCATATGAGGGAGAGGTTACGATTGGCTTTTCTACAACGACAGAGGATTCTTCTGGTGATATTGTAGAACATAAAAAAGTGGAACAACCATTTTCACGAGAAAAGATATTAGCCATTCTGGAAAAATTGACTGGAGAAATAACGCAAACGCCACCGATGTACTCAGCTGTAAAAGTGAATGGGAAGCGGCTTTATGAATATGCAAGACAAGGAATAGAAATTGAACGCCCATCAAGAAATGTCATGATTTATTCATTAGAACTGCTGGATGATCGAACAACCTTTAATGGGGACCCGATTCGCTTTCGGTTTCGTGTTTCTTGCAGCAAAGGAACGTATATCCGAACGTTAGCTGTGATGATTGGCAACGAGCTTGGGTTTCCAGCACATATGTCTGATCTTACTCGAATACAATCTGCATCTTTTTCCATTTCAGATTGTTTAACATTAGAAGATATTGAAAGAGAAATAGAGACAGGGACTCTTTCAGAAAAGATTTATCCCTTAGAAACAGCACTTTCCCATTTGCCGAAATATAGGATAAATGATACAGTAGCAAAGAAAGTAAAAAATGGGGCTGTTTTAAACATCCCTGAGCAATTTAAAGACACAAAGGGGCCAATTGTGCTTGAGACAGACGAAGGCGCGGCACTGGCAATATACGAACATCATCCGCAAAAGCAAGGGTTGATGAAGCCGGCTAAAGTTTTAAGAAATGATTCACAAGAATAAGGCTCTAAATAGAAAAAAGGTGAACGATCAATGGAAGTTATATCAATCGAACATCCACATCAAATAGAAAAAAATGATTTTCCTGAATTAGTTATGGCACTAGGCTATTTTGATGGCGTCCATTTAGGCCATCAAGAAGTGATATTACAAGCAAAAAAAATGGCGAGGGAAAAGGGAATGAAGAGTGCTGTTATGACCTTTGATCCGCATCCGTCAGTTGTTTTAGGAAAAAGCGTAAAACATATTGAATATATTACCCCGCTTACAGATAAAAAGGCACTTATTTCTGAATTGGGCATAGATTATTTATTTGTTGTTCATTTTTCAAAGGATTTTGCCCATTTATTGCCACAGGAGTTTATCGATCAATATGTAATTGGCCTTAATATCCAACATGTAGTTGCAGGTTTCGACTATTCCTACGGCAGAATGGGAAAAGGAACAATGGAAACAATGCCATTTCATTCAAGGGATCAATTTAGCTTTACAATTGTTCCAAAATTAACAAATAATAATGAAAAGGTAAGTTCTACATTAATTCGTTCCTTGCTTCATCAAGGAAAAATGGAAGAACTTCCGATGCTCTTAGGCAGGCATTATCAAACAACAGGAACTGTCATTCACGGGGACAAGCGTGGTCGTACAATTGGTTTTCCAACAGCTAATATACAACTAACAGGTGATTATATCATACCTCCACTTGGTGTTTATTGTGTTCGTTTTTTTGTAAATGGCAAATGGCATGAAGGGGTATGCAATGTCGGTCATAAACCAACATTTAAAAGTCAGTCAGCAGCACTTCCATCGATTGAAGTCCATATTTTTGATTTTGACCAGGATATATACGGTCAACAGGCTACAATTGAATGGCATTTACACTTAAGAAAAGAGCAAAAATTCTCTGGCGTTGATGAACTTGTAGCACAAATTGCGGAAGATAAACAAAATGCTCTGCATTACTTTGAAAAAATCAAGGTTTAGCCTTGCTTTTTGTCATAAAAAGTTGTATTCTTATAAACGTATTAAATGAACCTTTGCTTGGCATGTCGAGTCACCGACGCTTGCTCAGTAAATGGGGATTGATAAATTAGGAGGTGAAACGGATGGCAATCACTAAAGAACGTAAAAACGAACTAATCAATGAGTTTAAAACTCATGAGAGCGATACAGGTTCTCCAGAAGTTCAAATCGCTGTCCTTACAGAAGAAATTAACACATTGAATGAGCATTTACGTACACATAAGAAAGATCACCACTCACGTCGCGGTCTTTTGAAAATGGTAGGTAAACGTCGTAACCTTTTAACTTACCTTCGTAACAAAGATGTTCAACGTTACCGTGAGTTAATCAATAAACTAGGCTTACGTCGATAATTAGAAAAGCGGGATTTATCCCGCTTTTTTATTAGCTTTAAAAAGAACACATGTTTACATACATAAACGAGCATTTTAACTAGTAATAAAAGTGTACATACTATGAATGGCGTATGATTTCATACTTAACATGTATATTATCAATTTATAAACTAAGGTTGTACAACCTATAAAGTATACGATAGAGAGGGGTTACGAAAATGGGGCAAGATAAGCATACCTATTCCATAGATTGGGCTGGACGCAAATTAACCGTAGAGATCGGCCAATTAGCGAAGCAAGCGAATGGGGCGGTATTAGTCCGTTATGAAGATACAGCTGTCCTAAGTACAGCAACTGCATCAAAAGAACCAAAGAATTTAGATTTCTTTCCTTTAACTGTGAATTACGAGGAACGCCTATATGCTGTTGGTAAAATTCCAGGAGGCTTCATTAAAAGAGAAGGCCGTCCGAGTGAAAAAGCCATTTTAGCAAGCCGTTTAATTGATAGACCCATCCGTCCGTTATTTGCAGATGGTTTCCGTAACGATGTTCAAGTAGTTAGCATGGTTATGAGTGTTGATCAGGATTGCTCTTCAGAAATGGCAGCAATGTTCGGTTCTTCCTTAGCATTATGTGTTTCAAATATTCCTTTTGAAGGCCCAATAGCAGGTGTAACTGTAGGCAGAATAGATGGAGAATTCATTATCAATCCTTCTGTTGAACAAACAGAAAAAAGTGATATCCATTTAGTCGTTGCAGGTACAAAGGATGCCATTAATATGGTTGAAGCTGGAGCGATGGAAGTACCTGAAGAAATCATGCTTGAAGCAATTATGTTTGGTCATGAAGAGATTAAACGTTTAATTGCATTCCAAGAAGAGATTGTTGCTGAAATTGGCAAAGAAAAAATGGAAATCGTTCTATATCAAGTTAATCCTGAATTAGAAGCTGAAGTACGCAGCATTTGTGAAAAGGATATGATTGTTGCCATCCAAGTTCAGGAAAAGCATGCACGTGAAGCAGCGATTAAAGTTGTAAAAGATGAAATCATTGCAAAATATGAAGAACAAGAAGCAGACGAAGATAAAATCAAACAAGTGAAGCAAATTCTTGATAAAATTGTAAAAGGTGAAGTACGCCGCTTGATTACGGAGGATAAGGTCCGTCCTGACGGCAGGGGCTTAGATGTTATTCGACCATTGTCTTCAGAAGTAGGATTGCTGCCCCGTACACATGGTTCTGGATTATTCACTCGTGGACAAACCCAGGCACTCAGCATTTGTACACTTGGTGCACTTGGCGATGTTCAAATTCTTGATGGACTGGGGATTGAAGAAGAGAAACGCTTCATGCACCACTATAACTTCCCTAACTTTAGTGTAGGGGAAACAGGTCCAATCCGAGGCCCAGGCCGTCGTGAAATAGGCCACGGAGCATTAGGGGAGCGTGCATTAGAGCCAGTCATTCCATCCGAAAAGGATTTTCCATATACAGTTCGTCTAGTTTCAGAAGTATTAGAATCAAATGGTTCTACTTCACAGGCAAGTATATGTGCAAGCACATTAGCGATGATGGATGCTGGGGTACCAATCAAGGCACCAGTAGCTGGGATTGCGATGGGTCTCATTAAATCGGGTGAACATTATTCCATCTTAACTGATATTCAAGGAATGGAAGATCACTTAGGTGATATGGACTTTAAAGTGGCTGGAACTGCAAAAGGGGTAACAGCTCTACAAATGGATATTAAAATTGAAGGACTCTCTCGTGAAATTTTAGAGGAAGCACTTCAGCAGGCGAAAAAGGGTCGTATGCAGATCTTAGATTCTATGCTGAGCACGCTTCAGCAGCCTCGAGTAGAGCTTTCCAAGTATGCACCAAAAATCTTGACAATGGAAATTAACCCAGATAAGATTCGTGATGTTATTGGACCAAGCGGAAAGCAAATTAATAAGATTATTGAAGAAACTGGCGTGAAAATTGACATTGAGCAAGATGGAACGGTCTTTATTTCATCTACTAATGAAGAGATGAATCAAAAAGCGAAAAAAATCATTGAAGATATTGTACGTGAAGTCGAAGTTGGACAAATGTATTTAGGTAAAGTAAAACGAATAGAAAAATTCGGTGCATTTGTTGAGATTTTCAATGGAAAAGACGGTCTTGTGCATATTTCTGAGCTTGCTGAGGAACGCGTAGGGAAAGTGGAAGACGTTGTTGCAATAGGCGACGAATTACTTGTTAAAGTAACAGAAATTGATAAACAAGGACGGGTAAATTTATCACGTAAAGCTGTTCTTCGAGAACAGCGCGAACAAGCTGAAAAGGCTGAAAAGTAATATAGACAACCAAAAGCCAGGGGGACACTCCTGGCTTTTTGCATGTAATTCCCTAAAAAAATATTCGTGTGTTAAATATAAGCAAATATTGCATACTAGATAGTGAGGACTTAGGCGTTCTACCTTGTCCCTTCAAAACATACTGTTAAGTGAAGGAGGCAGTAAGGATGAGAAAGGTGACTCATTTTGCTGTTATTTGTATTTTTGCTTTATTGCTCGTGAATAATCCATTTACAACTCAATATGTTTTTGGTCTGAGAGCAGATTCCGAAAACGTAATAAAGTATAAGGATCCATTATATACTGAGATTGTAAATAAATCTTCTGACTATTATATTCCTCCGCAGGATGCGGTCATTGATCGAGTGTGGAAAGCAATTCCCGGCTTGAATGGGATAGAAGTGGATTTAGAAGCCTCTTATAAAAAAATGAAGCCGAAAGGTAAATACGATAAAGATAAACTAGTATTTAAGCAAATAAAACCGAAAATAAATTTAAATGATTTGCCGCCAAGTCCAATTTATAAGGGACATCCAGATAAAAAAATGGTCGGATTTATTATAAATGTGGCTTGGGGAAATGAATATTTACCAGATATTCTTGCAACGCTGAAAAAGCATCATGTATCAGCAAGCTTTTTTTTAGAGGGCAGATGGGTACAAAATAATCCGGATTTAACAAAAATGATTGATGATGCTGGTCATGAAGTGGGAAATCACTCCTATACCCATCCAGAAATGGCTAAAATCACTTCTGAAAAGACAAGAACGGAAATTCTAAAGACAAATGAAGTCATTAAAGCAATCACGGAAAAGCCTATCCATTGGTTTGCGCCTCCGAGTGGAAGCTATAGAGACGAAACTGTCCAAATTGCCGCACAAGAAAAACTAGGAACGGTTATGTGGACAGTTGATACAGTTGACTGGAAAAAGCCTGCTCCTGATCAATTAATCCATCGAGTAATGAGTAGAGTGCATAATGGTGCATTAATATTAATGCATCCAACTGATCCGACCGCTAAGTCTCTCGATCGTTTAATTATGCAAATTAAGCAAAAAAACTTACAAATAGGAACGGTTTCTGATGTTTTAAATACTGAACGGTCGATAGAAAAAAGATAAGTGATTGTTTTTGGATTGACTTACTCCTTTGTTTATAGAGGAAAGACGAATATTTTGGAAATTTTTACGAAGATAGTATAAACTAGAGGGATGCAGCAGAGTACTGGAACAGGAGGAATTTATTTGATTAAAAAGTATACTTGCAATAATGGAGTAAGAGTTGTATTAGAAAATATACCAACGGTTCGTTCCGTTGCTATTGGTGTTTGGATTGGAACGGGTTCAAGGGATGAAAATCCGGAGAATAATGGGATATCTCACTTTCTTGAACATATGTTTTTCAAAGGAACGAAAACTCGGACAGCTAGAGAGATTGCTGAGTCTTTTGATAGTATCGGTGGACAAGTAAATGCTTTTACATCAAAAGAATATACTTGCTACTATGCAAAAGTATTAGATACACATGCAAAGTTTGCACTTGAAGTGCTAGCCGATATGTTTTTTAATTCTACTTTTGTCGATGAAGAATTGGATAAAGAGAAGAAAGTTGTCTATGAGGAAATAAAAATGTATGAGGATACACCGGATGATATTGTTCATGATCTGTTAAGTAAAGCGATCTATGAAAACCATCCGTTAGGCTATCCAATTCTAGGAACTGAAGAAACATTAGCTACCTTTAATGGCGATACATTAAAGCAGTATGTACATAATATGTATACACCTGATAATGTTGTAATCTCTATTGCTGGGAATATCTCTGAATCGTTTATACATGAGGTTGAACAATTTTTTGGGTCATATGAAGGTGGCACACGGGAGAAATCAGAACATAAAGCAGTATTTCATTCAAACAAAATAGCAAGAAAAAAGGACACTGAGCAAGCTCATTTATGTATCGGATTTAACGGACTGCAGGTTGGTCATGATGATATGTATGATCTGATCATTTTAAATAATATTCTTGGGGGCAGCATGAGCAGCCGTTTATTCCAGGATGTTAGGGAACAAAAAGGGCTAGCGTACTCGGTATTCTCCTATCATTCCGCATTCCAGGACAGCGGTATTGTTACCCTTTATGGGGGGACTGGGGCAGCTCAGCTGGATGTTCTCTTTGAAACGATGCAAGAAACCTTAAGCAAACTGAAACAAGAAGGCATAACAGCAAAGGAATTAAATAATAGCAAAGAACAATTAAAGGGCAGTCTGATGTTAAGCTTAGAAAGTACGAATAGCCGTATGAGCAGAAACGGGAAAAATGAGCTTTTATTAGGACGTCATCGTTCGTTAGATGAAATTATTGAACAGATTGATGCTGTTACGAAACAGGGTGTAGATAATATGGCAAATGACATATTTACTGACAACTATTCAATTGCCTTAATAAGTCCGGACGGAGAAATGCCGAAGAATATATAATTGTAAAGAACAGCCTGTTGCTTGCCGCAGGCTGTTTTTCTTTAGTCTAAATTTTAAATCGCAACGATAAGTTAATAAGGAGGAAATAAAATGGAGGGCTGAGAGATGAGATTAAGTGAATTAAGCGGAAAAGAAATTGTAGACGTGAAGAAAGCAGAAAGATTAGGGGTTCTTGGCCAAACAGATTTAGAAATTAATGAGAAAAATGGACAAATACAAGCATTGGTTATTCCTTCATTGAAATGGTTTGGCCTTAAAAGACAAGGTGATGAAATCAGAGTTCCATGGAGTCATATAAAAAAAATCGGAAATGATATGATTATTCTCGATATATCAGAAGAAGAGGAATAACAATTGAAAGCGAGGCAGACTGGCATAGCCAGTCTGCCTTTTTTTTGCATTTAAATAAAAATTAACTGCAAAACTTACTCAAGAGGGAGGAACGTGTTTTTCTTTCGTGGAAAACTCACCGATTTTCATTTCGATACATAAGATGTTGAAGTAGTTCTAATATAAATTCCTGTACGAATCTTTAGAAGAAGGTGAGGGTTTCATGCTGACAGGGATACAAATAGCAGTTATCGGCGGAGATGCAAGGCAACTTGAGATCATTCGCAAACTTACAGATCTAGATGCAAAGCTTTCTTTGATTGGCTTTGAGCAATTGGATCATGCTTTTACAGGAGCAGTCAAGGAAAAAATAGATGAAGTGGAATTTTCAAATAAGGATGTCATTATTCTTCCAGTACCTGGAACTGGCTCAGATGGCCAAATTGAAACAATCTTTTCAAATGAAAAGGTTTATTTACGAAAAGAAATGCTAAACGAAACACCTCCACATTGTACCATTTACTCAGGAATCAGCAACTCCTATTTAGACGGAATAACGAAACAGGCCAATCGGCGCCTTGTTCAATTATTTGAAAGAGACGATGTCGCTATTTATAACTCCATTCCGACCGTTGAGGGAACGATTATGATGGCTATCCAACATACTGATACTACAATTCACGGCTCTACTATTGCGGTATTAGGGCTAGGGAGAGTCGGAATGAGTGTAGCAAGAACCTTCCAAGCACTCGGAGCGAATGTGAAGGTCGGAGCAAGAAAAAGTGAGCATATTGCAAGAATTACAGAAATGGGGCTTACTCCATTTTATTTAAGTGATTTGGATAACGAGGTAAAGGATGTTGATATTTGTATTAATACAATCCCGTATTTGATCGTCACAGCATCCGTTATTTCAAAAATGCCTGTTCATACATTGATTATTGATCTTGCCTCTAAACCAGGAGGAACAGATTTTAGATATGCAGAAAAACGAGGAGTAAAGGCCTTGCTTGCACCAGGATTGCCGGGTATTGTCGCTCCGAAAACAGCAGGAAAAATCTTGGCAAATGTCCTGTCACAATTAATAAAAGAAGATGTAAAAAAGTGAAAGGGGTATCGAATCAGATGAGTTTAAAGGGAAAGCGGATCGGTTTTGGACTTACGGGTTCACATTGTACGTATGATGCAGTATTTCCAGAAATCGAAAGGCTTGTAAACGAGGGAGCCGAGGTACTGCCAGTTGTCACTTTTACGGTACAAAATACAGAAACAAGATTTGGCAAGGGTGAGGATTGGATCCAGCGAATAGAGGATTTAACAGGTAATAAAGTAATTGATTCCATCGTCAAAGCTGAACCGCTTGGACCGAAAATTCCATTAGATTGCATGGTCATTGCGCCACTAACAGGAAGTTCAATGAGCAAGTTTGCTAATGCGATGACAGACTCTCCAGTATTAATGGCAGCTAAAGCAACATTAAGAAATCACAAGCCAGTTGTGTTAGGGATATCAACAAATGACGCACTGGGTTTGAATGGTGTTAATTTAATGAGATTGATGGCAACGAAAAACATATATTTTATTCCGTATGGCCAGGATGACCCAGTGAAAAAGCCTAATTCAATGGTAGCAAGGATGACGCAATTATCAGATACAGTAGAAATGGCTATGGAAGGAAAACAATTACAGCCAGTTATAATTGAAAGGTATAAGGACTAAATAACCCCCTGCATTTTTCTAGCAAAAAGTTTATTACTTTAAAGAATGAATATGTTAGAATGAATGATATTATAAGAAAATTCTTTCATATGTTTAATGCTGCTTTTTGCTAGAAAAATAGTCATAAATAGAAAGGGGATTTGGAATGGAAAAGAAAGATGGATATCATGTAGCAGTACTTGGAGCAACAGGGGCGGTAGGGCAGCAAATGTTAAATACGCTAGAACAAAAAAACTTTCCTATTTCTACTCTTACTTTGCTCTCTTCTCCGCGATCAGCTGGAAAGAAGCTACTCTTTAAAGGTGTAGAGCATACTATTCAGGAAGTAAATCCTGATAGCTTTTCCGGTGTTGATATTGCTCTGTTTAGTGCAGGTGGCAGTGTTTCAAAAGAGTATGCAGAGCATGCTGTTAGACATGGAGCGATCGTTATTGATAATACAAGTGCATTTCGGATGGAAGAAAGCGTTCCATTAGTCGTACCAGAGGTGAATGAACAAGCTTTACTTAAACATCAAGGAATTATTGCGAATCCTAATTGTTCAACAATTCAAATGGTTGTTGCTCTAGAGCCTATTAGGCAAAAGTATGGACTAAATAAAGTCATTGTTTCAACCTATCAAGCTGTTTCTGGATCAGGAGCAGCGGCTGTTGATGAGCTTTACAGCCAGACAAAAGCTATTATTCATAATGAATCATATGAACCCGCTATTCTTCCTGTAAAGGGAGAGAAGAATCATTATCAAATTGCGTTTAATGCCATTCCACAAATTGATAAATTTGTGGAAAATGGATTCACATTTGAAGAAATGAAAATGATTAATGAAACGAAGAAGATTATGAGTCTGCCTGATCTTCATGTAGCAGCAACATGTGTAAGGCTGCCTGTTGCAACAGGTCATTCAGAATCAGTTTATTTTGAAATAAATGAAAAAGGAATAAGTGTACAAGAAATCAAGGATTTACTGGCAACCGCTCCTGGTGTTATTTTACAGGATGATCCAGATAATCAAATCTATCCTATGCCGGCTGATTGTGTGGGTAAAAGTGATGTCTTCATCGGGCGAATTCGCAAGGATCTGGATGAACTAAAAGGTTTCCATATGTGGGTTGTATCTGATAATCTATTAAAAGGGGCTGCATGGAATTCAGTCCAAATAGCGGAAAGTCTTATAAATTTAGGTATCGTGAAATAAAACCAATAGGGAATTGTCGAGCTATAGCGCCTACCCACTCGAGGCCGCAAGCCAAACCTCCCAGAAAGGTAAAGAACACCTTTCAGTGAGGCTTGACTTGTTTTGTCGGGGGTGAACAAGGCGTTTACGTATTTCATTTGAATAAGCCTAAGCTTTGTTATCATTGTACAAATAGCCTCTTTCATATTCTAATCGTTGCACTTGCTAAGTTAGGCTTCTTTAGCTTTTAACTTTAAATGAAGAGATATTCAGAGGTGTAACAATGAAAATTATTGTGCAAAAATATGGAGGCACATCTGTCCGTGATATTAATAGTCGAGAACATGCATTAAAACATATTAAAAAGGCAATATCAGATGGATATAAATTAGTAGTTGTCGTCTCAGCTATGGGCCGAAAAGGGGATCCTTATGCAACGGATACATTACTTTCTCTTATTGAAAAGGAAAAGATGATGATTAACAAAAGAGAAAATGACCTCTTATTGTCTTGTGGTGAGATTATATCGAGTGTTGTCTTTACGAATATGCTTCTAGAGCATGGCATTCAAGCAACAGCATTAACAGGTGCTCAGGCAGGGTTTCGAACAAATAATGATCACACAAATGCTAAAATCATTGATATGAGATGTGAAAGGCTGCTTAAGGAATTAGAAGTAAATGACTGCGTCGTTGTTGCTGGATTTCAAGGAGCCTCAAAAAATGGGGATGTGACAACGATTGGCAGAGGTGGAAGTGATACATCTGCAGCAGCATTAGGTGTTGCATTGAATGCGGAATGGATTGAGATTTTTACAGATGTGGATGGAATTATGACTGCAGATCCGCGTATCGCTGAAAATGCCCGGCCGCTATCAGTTGTTACTTATACAGAAGTGTGTAATATGGCTTATCAGGGGGCAAAAGTTATTCATCCAAGAGCCGTAGAAATAGCTATGCAAGCAAAAATTCCCATACGCATTCGATCCAATTATTCAGATGGCTTAGGGACATTAGTGACTACAATAAACAAAGAAGGCCGGGGTACTGATATAAGAGAACGATTAGTTACTGGAATCGCTCATCTTTCCCATGTCACACAAATTAAAGTTATTGCGAAAAAAGACCAATATAATTTACAAGCTGAAGTGTTTCAGGCAATGGCAAATGAAGAAATTAGTGTTGACTTCATTAACATTTATCCGAATGGCGTTAACTATACTGTAACAGAAGAAATGTCCGATAAAGCAATTAGTATATTAAAGAACTTAGGACATAACCCGATTGTGGAATTTGATTGTGCAAAGGTTTCTGTTGTTGGAGCAGGAATGCAAGGTGTCCCAGGTGTCGCAGCAAAAATTGTAACAGCTTTATCTGAACAGGGGATTCGTATATTGCAATCTGCTGATAGTCATACAACAATTTGGGTGCTTGTCAAACAGCATGATTTAAGTAAAGCAGTCAATGCCCTACATGATGCCTTCCAATTAGAGAAAGATAATGTACTGCAAAGTAAATAGGATTAGATTTAAAAGGGAGTGTAGCAATGATTCATTTTGGCCGGGTTTCAACAGCAATGGTTACACCTTTCGATAGGAAAGGACATATCGATTTTTCGAAAACAACACAGCTCATTAATCATCTCATTGAGAATGGAACGGAATCCCTTGTTGTTGCGGGTACAACAGGGGAATCTCCAACCTTATCAAAGGAAGAAAAGCTGGCATTATTTCAGCATGTGGTTAAAGTGGTTGATAAAAGGGTCCCTGTTGTTGCAGGTACTGGCAGCAATAATACGTATGCCTCCATCGAATTAACAAAAAAGGCAGAACAAATTGGGGTCGATGGAATTATGGCAGTTGCCCCTTATTATAATAAACCAAATCAGGAAGGACTTTATCAGCACTTTAAAAGCATTTCTGAAAATACGAAATTGCCAGTGATGGTTTACAATATACCAGGACGTTCAGCGGTTAATATTCTTCCGGAAACTGTTATCCGACTATCTAAACTTCCAAACATCGTTGCTGTTAAAGAAGCAAGTGGAGATTTGAATGCAATGGCTAAAATTATTGCCGGTACAGATGAAGATTTCCTTCTGTATAGTGGTGATGATGCATTGACAATCCCTGTCCTAGCAATTGGCGGTTATGGCATTGTTTCTGTAGCATCACATGTAATTGGAAATGAAATGCAGGAGATGTTACAGGCATTTTTAAATGGAGATAATAAAAAGGCCGCATCCATTCATCGAGAATTGCTGCCTATTATGGAAGGTCTGTTTGCAGCTCCGAGCCCGACTCCAGTAAAAACGGCGCTGCAGCTTAAAGGGCTTAATGTCGGCTCTGTTCGACTGCCCCTTGTTCCTTTAACTGAGCAGGAGAGAACAGCTTTAGTGGCATTATTCGAGACAAAAGAATAGTATATCAGGAGAAACCAATCAGAGATCCTTTTTGATTGGTTTTTTAAATATTTTATTTATTTCCTCATTCAAGTATAATATTGGTAACTGATCTATGGTCGGACAACATATTGTAGGAGGAAGTTTACTTTGAACAATCAACGAAAAACAAGCATCAAGTTAATGGCATTAGGAGGAGTAGGGGAATTCGGTAAAAATATGTACCTTGTGGAAGTGGATGGGGACATATTTGTACTGGATGCTGGATTAATGATTCCAGAAAATGAAATGCTCGGAATTGATATTGTAATTCCTGATATCACTTACCTGATACAAAATAAGGAACGAGTACAGGGAATATTTTTGACACATGGACACGAAGATCATATCGGTGCTCTTTCCTATATTTTGAATGAAATTGATGTTCCTGTGTATGGGACAAGGTTTACTCTGGAACTTGCAAAAGCAAAAGTGAAGGAACAAGAGTTTAAAGGGAATCCGAAATTTATCGAGGTTAATTCAGATACAAAAGTTGAATGCAGCTCAGCAAAGGTATCTTTTTTCCATACTACCCATAGCATTCCTGACAGTGTGGGCATTTGCATCCATACACCAGAAGGAAGTATTGTCTATACTGGAGATTTTAAATTTGATCAAGCAGCAGCAAAAGGGTATAAAACAGAAATTGGAAAAATGGCGTATATTGGTGATGAAGGTGTGCTCTGTCTTTTATCTGATAGCACAGAGGCGGAAAAACCTGGGTATACTTTATCTGAATCAAAAGTAATAAAACAGGTTACGGATGCATTTCAACGTGCACAAGGAAGAATTATTGCTGCCTCATTTGCATCAGATATTATAAGAATTCAGCATATCTTTGATGCAGCTTTTGAAAGTCGGCGGAAAGTAGTAATCGTGGGCAGATTCACACAAACGGCAGTTGATATTGCTCTCCAGCAGGGATATTTACACGTTGCTGAAGAAACGCTGGTCCCGATAACAGAAATATCAGCTCATCCTGATGATGAACTTGTAATTTTAACTACTGGCACGCAAGGTGAACCGATTGAAGTTCTACAGAAAATGGCCAAACAGACACATAAGCAAGTAAATGTAAAAACAGGGGATACTGTTCTCCTTGCGGGTACGCCATTAAGGGGAAGTGAAGTATTCATTGCTAAGACTATTGATATGTTATATCGAGCTGGTGCTAGTGTAATTTCTGGCAGGGGAACCTTCAATACGTCAAGTCATGGAAGTCAAGAAGAATTAAAGTTTATGATTAACTTAATGAAACCGAAGTTTTTTATTCCAGTACATGGTGAGTATCGGATGTTAAAGGCGCATGCAAAGTTAGCTTTGGAATGCGGCTTAACAGGTGATCAGATTTTTATACCTGAAAAAGGTGAAGTGGTAGAACTGGCTGATGAAGAAATACACCCGGCTGGCCGAATTCCGGCAGGGAATGTGCTCATTGATGGAAGCGGTGTTGGAGATGTTGGGAATATTGTTCTACGAGATCGAAAACTCCTTTCACAAGATGGGATTTTATTAGTGGTTGTCACCTTAAATAAAAAAGAGAAAAAAATATCAGCTGGACCGGAGATTATTTCTAGAGGTTTTGTTTATGTGAGGGAGTCAGAAGAGCTGCTAGTGGAAGCAACAAAAAGAGTTCGCGATATTGTGGAAAGAAGCATTTCGAAAGATTCATTCGATTGGACAGGCATCAAACAAGATATGAGAGATGAACTGAATCAATACTTATTTGAGAAAACTAAACGAAGACCAATGATCTTACCGATTATTATGGAGGTATAGATTAAACAAAATGCACAGCTCATTGCTGTGCTTTCTTTGTATATCAAGCTCCAGTGGCTATCCCCCTTGTGGGTCCAAGCTTGTCTAGTAGCGGTCCCCTTGGCCAAAAGTCTGCCAACCGGAAGGTTTAAGAACAACCTCCTAGCGGATTTGTCTCGTATTTGTCTGTGTTTAGGCCAAAGGAAGTCTCTTGGAAGAGGCGCAGATACAATTGGCTATTAGATTGTCCTGAATGCAGTTCCGCAATTGTACTTTAATTGATTTCCCGCATTAAATCTCCTTCAACGACCATACTAAATCTATATGGCTTGATATTTACAGCCTTAATAGGATTGAAGGGAGAAAAAACGATGGGAAATGATAAAAAACAAAATGATTCTTTAAATGAACAGCCTGATCAACCAAAGGAAGAACAACCGCCAAGTCTCATAGATAAAATACAACAGCTCGGCCAAACCAATGTTCCACAGCTTTCGCAGGATTCAAAAATCCATTGTTTAACAATTGTTGGTCAAATTGAAGGTCATCTCCAACTGCCGCCGCAAAATAAAACGACCAAATACGAGCATCTTATTCCACAAATTGTTGCTATTGAACAAAATCCAAAAATAGAAGGGTTGCTTGTTATATTGAATACAGTAGGAGGAGATGTAGAAGCTGGCTTAGCTATTTCGGAAATGCTCGCTTCATTATCAAAACCAACTGTTTCCATTGTACTTGGAGGAGGTCATTCGATTGGTGTGCCAATTGCCGTTTCATGCAGTTACTCCTTTATTGCTGAAACAGCAACGATGACGATCCATCCAATTCGATTAACAGGTCTTGTGATAGGCGTTCCGCAAACATTTGAATACTTAGATAAAATGCAGGATCGAGTAATTAATTTTGTTACGAAACATTCAAATATCTCAGAGGAATGCTTTAAAGATTTAATGTTTGCAAAAGGCAACCTAACAAGGGACATCGGAACAAATGTAGTTGGTACGGATGCGGTGAAATATGGGCTAATTGATAATGTTGGTGGCATTGGTCCAGCACTAAAAAAATTAGAAGAATTAATAGAGAATAATAAACAAGGGAATGAAGGGATTGTCCAATGATACTATATACTTCCATGCCTCATGAACTTGTCTTTCCGACGGACGCTGCTGAATTTAGCAAACAAAAAGTGGTTACGTATAATGGAATCCCACTTCTTGTAGAAATGGATGGTGGTCAGGATTGTACGGTGGTCAGGGTTATGAGCAGTGATCCCACACATTTCATGGATGATAAATATACCCCCGGAACAAAAATAACATTAGCTTAACAGTGTATTGATGCAATATGATATAATATAGAGAAACTTTAGAGCAGCCATCGAATGGCTGCTTTCTTCACTATATAGGAAGCAATAAATTCGGATATTTTAGATAACTTTGTTATTGGCTGGTCTGCGTATAGCTCAACAAGAAATGCTTCGAGCGTATGAAATTGCAGAATATAGCAGCTTATAGGAGGAGCCCCTGCCTAGCCTACAGAAGATATGGGGGATATCAATTTGACAGGGCGTTACGCATTTGTGAGCTTAGGGTCGCGCAAGACTAGACAACAGAATCGTTTAGAATGTCTTTCAATTGAGTCCCTTCAAATGCTATCCTAATCATCGGGCTTCAGCATTGGTTATTCAAAAACTGAAAATGGATGGCAAATGATATTTTTGTTTAAAATGGGAAAAAGAAGAAATTGAATTAGGTGATTAAATGGCCAAAAAAAAGCGAAGAAGAACAAAGAAAAAAGAAAATTTAAAGAAAACAATTCAATACGAGCTGTTTGCCTTAGTACTGATTGCATTATCCGCCATTGCGATGGCAAAGCTTGGAGCGGTGGGAAAAGCAACAGTTATGTTTTTTAGATTCTTCATGGGTGAATGGTATATATTAAGTCTATTAGGTTTAGTTGTTTTTGCAGGCTACCTCATGTGGAAGAGAACGATCCCATACTTATTACATACTAAGTTATTCGGAATCTATTTAATTTTATGCTCTATCCTATTATTAAGCCATGTTAAGCTATTTCAGCTTCTTTCGAATGGCGGGCAATTTCAGGATCCAAGTGTCATTGCGAACACATGGGAATTATTTTGGATGGAAGTAAACGGGGAAACGAGTACGACAGACTTAGGTGGAGGAATGATTGGCGCAACCCTGTTTGCACTCTTTTATTTTCTGTTTGATGGAGCAGGAACAAAAATCATTGCCTTCGTACTTATTATTATCGGCTTGATTCTTTTAACTGGGAAAACACTAGGGGATGCTTTAGGCAAACTAGGAACAGCCATTTCTAATGTCTTAAAAAGACAATGGGAAGCTTTTATTAATGATTGGAAAGAATGGTCAGGGTCACATAAAGAAAAAAAATTAGTTAGACAAGCCCAATTAAAAGAGGCAAAAGAAAAAGCGAAGGAACAAGAAGCAGAACCAATTATTATGATTAATAGCGGAAAAGAATCCTACGATGAGTTTAATCCTGAACCTATCATCTCTAGTTTTACACAAAAGGATTTGTATGCGAATGAAAAAACAGAAAGTTCTGGGCTGAAAAAGGAGAAGGAGCTTTCAGCATTAGAATCAGAAATAGATTCCTCGCCACAGATTACATTTACAGAGGTTGAAAATAAAGATTATGAGTTGCCGCCAATGAGATTATTAAAGCTTCCTCGTCAGACCGATCAAAGTGGGGAATATGAATTAATTCATGCAAATGCAGCCAAGCTGGAAAGAACATTTCAAAGCTTTGGTGTAAAGGCGCGGGTTACCCAGGTGCATTTAGGTCCAGCTGTTACAAAATATGAAGTGCATCCAGATGTAGGCGTAAAGGTGAGCAAAATTGTTAGCTTAAATGATGATTTAGCGCTTGCACTAGCTGCAAAGGATATTCGGATAGAGGCTCCAATCCCAGGGAAATCAGCTATTGGAATTGAAGTACCGAATTCGGAAGTTGCTATGGTTTCATTAAGAGAAGTAATTGAATCAAAGCAAAATGATCAGCCGAATTCGAAACTATTGATAGGACTAGGCCGTGATATTACTGGTGAGTCTGTATTAGCAGAACTTAATAAAATGCCCCATTTACTAGTGGCAGGTGCAACAGGGAGCGGGAAAAGTGTCTGTATTAATGGCATTATTACGAGTATCTTAATGAGAGCAAAACCACATGAAGTGAAAATGATGATGATTGATCCAAAAATGGTAGAGTTAAATGTTTATAATGGGGTACCTCATTTGCTGGCACCTGTAGTAACAGATGCGAAAAAGGCGTCTCAAGCATTAAAAAAAGTTGTCAGTGAGATGGAAAGACGGTATGAATTATTCTCCCATTCAGGCACAAGAAATATTGAAGGCTATAATGATCATGTGAACAGACATAATGCAGAAGAGGAAGGGCAACAGCCGTTATTGCCTTACATTGTCGTGATTGTGGATGAGCTTGCCGATTTAATGATGGTTGCCTCTTCAGATGTAGAGGATGCAATTACTAGGCTTGCACAAATGGCTCGAGCCGCAGGAATCCATTTAATTATCGCAACACAGCGCCCTTCTGTTGATGTCATTACAGGAGTCATTAAAGCGAATATTCCTTCCCGAATTGCATTTGCTGTTTCATCTGCAACTGATTCTCGCACCATTCTTGATATGGGTGGAGCTGAAAAATTGCTGGGCAGAGGAGATATGCTCTTCCTGCCGGTAGGTGCATCCAAGCCTGTTCGGGTTCAAGGAGCATTTTTGTCAGATGAAGAAGTTGAGGAGGTTGTCAGCTTTGTCATTGAACAGCAAAAGGCTCAATATCAGGAAGAAATGATACCAGATGATATTCCGGAAACAACAACTGCGGTTGACGATGATTTATATGATGACGCAGTTGAGCTTATTCTTGAAATGCAGACGGCGTCTGTTTCCATGCTGCAGCGACGATTTCGGATTGGCTACTCAAGGGCAGCTAGGCTGATTGATGAGATGGAAGCAAGAGGAATCGTAGGCCCATATGAAGGCAGTAAGCCAAGGGCAGTTCTAGTTGGCAAGCCTTCTGACGAAGCAAGTTCATAAATAAAGATAATTTCAAAAAAATGTTGAGAGTACACCATGTATTTTGATGAAAATTATTGGTAAGTGCTAATGTTAGCGAAAACTTCCTAAATAAAAATGGTCTATCATTAGATAGGCCTTTTTTTATGCTATACTAATTAACATAATGAAAAACGGGATAATTTTAATGAGAATATCTAAAGAAAATAAAAGAGAAATATTCATTTAATAAATAGGTTTAGCGTAGTGAAAAATAAGGTGTAATCCCGATGACACCGTTTTCAAGGCATTCTTTGTTTTTTGATTATGCAACTGAAAATGGGAGTGATAATTTAATCACCTTTTTAAGTCATTTTTGAAAATACTATTTCATTATTAGGTAAAAAGTGTTATAGTATTTTCGATTAGTAGGAATGATTGAACATCAGAGGTCTGATGTCCTTTACGAAAATTGGTTGGAGGAACACTGCATGTCTATTAAGTCAGATAACCGGCATTTATATTTACAAGTGATTGACCACTTAAAGCAAGATATCGAAAATGGAATTTATAAGGAAAGAGAGAAACTTCCTTCTGAATTTGATCTTGCAAAGCAGCTTGGTGTAAGCCGAGCGACACTCCGGGAAGCTCTTCGTATTCTCGAAGAAGAAAACGTTATCATTCGGCGACACGGAGTTGGTACATTTGTAAATGCAAAGCCATTGTTTACTTCAGGTATTGAACAGCTAAGCAGCGTTACTGACATGATATTACAAGCAGGGATGAAGCCTGGGACTATTTTCTTGAGTTCATCAACAATAGGACCGACAGAAGAGGATATACGCCGTTTCTCATGTACGATGGATGAAGAAATTGTGGTGATTGAAAGGGTTAGAACCGCTAATGGTGAACCAGTCGTGTATTGTATTGATAAAGTTCCTGATAAAATACTAACTGGTACTTTTTCTCACGAGCAAGAATCCATTTTCAATATGCTTGAAAATGGAACTAGCCGGAGAATTGCATATGCGGTTGCTTCGATTGAACCCATTGGCTACCACGAAAAAGTTTCGCCAATCCTCGAATGTGATCCTGAAACTGCATTACTTGTATTAAAGCAAATGCATTTCGACGAAATGGACGAGCCGATTCTTTATTCAGTCAATTATTTTAGAGCCGATAAGTTTAGCTTCCAAGTCCTTAGAAAAAGAGTATAAAAGATAGGGGTTTAATGGAATTAAAACGATCGTACCTATAATAATTTCTACTATCGGGTAAAAAAATAATAGGGGGTACATACCTTGAAGAAACGCAAATTTGGTCTAGTCTTGTCACTTGCACTAGCAGCTGGAACGATTTTAGGTGCATGTGGAAATGGTGACAAAAAGGATGAAGGTACAGCTAAGGACGGCGGAGACAAAGAAAGCAAGTTCTCAGTTGCAATGGTAACAGATGTTGGCGGTGTTGATGATAAGTCATTTAACCAATCTGCTTGGGAAGGTCTTAAAGCTTTCGGTTCTGAAAATGGACTTGAGCAAGGAAAAGGCGGATATGACTACCTTCAATCTAAATCAGACGCAGACTATGCGACAAACTTAAATAAGCTTGCTCGTGAAGATTTCTCTTTAATTTTCGGAATCGGTTTTAAATTAAAAGCTGACGTTGATACAATTGCGAAGCAACAAAAAGACGTTCACTTCGGAATCATTGATGATGTAGTTGAACAGCCAAACGTTGTAAGCGTATTATTTAAAGAGCAAGAAGCTGCATTCCTTGCTGGAGTTGCTGCTGCAAAAACTACAAAAACAAATCATATTGGTTTTATCGGCGGAATGGAAAGCCCAGTTATTGAGCGTTTCGAAGCAGGTTTCTTAGCAGGTATCCAAGCTGTAAATCCTGACATTAAAGTGGATGTTCATTATACAGGAGCATTCGATAAAGCTGACTTAGGTAAAGCAACTGCTGCACAAATGTATTCTTCTGGTGCTGATGTAATTTTCCACGCTGCTGGCGGTACTGGTAACGGATTATTTACAGAAGCAAAAGATCTTAAGAAGAAAGATCCAAAAAGAGAAATTTGGGCAATTGGTGTTGACTCTGACCAATCCGGCGAAGGTGTAGTTGAAATCGACGGCAAAGAACATAATGTAATCATTACATCTGCAATGAAGGGTGTTTCTCATGCAGTACAAGATATTTCTAAAAAGTCAATGGAAGGTAACTTCCCTGGCGGAGAAACAATTGTTTATGGTTTAGCTGAAGATGGTGTTAGCTTAGCTCCAATTAATGAAGAAGTAACAACAAAAGCAGATATCGAAACTGCTGTAAAAGAATGGACAGATAAAATCAAGAATGGTGATATCACTGTTCCTGGTACTTTAGATGAGCTAGCTAATTTCAAAGCAGAATAATAATACTTATAATAAAAATGGAATAAGTGGGTTGCAGGACGGACCCCTTATTCCTTTTTTAAGCGATTATATTTCAGTTTCTATTTTGGTAATTTAATTGAAACGTTGAAGCCATTCAACTTTTCACTTAGGTTTATCAACTATAGACTAATTGTGATTTAAATAGTTATAGAATTTATTTCTATAGTTTATTTTTTCAGTTTATAAAGTCTGACCTCTTACTACTAAAAATTTCCTTATTTTTAAAGGAGTGAAAAAATGGATTACGTTATTGAAATGCTGGGTATTCGCAAGGAATTTCCTGGGATTGTAGCGAATGATAACATTACGCTGCAAGTGAAAAAGGGTGAAATCCATGCTTTGCTTGGTGAAAACGGTGCAGGGAAATCTACACTTATGAACGTCCTTTTTGGACTTTATCAGCCTGAACAGGGAGAAATCAAAGTAAAAGGCAAGTCTGTAAAAATTACCAATCCGAATATTGCCAATGATCTAGGAATTGGAATGGTGCATCAACACTTTATGCTAGTTGATCCGTTTACGGTTACAGAAAATATAATCCTTGGAAGTGAGATTACAAAAGGCGGAAAAATTGATATTAAAACAGCGGAAAAAAAGGTTAGTGAGATTTCCGAGAAATACGGTTTAGCTGTTGATCCGCGCGCAAAAATTCAAGATATTTCTGTTGGGATGCAGCAGCGTGTGGAAATTTTGAAAACACTATACCGTGGGGCAGAGATCCTAATTTTTGATGAACCAACAGCTGTACTCACTCCGCAGGAGATTCATGAACTTATTCAAATCATGAAGACCCTGATTAAAGAGGGAAAATCGATCATATTAATCACACACAAGCTGAAAGAAATAATGGAAGTTTGTGATCGTGTAACAGTTATTCGAAAAGGCGTAGGCATCGGGACGGTTAATGTTAGTGAAACAAATCCTAATGATTTAGCTAGCTTAATGGTTGGCCGTGAAGTTACATTTAAAACAGAAAAAATTGAAGCAAGTCCCAAACAGGAAGTGCTTCAAATTCAAGATTTAAGAGTAAAGGATGCCCGCGGGCTGCCAGCAATTAATGGCTTAGATCTCACAATCAGAGCAGGAGAGATAGTGGGCATAGCAGGGGTAGATGGCAATGGCCAAACCGAATTGCTTGAAGCAATCACAGGCCTAAGAAAGTCTGAAAGCGGTTCAATCCTGTTAAATGGAAAGGAAATTCGCAATTTTTCACCAAGAAAGGTAACTGAATCTGGTGTAGGGCATATTCCGCAGGACCGTCATAAACATGGACTTGTTCTTGATTTTCCAATTGGGGAAAATATGGTCCTTCAAACGTATTATCAAAAACCATATTCAAATGGCGGAATACTGAACTATAAAGAAATCTACAAAAAAGCAAAAGGCTTAATAGATGAGTTTGATGTCCGTACTCCAAGTGAATTTACACCCGCACGGGCTTTATCGGGTGGTAATCAGCAAAAGGCTATTATCGGCCGTGAAGTTGATCGAAATCCAGATCTGCTTATTGCAGCACAGCCTACTCGAGGTCTTGATGTCGGGGCGATTGAATTTATTCATAAGCGCCTAATTGAACAGCGTGATAATGGAAAAGCGGTTCTATTACTATCATTTGAACTTGATGAAGTAATGAATGTAAGTGATCGCATTGCCGTAATCTATGAAGGACAAATCGTTGCGATTGTTGATCCGAAGGAAACGACAGAACAAGAATTAGGGTTATTAATGGCCGGTTCTAAACGGAAGGAAGCAGGTGAATAACAGATGTCTAGTCGCATGAAAAATATTATCGTGCCGATTCTTGCCGTATTATTAGGAATCATTGTCGGTACGATTATCATGTTAATAACTGGCTATGATGCTGGTGCAGCATTTATTGCTCTTTGGGATGGAGCATTTGGTGATATATATTATACTGGTGAAACAATTCGGCAGGTTACCCCATATATTCTTGCAGGGCTTGCTGTTGGATTTGCCTTTAAAACAGGCCTTTTCAATATTGGAGTAGAGGGTCAATTAATTGTTGGGTGGCTTGCGGCAGTATGGGTTGGAGTCGCGTTTGAATTACCTAAATTCATCCACCTTCCATTAGCTGTGTTAGCAGCTGCCGCTGCCGGTGCACTATGGGCATTTATACCTGGCCTTTTAAAAGCGAAGTTTCGCGTTCACGAAGTAATTGTTACGATTATGATGAACTATATTGCATTACATGTAGCAAACTATATTATCCGCACTGTCCTTTCAGAAAAGAGTGACCGGACAGCAGATGTTTTCCCGTCAGCTTCTCTTCGTTCCCCGTTTCTAGAAGGTCTGACAGACTATTCTCGTCTGCATTGGGGAATTATTGTTGCACTTATATGTGTATTTATTATGTGGTTTATTTTAGAAAAAACTTCTAGAGGCTATGAATTGAAAGCAGTTGGTTTTAATCAGCATGCATCAGAATATGCGGGAATGAGTGTAAAATCAAATATTATTTTATCAATGGTTATTTCTGGAGCTTTTGCTGGTCTTGCTGGTGCGATGGAAGGTCTAGGTACATTTGGCTACGCATCTATAAGAGGTGGCTTTACAGGTGTCGGCTTTGATGGTATCGCCGTAGCATTACTTGGTGGAAATACACCTATCGGGATTATTTTAGCTGCTGTCTTATTTGGTTCTTTAAAAGTAGGAGCGCTAAACATGCCGCTTGAAGCAGGTGTACCAAATGAACTTGTTGATATAATTATTGCGTTAATCGTTTTCTTTGTAGCTGCAAGTTATATGATCCGAATCTTTATTGATCGTATCGGCAAAAAGGGGGCGAAGTAAGTGAGCTTAATGGATATACTATCAATTGTTATCCCGTCAACTATGCTGTGGGCTGCACCGCTTATTTTTACTGCACTTGGCGGTACCTTTTCAGAGCGCTCCGGTGTGGTTAACATTGGACTCGAAGGTTTAATGGTTATTGGCGCATTCACTGCAATCGTCTTTAACTTAACATTTGCTGATGTGTTTGGGGATATGACTCCTTGGGTGTCCTTAGTGGCAGCAATGGTTGTAGGCGGCCTATTCTCTGTTATTCATGCAGTTGCCTCTATTACATTTAGAGCAGACCAAACAGTCTCCGGGGTAGCTATTAACTTATTAGCAGTAGGGGTATCATTGTTTCTTGTGAAATTTATGTACGATAAAGGTCAAACTGATATCATTCAAAAAGGTTTCAGTAAAGTAGATATTCCAATCCTTAGTGATATACCGATTTTAGGAAAGATATTTTTCTCTAACACATACTATACGTCTTATGTAGCAATAATTATTGCATTTATTGCATGGTATGTGATTTTCAAAACACCATTTGGTTTAAGACTTCGTTCTGTCGGTGAACATCCGATGGCTGCTGATACTATGGGAATCAATGTAACGAAAATTCGTTATATCGCTGTTATTCTATCTGGAGCACTTGGTGGAATTGGCGGTGGAATTTATGCACAATCAATTACTTCTGATTTCAGCCATGCAACAATTAGTGGACAAGGGTTCATGGCACTAGCAGCAATGATCTTCGGTAAATGGCATCCGCTTGGTGCGATGGGTGCGGCATTATTCTTTGGTTTTGCTCAAAGCTTAAGTATTATTGGTTCAAGCTTGCCGTTCCTTGAGAATATACCAAATGTGTATTTACTAATTGCTCCATATGTGCTAACAATTCTTGCGTTAACTGGCTTTATCGGCCGTGCTGACGCACCAAAAGCATCTGGAGTCCCATATATTAAAGGAAACCGTTAAAAAGTATGAAAGACCTAACTCTATTATGAAGAGTGGGTCTTTTTTTTGATATGATTGCAGGATTTGCACTTATCCATAATCGAGTCAATTTTGAATAAAGAGAGATGCTTGATTTAAAGAGAAAAAGGCAGCTTTTCGCTACCTTTGATATATCAAAATGTTAATTATTCCAGTAATCCATTTAGTATGGTAATGTACAAACAAAATAAAAGAGTGAAGTGACTTGTAGTTTTAAGAAAAGAAAATTTTAACCAACCTTTCAAAATGAAAAGCCACAAAAGATTAAAGAATGCTCTTTAATCTCTTGTGGCTGCCTTTTAATTGCTATTAAATTAATTGTTCTTCCTCTTTTTCTTTTCCCATTGGATTAAATAAACCTATAATAATACCAAGTATTACCCCTATAACCGCAGGTAATAGCCAGCCTAATCCAACTTCATATAATGGAAGGATAGAAGAAAATAATTGATCAACTGGCTTTATTCCAAATCCAGCTGCATTTAATCCATCAAATACGCTTACGATAAACGTGAATAACATACTTAATTGATAAACGATCTTCTTCCCGTTAAATGTATTGTGGAAGAAAGTTAATAACAATAATACAATTGCTAATGGATATATGGCTGTTAATACCGGTGCTGAAATTGAAATCAAATGACTTAATCCGAAGTTAGCAACAGCCGTACTAAAGATGGCAAAGATGATAACAAAACTGCGATAAGAAACTTTAGGCAAAATTTTATTGAAATAGGTGGCACAAGAACTGATTAGACCAACACTGGTAGTCATACATGCCATAGTGATGAGAGCGCCAAGTATGACACCGCCAAAAGATCCAAAGTAGAGATTAGCTACCCCAGCTAAAACTGAGCCGCCATTATCTAAAATACCTAATTTCGAAACACTGCTTGCTCCCATATATGCCAAAGCACTATAAAAGAATGCTAAAAGAATTGCAGCAATTAAACCAGCCTTCAGTGTAGATACCAAAATCACTTTACCTGATTCGACCCCTTTAGAGCGAAGCGAATTGATAATAATAATACCAAATACGAAAGCTGCTAAAACATCCATTGTTAAATATCCTTCTGAAAAACCACTGAAGAATGAATTGTTTGTGTATTCACCGATAGGTTTCTGAAGAACACCTAGTGGTTTAAAAATAGCTACAATGACTAAAATAGACAAAAAGCTTATTTTTATTGGTGTTAAATATTTACCTAAGATGTCAACAATTTTTGAAGAATTAAGTGAAAGTAATGTTGCAACTAAAAAGAAAAGAATCGAGAAAATAAACAGCCCCATCGTATCCCAAGATTCTGGGATTAATGGACGAATACCAATTTCAAAGGATACCGTTCCTGCTCTTGGTATAGCAAATAAAGGTCCGATAGCTAAGTATAAAATAATAGAGAATATTAACCCAAACCATGGATGGACTCTATTTGCTAATGATTGAATATCACTTTCCCCAGAATAACCTAGAGAGATAACAGTTAATATAGGTAATCCTATACCAGTAATGACAAATCCAGCCATAGCTACCCAGATATTAGCTCCTGCCTCCTGGCCCATCATAATTGGGAATATTAAATTGCCCGCTCCAAAAAATAATGCAAATAGCATTAACCCTAAAACAATAATATAAGAAGTTGAAATCTTTTGATTCACAACTACTACCCCTTTCTACTAATTTCCCCTTGATAAAATCAATTATTCTGAAAATTATTATTTAGATATAATATTTTAAAAAAACTGCCACCTCTCGGACCCAATTGATATATTGCTTTAATAAAATAACATATCAGGATAATGAACACAATATATTATTTTAATAAAATATTTAGTCATTTTCCAGCATTATTTAGGGAATAATTTCAAATCCTGAACATTTATCTATATATTTGAAAACGCTCGTATATTTATTCAAAATGGATCTTTCTTGCTATGTATTCCATGAAAAACTCAAGACGAGGGGTTCATGGGATACCTTTGCATAACCTGGGGCTGGAGTACACTTATATCTAATTTGCGTCTGTGAACATACTATTGTGTCAATAACTTGAAAAGAAGAAATAGGGCAAGTTATAGTTAGAATATGATTTAATTTAAAGGTGTTTGCAGAAAATAAATCTTGGACGAGATACATAAAAACGATTAGGAGGACGTCATATGAATATTATTTCAGAAACAGTTAAACCAATGGCTGGTTATAAAGTTCATATTGTAAAGACCGAAAAGTATAAAACCAATACGATCGTTTGGAAAATGAAAGCACCGTTAAAGAAAGAAGATGTTACTTTACGGGCACTTTTACCCTATGTATTACAGAGCAGCAGCGAAGAGTTCCCGACAACAGGAAAGCTGCGATCCTATTTAGATGAACTATATGGTGGGAGTTTATTTGTGGATTTGGCCAAAAAAGGCGAGTTCCATATTATAAGTTTGTCGATGGAAGTTGCCAATGAAAAGTTTTTATCCGACCCAACGCCCCTTTTAAAAAAGGCTATCGAGTTTTTGGCAGGTTTATTAATGAGACCAAATGTAAGAGAAGGTGCTTTCCATAAAGAAACGGTAGAAAATGAAAAAAGAACATTGAAGCAAAGAATACAATCCGTTTATGACGATAAAATGCGTTATTCCAATTATCGATTGGTTCAGGAAATGTGTAAGGAGGAACCTTATTCCCTCCATGTTCATGGGGATATGAACAATGTAGATTCTATTACAGCAGAAAGCTTATATGAATATTACCAAAATGCAATGAAGACGGATGAACTTGATCTTTATATAGTTGGAGATGTAACGGAAGAAGAAGTAGTTGGGCTGGCTGAAGAGCGATTCCAATTTTCAGAACGGACACCTCAACTCATTGATTCGGATAAATATAAACAGAAAAACAATTTCCATGAAGTAATTGAAGAACAGGATGTAAAACAAGGGAAACTAAATATTGGCTACCGGACAAATATCAAATACGGGGATGAGGATTATTATGCTCTTCAAGTGTTTAATGGAATTTTTGGAGGATTCTCACATTCAAAGTTATTTCTTAATGTAAGAGAAAAAGCAAGCCTTGCTTATTATGTAACAAGCAGACTTGAAAGTCATAAAGGATTAATGATGGTCATGTCGGGAATTGATAATAAAAATTACGATCAAGCCATTCGAATTATTAATGAACAAATGGATGCGATGAAAAGTGGGGATTTCTCAGAAGAGGAGATCGTGCAAACGAAAGCGGTGATTAAAAATCAACTGCTTGAAACAGTTGACACCTCACGAGGAATAGTTGAAATTCTATATCATAATGTTGTTTCAAAGAAAGATATCTCCCTCGATGAATGGATGGAAAAAATGGATCATGTGACAAAGGAAGATATTATTGCCGTTGCAAATAAGATAAATTTAGATACTATTTACTTTTTGACAGGGAAGGGGGATGTTAAATAATGGAAAAAATAACGTTTGATCAGTTGCATGAACAATTATATTATGAAAAGTTAAATAATGGGCTTGATGTGTATATCCTTCCGAAACATGGATTCAATAAAACATATGCAACATTCACAACGAAGTATGGATCGATAGACAATCATTTTCTTCCGCCGGGAAAAGATGACTATGTAAAGGTGCCAGATGGAATCGCTCACTTTTTAGAACATAAGCTTTTTGAGAAAGAAGATGGCGACGTATTTCAGCAATTTAGCAAACAAGGAGCATCAGCAAATGCATTTACCTCTTTTACAAGAACTGCTTATTTGTTCTCTAGTACATCTAATGTGGAACAAAATCTTGAAACATTAATTGATTTTGTTCAAGCACCGTATTTTACTGAAAAAACAGTTGAAAAGGAAAAAGGGATTATCGGTCAAGAAATTACGATGTATGATGATAATCCGGATTGGCGCCTGTATTTTGGGTTAATCCAAAATATGTATGAGAACCACCCAGTGAAAATTGATATTGCTGGCACAATTGAATCGATTTCTCATATAACAAAGGATATGCTATATGAGTGCTATGAAACGTTTTATCATCCGAGCAATATGTTATTGTTCATTGTTGGTCCTGTTGATCAGGAACAAGTTATGAAGATGGTAAAGGATAATCAGGATCACAAGGAGTATAAAGAGCTGCCAGAAATCAAACGGAAATTTGAAGATGAGCCAGTAGCAGTTGCCCAGAAAAAGCAGGTACTTCAAATGAATGTGCAAACCTCTAAATGCTTAGTGGGGATAAAAGCACGTAACGTTACTCAATCTGGCAAAGAAATGCTAAAGAAGGAATTAAGCTTGAATGTGATGCTTGATATATTATTTGGAAAGAGCTCCGAGCATTATAGTGCTTTATACAATGAAGGGCTTATTGATGAAACATTTTCATTTGATTACACGGAGGAGAATGGGTTTGGATTTGCGATGGTTGGCGGGGATACAAGTAATCCCGACCGTCTTGCAGACACGATAAAAAAGATTCTTTTGGAAGCAAAGGGAACAATTACTGATGAAAGCATCGAACGGACAAAAAAGAAGAAAATCGGTGCATTTTTACGTGCCGTTAATTCACCTGAATATATTGCCAATCAGTTTACAAGATATGCGTTTAATGACATGGATTTATTCGAAGTTGTGCCAACACTTGAAAGCATTACTATAGCAGATATAGAGCTGGCTGCAAATGAGCTAATAGGAGAAGAACAATTCACGGTATGTCAAGTTGTGCCAAAAAAATAAATGAGAAGATAAGAATGAAGAAGCGCCGTTATAGTGGCGCTTTCTTCTGTTCAAGGAAATGGGTGTAGAAAAAATGAAAAAGTTCGTGCTAATTACTGGTGCAAGCGGGGGGATTGGAGGAGCAACTGCAATTAGACTAGCTGAGCAAGGTTATTCTTTATATTTACATTACAATGAAAATAAAAAGGCAATCGAACAGCTCTTAGAGCAATTGCAGTTTTTTGGAGGGGAATATATCCCAATTCAAGCAGATCTTACGACAACTAAAGGGTATAAAAAAGTAGTGAAAAATATATTTTCTCTTGATGCAGTTGTTCATAACAGCGGCACTAGCCATTCTGGCCTCCTGCACGAATTGGACGAAGAACAGGCGGATACATTAATCAATATCCATGTAAGAACACCGCTTATGCTAACTAAAGAACTTTTACCCAAGCTGCTTTCTAAGAGAGGAGGGAATGTAGTGGTCATTTCCTCAATTTGGGGGCAGACGGGTGCTGCGTGTGAAGTAGCATATTCAACGGTTAAAGGGGCGCAAATTGCGTTTGTAAAAGCGTTAAGCAAGGAAGTTGCTTTTAATGGAATTCGAGTAAATGCAGTGGCTCCTGGGGCCGTACAGACAGCAATGCTTGATGGTTTTTCGTTTGAAGAGCTTGAGGAATTGAAAAATGAAATACCGATGGGAAGGCTGGCTTCACCAGCAAATATTGCAGATGCTGTTTCATTTTTGCTTTCTGATCAGGCTTCTTATATTACTGGTCAGGTTCTTGCAGTAAACGGTGGCTGGCATACATAAAGTTGTTCAATGAATAGTCAATAAATTACATGCATATTTTGTCTTTCTGAAATCCAAAATAACTATGTACAATGGTGTACAACATTGTTTTAAAGGAGGATAATATCATGTCTGTGCTTGATAATTGGCAGCAGTGGAAAGACTTTCTTGGTGATCGTCTCGATCAGGGACAGCAGCAGGGGATGAGTAAAGACACGGTTAATAACCTTGCTTACCAGATTGGTGATTACTTAGCAAAACAAGTAGAACCAAAAAATGAACAGGAAAAAATCCTCTCAGATCTTTGGTCTGTTGCGAACAAGGATGAGCAGGAAGCCATTGCTAGCATGATGGTAAAGCTTGTAGAGGATAATGGGACACATAAATAAATTGTTTAAAAAAGAGAGGAAAGGTCCTCTCTTTTTTAATTTTTCGAAAAATGGCTAATGGCATTTTTTGCATAGGTTTATCCTTTCATCTTTAAGTAAAATCATTTATGATATAGAAGGTAAGAGAAATCGTATAGCAACGGTAAAAGGAGGTCTTTATGAGTAAAACAGAATGGTATTTAGAATATGAAATAACAAAGAACCGTCCGGGGTTGCTTGGTGATATTTCTTCCCTTCTCGGAATGCTCTCGATTAATATTGTAACGATTAATGGTGTGGAACAGGGCCGAAGAGGCTTGTTAATTTTAGCGAAAAACTATGAACAAATTGTTCGGTTAGAGTCAATTTTACATACGATGGATACAATAAAACTAATTAAGCTGCGTGTTCCAAAATTAAGAGACCGATTAGCTGTTCGTCATGGAAGATACATACAACAAGATGCAGATGATAAGAAGACGTTTAGGTTTGTAAGGGACGAGCTTGGATTATTAGTTGACTTTATGGCAGAATTATTTAAGCAGGAAGGGCACAAGCTAATAGGAATCCGGGGAATGCCTCGAGTAGGAAAAACAGAATCAATTGTTGCTTCAAGTGTTTGTGCAAATAAGCGATGGTTATTTGTTTCTTCGACTCTTTTAAAACAAACGATACGTAATCAGCTCATTCATGATGAATATAACGAAAACAATCTATTCATTATCGATGGAATTGTGTCATCTAGAAGAGCAAATGAAAAGCATTGGCAGCTTGTCCGTGAAATAATGAGTCTTCCCGCAATAAAAGTGGTTGAGCATCCAGATATTTTTGTAGAAAACACTCAATATTCAATCGATGACTTCGATTATATTATTGAGCTTCGTCATGACCCAGAGGAAGAAATAAAATATGACATTGTAAATGAAAATAAGATGTTTTCTGATTCTGAATTTGGCGGATTTGATTTTTAAGTGACTTGGAAGGTGTTGTGAATTGACAGAACTCGGGAATCGACTGAAAGAGGCTCGGTTGGCTAAAAACATGAGCCTTGATGACCTGCAGGCAGTAACAAAGATACAAAAGCGATATTTAATTGGTATTGAAGAAGGCAATTATAGTATGATGCCTGGAAAGTTTTATGTTAGGGCGTTTATTAAGCAATACGCGGAAGCTGTTGGAATAGAACCGGAGGAAATTTTTGAAGAGTTTAAAAGTGATATTCCTTCCACGATAAATGAAGATATTCCAGAAAAGCTTTCACGTGTACAATCAAGACAGAATGTTTCTACTGGAAGGTCAAAGGTTTTTGATATTCTTCCGAAAATATTAATTGCTATTTTTGTTGTTGGGGCACTAGCTGCCGCTTATGCTTTTTTTCAAAATTCAAATGATGGAGGAAATACGAAGGATTCCGTTGAGAACAGCGGAAAGGAACCCGTACGTATTGAGGAATCAGATGATTTTGCGAAAGATACTGATAAAGAGAAAGCTACTGGTGAAGATTCAGTAAAGCAGGACGATCAAACGAATGAAGAAGAGACCGCAGAGGAAGAGATTGAAGCTCCTAAACAAGAGGTCACTGTTGCTCAATCAAGCGGCAAAAAAACTGTATATGAATTGAAAAATACAGACCGCTTTGAATTGAAGGTAGTTTCTACTGGAGAAACATGGGTCAATATTTTAAATGGAAAAGGAACTTCCTTTTTCTCTGGTACGTTGAAAAAGGGCGAAAATGAAAGTCAGGTAATTGATTTTTCTAGGGAAATTGAAGCTGTTATTGTCATTGGTAAATCGACAGAAACTGAGATTTATGTAAATGATGAAAAAGTTGAGTATGCTATTCCTCCGAGTCAATCGGTTACGCAGAATATAACCATTCGCTACTTACCGAACAACGAATAGTCATCATCTGATGACTATTTTTCGCGTTATTACTATATTGGAGGTAAAATCATGAATTTGCCAAATAAAATTACTATTTCTCGAATCTTTTTAATTCCATTATTTTTAATTATTATGCTTGTTCCTTTCTCTTGGGGAGAGCTTACCATCCTAGGTGCTACACTTCCTGTTACACATTTAGTAGGAGCACTCATTTTTATAGTTGCTTCTGCAACTGACTGGGTGGATGGACATTTTGCAAGGAAATATAATCTTGTTACGAACCTAGGAAAGTTTCTTGATCCGCTTGCTGACAAGCTCCTCGTTTCTGCAGCATTAATTGTTCTAGTTGAGCTTGGCTACGCTGCCTCTTGGATCGTAATTATTATTATAAGCCGAGAATTTGCAGTAACTGGTTTACGGCTTATTCTTGCAGGCGGGGGAGAAGTGGTAGCAGCCAATCAATTAGGAAAAATCAAAACATGGACACAAATTGTCGCTATTTCTGCTTTATTACTGCATAATATAATTTTTGAAATGCTTTCGATTCCTTTTGCAGATATTGCTCTTTGGGTAGCGCTCGTCTTTACAATCTGGTCTGGCTGGGATTATTTTGCAAAGAATAAGGGTGCCTTTGTCAATTCAAAATAATTATTTTCTTTTTTCATCCTATACAAACAAGGTGGCGTTTACATGAATGCAGAAATAATCGCAGTTGGTTCTGAACTTTTGTTAGGACAAATTGTAAATACAAATGCTCGTTTTTTGTCCAGGCAGCTTGCTGATTTAGGGATTAATGTTTTTTACCATACTTGTGTTGGTGATAATCCTGATCGCCTTA
The DNA here is from genome assembly GCF_001439605.1 of Cytobacillus praedii. Taxonomy (GTDB): domain Bacteria; phylum Bacillota; class Bacilli; order Bacillales; family Cytobacillaceae; genus Cytobacillus; species Cytobacillus praedii. The sequence continues at coordinate 154,669 of NZ_LMBX01000007.1, forward strand.
AAGCAGTAATTAAAATAGCTGAGGAGCGTTCGAATCTTCTAATATTCACTGGAGGATTAGGACCTACAAAAGATGACCTAACAAAGGAAACGATTGCAAAGCACGTAAATAAAAGACTGATTATGAATAATGAGGCTCTTCAATCGATTGAACTTTACTTTGAGCGCACGAATCGCCAGATGACAGAAAATAATAAGAAGCAGGCAATTGTTTTAGAGGATTCGCATATTTTGCCGAATGAGCATGGGATGGCTCCTGGAATGCTGCTGGAGGGTGGAAGCCATGCCTATATGCTGCTTCCAGGACCACCAAAAGAAATGGAACCGATGTTTTTGAAATATGGCTACCCAGTTCTTCGGTCACTGCTTCAAGAGGAAGATGTGATTCTTTCCCGAGTTTTAAGGTTTTTTGGCATTGGAGAGGCAATGCTCGAAACAGAAATTGAAGATTTAATTGATGCTCAAACAAATCCGACAATCGCGCCACTTGCATCGGATGGGGAAGTAACTCTTCGGTTAACAGCTAAACATAAACAAATGGATACGGCTTTAAGACTGCTGGATGAGACTGAAAAACAAATTCTTTCTCGAGTCGGTGAATACTTTTATGGTTATGATGAAACATCCTTAATGCATGAGTTAATTAAATTTATTAAGGATAAAAAGCTGACGATTGCTTGCGCTGAGAGTCTCACAGGAGGAATGTTCCAGCAGGTGTTTACAGCAATACCAGGGGCAGGAGAGCTTCTTAAAGGCGGAGTTGTTTGCTATACAAATGAAGTGAAAGAAAATGTGCTAAACGTTCAGAAAACTACAATTGCTGAAAATGGAGTCGTTAGCGAGCAATGTGCGCGAGAGCTAGCAAAAAATGTTGCTTCCCTAATGAACGCAGATATTGGCATTAGCTTTACAGGGGTTGCGGGTCCGGATGAATTAGAAGGTAAGCCTGTAGGGACCGTGTACATTGGTATTTCTATAAAAGATGAGCCAGTTCAAGTTGAAAAGCTGAATTTTGGCGGAACGAGAGATGCCATCCGGGTTAGAAGTGTAAAGTATGGATGCCACTTTTTAATAAAGAGATTAAATGGAAGTCAGAATGCTAAATAGTGCATTCTGATTTTTTTAAATTATCGTCAGTTTCTGCTTTTCTCAAAGTCATATGCTTTGAAAATATCATTTCTCTCAGTCTATTCTTTCATTTTATGAAAGAATAGACATTAAAAAAAGAAGAATGGATGTTCGCTTTTTTTCTCGACAAAAGATAAGAAAACGGTTATAGTAGAGTTAGGTTTTGAACGAGAGCAAAACTTAGACTTTTTGAATGTTGAAGAGGAGGAAGTATGAATGAGTGATCGTCAGGCAGCACTAGAAATGGCGTTAAAACAAATAGAGAAACAATTTGGTAAAGGTTCAATTATGAAGCTTGGAGAGCAAACAGACCGGAAAATTTCTACAATTCCAAGCGGATCATTGGCGCTGGATATAGCACTTGGGGTTGGCGGGTATCCTAGAGGGCGTATTATTGAAACATACGGCCCAGAAAGCTCAGGTAAAACAACTGTTGCCCTGCATGCAATTGCAGAGGTACAAGCAGCTGGCGGGCAGGCAGCATTTATCGATGCAGAACACGCACTTGATCCAGTTTATGCGCAAAAGCTGGGAGTTAATATTGATGAATTATTGCTTTCACAGCCAGATACGGGAGAGCAAGCTTTAGAGATTGCTGAAGCGCTTGTAAGAAGTGGTGCAGTTGATATTCTTGTCATTGATTCTGTTGCCGCGCTCGTACCTAAGGCAGAAATAGAAGGGGAAATGGGAGACTCGCATGTCGGATTACAAGCACGTCTAATGTCCCAAGCCCTTCGTAAACTATCAGGCGCAATCAATAAATCAAAAACAATTGCTATTTTCATAAACCAAATCCGTGAAAAAGTTGGAGTTATGTTCGGGAATCCAGAGACAACTCCAGGAGGACGCGCGTTGAAGTTTTACTCAACTGTCCGTCTTGAAGTGCGCCGTGCTGAAGCGATAAAGCAAGGTCAAGATATTGTAGGTAACAAAACAAAAATTAAAGTTGTGAAAAATAAAGTTGCACCTCCATTCCGTGTAGCGGAGGTTGATATTATGTATGGAGAAGGTATTTCAAGGGAAGGCGAAATTATTGATATAGGCTCTGAGCTGGACATTGTTCAAAAAAGTGGTTCATGGTATTCCTTCAATGATGAGCGCGTTGGTCAAGGTCGAGAAAATGCCAAGCTCTTCTTGAAAGAAAATCCTGAAATCCGTAAACAAATTCAAACACAAATCCGTGATCATTATGGACTCGATGGGGAGCATGTTGTAAGCGGTGATGATGAACAAGAGGAACTTCAACTAATTGATTGATATAGTGGTGAAAAAAGCAAAGCTGCGAGCTTTGCTTTTTTTAAAATGGAGGATAAATAACATGAGTGTCTATCAGAGTAAGCCTTGACAATGAAATACCACAGCTTTACAATTAAAAATGTATATTTTACATTTTATGATGATATGAAAAACGTTGAAAAGCCTTAGTGCTGTATGTTGTATTTCAATATACATGCCAACACTTTAAAGACGTAACACAAAAAGTTCATAGCAAGAGGAGGTGAAATGATGGAACTATTTACAGCAATCATCATCTCCAGTTTGCTTGGCCTATTCGTTGGTGCGGTTGTTAGTTATTTTGTTTGTAAGTCCATTGCTCAGGCAAAAGTTGCAGGAGCTAAAGATGCTGCAGAGCAGATTTTAGAAGAATCAAAGCGAGAAGCGGATGCTATAAAGAAAGAAGCTCTAATTGAAGCGAAGGATGAAATTCATAAGCTTCGTACAGAGGCAGAGCGTGAGATTCGTGATCGAAGAAATGAATTACAAAAACAAGAAAATCGTTTACTGCAAAAGGAAGAAAATCTTGATCGCAAAGATGAAACGTTAGATAAACGTGAAACACTTTTAGAGAAGAGGGACGATTCTCTTAACAAAAGACAACAGCATATTGAAGAGATGGAAAGCAAAGTGGACGAGATGGTACGTGCACAAAAAGCAGAGCTGGAACGCATCTCGGGCTTAACTCGTGAAGAGGCGAAGTCCATCATTTTGGAGCGAGTCGAGCAGGAAGTAGCTCATGATGTCGCGATAATGATAAAAGAGGGCGAAATTCGTGCGAAAGAAGAAGCAGATAAGAAAGCGAAGGATATCTTGTCACTCGCAATTCAACGTTGTGCTGCTGATCATGTGGCTGAAACAACAGTATCTGTGGTAAATCTTCCAAATGATGAGATGAAGGGTCGAATAATTGGCCGTGAGGGTCGAAATATTCGAACACTAGAAACGTTAACAGGTATTGATCTCATTATTGATGATACGCCAGAGGCTGTTATATTATCTGGTTTTGATCCAATTCGCCGAGAAACAGCTCGTTTAGCTTTAGACAAACTTGTACAGGACGGACGTATACATCCTGCACGGATTGAAGAAATGGTTGACAAAGCTCGCCGTGAAGTGGATGAGCATATCCGCGAAATTGGAGAACAGACAACTTTTGAAGTTGGTGTTCATGGCCTCCATCCAGATTTAATTAAAATTCTTGGTCGCCTTAAATTCCGGACAAGCTATGGTCAAAATGTACTTAAGCACTCAATGGAAGTCGCACAGCTGTCAGGTTTGCTAGCAGCGGAACTTGGTCAAGATGAAGTATTAGCACGCCGTGCCGGCTTACTTCACGATATTGGTAAAGCGATTGATCATGAGGTAGAAGGAAGCCATGTTGAAATTGGGGTAGAGCTTGCTACGAAGTATAAGGAACATCCAATTGTGATTAACAGTATTGCTTCCCATCATGGAGACACTGAACCTACATCAATTATTGCTGTTCTTGTTGCCGCAGCAGATGCATTATCAGCAGCGCGACCTGGAGCAAGAAGAGAGACACTCGAAAATTATATTCGCCGTCTTGAGAAGCTTGAAGAGATTTCTGAATCTTATGATGGTGTTGAAAAGTCTTTTGCTATTCAAGCAGGACGTGAAATTCGAATTTTAGTAAAACCTGAGCAAATCGACGATCTTGAAGCACATCGATTAGCTAGAGATATACGTAAAAAGATTGAAGAAGAGCTTGACTATCCAGGGCATATTAAAGTAACTGTTATTCGTGAAACAAGAGCCGTGGAATATGCGAAGTAAGGCGATGCTAAATGCATCGCTTTATTTTTATTGAGAAAGATATGACAGTATAAACTTGGGGTTTGAGAATGTTTAGCGCAAGCTTTCTAGCATATCAAGCTTCTTATTCTCACTTTACGAAAAGTCGGATTCAATTTGATTTCGCTTATTGAGTCTCCTGTCTCGGTAAAATCGTCCCTTCTGCTTTTATAAGGCGATCACTTAGGTGCATGCGCTTTCTTAAGAAGAGTGGAAAGATTGAGATTGTGATACAATGTATAGAAGAAATACATATAAAGAAAGGGCAGTACAATGAATATTTTGTTTGTAGGGGATGTTGTCGGTTCACAAGGCCGAGAGATGATTACCGAATATGTCCCAAAGCTAAAAGAGAAATATCGTCCACAAATTACGATTATAAATGGTGAAAATGCAGCAGGCGGAAAAGGTATAACGGAAAAGATTTATCGAGGATTTTTAGAAGCTGGCGCACAGGCAGTGACTCTTGGAAATCATACATGGGATAATAGAGAAATCTTTGAATTTATTGATCAAGCTAAATACTTAGTAAGGCCCGCAAACTTTCCTGAAGGGAATCCAGGAAAGGGAATCGTTTATCTTAAATTTAATACAGAGGAAATTGCAGTAATTAGTTTGCAAGGAAGAACGTTCATGCCTTCTATTGACTGTCCATTCAAAAAAGCGGATGAATTAATACATGAAGCAAGAAAAAGAACGTCAACGATCTTTGTTGACTTTCATGCTGAAGCAACGAGCGAGAAGCAAGCGATGGGCTGGTATTTAGATGGGAGAGTTTCTGCAGTTGTTGGCACACACACACATGTACAAACAGCTGATAGCCGGATCTTACCAGAAGGGACAGCCTATTTAACAGATGTTGGCATGACTGGCCCATATGACGGGATATTAGGCGTTGAAAGAGAGGCTGTGTTAAAAAGGTTTTTAACAAACTTGCCTGTTCGATTTGAAGTGCCAAAAGAAGGACGTAAACAGTTAAGTGCTGTGATTATCGAAATTGATAAAACCAGTGGAAAAGCAAAAAAAATAAATCGAATATTAATTAATGATGACAATCCATTTTTTTCATAATACAAAAGACTGCATCCGATAGCATAATATGTAATCGGATGCAGTCTTTTATTCTTACTAAGAAATAATAATATTGAGGGTTGTTAATTTTGCGACAAGTTGAATGCATCCAGCTCAAGCACCTTAGCCTAATGGACTTCCCTCTCACCTACGAGAAGTAAACATCGAATCATTATCGATCATCGTGTTTCCTTTACTTTGTCAGTGGCGGTTCAGTCCATATGACGATGATCGAGGCACTTTTCGCATTTGTTTATGTCTTTATTTTGTCCAAGCCGGAATATGTGATTTAAGAACTGAATATAGTAGCAATGGAATGATTTATACTGACGTGTTCATTTCCGAAAAGGCATTATCGATATACATGCCCTATTTTTAGGTGAAAGAGTATCACACCAAATTGGGAACATCATGGCTGTCTAAGAAAGGTCATGGGCACGCGGGAGGGGAAAACAAGGAGGAGCTAGGAATGGAAATATTAAAAGTTTCAGCAAAATCTAATCCTAATTCTGTAGCAGGTGCGCTTGCAGGTGTTCTGCGTGAAAGAGGCGGTGCCGAAATCCAAGCGATTGGTGCGGGTGCATTAAACCAGGCGGTAAAGGCAGTAGCAATCGCAAGAGGATTTGTAGCGCCTAGCGGAGTGGATTTGATTTGTATCCCAGCATTCACAGATATTAAAATTGATGGGGAAGAACGAACCGCAATAAAACTAATTGTTGAACCTAGGTAAATTACGTATGCAGCTGGGGATGTTGCACGGAATTGAATTTTTTTGTTTCTTTCATACTAGAGGAATAAAGTGCAATCAATTAAAGATGACCTGTTTGCCATAAAAAAGCAAGCGGGTTCTTTTTTTAATAAACAGGTCCAAACATAGATGGAAGGATGAGTATAAAAATGAGAGTTTTTGATGCCCATTGTGATGTGCTTTACAAAATGTTTTTGGACTCAAGTATTGATTTTAATGATTCTGAGAAACTTGAAGTCAATTTAAATGGGATGAAATCAGGGGGGATCAAAGTACAATGTTTTGCCATTTTTATTCCTGACTCTATCCATCATGAAATGCGATTTAATGCGGCGCTATACATGATTGAGCTCTTTTATGAGAAAATAATCAAAACTTCCCCACACTTACGTTTGATCAAGAATCGGTTAGATCTCGATAATCTAGCTGAGGATGAAATCGGTGCCATTTTAACATTAGAAGGGTGCGATGCAATAGGCAATGACTTAATCAAATTAAAAACGCTTCTAAGGTTAGGTGTTACTTCAATTGGCCTAACATGGAATCATAGCAATTATGTTGCTGACGGGATCCTCGAGGAAAGAGGCGCAGGGTTATCTGCCTTTGGCAAAAAAGTAGTCAGTGTTTTGAATACGACCCAAACATGGTGTGATGTTTCCCACCTGTCTGAACGCGGATTTTGGGATGTGATTGAGTATAGTGATTTTCCATTTGCTTCTCATTCTAATTGTTATTCGCTTTGTCCGAACCCCCGAAACTTAACTAATGATCAAATAGAAGCACTTATTGATCGTAATAGTGTGATTGGAATTACTTTTGTTCCTGAATTTTTATCAAGCAGAAAATCGGCTACAGTGTCTGATATAGTAAGACATCTTGAATATGTTTGTTCTCTGGGAGGAGAAGAGCATGTTGGCTTTGGATCAGATTTTGATGGGAACGATGGAAAGCTGCCTAAAGGTATAAGGAATGTGAAGGACTTTGACTATTTAATAAATGAATTGGTAAAATATTATTCTAGTAAACAGGTTGAGAATTTTATGCATAAAAACTTCTTTAGCAGATATCCAAAATATAAGGACTAAGAAAAGGCGAATAGATCTATCATTTAGATAAAGTGAGAACTTTTTTCGAGATTTAGGCAACAAAAAAGCCGTAAATCTATAATTATTTAATTAGTTGTAAAATATTCATATTTTCGACAATAATTAGAATGAAAGGGTTGCTTTTTTTTAGACTTAGGTCTAGAATTGAAAGCGTTTAGTACCCATTCAAAATCCTTATTTAAATGGTTGTTCTTTATATCGCAAATAAGGTTTCTGAAAGAGTGCTACACTTCAATTATTATATTGTTTTTACATATTTTTCTAACGTATCTAAAGGGGTGTAAGTCATGATCAATCAACTTTCGTGGAAAGTTGGCGGGCAACAAGGGGAAGGTATTGAGAGTACTGGTGAAATTTTTGCCATTGCCTTAAACCGATTAGGCTACTACTTGTATGGTTACCGCCATTTCTCATCTCGTATTAAAGGCGGTCATACGAACAATAAGATTCGTGTAAGCACAACACAAGTTCGTTCCATTTCAGACGATCTTGATATTTTGGTAGCATTCGACCAAGAAACAATCGATTTGAACTACAAAGAACTCCATGAAAAAGGAGTTATTATTGCGGATGCTAAGTTCAATCCAATAAAACCAGAAGATACTAAAGCATCGATGTTTGCAGTTCCATTTACGGAATTAGCAACGGAATTAGGTACATCCCTTATGAAAAACATGGTTGCTGTAGGGGCAACATGCGCAGTCTTAAATTTAGATATTAACGTTTTTAAAGAAGTTGTGCAAGAAATTTTTGGACGTAAGGGTCAGCAAGTTGTTGAAAAAAATATGGAAGCCATTAAATCAGGCTTTGATAATATGCAAGAACATTTGGGAAGCAACGCGGAATTAATGGAGCTTGAGAAAGCAGACGGCAAGAAGCGTATGTTTATGATTGGCAACGATGCGATTGCACTTGGTGCATTAGCAGGTGGCTGCCGCTTCATGGCTGCATACCCAATTACTCCAGCATCAGATATTATGGAATACTTAATCAAAAAACTTCCACCAGTTGGTGGAGCGGTTATTCAAACGGAAGATGAAATTGCTGCTGTAACAATGACAATTGGTGCAAACTACGGTGGTGTGCGTGCGCTAACTGCTTCATCAGGTCCTGGTCTATCATTAAAAATGGAAGCGATCGGCTTATCTGGTATTACGGAAACGCCGCTAGTTATTGTTGATACACAGCGTGGGGGTCCATCAACAGGTCTGCCTACAAAGCAGGAGCAGTCTGACTTAATGGCTATGATCTACGGGACACATGGGGAAATTCCAAAGATTGTCATGGCTCCAAGTACGGTTCAAGAAGCATTCTATGATACAGCAGAAGCATTCAATCTTGCTGAAGAATATCAATGTCCTGTTATTGTCTTATCTGATCTTCAGTTATCATTAGGTAAACAAACTGTTGAACCTCTTGATTACAATAAAGTTGAAATTCGCCGTGGAAAGCTAGTAACGGAAGAACTCCCTGAAATCGAAAATAAAGGGTATTTTAAGCGCTATGAAGTAACCGAGGATGGTGTTTCTCCGCGTACGGTGCCTGGAATGAAAAATGGGATTCACCATGTAACAGGTGTTGAACATGATGAACAAGGCAAGCCGTCTGAATCAGCACTTAATCGAAATGCTCAAATGGACAAGCGCTTCCGCAAAATAGAAAATATTAAATTTGATACCCCTGTTTACAAAAACGCTCCACATGAGGAAGCAGATCTATTAATTGTTGGCTTCAACTCAACTCGCGGAGCAATTGAAGAAGCAATGGGCCGTTTGGAGAAAGATGGTTTGAAAGTAAACCATGCACATATTCGTTTAATTTACCCATTCCCGTCTGATGAATTATTGCCGCTCGTAAATTCTGCGAAAAAGATTGTTGTCGTTGAAAATAACGCGACTGGGCAGTTGGCAAATATGATGAAGATGAACGTCGGAAATATTGAAAAAATCACTAAAATGTTAAAGTACGACGGAAATCCATTCTTGCCGCATGAAATTCATTCAAGATGCAAGGAGTTGGTCTAAATGTCAACATTTAAAGATTTTCGTAATAGTGTAAAACCAAACTGGTGTCCTGGCTGTGGAGACTTCTCCGTTCAGGCAGCTATCCAGCGTGCTGCAGCAAATGTAGGACTAGAACCTGAAAACTTGGCTGTTGTCTCTGGAATTGGCTGTTCTGGCCGTATCTCAGGATATATTAATTCATATGGATTACACGGTATCCATGGTCGTTCACTTCCAATCGCAACTGGGGTAAAAATGGCTAATCGAGACCTAACAGTTATCGCTTCTGGCGGTGATGGTGATGGATATGCAATTGGAATGAGCCATACAATTCATGCGATTCGACGAAATGTAAATATCACTTATATTGTTATGGATAACCAAATATACGGTCTAACAAAAGGTCAAACATCACCAAGATCGGCTACAGGGTTTAAAACGAAGTCAACACCTGAAGGTTCGATTGAACAAGCAATTTCTCCAATGGAAATGGCATTAACTGCTGGTGCTACATTTGTTGCACAAAGCTTCTCAACAGACCTTAAGGACTTGACAGCATTAATTGAAGCAGGGATTAAACATGAAGGCTTCTCTTTAATTAATGTATTTAGTCCATGTGTTACTTATAATAAAGTCAATACATATGACTGGTTTAAAGAGAATTTAACAAAATTGAGCGATGTGGAAGGCTATGATTCTTCTAATAAAGAGCTGGCAATGCAAACATTAATGAAGCATAATGGCTTAGTAACTGGTCTGATTTACCAAGACACAGAGCGTAAATCTTATCAAGAACTATTAACTGGATATTCAGAGTCTCCATTAGTTCATGCAGATTTAACTCTAGATCAAGCACATTTTGATAAACTTGTTAATGAATTTATGTAGGAAAAGTTAAAGTAGTCCAGGGTAGATTCCTGGACTATTTTTTTATGTGAGTTTTTTTAATTTGTTCTATAATAACTTTTATAAGATGTGATAATCGTCACGTTCAATTTAGACAAATTCGTATAATATTATTATTTGTGAATAGGTACATACCATTTGTTATATTGAGTAAAGAACAGAGAATAGGCACTTGTCCCATGGATGGATTTCTATTGTTTTCAATTCATAAAGGCTTTATACTATAATAATGTGTGTAGTTAATCTTAATTACGATAATATTTTTTATTATAGAGGCTTAAGAATTTCCAATAGATTTTCTCGCAGGTACAAAACAGGGAAAGGGGACAAAATTAATGAATGAAAAACAACGACTAGAAGGTCAACAAGTGCAAACAGCTAATCCATCGGACAAAAAATCCGAAAAGGATTACAGCAAATATTTTGAAGCGGTATATACACCACCTTCTTTAAAGGAAGCGAAGAAGCGCGGAAAAGAAGAAGTAGCCTACCATAAAGATTTTGATATTCCACAAGAATTTCATGGAATGGGAAATGGACGAAAATTTTATATTCGCACGTATGGCTGCCAAATGAACGAGCATGACACAGAGGTAATGGCAGGAATCTTTCTTGGATTAGGCTATGAACCAACAGACACTGTTGAGGATGCCAATGTCATATTATTAAATACATGTGCGATTCGTGAGAATGCAGAGAATAAAGTATTTGGTGAACTTGGCCATTTAAAGCATTTGAAAAAAGAAAAACCAGACCTGCTTCTAGGTGTATGTGGATGCATGTCCCAGGAAGAGTCTGTAGTCAACAAAATTTTGAAAACGTATAATCAAGTGGATATTATCTTTGGAACCCATAATATTCATCGCCTGCCAAACATATTGCATGAGGCATATATGTCTAAGGAAATGGTTGTGGAAGTATGGTCTAAAGAAGGGGACGTAATTGAAAACCTTCCTAAGGTTCGTCAAGGGAATATTAAAGCATGGGTAAATATCATGTATGGCTGTGATAAATTCTGTACGTATTGTATTGTCCCTTTTACACGTGGAAAAGAGCGCAGCCGCCGTCCTGATGATATCATTCAAGAGGTTAGACAATTAGCTGCACAAGGCTATAAAGAAATAACCCTCCTTGGCCAAAATGTAAATGCATACGGGAAAGACTTTGAAGATATGAAATATGGTCTAGGAGATCTAATGGATGAAATTCGTAAAATCGATATTCCGCGTATTCGTTTTACCACAAGTCATCCCCGTGATTTTGACGATTACTTAATTGAAGTACTGGCAAAAGGCGGAAATCTTGTTGAACATATTCATCTGCCAGTTCAATCTGGATCAAATGAAGTTCTTAAAATTATGGCGCGTAAATACACAAGAGAACATTATTTAGAGCTTATTCGTAAAATCAAAGTTGCTGTTCCAGGCGCAACATTTACTACAGATATTATTGTGGGTTATCCAAATGAAACAGATGAGCAGTTTGAGGAGACACTTTCACTATATCGTGAAGTTGGTTATGAGGCTGCTTATACGTTTATTTATTCTCCAAGGGAAGGTACACCTGCTGCGAAAATGCAGGATAATGTTCCAATGGAAGTGAAAAAGGAGCGTCTGCAGCGTCTAAATGCGCTTGTAAATGAACTTTCAGCTGAAGCTATGAAAAAGTATCAAGACCAGATCGTCGAAGTTCTAGTGGAAGGCGAAAGTAAAAACAATCCTGATGTATTAGCAGGTTATACAAGAAAAAATAAACTTGTCAACTTTATTGGGCCAAAATCAGCCATTGGAAAAATTGTAAAAGTAAAAATAACTAATGCAAAAACATGGTCATTAAACGGAGAAATGATTGAAGAATTAGATGTGGTAGAGGTGGAGTAAAATGGCAAAGTATACAAAAGATGATATTATTGCTCGAGCGAAAGAGCTTGCACGAATGATTGCTGAAACGGAAGAAGTAGACTTTTTTAAGCGTGCAGAAGCACAAATTAACGAAAATGAAAAAATACGTGCAACTATTTCAAATATAAAAGGCTTGCAAAAGCAAGCGGTTAACTTACAGCACTTCGGTAAAAAAGAAGCCTTGAAAAAAACTGAAGACAAGCTTGAAGCTCTTCAAAATGAATTAGATGCAATTCCTGTTGTTCAGGAATTTAAACAATCTCAAATTGAAGTGAATGAATTACTGCAAATGGTTGCTAACGCTATTTCGAACACCGTTACAGATGAGGTGATCCTTGCAACAGGTGGAGATTTGCTGAGCGGGGAAACAGGCTCTCAAATAAAAAATAGTGATTGTTCTCATCATCATTAAGAAATAACAGATGTACCTTGTTCATCGCTATATGAACTGAAAAACCCCCTGTCTTTATTACAGGGGGTTTTCTTTATATTAAAAAGGAGGGATAATCGGCCTGTTTTGGGTTGTGGAGGCTAATTATTTCTTAGCAGATCTACTGCTCTTAAAAATTCTTTTCTATACTCTTGCTGTTCTTGTAACGCAGCATTCAGTGTGGAAAGCAGAGACTCATTTAAAATTCTTGAACCATTTTGATTTGAATCATTGCCCAAATAGTTGAGAAGGAAGGTGTATACGAGAAGCAAGGTTGAATAATTATCAACGTAGGTTAAGTTGATGGCACGCCCACCCATCCCGCCTGCAGCATGGTTATTAATAGAGGGAATGCCGGCTTCTGCAGCCATTTCAAGCAGTTCCTCAGGAACACCAAGCTGCTTGAGTACTTCAGGATCTAATTGTAATTTATTTTTTTTATTTCTATCAATCATTTTCCATACCTCCCTTCTCTTGGACAATCTGTGGTTCTACTACACTTATTTTGGTCAGAGACTAAACAAACAGTCTCTGCATTTCTATTAGTCTTGCTAATCTCTTTGCCCCTCTTGGTAATAAGCTTTCAAGAAAGGCATAGAACACCAAATAGACAGATTTGTCTTATGCTTGGCGGGACGAACAAAGCGCATTGGCTTTTCTATGCGTGGTTGCTTTCTACTTGATTTGCGTTGTTCACTGAAATTGCTTGTGAATCACCGCCATTTGCTACGTTGAATTGAGCAGATAGAATTGGAATATTGATAAGTGATGCATTAACAGCAAAACCACCAAGTGACACTGGTATTTGTACAGGGATGTTTACCTGTGGGCTATTTCCTTGCGCTGCGAAAGTAAAGGCCTTGAATGCATCACCGTTGTTGCTGACGCCGTTCACTCCTTCAGGACGATTCTGAACAGGCCTAGTTTGATTCTCTTCATAGCATCTATTTGACAACATATTTCTCACCTCCTCTTAAGTATTATTTTTCCTTATTTTTCTTCAGTAGAATTATTACTATCTGTAAGATCAGTAAGATCTAAGTCAAGTAACGTTACCCCATTTAGTGAAAGTTTTATTTTCTTATTATCATCAGATGTTTCAAATACTGGCAGCAATTTGCTTAGAGCAGGGAGCATATTCTGAACTCCATTTGAACCTAAAGGATTTTGGCTGAAAATCCCATTTAAGTTTTTTAACGGGTTAACCGAATTGAGTAGGTTTCCGCTCATTGGATTTGCTGATAAGTTACTAAGTTTATTAGAAACAAGTCCGTTTAATGTCTCCCCTAAATTTTTCGAAATTTTATCCGCAAATTCTCTGGTATTTTCTCCATTTATTTCTTTGCCATTAAAATTTATCTTGAAGTTGGAATTATCTAAGTTGGTCATCCTGATCACCTCCTTGTCGTTAATGTATTATATTGGTGAAAAAGCCAAGCTGTATCCGCGTTTTAATTAGGACAAACATATAATTTTTTGAAATTTAGGAGGGAGATACTGACATAGGTATAAATTATGTTAGGGAGCCTTGAAGACGAAATTTTAAGAAACAGACTATTTTATAGAATTTTAATTTAAGAATTCACCTTTATATATGTGTTCTCTAATTTAGTAATATGGCACATTCGCCCTGAAAAAGCATACTATGAAATATGCCAATACATTTACCTAACATTCATCAAGAAATATCGCACACTAGTCTAATATCCCGCATAGGATGAATTGAAAATGAATGAGGAGGTTCGCTCGCAATGGGAGAATACAGAGAGATAATAACAAAGGCGGTCGTTGCAAAAGGACGAAAATTCACCCAGTCCAATCATACGATATGCCCTAAACACCATCCGTCAAGCATCCTTGGCTGCTGGATTATAAACCATACGTACGAGGCGAAAAAGGTCGGTAAAACAGTCGAGGTTAGCGGCTACTATGACATTAACGTTTGGTATTCCTTTGATAATAATACAAAAACAGAGGTTGTTACAGAACGTGTTAATTATAAAGATGTCATTAAATTAAAATACCGTGATCCTGATTGCCTTGACGACCATGAAGTAGTGGCACGTGTATTGCAGCAGCCTAACTGCTGTGAATGTGTGATTTCACCAAATGGAAATAAAATTATCGTTCACGTGGAAAGAGAATTTCTCGTTGAAGTGATTGGTGAAACGAAAGTATGTGTAGCTGTTCATCATGATAAATGTGATTGTGATGACGAGGAATGGGGCTTTGATGAGGTTGAAGATGATGCATTCGAAGATTTAAACCCTGACTTTTTAGTCGGAGATGAAGAAGAGTAATAACTAGGAGGTTTTGCTTCCTAGTTTTTTCTTTTTTGTGTTTAATTTTCTGTAAATTTAGATTATAATTATGGAAATTTAATAAAGGGAGGCTCTAATATTGGAGAATTATTTACTGTTTATATTCATGGCTTTTATGCTGATAATTTTACCTGGACCTGACACGGCCGTTATCACAAAGAATACAATCTCCAAGCGAAAAGCTGCAGGATTACAAACAACAGCTGGTACGCTTGTTGCTCTGCTTATTCATACAATGGCAGCTGTGTTTGGTTTATCTGCCCTTATTGTTAAATCAGCTTTCCTCTTTTCTATTCTTAAATATGCAGGGGCTGTATACCTTATTTATCTTGGCTGTAAATCGATTCTATTTATTATAAAAAAACAGCCTCAAGCTGCTGATGATTCTGTGCAGGTTAATAAATATGGGAAAGAAACGTACTTTAGGCAAGGGTTTCTAACGAATCTACTAAATCCAAAAGTAGCGGTTTTTTTCCTTACTTTTTTGCCTCAATTTGCAGGGAAAAGTGATCATGCATTTTTTGAATTTCTAATACTAGGTTTAACTTACACTTTATTAACAATGATTTGGTTTTTCTTCTATATTTACTTAATACACTTTATAAGTGACTTTATGAAGAAGCCTTCAACGATGAAAGCAGTAGAAGGGCTGACAGGAGGCGTATTAATTCTATTTGGTTTAAAATTAGCTTTGGAAAAGAACTAGTTTGCTTGGTTAATTTGTCCTTATTTACAAACTATGTATCCCATTTTCTTCCTTCACGTGCTAAAATATTTAATTGAAAGAAGTCTAGGGGGGAAGTTTATGTTCAAAAGAGTTGCATCAGATGTATTAGGATTAAGTGATGTTGGAAGTGTGATTAAGCCTATCGATTATGATAAAGTAGATGCTGATGATTACGTTCTCCATGAGGACAATGAGAAGATTTACTTTTTAATTAAATCAAAATCGGATGAATATTGTTTTACAAATAAAGCGTTAATTCATTTAGATGGAACAAGTGCACTGAGCAAAAAAAGAAGTTTAAAGCGTTATTCATACAAGGAGCATACAATTTCAGATGTGATGCTTGAGACAGCGGGCACGGTTGATTTGGATGTAGAAATAAAATTTGTGATTGGGTCTGTCCACTTTTCTATAGATGTTCATAAGAAATATATTGAAGAATTGAAAGACTTATATAAAGCACTCATTCGTATTTCGGAAATTTGTCATGAAAATGAAGTATCCATGTCATACGCAGAGAAGAGCTTGGAATTAACTTCAAACACATTCAGCCGTTCAGCTGTTCCGCAGGATAATAATTTCGTGGATAACTTCAGAGTATTAAACGAAACCGCATTTAATTGGCTTATGAATAGCAGAAAGAAATACAATGTAAAAGATTTCGGGTTTGTATTTGAAAAATATATTAATAATTGATTCATAAAAAGCAGTGATCTTAATTTTTAAGATCCTGCTTTTCTTTGTCTTGAGAAACAAAACTAATTAAAACTTTATGATATAATAGGAAGATAAAAAGTTACTTTTGAACATTTGGAGGATAATATGGCAGCTTATACGCCTATGATACAGCAATACTTGAGAGTAAAGGCAGATTACGAGGATGCCTTTTTATTTTTTCGTCTCGGAGATTTTTACGAAATGTTTTTCGACGATGCAGTTAAAGCATCACAGGAGCTTGAAATTACACTAACAAGCAGAGAAGGGGGTTCAGAGGATAGGATTCCAATGTGTGGAGTCCCGTACCATTCTGCACCACAATATATTGAACAGTTAGTTGAACGTGGATATAAGGTAGCCATTTGTGAACAAACGGAAGATCCAAAACAGGCAAAGGGTGTCGTTAAAAGGGAAGTCGTTCAATTAATAACGCCCGGAACAAGGATGGAAGGGAAAGGTCTTCTTGAGAAGGAAAACAATTTCATCGCAACAATCACTTCTTTTGATGATGAAACCTTTGGATTTGCTTACAACGATCTCACAACTGGAGAAACAAAGGTTACTATGGTTAGCTCAGGCTTTGATGAATTATTGAATGAACTATCCATTTCAGGTGCGAAAGAACTCATTATAGCACGCGATTTCAACGGAGATTGGCAGCGGAGATTGAAAGAACGTTCTATTCTAACAATCTCGTTTGAGGAAGATTGTAAGAGTAAAGATTCCTATCAGGCTTTACTTGATGAGATTAGTCAGGACAAGCTGCGTCAAACAGCATCCAGACTATTTAACTACTTATATCGTACGCAAAAAAGAAGTTTAGATCATTTACAGAAAGTATCTACCTATCAAACAAATCAATACATGAAAATTGATTATTTTTCTAAGAGGAATTTGGAGCTAACTGAAACGATTCGTTCCAAAGGAAAAAAAGGCTCATTGCTGTGGCTGCTGGATGAAACAAAAACAGCTATGGGAGGCAGGCTTTTAAAGCAATGGGTTGACCGTCCACTTGTGAATGAGAAGGAAATCATTCGCCGGCAAACACTAGTTGAAACCTTTATTGCATCCTATTTTGAACGTGAAGAATTAAGAGAAAAGTTAAAGGAAGTATATGATCTTGAACGTCTTGCCGGCAGAGTGGCCTTCGGGAATGTGAATGCGCGAGATTTAGTTCAATTAAGACGTTCCTTGCTCCAGATCCCTAATTTGAAAGAAGTTCTTAGAAGACTTTCAAATAATGAGGCTGAAGTACTTGCTGAGAAGCTTGATGCTTGTGAAGAGGTTGTCGATCTACTTGAGCGTGCGATTGTAGAGAATCCCCCCCTTTCCATTAAAGATGGAAACATGATTAGGGATGGATATCATGAGCAATTAGACCAATATCGTGATGCAACTAGAAATGGGAAAACATGGATCGCACAGCTAGAAAAACAGGAGCGGGAGAAGACGGGCATTAAGTCTTTGAAGGTCGGCTATAATCGTGTATTTGGTTACTATATTGAAGTCACAAGAGCGAACTTACACCTTTTAAAGGAAGGGCAATATGAGCGAAAGCAGACATTAACAAATGCAGAGAGATTTATTACTCCTGATTTGAAAGAAAAAGAAGCACTTATTTTGCAAGCGGAAGAAAAGAGTGTTGAGCTGGAATACGAATTGTTTACCGCAGTACGTGAGCATGTGAAGGAATTTATCCCAAGATTGCAAGCTCTGGCAAAATCAATTAGTGAGCTCGATGTATTGCAATGCTTTGCAACAGTAAGTGAAGAGAGACATTATGTGAAGCCTTCATTTACAAAGGAAAGAAGAATTGTGATTAAAGATGGAAGACACCCCGTTGTAGAGAAGGTCATGAACGCACAAGAGTATGTGCCGAATGATTGTTATATGGATGCAGAGAGAGAAATGCTCCTTATAACGGGACCTAATATGTCAGGTAAAAGTACGTACATGAGACAAATTGCGTTAACAGCTATATTAGCGCAAATTGGCTGTTATGTACCTGCATCAGAAGCCATTATGCCAATCTTTGATCAAGTCTTTACAAGAATTGGTGCTGCAGATGATCTTATCTCAGGACAAAGTACGTTTATGGTTGAAATGCTGGAAGCAAGGAATGCCATTGTAAATGCTACACAAGATAGTCTAATTCTCTTCGATGAAATTGGCCGTGGTACATCAACATATGATGGCATGGCGTTAGCACAGGCAATTATCGAATATATTCATAACCGCTTAGGGGCGAAAACTTTATTTTCCACTCATTATCATGAATTGACAGTTTTGGAGGAAGAACTCCAAATGGTTAAGAATGTTCACGTTAGCGCAATCGAGCAAAATGGCAAAGTTGTATTTCTTCATAAAATAAAAGAGGGCGCAGCGGACAAGAGCTATGGAATTCACGTGGCACAGCTAGCTGAACTGCCAGCAGAGCTGATTACGAGAGCGAATGAAATTTTGACAAAGCTTGAGCAGAAGGATGAGCAGATAAAGCAGCCTCCTGCAGGAAAGAAAATGAATAACGTAGCTGAAGATGCTGCCCAGCTTTCCTTCTTTGATGAACCCGCTGAGAAGAAACCATCGGCATTGAGCACAAAGGAAAAACGAATTATTGAAAAAGTAAGAGACATTGATATTTTAGATATGACGCCAATGGAAGCATTAAATACTCTATATGAATTACACAAAAAATTAAAAGGGTAAAAGGTTTGAACATGGAGGTGTAGGCAATGTCCAAAATTATTCAGTTAGATGACGCTCTTTCGAATAAAATTGCTGCCGGGGAAGTAGTTGAAAGGCCAGCCTCTGTCGTAAAAGAACTAGTGGAAAATTCAATTGATGCTGGGAGCACCATCATTGAAATAGAGACAGAAGAAGCGGGATTAGCAAAAATTCGCATCATCGATAATGGAGATGGAATTGAGGAAGACGATGTATTGACTGCATTCCAGCGCCATGCGACAAGTAAAATTAAAGATGAAACGGATCTCTTTCGAATTCGAACATTAGGATTCCGTGGTGAAGCATTGCCAAGTATCGCTTCTGTTTCAAGAATTGACATGAAAACTTCAACAGGAGAGATTGGTACTCGTGTTCAAGTTGAGGGTGGAAAAGTGGAAGCTGTTGAAAAAGCTCCAGGAAGGAAGGGAACTGATTTAACGGTGTCCGATTTGTTCTTCAATACACCAGCACGGCTTAAATATATGAAGACCATTCACACTGAACTTGGAAATATTACCGATGTAGTCAATCGGCTGGCTCTTGCTCATCCAGAAGTTTCGTTCCGCCTCATTCATAACGACCGAAAGCTTTTGCATACGAATGGGAACGGGGATGTTCGCCAAGTATTAGCAGCTATCTACGGCATGAATATTGTAAAAAAAATGGTGCCGCTAGAAGCTGCTTCTCTAGATTTTCGCATTAGCGGGTATGCTGCACTTCCTGAAATTACTAGAGCTTCAAGGAATTACATTTCGACAATGATCAACGGGCGCTTTATAAAAAATTATCCGCTCGCTAAAGCGATTCAAGAGGGATATCATACTTTACTTCCTATAGGACGCTACCCAATTGTTCTATTAAATATAGAGATGGACCCGCTTCTTGTAGATGTGAATGTCCATCCATCAAAAATGGAAGTGCGCCTAAGTAAAGAACAGGAATTAAATGAACTTGTGACAGGAGCAATTAAGAATGTATTTAAGTCACAGGAATTGATTCCAACAGGTTTTACAGAACCTAAAGCAGTAAAGCCGAGAGAGGAACAAACATTTTTAGAACTGGAACATGTACCAGTCTTCAATCCTATACAAGTAACGGCAGTGGAAAACTCTATACCTTCCTATATTCGTGAAACTCGAATAGAAAATGAGCCGAGGAAAGAAATGTTTACTGATTATACAAATGAGGTGCATGAAGAAAGGGATTTTACAGCTGGTCCATATGTTTCAGATGTGGAAGACGTATCTGAGGTGGTTATAAACGATTCGAATTTTAACCAAATCAATCAAAATCAGCCTTCAAGAGTCCCTCCTTTATATCCAATTGGGCAAATGCACGGCACATATATATTTGCTCAGAATGAGAAGGGCCTGTATATTATCGACCAGCATGCTGCCCAGGAACGGATTAAATACGAGTACTTTAAAGAAAAGGTTGGACAAGTCGAAAGTGAGCTTCAAGAAATGCTAATTCCACTCACTTTTGAATATTCGACAGATGACTATATAAAAATTGACGAATATAAACATGAACTTGAAAAAGTAGGTGTCTTCCTTGAGCCGTTTGGACACAATAGCTTTATCATTCGCTCCCATCCCCAATGGCTTCCAAAAGGGGAAGAGAAAGAAATCATAGAAGACATGATTGAACAGCTTCTTTCAATGAAAAGAGTGGATATTAAAAAATTAAGGGAAGAAGCAGCCATCATGATGAGCTGTAAAGCTTCCATTAAAGCCA
Source organism: Cytobacillus praedii (assembly GCF_001439605.1). GTDB lineage: Bacteria > Bacillota > Bacilli > Bacillales > Cytobacillaceae > Cytobacillus > Cytobacillus praedii. The sequence goes on from NZ_LMBX01000007.1 coordinate 175,277, forward strand.
ATCACCATCTAAGAAATGATGAAATCCAAGCCTTGCTTGATGAACTAAGACACACAACAGACCCATTTACATGTCCGCACGGACGCCCTATCATCATTCAGTATTCGATTTATGAGATGGAGAAGATGTTTAAACGGGTGATGTAATTTATAGTAGTGGAGAACCTTTGATATATTAAGGTTCTCCTTTGTTATTTTATAGAATTGACCACTTTTATCGCTTTTTAGTTATTTTTCTTTAATGCTTTTGAAAAATTTTCTGCAGATGCATCCTGAATATTAGGTGTAACTTGACTATATTTATCTAGTGTTACTGAATCATTTGAATGCCCCAATCTTTCAGAAACCACTTTTGGATTTTCTCCAATTTCATACATAATAGATAGTTGCATGAGTATGTCGTAAATCATGAAAACGAATCCTTTTTAGATTTGCAAGTTTAATATGAAGTGATAAAACTGGATGACTGTACTCAAATAATTGATATAAAAGGTTCAATCACAAAGGAATTTGCAGTCAAGCAAAAGCTTTTTGAAATAAAGTTCATGGATTTAATTACTCTCTTGAAATATAAAAATGGACAATTTGTGGAGTGTAAAAAACTATCCAACGAATTCCGAATACTTTAAAGAGTTAATTAATTAATTTTGTAAGACTGTGAATCTTCCAAAATATAAGATTACTAATGTTATAGGTGTTTCCACGCAGATTATTAATTCATGGGAACGTGAAGGGGTGCCTGTTCGAATAAAACCCTATGTGATGTCGGTGTTAAAGAATGTCTTATTTGAGAAAAAGAGTGAGCGTTCACAAAATTTAATAAGGAGTGAGAACGTTGAAAACCGTTCAGCCGATACGTGACATTGCAATGATTGCGGATATGAAAGATGTCCTTATGAAACAACACTATCGCAACTATTTCTATTTTGTATTAGGCATTAACACTGGATCACGCATTAATGACCTTCTTGTATTAAGAGTGGGGGATGTAAGGGATAAAAGCCATATCACCATAACTGAGCAGAAATCAGGAAAGTTAAAACGGTTTAGATCAATAACGAACTCAAACAACATTTCAGTAAGTTTACGATTGATAAGAACAAAGCAGCATATCTTTTCCAGTCAAAGAGAGGTCACAGGATCGCATACACAGGGTTCAGACATGGAAGATACTCAATCCTGCAGCTCAAGAGGTTGGATTGAGTGAGATAGGTACTCAGACCCTTAGAAAGACATTTGGTTGGGTACCATTTTTATCAGGAATATAAAGACGTAGCAGTATTGCAACAGAAATTTAATCATTCCAGTCCGGCTGTGACCATGAGATACATAGGGATTAACCAGGACATTATGGATGAAGCCGTTGATGGGTTTAGTTTATAGAATTTGTATTATGTTTATTAAAGAAAGTACAAGCAATCCATGCTTGGCCGATAATTTAGGTATTACTTATCGTTGGAATTCTAAATAATACATCAGAATCATAATTGCTTTCTTTTCCCTTTTTAATAACATATGCACCAACTGCCCAAACAAAATTATCTACTTCAGAAAGACTTATATTCTTAGGAGAAATTTTATGGCCAATTAAGGAATATTTAATGTAATCAATTAGATCTTTGTTTTTTCGACCATTGATATCTAGTAAAAATTTAATTTCACTGACTGGTAATATATTTTCTACATCTAACCAATTGTCAAAAAGTCTTTTGATATGTCTATCTGGTTTAAATCCGTTCCAACCTAAATTTCTTAGAAACTCGCTTGTTAGTGGGTATCCCATACCATCGAATTTTAATACTGCAAAGTCTCTATGAAGGTCTATACAAGAAAGAAATTCTTCACCCTCCCATTTTGATGGTGGGTTTGCGAAGAATCCAGCAATGCAAATGAAAAGATTTTTTTCATCAATTTCTACATTGAATTTATTTTGATGAAGTTTATTAAAACCATTCATTACTTGCTTTATGTATTCAGAGTAGTAGTTTTCAATATTTGAAAGCTTTTTGGCCCATTTTAAAACTGCATTAACGTCATTAGAACAACTCTGACCCGGAAAAAAAGGTCTGAGATCATTTACAAGGCTATTACTATTTTCATAGGTTTTTAAAGGGTCATAATTGAAAAGCTGTGTTCTTAATGATTCTTCCTTTGAAATAAAAGTTACCCAGTTTCTTGAATTACTCCCTAATGATTTGACAGCTGCTTCAAAAAGTTCAGAGTTAGATATTTCTCTGTTTATATCTCTTACGGGCTGATTTAATGAGGAGATTAATAATCTTGAGAACTCATCAATATTCTTAGGGTCTCTGTCAAAACCATAATCTTGCTGAATTTTCGTTCTAATTGCTTGGTTTTCATAGAGAAGTTCTTTTAATTTATTTAAATTCAATTCCAAATTGACTCTCTCCTTTATTGTAATAAGAAAATAGTACCATTTATTAAGTCTAGATTATATAAAGTAAGAGCAATTAACAAAAGAATTATTCAGTTTACCAGAATTATCCCGATTTTAACATAAAAAAAAGCGCCAAGAAACTTAGCGCCAATCTAATCAAGGTCCACATGTATGAGGCTTATTAGCATTTTCTGCCCAACAAGCTGATGCACTTAAAGCAAAGGCACTAGAAGAAGATACTATTATTCCTAACGCGACAGCTATGTAAAATATTTTCTTTTTCATTGTCTTACCTCCTTTCCGATTACAAACTAATTATAACAAATATTGGCAATTTTTAACTGAAGATAATTCGTAAAAATCAGACAATTCAATATTTAAATCGACACAATATTTAGGAGGAATGAATATGCGTGAGATAAAAACTAACTAAATCTTTCGAAAATGGTTTAGTTATCAAACACCGTAAATCAGCCATTATCTTTGAAAATGTTAGTGGTAAAAAGGAGAAAGAAGAACGTTTATCTTATGTATTTTCAAAAGAAGGTTTTAAAGAGTTTGCTGCTTATATCGATGAGGTAGCTAAAGAATCATGGTCCAATGTTGTACCAAAAGAGGCAAATAGCGTTGGTTCAGATTATGACGAATAATATGACCGAAAATATGATGCTAATGGAAGTCAATGGATTTCGGAAAAGGGAATCGGAATTATGCCACCTTATTGGTCAGTCGAAACGCTATATCAATTTAACAATCCTAAAATACAGTCATTCAGTTATGATTTGCGAAAAAAGTTAATCAACTCTTGAGTAAAAATGTTACCAATTAAAAAAGAGCAGGATTGCTCCTTCTCTTTATTAATGATCTATCTAATTCCTCTAACAGCAAATGCAATATCCCATAAACTGTTGGCGATTTCAGGTAATTGAATAGCGATTATAACTGAACTAACTACTATTGTGCCTAAAAAAATAACAGGAGTATCTTAAATAGATCATACTATTTTTTCATATTAATCCTCCTAAATTGGTGTGATTAAATAATACAACAATTACCAAATTATTAGGTCAATAATCATTAAAAAACATAATAAGCAAGATGTTTAATAGTATTTTGAACGATTGTGTGCAATAAACAATGAAGAAAAAACCACTCAACAGAATTTACATATGAGTGGAATAAATATAACTTTTAATAGGAATGAACAGCGTTATGCATTTGGATTTATAATAGCTAACACCTGATGATCTTCCCAATTGCCGTTAATTTTAACATTTTTTATTGCTATTCCTTCTTTATGAAAACCAGCTTTTTCTAAAACTCTTATTGATCCGATGTTATGTGGCATTACTCCAGCTTCAATTCTATGTAAGTTAAGGGTTTGAAATGCATAATTGACGATTAACTTAGCTGCTTCTGTGGTAAAACCGTTGCCGTTATGTTCTTGATCTAAGTCATATCCAATGAAAGCCCTTTGTTGAGGTCCACGCAAAACTTGGAATAAGCTAATAGTACCAATGAGTTTATGATCATTTACTTTATAGATGCCAAAATAGTATTCAATATCTTTTTGTTTGTTTTGTTCCCATTTTACTATTAATTCTTGCTGTGCTTCTAAAGACCAGTAAGTAGTAGGACGAGTCATTGAATATTTCTCAAGAAATGAGCGATTTTTATTTCGCAAAAGTAGTAATTCGTCAGCATCCGAGAGAATAAAAGGTCTAAGGTAAATATTTTCACTTTTAAGCATCTAATCTTCCTTTCACTATTTTATACATTACATTATATCAGAAAGAAAAAACGTTTTTTGAAAGGAAAAAATATTTCATAAAATCAATTTATATACAGTGCGAGTTTGAAGTGAACTAAATGATAGGAGAATTGCTCTCCTATCACAAAGGTAATATGAAAGTTTAAAAAAGATTAGAAATTCCATCGGTGATATCTTTCCATAAATCGCCGATCATTTCAAAAATAACTGGTGAAAATTCATCCCAGAGTACCCTATTAATTAGAGAGTTTAAAGCAATCGGGAAGAATATTATGCAGATAATAATGACCAATAAAATAAATAGAAAACAACCGCAACCAGCATTATCTGACTTAAATGCACCTAACATAAGAATTAATAATATTACTCCAATAATAATGTAAAGCATACTTGATCTAATTCTCCTAGTCTTTGGATAGTAACTTATACCTGTATAATAATAGCATTTTTTTGGGAGAATTAGTCATTGTTTAATAAGAATAACAGGTACTTTTAATAGTTTATAAGTAAACAGAAGGTAGTTTCAGTTAAATAAAAAAAAAGTCACAATTAGTGACTATCATTTGTTTAATAATTTTAATTTTGCTTTAGAGGGAGTTTCATACTTAAGGTGCCCTAAATTTGGATAGGTATTTTGTATAACATAATAGCCGCCACCAACATCAAAAAGGGGAGCATATCCTTGTATAGTTTTAGTACCATAGATACGATAAACTTCACCAGGCTTCAATTCCCGAACAGGGTCAAAAAGTTTAACGCCCGAAGTGTCAACTTGCACTTTGAATAATGGGTTTTTTTGTAAAATTGTTACTCTTCCAATTTGGCCAGGTTTTAGCACTAAATTGTCCCACATTACTTTTGGTGAAGCTGCATCAGGTGAAAGCGTAAAACTAAATAAAGCAAAAAGAGTAACAATTAAGATGGTAAGTTTTTTCATATAATGGCCTCCTTTTAACAAGTTATGAAAATAATAACATTTTAGGAAAAGGGTTTCATTGGTAATTAGTGGAATTGGTTGTGGGCAAATATATATAAGGTAGGGGTGTAACAAAAAGGTTATAAAATAAAAAAGAGAGATGAACATTAGGCGCTCTATAGCTATCTGCTAAACCATTCTCCCATCTTGACAAGTAGTGGCTGCATCGCTAAAGATTCTAAAGACCTTGGTGGCGTTGGTTATAAAAAAAGAAAAAAAGATCCAGGTGCTGGTGGTATGAAGTTAGTAGATCAGGAACTGGTGGGCATTAAGACTTACTGCACTCATTTTTATGAGTTCTATAGGTGATTTTAAAAATTACCAACAAAGCTATTTGAATGCATACACTTCGAGGGCAATTCCTTATCCATATACTAGAATTCTAAATAAGGGAGGAATAGCTAATACAATTAGATGCAATAGATACAGAGGGTTATTTATTCACAATTGAAATATAGTCTTCAGTTCAACAAACTGAGTACCAGATGCACATCAAATTTTACTAAATTAACGAAGGGGAGTCTAAAATCAATGGATAACAATGAGGAAATAAATTAAAGAAAGTTCAAATATAACAATGATCTTCCATCCTTATACAATTATGGTAGAATAATAGGAGTGTATAAGGGGGAGAATCGAATGAAGAAAATATTGTGCTTATTATTAATTAGTATATTGATTGCTATGACCTCAGGGTGCGGACAGGAGAAAATAGATAACAACAAATCATCAGATGGGGTTTCTGAGAAAACGGTTAAAGAAAATTCAGATGAACAATCGATAGAAGTTGATAAGGGGCTATTAAATGTTGAAATAACCTTGCCGGCATCATTATTTGAAGATCAAGATATTAATGGGGTAATTGAGGAAGCAAAGAATGAGGGTATCGACGATATTAAACAAAATCCCGACGGTTCCTTAACTTACATCATGTCAAAGTCCAAGCATAAAGAAATGTTGAAAGAATTAGAATCGGGATTGTTGGAATCTATTGAAGATGCCAAAAATAGTGAGGACTATGTTTCAATTAAAGATGTTACTCATAATAAATCATTTTCAGAATTTACATTAATTGTCGATAAAGAAAAATATGAAAATAGTTTTGATGGCTTTGTTTCATTAGGTTTCGCTCTATCAGGAATGTACTATCAATTATTTAATGGAGTTAGTCCAGACGACTATAAAGTAACGATTATTATCAAAAATGAAGCAACTGGAGAAGTTATTAATACCATCGTATATCCTGATGCATTAAATGAAAGTGAATAATTGCTGATTGGCACCTAAATTTAGGTGCCTTTTATATTGGGAAGAGCCAGGTGTGCAAGGATCATGAGTAAAGATAAATTACTTAGATTTTCCAAATACTTAGTATTAATAAAATATGAGTAGAATTCTTATATTCAATGTAATTAGGTGTATTTCCGTTTTTAATAAGGGACAATCTCATTTGGAAAGGGAAATAAGTAATTTAAACTTTATCATGTACACCATCAGGAAAGTTTTTATTCCAATTTTTATCACCAGTGTGTTCAAAGTCTTGTACGGTACGTTCCAAGACATCGAGCATCCATTGTTTAGTTTCTTGTATTGTATCGTAGAATACTTTTTCTTCAACACCAGATGTTTTTATTCCTGCTAGTGCGTTTGATGCCATCAGTCGCCGGTGCTCATCTCCTTTTTTATCATATTCATCAAATACATGCCTTACAAAAATTGTTAAGTCCTTTTGTTCATTTGTTAACCTTTTTTGTATTTCAGCTAATCTTTTATCCACTGTATATCCCCTTTGTTTTATAATGATTTGAACCTTGTAAAAGTATTCCCCAAAGTAACGAATACCATGTTTTATTGTTCAAGCTCATCATGATTATTTGAAGCCATTAATAGCCTTTAGAGCTATTTAAATTAAAAAGGAACAGGTGAATCGTTCATAAATGCTAAATTTCACGGGATTAACTGAAATTGGTAAATTTGCATTCACAATATGCTATTTATCATAAAAATATTATGTTAACTAAGGTAAAAGAACAATGAAGTGCTCTCATCCATTTTCAGAGAGCACTTCATTTTCTCTATTTTACTTAGTCGCAGTTTGCAACTTCCCAATATACTTCAAAGCTTTGCCTGTTCCAATTGCCACCGATTCTAAGGGACTTGGTGCTAAATGGACAGGTACAAAGATTTCATTCGCAATCCATTCCTTCAAGCCATTAAGAAGGGCACCGCCACCAGATAATATAACGCCTCGATCAACGATATCGCCGCTCAACTCTGCGGGGCTATCTTCTAATGTTGCTCGGATTGCTTCAAGAATATGTAGCAAGGATTCTTTTAATGCCTCTCGTATTTTGTAAGAAGATAGTGTAATCGTTTTGGGCAGACCAGTTACAAGATCGCGGCCTCTAATATCCATTGTCAATTCTTCATGGTCTATAAGTGCATAGCCAATTTCCATTTTCACTTGCTCAGCAGTTCTTTCACCAATTAGGACATTGAAGTCTCTGCGAACGTATTGGATGATATCATCGTCAAGCTTGTCTCCACCAATACGAATAGAATGGCAGGCTACGACTCCTCCATATGAAATAATTGCGACTTCTGTAGAGCCACCACCAATATCTACAACAACATTTGCAATGGGCTCATCTACAGGCAAGTCTGCGCCAATTGCGGCTGCAACAGGTTCTTCAATTAAATGGACTTGCTTTGCACCTGCATTTTTTGCTGCGTCCTGAATGGCTCTTCTTTCCACACTCGTAGAACCAGAAGGTGTGCATATAATTACATTTGGTTTTCTAATTGAAAAACCTGCTTTTTTAGTTGCCTTTCCTATTACATATCTAAGCATATCCGATGTTGTTTGATAATCTGCAATCACACCATCTTTTAATGGACGGATAGCGACGATCTTGCCTGGAGTTTTTCCAATCATTTCTTTTGCTTCTTTGCCGACGGCTAGAACCTTTTGTGTCACTGTATCAATTGCTACAACGGAAGGTTCATTAAAGGTAATTCCTTTATTTTTACAATATACAAGAATATTTGCAGTTCCTAGATCAATTCCTAGTTCATAAGTTGTAATCATTATTTCCCACCTATTTTCTTCAAATTCCATATAATCTTCTAATACGTTAACACGAATTTGGGGGTTTAAAAGGAATTGTTATCGTAACGTAAATCAAATGTAAAAAACGAAGAAATTTTTACCAATATATTTAATAAATGAAAAGAATATGGCAGATTATATCCAATGATAAATGAATAGCATGATCTTTTTCTGTTAATAATGGGTAGATGTGGAAATTAATTTTGTTAGTGAAATGATAAAAAACAGGAAAGAATTTTATCAATATGATACGATAGGAGAAAATATCCTTGTTATACAATTAGGGAATAGATAATATAGTAGGCAGTAAAGGCAGTGAGAGTAAATTGAACAAGAAGGAAAAGCTTGTTGTACTGATTGGTCCAACAGCAGTGGGGAAGACGAAATTAAGTATTGAATTAGCAAAAAGATTCAACGGGGAAATTATTAGCGGGGATTCGATGCAAATTTATAAAGGGATGGATATCGGTACAGCAAAAATTAAGCCAACTGAAATGGAAGGAATTCCACATCATTTAATTGATATTAAGAATCCTGACGAGCCTTTTTCGGTTGCCGAGTTTCAAGAACTTGTCCGATTGAAAATTACGGAAATATCTCAAAGAGGAAAGCTTCCCATGATTGTTGGTGGAACTGGTTTATATATTCAGTCAGTTATTTATGATTATCAATTTTCGGAAGCTCCTTCTGACGATCGTTTTCGAATCATGCTGGAAAAAAGAGCAGATGAGGAAGGAAATGAGAAGCTGCATCAAGAATTGATGGAAATAGATCCTGAAAGCGCAAGGAAGATCCATCCAAATAATGTTCGCAGAGTAATTAGAGCGCTAGAAGTGTACCACTGTACAGGAAAAACCGTAAGCGATTACCAGGAAATACAGCAGCCTGAATTGATGTATGAAACAGCTATAATTGGACTAACAATGGAACGGGATAAGCTGTATGAACGTATCAATTATAGAGTAGATTTAATGGTAAGAGATGGACTTCTCCCAGAGGTAGAGAAATTATACTTGCAAGGATTAAAGGACTGTCAATCAATTCAAGCAATTGGATATAAAGAAATTTATGAATACTTTCATGCCCGTGTTACGCTTGAAGAAGCTGTCACACAGTTAAAACAAAATTCAAGACGTTACGCGAAAAGACAGTTAACCTGGTTCCGAAATAAAATGAATGTCGACTGGTTTGATATGACTGATGCCGCGGGTTTAGAAGGATTTGAAAAAAAACTTGATGAAATTTCCACACATATTGAAGGAAAGCTGCAATTAAAATCGAATACATAGTATTAGAGATAAAAGAGGAGGAAATTGTATGAAAACATCGATCAATATTCAGGATCAATTTTTAAATCAGCTTCGCAAGGATAATACCAATGTAACGGTCTTTTTATTAAATGGATTCCAAATCAGAGGACAAATTAAAGGCTTTGATAATTTTACTGTACTATTTGAATCGGAAGGAAAGCAGCAGCTTGTTTATAAGCATGCTATTTCAACATTTGCACCTCAGCGAAATGTACAGCTGGATATGGATAACCAGTAAAAGTCTTGTTATATAAATAAATGAACGTGACCCTCGCTTCTATTGTAGCGGGGGTTTTTTTTGAGTAAGTTGAAAAGTTGAATACAGAGATAGTTTTAGATAAAAAAGAAAAAATGGTAATCCGGCAATTGTTTCTATTCAGGAAAAAGCAATTGGAAGTATTAGATAAGTGTGAATATGGGGGGATAAACAGTCTGTGAACAAGGCAGTTTAATTAGTGAAAATTACAATCCAAGATTTTAAGACGGCAATATAGAGAAGATTGATCATTCCTGGTTTAAATTTCTTATTTAAATTCCATAAAAACCAAAGTATTTCTATCAAGCTGAGATTAATTTATTAACTGGAATATGCCATTCTAATATGTAAAGGAAGATTGGAATGCCTATTTCATGTCTTCATCTCTATTTTCAATCTTCCGCTTCGACTCATAGACTTATAGCTATCTTTACAAGTTAATTAAACGGAATAAAGACATGGGCGGTTTGTCTATGTCTTTTTTTGTTATTTTATTACTAAAATCTGATATTTTTTCCGAATAATATAAATTATTTTAAAATTTTAACTGTACTATTTTGATTAAACTCTTATAATGGATAAGGAAGATGAATTTCCTATAAAACCCAAAATTTGAAATAAAACCATACTAAAATTGATTAATAATAGATTGGTATGAAAAACATATGAATTTGAACAGAATAACTTTATTTCGAAATAGGATGCCTTAAAAGGAGAAGTCAAGATGAATAAATCAATAATCATCCATGAGTTCAAAACGATAAGCAAAAGCAAGAAAAATATTTTATTTATAATCTCTTTGATAGTTTTGATTTTTAGTTACAGTTTTTTGGTCCTGCCAACGAAAAAAACTCCAGACTCCTTTAATCACCAAGAAGTAAAGCAAGAGATAGAGGATATAGCAGCAATTCAAAAGGGGAGAGAATCAAGAGGCGCAACCGGTTTCCATAACATGGCGGGGAGAGCCATTTATGCTGAGGCTGAATATTCATATAAGATAAAAAGTAAACTCGTTAGCGCATTTGAAGATCAAGATTTCATTCGTTTTAGCCACTTAAGGATGAAGGATTTTGCTTTCCATGGCATTACTTCAGATGAATTAATTATTTCAAAATCTCCTTTTCCAGGGAAGGACACTATTCACTTATATAACCAAACGATACTTCGTTACCAAGGATATTTAGAAGAGAAGCTGCCCATTACCTACAAGATAATTGAACAAAAAACTGCTTTGCAGACAATCCAAAATTTTCTCTTAAGCTCATCTGTGTTAGCAATTTTATTTTGTGCCATCTATTTTAGCAGCGATATGTTGGCAAAGGACCGTCAAAATCGGACAATTTTACAGGGAATACCTATTTCATGGTACCGCTTAATTAATTTAAAAACATTTGTTTCATTCACATATACAACTGTTATTCTGGCGGGGCTCCTATTAATATCGGTCACAGTCCTTACCATTCTAAATGGTTTTGGATCTTTTGATATTCACGTCCCTATTATACTTACGGAGAAAACAGGATCTTTTGGCTCTAGTTTAAATGATTATAACACTTTATCCATGGCTAAATTTCTGATTATGGCATTCAGTTTTTTACCCATTCTAATCCATCTTTTTATAAGACTAAATGCTGTTTTAAGCTTATTATTTAAAAATGCTTGGCTTGTCCTTATGATTAGCACAGCTATTTTGTTCTCCGAACGGATTTATTTTTCGAGAACATTAAGAGATTTATTTGGTATTAAAATTAGCAATTTTCCACAAACGTATTTTGAGTTCGGTAAAATCGTTACAGGGGAAAAAAACTATTTAGTGAATTTAGAGACGATTACGTATGGAAAAGGGATTCTTGTTTTAATGATTACGCTCCTTATTTTGGAAATTGTGCTTTATGCAGTTTCCCGCATTATTAACAAGCGGCGTTTTTATCAAGGCATTTGAGCCATTTCAAAAGAAAGGAAATGGAATATGTTCTGGAAATATACACTTTTTGAAACAAAAATATTATTGCACAATCGAAAAAACTGGTTTGTAGCTTCATGCCTATTGCTTTTTTTTCTTGTATTTTTTATTAATAGCAGCCAGGAAGAACCAATGTCATTAAAAGATCAAAAGAGAGAAGAAGCAAGGATTATGAATGCAACGTTTGATCATATAGAGGTTCAGCGTGAGGATGTACCTGAAATCAGTGAAATCTACGATATTCTTACAAAGCAATCTTCCTTGATTAATTTTCAAGTGTACTATTTGGGGATTGGGGACGATAGTGAACAATATATAGAAAATGGCCTGGAATTAAATCAATTGCGCCTAAAGGTTCATGAGCTAGGGAATAAAGGAATTCCTGATTACCTTATTACACCAAGAGAAGAAATTCTTAAAGAAAATGCTCTATTAAACTATATGAAAGATCACAAGCTGCCAATTGGTGCGGATTCATTTTTAACAAATTATTATTTTGTCAACGCTCTACAATCAATGAGCGGGTTGTTATTTTTAACGATTATCTTAATTAGCGGGAGTGAGTTACTTGTATTTGAACAGCGCCATCGTACGCTAGTTAAAGGATTTCCAATATCATTCATGAAAAAAGTAAATGCTAAAGTTGCTGTTCATTTTATATACATTTATTCATTTTTGCTTATTGGTTTTCTAATCGGGTGTACTTATGCAGTTGAAAAACTAAATGCTAAAGATTTTTCTTTTCCTGTATTAATTTATAAAACTGGAGATTATGTGGCAGTTTCTACTGCACAATATCTTGTATTTATTATTCTGGGAATGGCTCTTGTTACCGTGGTGCTGCTGTATTTTTCTATATTGCTTAATATGTTATTCCAAAACGCTTTTGCCAATCTACTTGTTGGATTAGGAATCTATTATCTTCCAGACCTGCTTGTGTCCGCTGGTATGAACACTTCTTATTTACATCCGATTAAATTCATTAATATTGCTGGAGTATTATCGGGTGATCTAGCCATTCAGTTGGGGAATAGCTCCATAGACTACAAGTATGCAATCATCTTGTTAATGGCAGTGACAATCTTTTTGAACATTTCCATTTATTTAATCAATACATATAGCTATCGAAGAAAACCGAAAGATGTGCCTTTAGAGAAAGTGTTCTAAATCATCATATTGGATAAGGTAAAGTGTATTTCAAATAAAAGGGAGTGAGAAGCAGTGATAAAAATAAAAGATGTTACTGTCGCTTATAAGGACAAAAAAGTTTTAGATAAATTGACATTAACAGCTGAAAAAGGGGAAATTATTGGTTTAGTAGCACCTAATGGTACAGGCAAAACAACATTATTTAAAGTAATGTCTAACTACTTGAAACCTAATTCGGGTGTTGTGATATTTAATAATAAGTTTGAATATAAAACGGAAAAGGATGAACTTTCCATTCGCAAACAACTAGTGACCTTTCCTGACCAAGATGATTTATTTGAAGAATTAACTGGTGTAGACCATATGAACTTGTACGGGAATATGTGGAAGGGGACAACAAAACATGTTCCCTCCATTATTGAGAAATTGAAAATGACGAGCTATGTTAAGAAGAAAGTGAGAACCTATTCTTTGGGTATGCGGCAAAGATTATGTTTTGCAATGATGATGGCGGCTGACACGCCAGTAATGCTTATGGACGAAGTTATGAATGGCCTTGACATAGCAAATGTTGTGCTGATCTCGGATTGCTTGATTCAAATGAAAAAGGAAGAAAAGTTAATATTCGTTGCATCACATTTACTCGAAAACTTAGATTTATATGCCGACCGAGTGCTTTATCTAAAAGATGGAGTCATTATTCATCAGCAAAGTCTAGTGGATTCAACAAAAGACTATATTAAAATGGAATTAAAACCTGATGAGTATAAACAACTCTTAACAGATTATAAATTTCCAGACGATCATCTTTACATAGCCAACCATCTTTTTTGTATTCCCTTAGTGCACATGGATATAGAAGAAAAAACAGAGTGGATTGAACGGTTACTTGTCTATAAAGGGAAGGAGCTAAAGATTGGGCCTCTAGGAACAGTGGAAAATTATGAAAAATATTATCTTGAGGTATGAGTTACATAATGTATGCAGCTCGCTAGATCATACGGAGGTGCAAAGCTATGAAAAGAACCATTTTATTTCTATATATTGCTAGTATGCTTTTTCTGAATGGCTGTCAGCAACTCTCAGAGAAAATAATAAGCTATCAGGAAAACTATGAGATTGTTGGAAAAGAAAAGGATGAAATGATTAATAACACCAGTGAAACCATTTATGAATCCATTGACCGCAGTAATTTAGATGCGAAGGAAGTAATCATTGATCCTATTTATAAGGATGGCGAGGATGTTATCCTTCCTCGAGGAAGGTATAAAATTGGCGGACATATAACAGGGAATGTTTATATACATGATGAACATGGAAAATTGTTATTTCATGATATTTTAGGAACTGCTCCACTTGGTGTAGAGAGTATTACGGTTGATGTTAATGGCTCACATATTGTTCATGTTGACGGATTTGAACAAGCTTATATAATGCCTGTAACGACACAGCTATCTTCAGAACTTAGTTCAGGCATTTGGGAAGTAGGAAAAGATATTGAAGAAGGGAGCTATACAGTAACTGGATCTGGTTTAGGGTATTTACAAATATACGAGCAAGGTGAATCCCCTCAAGTATTTGAAGTAATAGGAGGAGATAGCCACACAGCAAGTAAAGTTCATTTAAAAGATGGACAAAAACTGAAAATTTCAGGAGTAAATATAATCCAGTTCAGTTCTAACTCTTAAGAAGTGTCAAGGGAATCTGGATAGCATGGGGCAATAGGTCTTTTCATCTGAACGGGACAAAGAAACAACAATTAGACTAACTTTTTCTACAAGAAATTAAAATGAATTTTCATTCAAATGGTCAGATGCAATCAAAAAAGCAGATGAACAAATTGGTAAGGATCGTTCCGTTCCTTAAGTTTGCAAAAAAACAATATTTCTTAGGAACAGGAACTGAATTTTTTATTTATTGCATTTCTGTAATGAACAAATAGAAGCTGCAGAAAACTCTAAAGGGGTTCGGAATGATTTCATCCCGAACCCCTTTAGAGTTTTCTGCTTTTACTTATTTAAAGTATTTATTACCTGTTAAGTCTTTAGAAATCACTTCAGTAGGAATAATGAATTCAACAACGCCCATATAACCAGGTGCTACTTCATATTCGTCAAAAGAGATAACTAATTTATGATCTTTGTTAATATAGAAGTTCTGATCGGCAGAAATCTGCTCGAATCTATTTGCTGGATTAATGTCTTCGATACCCGGGTCGTTTAACCAGTAAACTTTATTATTGTCTTTCTTCATTTGTTCTTTCATTTGACTTTTAATATTTTCACTAATATTTGCTAAATAATCATTATTTTTAAATAAGATTGGAAGAGTTAATAGAACTTGGTCTTTTTTATCAATTGTATCGTATGTCATTGTTGTAGATGAAGAGCCTTGAGTTTTATTCATATATCGTCCGATAGAGAATATGAGCTCATCATCTGTTTTTACTTCATAGCCTGAATGGACGCTTAAATGACCATTTCCTTTTTCCTTTAGTTCATTTACATCCTTTTTAAACTCATCATATAATTTTTGGTTTTCAGCTATATACTTTTGATTAAGGCTGCTCTCAAGCTCTTTATTGTCAAGACTCTCTATTTTAGGAACCTTGAGCTGGGCATTTACAACTTTTCCTTCAGCAGTAAAATTAACTCCCTTTACAATTGTGCCAACTACTGGTACATCTGATAAAGTTTTAGCAAAAGATGAGCTTGTATTCACACCTGCTGTAATGATTGCTGCAGCAGCAGTTAATCCAATAATCCATTTATAGCCTTTTTTCATTAGAAACATCTCCATTTTATAGTTAATTAAATTTGTGGTATCTTGAGTGGCTCTTTCGCCGTTCTAACAACAATATTTTTTATAGGGCCCTGTTTAGTTAGATACGTATCCTTGATATGTTACATATAATAGACGCTGAGGGGGGAGAAAAAAGTTTGAAAAATATCTTTAAATTTTTTTCTAATTGTAATGGCTATAAAAAACTTTTAAGAGATTGAAATATGTTAATAATAAGGACAAGTTCTATTCGAGTTAATGGCATGATGGCTATATCATTGCAATTAAATAATGGCGAACAGTGACTGAGACTGTTCGCCATTTCCAAGGATTATGAAATTTTTGTGATAGGATTCTAGAGATCCTGTAACTCGGATGCCATTATCTATTATCTTTTTGTCGAATCTTTAAAAGCTCCAGCCCTTTTAACAACGCTTCTCCTCCAAAACCTGCAATGATGGAAAGGAGGATAACTTTCAGTGTTGAATCAGGATCTGTATAGACAACCAAAAAAACTGCACCAAGAGCTCCTAAGATGACTTCTTCCCAAAATCCTAGATAAATAAACCTTTTTGTTTTTCGGGGCACTACTAGTTTCCCCTCTTTACTTAGATGCCCTGCTACACCGACTAGTCCACCAATCAAAACAGCGAAGATAATGTTCAACAACATTTGCACTTCACACTCCTAAAGTCGTGATTTTTGGTTAAGCGACCTTAGTTTGATTCTTGGTGTATTACTAGTATATAAGAATATTGTTAAAATAGAATGTGTAAAAATACCGAATTTTCCAATAATTACCCTAGGAAAACTTTACTGTATAATAATTACATTTTTGCGGTGTTCATACTAATGTATTACATTTTGATGAATAGTTCTTTGCCTTTGAGATAAAATAGCAGACAAACTAATACCATTCAATTAAAAGTCTCTGAAGGCATAACTCCCACCATCCGTTTGAAGGCAGGGTAAGGGGCATTGGCCAAACAATAAATACATTTGATAAAGTAGCAATGGCTTCGGAATACCGAATAGCTATTGCTTTGAAACTGAAATGATATACCATTACAAAAGCGGAAGGTTTTTAGCCAAACCGATTGTTCGTCAATTAGAATGATGCTAGAGTTCAATGGCAAAAGGGAGACAATTTGATAATTGTATTTTATTTTATATAGAAATTACTTATTATAAAAAAAAGAGGGGAAAATATGTACTCTTCTTTATCTTTATAGTCATCGTTCCATCTTTCCGTTAATTAATAGCTTTTTAATTGATACCATTCAAACTGGTCTTAGGTAAACCTAGTTTCCCAACACTAAGGTTTTAGCTGGAGCGGGGGATTTTTGAGCGTTTTCCGTAAAATCTTTAATGAAGTCAGTGCGGCTTGAATACATATAGATATAGTATTTTTTTATAAGAATCAATCCCTGATCTTATATAGGCATTTGTCACAAAAATGACTTCTAGGCGTATACTGTTTTGAGAACGTGAGGTGAACGCTTTTGGACCAGCCGATTCGCATGAAAAATAATGGGCAGATTAGTATTGTCCTTAATTCACAGAAACGAAAGACGTTAGCAAAAGAATTACCTGAATCTCAACCCCTTCCAAAAGATATTCCACCAGAACATGCAGCACTTAAAGATATTGAAGATGAACTTGGTACATTGGTTGGAATGGAAGAAATGAAAAGAATGATTAAGGAAATTTATGCGTGGATATACGTGAATAAAAAACGGGAGGAGTCTGGGCTGAAGGCAGGAAAACAGGCACTCCATATGATGTTTAAAGGGAATCCAGGCACTGGAAAAACCACTGTAGCACGATTAATTGGAAAGCTCTTTCAAAAAATGAACGTCTTATCAAAAGGCCATTTAATCGAGGCAGAGAGAGCAGATCTTGTCGGGGAGTATATTGGACATACAGCACAAAAAACACGTGATTTAATAAAAAAGGCAATAGGCGGAATCCTTTTTATTGATGAGGCATATTCACTTGGAAGAGGCGGGGAAAAGGATTTTGGGAAAGAAGCGATAGATACGCTTGTAAAGCATATGGAAGACAAACAGCATGATTTTATTCTTATTCTTGCAGGCTACTCGAAAGAAATGGACTATTTTCTCACCTTAAATCCGGGGTTGCATTCACGTTTTCCTCTTGTCATTGACTTTCCGGATTATTCAATTCTTCAATTGATGGATATCGGGCAACGAATGTTAAAGGAAAGAGAGTATACCTTTAGCCACGAAGCTGAGAAGAAGCTTCGGGAGCATTTAATATGGGTTAAAACAGTTTTAAACCCAGCAAGTTTTTCTAATGGAAGGTATATCAGGAATGTCATCGAAAAATCAATTCGTGCTCAAGCAATGAGGTTGTTGATGCAAAATACGTATGATCGGCATGAATTAATTACGATTAGAAGCAATGATTTAGTATTTGAAGAGGATTAATTGATAACAAAAGGATTCCGTCTTTACGGAATCCTTTATTCATGAGGACAGCAGATGCTGACCTTGTTTTTTTATGTACCCAGTCTCCGTGCAGGCAGCTTCCATTTATACGTATATGAAAGGACCCTTAATCCAGTAATAACAAAAAATAAAGTATATAATTCAAAAGATGAAACAGCTAGTTTAAGTCCAATGGCGAGCCCGCAAAGAATGGCCCACACAGCATATATTTCAGCTTTTAAAACAAGAGGCTTTCTTCGAGCGAGAAGGTCACGCACAATCCCTCCACCGCTTCCAGTTAGAACAGCAGCAACAATTACTGCACTTAGCGGATGATTCATTTCAGATGCATAAAGTGCTCCTTGAATAGCAAAAGCTGAAAGACCAATCGCATCAAAGAAATTTCCCCATTTTTGCCAGTGCTTTAATAAGTTATTCGGAAAAAGGAACACGGCTGTTATAGATAGTAACGCAATTTGGAAAAACAGTCCTTGTTCCCATAAGGCGGATACAGGAACCCCAATTAAGAGATTACGAATTGCCCCTCCACCAAAGGCGGTTACAATTCCTAAAATATACACGCCTAGTATGTCATATTCCTCTTCCATTGCTACAATCGCTCCGCTTATGGCAAATGCAATTGTTCCGATCATACTTAAAACTTCCCAAGTCATTATTTTTGCTCCTCTATGATGATGAAAACCAATTGAAATAGGATATGAAAAGAAAAACTTGTCAGATACCCTTTAAGTTAATTTTTTATATAGATTCCTAGTTTTCTTGCAAACATTATGATTTTACCAAAAATATCGAAATTTACAATCCTTTTATTATAATTTAGGATTTGAAATCGGGAATAATAAAAATAACCTTGAGTTGGCACGAAAATTAGAGTTGCTGCAAGATATTTGATATGATGGTAAATAGATTAATGAATGAAAGAAGGTTGCTGATTGGAACAAAAGACTGAATTTGAAAAAGTCATTTTAGTTGGTTGTCAAACAAATGAAGATGATCAACGATTTGGTTATTCGATGGATGAGCTCGGTTCATTAACAGAAACAGCAAAAGGGCATGTATTGGCTACTGTTACGCAAAAACGTGAGCGCATCCACCCGGCTACATACATAGGAAAAGGAAAGGTCTCAGAGCTAACTGCTCTTCAGGAAGAAGTGGAAGCAGATTTAATCATTTTTAATGATGAATTATCCCCTAGCCAAGTCCGAAATCTTTCAAGAGATCTTCATGCACGAATTATTGACCGAACACAATTAATTTTAGATATATTTGCAGGAAGGGCTCGTTCAAAAGAAGGGAAATTACAAGTAGAATTAGCTCAGCTTCAATATTTGCTGCCACGCCTTATGGGGCAGGGGACCCAATTATCAAGATTGGGTGCCGGAATTGGGACGCGTGGGCCTGGTGAAACTAAGCTTGAATCTGATCGCCGTCATATTCGAAATCGCATTAATGATATTAAAACGCAGCTCGAGGTGATCGTAAAACACCGAGATAGGTACCGGGAAAGACGAAAGAAAAATAAAGCTTTTCAGATTGCCCTTGTCGGATATACGAACGCTGGCAAGTCCACATTATTTAATCGGCTAACAGAGGCAGACTCCTTGGAAGAGAATCAGCTCTTTGCTACACTTGACCCCATGACTAGAAAGGTGATTTTACCTAGCGGGTTCTTAACGCTTTTAACTGATACGGTTGGTTTTATTCAAGATTTGCCAACGACCCTCATCGCAGCTTTTCGATCAACACTGGAAGAAGTAAGGGAGGCGGATTTATTGCTTCATCTGGTAGATAGTTCAAGTCCAGATTATTACCAGCATGAACAAACAGTAAATAAGCTTCTTGAGGATTTAGAAAATGAGAAAATCCCACAAATAGTAGTATATAATAAAAAAGATTGCAGGCATTCTGATTTTGTCCCAACAGCAAAAACGAAGACAATCCAAATTAGCGCATTTGATGAAGAGGATCGAAATAGTTTAAAGAAATTTATGGAAGAAATAGTTTTAAGTATGATGAGCTTTTATCATGTAGAGGTGCCTTCTACAGAAGGGAAATTTCTATCACAGTTAAAAAATGAGACGGTTCTTCGTGAACTATCCTTTCATGAGGAAAAACAAATCTACATTTGTAAAGGCTATTTTTTAGAGGATCATCAAATTGCAGGACAAATTAGTAAATATAAGATTTAGATAAGGAGAACAACATGTTTCAACAATTATCAAATGGGGAAAAACTGCAGCCGATTGTAAATGAAGCGGAGCAGCAAATTGCATTGGTCCTTCAGCAAATTGATAAACGAATTGATGAAAACCAATTTAGAGTATTACAAAGCTTTCAAAATAATAAAGTAAGTGATTCACATTTCATTCCTACAACTGGATACGGCTATGATGACATTGGCCGTGATACGCTTGAAAAAATTTATGCAGATGTATTTGGGGGAGAGTCTGCTCTTGTTCGGCCGCAGATTATTTCTGGCACGCATGCGATTTCCATTGCGTTGTTTGGTGTCCTTCGTCCCGGAGATGAATTGCTATATATCACTGGCAAGCCTTATGATACGTTAGAAGAAATAGTTGGGATAAGGGGAAGTGGCAACGGCTCATTAAAGGAATTCAATATTTCGTACAATAGTGTGCATTTGAAGAATGATGGTTCCGTTGATTATCGTGCTGTTGAACAGGCAATTAAACCAAATACAAAAATGATTGGAATTCAGCGTTCGAAAGGGTATGCAACTAGACCCTCCTTTACGATTGCACAAATAAAAGAAATGATTCAGTTTGTCAAAGAAATCAAACCGGATGTAGTAGTTTTCGTAGATAATTGCTATGGAGAGTTTGTTGAAGAGTTGGAGCCTTGTCATATCGGAGCCGATTTAATGGCTGGCTCTCTCATAAAGAATCCTGGAGGCGGACTTGCGAAGACAGGCGGATATATTGTCGGAAAAGAAAAATGGGTGGAGGCATGCTCATATCGAATGACTTCACCTGGAATTGGTGCGGAGGCAGGGGCATCCCTTTATAGTCTCCAAGAAATGTATCAGGGTTTTTTCATGGCTCCGCATATTGTGGGTCAAGCATTGAAAGGTGCAGTGTTCACTTCTGCCATTCTAGAGAGATTTGGCATGAATTCTTCTCCTAAATGGGATGCAAAGAGAACGGATTTAATCCAGGCGGTTCAATTTGATAACCGAGATAAGATGGTGGCGTTTTGCCAAGCTATTCAATTTGCGGCACCGATTAATTCGCACGTAACACCATATCCTAGTCCTATGCCTGGATATGAGGACGATGTTATTATGGCTGCAGGTGCTTTTATACAGGGTGCAAGCATTGAATTATCTGCAGACGGTCCAATTCGTCCTCCATACGTTGCCTATGTTCAAGGTGGCCTCACTTATTCTCATGTTAAAATCGCCATCTGTCATGCGCTTAACGGATTATTAGATAAGGGACTAATCGATGTTAATTAAAAGAAGTTATAAAAATAAAATAATTAGATAAAGAGGTTTGGATAACAAAAATCCAAGCCTTTTATTTTTTTTTGAAAATCCCATGTAAGAAAACCTAACATGCATTTGACAACTAACCTAACATCGATTATTCTAATAATAGAAAAAATGTAAAGGAGGAGAAAGAAGTGACTGGGAGCAACATTCGACGTTCCATGCCGCTTTTTCCAATTGGGCCTGTCATGCAGCTGACTGAATTGACTGCAAGACAAATTCGGTACTATGAAGAGCGCCAATTGATTTCTCCAGCTCGATCTGAAGGCAATAGAAGATTGTTCTCGCTCAATGATATTGACAAACTCCTTGAGATAAAAGATTTAATTGATCAAGGAATCAATATGGCTGGAATCAAACAGCTATTATTTGTGAAAAATCAAGAAGTAATCGCTTCTGATGTTAAACTCGATAAATCAGAGAGAGAACTATCTAATGATGAAATCAGAAGGCATCTTAGAAAAGAAATCGTACAAGCCGGGAGATTTAATCAACATTTATCAAGTCAGGCGAATATAACTCGCTTATTTCACTGATGAAGAGGCTTTAAACAAAAAGGGAGGAATTATTATATGGCAAAGTTTACAAAAGAGGATATTAGACGCATTTCAGCTGAAGAGAATGTTAAATTCATCCGTCTCCAATTTACAGATATTTTGGGAACAATTAAAAATGTTGAGATCCCTATTAGCCAGCTCGAAAAAGCACTTGATAATAAAATGATGTTTGATGGTTCCTCTATTGAAGGGTTTGTTCGAATCGAAGAATCAGATATGTATCTTTTCCCAGATTTAGACACATGGGTGGTTTTTCCTTGGACTGCTGAAAAAGGAAAAGTAGCTCGTCTGATATGTGATATTCATAACGCAGATGGAACTCCTTTCCAAGGCGATCCTCGCAACAACTTAAAACGAATTTTAAATGAAATGGAAGAAATGGGCTTTACAGACTTTAATTTAGGACCCGAGCCAGAATTCTTCTTATTCAAATTGGATCAGAATGGAGATCCTTCTCTTGAGCTAAATGATAATGGAGGATATTTTGATTTAGCACCTACTGATCTTGGGGAAAATTGCCGCCGAGACATTGTGCTTGAGCTCGAAGAAATGGGCTTTGAAATTGAAGCATCCCATCACGAGGTAGCTCCAGGACAGCATGAGATTGACTTCAAATATGCGGATGCCCTAACAGCCTGTGACCAAATCCAAACGTTCAAGCTAGTTGTGAAAACCATTGCCCGTAAACATGGCTTGCATGCCACTTTCATGCCGAAGCCATTATTCGGTGTTGCAGGATCAGGGATGCACTGCAATGTGTCTCTTTTTAAAGAGGGCAAGAATGCTTTCTTTGATGAAAAAGGGGATTTGCAATTGAGTGATCATGCACGTCAGTTTATTGCAGGAATACTTAGACATGCAACAAGTTTTACAGCAGTTACAAATCCAACAGTTAATTCTTATAAGCGCTTAGTTCCAGGTTATGAAGCGCCATGCTATGTGGCTTGGTCTGCACAGAACCGTTCTCCGTTAATTCGTATTCCTTCTTCTCGCGGAGTAAGTACACGCGTTGAGGTTCGAAGCGTGGATCCTGCAGCAAACCCATATTTGGCTATGGCCGTTCTGCTAAAAGCGGGTCTTGATGGAATTAATAATAATCTTGTCCCTCCGGCATCAGTCGATCGAAATATTTATGTGATGAGCAAGGATGAGCGCATTGCTGAAGGAATTGATGATCTGCCTTCAACTTTAGCTGAGGCACTAGAAAAATTAAAAGGAAATGAAACAATTATTTCTGCCTTAGGCGGCCATATCTTCGAACACTTTGTTGAAGCGAAAGAAATAGAATGGGATATGTTCCGCACTCAAGTCCATCCTTGGGAACGCGAACAATATATGTCGATGTATTAATAATTTAGAAACCGCTGGAGCAGGATGCTCCAGCGGTTTTTTACAATGGTTAACTCAGATGAAATAATTTAATAAGTTACAAAAACTGGGGTTACAAATAATCTGTAAGATTATTAGGATTGATAAATTAGCTGTAAATTTTGATAAGCCATCACTTCAAATTACTAATCGGGGGGATTAGTAGAAGTTTAGACTATAATGCCAAAAAAAATTAAAGAAATTCAGGATTAACCACAAATTATGGAGCAGTAATACTTACCTTTAACCCAAAATCTTCAGGCTACTTTAATTAAACGCAGTAAAGAAATGATAGCAAGTTCTATTAAATTAATATCTAATTAAACAATAAAAAAATATGTAAATAATAAATAGAATTTATAAAGAAAACCGCTGTTTGACACGATGATTATTTTCATCTGTTTATCGGAAGCCTTTTTTCAAGTACCATGGAATTTTGAAAAAATAGAATTTAAGATATTAGCAAAATCTCTTTTAAACTAGCAATCCCCCGTGCAAACAACACGGGGGACGAGGTATTAATGAATATCACGATATACACCAATTACTTTACCTAAAATAGAAACATTACGAAGAATAATCGGTTCCATTGTTGAGTTTTCAGGCTGCAGTCTAATCCAATCCTTCTCTTTAAAAAATCTCTTTACCGTTGCCTCGTCGTCCTCTGTCATCGCAACGATGATATCTCCGTTATTAGCAGTGCTTTGCTGTCTGACGACTACATAATCTCCATCTAAAATTCCTGCTTCAATCATGCTTTCTCCCATAATTTCAAGCATAAAAACATGCTCATCTGCTGGAGCAAGTCTTTCAGGCAACGGAAAATATTCCTCAACATTTTCTACAGCAGTTATTGGTATACCAGCAGTTACCTTTCCGACAATTGGTACATTGACAACTTTATAATTGATCACATCGGCACTTTCGTCTAAATCAAGTATTTCAATCGCACGAGGTTTAGTTGGGTCTCTGCGGATGAGCCCTTTAGTTTCTAACCTTGCTAGATGTCCATGAACAGTTGAACTTGAAGCAAGTCCAACTGCTTCACCGATCTCTCTAACAGAAGGCGGGTATCCTTTAAGCTTTACCTCATCCTTAATAAAATTTAATATATCCTGTTGCCGTTTCGATAATTTTACCATCATAATTCCCTCACTTATGATTTCTTTTCCCAATTATAGCATCTATTAGTAAAAAGTACAAACATAAGTTCGAACAATTGTTGACACGAAACAAATGTTCGGTATATAATCGATTTAACAAAACGAACATATATTCTTATTGAGGTGTAAATATAATGAAAAAATTGTGGAATCAATATTCTTATGCTATTATTCTAGTCGTTTTAAGCTTAGTGACTTCTTTTATACTAATGATTCATAATAGTGTTTCGGGTGAAGATGGTCTGATGAAAATTACAGTTGATGAAGGAGATTCGCTTTGGCAGCTGGCTGAAGAATTATCAGATGAACATATGCTTTCAGCAAAGGAATTTGTACAATGGGTTGAAAGACATAATGGAATTTCAGGTGATAGAATTTATCCAGGTGATGAACTAGTTATTCCAATAGCATTAGAAAAGGACAATGGAACAGAAGTGGCAAGCTCACAAAGTAAATAGATTAGGAGAAGACGAAATATATGAATGCAATCATCTATTGCCGGGTCAGCACGACAAAAGAAACGCAGGAAACGTCCCTATTAAGGCAAGAAGAGGAGCTTACTAAACTTGCTAATGATATGGGATTCGAAATCGTTAAGGTTATTAGAGAACAAGCTAGTGGATATGACTTGGAACGGGAAGGAATACTTGATCTCCTCTCTTTAATAAAAGCGGGTCAAGCCGATGTTATCTTAATACAAGATGAAACAAGGTTAGGACGGGGCAATGCGAAGATTGCCATTCTTCACTGTATATTAAAAGAAGGAATAAAATTATTTAGCATTTCTCATAGTGGGGAATTGCAGCTATCAGAATCTGACTCAATGGTTTTAAATATTGTCGGCATGGTAGAAGAATATCAAAGGAAACTACATAATATAAAGATTAAACGCGGGATGAGAAGAGCTGTTAAAAATGGTTATAGACCTCAAAAAAATTTGTCCAATCTGGGAGTCCATTCCGGAAGGGATCGAATAGAGGTTCCGGTTGAAGAAATTGTTAGACTCCGTAAGAATGACTTAACATTTTCGGAAATTGCTGCAACTCTTAGAGGATTTGGCTATGATATTTCAAAAGCAACTGTACATAGAAGGTATAAGGAATATATTGAATCTGAATCTCCAGAGTGAACTTCTTGTCAAAAGCAGGCATTTTTAGTATTATGGCAGTTGAGTTTAATGATAAATATAAAGGAGCCGAACTATGCTGCCTAAAGAAAAGCTTGATCGTATTAATATGCTAGCTAAGAAAGCGAAAGGTACTGGTCTTACAGAACAAGAAGCTAAGGAGCAATCTGCTCTGCGCAGAGAGTATTTAGAGACATTTCGTTCATCAATGTTTAATACATTAAAAGGTGTAACAATCGTTGATCCAAATGGAAATGATGTCACACCGAAAAAGCTTAAAGAGGTTCAAAAAAAGAATCTTCATTAATCGGAGGAATACATATGATTTGTATTCCTTCTTTACATAGGGTTGTGCAAATGTGACAAAATATAAATAAATCTGCTTTTTTGCTAGGTTTTGATACAATTTATTGAATATGGATGAAGCTGTCTATATTATTATAAGAGTAATGATTACTCGTAGAGAGGATGTTTTTAATGTTTGATCAAAATGATGCTTTATCAATAAGCGCCATTCGCACTTTATCTATGGATGCAATTGAAAAGGCGAATTCTGGGCACCCAGGAATGCCAATGGGAGCTGCACCAGTGGCATATACCCTATGGACGCGTTTTATGAATCATAATCCAAATAATCCAAAATGGTTCAATCGTGACCGTTTTGTACTATCAGCTGGGCACGGCTCTATGCTTCTATACAGCCTTTTACATCTTTCTGGTTATGATGTATCAATGGAGGATATTAAAGATTTTAGACAATGGGGAAGCAAAACTCCAGGACATCCTGAGTTCGGTCATACACCTGGTGTAGATGCAACTACAGGTCCTCTTGGTCAAGGAATTGCAATGGCTGTTGGTATGGCGATGGCTGAAAGACATTTAGCTTCCGTTTATAACAAGGACAATATGAATATTGTTGATCATTATACATACAGCATTTGTGGAGATGGCGATCTTATGGAAGGTGTTTCCGCTGAAGCGGCTTCTCTAGCTGGCCATTTAAATTTGGGACGCTTAGTAGTCCTATATGATTCAAATGATATTTCACTTGATGGGGATCTGGACAAATCATTCTCAGAAAGTGTTGCTCAGCGTTTTACTTCATATGGCTGGCAATATATAAGAGTGGATGATGGAAATGACCTTTCTGAAATTGCAAAAGCAATTGAAGAAGCGAAACAAGATGAGAACCGTCCTACACTTATTGAAGTAAAAACTGTAATTGGGTATGGTTCCCCAAATAAATCAGGTAAATCAGATGTTCATGGTGCACCACTTGGTGCGGATGAATTGAAATTAACGAAAGAAGCATATAAATGGACATTTGAAGAAGACTTTCATATTCCTGAAGAAGTTTATGCGCATTTTAGAAAACAAGTGCTAGAACTGGGGGAAAAGAAAGAGCAAGAATGGAATGACATGTTTGCTCAATACAAAAGTGAGTATCCTGAATTAGGTGCACAGCTGGATCAAGCTATTAAAGGGGAGCTTCCTGAGGGATGGGATAAAGATATTCCTGTATATGAAGAAGGAAAAAGCCTTGCTTCTCGTGCTTCATCAGGAGAAGCATTGAATGGCATTTCTAAAAACTTGCCTTCATTTATTGGTGGATCTGCTGACCTTGCAGGATCAAACAAAACGATGATAAAAGGTCAAAAGGACTTTACTCCTGACTCATATGATGGAAAAAATATTTGGTTTGGTGTGCGTGAATTTGCAATGGGTGCTGCATTAAATGGAATGGCTTTACATGGCGGACTAAATGTTTTTGGAGGTACTTTCTTCGTATTCTCTGATTATCTACGTCCAGCAATACGTCTCGCAGCATTAATGAAGCTTCCTGTAACCTATGTATTTACCCACGATAGTATTGCAGTAGGTGAAGATGGTCCTACACACGAACCAATCGAACAATTAGCTGCGTTAAGGGCAATGCCTAATTTATCTGTTATTCGCCCAGCAGATGGGAATGAAACGGCTGCAGCATGGAAGCTAGCAATTGAATCAACAGATAAGCCAACTGCATTAGTATTGACACGTCAAGACCTTCCGACATTAAATGGAACAAGTAAACATGCTTATGATGGGGTATCTAAAGGCGGTTACGTTGTTTCACCAGCTGGAAAAGAGAAGGCAGATGTCCTATTAATTGCTGCAGGTTCAGAAGTGAATTTGGCTGTTGAAGCACAAAAAGTTTTAGCTCTTGAGGATATTTATGCTTCTGTAGTAAGTATGCCTGCATGGGATCGATTCGAAGCTCAGTCCAAGGAATATAAAGAAAGTGTAATTCCGAAAGATGTGAAGAAGAGATTAGCGATTGAAATGGGTTCTTCACTTGGCTGGCATCGATATGCTGGCGATGAAGGTGATGTGCTTGCCATTGATCAATTTGGCGCATCTGCACCTGGTGAAAAAGTAATGGAGGAGTATGGGTTCTCTGTTAGTAATGTCGTTGCACGGGTGAAAGCATTACTGCAAAACTAATAATAGACAAAGAAGAGCGATTCTGCTCTTCTTTTTTTATTAGCTTTTCTAATGATTTAGAGAAAAAACTAACTTTATCTCTGCCCCCCTCAATGTACTCGATCACTAGTGTTGATAACGTGTAAGGATATCGAAAATTTAACAGTCTCTGGCTTTCAGACGAGTCTCCCAGAATAGTAGTGGACACTCTTTCAGAGGAGACTCGTTTTGTACTTATAGGGGGGAAATGGTGCATATACAAATTTAAATTCCATTGACAATATTGTGAATGTTTGTTTTTCGACAAAACAAGAGGAAATTTTCGCCGTCAACAGACAGAATGTTTTGTGAATGTTCATTATAATAGGAAGAAAGGGGGTTGTCCCGGAAGGAGAGGTTTGGATGAGAGCCTATCATTTGTATTTAATTGAAGAGGAGTTTGCTTCCCATTACTTCGGCAGGGAAAAGATGTTTTTTCAGTTATTTCAAGAATACGAGGAATCATCCGGTGCATTGAAATCGATCTTAGCTAAGCAGATTCAATATATTACAAAACCAATACCGGGATTAAAACTTCATCAGTACGTTAATCAACAATTATATAGAAAGAATGATTTTCTCGTCAAAAAAGGTGCATACTATATTAAAATGGGAAAAAGAAGCAATGCAAAGCTTGAGGTGAATGATCAATCTTTAGTTTTAGAAGCAAGCGGAAACTACGATGCGGAAACAATTTTTTTTGAAGTATTAAGGAAAAGTGAGTCTTCTTTTCTGGCAATTGACCTTGAACATCAACGTTATGGTTGGTTAAAACCAATCAAAGAAAGAAAATTCGTCTAAAAATAGAAGAAAATATGAAGCAAATATTGTATAATAACCTTTGGTTTAGTACACTGTATGGTAGACAACACGAAGGAGGAAGTTTTATATGTGGACTTATATTCTAGTCGGTGTTCTAGCTCTTCTTGCTGGAATAGCACTAGGATTTTTCATTGCTCGAAAGTATATGATGAGCTATTTAAAGAAAAATCCGCCAATTAATGAACAAATGCTTAAAATGATGATGATGCAAATGGGCCAAAAGCCTTCACAAAAGAAAATCAATCAAATGATGAACGCCATGAACAAACAAACGAAATAATGGTGGACAAGCAAATCCTTGATACATAAGGGTTTGTCATTCAATTGATAGCCAATATGATACTGGAATTTTCCTAAAGAGAATGTGGAAAGGTTAATCCTTCCCCTAAAATTTCACTTCAATTTGGTTAATCTTTCTTTTTTGCAACCATAAACCACTTTTTCTGTTGAAAGATTCAGCAGAGGGAGTGGTTTTTTGTTGTTGGAAGATGTAATAGAAGAATACTTTTACTACTGTCAAGCTAAGGGATTTACGAAAAAGACCATGATTAATAAGCGCCAAGAACTAAAGCAACTAAAGATGTTTCTCTTTGAAAAAAGAGCGGTTAAAGAATTGGAAAGTGTAACAATTCATGACTTAAAAGCCTATATGACATGGAAGCAAAAAGAGGAATTACAAGCAACAAGTATCGTTTCAATGTTCAAGTTAATTCGAGCGTTTTTTAATTGGTGCGTAAAGGAGGACTATTTAACAGAGAATATTGCGAAAAAAGTGGAATTACCTAAAATGCCGAAGAAGGTCATAAAGGGATTTACTCAAAAAGAAGTTCAATCAATGATAGACGCTTTTTCATTCAAAAACTACATAGATGCCCGTAATAAAGCAATGATTGCGATGATGGCTGATTGCGGACTTAGGGCTATGGAAATTAGAGGATTGCTATCTGAAAATGTAAAAGAAACAACGATTTTAGTTAATGGTAAAGGCAATAAGGAAAGAGTTGTTTTTGTTAGTCCAGCACTAAAAAGAATTTTAATCAAATACGAGAGGATTAAAAGGGAATACTTTCGTGACAGAGAAATAATGAATAATTATTTTCTAAATTACTCTGGTGACAGCCTTTCGCATGCAGGATTATGGAATTCAATAAAAGAAGCTGGTAAAAGAGTAGGTATACAGGATAAGAGGGTATCTCCGCATACATTTAGGCAC
The DNA here is from genome assembly GCF_001439605.1 of Cytobacillus praedii. GTDB lineage: Bacteria > Bacillota > Bacilli > Bacillales > Cytobacillaceae > Cytobacillus > Cytobacillus praedii. The sequence goes on from NZ_LMBX01000007.1 coordinate 205,719, forward strand.
TTTTACGCTGTTCAATGCTTAACTAATGGTAAAATAGATGTTTACTCTTTATCACGCTTGTTAGGGCATTCTGACATCACTGTGACACAACGCTATCTCCATACAATGAATAATGAACAATTATTGGATAAAGCAATTACTTCTAGCCCCTTAATGAATTTTAAGAAAATGAAGCAATGAGAAAAATGGTGAGAAATCAAGTCCTTTAATGAAATTATAAAAATTAGGGCTATATGTCGATAAAGCAGAAGGTATTCTTCTGCTTTATTATATGAGGGGGCTATTTTACAGGTATTATAGAATTGATTTATTATGAGCCACTCAGAACACATACTCGTATAAAAGTTGATTGAAATTTATTGCGAATACGAAACCAATTCTATATTTTCCTAACAAATTTAAGGGGAAAAACCTTCTCTAAATTGCTACTTCTATTTATCCTTATTGTTTTCTTGATAAACTTTAAATCTGCTTTTAGCACTGACATCGTAATTTATTTAACTTTTCCAATTAAAATTCCGAAACGAATGCATATACTTCGAATGGTCGGGTAATGATTTTCTAAAAAATGAATCTTTATATGATTTAAATGGTAACATTGCATAGTTAATCTATTAACGAATATTGTTCTATTACATCTTGACCGTTTTAAAGTTTTTCTGTAGTATGTATTCAAAGGAAAATTTTAATATCTAATAGTCCATTGAGCTGATTTTAGAGCTAATGGTCATTAACGCTAAAATTGATAGGTGTTTGCCTATTTTATTTGTTGTGCTAATGACTGTTAGCTCTTTTTGTTTTTTCTTTTAAAAAATTGCAATCTCTAAGGAGAAGTAGAAAATATCTAGATTACTTAGTGAATTACATTAGGTAGTTAGTACATAGTTGAGAATTTATTATATAGAAAACTATGTACTATTATTTCGAGTAAAAAGGAGGAGGAAGCTCATGGTATTAATGAGTATAGTTGAAGAAAACAAAAATCAATTTGGAGAGGATTTGCTTAATTTCCTAAATAATTTTCATGGGGATAATACATATGAAATCAGATTTTTTCCAGAAGATATAAGGGAAGGAGTAAATATAAGTGTCATAGTACATGAAAATTATTTTTACACTAACAATAATAAAGGTGAAAAAGTAAAAGTAAATGAATTCACTCTCAAAAATTTTACTGAGTACATAAGTGAATGTTTAATGTTTGCTGGGCATACAGCAGTTTGTTTCACTCCAAACTCACCTAATTTTAATGAAATGAACTCATGTAAGACTACCAATGAACATGTGATAAAGGGTGGAAAAATTAATTGTCAATTTGTAGATATTGATGCACCTAAGGAATTAAGGCGGGATATGGAGAAAATGAAATTTTGGAAACAATCAACAAAAGAACAAATTCTTAGTTTTGGATTAAGACCTAACTTCGTGATAGAGACAAAACATGGTTACCACGTGTACTGGTTATTAGATAATGGAGAACATAGACTCTTTAAACACATTCAGATGCAGTTGGTTCAGTATTTTAATGGTGATAAAAACTGTGTCAATGAATCAAGGGTAATGAGACTACCTTTCTTCTTGCATGTTAAAGACATAGATAACCCATATATTGTAAAGTTGAGGATGAAAGGAGCTGAAAAAAGATATACCCAAGAGGAACTGAAATTAGCATTGCCAGAATTGAAAGAGGAAACTCTTGGAAACATCCTAAAGGAAGATAGTGAACCAATTGATATTAGTGATGCTAGAAGAAAAGATATATTAGAACTTTTAAATAATGAGTTTCAGGCGAATTTCGTAAAAGAGTGTCATGATAAAATTACAATGCATTGCATAATGCCAAGTCATACAGATAGAAGACCTAGTGCGTGGTTTGATAAAAACTATATGTTTTATCATTGTTCTGGCTGTGGTACTCATTATCCTTTAGTTCAACTTGCTAAAGAACTAGGATGGAGGCACATTGTTGAAGTATGGAATAAATATGATATTGATATAGAAGTAGAGTTAATGAGAATAAAGGAACAAATGATTAGTTTGAAAGAACTTCCACATCTTGAATTAACTACATTAGAGCAAAAACAAGTTGATAAGGTGTCATTTAAAATTATTGAAGAACTAAGTACTTTCAACCAACAAATAAACTCAAAACATAAACAATATATCTATGAAATTGTTCAGGTTATGCTTAAGGCAAATAATGATAAACCCTATTTGATTCCCTTAGATATGGGTGGAGGTAAATCTCTAATTATTAAACACTTTCTTCAACAAATGATAAAAGACAATATAAACTATGGTGCAATTATCATAAAGGAAAGAATAAAAGATGTTAAGGAACTAGAAAGACAAATTAATAGTTATATTGGTAAAGAAATTGCAATTGCTATGTATGGATTCGACAAGGATGAATGCTTGTTAAACAAGGAAAATGGAGGGAAGTATGAGGTTTGTGCAGCAAGAAGGGGGAAAGCTTGCTCATTCAAGGACAAATGTCGTTACTACACACAAGGTGAAAACCAACAAAATTATCCTATTGTGTTAATGACTAAGGAAGGATTATATCATCGTTCTAATAATCTGGATGAATATGTAAAATTTAATAATGATAAAGGTGAAATAGCTAAAAGAGAGATGCTATTAATTGATGAAAAACCTAAAATGACTTTTGTTGAATCTTTAAATTCCAAAGAATTTAATAAACGCTCTCAAGACATTCTAGATAACTTAAATTGGCGTAGTTTTGATGGTAACCTTACTATTCTAGATGAGTTTAAAATTGTTGTAGATGAAATAAAGACATATTTAGAAGATGAGTTGTTTGGAAGAGAAATACTCGATTCTTTCAATAATGATTTTTCGTTTTCAAAAGATTTCTGGACTAGATTTAATAGTATATATGACTATGGAGATGATGCTTATAAAATCCCAAAGATTTTAGAAAGTATCATGAAAAATGGTGGTCACATAGAATTTAAAAAGTCGGGGGATGTAAAACTGACAACATCATATTACATTCCTTATGAAAAACTCAATAACTTTAAAACAGTTATTTTTGATGGAACTGCTGATATTGATATTGAGTATCAACATGAAAAGTTTCATGTTTTAAACTGTGAACCAATCAGAACTTATGAAGGACTTACTTTCCATACATGCAATTATATTAGTGGTGCAAAGACTAGCATGAAAGCTGAAGATAAATTAAAAGCTTTTTGTGAAGAAGTAAAAAGGATTGCTAAAGAGAATCCATTAGAAATGATTTATGTCCCAGTTTTCAAAGACAATAAGGATTCTATAAAGGAACTTCTTGATGACTATATTAGTTCAGGAAGAATTATTGTAGCTCATTATGGTTCAACAAGAGGGAGTAATGCGTATAAAGACTGTAGTATAGTTGTTCTTGGCGGAATACTTCACAAAACAGAACATTACTACATCGGTAAAGCAAAGGCTTTATTTGACCAAAGAAATATTTATCTTGAAGACACAACCTGCTCTAATTATGGAAGAATGCGAAGATTCAATGATACAAATATAGAACTTGTAAAGCTACTTGATATGTTAGTGGATTACTCGCAAGAAATTAAACGCAGTAATCAAAGAGATAATACTAAAAATGTAGAAGGGAAAGTATATCTCTTCCATCGTGACACCGTTTTGTTAGACTTGATTGGAACGAAATTTCCAAGGTGCAAATTTGTTGATTGGAATCCGATGAACATAGTTGAATTGAAGGTTTATAGCAAGAGTAACAATAAAAATGTGCAGGCAATATATGACTATATAAAAAACAACTCACATAAACAGAAAATTTCCTATACAGAAATAAGGGAATCAGTCAATATGAAGTTAAGACAGTTTTCTGATACTATGAGAAAGAATTCAAGTATTAAAGCATTAATCAGTGAACATGGCTATATAGTTAAAAGAGATGAAAAGGATAGTAGGAAAAAGGTGTTGTTTAAATCCTAACCAATAAATATTGTACATAGTTTTCTATATAATAATATGGGGGCTATGTACTATTTTTTTTGGTCTTGGAAGATAGGAATTTACATTGTATGACTAAATTATACTTTTTATAAGTGCTAAATAAAGTACTTAATATTTAAATATAACATAAATAAATTAATTATATAAATAGGTATATTGTATTATTTTCGGGTATTTTTGTCGAAATTTATTGTAATAGCTAGTTGTATGTAGTATATTTTCTTGGAAATAAGCTTATTTTAATCCAAATGATATGGAGGATTCTAATGTTGCCAATTACAAAGTATCGAGTATCAGAAAGTCATAGAATGTTATTGGAAATTTTGTTTAATGAGATAGATGAGGAACTTGAAAATGATATATTAGAATTTATTAATGAAGAAATTGCAGTAGAGGAAGATAACCTTTATGTCTATTTTGAGAAGATTTCTATTGACGACATATTGTATTGGCTTGACGAATATGGGATGAATTGGAATCCATCTAGTGGTATTTATGGAATCATCATTGATGAGATTAGGTATTCCCCATATTGTGAAAAATTGTGGTTAGAACTAGAAATTAAACGATGGATGACTGAACATAATGGTAAAACTCCCTGTAGAGATGATATGAAGGAAGCTGATGGTTTCCCATCAGCATATCAGTTTCAAAAATGGTTTAATACCACTAAATGGAACGATATATTAACAGTTGTTGGAATACAACCCAATAATCAATTTTGGACGTATGAAGAGGAAAGATTTATAAAGGAAAATTGGAATGTTATGTCTGATGATGAACTAGCGTTTTCATTAAACAAAACCACAAGTGGTATAAGGTACAAAAGGAATGAGTTAGAATTATTTAGACAGAAACAAAAGCAAACATGGCTTAAATGGGAAATTGAATTTTTACAAGCGAACTTTTTAGAAGGTGAAAAAGAATCGATATGTGAAATGCTTGCCCCTAGAAAATGGGAAACAATTCGTGCGTATGCTACAAAAATATTAAAATTGAAAAGACAACATAGACTTTACAAGTATCAAATTGGAAAGGAAAAGAGAAAATGTAAAAAATGTATTAAGGTCTATCCTGAGTCCGTAGATTTTTTTTATAAGGACAGAAAAGGGTATAGAACAATGTGTATAGATTGTTACAATATGACTCAAGAAAGGTTGGCAAGAGAGAAAGGTGTGATGACTAGAAAATTAATTCGGGAAAAGTTTGAAAAGGGACAGAGCTATTGTGGAAAATGTAATAATTGGAAAAGTGTTTATGATTTCAGGAATAATTTCAATGATTTAAACCAATTACATAGATGGTGTGAAGAATGTGAAAAGAAATATTTAAAAGAATACTACTTGAAGAATAAATATGGTGAAAATTATGAAGAGATGTATTTTGAAGAAAAACAATTCCTATTTGATTTGAATGGGTGTAAATGGGATTCTGAGGATGAGAGGGACATTGCAAATTGGTTAATCAACAATCAATTTGATTTTGAGAGAGGTCCATACTATAAAGATGTTTTTGAAGGAGAATTTTCGAAAAGGCGGTTTGACTGGAAATTATTTGTTAATAAAGAAATTTATTTTGTTGAGTATTTTGGATGGTGGAATTGCTATTCTAATTCCGAGCGAATTATCAGGTATACTAAGAAAGCTAAAAAGAAACTAAAAAAGCTCTATAAGCATCGTCATAAGTATAACTTTATTGTAATTTTTCCATGTGATTTGAATAAAAAAGATTTGAGTCAGATTTTTTCAAAGAAATCATTTTAAAATAAAACCCTTAAAAAAGTTCAGTAAAAATACTTACGAGCTTTTTTAAGGGTTTTACTATTAATTTTAAATTTATAATTTACAACTAGAATGTTTTAAAAACTTTTAGAAGACAGTGACTATACGTATTTTACAATACATGAAATGAATATTGGTTTACGAAGCAATAATGGTTGCAATTTCATTTTCAGCCTTAATCGTATTAGTGTTCATAGCAGTTGTTTCTCATACGAAAATAAATAACCCATCCTACAACCGACCAAAGTTAGAGGGTTAAATCTCAACCAAATATTTATATAGTCACTGCACCTCATATGAATATTATACCATTTATTTCTATTTATATGAATTTTATTTCCTCTATGTTGAATAAAATATACATTTTACTCAGTATAATCTTTTTGATTTATATTATGAATGGTTCAAGGTGTAAACCAAGTTTAAATCTGGAAATAGACACGGCTTACGAAGCACCAATGTATTTAAAGCTTCTTAGCCTTAATCGTATCAGTAATCAGGGTAGTTAGTTCTCTAACAAAAAAGAAATAACCCACCCTGCATCGGACAAATGTTAGGCGATGGGTTATTTCTCTAAGTCCTACTTGAGTCACTGCACTTCTTGTAAATAGCATACAATTTTTCCTGTTATTTGTAAAGTTAAGGTGGAGAAGTGGTGTTAATTTAATATTCAAGAAGTTTTCTCACTTATCCTCTTAGCGTCAGTACTCTTTATTTGAGTAAAAAATTTTATGTTGTTAACTTGCATCTCAATTTATGCAATATTTCCTCTCATAGCGTATAACAAATCCACCGTTGACATTTGTGGAAGTCTTTCTATAAACTCGCTTGCATGATAATGGTCGCTAAAATTGAAGGAACTGAAGTTCACCTAGAGAAGCTAGTGCATCGTGAGATTTACTCAAGGCGAGTGAATAGAGATTTAATATCATAAAATTTGTTACTTCAATGTTGGAAGACAAAATAACAACACCATACTCACAATTTACTGGAACAATAATACCTTCAAGGTGCTTTCCTTCTAAAATGTCATTATCTAAGACCACACTTATTTCGTTCAGGAATAACACTTCCTTTTTACTATATGACTACATAATTTGACAAGTAGTGCTAAATACCTGTCATAAACTTTGACAAATCGTTACAATATATTTAACTGTACTTTGTACTCGTGTTCTAGAAGGACTGGTAGTTGGATGAGGCTAAAAAACATCCAATATTGGTTAGTGGATTGTGTAGAGGGGGATTGTCAATGGATGAGTTGAGAAAGATAATTGCAAAATTAAAGAGTTCAATGGTCAAGCCAGATTTAAAAATTTTTATATATTTAATGGGAAGAACAACATCTTATAGAGAAGTACAAGAAATATATAACGAACTTCAATTGTTAGGATTAAAACCCAATAAAAGGATTTATTCAATATTATTACACTTAACTGAGAATTTTCATGAGGCGCAAAAAATAATGGCTGAGCTAGAACAGAAGAAGTACAAGAACCTTAATACAGAATTCTACATTGCTTTAGTCAGTAAAACGGAGACAATAGAAGATGGGAGGGCATTAATCAAAGAACTTAATAGAAAGGTTTAGAGTTGCAAGAGGGTATCTTAAGGTATAGAAATATCCAAAAGGAAGCAAGAAAAGAATTAAGACAGAATTTAAGAAATTCTTGTCCAAATTTACCTTTAGACACTCTAATGGAAATCCCAGAGCTTGAACCTGTTAAGCGTTCAAGAGAATTTCAAGCACATGATGAATCTACAAGAAGTAAAATAGTATTTGAGTATTTATTTAACTCAAGGACACATCGTTGGTTAGATGAAAATGTAATTGGTCTTAATCCATCTGAAAGCCGTGGTTACCAAGCAATGGGCATTTTACATCATATTGGCTTAAAGGATAAACATAAAGGTATCTTTAAAGATTACATTTTAGGAGAAGCGATAAGCGTCTTAGAACAACAGAAAAATGATTTTCAAATGGTAATTGAGTGTCTAGTTAGGTTTAACATAAAAGAACAAAATGATGAATTAGTTAACCTAATTACAAATGATATAGATTCAGAGCTATTTGAAGATGAGGTATATCATAAGGATGGTGCTACTTCTTATTATTATGGTAAGCGTTATGAGAGGAATCCTCATAATAGGGCAAAAGCTATTGAAATACATGGACTGAATTGTGTTGGATGTGGATTTAACTTTGAGAAAGTGTATGGGGAGCGGGGAAAAGATTTTATAGAAATACATCATATTAAACCGCTTAGCACGATTCAAGTAGAGGTATTGGTTAATCCCGAGACAGACTTAGTTCCTGTTTGTAGTAATTGCCACCGTATGATACATAGAAGAAAAGATGAAGTATTAACGATTGAAGAGTTAAGAGAAATGATAAAAAGAAACATTTGAGATTAATTAGTACATAGTTTTCAATAAACTTAATAATAGAACTGTGTACTATTAAGGAGCAATAAAATACATGTTATCAAAAATATTGAAGGGCTTTTCTAAGAAAAAGCCATCTAAAGAAGAATCTATTACATCTACAACTAAGCATAAAGATAGTAAGGCTAAGGTTACACCTGCAAGAATTGGGGAAATTGGTGAATACAAAATAAATATTCAACTTGACCAACTTTCTAAAAACTGTAGGTATCTACAGGATATATTAATTCCAAATCGATATTCAAAATCAGGTTTCTCTCAAATTGACCACATTGTAATCACCCCTTACACATTATTTGTAATCGAGACTAAGAATTATACGGGGACTATATATGGTGATAGAAATAGAGCTAAGTGGTGCGTTAATGGTAAATTTCCAATGATGAATCCATTTAATCAAAATTATGGTCATATTCAGGCAATTAAAGCGGTTCTAGAAACAACAGAAGATGCACAATATGTATCAATGGTGTCTTTTAATAGAAGATGTACATTTAAAATGAATGAAGAATTAAGAAAGATACAATCTAATGATTTAATAGTTTATGATACAGAGTTATCTGAGTTTATTAATAGAAAGATAAGTGTACTTAAGCTTTTGTATCAAAAACCAATATATTCCAATGATGAAATGCAGGATATGTATAACAAATTAATGAGTATGAATATTACTGATTCAAAAATAAAAGACTTACATGTTGAAAGATTGAAAAATATGGATAGTGAAAAGGCTGTTAGGAGTGAGGAAACAGTATCAACATGTTTTACATGTGGGAAGGAAGTCTCTGAGAAAGTTAAGTCATATTGTTTTTCAAACAATAAACGGTTTAATGGTAATATATATTGTTATGAACATCAAGAACCTCGTCAGTAAAGAATGATGAGGTTTTTATTTTGGAAGTGTTAAAATGTTTGCTTGTAAAGGTATACTTTCTGGGCTGTGAAAAAACAGTCCTTTTTCAAGTTTATTAAAGACATTAGAGAATTTATAAACGTTTATAAATCTAACGACTTTAATAAAACTCTTAATAATAAATGTATCATTTGAGTACACCCTATTGATACATTATTGAGCGCTTGGTATACTTAGCTTATTAGTGTCTCATATACATGTATCAAAATGAAGGATGGGTTGTTTGATATGAAATTTGGGTATGGTCGTGTGTCGTCTGCGGGGCAAAATTTAACTGCACAAATTAATCAACTCCAAGAAGCAGGGTGTGAAACAATCTTTAAGGAGAAGGTTAGTGGAAGAAGAAAAGAGGACAGGAAACAATTCAACTTGCTCCTTGAGACAGTACAAGAAGGTGACACAATTGTTGTTACGAAATTAGACAGGTTTGCAAGAAGTACAAAGGATGCTTTGAACACTATCGAATACTTAAATAGTAAAGGTGTATATCTTATTGTCCTGAATATGGGTGGAGATAAGATTGATACAGGAACGGCAATTGGTAAGTTAATGATTACGGTTCTATCTGGTATAGCTGAATTTGAAGCCGACATGATTAAGGAAAGACAGTTAGAGGGGATTGAAGATGCTAAAAAGAGAGGAGTTTACAAAGGTCGACCAAAGAAATATACAGAGAAAAATCCTAAGTTACAACATGCTTTAGATTTATTTAATCATAGAAATAGAAAAGATGCTAAGACCAAAACAGTCAAAGAAATAGAAGCTATAACTGGTATTAGTAGAGCCACTTTGTATAGGGTAGCAAGAGAACTGAAAAAGTAAAACTGGACTCTCTATAGAGTCTTTTTTATTTTTGAATATATAATTTTAATGATAAATTCTTACATTTATATAGTAAAATATATCTATAGTGAAAACATGGACATATAGTGTTTGATTTATAGGAGGAGAGGGAAGTGTTAGACACTTACGATTACATAGAAACTATTATTACAGATTTAAAAGGAACTACGGATATTAATTTTCAAGTAAAAGTAGGGGAAATCTTAAAAGTTTATTGTAATTCAAAAAATTATACATATGAAATGCCAAACTCATCTGGTGGAGATGATAAAAATGATGGTTGGATAATAGAACTAAAAAGGTTTTATCAAATATATTCTCCTCAACAATTAAGAGGTTCATTAAAACAGGATATTCAAAAGAAGTTTAGTGAAGACCTCGAGAAGTTATTAGAACTCTTATATATCGATGGAAAATGGGATGGTGAAATCAAAGAATTTATTTTTATTGTTAATACCATAGATAGAAATCTTCCTCATGATAGTGAAAGATACTTTCAAAACGAAAGGAACAAATATGAAGCTAAATATAGTATTTCATTCATTGCAAAAGTTGTTAATATCGATTATATAAGGGAATTATTAGAGGAACTAGGTATACATGAATTACGTAAGTTAAGTGCAAGATTAAAAGTTAATTCTATTATTGATTATAATGCAATGAGTTCTAGACTATTCTATGAGTTTATAGACATATTAAATGAAGGAATCCAGAATAAATTCAGGGGACAAATTAAAACCAATAGCTCTGACTATAATCGGCTTTCATCTCCCTCAAAAATAACATTAAACAAATTAAATGATATTGCAGACGAAATTGAAGATATAATGTTGGAATTACATTTATTAGAAGAAATTGTTAGCACAGTATATCAAGATATTAATTATATTGATAAATTTGAACGTGTTGTTTCATATATTATTCAAGAATACGAAGACCTTTCAAAAGAGTGTAATGGTGTTGAACTTTATAATAAGATTATTCAAAATCTAATAGCATTTGGGGAGTATAAAAGAAGTTTTATGTTTCCAGCAAAAATTTTAGTAGTATACATCTTTGATAAATGTGACATCTTTGAAAAAGAAAAAGTGAGTTGTTAAAATTATGATTCTACCGAATAAGTATGTTTCTAATTCAGAAAGTTTAATTGGTTTATCGGCATTAATATTAAGTGTAATAGGCAAAAAAACTATTCATTTAGATAAATTATGGAAGATGTTTGAAAAGAAATATATTAATGAAAAGTTAAATAACCCTCCGACGTATCAAAAGTTCATTTTAACATTAAATCTTATGTTTATGGTGGGAATGATTGAGTATACTGAAGAAGGAGAAATCTATAATGAAAATATTAAATCTAATAGTGAATAATCCAAATGGTGAGAAAGTCCGAGAAGTTTCATTTGAAAAAGATGGAATTTCCATTATTTACGGTAAAGTTAACAAGCCTGATGATGAAAAAGAAACTTCTAACAGTATCGGGAAAACTTTATTTTTAAAGTTTATTGATTACATATTTGGTGCTAATGAAAATGGAGAAATGATAAAGCCTAAAATATATGGTTGGTATCTAGAAGCTCTTATTGAATTTGAAGCAAATATATTTAAAGTAAAAAGAGTACTGGGGAAATCTGAATTAATAGTTAATGGTAAAACATATGAGTTAGGTGAATACAAAGAACTTTTTAAGATTGATAGAAAGCTATACAGTAAGCAGGTTTTTCTTTCGCAAAAAAGTAATCTAATTAGTATGAGAACGGAAGCAAGTTTAGATGATTATACCTCCTTATTCAAATTATTAGAGTTAAAAGATTTAACCAATGAGTCCAATGAATATTATGGAATACAGAATACAATTAAAGAATTATCAGCACTTGAAAAAAGAGTCATGCAGTTCTTTGATGGTATAGAACTATCAAAAATTGAAGAAAGAATATTTTTGATTAAGAAATCAATTAGTGAGAAAGAAAAGGAACTGGAAATTTTAGATGAGAGAATAACAAATATCCAAATTGGCAAAGAAAAATCTGATTTTATAGATGAATATGCTGATAAAAATTATCACTTGAAATTAATGCAGGTGGAGTATCAGAAGTTAAAGTTGGAATATAAAAGATTATCTAAATCACTAGAAGAATTGAAACAAGTAGATATTTCTTCTCAAGATTTAAAGAAATTATTTGATAGAGCTAAATTTGAAATACCTGAATTAATTATAAAAAGGTTAGAAGAGGTTGAGAAGTTCCAAAAAAATATTTACTCAGATAGAAAGGCATTAACCGAAGAGAAATTAAGGGAGCTAGCTCATAAGAAGACAAATTTAAAAACAAGTATAGATATATCCCAAAAAGAAATTGAAAAAATTGCTCATATTATATCTCAAAATGAAATCTATCAAGAATCAATGGCAATCTACAAAGAAAAGAGCATGGAATTACAAAAGCTCATGTATCAACAAGGAGAATTGTCAAAAATTGATGGAATAATAAAACAAAGAAAGGATGAAGAAGACAAATTAGCTAAAAAATATATTGATGTTAAAAATGCTTATTCAAATTATTACGATGCAATAGATACATACAAAAACTTCATATATCAAATGGTACATGACATTTATACGGATAAAGTAGAAGCATATTTTTCTGTTAAGTTAAAAAATCGACATAAAAGGAATCGACCATTTGCAATTGAATTAAACTTAACAGGTGACACAGGAGAAGGTGTTGGAGAAGTTCGTAAGTTATTAATAGACTTACTTGTCCTTAGGTATAACAAATTATTAGAAATACTAATACAAGACTCTTCTTGTTTCTCAGGTATTGATAACCGACAAGTCTCAAACCTAATTAAAATAGGACACAATATAGGAAAGAAAAGTGGTAAACAATATATTATTTCTATTAATGATTATCAGCTAAATAAGAAAGATATAGAATTAATGAAATTAATAAGTGCATATACAAAAATAGAATTAGATGAGAATGATAAATTGCTTAAATTTGACTTTTAGAGTTTATCTCTCTTTTTAAAGCCTGCTCTGATTCTCTCAAATTAATTAGTTTATAAGATATCAATATGATGATTATTTATATTGAGCGAATGTCAGTTTTTTTAAACTGTGTATTCATGGAGTGATGAAATAAAGTGATACAGTTTTTAAAGCATTGTAAATACTGTTTCAATAATTATACATTACCACCACATATAAATAGGAAGAAAGAAGTTAAATATCGTTGATTTAATCACGTTTTAAAAAATCATTATCTCTTACAGAGAATATTATAATAAATTTTGGACACTCAGAAGGGTGTCTTTTTGTTTCTAGTGGCAGGGTATGCAGATTAGATGGATTATAAAAGATAATTAACTTTTTTAGAAGATGAAAATGCTTTTATTGAGAAGATATTATTTGAGGATGTTATGGGACTTGGGTAAATGAAAGGTTTAAGGGAATATATATAATAGGAAGAAAGATAAACCACAATTAAAAGAATCTATTAAACAATGGTAGACACTCTATTAAATAAGTGGTATATTTTCCTTAACAGAAAAAGTGGTCGGTATGTTGGCTTAAAACATTGATGTATCAATGTTTTATATTTCAAAATTTAAAGCCTTCACAAAAGAAAATCAATCAAATGATGAACGCCATGAACAAACAAACGAAATAATGGTGGACAAGCACTCTTTAATGAGTGCTTTTTCTTTTGGTGTAATCTAAAATAAAAATCTTCCTTATTTTTTCAATATTTGATAAACTATTTAAGTTACCTAATTTGCAGTATGGAAAATAATTGATATTAATACTAAATTCATTTAATACGTAGGAAGTTATGGTTTATCCAATATCGTAATCGTTCATCTACTATCACGGAGGACATGAGTATGAAGGTATTTTTAGATTTAATGTGGTTTTTTAAGCAGGAAAAGAAAGCGTATTTGACTGGAATTATCATTTTATTATTTGTGGCATTTCTTCAGTTAATTCCACCAAAGGTGATTGGACTCTTTGTTGACCATATTAAAAATGATACATTAACAGCAAAAATTATGCTTATATGGATCGGAGTTTTAATTGCTGCGGCTGCAATCATGTATGTCCTGCGCTATTATTGGAGAATAATGATTTTTGGCTCTGCAGTAAAATTGTCAAAGCAATTAAGAAATAATCTTTATCAACACTTTACAAATATGTCTCAATCGTTTTATCAAAAAAAGCGTGTAGGCGATTTGATGGCGCATGCGACCAATGACTTACAGGCGATTCAGCAAACAGCAGGTTCTGGTGTCTTAACTTTAGTTGATTCAATAGCAACTGGTGGTTTTGTTATTATTGCTATGGCCACAACAATAAGCTGGAAATTGACTTTAATTGCATTAATTCCGATGCCGCTTATGGCCATTTTAACTAGCTGGTATGGGACCATGCTGCATAAGAGATTTCATAAAGCACAAGAGGCATTCTCTTCTCTTAATGATAAAACCCAGGAAAGTGTGACGGGCATTAAAGTAATTAAGACATTTGGTCAAGAGAATGAGGATATTCAAGATTTTCGTAAACAATCAGAAGATGTTGTTCAGAAGAATGTATCAGTAGCAAGAATCGATTCATTATTTGATCCAACGATTTCTCTTATAGTAGGTGTTTCTTATTTTCTTTCAATCGCATTTGGTGCAAAGTATGTGCTCAGCGATGAATTGACAATTGGTCAGCTCGTTTCCTTTACTACCTATTTAGGGCTTCTAATTTGGCCGATGCTTGCATTCGGCTGGCTATTTAATATTGTTGAAAGAGGACGTGCATCGAATGATCGTGTGATGACTCTTCTCGCTGAAAAAGCGGACATTATCGATGGAGACAACTCGATTGAGAATGTTCCAAGCGGAGATATTGAATTCAATGTCTCTTCGTTCTCCTACCCGGACGAAAATGAGCCTCTTCTGGAGGATATTTACTTTACCTTAAAAAGAGGAGAAACGCTGGGCATTGTAGGGAAGACAGGTTCAGGTAAAACAACCTTATTAAAATTGCTCATTCGTGAGTTTGAAGGATATAATGGAACGATCCAATTTGCTGGGCACCCCTTATTTAAATATAGGGTAGAGAAACTTAGAGAAGCAATTGGGTATGTTCCACAGGATCATTTCTTATTTTCCTCATCAGTTGCTGAGAATATCGCTTTTACGAATCCTAATGCAGAGATCGATGAAATCTATGGAGCAGCAAGAACAGCAAATATTCATGAGGATATTCTCCAATTTAGTGAAGGCTATGACACTGTCGTTGGAGAAAGAGGGGTTTCCCTTTCTGGAGGACAAAAGCAAAGAATATCCATTGCTAGGGCATTGATTATGAATCCAGAAGTATTAATATTAGATGACTCCTTATCCGCAGTTGATGCCAAAACAGAAGAAGAAATTCTGAATGCACTAAAACAGAATAGGGAAGGAAAAACAACGATTATTACTGCACATCGATTAAGTGCAATCCAGCATGCGAACCTGATCCTTGTCCTTGATGAGGGAAGAATTGTTCAAAGAGGGACACATGAGAAATTAATGCTGGAAAATGGATGGTATAAAGATATGTACCTGCATCAGCAGCTAGAAGAACTTGTGGAGCATGGAGGATAGAAAAATGGAAAAGACGACAGCTATAAAGGGAAAAGAGCAGCGGCAAGTTCTTTTTCGCCTTCTTTCCTATACGAAGCCGCATATGAAAACAATTATACTTGCATTTATATTACTCCTTGTTACGACTGTAGGAGACATATTAGGACCGATATTAATCAAAATATTTATCGATGATTACCTATATCCGCGCAATCTAGTATTTGAACCAATTTTTGCTTTAGGAGCAGCATTTGTAGGTATACAGATAATGAATGTTCTTGTTTCTTATTTTCAGTTACTTAAGTTTCAGGAGATTGCTTTAAAAATTATCCAGCAGCTTCGTGTAGATGTATTTTCGAAAGTACAGGCTCTTGGATTAAAATACTTTGATAAAACACCTGCTGGAAGTATTGTCTCTCGTGTTACCAATGATACTGAAGCAATTAAAGATATGTTTGTCAGTGTATTAGTTACTTTTATTCAAGGTGCTTTTCTAATTATTGGAATATTTATTGCTATGTTTATTTTAAATGTTAAACTGGCCCTTTTTTGCTTAGTGATTCTGCCACTCCTTTTTCTTATCATGAGAGCCTATCGAAAATATAGTTCGATATTTTATCAGGATTTAAGAGAAAGGCTAAGCCAGCTAAATGCGAAGTTAAGTGAATCGCTGCAAGGAATGGCGATCATTCAAGTGTTTCGCCAAGAAAGAAGATTGCGTAAGGAATTTGCGGATATTAATGATCAGCATTATCAGGCAGGAATGCGTAACATAAAAATTGATGGATTATTATTAAGACCAGCAATTGATTTAGTCTATGTTTTTGCGATAATTTTGATATTAAGTTTCTTTGGCATTACATCGTTTAACAGTCCGATTGAAATTGGTGTTTTATACGCTTTTATTAGCTATTTGGACCGTTTCTTTGAACCTGTTAATAATATGATGCAGCGTCTTTCAATGTACCAGCAGGCGATTATTGCAGCTTCTAGAGTGTTTAAGGTAATGGATGAAACGGTGCTTGCACCTGCACAGCAGCAAAAAGATAATAGCAGGATACTAGAGGGAGAAATAGAATTTCGCAATGTCAGTTTTTCTTATGACAACAAAAGGGATGTCCTTAGAGATATCTCATTTACTGCTAAACCAGGGGAAACTGTTGCACTAGTTGGTCATACAGGCAGCGGAAAAAGTTCTATTATTAATTTAATGATGCGTTTTTATGAGTTTGATAGAGGAGAGATTTTTATTGATGGGCAATCTATTAAATCATATTCTAAGAATGAATTGCGAACAAAAATGGGCTTAGTCTTGCAGGATCCCTTTATTTTCTTTGGGACGATTAAGGATAATATCCGCCTTCACAATCATGACATGACAGATGAGGAAATTGAAGCTGCAGCACAATTTGTTCAGGCGCATTTATTTATCGAAAAATTGGAGGATGGGTACAGGCACCAAGTTGTAGAAAGAGGTTCCACTTTTTCAAGTGGACAAAGGCAGCTGCTAGCCTTCGCACGGACAATTGCTGCTAATCCAAAAATCCTTGTCCTTGACGAGGCAACTGCAAATATTGATACAGAGACTGAAGAAGCGATCCAATTAGCCTTAGCGAAGATGAGAAAAGGGCGTACAACCATTGCGATTGCTCACCGGTTATCGACGATTCAGGATGCGGAACTCATTCTAGTCCTTCATCAAGGAGAAATTGTAGAGAGGGGCAATCACCAAGAACTTCTGGCAAAGCGAGGGTTATACCATAAAATGTACCTGCTTCAGAATGGATTGGAAGATCGCGTTGAGGATGTAGTTGGATAATAGGGAAAAATGATAAATAGAAACAAAAAGAAACCAGCAATGTAATATGACCACTGCTGGTTTTTCTAATGTGTAGACACTTGTTTTTTGAAAATATCATTATATTCATTCAATAATTTATCCAATTCTTGGCTATTTCGAATAGCTAGTGAGGAAGTGAATCCATTTTTCATAGCTACTTGAATGAGTTCCTGCCTCTTTTGTTCAATTAATGTAATTAAATCTTGTTTTGACACAGCCAATTTCCTTTCAAGTCTTTTTTACATAATGATCTTACATAAGGTTCCCAGAAAAAAACCATGTAAAAACATGAAAGATTCTAACAAAAATTGTTAGTATTTACTACAGTATAGCGAATTATGGGAAAAAATTCAAAAGAAACTTCTTGGATATCTACAAAATTTTACATATTCATTTTCCAATTGAATTATAACTGACACAAATTGTTCAAATCTAAACATTATCTTTTCATAGGCATATTTGTTAGAATGAGTGAAGACTCAGTATAAACAGGAGAGGGTAAAGATGACAGATTTAAATGTATTTTTAGCGTTAGCAGCTGGCTTTCTAAGTTTTATTTCTCCTTGCTGTTTACCATTATACCCAGCCTTTTTATCTTATATAACTGGAATGTCAGTTGGTGAGCTTAAAGAGGAAAATGCAATGCTTCAAAGGCGCAGCATGTTACATACACTTTTCTTTCTTATTGGATTTTCAATTATTTTTATTGCGATTGGTTTTGGGACTTCCTTTATTGGCAGTTTTTTTGTTGATTATCAAGATTTAATACGTCAAATTGGTGCGATATTTATCTTTTTCTTTGGCTTACTAATCGTTGGGTTTATTAAACCAGAATTCTTATTAAAGGAAAGAAGATTTGAATTTAAAAACCGGCCATCTGGACTAATTGGTTCATCCTTGATTGGTATGGCTTTTGCTGCTGGTTGGACACCATGTACAGGACCAATTTTAGGGGCTGTTATTTCGCTTGCAGCATCCAATCCAAACTCAGCAATGTTTTATATGGTTGCATATATTCTAGGCTTTGCCATCCCATTTTTTATCCTTTCTTTCTTTATCGGAAAAATGAAATGGATTCGCAAGCATAGTGGAACGATTATGAAAATTGGCGGCTATATAATGATGGTAATGGGAGTTGTATTATTTTTTGATTGGATGACTAAGATTATTGCAATTTTAACACCGATATTTGGTGGATTTACAGGATTTTAATTCACGGTGACGAAATTTGTCGTACAATTAGATTTGTGTTTGTACAAAATATTCGATATATTTAAACATGTGTTCTTTTTATCATTTATTTTAAATTATTTTCTTTTTAATAGTTTTCTATGGGTCAATCAGATATAATTGATAGGACTTCCGTTGCATTGATCAAGGAGGAAACAGCTATGGCAAGGATACTGATTATTGATGACGCAAAATTTATGAGAATTACCTTATCGAATATTCTTAAAAAAGCAAATCATGAAATTGTCGGTGAAGGAGAGACGGGAATAGATGCAATTCGTCTATATAGCGAGCTGAATCCCGATTTAGTTACCATGGATATTACGATGCCTGAAATGAGCGGTTTAGAGGCAGTGAAGGAAATTAAGAGAGAATACCCGCAAGCGAAAGTTATTATGTGTTCGGCAATGGGACAACAAAAAATGGTTGTTGAAGCAATTGAGGCAGGCGCAAAGGATTTTATCGTTAAGCCTTTTGATGAAGGCAGAGTAATGGATGCTGTTAATAGAGTATTAAGTTAATGATATAAGCTGACTCAAGGTTTATAAGTCGAACTTATAAATGACCTTTTTGAGTTAGCTTTTTATGTTGAAGTTCCACATTTAAGTTGAATAGGATATAATGTATGATGAAAATAAAGGATGAAGGATGAAAGATAATGAACTATGTTGTTATTACATCGATTGGAGCTATCTGCATGGCTATTTTTGCCATGTTCATCCGAATGAAAGCAGCGAAAAAACCAGCAACTGCAAAAAAGATAATCTTGCCGCCGATCTTCATGAGCACAGGTGCACTAATGTTCATTTTTCCGTACTTTCGTGTAACTCCCTTAGAACTGGCAGAGGCTGTAATTGTAGGATTGCTCTTTTCTATTTTATTAATAAAAACCTCTAAATTTGAAATTAGAGATAAGGACATATACTTAAAGCGTTCAAAAGCATTTCTTTATATATTAATTGGACTGCTAGTCATTCGCATGGCAGGGAAATTAATACTAAGCTCAACGATTGATTATGGCCAGTTAAGCGGAATGTTCTGGATTCTTGCATTTGGAATGATTGTTCCTTGGCGAATAGCGATGTATATAAACTTTAAGAAACTTCAGCAGGAACTTTATGGTTCGGTAAAATAATATTAAAGCCAACGACAATTATGTCGTTGGCTCAGACTGTAGACAAACTTGATGAAAATCGAGTTTGCCTACAGTCTTTTTTGTTTTAAAATAGAAATAGAACAATA
>NZ_LMBX01000046.1 GCF_001439605.1 Cytobacillus praedii
AAATAGAGAAAGGTGAATTTGAGGTCTCTCAAATTCACCTTTCTCACTATTTGAAGCTAGTTATGTCCCAGCCTCTTTTTTTATGTCGATAACCTGTTATTTTCTTCGCAGATAACAATTTTATACTTCGTTTTGCAGTAATTTACAAAACCTTTACATTCAATTAAAACTAGGTTAATGCTTGAGCCTTATTCTATACGTGTAGGACAAAACAACCAATCTCTTAGGGGGAATAAAGAAATGAAAAGCTTTAAGTACTTAGCACTTTCAACAATGATTGGAGCAGCGCTTGCGTTCACTGCGGCTTGTGGAAAAACAGATAATGAAGCGACAGCAAATGGATCTCAAGCAGAAGGAAATAGTACAGAGCAGAAAGCGGGAGAAGAGAATAAACAGCTTCAAGGTGAAATAAATCTTGATGGATCCTCAACCGTTTATCCAATTATGGAGGCAGTCGTTGAAGAGTTTGGTATGGAGCAGCCTGGAGTGAAGGTTTCTGTTGCATCATCAGGTACAGGCGGCGGTTTCAAAGCCTTTATTGCAGGAAGTACAGATATGAGTAATGCTTCCCGTCCAATTAAAGATGAAGAGAAGGCGCAATTAGAGGAAGCAGGAATTGATTATACAGAATTTAAATTAGCGAATGACGGTCTATCGGTTGTTGTTCATAAAGATAATACATGGGTTGACCACTTAACGGTAGAAGAATTGAAGAAAATGTGGGTTGAGGATGGAAAAGCAAGAAAATGGTCAGATATTCGTGAAGGCTGGCCAGAAGAAGAAATCAAGTTCTATTCTCCTGGGACAGATTCTGGAACATATGATTATTTCAATGAAGTTATATTAGAAGATGCACCAATTGTCGAGAGTGCAACACTTTCTGAGGATGACAATGTATTAGTACAAGGTGTTACAGGTGATAAAAATGCAATCGGCTATTTTGGCTATGCGTATTACGCTGAGAATAAAGATAAATTAAAGGTTGTTCCAGTTGATGGAGGAAATGGGCCAGTTGAACCAACAAATGAAACCGTTGAAAGTGGAGAGTACGCGCCATTATCACGCCCGCTATTCACATATGTAAAGAATGAATCATTAAAAAATGAAGAAGTATACGAGTTTGTAAAATATACACTTGAAAATGCTGCCGTTCTTTCTGAAGATGTTGGCTACGTAAAATTAAAGGATGAAGAATATGAAGCGGCACTTAAAGCATTAGAGGGGTTAAAGTAAGAGGTACATGAAATAAACTTTACTTGAAGATGGGAAGTGCGTAAATACGATGCTTCTCATCTTCCTTCGTTACACGGATGAAAGGGGTTTTCATTTTGGCTTTACAAAAAACGACCAATTCTTTTTCTGTTCAAGAACTCATTCAGAAAAAGAAGGAAAAGAAAAGCTCGAATCTTCAGGTAGAAAGAATCATCCCATTTTTATTATTGGTTACAGCCATTGTATCAGTGCTGACAACGCTTGGGATTGTTCTTACATTATTTGCTGAAACTATTACCTTCTTTACGAAAGTTCCCATTCAAGAGTTTTTGACTGCACAGAAGTGGTATCCTTTCTCAGAGACACAAGGTTCATTTGGGATTCTTCCACTTGTTGCAGGAACATTGAAGGTTTCAATTATTGCTGCATTTGTTGCGGTACCGATTGGCTTAGCATCTGCCATATTTTTGAGTGAGTACGCATCTGATCGAACACGCAGAATTATTAAACCGATACTGGAAGTATTAGCAGGCATTCCGACAATTGTTTATGGATTCTTTGCTTTAACTTTTGTTACACCACTATTAAGAGAAATGATTCCTTCCCTTGAAATATTTAATGCGCTAAGCCCAGGAATTGTCATTGGAATTATGATTACACCAATGATTGCTTCACTATCTGAGGATGCCATGTCAAGTGTTCCCAATTCGATGCGCGAAGGTGCTCTTGCCCTTGGCTCCACTAAATTTGAAGTAGCGATAAAGGTTGTTCTTCCAGCAGCTATTTCAGGAATCATTGCTTCTATCGTTTTAGCCATATCAAGAGCGATCGGAGAAACAATGATTGTTGCGGTTGCCGGCGGATCCACGCCAAATTTAAGCTGGGATGTCACTAGCTCCATCCAGACGATGACGGCTTATATTGTTCAAGTAAGCCAAGGGGATGCGGGATATGGAACGACAATCTATTACAGCATATACGCTGTCGGGTTTACGTTATTCTTGTTCACATTGGGAATGAATTTACTTGCTCAGTTCATCTCTCGACGTTTCAGGGAGGAGTATTAAATGAAATTAATTAATCATACAAAAGTTCTAAAGCATATGAAGCCAAGAATTATTTCAAATGTTTTCTTTCGGCTGTTATTTATGGCTGCGACAATATTTGGCTTGTTAGTCCTAGGCATTTTATTATATCGGGTAATTACTCAAGGAATTGGCTATCTTGATTTACAGTTTTTGCAAAATATTCCGTCACGGAAACCGGAGCAGGCGGGTGTTAAAACTGCTTTTATCGGGACAATTTGGTTAATGGGGGTAGTGGCACCTGTCACTTTACTGCTGGGTGTCGGTACTGCAATTTATCTTGAAGAGTATGCTAAGAAAAGTCGTTTTACAAGGTTTATTCAGGTAAATATTTCGAATCTTGCAGGGGTGCCTTCCATTGTTTTTGGATTATTAGGGTTAACTGTATTCGTACGTGCCTTGGCTCTTGGAACAAGCGTTTTAGCAGCTGGATTAACAATGAGCTTGCTTGTCCTTCCAATTATTATTGTTGCATCCCAAGAAGCGATAAAGGCAGTTCCAAAGGAATTAAGAGAAGCTTCTTATGGGATGGGGGCAACAAAGTGGCAAACGATTCTCCATGTAGTGCTTCCAGCCGCAATTCCGGGGATTCTGACAGGCGGAATTCTTGCTCTATCAAGGGCAATTGGTGAAACGGCTCCATTAGTTGTACTTGGTCTGCCATTGTTTCTTGCCTTTTTGCCAAAATCCGTATTCGATATGTTTACGGTGCTGCCGATGCAAATTTATAACTGGACAGGTCGTCCACAAGAGGAATTCCAAGGCGTAGCTGCAGCAGGAATAATCGTATTGCTAACCATGCTGATTATTATGAATTCTATTGCCGTTTTCATTCGAAATAAATTTCAAAAACGCTATTAAGCGAAGCTAAATAGGATGAAGGGAGACTGACGAGATGAACGCAACGATGGAAAAACCGAGAGTAAGACTTGTAATGAATGAGAAAGACATGGACGCACTGCCAAATAAAGAGATCGTATATAAAACCAGTGAATTAAACTTATGGTATGGGGAAAACCATGCACTTAAAAATATTGACCTAGATATTTATGAAAATGAGGTAACAGCAATCATTGGTCCATCAGGGTGCGGAAAATCTACGTACATCAAAACATTAAACCGAATGATTGAATTGGTGCCAAGTGTAAAAACATCAGGAAAAATTGAATATCGCGGTCGAAATATTTTTGATAAATCATATGAAGTGGAAGAGCTTCGTACAAGAGTTGGAATGGTCTTTCAAAAGCCAAACCCCTTTCCTAAATCGATCTATGAAAATGTAGCATACGGTCCAAAGATTCATGGAATCAAGGATAAGAAGGTGCTTAACCAAATCGTAGAGGAAAGCTTAAAGGGTGCAGCCATTTGGGATGAAGTGAAGGATCGCTTACATGAAAATGCATTTGGGCTGTCTGGAGGACAGCAGCAGCGTCTTTGTATCGCCCGCTGTCTTGCTATTGAGCCTGATGTTATTTTAATGGATGAGCCAACATCTGCACTTGATCCGATTTCAACATTAAAAGTTGAAGAACTTGTGCAAAAGTTAAAGAAGGAATTTAGTATTATCATTGTCACACATAATATGCAGCAGGCTGCACGTATTTCTGATAAAACTGCGTTTTTCTTAAATGGGGAGGTCATTGAGTTTACGAACACAGACAAAATTTTCTCCAATCCCGCTGATAAACGGACTGAAGATTATATTACGGGCAGATTTGGCTAATGAACAAAATGTAAATAATCTGCTAGTTGCTTTAAAGATGAAAGGAGAAATTGTGGCATGTCTGTAAGAGGAAAGTTTGATTATGACTTAAAGGAATTACAAGGAAAATTACTGGAGATTGGCAGCTTTGCTCAAGATGCATTAACAAGATCAATTGATGCACTAGAGACAAAAAATATTGAATTGGCTCTTGAAATTATGGATGATGATGCACAGGCTGATCTGATGTATGAGGAGATCAATGATTTTGCAATTCTGCTGATTGCAAAGCAGGCGCCAGTTGCAATTGATTTAAGGCGCATTATTGTGGCAATCAAAATTGCGACTGATATTGAAAGGATTGCCGATTATGCTGTAAATATTGCAAAATCAACGATTCGAATCGGTGCAGAACCGCTAGTGAAACCGATCGTTCATATTAAGCAAATGCATATGCTTACTTTAGAAATGCTGAAATTATCATTAGAGGCCTTTGACGATGAAGATATTGTTAAGGCAAAGAAGGTTGCTCAAATGGATGATGAAGTAGATGATTTATATGGTCAAACAATCAGGGACCTATTACAAATCAATCTGCAAAATCCGGAGTTTTTACCGCAAATTACTCAGCTCTCCTTTATTTGCCGTTTCCTGGAAAGGGCAGCAGACCATGTAACAAACATTTCTGAACATATTTTCTATCTTGTTAAAGGCCGCCAATATGATTTAAACAATAGTTAACATACAAAAAGCTAAGGGAACCCCTTAGCTTTTTGTAATGATTTTTGCCATGTCTTTGTAGCTCATTTTTGAAGTTAATTCAAATGATCCTAGCTGGATTTTTTTGCTGTATCCGTTCTCTTCTAAGTAGAGTTCAAATCTATTGGCATCATCGATAATTTTTTCTTTTGCAAGGATATCGGCAATATCACGTGAAACCATTCCACTCACAATTTCTAGCTGATAAGCAGTGACCGATTCTTTAGATTTAGGCGGATTAGGAGTTTGCTCTTTTTTTTCTTTACTTGTCCGATTAGAAAGGGTTTTTTCCATTTGTTTGTAGTTGTCTTTTGTTAAAACAACATACCCTTTTTCCTCTATAAAGGTTTTTGCACGATCTATATTCATTTCTGGTGCTTTCTTATCATCAATACTAAAATAAAAAATTCCAATAATACAAACAGAAAGCAATACCCCAAAGGCAAAAGCTCGTGTATTTCTTCTATTCATATCGTTGCCCTCTTTCAATCATCTCACTTAAAATCGTTTCCACCTCATTTGGCGATAAGGATGATTGCCGAGAAATTTGATCAACAGTTAAACCTTGCTGAGCTAAAGACCAGACTTGATTTTTAATAATCTCGTGTATCTCTTTTTTTTCTGAAGGAAATGATTGTCGAATCGATGAAGAGGGGTGAAATGCTTCATCACCTACAAGCAATTCTTCTTCCAACACTTTTAGTTTCTTTTTTATCACATACATTTCTTGAATTTGCTGCATGGAAAGCTGATCGATTTCCTCCCGTATGATTTTATATGGGTCTTTTAAAAAAGCGGAAATAATCAACAGAATCAATGCGAAGGCAAGCAGACCAACCATTACATATTCCAAAAAAAACACCTCGATTTTGTACAATTCATAATGAACATAAATACTTACTGTATGTCATGAAGATATTTTACCATGATTATCGACAATATTCGATGGGATTCATTTTATCAAAGCAAATGGTCAATCGTTTTGTCGTTTTATTTAATGAAAATAAGTTGAATTTTATCGATTTATATCATTCTAACTGAGTGATAAATTTTTTTTTCTCTATTTTTCTAATGAAATAAGGGTACAGCATGAAACGACAATTTCTGTTCATTGTGAGACATGTGTTTCGATGCTAACATAAAGATAGAGAAATAGGAATATTATGCATCTTTTTATCATAATTTAGTTATTTGACTTTCGTGTTCAATGTAGTGGGGTGGATGATGGATAGAGGCAGGAAGAAAAGTAGAATACGAAGGGTCTATTCAAAGCAAAATGAGTTGACCTCTTATTCATTGCCATGGTCAGAACATGTTAGTACATATAGTTATTATGAAAAAGCGGATGGAAAAATATTAATTAATGAGAAAAGCAAGGACCTTGAAGAGCTATTTCAAAAGTATTTACTGAATGGGAATCATTGTAAAGCAATATCTAAAGCTGATATTTTAACGATTCTTCTACTGGCATGGGAATACCCTCCACATCTTATTGGCGGTCTAGCAAAGCATGCTCATGGCCTTTCAATTGGGCTTCAAAGATTAGGGTATAAGGTTTATGTGATAACGGCCAATCCTGGTTATTTAAAAAGTGAGGAGTTTGCAGAGGGAGTCCATATTTATCGTGTGAGTTCTTACTGCGATAACAATAGTGATTTCTTCAAATGGGTTGCTGGTTTAAATGCAGCAATTGCAGAGAAGGCATTACACTTAGCCAGAAAACATTCCTTTTCGATTATACATGCCCATGATTGGCTAGTTGGTGAAAGTGCAAACTTTATTAAGTCTAGTCTTAATCTTCCTCTTATCACTACCATACATGCGACAGAGCATGGAAGAAATCATGGGATCTATACAGAACTGCAAAGCTTCATTCATGAAAAGGAACAGAAGTTAGTATTGACTTCTGATCATATAATTGTTTGCAGTGACTATATGAATGAGGAGCTTGTTCAGTTATTTGAAATAAGTGAGAAAAGGATAGCTATAATCCCTAATGGTGTGGAGAATGATCGTATTAAATTAAAAAAGAATGTTTTAGCGTCCTTGCCAATGCAGACTGATAAACGGCTAATCTTTTCTATTGGTCGCATCGTCAAGGAAAAGGGGTTTGACACGCTTATAGAAGCAGCTTTTTTAATGAAAGATCAATTTCCTGACGTGTATATAATTATTGCCGGAAAAGGACCGATGCTTGCAGATTATCGAAGAAGAGTCAAACAGCTTAATTTGAAAAATGTTTTTTTTGTCGGATTTATTTCAGAAGAGATAAAGATTGCCCTTTATAAAATTTGTACGTTAGCTGTGTTTCCAAGCAGATATGAGCCGTTTGGTATTGTTGCTTTAGAAGCGATGCAGCATGGGAAGCCAGTCATCGTTTCCCGGACAGGAGGTTTACAGTCAATTGTCGAGCATGGATTTACAGGACTATTGATGATACCTGGAGATGCGTCAAGTTTAATCGAATTGGCTTCTAATCTTCTAGAAAATGAATTAGAGGCTGAGCGAATAGGTATGAATGGGAAAGTTATGGTCGAAAAAAAATTCAGCTGGCAGAAAATTGCTGAAGAAACAATCAGGGTTTATAAGGAAACATTAAAGTCTTACTATTGAGATTATTAGAACTTGCGGAGGTGAAGGAACAATGAAAACAGAAACTTGTATTCAATCGAATGTATCCAGGGATAAACAGCAGGCATTAATAAATGGGCTTCTTGTGATCCCTGGAATTTGGGTGAGTGGAAAAACATACTGGATGAAACAAGGGAAAAAAGAACTTTCGTTAGAAGAAGGGATATCATTGCATTTGAAACAAGAATATGGTCAAAATCATACTCAATTATTTAGTTTTGAGCTTTCCAATCATTACGATCAACCTGAATCTGTTAAGGTTCTTTTCCAACACCGATCCCAATATTGGGATAACGAACATGTATCATTTATTTCGCCATCAGAAGATGCTGTTTTTCATATGGGTGCTGATCAGGTCCATTTAGTTAATGGCTGTATGGGCAAAGGAGAAGTAAGAAAAATGTGTACGATCCAGCCTCTTTGGAATATTTATAAGAACAGAATCTGGGATTGCCTAGAATCTGGTAAGATTCAGTATCGGCCAATGGCCAAAGGAAATGTGGTTAGTTTGTTAATATATGACTATCATTTTTTGGGTAAAGGAACATTTGCTGGAGAAACATGGGTCATTAATGGGAAAAATGATGCTGAATTAATAAATTTAAACAGTTCACTGCTAACAGGTAAAATTATAAATTAATTTACTGCTGTATGGGGAATAATAAAGCCTTGCAGGTTTCACTCAGCAAGGCTTTTTCTATTAATTAAAAGAAAAGGTAAACGTCTTAGCTTTTGTCAGTAATTCGTGAGTATCTCCATCAAGAATATCAGAGGTCGTAAATGAAAAGGAGTTCACCTCTTTGATGGTTTTATCAGAATCAATTAATAATCCTATCGTTCCTTCTCTTTTTTCATTTGCTTTATGGTCTATTCTGCTTACACTTTTCGTCCCCATTATTGTATCTCCCGAATAAATGAAATTCTTTTCAGCCACATTGTAGTGTAGAGTGTTATTAAAAGATACGTTTTCCATACTGAAAAATTGAAGCTCATTTGAAGAAGTATTTTCTACAGTATAAGTGATTTCAAAATAGGTAATTTCTTTTCTTATATCCCTTTTTGTTGATGCTTCTTTCTCGAATATTTCTTCTATGCTTACATTATCTTTATAATATAATGCATACGTTTCAGCAAAGCTCAAACCAGTAAATTCCTTTAATTCCTCTTTTACTTCTTCTTTCATTTGAGTTAGCTTTATTATTTTTAACGCTTTTAACTGAATGACCATAGAGGATAATGTGAAAGTCTTGTTTATTGGTAATAATTGCTGCAATGTTAATGTTCCCCAATCTCTTTGCCGAACCTTTTGTCCGACGAAGTGAAGGTAGCTTCCTCCATATCCATCCACCATAGGGATGGATTCTTCCTTTATATTTTTTTTCTCTTCCTTTTCATTTATATGATTCTCTGCAGAAGGATAAATAAAGAAATAACAAACGGTTAGTATACCAAGTAGAAAAATCAGCATAGCAGAAATGACAATAACTAATAATTTTTTGGTGCCGTCACTTTTATCTTTCTTGTTAATGTTCAATTAATATGACTCCTTCCGGGAAAGGTAGCTATCTAAAATCGGCTTTATTTTTGCTGTTACATAATGACTCTCTCCACGATCTTTTACATCCTCTACAAGGGCAGAAATTAATACAGAGGGAGAATTTGTATCGAAAACAACAGCAAAGCCATTCTCCAATCCATCTTCATCTTTTTTGCTTTTAAGCTCGGCAGTTCCTGTCTTTGCTCCAAGAATCTTCTTGTTCGTCTTCAGATTATGAGCGGTACCTCCTTCAAGCTCTACTACTTGAATTAATGCCTCTTTTACACGATTAGCCACGTCACTTGTGATGACTGTTTTGTGCTCAGGCGCTTTTTTATCATCAATCAATACAGGCATAGTCATAGATCCATCATTGATAAATGGAGTAAAGGCAATTCCTAAATGAACTGGAGACATTAAAACCTCTCCTTGACCATAGGAAGAATCAGCCAGTAATATTTCATTCCGAATCCCATTATTGGACAACTGGCTTTTCTTTAAATAAATTGGCAGGCTAAATCCATCTTTAAAACCAAAGGCAAGTGCATGTTTTTCAAATACGTCAGCCCCCATTTCGAGGGCTTCCTGTGCAAAATAAATATTGTCCGAATAAGCTATTGCCTCTACCATATTAACTGAAGAGACATCTTTTACACGTGTTACATAGTACCCTCCCCAGCTATTGTCCTTTTTCCAGCGCAAGCCGGAAATTTCCCGCCTTTTCTCTGGGTAAGTTGTTCCTGCGGTCAGACCGATGGCTGCAGTGATAGCCTTAAAGGTTGAACCAGGAGCATATAAGCTTGAGAAACGATTTAAGAAAGGAAGTTCGGGATCCTCGCTATATTCTTTCCATTGATCTGTTGTCATTCCGCTTACCATTAAATTCGGGTCGAAGGAAGGAGAGCTGACCAATGCGAGCATTTCTCCAGTTACAGGATTCATTGCTGTTACGGCACCTGCATCCAGTTTCATCGCCTCATACATTTCACTTTGCAAAGTTGAGTCAATAGTAAGCTTAATGTTTTCCCCATCGATGGCATCCACTTTTTTGATAATAGTTTTCTGCTTGCCTATCTCATTTTGTATTTGTATGATGCCGCCTTTTTTTCCTCTTAACTGCTTCTCATACACTTCTTCTAATCCTGTCTTCCCAATGTAATCACCAATTGTATATTCTGAGTCTTTTTCCAAATCCTCAGGAGTCACTTCCTTTACATAGCCAATTAGATGTGCACTGCTTTCCTTTTCTGGATAATATCTGATTTTTCTAGATTGGAAGGAGACGCCTGGCAAATGATCCCCAGCCACACTTTCTGTATGAAAATCTACAGGCATAAGTGCAATTGGGACAAAGACATTATCTGTTACCCATTTTTGATTTAGTGCTTTATGAAAGGTTTCTTGCGGTATATTAAAATAATCACTTAGCTTTTTGATGCTTTCCTCTTTGGATCTCCCTAGCTTCCCTGGAATAATGCCCATTTCGTAAACTTCCTTATCTATTGCAAGCGGAAATCCGTATCTATCAAGGATTTCGCCCCTCTTAGGCAGAAATGTACGAACATTTATTTTATCTCCTTTTTCCATTCCGGGTAAGATCATCGATGGATTCCATTTCACCCTCCATTCCTTTCGCTTATTTCCTGTATTTTCTTTTAAAAATTTTGCATCGTATGATGACTCGATATCACCTAGGAAGGTTTTAATCTTTACTGTAAATCGTCCTTTATATGAACTGCTATCCTCGTCGTAATGGAATTCCTTAGTTATTACACTCATAGAAGATGCCTCTATACCAGAAAAGATCGCCTGATATTTCTTTGCAAGGCTATTTCTTGTGTAATTATAGTTTTCTAATTCTTCTTTTGATGCATATTGCAGCATATCATCGAAATTTTGTTCTGAAAATTGTTTTATATAGTCATTAAATACTTGTTCCGGTGTTGTTTGCTCAGCTTGAAAAACATGCCATAGCAGAATGCCTCCCAGCACTACTAAAATCATGAATAAAATGAATAGTCCTTTCTTCATTGCTGCTCCCTCTCTCACAAATTAGTTTATTATGTTGTTTTATTCTTTAAATTTAAGTGTTTAATCCTATATAATTATAAAATTGAGTCCTTGGTTCAACCATGTAAAGGAAATGATAAGTACATAAAAAGACTCGCAATATTTTGACTTTTAAGGGAGATTAGAAGAGAATGGGCACCAAAACTTTTCAGATTGTGTTGAAATCAATGCATAAAGGGCAAGCTGAGGATGTTGCTTATGTCTCTGAGGGAAAAAGCCTATTGATTGGCCGAGCTAGCCAGCATTCTACAGTTGATTTCAAGCTTTACAATGATTTCGTATCAAGGGAGCATTGTCGAATTTACATGAATGGGGGCAAGCTCCATATAGAGGATTTAGGGAGCAAACATGGCACTGCAGTAAATGAAATAGAACTTGTGCCAAATGAGCCCAGTGAGATTGCGCCTGGTGATAGAATCACTTTGATTCACGGGCTGATTGAGTTATATATATGTATTGACAATGATCTTACAAGGGAATTTACCTCGATGAATGTAGACATACCACCAACCATTGCCATCAATGAATACCTTCAAACATTAATCATTGGTGAAGAACCGATTAAGTTATCGGCAAAGGAATTTACTTGCTTAAAATTATTGTATGAGAATATGGATAATCTAATTTTGAAGGAAGAGATAGTAGAAAATGTATGGCCTGAGAGAGTTGGAGAACCTGATAAGCTTGTGACTGCAGAAGAAGTTGCTTCACTGCTATACAGGGTACGCAAGCGTGTAAAAGGATATTTCACAATTAAAGCAGTCGCTCAAAAGGGCTATTATATGGAATCCATTAAAAATTAACAGCAAATTTGATCTTATTGAAATGATAAATTTAGTAGAAATTTGAGTCGAAAAATAATTAAAAAACTCACTTTTAAAAAACACACTAGCATTTCATTATAAAAAGTGATATTATAGAAAAGTCGTATGAACGAACTAGTCATCAATAGTTTGGAGGGAAATTACATGCGTGTGAATATTACGTTAGCTTGCACAGAATGTGGAGATCGTAACTATATTTCTAAAAAAAATAAACGAAACAATCCAGATCGTCTTGAGCTTAAAAAATACTGCCCAAGAGATAAGCGTTCTACTACACATCGTGAGACAAAATAAGCAGTGGGGTGATTCCTACTGCTTTTTTTGTTGTTTAAATTAGAAAAGCGAAGGCGACTGTTCAGCGACGAATGGACTGGAGGGCTCCGGACTGAGATAAAGGAAACACGGAGAGCGAATGCGATTC
>NZ_LMBX01000048.1 GCF_001439605.1 Cytobacillus praedii
ATGTTTTTCTGCCAATACTTTATAGCCAATCGTCCCCCTGAGGTATTCCTGCACCACCATCGCCTTAAAGTCATCCGTATATTTAACCATAATAAAACACCCCAAAAATTAGATTTTGACTCTAACTTTTGGGGTGCACTTCATAATGGGCCTAAAAATAAGGTCTCTTTTTTTTGAAACATCGTAAATACTATACTGTTCAATTAAAATTTCTTAATAAGGACGTATGTTTTTGTTCTTACTGGACATCTTAACTGTCCCATTTCTTCTTTAAATGATGAATATTTCCCCTTCATTAATGCTTTTCCTCCAACCACGCGGACACTAGTTTATCCTCGCCACCAATCAAGATATTTCTCGTTTCCGGTCTAGGCTCAGCAATAGGTTTCTTAATGAATATTCTTTGCCCACTAAATCTTTTGAAACTTTTTCCTTTCCCAATCGTTAATAAAATTTGAATATTATTTTGATTAATAAATGAGGATGATATAATACATAACAAAAAAATACTAAATTCTTCTTTCACTGTTCCTTTTAATCGGTATATATATTATTTTTTATACTTCCAGCTGACCAGCGTGCTTATATATTTTTAAATTTAGCCAATGGATTAACTGGTATGTTGCTTTGTCTCCATATAAATCCAAGTGTAATTTACTGCCCAAAGGGCATGTGGTGCAATACATTCCCAACTGAAACGAGGCTTTTTTATGTCCAATAAATTTGCACATCATTTGTGTATACAAACAAATACATATTTAGAATCATTAAGATTTTACACGGAGTGTCTAGGCTTTAAACTTGTTCAAGAATCACCAAATTTTCACGGCAGAGAATTTAATACTTGGATTCAATTAGAAAACTTTTATATTGAGCTTCAGACTGGAAAAAATAAAGAAATCCTGCCTGAAGCAAATACCAATAGCCAAGGTTTATCTCATTATTGTTTATGGGTTCATGACTTAAAAAGTGAGGTAGTTCGCTTACAAGAACTAAATATTGAATTTATTTTAAAGAACAACCAATACATCTATCATGTAGAAAACGGCAGCCTCTGCAAAATTAAAGCTCCTGAAGGAACAATTGTTGAACTTCGAGATAACAAAGGAATCTAAACCTGCATAGCAGGTAACGGTATTTTTATCGAACTGGCCACACACTCACCAAAGATAAAACAAAATTATTACTAATAATTCAAGTTAACTTAACTATCCTTTGTTCTATTGCACTTTAAATGCAGGAAGTCTTTTGAAATTGTTCAAACGTATCTTAATGCCAAACAATAAAAGGAGCAAAAACATGAAATCGCTGCGATTTTTTTTCTGGTTAACGGATGTCGGCTTCATTGTTTATTGGGCAATCACCTTGCTGCATATTATTCCAAATGAATATCTTTTCAAGGATTACGACAATCCCATTCTTTCTGCTTGGAACTGGTCATTCTTTCCTCTTGATATTCTAATATCTATAACTGGGTTTACTAGTTTGTTTATGTATAAAAAAGGGAATTCAAACTGGAGCAAGATTGCTCTTATATCCTTAGTTCTAACCTCTTGTTCTGGCCTTCAAGCCATTTCTTTTTGGATACTAAGAAGTGATTTTGAAATATCCTGGTGGTTGCCGAATTTATATTTACTTATCTATCCATTATTTTTTATACCTAGTGTTATAAAAGCTAATCAGAATTAGCTGCCGATTCTATTTAAATTAAACTTGAAATCAAATGAAACTCCTTAATTTATCTGACTTTTTATGAACTATTTCTCCATTTAATTCTTATATTAACTATGACAGCTTACCCAAGAGGTGATTCTTATGTACGAATACAAATTTGTTAAGATTGAACTAGGCACTTGGAATAGTAAGCCGAAGGAAGATTATCAAGATATTATTAAAAATTATGCATCTAAAGGTTGGAGATTTGTTCAAATCTTTGCTCCTTCAACCAAAGGATACGGTCATGCAGCCTATTTTGAATTAATTTTCGAGAAACCCCTTAATTAAATTTGTGTGGTTTTCTATTTTGCAGTAACTGGTACCTTCTCTATCGTTATAATCTAAATTTACCGCCTTCTTGCATGGTTATCTTTTCACGACCTTTTAGACTAATTTCACATATCAACTGCATATCTCTCAAGTAATTCGGGTATTTTATTTATACCGGGCAGGGTCCACTCTTCATCAATTTGACTATACACAAAATTCAGGTCCTTGCTCTGGAAAATAATAATTACTGTGGTTGGTGTGCCTATGAAAACCTCTGATATAAATAAAGATATTTTACAGATATTCTCAAACTATAATCAGGCTCATCATTCCTTTGCAGATAAATGGCAGCAATTAATCCTGTTCTCACCTAGATGGTGGTTAGGATTTATTTTAAGTACTTTCCCTTGGCTTTTATGGTGGAAATTTCACAACCGCAAATATACGGGTGATTTACTTCGAGCAGGTTTTTTTATGGCGATCATTACTTTATCGCTTGATTCTATCGGGTTACAATTTGGTCTATGGATTTATCCATTTAATATGTTTCCTTTTATTACTGGATATTTGCCATGGGATCTTACCTTGTTACCAGTTTCTATGATGCTCATGATAGAAGTTAAGCCCCAATGGTCTCCTTTGTTAAAAGGTTTCATTTATGCTGTATTAGCATCATTTGTAGGCGAGCCCATCGCCATTTACTTAGATTTATATAAGCCTATCCTATGGAATAGCCTCTATTCATTCCCAATATATATTTTGTTATTTCTACTTTCAAACAAGATTGCAAAAAGTAAAAAGTTTAACTCAAGGTTCTCCTAGTCCATTCATAATTTTAGGCTAAAATATTGAAAATTAAGAATTAATATATTAATCTATCAGGGTGATTTCTAATTTTCGTTGTAAAGGATTTGATAACATGAAAACTTCCAGGAACCCTGAATCCATTCATACGCCTGTTGCTCCTTATGTGCACCAGATTGAAGTAACCGGACCATGCAAGTGGCTAACATTATCTGGACAATTAGGTATGAAACAAAATGGCACTGTTCCCGAAAATGCAATTGATCAAATGAAAGTAGCCCTAGATAATATTAGAAAGAATCTTGAAGCAGCCGACATGGAAATTAAAGACCTCACAAAATTAGTATTTTATTTAGTTGGAGAATTTAATTCTGTTGAAAGAAGAAAGGTAATAAGTGATTTTTTAGAGGATCATCTTCCTTGTTCAACAATGATTTACGTTGTTGCACTAGCTGCACCAGCATTTAAGATAGAAATTGATGCATGGGCATGTAAAGAGTTATGACGAATAAATTGCCGATCCTAGATGCATAGAATTCTTTTAAATCTAGGTTGTGTACTAATCTTCGTTAACAATTTATAGAAGAGAAATTGGTTAGATAGTGCAGGTTAATTGTAATGTGTGACTGAGCAGCCAGACGAGTGTATCTTACAGCAAACAGAAAGAGATAATTGATTCGAAGGTACATATACAGCAGACATTTGATTAATAGAAAAGGTCGTGCTGCCGTACCAAATGAACTCTTTCTTCCATATTTATTTCCTCTTATGGCATAGATAAATTCAGATTGGATAATCTAACTTTATCTATGTACCGAGAGGATGATACTATGTATTTTTACAGAGAAGATCTTATCAATATGATCGTTCCCGATAAACCAGATCCGCATGCAGCTAAAGTTCTGCAGGAAGCACTCGGAGGGCAATTTGGTGAGATGCGAACAATGATGCAATTCTCTTTCCAAAGTGCCAATTTTAGAGGAAAAGAAAAGAAATATCGTGACCTTATTAGAGGAGTTTTCATAGAAGAACTAAGCCATGTAGAGCTTGTCCAGTCTACAATTAATCAGCTCTTAAATGAATCTGGCGGGGAGATGCCAGGTAATCAAGCTGATGACGCCGCCCCATTAAATCGTGTGATAGAAAATGGTGCAAATCCACATCATTATATCATGGGGGCTAAAGCATCCCTTCCGGTTGACGCTGGCGGGAACCCCTGGAATGGCTCATGGGTCTATGACCATGGCAACTTAGCAGCTAATTTACTTAATAATGTCGTCTTAGAATCAACTGGTGTACTCCAGAAATCTAGAATTTATGAAATGAGCAGCAACAAAACCCTGCGTGAAACATTAGCGTTTTTAATAGTGAGAGATAATGCTCATCAAAATGCATTCGCAAAAGCTCTTGAAACGTTAGGGGTTGACTGGGGGAAACTTATTCCAATCCCTAACTATGATTTGAATAAATACCCTGAATGCAGAAAGTATGTCGAAATGGGCTTCCACAATGCCCAATTCAATTTTAGATTAGACAATACTTTAATCGGAAAAATTTTCTCAGGTAAAACACCAAGCAGAAACGGCGGAGAGCTAATGGTCACTGAACCACCAAAAGGATATCCTGTACCAGAAATGCCGGAAATGCCAAATGAACATGCACCTGGACTTTATGACCTAAATAATTAGAGAGCCCATACAGGCTCTTTCTTTTTGCATTAAAAGTGTTCATTTCATTTATTTGGTGTATCCTTGCAGCCATGTGCTCAACCTATCTAATAATTCCTTATCTATTGGCTGATTTATCTGTGTTTTATATTCCTTCAATAAACCTAGCATTGTGTGCTGTCCCTCATACTTGCGGAAAATATGATTCATATCAGGTATTGTATGCCACTCAGCTTCCCCTTTAACCATTTCAGCCATTAATTTAGCATGTTCCGGAGGTACTTGAATATCCTTTTCACCAGTTATAGCCAAAACCGGACATGTCACTTCCGCTAAATACTCACAGACATTATAAGCGTAAATCTCCCGTAACCATTTTGCATTTAGTTTAACCCCCTTTAATCTCATTACCTCCTTATCAGAATGTATAATTTTATTAATGATTTTGCTGTTTTGCTTTCTTGCTTTTTCTGTTATTTTGAACGTTCTAATAAGCCATCCTTTTATCCCTGTTTTCCGATTCAATTCAGCGTATGCCAACTCATTTTGCCTAGGCAGCAGCTCTTTAGATGGTTCTGCTGCCCCAGCAAGTAGAATAAGTCCGGAAACTGAGATTTTTTTAAATACAGCAGGAGCAATGAGCGCCCCCTCACTATGACCTAAGATTATGATTTTATTATTATCAACTTTCGGATGAGATCGTAAGAATTTTATACATTCTACAGCATCATCAATTAAATCAGTTAGCCCTGTTTCAAGAAAGTTTCCTCCACTTTTAGAGGTTCCTCTTTTATCATAGCGCAAAGTCACAAACCCTTTTAATGTTAAAAAATCTGCTAAATCCTTATATATATTTATCTTCATTTTTTTTAGATTCCCATCACGATCTCCTTTGCCAGATCCTGAAATGATTAAAATGGCAGGAAATGCAGGATTGGAATCGATAGGAATTGTTAAAGTCCCGCTTAAAGGATAAGTCGCCTGGATTACTACTTCATCAGTCTTATTCATGTTTTAACTCGCCTTCCTTTTTTGGCATAGTAATTGTTGAGATGATTCTCTTTGTTCTATTAATTGCAGGAGTATTTTGCATATATTTTTCATACACTTTTCGTAAATCTTTTACATAATCAAGGAACTCTGTATCGGAAAGATGTAAGGCAATTTGTCTATAGCCAACCCCATCTCGAAGAAAATCTATATCATTATTATCAAGATAAGTCTCAAAATCAGAAGTTACTTGTGCAGTAAAGAATAGAAAATACTGCAAATGTTCTTCTTTTGTCAGTTCTTTTACATCATCGTTTGTCATGTTTACAGCAGGTACATTTAATGAATAAACCTTTTCAACTGCCCCGCGAATTTGATTTTCTTCAGTTACGATTAAAACCTCTGCCTTAACGAGTGTATCCAGTTGCCTATATAAAGAAGCTTGAGGCACATCCTTCAATTCTCTTGCAACCTTTTTGGCTGTTTTACTCTGTCCATCTAGGAATACTTGTAAAATTTTAAACCGTACTGGATGCATGATGATGTCTACTTTATTCATAAATGGAGGGCCCCTTTATTATCATTTTATATAATATTATCAATATTGATAATAAATTACAATATTTTTAAATTTCTTGCTGCATAGTTGCCAGGTAATAAAAATGCGATTGCTCTTTATTCAGCAATCGCACCACCGTGTGGAACTATTTTTTATTTGAATGCTGTATCCTTCAACTAAACAATTCGTGCCACCTACAAATAATCCAGGCTATTGAAAATTAAAATGATCCCGATGATACAAATAACCCATGAAAGCGCCGATCCGGAGTGCTCCGCAATTTTCAGCCTTATCTTCTCAAGAGGCTTTTGCATTTTCTTACCTATCATAAGGTAGAGTAGAAATAACATTAATGGGGGCAATACCATGATAAAATTGTATCCTGCTAAAATGGCAGACCATTCCATCCATGATAGATTCGATGAAGTCATGATTCCAATTGCTGCAAAATAGGGAAATGCAGTTCCTACTTCGATTATTGATGTAGTAAAACCTAATGCAACCATTGAAACAATACTTTTAGACTTAGGTGTAGGCAGCTCTGAATTTTTCTTTGCTGGTATAAAAAAACTGACAATGAATAATATCGATCCTACAATGAATATTGTCCAGCTCACGATACGATTTTGAATGATGCCAGAGAATGCATCGAACAGAAAGTCCAAACCTAGCATAAGAAGGACACCAATAGAAAAATAGAATCCGGCTACCGTTATTAAATAAATGAATAAACGCTGTGTCAGCTTCCATTTATCAGTTAAAAGCAAATATACGGTTACCCCGAGTGTTGATGGACTTAACGTATCTAATAGAGCTAATCCTCCTATGAGAAGAAGCAGTTCTGCATTCACCAATTTATCCTCCTTATTCCCTCAAAGCTATACCTTTCTTAAAATAAATCGCATATGCTTGTTCCATAAACTTAAGTACATCCTCATCGATTGGGTATAATCCGAGTTTCTCAGATTGTTCTGATGACATCCTTATCCTCCAAAGCTTATCTAAAAATTCATCCTCTCCATCAAATTCCTCTAAACGCTTTTCATCCATTCTTCTAATGATATTTTGAACATTAGTTGCTTCGGGACCATTATTCAGGTAGCGTTTTAACTGACCTAATAGCGCAATCCATTCTAATGCTTCAGAGCTTTCACTAGTCATGCTAGGAACCTTTTCCAATAGTTCCTTGTCTTTTCCTTTAAATATTGATTCACGAAAAGATTTCTGATTTTCCTTATCATTATTAGAAAGTCTCATGATTTTATGAATGGCTATCCATTCATTGTCCCCTTCTATTGCAATTCCATGGATCATTTCTCTTAATGCGCGCTCTGTTTTCTTTAAATTTTCCTGTTCATTTATAACATAAGTCAGTTGTCTCTTTAAGCTTTTCGACCAATCCCAATCGGGGGAAGCGAGCATATTTTTAATTTCATCTAAAGTAAATCCTACTTTTTTTAGAAATTGAACCTGCTGCAGTTTTTTTATTTCTTCATTTGTATATAAACGGTGACCTCCTTCTGTTTTCGATGCTGGTTTTAATAAACCAATTTCATCGTAGTAACGGAGTGTTCTTACTGTAACACCTGTCAGATCTCTAACTTTATTAATATGAATCAAAGAGTATCACCCTCTACATTGTTTTAAAGATGATCAACAGATCTATATTTTGAACAATTTGATCTTTATTTTTCTTTAGAAAAAAAACTTTGACGCAAATAGCCTGCACCTAGTCCCACTAATACACCCGGAAAGGGGTGATCAATAATTAGCCCTATTCCTGCACCTAGGATTACACAGCCATAGATAATTATATCGTTCTTCTTCATTTAAAAACCTCCACATCTTTTATATTTCCATTCACGAAAAGAATGCAACTTATTTGTTACTTAAACAAGTATATAAAATGACGTTGCGTAACTTTCAAGTCTTAAATGATAATTTATAATTTTTCTAAATATACCTTGTAATTGACGTCGCGTAACGCTGTATCATGATCTCCAATGAAAGGAGTGATATGTAAATGAGGAAAATCGGTTTGAT
Organism: Cytobacillus praedii; assembly: GCF_001439605.1. Lineage (GTDB taxonomy): Bacteria > Bacillota > Bacilli > Bacillales > Cytobacillaceae > Cytobacillus > Cytobacillus praedii. Next base: position 8,050 of record NZ_LMBX01000048.1, read on the forward strand.
AATATTTGTTATTCTTTTAATCAATTTTTTAAGTGCCTGTATGAGCGAAAAGGAAAATGAAGACCTTCAAAAAACTTCACTTAAGGATATTGATACCATACTTATTGATTTTGGGAGTACAAATGTAAATATTGTTTCAGCAGAAATAGAACAATTGGAGCTTTCTATGTTATTACATGATGATGGCCCCAGTATTGCAATAGATAAGGAGAAACATAAAGTTATCATTCAGCAGAAAAAGGAATTAATCCGATTATTTAAGATTGGTAAGAAACCACAATTAGAAGTTCGCATTCCTATTGAATTTACAGGGAAAATTATACTTGATGGCTCTTCAGGTGATGTTTTTGGAGAAAACTTGCAAACGCATAACATTCGAGTAGATGGAAGCAGCGGCAAGGTAGAACTTGGTTTTTCTCAATTTAAAAGTAATATCAATGTTAAAACAACAAGCGGGAATATAAATATTTATTTAAATGAGGATGAACCCGATGCCAGAATACACCTTAAATCCAGCAGCGGAAGACATGCTGTCGGTTTGGCATTGGAAAATTTTCAGCAAAGCCGCAAAGAAACACGCGGAACAACTGGGAATGCAAATTATGAGATAAAGCTAGAAACCTCTTCAGGAAATATATCTATAAATTAGTACAGTAAACCAAAATGGCGCAATTTATATGGATTGACACACTATTAATTCATACTTCTCCGCACACAAAAAGAACCTATTTTGAATAAATAGGTTCTCAGATTGTCGACAAAAGGGGTTCGGAATGGTCTCATTCCGAACCCCTTTTTATAAAAAAGTCCTTAATTTTTTA
>NZ_LMBX01000050.1 GCF_001439605.1 Cytobacillus praedii
TCTGAGATTTGGTGTGGTAACTTTATCTTATCAGAAGTGGTCTTTATTTTTTATGCAAAAATAATCAAAGCAGGTGGGTTTTGTCCCAGCCTCATTTTTTTAATAATTGTGTTTGCCGTAAAAAGTCCGAGATACGTTCGACAACGGGTTCAACTGAATCTTCATGATTGATAATATCATAATCATTAATATTAAGTCTCAGTACAGGGCACGCGTTAAATGTATTAATCCAGTTTTCATAGCGCTGATGCATTTCCTCCCAATAGGCAATCGGTGTCTGCTGTTCCATTGGGCGGCCTCTTTCTTGAATTCGGGAAAGAATATCGTCCAGAGAACCTTCAAGGTAGATAAGGAGATCAGGATGTGGGAAATAAGGCGTCATAACCATGGCTTCAAACAGGCTAGTATACGTTTCATAATCCGTTTTGGACATTGTCCCTTTTTCAAAATGCATCTTAGCAAAGATGCCTGTATCTTCGTAGATAGAGCGATCTTGAATAAAGCCGCCTCCGTATTCAAAGATACGTTTCTGTTCTTTAAACCGCTCTGCAAGGAAGTAGATTTGTAAATGGAAGCTCCAACGGTCAAAGTCAGCATAGAATTTATCTAAGTAAGGATTGGTATCAACCTTTTCAAAGGAGGTGCGAAAGTTTAGTGCCTGGGCAAGTGCATTTGTCATGGTTGATTTCCCGACTCCAACTGTTCCGGCAATGGTAATCACTGAGTTTGCCGGGATTTCGTATTTATTTCTTAAATTCATGATTGAATGCTCCTCTTTTTCAATAATGTAGATAGCGTATCAAGTATATAAGATAAGTCATTTTTGTTTTTTACAAAGTTTAGATGATCGCCGTTGAATCGCAGTACTGGAATGTCTGGATGTTTTGCTTCAAAGTCATTTATGGCATTCTCATAGTCAATGGATAATTGCTCTAAATACAAAGGGCTAATATTTCTTTCAATCTCTCGTCCTCTAAGCTTAATGCGGGTTAAGAGTGTTTCAAGGCTGGCATGTAAATAGATAACCACATTTGGTTTAGGCATATCATTTGTTAATATTTCATAGATTTTTAAATATTTCTGGTATTCGACAGTATTTAGTGAACGGCCGGCAAATATTAAATTTTTTAATATATGATAATCTGCAACGACAGGTTTATTTTTATTTAAAAAGTGATTGTTTATATCACCTAGCTGCTTATAGCGGTTGCATAGAAAAAACATTTCTGTCTGAAAACTCCATTCTTCAATATCCTCATAGAATTTCCCTAAAAATGGATTTTCATCAACAATTTCTTTTAATAAAGCAAATTGAAACTGTTCGGCTATCTCTTTGGCAAGAGATGTTTTTCCGACACCAATTGGCCCCTCTACAGTAATAAAAGGTGTTCCCCCCATAGATTGCCCTCCTACTCTTTACTCTTTCCTATTCTATTTTTATAAAATTGTATCCTTTAGGACTCTATCGTTCATTAATGACACAAAAGATATTTTATCACACTATTAGGTGGGAGGGATATGGAATTTCAATGGGGAAGGAAATGAAAAAACAGCTGTGCAAATGGCCAGCTGTTAATAGGTGAGAAAATTAAGATTTTCGTTAAGCTCTCTTTACTACATTGAAATTTCCTGTGATTAAGAGCCAATTTTGCGGAAAAGACAGACCGAGCTTCCAATAGCTCATCCCTCTTAAATTCAGTTCTTTCATCAAATTAAATTTAGCTTGAATGGACCTAGCGTCTTCAAACCAAACTTCATGCTTCTTGCCTGCATTGTCTACATAGTTGAAAAATGGAGCCTGTGCTTTATTGTCATATTGAATGGCCACATTGTTGTTTGCTGCAATCTGAATCGCTTGCTGGGGACTGACTGCTCTAGCTGTTGAACCTTGCACAAATGGCAGTGTCCAATCATAGCCGTATAAATTTTGCCCCATCATAATTTTTGTGGAGGGCATTTCGCTTATTGCATACTCGATTACATCTCTTACAGGTCCAATTGGCGAAACAGCCATAGCTGGACCCCCGCTATACCCCCATTCATAAGTCATGATAACAACAAAGTCGACAATCTCTCCATGTGCTCTGTAATCATGTGCTTCATACCATTTTCCAGGCTGATCTGCTCTTGTCTTTGGTGCAAGAGCTGTAGAAATCATCCACCCCTCTTGCCGGAATCGTGCTTTTGCTTTTCGAAGAAATTGATTATATGCTTCCCTATCTTCTGGGCGCAAAAACTCGAAGTCAAAATGGATATCCCTAAAGCCATATTTCTTTGCTGTCGTTACGATATTGTTTAGAAATCGATCTTGAATTGGCATATTGTTTAAAAGGATTTGCCCAAGTTCAGCATTGAATTGATCATTCTCCTGATTTGTAATGACCATCATTAATACATTGTTATTTGCACGAGCAATAGCAGGAAAATTGTTAAGAAGTGGTTCCTTCAGTGAGCCATCACGGAGCGCTTGGAAGCTGAAGGGTGCTAAGTATGTTAAATGCGGTGCAGCTTCTCTTGCACTAGCTTCTAAATTAGGAGCAACCGTTGTTCCTCTTGGTTCTACATAGGCATTAAACTCTGCTTTTGTTTTTGGGCGAGGAGGAATATAAAGTCGAAGCCCCATTTGAAGCGGCTGATTAACAGAAATGCCGTTTACAGAAGCAAGTTCTTGAAAAGAAATGCCGAATTTTCTAGAAATTGAATATAAGCTATCCCCAGATTGGACCCAATAAAATTGGCCAATAATTGGAATAACAAGGGTTTGACCGATTACAAGATTGTTTGGATTCGGAAGTTCATTGGCTTCTACAATATCACTAACGCTTGAACCGTAGGCTTGTGCAATCCCAAATAAGGATTGGTTTGGCTGAACAACATGAATTTGCAAGTTATTCCCTCCTAGATTAAACCGAATGGGGCAGTAATTGAAATAAATGGTCTGATCAGAAAATAGTCATTACAACATTTTATGAATGGGAGAAAAAAGAAATGATATAATTTATAGAGGAATAAGTAAAAGGAATGAGAAGGATGCAGCAAAATGTAGACAAAGATGAAACATACATGATAGAAGCAATAAAAGAGGCTGAAAAAGCGCGGGAATTAATGGAGGTTCCGATTGGTTCAGTTATTGTGCTTAATGGGGAAATTATTGCTCGTGCACATAATTTAAGGGAACACAACCAAAGTTCGATTGCTCATGCAGAACTAATGGCTATTGATCAGGCATGTCAATCACTTGGAACATGGAGGCTAGAAGATGCCGTTTTGTACGTGACACTTGAACCATGCCCGATGTGTGCTGGAGCTATCATGCTTTCTCGAATAAAAAAGGTAGTCTATGGTGCCAGCGATCCAAAGGGCGGATGCGCAGGGACATTTATGAATTTGCTTCAAGATGAACGGTTTAATCATCAGAGTGAGGTTGTATCTGGGGTTTTAGAAAGAGAATGCGGTGAACTTTTATCTACCTTTTTTAAAGGGCTGCGTTTGCGTAAAAAGGAAGAAAAGAAACAACGAAAGTTACAATTGGAGATAGAAGAAGGAATTAACAATGGATAAGCATTGATTTTTACAAATGATATTAGTATACTTAGATTGTGTCATTCGATGGCACTTAAATATGGTTTCAACTTTGCCGTGCTAGGTGGGGAGGTAGCGGTGCCCTGTACTCGCAATCCGCTCTAGCGAGGCTGAATCCCTTCCCGAGGCTGATGTCCTGTAGGGCCTGCCTTAAGTAAGTGGTGTTGACGCCTGGGTCCTGCGCAATGGGAATCCATGAACCATGTCAGGTCCGGAAGGAAGCAGCATTAAGTGGACACTCCCATGTGCCGCAGGGTTGCCTGGGCCGAGCTAACTGCTTAAGTAACGCTTATGGGCGTCAGTCGACGGAAGGTGCACGGCAGTTTAACTATTATAAATGAAACTCATCTCAATTGAGATGAGTTTTTTATTTGTTTCCTTTTAAAAAAGAACAGGGATACGTTATAATGGTGGAAGAGTGCACAGGAAGGGGGCGTGTCGATGAGTTATCAAGCTTTATATCGCGTTTGGCGGCCACAAAGCTTTATAGATGTTGTTGGACAGGAGCATGTAACGAAGACATTGCAAAACGCCCTGCTTCAGCAGAAAATATCGCATGCTTATTTATTTTCTGGTCCACGAGGGACTGGGAAGACAAGCGCGGCAAAAATTTTAGCAAAAGCCGTTAACTGTGAAAGGGCCCCGGTGAATGAGCCATGCAATGAATGTGCATCATGTAAGGGAATTACCGATGGTTCCATTCCAGATGTGATCGAAATCGATGCAGCGTCAAACAATGGTGTAGAAGAAATAAGGGATATTCGCGATAAGGTGAAATATGCACCAACCTCAGTGAAATATAAGGTCTACATTGTTGATGAAGTACATATGCTTTCCATTGGCGCATTTAATGCACTATTGAAAACACTTGAAGAGCCTCCAAAGCATGTCATTTTTATTTTGGCAACAACAGAGCCGCATAAGATCCCGCTTACGATTATTTCAAGATGTCAGCGATTTGACTTTAAACGTATTACGGCGCAGGCAATTGTTGGGAGAATGAAGCTAATTGTTGAGGAGACTGGTGTTCGTTGTGATGAACAAGCCCTGCAAATTGTGGCAAGGGCTGCTGATGGCGGGATGCGTGACGCATTAAGCTTACTAGATCAAGCTATTTCCTTTAGTGAGGATCTCGTAACGATTGAAGATGCATTAACAGTCACTGGTGCTGTATCACAAGGTTTTCTTAATAAATTAGCAAATGCTGTTCTTGAAAGAGATGCTGCTGCTGGCTTGGAGTATCTTGAGGAACTGCTTTTTCATGGAAAAGATCCTTCCCGATTTATAGAAGATTTTATTCTATATTATCGAGATATGCTGCTTTTTAAAGCTGCACCAAGATTAGAAGAATCGTTAGAACGAGTCATGCTCGATGATGAATTCCGAACACTTGCAGAAAATGTAAAACCAGAAGAGCTGTATAAATTAATTGATGTATTAAATAAGGCGCAGCAAGATATGCGGTGGACAAATCATCCACGGATTTTTCTTGAAGTTGCAATTGTTAAACTTTGTCAGCTTGAAGGCGGAATACAAGCATCGCCAACTGGTGATCTTCAACCATTACTGAATAGAATTAACCAGCTTGAACAAGAGATAAGCGATCTAAAACGAAATGGGCTTGCTGTGATTGATGAAACTCAAACGGCTGCTCAAAAAAAGCCGCAAAGAAGCTCAAGAAAAGGATTTCAGGTTCCTGTTGGTAAAATTAACGAAATACTAAAGCAGGCGACAAAGGAAGACCTAAAAGTTATAAAGAGTCAGTGGGGCGATATGCTCAATCGGCTTGTTCATAATCAAATGCGATCCCAAGCAGCTTTATTAAATGAAGCTGAGCCTGTGGCAGCATCTCAAAATGCTTTCATTATTAAATTTAAATATGAGATTCATTGTCAAATGGCGATGGACAATGCTAAGTTTTTAGATACATTAGCCAATATAATGAATGAATTATTAGGGAAACGAATGCAAATTTCGGGTGTCCCTGATGAGCAATGGCAAAAGATTAGGGAAGACTTTCTGCATACTCAGCATGATGGCGAATCCGATGGGGGTATAAACCAAATGGAGGAAGAGCCGCTGATTGCTGAGGCGAAGAAGTTATTTGGAGAAGGTTTAATAGAAATTAAAGAATAATAATTGGAGGAAAAAACGATGCGTGGAATGGGAAATATGCAAAATATGATGAAACAAATGCAAAAAATGCAAAAAAAGATGGCGGAAGCACAAGAAAAGCTTGGTGAAGAAAGAATTGAAGGAACAGCTGGAGGCGGAATGGTTACAGTTGTTGTTTCCGGACATAAAGAGGTGCTTGAAGTAAATATCAAGGAAGAGGTTGTAGACCCTGAAGATATTGAAATGCTTCAAGATCTTGTATTGGCAGCTACTAATGATGCTTTGAAAAAAGCAGATGAATTAACTAATAATACAATGGGTCAATTTACTAAAGGGATGAATCTCCCAGGAATGTTCTAAGACAGCTGATCCTAAAAGATAAGAAAGTATAACTTTGGAGATAGAGAGTTGTCTAACTCCAGCGCCTATCGCGAGTCAAACTTCAGGTCCCATATGATAAGTCGATATCAATTTGCTCTGCTTATTGAGCTCCTTTCATAGGTATTAAAGGACTAGGGGAATTCTGCGTTTGTACGGGTATGACTAAGGCGCTTGCGCTTTTCTTAGGAGGAATAGATATGCATTATCCTGAACCGATATCAAAGCTGATTGACAGCTTTATGAAATTGCCAGGTATCGGCCCGAAAACGGCCGCTCGTCTGGCTTTTTTTGTACTAAGTATGAAGGAAGATACTGTACTTGATTTTGCAAAGGCTTTAGTCAACGCTAAAAGGAATTTAACTTATTGCTCTATTTGCGGTCATATCACAGATCAAGATCCTTGCTATATATGTGAGGACCAAAAGAGAGATCGAACGGTTATCTGTGTGGTCCAAGATCCAAAGGACGTGATAGCAATGGAAAAAATGAAAGAATATCATGGTCTGTATCATGTACTTCAAGGAGCTATCTCTCCAATGGATGGCATTGGTCCAGAGGATATTAATATTCCAAGTCTTTTAAAGAGACTTCAAGATGATACAGTGCAAGAGGTTATCCTTGCAACTAATCCGAATATTGAGGGTGAAGCAACAGCGATGTATATTTCAAGGCTCTTAAAGCCATCAGGGATCCGCGCCACACGTATAGCGCATGGACTGCCAGTTGGAGGAGATCTTGAATACGCTGATGAGGTGACACTTTCAAAAGCACTAGAAGGAAGAAGAGAAGTTTAAGAATAATGGAGGCGGAATAGATGTTATTTCGCAAAAAAGGCTGGCTTCGGAAGGAATTTGATAGTCAGCTATTAGAAAAGGTAAATGAGTTGAAGAATTCTTGGAATGGTCAACGACAGCTGCTAGAAAAAAGCTTTGACCCTTCCGCAGAAGCAATCAGTCAGGCGAAAATTGCTGAAGCTAAATATTTCTTTCTTTTTAAAGAAGTGAGGAAAAGAAAGATAACAATTAGAAAATAAATAGCATGTCCTCCTTTCTAGGTCTTAAATGTACATTCATATCATAATATGAATGTACAAGTATCTTGAGAGGAGGACTTTTTGTTGGAGCCTGTTGTAGTAATCTCCATATTAGGAGGATTAATTATCTTACTTTTATTTATTGGAGCCCCTCTAAAGCCAGTTAGATTTATTGGTCAAGGCGTAATTAAATTACTTATTGGCGCACTTTTTTTGTTCTTTTTAAATGCGTTCGGCAACCAATTCGGTATACACGTACCTATAAATCTTATTACATCTTCTATTTCAGGTTTTTTGGGGATTCCTGGCTTGTTTGCTTTAGTAGCTATTCAAACGTGGATTATTTAATGGACAGCTGATTTTTTTATTAGCTGTCTATTTTTTAAAAGAAAAGGATTGACTGTATTAGTGAGAGGTGATAATATATTAAAAGTCGTCACCAAGAGTTAGCAGTAACAACCTTAAAAAGTTGTTGACAATAAATTTGATAAATGTTATATTTATTAAGTCGCTTAACGGTGATTGGTAAAAATTGCTCTTTGAAAACTGAACGAACAAAAAACGTCAACGTTTAAAACAAGTTTTAAAACTTAAGAGCTAATCTTAC
>NZ_LMBX01000051.1 GCF_001439605.1 Cytobacillus praedii
AAGATTAGCTCTTAAGTTTTAAAACTTGATTTAAACGTTGACGTTTTTGCTTTGTTTAGTTTTCAAAGAACTATTTTGTGACAGGATAATAATATATCATTTTATTTCAATAGTGTCAAACACTTTTTTGAAATAACTTTCTGCTTCATTAGCAGAAGAATTTTATTATATCAGAGATAACTGTCATTCGTCAACTACTAAAAGGTGAATTTCAATTCTATACTTTTTCTTCTAGCAGAGGATTATTATATTAATATACATTTTTATTAAAGTCAATACCTTAACAAAAAAACCTCCCATTAAACTTCTTGATGACTGCCATGACGCAATTATAGCCTTTTTACCATTTTCAAAAGAAAAATGGCAGCAAAATCAAAAATTATTGGAAGTACTACACTCGTCCATTTCTAAAAACTGCAGTATATTAATTCAGTGCTTCACCTGCATTTTTAGGAATATAACAATCACATGCCATTACAATAGAATACGGATAGAAAAAGCTTATATTATCATTGCTAGAGTTAAAAAGAATAGTCTACCTCTTTTTTCAAGCAACTCCTAGTCATCGCTTTTAAAACTAGGGCGACTTTTATTCAAGCTTTTCTCCGCCTCTGCAATATACATTTAGACTATAGTTTTCTTGGTTATATCCCTTAGTCCGTCAAGCAATACACAACTATATCTTATTCTGTCAATAAGGTATAAAGGCAGAATTTACACATAATAGAGGAATATAATATAGTTACCGAATAATACATTCCTATTGTAGATTTTTCCTTTTAAGTGCAGAATGAATAAGTTGTACACGCCCAGTGTCTTGAACTTGTTTTTCTATTGCTTTTCCAGCCCGCTTTCCTAAGTTCTTCTGCTATTAATCGATTAAAAATTCCATGTCCAACTAAAGCTACTGAATGATACTCTTCCGCATACTTCACTAAATGAATAGCTGCCCGTTTAGCTCTTTGTCTAGCATTCGCCAAGGATTCACACTGTCTTGCAAAGCCGCTATACCATAAGCACCTTAGCAAAATTGCCCAGCTATCTGGACTTAATTTTACTCGGCATTTACCTGATAGAACAGGTAATTCAGCTTCACGAAACAAGTCATCAGAAATAATCCTTTTCTGTTGATGTAATAGACTTGCAGACTCAATCGACCTTTTTAGATCGCTAGTAACTAATAGATTCGCTGCCGCTACTTTTTCAAGTGTTTCCTTTGGATGATTATTCTCCTCAAAAACCCCACTGATATCATATTTTTTGACCCAGTCCTGAAATTCTTGACTTGTTAATCGGTTGTTTTCTATTTGCTTTGATTTTCCATGCCTGATTAATGAAATTTCCATCATATGCTCCTTTCATTTTTTGGTAATGGGATCTATTCACTATTTCTATTATATTTCAAATCATCCTTTTTTTATTGCGTATAAATGTGAAAAAGGGACAAAGTCCTTTTGTCCCGTCCCTATTACTTATCTCATTTCGTCAGCTGATACTTTTATTTCTAGCTCTTCTATAAGCTCAGGAGCTTTTTCTTGAAGATATCTAACAGATAACTTATCTTTAGGTAAATCAAGAAACAATTCTTCAACTATATAAGTGTTATTACCGAGATACTCCCGTTTCATTTCAATGCCATGATGCCAATTGCCTTCTGCACTTTTCAACATAACTGGTGAGAAATTTTGATAAAAGGCAAAACTGCTTTTATATTCATACTTAATCACTGCTGAATGATCTTCTTGCTTAATATCAGTAATTTTCATTGTACCCCTTTCACCTAGATTGAACAGCTGGTTCTTCGCTTCAGACAGTTCAACTAACCGCTCCTGAATAACTAAATCTTCATTACTCTTATTTTTAAATAATTGGATCTTCAAGTCTTTTACTTCTTCGTCAAGTGGTTCGAATAACAAAGTGGCTTCTCTTAATGAATACCAACGGTTATCTTGTTTAATTTGGGTTCCCCCCCACCCTCCAGAGCTTGAATCAGAAACTTCTTTAATAACTCTGTCTTCTTGGTCAAGCAGGCGGATAGTCAGCCAATCATCTTCTAGTTTGTTCTGATATGGTTCTTTATGTTGTAGTTTAAAAGCTGTCGAGATAGGACTTAAGGTTATTTGTTTTAATGTTAGTTCTTCTCCCTCATAGCTTGCCTTTTTAGTAAAAGCAACTTTTTTAATTTCAGGTGTCATCTTAATTGGAACCTTGAATATAAATTTAAAATTCTGTTCCTGCCTATTATTAATTGTACCTTTGTATAAAAAGTCAGCCTTAAATTCATCTGGCATTTTCGATACTGCATACGTAAACATTGAGTAGCCAATCACCTCATGCTCTGAAACTTGTGTGAACTGGTTACTTGAATTGCGGCCGCCTATTAACCTGCCAACATTAGGGAAATGCAAATTAATATCATGCGAACTAAAATTCTTAATCGGGTCTTCAGACTTAATCGAATAACTAATTGATAACCTCATCCCATCATAAACGGCTTCCTTAATTTCCATGGTAATGCCGCCTTCACGCTGTTGCTGCTGGATATCTTGTTTATCTTCAGTAGCTGCCCCTTTTAGGCCTCCATCACCTAAAAACTGAAAGATCGATTCAAAGAAAGGCAACTTGGCTAATGCTAGTACAGGGTTAGATGACATATAAATTACTGCACTTACCATCATTAGCAGGATAACTGCTGGCATTAATACTCTTTTCTTTTTTCCAATAACACTTCGGCAGTCTCTTCTCTCCTTGAGCTTAGCATATACTTGCAGCTGATCCTCTTGATTAAATGCTACCTCTTCAAATAGTCTACTGCTTTGAACTTTTTTATCATCGTTCAAATATCCTCCCATTCAAACCCCTCCTCTTCTAATAATTTCTTAAGCCTTCCTCTTCCCCGTGCCAGCCTAGTTTTCACTGTATTCGCTGAAACTTTTAGAATAGTGGATATCTCCTCTACCGAAAAATCTTTATAGTAATATAAGAAAATAATTTCTTTGTACTTTGGACTTAACGATAGTACGATCTTTTTTACCTGTGTATCTCGATCTTTATTCAGCAAATTTGCTTCAGGATTTAATTCCTGCTGCTCCTCTTTTTCCAGCTTGGCAAATGAAAAAATTCTACTGAAATAACTGCTTTTCAAATAATCTTTACATTGGTTGATTGTAATTCTATATAGCCATGTTTTTACCGAGGATTCCCCTTTAAACTTATGCAGATTCTGATAACAGCTAATAAAAACATTTTGTACAATATCCTTTGCTTGCGCATAATCCTTTACATAAGAGAAAGCAAGTGAGGTTAATTCTGTACCATACTCTGTCATTAAATCCTCTATAACAGCATCTATCGTTTTTTCCTTTGTGAGTGCATAATATGAGTCACTTTTCTCTTCTATATACAAGACTATCCACCTCCCTTTATAGAATTCGTGCTTAGACGATGTACCACTCAGTCCGGTTTCATTTTATAAAAAAAAGATCCGCACAAATATGCACGAACCTTTACTATGATTTTCTCATAATCGTAACATATTTATTATTGGAACTTCCTTCCAAATCCTTCGGTACGAGAAGGGACAATCACCCTGTCCCCTTGTCCCACATCTGTCCGCTACTGCCTCGGTTCAGGAAGGGGCACGGACCCTAGGTTCCTCTTTTTAACCTCATTTATTAGTAAAGGAATTATTAAATATAAAGCATACGCAAAGGACATCCATACCGTAAATGCGATAATCTGTGAATGGCTTAATTCAGGAAAAATCATTTCGTGGAATGCTATGGAGAATGTATCTAATGAAAGACCTATAATTGTACCTATGATTCCAAACCTAAGCGCAGCGTTTCTTGAACGATCAAAAAAAAGGTATAGAAAAGTAACAGCAATCAATAATACCCCTGTGCCGGCAATTAAAATAAGTGTACTAATGACAAATGAAGATGTGCCAGGACTAAAGAGAACCAGATCCCCAAATAGAACAAAAAACAAAGTGGCTAAGAACCATACGATTACTCCCCATAATACAGTTAAAAAGTGCCCCTTCATTTATTATCCTCCTCAGCAAGCATAATGGTTAACCCTTTAAATAAATATTCTAGCTCTTTATAAACCTTATCAACTAAGAAATTTCTGTTCAATAGAGCCTGAATCGCCAAACCGTCTACGATGGCATTAAATAATATTCCCCATGTATCAGATGAGACTCCATCTACTGGCGATTTGCTCCATACTTTTTTAAGATTTTCAGATAAAGCCATATTTTCATTTATCAAAATATCTCCAAGATGATCTTTTATTTTTGGATTATTAAATCCAGCTACCATTAATGTAAAAAATAATTTATGAAAAAATGAATCCTCTCTGCAACGGCTTTTTGCTGATTGTAATGATTGTTTAATTATCCCTTCATTGACCTGAGATATTTCTTCCCATGAACTCTCACAAATATCTTGTACAATATCTACTAATATTTGCTCCTTCGTTCTAAAGTGATAATAAACTGTCCCTTGAGTTACACCTGCTTTTTCCGCAACTGCTCTTAAAGTAAACTTTTCTATCCCACTTTCAACTAAACATTGCTTTGCATAATGGATTAACTCTCTTTTGTTAATTACATTCGGCTTAGCCATTTTATCACCTCTTATTAGTTATTCGACTAACTAACTTAATCTACATTCAATAATATACATAAAATTCTTGCTATTCAACCTTAAAAACATGCTAAACCACAAAACTTTAAAAACTAAGCAGTCATTTTTATTGAAGGGTTTTGTTGGAAAAGGGAGAATACTTAAGCATTGACTTTAAACAATATACGGAATGAGGGAAATTGAGTGGGAAAAGTGATTGGATTTGAACTAAATAGTCAGGAACCTGAAAAAGCTGCAAAGTTTTATTCTACAGTCTTTGGCTGGGAGATCGCAGAACCTCATTGGGATTATCGGGAAATATCAACAGGTAAGTATACACAGGATGGAATGAATGGCGGGATTGCAAAAGGCCCGCATGATTATCCTCACGGCACACGCATACAAATTGAAGTGGATTCAATTAATACAGCTATATCTAATGCTAAGAATAACGGAGCTATAATTGTACGAGACAAAATGGAATTCGACCATTTTTATCTTGCTTACCTAGTTGATCCAACCGGGCTTGGGTTCGCCCTTATTCAAAAAAAATAAACGATTTCTCTGCATCCCCTTCTACTTCTTAAGACTTAGTTGAACTTACTTCTTCAGCATCTATTTGAATTTTTAAAGATCCTTTAAGCTTTAAGTATTCGTTTTTTTAAACTTGGAGTGAGAGTGATGACTGAATTCTTATTGAGTCTTATAGAAAGTTGGGGAATAGCAGGTGTTCTTCTTTCCTTGTTTATTGAAGGAAGTGCGTTTCCCTTTATTGGTACATTCTTTATTGTAACGGTTGGCTTTATCATTGATTTAACATGGTTTGAAATTGGCAGTATTTCGCTGCTAGGAAGCCTTTTGTATGCAATTGGCAGCTATATACCCTATTATATTGGCTATAAACTTGGCAACTCCGTTGAAAATAGATTAAGTGCAGCTAAGAAAGAAAGTTTAGCAAGAGCAAAGGCATCCTTCAGCAAGTATGGCGTTTGGAGTGTTGCAATTTCCAGCCCTCTTCATTTAGGAAATATTGTTCCCTTTCTAGCTGGCATGTCTAATATGAAACTTCATCTGTATACTTTACTTACGATGATTGGAATCGCTCCTACTACCTTTCTGTTTTTAAGCATCGGACAATTTTACCAAGGTGATACCGAATCAATTATAAAAACCATTACTAATTATCAGACATTCCTGCTGTTAGGGTTGGTCATTGTTACCATTCTATTTATTAGCTGGAAATCATATAGTCACCGTCAGCATAAGAAAGCTGAAAATTTATAACGAAAGAGTGGGATTTAAATGTTTCATGTTAAGGATGTTATAGCCGATCAGCTATTAGCAAATGCAAATGATCCTAGCTGGTATCTTCCATTTACTGACTCAGTTGAAAATTTATCAGAAAAAGAAGCTTTTTGGAAGCCAAACAAGGATTGTCATAGTATCGCTGAAATTGTCCAGCATTTACTTTATTGGAATGAAACATGGCAAACGAGATATAAAGAATCGAATGTCAAAGCAGTTTCGCCATTAGATAATAATAATGAAAGCTTCATTATCCCGGATAATCAAAGTTTTCATAACCTAAAAGAACGCTTATTGTCTGTCCTTTTACAATGGCAAGATCTTCTAACAACTGAGAGAATTGAAAGGAATGTTGAGGGATTCCCTGAAAAAGTACAATGGTGGGAGGTACTTGGGAATCTAACTACCCACAACGCATATCATATTGGTCAAATCATTTATATCCGAAAGCTCCAACAAAGCTGGAAAGCTAAAATTGATAGTAATGACTAATTGATAAATAACAAAAAGCCCAATTTCGCAATAAAACTCTGTGAAATTGGGCTTTAATTATTAATATTCCAATGCAATTATTCATGATGCCTTTTCAGAAAACATTCATTCTATTCCTTTTTATCAACAGTAAGCCCGTCGAGCTTATTAGATATTTCTTTGAGAATTATATTTCTTTCCTTTTGGGCTTTAATAAAAATAACTGCAAACCAAATGACTAAACCAAGAACACCAAAATAAACAATAAACATTATTAAAAACGGGATTATTGCTAATGCCTCCATTTATATTTCCCCTCCTATTGCCTTTCTTCATATATAACTTATGAAAGATGTAGCATATTATTAATAATCAAAAAAAATGAGTAGACTGTTAAACCATATCTATTTACTTTTCTAGAATAAACAAAAAAGGATAACCAACTTTCCAAAAAGAGATGTTAGTTAATCCTTATAAATAATATAGATATTTTTTTGTTCAAAATTGTATAGCTCTGACGACACAGTGCTTCTTCAAATAAAAAAGTGACTCCGCAGGTAGGACTCGAACCTACGACCGATCGGTTAACAGCCGATAGCTCTACCACTGAGCTACTGCGGAATAAT
>NZ_LMBX01000052.1 GCF_001439605.1 Cytobacillus praedii
ACGCCGCCAGCGTTCGTCCTGAGCCAGGATCAAACTCTCCAATAAAGAGTAAGATTAGCTCTTAAAGTTTTAAAACTCGATTTAAACGTTGACGTTTTTGCTTTGTTTAGTTTTCAAAGAACTATTTGTTAAGACAGGACTTTATTCTATCATTCTATTTCAAAGTAGTCAATTACTTTTTTAAAATAATTTTAACTAAGTCCACCAATAAAGAATTATTATACTTTTAATAATATCCTTTGTCAACACTTAATGGGTGAATATAAAATAAGTATGAATTCTTTGTTTCTACGCACCTCATTAGATTTATTATATTAATATAATTTCTCAAAGAAGTCAACATCCCCCTTTATATAATTTTTCGGGAGGGAATTCAATAGATAGAGTCTATCTATCTTTATTTTTCTGATACAGCATATATTAGATGAATAATTGATCACATTTAAGAGTTTGCTCCCAAAAAATAGGCTTTTTTGTCTTATTCTTAGAACTTTTGTCGAACCTATTTCGGAATAAGAAATATCTCCTATAATACAAGTAAGAGAAGATATTTATAGGAGAATGGTTAAATGAACAAGATTACCCTTGAACAATTAGTACTACGACGAATCAATAAAATTAGAGAGGAAATGATACTAACCGCTCACGAAACTGGAATTGATAGTATTGAAACGCTTAAATCTAGTCAAAAGCTGGATCGATTAATATACCTTCATCTTTTGCATTTCTCCTAAAAAGCAAGCAGCTTCATTCACAATTGAATAGTGAATAAAGCTGCTTTTGATTTATCAATGAATTTTTCTTATCCATTATGAAACCCCTTCATTTCGTCCATAATTAGGTATAGCGGGTTACGCTAACTATTATAGGGGTGTAAAACATGTCATATAATTTCTTCAATTTCTTCGTTCGACTGCCACTTTTTTTGAGAGTTCTTATAATTGCTCTTATCGTGATTATTTCATTTGGATCATTTGTTCATTTATTGGAGCCAGAACAATTTCCAACGATTTTTGAAGGGGTATGGTGGGCTATTATTACCGCGTCTACAGTTGGTTATGGAGATTTTGCCCCTAAATCTGTGCCTGGAAGGCTAGCAGGAATGGCACTTATCTTAACTGGCGCCGGTTTTTTAGCTACATATTTCGCTAGTTTAGCTGCCGCTGCAGTCACAAAACAAAATGAGTATTTAGAGGGAAAGGCAGATTTCAAAGGAAAAAATCATATTATTGTCATCGGCTGGAATGAACGAACCCGAGGAATTCTTCATACGCTTTGTACAAATAACAAGAGTATCTCGATTGCTTTGATTGATGAATCCCTGGATAAAAATCCATTCCCCCATATGAATGTTCATTTTATTCAGGGGCGATCGAATCTGGACGAGGTTCTTATTAAGGCAAATATATTTGATGCAGTAAAGGTAATTATTACTGCGGACCCAAACAAAGGCGAGCTGCTAGCAGATATGGGGTCAATATTAACTTTGTTAGCAGTAAAGGGGCTGAACCCCAAAGTTCAATGCATCGTAGAAATATTAACATCCGAGCAAGTGGCAAATGCCAAAAGAGCTGGAGCAGATGAAATTGTTCAAACAAATATCCTTACAAGTTATGTAATGATAAATAGTATTTCGTCTCAACAACTTGTTACATCCTTTTTGGATTTATTAAACCAGCTTGATAAGCGAAACCTAACTTTTAAGCCCGCTGTTCCTGAAGTTGTTAATATGACATTTATGGATTTGAGCCAGTTGCTTATGAAAGAAGGAATCTTATTATTAGGAATAAAAAGAGGGGAGGAAACACTATTAAATCCTCCCCACCCTTTTACAATCATTCTTCAGGATCAGCTTATTGTTATTATGAATGATAAATAAGAGCGTCATCGTATTTGATGACACTCTTACTGTTATTTAAGTCGTTCTTCGAGTTCCGCTTTCTTCTCCTCAAAGCCAGGCTTCCCCAGGAGGGCAAACATATTAACTTTATACGCTTCCACTCCAGGCTGATCGAAAGGGTTCACTCCCAATAAATATCCGCTCATTGCACAAGCTTTTTCAAAGAAATATACAAGATAACCAAACGTAAATGCGTCTAATTTAGGAATCGTAATGATTAGATTTGGCACACCGCCATCTGTATGGGCAAGCATCGTTCCTGCAAATGCTTTATTATTAACAAAATCCACACTTTTTCCAGCAAGATAGTTCAACCCATCTAAATCATTTTCTGCTTCTTCAATAAATAATTCATGTCGCGGCTCTTCCACTTTTATGACCGTCTCGAATAGATCACGTCTTCCCTCTTGTACATATTGCCCCATCGAATGAAGATCTGTTGAGAAGTTTGCTGAAGATGGATAGATCCCTTTCTGGTCCTTCCCTTCACTTTCTCCAAACAATTGCTTCCACCATTCTGCAAAATATTGAAGACCAGGCTCATAATTTATGAGCATTTCAATTGTCTTTCCTTTGTTGTACAAAATATTCCGGACAGCCGCATACTGATAAGCAGCATTCTCAAGAAGCTCAGATTGACTGTATTCCTCACGCGCTTGTTCTGCACCTTCCATTATTTGCCCAATATCGGCACCACTAACAGCAATCGGCAATAATCCTACAGCAGTTAAGACAGAATAGCGCCCGCCAACATCATCAGGAATGACAAACGTTTCATAGCCTTCATCCATTGATAACGTTTTTAAAGCCCCTCTCGCCTTATCCGTTGTTGCGTATATTCGATTTCGCGCTTCTTCCTTGCCGTATTTTTTTTCTAGCAGCTGTCGAAAAATACGGAAAGCAATTGCTGGTTCCGTAGTTGTACCTGATTTTGAAATGACATTGATTGAAAAGTCCTTCCCGTCAAGAAGATCAATCACATCTTTCATATAACTGGAACTAATATTATTTCCAACAAAAATTACTTGAGGAGTGCCTCGCTTATCCTTTGAAATCACATTATAGAAATGATGGGTAAGCATTTCTATTGCTGCACGGGCACCTAAATATGATCCGCCAATCCCAATTACCAATAAAATATCAGAATCACTCTTTATTTTCTCTGCTGATTTTTGTATCCGAGTGAATTCTTCTTTATCATATTGAACCGGCAAATCAATCCATCCTAAATAGTCATTTCCAGCTCCTGTTTGCTCGTGAAGAGAATGATGTGAAACTTTAACAGCATCCTGTAGATATGTAATCTCATGTTCACCAAAAAATCGAAGAGCATTTGAATAATCAAAACGAATATGTGACATGTATGTTCCTCCATTTTCCCAAAAATTCATTACAAGGATGCCTTGTAAATTTCCATAACATCTTGATTGTTTAATTTCGCAAAGTTGCCAAACTCACCATTCACTGTAGCTTTGTCTGCCATTAGCTGAAGCTTGCTTTCATCAATGCCATAGTCCGCCAGCCTTGAAGGTGCGCCAATTTTAGTCCAGAATTCACGAAGCTTTTCAATTCCTTCTAAAGCTGCTTCTTCAGTCGATTTTCCCGCAGGATCAACACCAAATACTCTTACAGCAAGTTGTTTAAACCTTTCAGGTTTTACATTAAGGTTATGCTTCATCCAATTCGGGAACAGAATAGCTAAACCTCCGCCATGCGGAATATCGTAAACAGCAGAAACGGCATGCTCAATATTATGAGTTGCCCAGTCCCCACGATAACCCATATTTAAAATGCCATTTAGCGCCATTGTGCCTGCATATAGAATAGTTGCACGATACTCATAATTTTCAAGGTCAGAAAGAAGCTTTGGTGCAGTTTCCATAACAGTAATCAGTAACGATTCGCACATACGATCCTGAAACTCCGTATTCTCTGCTAAATGGAAGTAATGTTCAAGAACGTGTGACATCATATCAACAATGCCATATATCGTTTGATCCTTCGGAACAGTATATGTATGAACCGGATCCAAAATCGAGAACTTTGGAAAAACAGCAGGGCTTCCCCAACCATATTTTTCATTTGTTTCCCAATTGGTGATGACTGATCCTGAATTCATCTCAGAACCAGTGGCAGCCAATGTTAAGACGGTTCCGAATGGCAGCGCTTCTGTTGCAGCAGCTTTTTTAATGACTAAATCCCATGCATCCCCAGCATACTTTGCTCCAGCCGCAATTGCCTTTGTACAATCAATAACACTTCCGCCGCCAACAGCTAATAGGAAGTCTATTCCTTGTTCTTTACAAATTTCAACACCCTTTCTGACGGTTGAAATTCGCGGATTTGGTTCGACGCCAGCAAGTTCAAAAACCTCTGCATCTATCCCCTTCAATTCAGCCATTACTTTGTCATACAGACCATTTCTTTTAATGCTTCCCCCACCATATACAACTAAAACTTTATTCCCGTATTGCGGAATTTCTTTATGTAATTGCTCAATCTGATCTTTTCCAAAAATTAATTTGGTTGGGTTCCAAAAAGTAAAATTTTGCATAATCACTCTCTCCTTTTCGTATAGTATGATCCTCTATTTGCATTATTATATCATTAGAGATTCTGGAGTTATGCTGAAAAGCCTTGAATAAAAAAATTCCTTGCACAATGTCATATGCAAGGATTTTTTGCTCTATATTAGCTTAATACTTTTTTAATACGCTCAATTGCCCAATCTAAATCTTCTTCACTGATCACTAAAGGTGGAGCAAAACGAATAACGGTATCATGAGTTTCTTTACACAATAGACCTTCTTCTTTTAATGCTTCACAATATTTCCGTGCTGGTTCTGTTAGTTCTACACCAATAAATAGACCACGTCCGCGAACCTCTTTAATGATTGGATTGTTAATTTCTTTTAATTTTTCTTTAAAGTATTCCCCAAGCTTTAGCGAACGCTCCGCAAGCTTTTCCTCCACAAGAACATCAATGGATGCAATTGAAACTGCACATGCCATTGGGTTTCCTCCAAAGGTAGAGCCGTGTGATCCCGGGTTGAATACACCGAGAACTTCCTTATTGGCAACAACACATGAGATTGGGAAAACGCCTCCGCCAAGTGCCTTGCCTAAAATATACATATCAGGATCTACATCTTCCCATTCACAAGCAAACATTTTACCTGAACGAGCAAGACCCGCTTGGATCTCATCTGCAATAAATAAAACATTATTTTCTTTACAAGCCTCATACGCTTTCTTCAAGAAGCCTTCAGGAGGAATAACGATACCCGCTTCTCCTTGAATCGGTTCGATTAAGAATGCAGCTGTGTTTTCAGTAATAGCATTTTTCAATGCTTCTAAATCTCCATAAGGAATTAATTTAATTCCTGGCAGCATTGGTCCAAAACCACGCTTGTATTCTTCATCTGAAGATAGCGAAACTGCCGTCATTGTACGGCCATGGAAGTTCCCAATACATGCAATGATCTCTGCTTGATTGTCCGCTACACCTTTTACATCATATGCCCAGCGGCGTGCAGCTTTAATCGCTGTTTCAACCGCTTCTGCTCCAGTGTTCATCGGAAGGGCCATCTCTTTATTTGTCAGCTTACAAACCATTTCATACCACGGACCAAGCTGGTCGTTATGGAAAGCTCGTGAAGTAAGTGTCACTCGGTCTGCTTGTTCCTTTAATGCAGCAATAATTTTAGGATGACGGTGCCCTTGGTTTACCGCAGAGTAGGCACTTAACATGTCCATATATTTATTGCCTTCAGGATCCTCAACCCATACTCCTTCTGCCTTAGAAATAACGATTGGCAGCGGATGATAATTGTTTGCCCCATATTTTTCAGTTTGTTCAATTAAACTACTTGTTTGTGTCGTTTGAGCCATGAAGAACCATTCCCCCATTTTCAATTAAATACTCATTCATTGTAACCTAAATCGCCAAAAAGAGTCATTTAATTACATAATAAACACTTCAAAATTAGTGTACCCTTTTCAGGGAACCTTATCTATTAGAACATTTCAGAAGTTGTTTTTGCTTGCATATGAAGCTGGATGTAGTCAGGGCCGCCTGCTTTAGAATCTGTTCCTGACATGTTAAATCCGCCAAATGGCTGGTAGCCAACGATTGCACCAGTACATCCACGGTTGAAGTATAGATTTCCAACATGGAAATCTTCACGTGCTTTTTCGATATTCTTACGGTTATTTGTGATAACCGCTCCTGTTAGACCATATTCTGTGTTGTTCGCAATTTCAATCGCATGATCGAAATCCTTCGCCTTTGTAAATCCAACAACTGGGCCAAAGATTTCTTCTTTCATGATACGAGCTTCTGGATCAAGATCTGCGAA
>NZ_LMBX01000053.1 GCF_001439605.1 Cytobacillus praedii
CTCCCTCGTATTTTGAAAAAGGGAGAACAGTATCGAGTTTATCGATATGTACCAGGTATGTATGATTTAGGTAATGGGAAATACGTGGTGCAGGATGATTATGTTATTTTTAAAAGCTTAAAATAATTTGGGATTAGGGGAAATGGGGACAGGAAAACTGTCCCCATTCTCTTTGGTTGAGAAATATAATGATGAAATGGGGATAACTCCATTCAAGGTCATTTTATGTCAAATTTGTTTAGAATTTGTTGAGACGGGAGGACTAGAATAGATAGGAGTCTCGAATATTTTAGCGAAAGATAAGCGAGTGGACCTCATAGAACTAATAATTAGCGAGGAGAGAGGTTGAACCTTTATCCGATAACTGCTTAGTAGAAAACGCTAATAACGAGATTAATTTCCAATAGATGAGAGTGGAGAAAAGTGATGAAAAATAAAACTGTTTTCACAGTGATTACATGTTTATTGTTATTTTTTATGGTTAGATGGGACAATGTATTGCCGATTAATGGAGTTAGTGCAGCTGAGAATAAGGATGTTTCTAATCTGCAGGATATCGTTAACTGGAATGATCGTTTTGTAACTCATGATTATTTTGATATCAAAAATTTAATAAATGGAAGACAGGTTTCAGGATCTAGAACAAATTATATAGCTTATGAGAATGCTAGAATTGCAGAGGACGCAATTACAGTATTTATTGGCCAAGAAATATCATTGACAGCGAATAATTTAAAATATCAGGACTATCCAGTCATTTTTTTTGAATCGGTACCAGGACCGGGTGCTCAATTAGGGTTGGGATCAGCAAGTAACCTTATCCAAACAGGATTTACATTTCAAAAATCGATGGTGGATAATGGACAAATAAAGTTTAAAGCATCTGAGGAGGGAGTTTACACTTTTCAGGTTAGATGGCAATCAGGTCAGGGTTTACAAGGAGCTAGAATTCAACCATATACTGATATTTTTACCATCACTATTAAAGTAGAAAACCCTCCTCCAACAGATATCCGTATTTTCCAAAGAAATGCACCGGGCGGATTTCCAGGAATGAGAATAGGGTACTTAACTGGACTAGACAATTATGGTGATTCTAATACATTTAGTATAGTGAATGATCCAAAAGACCTGTTTGAAGTTTCTACAATTGATGCCAATGCTAAACGTGGTTTTTTACGTTTAAAGGAAGGGAAAGCTCTCGCAGCTGGTGAAAGTGCGATGGTGAGGTTGAAAGTGACAGATAGTGTAAATAATTCGTTTGAAAAGGACATCAACATTGTGGGAGTTACTCCAACAATGGTTAATGTCGCTAATGGTGGTACAAATGAATCAACTTATAGTGGTGTTGATCTATCTGCTGGGTTGAGCATCATATTGCCAGAAAAAGGTGCGTTGAAAGGTGTCTTCGAAGGTGAAGAGTATGAAGTGTCTGAATATGGGATGTTTAATGGGGATCTTTTAAAGTATGTAGCAAATAATGAAACAGGAATAGATTCCTTTATTTTGGGTGAGCAATACTATATTGTCGTTATAGGAAATCAAGGGCATTCAGTTAGCTTTGAAGTAGATGGAGGGAGCCCAGTAGCAAATCAGTCTGTAGAAAATGAAGGCAAGGTCGTAAAACCAGAAGACCCGATGAAACAAGGATATACCTTTGCAGGTTGGTATACAGACAAAACCTATAGTACACCATTTAATTTTAGCACCCAAATTACTGATAATACGAAAATTTATGCTAAATGGAACGCCAACCAGTATACAATCAGCTTCAATTCGAATGGCGGTAGTGCGGTTGGATCAATAAAATCAGACTATGGAACGAAAATTACTGCTCCAGCAGTACCGACCAAATCAGGCTATTCCTTCGTAGGCTGGTACAAGGATGCAGCATTTAATCATGAGTGGGCATTTGAAACGGAAAAGGTAATTTCTGACCAAACTCTTTTTGCAAAATGGGAGATTAATAAATATACAGTAAGTTTTAATTCTAATGGTGGAAACGCAGTTGCTAATCAATCCGTGGAACATGATGGGACAGCAACTAAACCAGAAGACCCGACGAAACAAGGATATACCTTTGCAGGCTGGTATACAGACAATACTTATAGTACTCCATACAATTTTGGTACAACGGTTACTACAAACAAAACGATTTATGCAAAATGGGCAATTAACCAGTATACAATTAGCTTCGATTCGAACGGTGGAAGTGAAGTCGAAACAATAACTGCAGATTATGGAGCAAAGGTTGCTTTTCCAACCGTTCCAACCAAGGTAGGATATACCTTTGCGGGCTGGTATAAAGATGAAGCATTTAATCATACATGGGCATTTGAAGCTGATCAGGTAACAGGTAATCAAATGCTTTATGCGAAGTGGGAGATTAATAAATATTTAGTGAGTTTCCATTCAGACGGAGGAAGCTCAGTTGCCAGCCAAACAGTTGCCCATGATGGAAAAGCTAAAGAGCCAGATATGCCAACTAAACAGGGGCACACTTTTGCAGGCTGGTATACCGATAATACTTATATCACCCAGTATGATTTTGGAACCCTTATCAATGCAGATAAAACCATTTATGCAAAATGGACCGTCAATCAATATACAATTAGCTTCGATTCTAATGGTGGTAGTGCTTTACAATCAGTAAAAGCAGATTTTAATACGAAGATTAGTGCCCCGTCAGCACCAACCAAAGTGGGCTATACCTTTGTAGGCTGGTACAAAGATGCATTATTTAATCATGAGTGGGCGTTTGATGAAGATGAGGTAACAGATGATCAAATGTTATATGCAAAATGGAAAATTAAGAAGTATAAGGTAAGTTTTGATTCGAACGGTGGAAGCTCTGTCATTTACCAATCTGTTGACCATGATGGGACAGCAACTGTGCCACAACCACCAACCAAACAAGGATACACCTTTACAGGTTGGTTTACCGATAATACTTATAGCACTCCGTATGATTTTGGAACATCTATTACTGGAGATAAGACCATTTATGCAAAATGGATTATCAATCAGTATATTATTAGCTTTCAATCGAATGGAGGAAGTAATGTTGATCCATTGACGGCGGACTATGAAACTAAAATCTCTGCCCCGTTGGAACCGGTTAAGGCGGGCTATATCTTTGTAGGCTGGTATAAAGATGAACAATATAAAAATGAATGGATATTTGAAGCGGATCAGGTAACAGATGATCAAACGTTATATGCAAAATGGGAAATTAAGAAATATAAGGTGAGTTTTGATTCAACAGGAGGAGACTCTATCCAGAATCAATCTGTCAGTCATGGTGGAGTAGCTATAGAACCACAGTTCCCAACAAGACCAGGGTATACCTTTGCGGGCTGGTATACAGATAGTATTTATAATACACTATACAATTTTGACACACCGATTGTTGACGATAAGACCCTTTATGCAAAATGGAAAATTAATCAGTATACAGTAAGCTTCGATTCTACTGGAGGAAGTAAGGTAGAGTCATTAACAGCAGATTATGAAACAAAAATTATTGCACCTAAAGCGCCAACCCGTGTAGGCTATATTTTCGCAGGTTGGTACAAAGATCCTCAATATACCGATTTATGGAATTTACTGAAAGATAAAGTAGTTGGAGAAATTACTTTGTATGCAAAGTGGAACCCATATATACCATCGAGCGATAGCGAAGGTGAAACTAGCTCACCGTCAAATACAGAGGAAATTGTAGTTGATGTTAATGGTGAAAATGGAACAAACTTAACAAAGACGCCAATTAAACGAACAACAGAGCCTAATGGAACTGTTAGAGATCTTGTGGCTATGTCGGAAAGCATAGCCAAAGATACGGTTGAAAAAGCAAAACAACAAGGTGTTGATACAGCTCGTATCGTTATTCCAGATACAAATGACAAAGTATCGGAAGTAACTGTTGAGATTCCAAAATCAGCTTTAAAACAATTGAATGACGGCAAACTGAAGCTGGAAATTGCTACAGACAATGCGATCATTGCGATTCCAACAGAATCCATCGCTTCATTTAATGATAATCTTTACTTCCGTGTTGTGCCACTTAAGTCGAAGGAAGAACAGAAGCAAGTGGAAGAACGCGCGAAGAAGGAAGAACTGATTCAAGAAATCACACATAATCAAACAGTACAAGTACTTGGCCGACCAATGGAAATTGAAACAAATATGCAAAGCCGTGAAGTTTCAATTGTTCTCCCTTTAAGAGATAGCTTGCCTGCCAATGCCAAGGAACGAGAAAAAATCCTTGATAATCTTGGCATCTATATTGAGCATAGCGACGGCACAAAGGAAGTATTACAGGGGAAAGTTGTTTCATATAAGAACAATGGTGAATTAGGACTAGAATTCAAAGTAAATAAATTTAGCACCTTTACTATTGTCTATATGGAAGGTGCACAAGCATTCTTTGATGGAAAAGCAACATGCGGTAAAGATGCACTTACTGCTGATGCAATTGGCTGTGTAAGTGCGAAGAAATCAGTACCAGTATATGAGTTGGTTAATAACCGCTTGAAGAAAGCAGATACACTTAGTGCAGGCCATTCAGTTCCTGCCTATGAAGCGATTTCTCCAATGCTTGGATTAGGCGGAGATATTTGGGTAGAGCGTACAGATGCGATTCGTTATGA
>NZ_LMBX01000054.1 GCF_001439605.1 Cytobacillus praedii
TAAAAAATTAAGGACTTTTTTATAAAAAGGGGTTCGGAATGAGACCATTCCGAACCCCTTTTGTCGACAATCTGAAATCCCGAATCTATTAGAGATTCGGGATTTTTTACTGGCTGTTTTAGAAACACTTATGCCAGTTAATATAATATTGGCGGATGTTGATTTCCGCTCCAGGAAGCTCGCTTTCCGCAGGGCGGGCGCTGAGCCTCCTCGGCGCACGCACCTGTGGGGTCTCAGCTGTCCCACTACTCCCGCCGGAGTCTCGCACCTTCCGCTCCAATCAATCAAGTTTTTTGGCAGACTATGTTCATTCCCAAAACGGATTCAAAACAGTAAACTTTTAATAAAGTTCCTTTAACTTTGCCTTAGATGGGGTTTTATAGTTCACATAGCCTTTCATGTTTGTAATATAGTGATTATCCCCAAGGCCATATTGTCCACCAAATTTATTATCGTATTTATATACACGGTATTGTTCACCAGGCTTAAGCACTCTTACAAACGTAAGCTTATCCCCTTCACGTTTCCAAAGATTAATCGGCTTGACCACTTCAATTTTGCCAATTTGCCCTTTTTTCATTAGCAGCCCATCCCAATAAACCTTTGGCGACGGCTTCTGCTCGCCAGGCTTTGGTTCTGGTTTTTCCACATCTGATTTAATACTGCCTGTTTTCACCCACTCAGCAATATCAGATAAGAAGGACTCCGACACATTTCCAGGTGTCATATATTCTGTCATCCAGTTCGGTTCGCCTGGATAATCCACTAGTGTATGGAACATATTTGGATATAGTTTATAATCCACATTGTCACGGTTTTCTAAGGCAGATTTCCAAGCTTCAAATTCAGAGACAGGAACTTGAAGATCCTTTCCTCCTTGTAATAGCAAGGTCGGAATATCTTGCTTCATTGCTAACTCTGTTGGAACATAATCACGCAGATCAAACCACCAATAACCTGGCTGTAATAGAAAATCAGCCGGAATATTTTCCTTCGTATTTTTCGGATCCTTTAAAATTCCAAATTGCTTTTGATAAGTTGCAAGCGTCTCTTTTAAAGCATTGATTTGCTCCTTTGGTGCCTGCATTTTTTCAGCAAGCTTTAATTGCTCTTCCATTTGCCAAAGCATTAGATCATGGAATTTCCCAGCAGGACCAGCAACACCTATGATCCCTTTAATATCATCTTTCTTATCATTTTCCACAATTAATGGGAGCGCGAACGCACCTTGGCTATGCCCCAAAACAAAGATATTCTTCGAGTCAATCTCAGGGAGGGACTTCAGTTTATCAACTGCAAGGTTCGCATCAATGACTGTTTCCTCTTGAATGGAGAATTTCGGCTCCATCCCCGTCTTAACCGTATGAACTCTTGTTCGTTTGTCATAGCGCAATACAGCAACTCCATCATTGGCAAGACCTGCCGCGATATCACGGAAAGGCTTGAAGACCGTCATCGTTTCATCCATATCATTCGGACCGGAACCATGAACAAGAACAACAACCGGGAATGGCCCTTTTCCTTTCGGGACCGTCAGTACTCCGGGCAATGCATACTTTCCTTCTCCGATGATTACTTCTTTTTCTGTATAGTTTTCAGGGTGATTGTAAGATGGATTTAGGAAGCTTTCAGGTGCTGTGATGACATCAAACAAGAAATCATCTATCTTCCCTTCCCTATTAAACTTAATCACTTGTTTATAAGCACCTTGCTTCGCCTTTACAATATAGGTTACCTTCGTATGTACCCCATCATTCTTTACACCTTCTAATGATGTTTCTTTTACTTCACCATATGGGGTCGACAGCTGTGTCCATAATGTTGAAAACGTCTCTTTCGATACTGCAGATTGAAGATTCTGACTTAATTGTGTATAAGCAGCCTCCCAATTTTTAGCTTTAACAAATTCAAGAAATTCATTTGCACTCGTTTCATAGTTGATTTCATTCTTTACTTCTTGTGCTGAGACATGATGTTCAGAGATGGATAAACTGCCTACAGCACCTGTAAGTCCGAGTGAGCCTGCTAACATAAGCACGCTAATCGACTTCATTGTCTTTTTCGCCATTTTCATTCCTCCTCAGTCTTTTGTCTACTTATTTAATACGATTGAGGATGGGAAAAGGTTCATTTTTTGGAAAAAACAATCTTGTGTTTCTTGGACAGTTCCCCCGGCAATTTCGGAGATTTTGTCCCATAGACCTTTTCTATGGGACATTCCCTTCAGTAATTTCGGAGATTTTGTCTCATAGTCCTCTTCTATGGGACATTTCCTTCAGCAATTCCGTTGATTTTGTCTCATTGACCTTTTCTATGGGACATTCCCTTCAGCAATTCCGTTGATTTTGTCCCATAGAGCTCTTATACGGGACATTCCCTTCAGCAATTCCGTTGATTTTGTCCCATAGTTCTCTTCTATGGGACATTTCCATTAGTAATTCCGGAGAATTTGTCTCATAGGCCTTTTCTACGGGGATAAAGTCCATATAATTGTGTAAAAAGAAAGAGTCATTTTATTCACTCTTGGCAACACTGTTTTCAGCGACGATA
>NZ_LMBX01000055.1 GCF_001439605.1 Cytobacillus praedii
ATGCCTAAATTTATTATAACATGATTAATTTTAAAACATTAAATGAAAAGTGTTGACTCATATTAGCTGGTATTCTGTAACAAGGAACAGCGCCTATTTTCGTTATAGGGCCAGATTGTTGAACAAGATCAAAGTATCTAGATTAAACACTTGTT
The DNA here is from genome assembly GCF_001439605.1 of Cytobacillus praedii. Classification (GTDB taxonomy): domain Bacteria; phylum Bacillota; class Bacilli; order Bacillales; family Cytobacillaceae; genus Cytobacillus; species Cytobacillus praedii. The sequence continues at coordinate 156 of NZ_LMBX01000055.1, forward strand.
AATAAATTCATAACCCATTTCTTTCACACAAAGGGAAAACAAATGAAAAAGCTTGAAAAGGTTTATAATTATTTTTATAAATTAGACCGCTAGATACCGTGTAATCTTTAACTTAAATCTCTTAATGGAATAAAAAGAAAAATTCCTTCTTTCAATATAAAAGTAGGAATTTTTGTCGTTTTAATATACTTAGGGTTGCTCAAAAGACTAGTTCAGCATAGTGAAATTTAAAAAAGAGACCCCCGATATAAATCCTCGTTTACTATTCGTTAGCCAGACATTTTTGATTGATTGCTTAAAGGATTCGAGCGCATAACCAATGTAAACCAGACGGCAAACCCAAGATAAACTAATGTCAAAATAACGAATAGGAAATGAAACTGCTCCGCCAACTGCCGGATTACGGCAAATAAGACAACGATGAAATGTATCAGATTTCCTAATACGACAGGTTTGTTATAAATGCCGCCGATCCGGGCAGAACGTGTAAACCAGTTCAACATTGCGAACCCTAAATATAGTCCTCCGATGATTTGAAGAAGAATCAGAATAATGGGTGAAGGGTCAAGCCCTAATATTACTGAAATTTCTTCGGGAATAAAGGTTCCTGCCAACCCCAACAAACCCATCATCACGGCACTACTACTCAAAAGCCATTTTGTTTTCATTTGGTTTCCCCTTTTCATCTAATATTGGAATTTTCTAAACAGCATCCAGACAATTCTAAACAAGGCATGTGTTAGCTTCAAACCGCAATAACCCACCAGTACAGTCCTAAGTAATTTAACAGGCTATCATTAAATGGCATCCGAGAAACATAAAATTTGCCTCCCTTTAGGAGATCGATGAAAATTTTAGACATTTTGGGCAAGGGGGGTGCGAAATCTAATGTTCATTTATACGAATTCTTTTATCCATAAGAGTATTTCTTCACCAAATACAACAATCGTTAAATTAACCTTTATATAACCTCTGGATAGGTAATTTATTATATTCGACGAAACTCCACTTCTTACCTTTAAGCAAGAGCTAGCTTCAACAAATTTTAGCGTACCCTAATCAAGAGCGTTCCAGCAGCAAGAATGACTTTCTTTTCTCATGTTTTAGGCCATGCTGGCTTATTACTCGTTGGAGTACCACTTTTCATTCTTGCCAAGTTCTTTGGATGGATTTTCTTATTAGTCCAGCTATTTAACAATCGGGCCATTTAATTGAATAAGACTTTAAAGAAGATTGGATATGTATGTTAGAGTTTAGAAGCAGATTGTGACGTTTTGTACTTATAGTAACGGGGAAGTTTACTTTAATAAGAAGGGATATTTTACTAAAGAGAGAATAAGTGAATATAAAATAGAATAAAGTGGGGTCTAAAATGGAGAAAGTTCTTGATAAATTAAAGGAAATTGAATCAGGTGAAGTAGGAATTATTATTTATTCACAATTAGAGCAGGATATAGTTTGTTCATTGAATAAAGAATTACTTGTACCTCTTGCTTCTGCTGCTAAAGTTGCAATTGCTTTTTGTGTAACACAATTAGTAGCAGAAAGAAAATATAAATGGAATGACATTGTACAAGATATTAGTTTTAATCCAAAAGAAGATAGTAATGAATTATATCCTCACTTTCAGAATAGAGAAACCTTGGCACTGCAAGATGCCGTTGAAGTGATGATAGCCTGTCACGATAGTTTCATTGCGAATAAAATTGTTCAATTTTGTGGCGGATGGGATAAGATTAATAAAAAAATTAAATCAAATTTTAAAAATATAAATATTACTCGAAATCCAATGGATCTAGATAACATTGGAGAATTGAGTCAGATGTTAGAACTTTTGCGTTTTATATTTCTAGAATACAAAAATAATCCTGAGTTATGGATTCCAATTATTAATGGGTTAGTTCGACAACAAGGTGAAATAAAAGGAATACCAACCCATCACTTAAATCATATGACAGGTGGATTAGAAAAAGTTGTATTAGATATTGGGATAATTGGAGAGTTCACTCAAAATCCATTATTATATGTTTTGGGTGCAAAAGACTTGCCTAGTCGATATAAAGATAAAGTAGCGGATGAAAAAATTATAGATGCTATGAAATTACTTTATATTGAGTATTCAAATCAAGAAACCGAAACGAAAAGTGAATGGTCGGCTAATTCATAATGCTTATTGAACTAAAGGGTGCTTTAGTTCAATAACGATCTTCTACAATCGGGCGCTTTCGTATTATAAGGTCAACTAGTAGTGATTACTGGTTGGCCTATTTTATATGGGTTATGCTTTA
>NZ_LMBX01000056.1 GCF_001439605.1 Cytobacillus praedii
AAGGACTGGTGGAGCGCTTAGAAGTGAGAATGCCGGTATGAGTAGCGAAAGATGGGTGAGAATCCCATCCACCGAATGCCTAAGGTTTCCTGAGGAAGGCTCGTCCGCTCAGGGTTAGTCGGGACCTAAGCCGAGGCTGAAAAGCGTAGGCGATGGACAACAGGTTGATATTCCTGTACCACCAAACTCCGTTTGAGCAATGGGGGGACGCAGGAGGATAGGGTAAGCGCACTGCTGGATATGTGCGTCTAAGCAGTTAGGCTGCAAGCGAGGAAAATCCCGTTTGCGTGAAGGCTGAGCTGTGACAGCGAGGGAAATATAGTACCGAAGTTCCTGATTCCACACTGCCAAGAAAAGCCTCTAGCGAGGATAAGGTGCCCGTACCGCAAACCGACACAGGTAGGCGAGGAGAGAATCCTAAGGTGAGCGAGAGAACTCTCGTTAAGGAACTCGGCAAAATGACCCCGTAACTTCGGGAGAAGGGGTGCTCTTTGGGGTGTTAAAGCCTCGAAGAGCCGCAGTGAATAGGCCCAGGCGACTGTTTAGCAAAAACACAGGTCTCTGCGAAGCCGCAAGGCGAAGTATAGGGGCTGACGCCTGCCCGGTGCTGGAAGGTTAAGAGGAGGGGTTAGCGCAAGCGAAGCTCTGAATTGAAGCCCCAGTAAACGGCGGCCGTAACTATAACGGTCCTAAGGTAGCGAAATTCCTTGTCGGGTAAGTTCCGACCCGCACGAAAGGCGTAACGATCTGGGCACTGTCTCAACGAGAGACTCGGTGAAATTATAGTACCTGTGAAGATGCAGGTTACCCGCGACAGGACGGAAAGACCCCGTGGAGCTTTACTGTAGCCTGATATTGAATTTCGGTACAGCTTGTACAGGATAGGTAGGAGCCTTGGAAGCCGGAGCGCCAGCTTCGGTGGAGGCATCGGTGGGATACTACCCTGGCTGTATTGAAATTCTAACCCATGCCCCTGATCGGGGCAGGAGACAGTGTCAGGTGGGCAGTTTGACTGGGGCGGTCGCCTCCTAAAAAGTAACGGAGGCGCCCAAAGGTTCCCTCAGAATGGTTGGAAATCATTCGAAGAGTGTAAAGGCATAAGGGAGCTTGACTGCGAGACCTACAAGTCGAGCAGGGACGAAAGTCGGGCTTAGTGATCCGGTGGTTCCGCATGGAAGGGCCATCGCTCAACGGATAAAAGCTACCCCGGGGATAACAGGCTTATCTCCCCCAAGAGTCCACATCGACGGGGAGGTTTGGCACCTCGATGTCGGCTCATCGCATCCTGGGGCTGTAGTCGGTCCCAAGGGTTGGGCTGTTCGCCCATTAAAGCGGTACGCGAGCTGGGTTCAGAACGTCGTGAGACAGTTCGGTCCCTATCCGTCGTGGGCGCAGGAAATTTGAGAGGAGCTGTCCTTAGTACGAGAGGACCGGGATGGACGCACCGCTGGTGTACCAGTTGTTCTGCCAAGAGCATCGCTGGGTAGCTATGTGCGGAAGGGATAAGTGCTGAAAGCATCTAAGCATGAAGCCCCCCTCGAGATGAGATTTCCCATAGCGTCAAGCTAGTAAGACCCCTGAAAGATGATCAGGTTGATAGGTTTGAGGTGGAAGC
>NZ_LMBX01000057.1 GCF_001439605.1 Cytobacillus praedii
AGAATACCAGCTAATATGAGTCAACACTTTTCATTTAATGTTTTAAAATTAATCATGTTATAATAAATTTAGGCATAACAAATAAACTTCAAAAGATGAAATTGAAGTTTTTGTAATTTATGTTAATTAAAGGTGTTTTTATGCATTAAAAATCTCTTTGTGCTTAAGAATGGCATAAATCCAATGTAATAGCTTGTTGGCGCAGGCTATTATTGCTACTTTGTGAGGTTTTCCCTCACTTCTTTTTTTGTCATAAAACTCTCTAAGTTTGGTGTTTCGATTATTCGTTAATCCACATTGAACAGCTGTATATAAAGCCTGTCGTAACCTAGTAGAGCCTCTTTTCGTGATACGGTTTATGCTAGCAGTAAACTTGCCTGATTGATATATTCTGGGGTCAATTCCTGCATAAGCCACTAGCTTTTTAGGATGACTAAACTGCTTGATTTCCCCAATTTCGGAGATGAGTGTAGCTGCAATCTTACATCCTACTCCTGGTATAGAATGGAGAATTTCATACTCTTCAAACTGCATGGCTAATTCATCAATCTCTTGTTCTAGGATAGATAGAAACTCTTTTTGTTGAAGAAGCATTTGGATGTACATCTTTAAGGTAACTAAATGGCTCTGATACAGTATTTTCTTAAATGGATTTCGTTCAGCTGCTTCTTTAAGCTTATTCGCCTTTTCCAAAAACCATGCAAACGAACGTTTCCCTCCCAGACTATGCATCACTCTTGCTATTTCATCTGTTGTTGCCTTTAAAACGACGTCGGAAGTAGGATATAAAAGCAAGGTTTTTAAAGATACCAGTGAATACAAATCCCCAAAAACGCCCTTATATTCAGGAAAAACTTGATCAAGAATTGTTTGAAACTGTAGCTTTAACTGTACGTAATTACGCGTTAATGAATCATGTTGTCTAGATAAATTCCGCAAGTTCATAGTTTGAACATTTTTTCGATGGAATGTTTCTAGATCTTCTTTGTAATAGAGTTCGCATAAATGTCGAGCATCAGCCGGGTCTGACTTGACCTTCCGAAGGCTACTCTTTTTAGTTTCGTAAGAAATCACTGGATTTACTAAATAGTAAGTTATTCTCCTCTCCTCAAGATACTGAAGTACAGGTTCATGATAGTGTCCAGTAGATTCAAAAATGACCACAGGATCTGCTTCAGCGTTTAATTTTATCTCCTTGTAAAATACATAGAAATCACGTAAACCATTGGTATCATGCTTAAACTTAAAGGTTTTTCCAAAAGGTTGCTTTCTTGCCAAGAAAGCTTGGACTTGACTTTCTCCTTTTGCGACATCCAGACCAATGACTGGATCCATACTTTATCACGTCTCCTTTTACTTTATTTGCCGGCGGCTCCTAACAATCTTGTAGTTTCATAGCTTCGCTTGTTATTCGGGGTCAGTGCCCCAACCAGCCTCAAACATGTTTCTACAAGTAGGAGGTGGACATTATTCTGGACGGGATCAAGTCCCACGCGCCCGATCGTCCTACCCCGACTACCATAAAGCATAACCCATATAAAATAGGCCAACCAGTAATCACTACTAGTTGACCTTATAATACGAA
>NZ_LMBX01000009.1 GCF_001439605.1 Cytobacillus praedii
ATCGTCGCTGAAAACAGTGTTGCCAAGAGTGAATAAAATGACTCTTTCTTTTTACACAATTATATGGACTTTATCTCAATGAGCCATATTGAGTTCAAAATTCCATCAGTTTGCATTGTTAAGGGAATCAATGGGCTATATTGAGTCCATAATTCCGTTATTTCGCAACGTTAATGTACTTAATGCGCCTCATTGAGTCCATAATTCCACAATTTCGCACCGTTACGGGAATCAACGCACCAGTTATCACCGGATTCCTGCCGCAAATGAAGAAGTGCTGAAGTAGTCTGTATCCCCCCAATATCCTCCTGCATTTTTTGTGCAAAAGTTAAAAAAGCAATGGAGAATGTTCGCTCCATTGCTTTTTATTTTTCGGAATCAGTATCTACTGGATCTAGCCAAGTCTGTGACCATTTTTCAATATCCTTCATTAGCGGCTCCAATGATAACCCTTTGTCAGTTAACGAGTATTCGATCCGGACAGGGGTTTCAGGAAACACATCTCGTTTGACAATTCCCTCTTGTTCTAACTCTTTAAGCCGTTCTGAAAGCACTCTTCCGCTTATTCCAATTGCTGCTTCAATCATGCTGAAGCGCTGCGGGCCATTTAATAGCTGATAGATAACCAATCCGGTCCATCTTTGGCTAATAATACTCATTGCCTTTTCAAATCTTGGACATATCAGAGATTTATTCATCTTGCATCACTCCCTCTTACATTATAACCCCCATTACTGCAAATAATAAAGTTACTTGACATATATAATTTATAAAAATATAATTACTTACATAAAGTAACTAACTTACATTAATTTAAGGAGGAACACGACTATGAATTTTCACCGTGAACCTAATGTTTTTGTTAGTCATGTTCATTTGAAGGTTGCTGATTTGCAGCGATCAATCGAATTTTATCAACAAGTGATTGGCTTTCAATTATTAGAGCAAACAGAGAACAAAGCAAGTTTATCAGCAGATGGAAAAACGGCGCTAGTAACAATTGAACAGCCTGAAAATATTCACCCGAAACAGCTTCGTACGACAGGGCTTTATCATTTTGCCCTTTTGCTTCCTTCTCGTTCAGATTTAGCTAAAGTGATTGAACACTATATAAAAATTGGCTATCCATTACAGGGAGCATCTGATCACCTTGTCAGTGAGGCACTTTATTTAGCTGACCCAGATGGGAATGGAATAGAAATCTATTCGGACCGCCCATCATCAACATGGAAATGGAATAATCAAGAAGTAGTCATGTCAACTGAACGTTTGGATATTGAAAGCATATTAGCCGAAGGCGATGGGAAGCCATGGGCTGGACTGCCTTCAGATACTTTAATGGGACATATTCATTTACATGTTTCTGAATTGCACAAGACCGAGGAGTTTTATTGCAAAGGGCTTGGATTTAACGTCGTCACTAGATATGGCGGCCAGGCGCTGTTTATTTCTACTGGGCGTTATCATCATCACATCGGTTTAAATACATGGAATGGAATAGGCGCTCCAGCTCCATCAGAAAATAGTGTTGGTTTGAAGCATTTTACGCTCGTTTACCCTAATGAGGAAGCAAGAAGCAGTGCTGTTGCAAATTTAGAGAAAATAGGGGCAGTTGTTACTCGAGAACACGGGCAATATTCAACGGCAGACCCTTCAGGGAATCCAATCCTGCTGAGCCTGTAAGTTCATTTTACACAATCTTCTCAACATGGTATTTTATCAATTGGGGGGAAATTAAATGAACATAACAGATAAAGCCCGGGACTTGCTAAAGCAAGTATTGCGGGATCATAACTCTACAGGTATACGAATATACTTTGCAGGCTTTGGCTGAGGAGGACCCCAAATGGGAATGGCTCTGGATGAGCCTGAAAAAAAGGACAAAGTCGTAATCATTAATGACATACAAGTCGCTATTGATCCACAATTGGAACATGAGGTGAATGAACTTGTCATTGAGTATGATCGTGGAAGAAATGCGATTGTGCTTAGCGGGAATGAAAGTGAATGTGTTTAATGAAAAGAACATTCGAATAGCAATAGAAAACAGTCCAATTATACGATAATTGGGCTGTTTTCTTATTATTGAGGGGTTTTCAGCTCAATCGATTGACGTTTTGTATACATTTGTATACAATGAAATAAATAACAATATGTATACAAATGTATACACAGGAAGGAGATCTGCTACATGAGAAATGAAAAATTTAAGGAGTTCAAGAAAGAGGGACACCATCGAGGGGAGCGTTCCAGAGGAAGAGAACATCATTCTCATCAGCGCGGTCCAAAAACCTTTCGCCGAGGAAGAGCGATTGCCTTTTTGGAAATGCTGAATCTTAAACACAATACGATTAAAGAACAACTAGAAAAACCTGAATTTCAATCGATTAATCAAATTCTAGTCGGTGAATTGAAAGCGATTGATATGGTAATTAACGAATTTATGCAGCTATTTGAACTGCATGAAATGGAAGTGGCTGAAACAGACAGGAAAGAATCTGGAGAACATGAAGAGAAGGGACTAGATATGAATGAAACGTATTAATATGTATATCGATTCTTTGTTTCAGAACCAGGATCCTATTCTTGAGGAAGTTCTTACAGCTATAAAGGAAAACGGTATGCGGAACATTTCGGTATCTCCTGCTTCCGGTAAACTTTTAACCATGCTTGTGTCTATTTCAGGGGCAAAAAATGTTCTGGAAATAGGAGCGTTAGGTGGCTATAGCGGAATCTGCCTTGCAAAAGGATTTGGAGAGGAAGGGAAGTTAACTTCCCTTGAATTAGAAGAGAGCTATGCCAAACTGGCATTCAGCAATCTAGCAAAAGCGGGTTTTGGCAAACAAGTATCCTATATGACTGGCGCTGCGATGCAAAACCTGGAAAAATTAGTTGAAGAGGATAAGCGATTTGATTTCTTTTTTATTGATGCGGATAAAGAAAACTATGAAAATTACTTAGAGTTTTGCATTAGACTAGCGGAACCAGATGCACTAATTGTTATGGACAACGTACTTGCAGGCGGAAGTGTTGCAGACCAAGACTCTCCACCTAAACGCCACACCGAATTTATGAAGAAATTTAATAAATTTGTGGCTAAGCATCCTCAATTAGAATCGATCCTTATTCCAATTGGTGATGGGATGACCGTTGCAAAAGTAAAGAAATAGGGTTAGCTCGTAAATAAAAATGCTTAGAGTAAATACTCTAAGCATTTTTGTATCGTTTTATGTATTAGTGTATCGCTGATTTAAACTTGCTTCCATGCGCTTCTTGCGTATCCATAATTGTCGTAAAGGCATTCGTATCTATTTCACCGATGATCGTTTTCAGTTTAGATATTTCTAATCGAGTAATGACGACATAAATGACTTCTTTCTCGTTATCTTTAAATCCGCCTTTGCCCTTCAACTTTGTTACGGTTCGCCCTAAGCGATCAATAATAGCGTCGGAAATTTCCTCGTAATGATCTGAAACGATGATGACTGCTTTTGTATCTCCCTCTAGTCCCTGGACGACAGAATCAATCATTTTTGAAGCAATATAGTAGGTAATGATTGAATACATGGCTTGTTCCCATCCTAAAACAAACCCTGCCCAGCCAAATACGAAAACATTAAAGAACATGACAAATTCACCAATTGAAAAGGGAAGCTTCTTTGTTAATAGTATACCTAGTATTTCGGTTCCGTCCAAAGCACCTCCATGACGGATTACCATACCGACCCCTGTTCCCAATAATAGTCCTCCGAAAACGGTTGCTAATAATGGTTCGGTTGTAAATGGAGAAATATGATGTAATTGAGGCTCGATGATCGCTAGTGCGACAATACCGAAAAGGGAGGAAAAGGCAAAGTTCTTTCCGATATTTTTATATCCTGAGTAGATAAAAGGGATATTAAAAACAAAAACAAGAATACCAAAGCTAATATCTGTTAGATGATTAATTAGCAAGGAGATCCCGATAATTCCGCCATCTATAATTGAGTTTGGAATTAAAAAAAGTTCAATTGCTAAAGCTGCCAGCGTTGCGCCGATAAGTAACATGATGTACCGATAAATAATATGCAGCTTACTTTCCGATCGATGTTTCTTTTCCATCATTCACCATCCTAATTTTTTGACTCGAAAAAAATAATACCGTTTTGACTCTTTTTTTTCAAATGATAACCCTTAGATAGTAAGTAGTTTCCCAATATTTCAATCGAAAATAACATAAATGTTTGAATATTTTTCTTGTTTACTGGAAAAATACAATCCGAGGTGATTCTTTGAAGAAAATGAAGTTTATTTCAGTTTTGGCGATATTCTTGATAACAATAAGCAGTCATTCCGTTTTTGCACAAGAGTTAAAAAAGCAAGAGGCAGATTGTTATCGAAAAAAGGATATCCGCAGTAAGGAGTTTAATGAGCAGGTAATGGAGGATATTTTTACAAGCTTTGGTCATAAGTATGAAGAAATTATTGATCAGAGTATGTATTTAAATATGATTGATTTAATGAAATATACGGTTCTATCTGGAAAAAGGGATAAGCGGCTAGAGAGTTTAAAGGATCACGTAAGCGGAGAGGCGGTAGGAGAAAAGAGGATTTACTTCTTCCATGGGGATCCTAATACTGCGTATATCTTCTATAAAGACCAAAGTAATAAAAATACAGTAGTCCATATAAAACGTGAAGAAAATGATTGGGTTGTTCTTGATAAACAAATAAAAAAGGGGAAGAAGATCCAGTATAGCCGGGAAAAATGTGAAGATGATTACTTTATGAAAAGAATGTTTCATAATTTATATCCTGAATAGGAAAGGTGCCGCAATGTTACGGCACCTTTTTCTTTCTGCATATTTTAGTGAATCGATTTTTTCTTAAATCTTCCTCCCCTGACTTCAGAAATATTTGCTACAGCAAGAAAGGCATTGGGATCCAGTTCTTCGACAATTGATTTTAACTTTGCTTCTTCCAGCCGAGTGATGACACAGAAAATAACTTTTTTATCATCACCGGTATATGCGCCTTCACCATTTAAATAAGTAACACCACGGCCAAGTCTTGCCAAAATGGCATCTCCAATTAATTTATGTTCTTCACTGATAATCCAGGCGGATTTTGATTCATCAAGTCCTTGAATGACAACGTCGATCGTCTTAAAAGCAATAAAGTAGGCGAGCACTGAATACATCGCACGATTCCAGCCAAATACAAAGCCGGCAGAAGCGAAGATGAAAATATTAAAGAACATAATGATTTCTCCAACTGAAAAGGGGAGCCTTTTATTCACTATGATCGCAAGGATTTCAGTACCGTCAAGGGACCCGCCATAGCGGATAACGATACCAACGCCAGTTCCGAGAATGATTCCGCCAAATACAGTAGCTAAAAGGGGATCTTTTGTAAAAACAGGAACATCGTGAAGAAGGAAAGTGGAAACAGATAGGACAGCAATCCCTAAAAGAGTTGATAAGGCAAAGGTTTTGCCGATCTGTTTGTACCCAATATAGAAGAAGGGGATATTCAAAATAAAGATAAATATACCTAGTTTTATGCTAGTGATATGAGACAAAATGATAGAAATGCCTACAATCCCGCCATCTAAGATTTTGTTTGGCACTAAGAACTCTTCAATTCCTACGCCCATTAAAATAGAGCCAAGAATAATAAAGAAGATGCTTTTTACTAGCTTTGTTTTTGTTAATCCTTTATGAACGGTTTGGATGACAGCATGCTCTGTTGATGGTTCAATCATATAGTTTCCCCCAATTGCTTACTTTTGTATGACAAGAAATACTCTTGTCAATTTTATACTCATTTATTCTTTCTATTATAACATTTTTTCAATTATTTCTTATAAAGGGAAACTTGGAAAATGTCAAAAATATCACAAAAAATTTAGGAAAAAGGTAAGATGTGATTGTTTGAAGAAGGAATTTTGTAATAAAATGTAGAACTTTTAACCTATAAGCCACTAAAAAATAGGAGTGATGAATGATGCAAAAGCAATTGAATGTGTTAATTTGTGATGACTCTGTCCTTATTAGAAAAAAGCTTAAAAACATATTAGAAGTTTGTAAATGTCATTCAATAGAGGAAGCAGAAGATGGAATTGCTGCCATTCAAAAGGCAAAGGAAATGAAGCCAGATTTAATTTTCATGGACATCGTTATGCCTGGGAAAGATGGAATTGAAGCTTTGGAAGAGATTATGAATGAAAATCCTGCTTTGAAGGTTGTCATGGCGTCATCTGCAGGGACTCAGTCCCATCTGAAACAAGCCCTTGATCTAGGTGCCTACGATTTTATTCAGAAGCCAATTACACTAGAGGCTGTAACAGCAATCATAGAGAAAATTATAAAAGAGGAAAAGGGGGTGAGCGCAAATGTTTAGCCAATATTTTGGGCATTATTTATTAAACAATGGGCTGCTTACTGCCCAGCAGCTGAAGCATGCGCTTGACCTGCAAAAAACGACCCATGTAAAATTCGGTGTTATTGCCGTTGATGAAGGCTTCTTAACCTCCAAACAAGTAGAGGAGATCCATGAAAAACAAAAGCAGCAGGATAAACGATTTGGAGAAATTGCAGTGGACCTTGGGTTTCTAACAAATGAACAAGTCGACCACATGCTATCATCACAAAAGAGTAACCATTTATATTTAGCACAGGCAGTCGTTGATCTAAACTATCTATCGATTGAAGAATTTACGAATGCTCTAAATGAATATAAGAAAATTCATAGTCTATCAGATGAAAAATTTGAAGCGATTAAGAGCGGCGATATTGATGCGATCGTTGAAAGCCTGATACATACAAATCATCCAGAAGAAGAGGCGTATACAGAGTACGTATCCTTATTTGTAAAAAATATCGTTCGGTTTATCGATGATGAAGTATATATAGAGGCAAGCGAGGCAAAAAATGTAGAGGCTGAATGGCTCGTTTCTCAAGAAATAACAGGGGCAAAACCATTTTGGACCGCCATTGCAGCAGATGAGAAAGTATTTTTAGAAATCGCCTCTGTATTTGCTGAGGAAGAATTAACAGAAGCGGATGAACTAGCACAAGCCTCAGTCAGTGAGTTTTTAAATTTACATAATGGCATCTTCCTTGTGAACATGTCTAATAAGGGTACCGAACTAGAAATGAAACCGCAAAAGGTAGATCATGCTTCTGCCGTTTCTGTACACAAGGAAAATAGCCTATGTATGTCCATCCACACCTCAAAAGGAAAGTTTCAGCTACTCTTTTCTCACTCGCCAGAAAATGTGATGGTTTCTGATAAACATAAAGAAAACCAGACTGTATAATATGTTTGAAAGCTGTCCGCTATTGGCCAGCTTTTCTTATTCAAAAAATCAAATAAACGGAATACATAGTAAAATTGACTGTGCTGCCTCCTCTTGTTAAAATGGTGAACATTATATTAAACTCATAATTACCTGTATATGTTCAGTAATATGGACTGGACGTTTCTACCGAGCTGCCGTAAATAGCTTGACTACATGGGAAAAAGTATTTTGCTAATCTAGTAAACTAGAAGGCAATTCATTCTCTTGTGTAAAATTTGGCAGCTTCGCTCATCGCGGAGCTTTTTTTATTTTTTAAGCTTTGGTAAATACTAGTATGAGGAACCATTTTAAATAAGGAGATACTCCAATGTCACAATTCTTTCAGTTCCAGCAAAGAGGGACAACGTATAAACAAGAGACGATCGCTGGATTTACAACTTTTTTATCAATGGCTTATATCTTAATCGTTAATCCAATTATATTAAGCCAGGCAGGAATGGATAAAGGGGCAGTTTTTACAGCAACCGCCTTGTCCATTATTGTCGGTTCTTTATTGATTGGTTTACTAGCAAATTACCCAATTGGTATTGGTCCAAGTATGGGTTTGAACTCTTTCTTTACCTTTTCCGTATGTATTGGCATGGGCATTCCATGGCAGACGGCATTAACGGGTGTGTTTGTGTCAGGTATTCTATTTGTTATCCTGAGCATGCTTAAAATCCGCGAAAAGATCATCAATGTGATTCCAAAAGATTTAAAGCATGCCATTGGGGCAGGAATTGGGTTTTTTATTGCTTTTATTGGACTAAAGAATGCGGGTATTGTAATCGGAAGTGAGGCAACATTCGTCTCACTCGGGGATTTGAAGTCACCTCCAACAATTCTTGCCATCTTTTGCTTTATCCTAACGATCATCTTGATGGTTAGGAATGTAAAAGGGGCCATTTTCTTAGGAATGGCCATTTCTGCAATTATCGGAATGGTTGCAGGCATCATAGATACCCCGGAAAAAATTGTCGGGGCCATTCCAAGCATGGCGCCAACTTTTGGCGAGGTCTTTTCACATCTAGATCAAATATTTACCCCTGAAATGATTGCGGTCATTTTCACCTTTTTATTCGTTGCATTTTTTGATACAGCTGGAGCTTTGATTGCTATAGCAAGTCAAGCAGGCTTGATGAAGGATAATCAGATTCCGAATGCAGGAAAGGCTCTGCTTGCTGATTCGAGTGCTACTGTCGTTGGGGCGGTGTTTGGAACTTCAACAACAGCGGCGATGATTGAATCAAATGCGGGGATTGCAGCCGGGGGAAGAACGGGGTTTACCTCTGTCATTATCTCTGCATGCTTTGCAGTAGCGCTCTTCTTTTCTCCGTTATTAGGTGTGGTTACTGCTGAAGTCACTTCGCCTGCACTTATTATTGTGGGAGCTTTAATGGCGATGGAAGTGAAGCAAATCGATTGGAGCAAGCTTGAAATAGCTGTTCCTGCATTTGTAACGATCTTAATGATGCCGTTGACGTACAGTGTAGCTACGGGGATTGCATTAGGCTTTATCCTCTACCCAGTGACCATGCTTGCTTTAGGGAAAGTTAAAGCTATTCATCCGATTATGTATGGGTTATGTATTGCGTTTATTGCTTATTTTGTCTATCTTTCTTAATTAGTAAGGCTGTCTAATCGCTGGACAGCCTTTTTGCATGGAAAAAAACCACCGAAAAGGTGGTTTGTCAGGAAAGACTAGTCCTTAATATCCTCTTTTATTTTTCCCATTAAAACTTTAAATTCTTCATGCATTTTCGCTTTATCCAAACCGAGGCTTTTCTTAATATCATGGTAAGATTGACCGCTCTTTTTCATTTGGATGAGCTCTTCTATGTCTTTATTGCTTGCCTTTGCCATCACTGCACCGCCAACGATAAATCGGAGAGGGATTCCTTCATCGGCCCAGGCTTTAATTTGCGCTTCTGTTTTCCCGGCATATTCAGCCACATTTTCAATAACGTCTTCTTTATGTTCTTCAAGGAATTTTTCTTTTTTCTCTTGGCATTTTTCTTTCATCTTTTTCATATCCAGGCCATAATGTGCAGCTGTTTTATCCCAGGAAGAATCGTTTTGTTTATATGTTTTAAGCACGTCATCAATCTTTTTATCTGCAAATTTTGCGATGTGTGCAGCTTTAAGGATTTCTTTTTTCGTATAGCCCTGAGCCTTAAGTCGCTGAAAATCAGCTTCCTTTATAAAGTGGCGGTGAGGGTTAGGAGGATTCTCCTGGTGTTTTCCGTCCTCTGCATTTGTTATTACTGGTGCTTGATTAAAGCCTGTACCTAACAGCAGGAAACTTAAGGCACAAACTAAAATAGAAAGTTTCTTCATTATTGCACACTCCTTCTTTTTGTTATAGACTTGTCCCGGTTATTAGCATATCCAAAAACAGAAAACACATGAGGAAAAAATTGGAGTTGTTTAAAGATAAAGGATATAATTTTTTCGATATCGAGAATTGTTCAGCTCCAGCGCCTATCGCCTATCAAACTTCAGGTCCCCTCCGCAACGATTGCGTCGACATCAGTTCGCTCCTCTCATTGTGTCTCCTTTATCGAAAGAACCGGCCCTTCCAGTTTGTAAGGCGATGACCAAGGCGCTTGCGCATTTCGTATTAAAAAGTTATTTTAATTGAAAAAAGGGTGACAGTTCGATTAAATAGAATAAATAGCAGTTTTAATTAGGGATGGTGTAAGATGAAAATTCTTGTCGTTGAAGATAATGAAAGTGTTTGTTCGATGCTAGAAATGTTTTTTATGAAGGAAGGGTATGAAGGCGAATTTGTGCATAATGGTCAGGATGGATTTGACCGTTTTAATAAAGGGAAATGGGATTTAATTATTGTTGATTGGATGCTTCCAATTATGGATGGGGTCACGCTATGCCGGAAAATAAGAGATTTAAGCCAGGTGCCGATTATTATGCTGACAGCAAAGGATAGTGAATCCGACCAAGTGCTTGGCCTTGAAATGGGGGCAGATGATTATGTGACAAAGCCATTTAGCCCATTAACATTAATGGCAAGAATAAAGGCAGTCACACGCCGCTATCAAATGGAAGCAGCGGAGAAGGAAGAGGGAAATACGATTTCCAGTCAATATTTTCAGATTAGCAAGGATTCACGAGAGGTTTCCTTTAAAGGGCAAATTCTTTCTAATTTAACACCAAAGGAATTTGATTTACTTTATTATTTCGTGAAAAATCCGAAGCAGGTTTTTTCCAGGGAGCAATTATTAGACCGTGTGTGGGGGTATGAATTTTATGGAGATGAGCGGACAGTCGATGTGCATATTAAGAGATTAAGAAGGAAAATTGGCACACCCGATCAGCCGTTTATCCAAACCGTCTGGGGAATCGGCTATAAATTTGATGAAACGGAAGCTAAGAATGAAGATTAAGTTTTTTTATCAAATTCTTATCAGTCATATTAGCATTCTCATTCTTGCCTTTCTTATTTTAAGCTTTTCCTTTTCACAGTTCGTTGAAAACTATATCTTTCAAAATAAAGTGGAGGAATTGGATGATTACGGGGAACAAATCTTAAAAGATTTAACTGTCAGACTAGAGGGAACGGAAAGTTTTTTAGAAGAATATAGCCAGATACTGAAAACAAGGCATATTCAATATATTCTTTTTAACTATGAAGGGAATGTCATTTATCCGCAATTACAAAGTGCACCCCTAATAAAGTTAACGGAGTCTGAGTGGAAGACCATTTCAAAAGGCAATCGGGTATCAGTGAAGCATGATATTAAACGATTTGGTCAGGAAGTGACGTATGTTGCTTTGCCATTCATGCAAGGCGATCGCTTAGCGGGAGGGGTTTTACTGCTATCGCCAATTACCGGGGCGATGGATATGGTTAGGCAATTAAACCGGTTTTTATTGTATACGATTGTGATCTCTTTATCAGCATCCATTTTGATCAGTCTTTTTTTATCTAAAAGCATTATTAGGAGGATCAAAAATTTCCGCAATGCTACATCAATGATATCAGCAGGAAATTATGATGTTCATGTCAAAGATACGTATCCGGATGAAATTGGTCAGCTTGCTACGGATTTCAATGAAATGGCTGCAAAGCTGAAGGAATCCAATGAAGAAATTGATCGGCTGGAAAATAGACGAAGAAAGTTCATTGCAGATGTTTCTCATGAAATGAGGACCCCGTTAACAACGATAAGCGGACTTGCAGAAGGAATTAAAGATCAGCTCATTCCTGAGGGAGATATTGAAAAAGGGATGATCCTCATTGATCGAGAGGCGAAAAGGCTGATACGTCTTGTTAACGAAAATCTGGATTATGAAAAAATTCGATCCAATCAGCTGAAATTAAACAAAATAGAAATTGAATTAACCGAAATTCTTGAGGTAGTGGAGGAACAGCTTGATTTACAGGCAGAAGAAAAAAATAATCAGATCGTGATTGAATGTGATAAGGAGATTACGGTCTTTGCTGATTATGACCGGCTCATTCAGATTATTGTCAATATCGTTAAGAATGCTATTCAATTCACGGACAATGGACTGATTACTTTAAGAGGAAAAGAAGAAGACAATTGGACAATGATTGAATTGGAGGATACAGGTGAAGGAATCGACCCTGAGGAAATTGAATCAATCTGGCTCCGGTTTTACAAAGCAGATCTGTCTAGGACGAACCAAGCATATGGGGAATTTGGGATTGGGCTTTCAATTGTAAAGCAATTAGTCCAGTTACATGAGGGAGAAATTGAAGTAAGCAGTGAAAAAGGCAAAGGGACGAAATTTACGATCCGTCTGCCAAAGATTTAATAGGAATAATAAAACCCCCAGCCTTATGGAGAAAAGGCTGGGGTGTTTATTTTTAGCAGTTAATTTAAACCACCTGTGTTTCAGTTATTGGCAGTGATTGCGGCTGCTGCTCATTTTCTTCCACACGAGTAACTTCAATGTATCGGATATGATGATCTTCCATATCGATAATTTTAAAAGCATAGGAGTCAAGGTAAATCGTATCTCCCTGCTTCGCTTCGTAATTTTCTGTTAAGATCCAGCCGCCAATTGTATCAACATCTTCATCGTCGATATCAATCCCCAGCAGATCACTTACTTCACTTACGAGAATTTTCGAATCGAAGATATAGTGTCCCTCTTTAATTTTTCGAACCTCAGGGACTTCATCCATATCGAATTCATCACGTATATCGCCAACAATTTCCTCAAGAATATCCTCTACAGTCACGAGTCCAGAAGTTCCGCCATATTCATCCATCAATATAGCCATATGAATTCTTTCCTTTTGCATTTTCAGGAGAAGATCATGAACTGGGATCGTATCAATGACACGGATAATCGGACGAGTGTAAGAATGCAGCGTATTCGTTGTAATTTCTCTATTCTTAATAAGATCAGTCATTACTTCTTTAATATTTACCAATCCGATGATATGGTCTTTATCTCCATCAATGATTGGATATCGTGTGAATTTTTCTTCATATACAGTCTGTAAAAAGCTTTCTAGTGTATCATCTTTTGAGAATGAAACGATTTCAGTTCTAGGAACCATAATTTCTTTTGCAATTCGGTTATCAAACTCAAAAATTTTATTTACATACTTAAACTCTGATTGGTTGATTTCGCCGCTTTCATAGCTTTCTGACAAGATGATTCGAAGTTCTTCTTCAGAATGGGCCAACTCGTGTTCGGAAGCAGGCTTTAGTCCAAATAAACCTGTTAGGAATCGTGCAGATCCGTTTAATGCCCAGATGAATGGATACATAATTTTGTAGAACAAAATCAATGGGCGAGCAGTGATCAGCGTTACTAACTCTGCTTTTTGAATGGCAAGTGTTTTTGGTGCCAGCTCTCCGACAACCACGTGCAGAAAAGTAATAAAAGCAAAAGCAATCCCAATGGAAAGAATATGTGATGCTGAACTTGGAATGTCAAACTCCGAGAAAACCGGGCGTAGCATATGTGCAATTGTTGGTTCCCCGAGCCACCCAATTCCTAGTGCAGTTATTGTTATTCCTAACTGGCAAGCAGATAAATACTCATCCAAATGACTAATCACTTTCTTTGCTGGTATTGCACTTTTATTGCCTTCTTCAATTAACTGGTCAATTCTTGAACTTCTAATCTTTACAATAGCAAATTCTGAAGTTACAAAAAATGCTGTCAAAGCAATTAAAATGGCTATAATAACCAAGTTTAATATGTCCAAATAAATTCCCTTAGCCCGAGTAACGGGTAAGGTGTCACCTCCTGATAATTTAAAAAATGTGTTAACTTGTTAAGCTCACAAGGGATTTTATTAATGTTGAGCCTTCTGTATTGAGTTTTCTTGATAAATCACTAATCTGTTCTTTATCAAGATGATTAATAAGAGGCAATAATACAGCTATTTCATTATGGAGCTGCTTAATTTGCTTAGTAACCAAATCAATCTGTTTTTCAACATCCCCAGTATGCATGTCTGTTTTGGACTTTAATTCTAGCTTTCTCTTAATCTCATCTAATGGAATATGCATAAGTTTGCATTCTTCAATAAAACGTAAGTCTGAAAGAACATCCTCAGAGTAGATTCGATAGTTTGACTTTGTGCGTTTGGCTTGAATAAGTCCGATGTTTGTATAGTAATCAATTGTTCTTTTGGATACATTAGCAATAGTTGCTAATTCGCCAATACGATAAACTGCCCCATCTTATCACCCCAGTTTAATGTATTTACACATATTATATGTTAGTTCAAACCATACAGTCAAACGTAACAGTTTGATAATGTGATTACTTTTATAATTATTCCTAACTATGTACGAATATGAGTTTCAACCAGTAGAAAAAATTAGAGGGATTGCTTTACAAAAAACAATTCCCTCATGAGCATCATTCAAGAAGAGCTTCATTTTCCCTTTTTACTTCGATATAGGAGATGTGATGACCTTCAATTTCCTTAATAATAAATTGAAACCCATCTTGCATGATAAAATCTCCTTGCTCTAAGTCAAATTTTTGGGTTAAAATCCAGCCTCCAAGTGTATCCACTTCATCTTCGTTTAAATCAGTTCCGAGCAAATCGTTTGTTTCTGATATAAGCAGCTTTGCATCTAAAATATAATGATCATGATCAATTTTTTGAACAAAAGGGAGCTCATCTGCATCAAATTCATCGCGAATTTCCCCGACGATTTCTTCAAGGATGTCCTCTGCAGTTACTAATCCAGCTGTTCCTCCATACTCATCAAATAAAATCGCCATGTGAGAGCGTTCTTTTTGCATTTTTACAAGGAGGTCATGGATTGGAATTGTCTCAATTACTCGAATAATTGGTTTAATATACTGTAAAACGGGCTTTTCATCTTCACATTTTTTTCTAATGCAATCTGTCAGTATTTCTTTCACGTTGATTAATCCGAGAATATTATCCTTATCTCCCCCGGTAACAGGATATCTAGTATATCTTTCATTCATAATAACATCGAGCACTTCTGAAAGAGTTGCATCTTCTTCAAGGCTAATAATTTCTGTTCGCGGAACCATAATTTCCTTCGCAATCCGATTATCAAATTCAAATATTCTATCGACATACTTGTACTCTGATTGATTAATTTCCCCGCTTTTTAAACTTTCAGATAGAATAATTCGTAATTCTTCTTCAGATAGGGCCATTTCTTGTTCGGAAACAGGCTTTAACCCAAACAATCCAGTTACAAATCTGGCCGAACCATTTAAAGCCCAGATGAATGGAAACATGATTTTATAAAACCAAATTAATGGTCCGGCAAAGGTTAATGTGATTTCCTCTGCTTTTTGAATCGCAAACGTTTTTGGAGCGAGCTCGCCAATAACGACATGCAGAAAGGTAACAACAGAGAAAGCGATAATGAAAGATAGGATATGGGTTAAAGATGGCTGCAATTCAAGTTTGGCAAACAAAGGATTCAATATCCTTTCAATGGTCGGTTCACCAAGCCACCCAAGCCCTAACGCCGTGATTGTAATTCCAAGCTGACAGGCTGATAAATACTCATCAAGATTCGTGATTACTTTTCTCGCTGCCTGAGCACGGACATTTCCTTCTGCAATTAATTGATCAATTCGGGATGAACGCACTTTTACCATCGCAAATTCAGATGCAACAAAAAAAGCGGTCAAAGTAATTAATAAGATAAGTAAAAAAATATTTAAGGCCATAGTTATTTCCTTACACATGATGTAAGGAGCGTTCACCTCCTTTATAATGTACTTTTCCCTTAAATTTATCTTTTTAGTAATTTTGCGGAAAAGTAATGGAATAATATCTTTTGACGGAATTTTGAACCTAGCATAGACGAAATTCAAATATATGTGCGTAGCGATTTCTTTTTGCGTATTTATAGAGGAGCATGCTGTTGCAAAAGCAGAGGATAAAAACGTTTACCGTATTCAGGGTTTTATCTTGAATTAGCTGTGGCCAAGGTTTTGAGACGAACATAAAGTATCAGGATGTCTTACAGTCTTACCTTATGGATAGCCATATGTGTGCCACATTGTATGTAACTTTAAATGGACTGTGTTTATTAGGTGTAAAGGATAAAGAAAAAAGACTCCTATAGAAGAAGTCTTCCTTGCATTGATATTAAAGCTGTTAGCTGTAGTTAGTTTCCCCAATCACGTGCAAGCATGCCGTAAACGGCTAAATCATGATAATGATCATATAGAAATTCACCGTCTCTAATGATGCCTTCTTGAACAAATCCTAATCTTTCTGGTATCGCACGGCTCTTAGCGTTGCCAATTCCACAGCGTATCTCCACTCGGTTGAGGTTAAGATCTAAGAAAGCATAATTGAGAAGGGCTTGAACACTCCTAGTCATGATGCCTTTTCCTTCGTTGCCCTTAGCTAAATAATAGCCGATGCTTGTCTGCCTGCTATTCCAATCGATTTGGTGAAAACCAATGGATCCGACAAGAGTCCCTTTATAGCGAATGCCTGTATTAAATCCATTATTATTCATAAACTGCTTAAGCCAAGTTGGAATAATCGAATGATACTGACTAGGCGATGACATACTATCAACCCATGGCAGCCACTCCCTTAAATGATGGCGATTAGCGTCTACTAAAGAATAAAGTTCTTCTGAATGGTGTAATTGAAATAATTGCAATTCAATATCTTGGTCAACTTTTAACGTAAACATAAGCAGCTCTCCTCTTCCGGATGAATTATTTCTATATGATAAATGGAAATACAGAATAAGTACACAGAATTTTAAAAAAAGGAAAAAACAAGAGGCCGACTCAATATGGGATGAGCCAGCCTCGTATTATTTTGTGTCAGCGATTGGCAGGGTAATCGTGAATACTGTTAAATCTGCATGTGTTTCACAAACCAATCTTCCTTTATGTTTTTCAATAATTTCTCTGCAAACGAATAGTCCTAAACCGGTTCCGAGTTTTTTTGTTGTTACAAACGGTTCAAAAATTGACTGGACCAGATGCTCTGGAATCATTGGACCGTTATTGGCTATTTCTAGCTTTATCGATTTATGATCTAAGGAGTAGCTTTTTATATCGATTAATGGATGTTTAGTATTTGGATTCAGCACATCAATGGCATTAAAAACAATATTAATTAGCACTTGGCGAATTTCGTCGGCATAGCCAAATAGATTAATATTTTCTTCTAAATTTTTCTGGATCTTTACTTTTCCATCTAAAATACTTGGATATAAGAATATAAGCACTTCTTCCACCAATTCATTTAATGAGAAAGTTGTTTTTTCTTTGCCGATCAATTCTTTTTTCGAAAGTAAGAGGAACTGTGAAATACGAAAATTTAACTGCTCTAATTCAATTGAAATAATATCCAAATATTTCATGTCTGGGTATTCTGATTTAAGCAGCTGAATAAAGCCTTGTACAGAAGTGAGCGGATTCCTGAATTCGTGAATAAAGCTAGAAGTCATCTGTCCTAATAATGTGAGTCGATCCTTATGGCTCGTATCGATAAATTTGGTTTTTTCCTCAATAATTTGATTTTTTGCATCGCTATAATAGGTGACCGAGAAGTAAAGAAATTGATCCAAACAATCATAAATTTGTTCTGAATAGACCTGAAGTTCTTGCCAGCTTATATCCATTTTTTTTAAATGTTTTTGAATGATTGATCGGCCTAAATTTACATTGTGAACAAACTCGCCAATATTCATTCCTGCTTTCACTCGCTGATCAGCAATAGAAATAGCAAACTTACGAATAACTCTTTCTAGATTCTCTTTTTCCCTCGTAAGACTTTGAATGACAAGATAAAAAATGACTTCTCCATTTTCCTCCATACGATCCTTATACGGATCTTCCGGGGAGACAAGAATATTCTCTCTCCATTCATTCAATAATTGAATTTTTTCCATCTGTAAAAATTCAACAACAGTTTCACTTATTCTCGTTACCATATTAACCTCCAGACTAGTTAAATAACCTATCATTCATATAAACTTCGCTATATTTTGCAAATTTCCTTTGTCGAAAAAGTACGAATAAAAAAACAGTACTTCGAGACTACACTGACCCTGTCGAAATGAAAACAATAATGGATGTGATTTTTATCGCAGAATTAATGAAAAAAACTTGGTATAAATAAAGATAATCATTCTCAATTAAATTAATAGAAGAAATCAGGTGGACTTCGTGCTTGGGAAGTTAAACAAAGGTGAAAAGTGCAAGATTATCGATATTTCCCGGATTGATCTTTTAGTCCGGAGAAGATTGCTTGATTTAGGAATAACTGAAGGTACAGAAGTGTGTATTAAATGCTATATGCCATTTGGCGGCCCTATTATGGTCGAGTCTTGCGGTCAATGTATTGGGATTCGAAGAGTAGAAGCCGTCCAAATTGAAGTGGAGAGACTATAATGGATATCGCTCTAATTGGTAACCCTAATACTGGAAAAACATCACTTTTTAATAACCTTACAGGTTCGTATGAGTATGTAGGCAACTGGAGCGGAGTTACAGTTGAAAAAAAGGTTGGTCAATTTAAAAATAAGAAAGATAAGTTAATAGATTTGCCAGGAATCTATTCGTTAACCCCTTTATCTAAGGATGAAGGGGTTGTGACACAATTTCTCTTATCTGAGAATGTGGACAAAATGATCAATATTCTGGATGCATCTCAATTAGAACGAAACCTTCATTTAACAATTCAGCTATTGGAATATGGGAAGCCTGTCGTCATTGGGCTCAATATGATGGATGTTGCGCTGAAACGCGGTTTTCAGATTGAACCGAATCAACTCTCTAATCAAATAGGTATTCCGCTTAAACCTGTTATTGCAAGAACAGGGAAGGGATGCGATATGTTAGCTGAAGCTGTTACAAGTGAAAGGTTGCCTGAACCCAATGCCAGAATTGTTGATTATGGTAAAGATATAGAGGAAGCCATTTTAAGGTTTGAGAAATTATTTGATAATAAGCCTAATCAGTCGACAAGATGGCTTGCTTTGCAGATGTTTGAGGGAAATCAATATGTAATAAAATATCTTGAAAATTATATAGAATCAGAGCAGCTTAATCAATTTTTACTTGAAATCAAGGATGCAATAAAAAAGAGCGCTGGTACCTCTATCGATCAATTTATTTTTCGAAAAAGAAAAGAAACCATTAATCAAATAATGACAGATGCCTATATTAAGAGGGAACAAATAATAACACCTTTATCTGAGAAAATTGATGCGATTGTAACGAATAAAATCCTCGGCTTGCCAATTTTCTTTCTGCTCATGTATTTGATGTTTATGCTAACCTTTGATTGGCTTGGATTTCCTTTATCCGATTTACTGGATGGCTTCATAACAGGACCCTTGTCTCAAACGATTGAAAATCTATTACAAGCTGCTGGCGCCTCTGCTTTTATCCATTCATTAATTCTTGATGGAATTGTAGCCGGTGTTGGAGGAGTGCTCGTATTTGTTCCACAAATCTTTATCTTATTCTTTTTCATTTCGCTTCTTGAAGACTCAGGTTATATGGCAAGAGTTGCCCTCGTTATGGACCGATTGATGGAGGCGGTAGGATTAAACGGCAAGGCGTTTATTCCAATGATGATCGGATTTGGCTGTAATGTACCAGGAATTATGGCGGCGAGGACGATTGAGACACCAAAGGAAAGATTGTTAACTATTCTATTAACTCCATTAATGTCTTGTTCTGCCCGATTACCTGTGTACGCATTGTTTGTAGGTGCGTTTTTTGTGCAGCAAAAAGCTTTTATCGTCCTATCCTTATATATATTAGGGATTGCTGTTGCGCTTATTTTGGCGAAGCTATTTTCCTCCACGATTTTAAAAGGCGAGACTTCCTTCTTTGTAATTGAATTGCCTCCATACCGTCTGCCGCAATTTCAGGCACTGTGGAGAAGCACGTGGGATAAGGGGAAGGGATTCGTAAAAAAAGCAGGAACATTTATTTTTGCCGGTTCTGTATTTATTTGGCTCTTATCTTACATCGGACCAGGTGGAATGGATGTTGCATTAGATGATAGCTACTTAGCAGCAATTGGCGGATTCATTGCACCGCTTTTTGAACCCATTGGATTTAATACATGGCAGGCTGGAGCTTCCCTAATAACAGGATTTTTGGCTAAAGAGGCAATTATTTCGACAATGAACATTATATATTTCGTTCCAGATGAAGCGAGTCTGCAAGGATTGCTGTCCGATTACTTCACTCCGCTGGCAGGCTACAGCTTTATGGTATTCATCCTCTTATATATTCCTTGTTTAGCAACAGTTGCAACGATCTATAAAGAAACAGGTTCGAAAAAATGGACTGCATTTTCTATGGTCTATGCACTCATTGCCGCTTATCTGTTAGCTTTGATCATCTATCAGGGCGGTAAGCTGCTAGGGTTTATGTAATCCACGTTATCCTTGAGTTGGAGGGAATGAGATGATTGTAAACTTGATAATTGGCGGACTTATTTTTGGGTATGCAAGCTGGTCCTTCATAAAATTTATAAAAAAATCAAAGCAAGGGAAATGTGCAGGATGTTCGTCGAGAAATTCCTGTACTAGCACCTGTCATTCAATCTCTGATGTACCAATAAAAAAGTAAATTTTAGCATGGAAACTGTTGTCTCTTTGACAGCAGTTTTTTACATGTCTATTTAAAAAGAATGTTGTTGAATTAGTTAAGAGAAAAGCACTGATTGCAATGCAATAACCGCTTTTTAATTTGCTATCTATGCAGATGCTCTTTTATAATTACATTAAAGTGTAATAATACACAAAAAGAATAAAGGGAATGAAGAGAGCCTTGACACGTGATGAAATTATTTCTAAAGTATCGGAGAAAATACGCCTAATCCGGACGGAAGCTGGATATACACAAGATAAAATGGCAGAAATCATTGGAATTTCGAAAAAAACACTTGTTCAAATTGAAAAGGGGCGAGTGGATGCTGGATGGTCTACGGTTGTTGTTGTATGTGCCCTGTTCAGGGAAACGGAAACGGTAAGATTTTTGTTTGGAGACGAACCGTTAGAAGTGCTGGAAACCATTGCCCGCGAAGGGATAGACTATCGCAGGGAAAAAACAATGGGCGGGAAAATTTGGTGGAAGGAAATTGACCGGAAGAATGGACTGTTATTACAGCAAAATATCATCAGTCAGCACTTTCGAATTATTGATGAGGATCATTTTCGAATTTATAGCAGTTTCGATGAAGCTTCTTCAAAGGAACGATTTACTGAATTAGTGTTTGAATCAGAGAAAAAATGAGTGTAAAAATTTT
This sequence comes from Cytobacillus praedii, assembly GCF_001439605.1. Classification (GTDB taxonomy): domain Bacteria; phylum Bacillota; class Bacilli; order Bacillales; family Cytobacillaceae; genus Cytobacillus; species Cytobacillus praedii. Next base: position 21,081 of record NZ_LMBX01000009.1, read on the forward strand.
TCATAAAAAAAATGAACGAATCATGCACATGATCGTCTTATCAATGTAATAATAATTGCGGAAATGGGATGATGGAAAGAGAGGAATAGATGCCATGGAAGAGGGAGAGCTCATAAAAAGCGCAAAAAGTGGTGATAAACGCGCTTTTGCCATGCTTTTTCATCAAAATTATTCCTTCTTGGTCAAGTATTTAATGAAAGTAACAATGAATCCTGATACTGCAGAGGAACTAGCCCAGGAGACAATGGCGAGATGTATTGAGAAAATCCATTTATATCAGGGAAAATCGAAATTTTCCTCCTGGCTCATTACAATCGCGACGAATTTATATATCGACCAGCAGCGGAAAAAGAAAAGAGAAAAAAATTGGCAGCAGCAAGAGGATCTATACAGGAAGCTGAAGTGGCAGCTTGAAAGCAGAAACGAAGAATGGACAGATGCATTATCGGCGTTAGGCAAAATAGCTGATAATGTTCGCATACCAATTATTTTAAAACATTACTATGGATATTCTTATGATGAAATTGGCGAGATGATGAAACTTTCTTCAGGAACAATTAAATCGAGGGTTCATAATGGGATCCTTGCTGTTAGAAAGGAGCTGAGGCTTAATGAATGAACGGAAAAATGGAATGGATAACAACTATGCAGATGATGCAAGCTTCCTGGAGACGATTAAAGAAATTGAAAACAGCTTGGAATCAGTTGAGCAACATGCACCAGTCTATACACCCAATTTAGAGTGGTTTGAAAATATCGTGATCGAAAAGAAACAGCAATTAAGGAAAAAACTAATTTTCGATGTATCCATTTTTTCTATTGTTGCCCTTCTAGTTTTAAGTGCAGTTCTATTTATGTTATATAACATTCCGGTGGTTTTCTTCGCTTTACAAGGATTGTTTTCTATTTCTATCATCGGTTACTATTCACTCCGATTTATTAAGCAGGTGAAAGAAACATGAATGAAGAAATTCCGGTTCCATTCCTCATCATTGTCGCTATGATTCTAATTTGTCAAAGCATCTTTCTGTTCATACATGCAAGGAAATATAGCCATAATTATTGGTTTTGGGGCATCGTCGGTCTTATTCAAGCACCGATGCCGACTCTTGTTTATCTTATCTTCGTACGTAAAGTATTTCATAAAAAGAATTCTAAAGGAATGAAGGAATAGTGGGAATTATCAAGCGGATATTTCTACTTATCGCTGGTTTGGGACAAATCCTAGCAATCATCTTGCTTTTCATCAATTTGAAGGCAGCGGTTATTTTCTATCTTATTAATATTTTATTGATAGTTGGGGTTGTCATCGTATTATTAATTGAACGAATAAAAGAAAAAGAGGAGGACGATCGAAATGATTATCGTAACTACTGAATATGTACCTGGAAAAGAAATTAAAGAATTAAAAGGCTTTGTTAGAGGAAGTACCGTCCAAACAAAGCATATCGGTAAAGACATCCTAGCTGGGTTAAAAACGATTGTCGGCGGGGAAATTGGAGAATATACAGAAATGATGGATGAGGCAAGACAGAAGGCCATCGGCCGAATGGCTGAGGATGCTAAAGCCAAAGGAGCAAATGCCATAGTTAGCATGCGCTTGCAAACATCTGCAGTCATGCAAAATGCGGCTGAAATTATTGCCTATGGAACGGCTGTCGTTGTAGAATAAATCGGATGTAAAAAGAGAATATATGTTTATTAAAAGTTCATAAAGTTTTCACCATCCTGTCACAGAATGCACTGAGTCCTCCTGAACTTGTGTGGTACTTTTAAAGTATAAATTTCATTTCTTAGGAGGCTTTAAAATGGAATTATTAACAGTTACGTTTGCTATTGCTAGCGTCATGGTCCTAGCTTACTTTGTTGGTTATACAATCATTCATCGCTAAAACTGCTTGCTATATGCAAAGCAGTTTTTTTTATGAGGAAAAATTGGCAGAAATTTTTTGGGGAACAATAATTGTCTGTAAAAGAGGGAATAGATTATATAGATGCCATCTTTAAGCTGTCTAGCTTGTAACATGCAAGTAATTCTATAAAGGAGGATTGCAATGACTAAATTTAGGATTGAAAGAGATACACTTGGGGAAGTAAAAGTCCCTGCTGAAAAATATTGGGGAGCACAAACAGAAAGAAGCAAACAAAATTTCAAAATTGGTACTGAAAAAATGCCGATGGAAGTTATCTATGCGTTAGCGAAAATAAAAAAAGCTGCAGCCATCGTTAACCATAAACTTGGAAAATTACCCGAAGAAAAGAAGGTTGCCATTATAGAAGCGGCTGAAGAAATCATTCAAGGGAAATTCGATGAACATTTTCCGCTTGCCGTATGGCAAACTGGGAGCGGTACACAAACAAATATGAATGTAAATGAAGTGATTGCTAGAAGGGCAAATGAAAGATTGCAAGGGGAGAATGCTAAAGTTCATCCGAATGATGATGTGAATATGTCCCAAAGCTCCAATGACACCTTTCCAACAGCCATGCATATTGCCGCTTATTTGGAGATTGCTGGCAATCTCATTCCTTCTCTCCAAGAGCTGAAAAAAACGATTCAAATAAAGGAAGAAGCATTCAATCATATCATTAAAATAGGGCGGACACATTTGCAGGATGCAACCCCATTAACATTAGGGCAGGAGATTAGCGGCTGGCGAGCCATGCTTAATAAAAATGAACGAATGCTATCAGAAGCGATGGTCTATTTGCTTGATTTGGCGATAGGCGGAACAGCGGTTGGAACAGGAATCAATGCGGATCAAACATTTGGGGATGAGGCAGCAAAGGAAATTGCCGCTCAAACTGGCTACCCTTTTCGTTCCTCAGCCAATAAATTCCAAGCTTTGACAAGCCATGATGAAATTGTTCATGTTCATGGGGCAATAAAAGCTTTAGCGGCTGATCTAATGAAAATTGCGAATGATGTCAGGTGGCTGGCAAGTGGACCTAGAAGCGGAATTGGGGAGCTTTCGATTCCGGCAAATGAGCCTGGCAGTTCCATTATGCCTGGGAAGGTAAACCCCACACAAAGTGAAGCATTAACAATGGCAGTCTGTCAGGTATTTGGAAATGATGCGACAATTGGCTTTGCCGCAAGTCAAGGGAATTTTGAATTAAATGTGTTTAAGCCAGTAATTATTTATAATTTCTTGCAAAGTGTTCAGCTAGTAACGGATGGAATGAATTCCTTTAATGAACATTGTATGAAAGGCTTGAATGCAAATGAAGAGGTAATCAATGAACATGTTGAGAACTCTCTCATGCTCGTTACAGCTTTAAATCCGCATATTGGCTATGAAAAGGCTGCGGAAATAGCCAAGCTTGCGTTCAAGGAACATACGACTTTAAAAGAAGCAGCATTGAAAACAGGTTATATATCTAGTGATCAATATGATGAATGGGTGAATCCTAAAAAGATGATTTAAATAATAAATGGCCCCCTTATATAAGGGGGCCAAGCCATATGCTATTTAATTGTACGTAAAATTATGATTGAAATCTGCCTGCCATTTGTTGTTGAGCGGATTGAACAAGTCGCTTCGTAATCTCTCCACCAACAGAACCATTTGAACGGGATGTCGTATCCGCACCTAGGTTTACACCAAACTCATTGGCGATTTCGTACTTCATTTGATCGAGTGCTTGCGCTACTCCAGGTACTAATAATTGGTTTGAGGAATTGCTGTTTGATTGGTTTGCCATTGTGTCTTCATCTCCTCATAAATTTTTTTGATAATGGCTGGGTTATCCGGAATTGCACCGGTACAAGCTTTCTTGCTACCACTTAATGGTCTAACCCATTGATGTTAGAAGTTTGTAGCGGCTGTTGCTGTTTGTACTCTCTATTATGTTTGTTTTTCACTTTTATATTCCAGCATTCCTAATGGGAATTGTTTCCTAATGATTATTACATAACAAACGAGATCGAAACGAACGATAAGAGTGTAGGATCAAAAGGATTTCATTAAATGAATGATGGAGCTGATGTCATGGCTATTTGTCCAATATGTAATGGATTTGAAGAACTAAAAGCGAATTGTTCATCGTGTGGAAATGAATTAATCGATAGCGGGAGAATCATGGATTATTATGATGATTACAGTGCCTATATGCCTATTGATCAAATGAAAATGGAAGACGGCTACCCAAATGATTATAAACTAAAGAAGTGTCCTCATTTGTTGAAATGCAGTGTGTGCGGGAATGAAGTGGTGAGCTTAATTAAAGAATGAAAAAAAAAAAAAGAAACCCGCTGCAGCTAAAAAGCTACCGGGTTTCCTTCCATTTAGACGATTAAACATCCACTTTAAAAGGTGGTTCTTCTTCCTTCAGATCACGAGATTCTTCAATATTTACCTGCTCTCCCCTACTGTGAACAGAACCTCCAGACAAGCCTTCATTGATCATGCGGTCAATATCCAAACTTGCCTTGTCTCTGCCTTCATGAAGAGAGTCTTCTTTAAACTTGTCCTTATGCAATGGAAATGCCTCCTTTTCGTGTTACTTTACTCAAGAAAGCAGTAAAAAATTCAAGGAATCCTAATGGTCATATACATGAAAAAGCATAAGCTCATGAATTTGTTCAATTAGCCTAATTTCATCTTCGGCACTTGGGGGCTGAGAAGTCCATTCGATCTGCCCGTTTTGATGGTAAATCCCATGAAAATTTTGCTTATTAAAGTAAAAGGAGATATTCCATCCGGGAATTTCTGTATGTGCATATAATTTTTTGTATTGAAAGTGTGTGAGCATTTCCATTCCTCCTTAAACTTATTTTACCTGTTCTTCTTCATTAACCCAACAACATTTAATTCATGTTTTTTTTCTTTTTAAAAGGGGAAAAGATATATTGAAAGGTTAGATAAAAATAATATCTAGCTCCAGCACCTAGCCTTTCGAGTCATAAGCCAAGCCTCCCAAAATGAAAGGGTATGTTTTCCTTGAGGCATGTCTTATGCTTGTCGGGGCTGAACACTAAGGAAAGCTCCTTTGAGCAATCCTCGCAGGAACAATCTGCATTTTGATTGTTTAGAAAGCGCTTATGCATTTAAATTAGGAGGGACAAGTGATATGAAACGTGGAAATTTAGCAATGACTGCTTTAGCACTCGGGGCTGCCTATTTGATGAGAAATGGCAAAGCTAGAGAAAAATTAAAAAATCAATTTCAGGCACTTGGAGGTCCATCGAAAAGAAGAAGTTAAATGGGGACTGCCCGTTAGCAATTATAGATTGTTATCGGGCAGCTATTCATTATTTGTCATGTGTAAGAATAACCTGGTGAGGGTTTGAATGCGTTTTTCTTCGATGTTCCTTTCATCAAAGCGCATGGGTTTAGAATTTATTTCATATATTATATATTTACCGTCATCAGAAAGCCCGGCATCAATCGAAAATTCACCAAAGAAACCTGTTTCTTTTGATAAAGTTTTCCCAGCACGATCAGCAATCATGGCGAAGAATCGATCATGCTCTTCCGTTTGAATGTCTTCATAAGGAATAATACAGCCCCCATTTAGGGTATGTGTGGTAAGTTCTTGATCACGGGATTGGCGGATGCCAGCTCCGGTCACTTGATATCCTTCTTCGGAAAAGTGTGCAAGAATTCGAAAGTCAAATCGCTTTCCTTGGTAAAGCGCCGGTTCTATCGATTTTTGAGCAATATATGTTGTTGTTTTCAAAAGTGTTTGTTCCCATTCTTTCCAAAAGGTTATGCCATCTTTATACGTGAATTCATCTTTCAAGCTGATTAGGACAACGGAATGATTATTTTTCAGGGACAGCTTGTAAATGCCCCTTCCTTTTGCCCCTTCAGCTGGCTTCAAATAAATGGTCTTATATTTTTCTAGAAAATGAAACAAAGATTCTTTGTCTGTCACCTTGATTGTCTCAGGTAAAAAGGATTGAAGGATGGGATCATGTGAAAGCATTTCAAAGAGTGAAAATTTATCGAGGAATCTTGGATTAAAAAAAGGGATGTTTCTGCTTTTGAAAAATTGAAAAGCATCTTTAAAGGAATCTCCGGATTCAAGTTTTCTGGTTGGCACACGATTAAAGACAATATGCGGTATCGGGCAAGTAACAGCCGTCCATTTATTATATTCTGGTGAATAGGTAACTCCAGCGATTGTCTCTTCATTAATATCATCAGGAGTAAAAACGACGGAGATCCCGCCGTTTTTTATAATTTCTCTTTGTAGTTCTCTGAAAAAAGGGCCATTTCCGATAACAGACTGATTCTTGCCTTTACCGGCTAAAATGCCAATTAAGGGTCCGGTATAATTCTGCAAGTCAATATCCTTCATTTGAAGATCTCCTCTGGCTGAGAGATCGCTCTTTCGGTCAGATAGATGGCAAAAGCAAGTGATAGCTTTCTTGTGAGCTGATCGTACTCCTTCAGCTGAGGATTCGAAAAGATGGATCTTCCTGGTTTAGAGTTTGCTTCAAACAGCCAAACAGACCCATTTCGGTCAATCCCAAGATCAAATCCAATTTCTCCGATAATCCCTTCCATGCTTTCCTCTAACGCTGCGCTAAGTTTAATGGCGGCATCTGCTAATTTTTCTTTTACTTCTCTTTGTTCTTCCAATGCAGGAAAGACTTCTTCAACTGTTTTAATCACTCCACCGCTCTTAACATGAGTAGTTACACTCCCAGCACCAGCAACCTTGGCGGCAATTGCCGTCACAACCCATCTTCCATTTGCATCTTTATTCGTATGAACCCTAAAATCCACTGGCCGTTTATCTGCCCGCAGTAAATAAATGCCTTGCTGGATAAGCATGCGATTCAGTTTTTTTCCTTTAAAAATATGCCTCATTAATGATTCCAGGGTGGAGAATTTGATTAATTTATTCTCTCCAGCATGATCTCGATAACGGCAAAAATAGTTTCCCTCTACTTTATCAAATAAGATTTGATGAATGCCCAGACCGAGGCTGCCATTTATCGGTTTTATAAACACATGACCGTATTTAGCGAGCATTTGTTCAATGTCTGAAAAAGATGAGAAGGCATAAGATTCCGGTAAAAAGGTATGAATCTTCTCATTTTGCTGAAGACGATCATTTACATCTAATTTATTGAAAAACCCCGGGTTATACCATGGGATCATGTATTCATTTTGCAAACGGTCTTTTACAAGCTTTAGTGCTGTTTGTCTTTCACTTTTCCGATTTGGAAGCCTATCATAAATAACATTTGGAAAAGGAACTTCATATGTTTTCCATCCATCTAGATGGTAGAATAGTCCATTAATTGTCCCCTGTTCCCAATTGATGTGCTGTTCCCCGAATACAAAAGGAAGGGCACCGATTGATTTTTTAACAGATAGCAGCTTCGAAAAGAATAGACTTCTTTCACCGATCGGGCGTAAAAGAAACGGGGTAAATCCAGAGGTGAATACACCAACTAGAGGACCAATGATTGCTGTATCATTCTCGACAAAAAGATGCATAGGAACTTTTATTGGAGGAATTAGAAGTTTTTCTGCAATATCTCTACTTAATGCTATCGTCTGCCGGTTATGCTTTTCAATCACAGTTTCGATCATGTGAGTGCCGAAAGCAATTTTCGTTAATTCTGCATTTGCTTTGATGTGAGTAGGAATACAAACCTTTTGGACACTATTTTCAAGAATTTCTACTAGGAAATATTTTCTCATCGTCACGGCTCCTTTCTCTCAGATTAACGGGCTGTAAAACCCCCGCTGATTGAAGTTTCGCTATATCCGAATTTTATAGTTTTTCCGTATAAAAGAGGGGCATTGAACAATGTTTCAGTTAATTCAGGTTTCAGTGTAAGGGCAACTGTTCTTCCTGGCTTTGAATTGATATCAAGTATCCAAATAGCTCCAGTATCACTTACCCCAATATCAATCCCTAATTCAAATAAAGGAGGAAAGGTCTGCTCCAAAATGGAGGGGATCCTTGATAATAAATCATCAAGCTCTTTACTTATAAATTCACTTTGTGGCTTCGGAATCATCTGCATCCATGATTCAAAGCTTGTTATCGTTCCACCGGCACTTAAATTGGAGATGATTCCATCCTTCATACCTGTTCGAATTCCCCTGCAAATTTCCCGCCAGTTTCCATTTTCGTCCTTTTGGAGAAGTGTCCGTATATCAAAAGGATGATTGTATTCATTCCTTAGATTTGCATACGGCTGAACTAAATAGTCTTGTTTGCATGTTAGACGATTCAACCATTCTATTGCGGGCTGAAAGGCTGCGAAAGTTCTTGTCAAATGAGTATCTTGTGTATCCGTTTGAACCCGTAATCCTTTAGATGTTTTTTCAAGAAGGTAAATTCCTCTACCCTGAGAACCATTTACTGGTTTAATGACGACTGGTTTCTGTGGGGATAATGCTTGGATGAACCCTTCTGCAGAGGCTACCGGCTTAGAATCCAGCAAATACGGGGATAAGGATGAATGGACAATGGCCTCGTATAATGCGAGTTTATTTGGAAGGCCATGCCCTAGAAACAAAATATCCTTTCTAGCTTTCAGCCATTTAACAATTGCCTTACACTGAGAAGAGTGGGGATCATTCATATAAAAGCATCGGTCATAGATCACCTCTGGAATCGGAAATTCATCTTGTTCCCACTCGCTAGTTATTGGGTTAAATTGTTCACCGGTGACTTTTTGGGTAAGTGGGTGAATGGAAGAAGGGACAAAGCGATAGCAAACAATATTATGGGCTTGTGCTCGTTTGGCGAGTTCATAGAAATAACCTTTTTCATTTTTTAAGTTAACCGTCATTAATCCGAGTGAAAGCATTATTCATATCTCCCTTTGTTAAAGGATAGGAATGTACAATATTCCAGCAAGGCTTTTGCTGAAGGGCGAATTTTATTTGGTTCTGCCTCAAAGTTTTTGGAGGGTTTTGAATTGATCTCTATGATCCAAAGATTTCCTTCTTCATCCACACCGATATCAACGCCTAGTTCGCCAATGATCCCATCCGACATTTGGCTGACTAATGAGCAGGCTTCAATCGCGAGTTCTTTCATTAATTTTAGCTGTTGGATGGCTGTCTCCCGGTTTGATAATATGGACAAGATATGAATAGGTTTCATTAATTCTCCGCCTCTTGCAATATTTGAAACAAATTGCTTATCCTCCGATAGTCTGGCTACTGAAGAGGTTACTTTCCATGTATTTTGATGGTTCTTATGGCAGAGAATTCGAAAATCCAGCTGTCGGCTTTTATAGGTCATTAATGGAATCGCTTGTTGAATCAGATAGGTTCTTTTTTCTAAATACGGCAAAAGCCATTGATAGAATTGGATAGGGTCTTTAAACTGAAATGTACGATCTTTATTTGTTCCTGTTGATATTTTTATTTGGAGGACGTCATTTTCGTTTATCGCTTTAATAATATTTCTCCCTTGGCTTCCATGAATCGGTTTTATGAAAATAGAAGAATACTTGTTGAGCATTACTTGAAGAGAATGCTCAGTAAGCATACTAGTTTCAGGTAAATATGGCTTCATGTATTCTTCCGAATATAATAAATGATGGACGATTTCTTTTGATAAAAAATGGTTGTTGAAAATCCAAATTTGTTTACCCTTTAATTTTGCTTTAAATGTTTCAAACAAATGACTCGCTTCGAGCCTGCGTGAATGAATACGATTATAGATAACGGTAGGTAAGGGAAGGAGAGCCTTTTGCCACTGATTATTTAGAAAATAATAGCCAGTTAGAGCTGTATCTTTCCAATCATTAAGTTGAAATACAAATAGAAATCCGCCAACTTCGGTAACAAGGTCATGCATTTCTTTACAAAAAGCATGTATACTGCGAAAGTGAGGTTCTTTTTCGGATTCAGTGTAATCTGTAAGAATGCCAATGACGGGCCCTAATGTGAGTGTATGATTCGAACGTGAAAAGCTGGCTATCCATTGTGATTCTTGTATAGGTATCGATAGCTTCTCAAAAAGCCCTTCCTCGAAAATGATTTCATCTTTTGTAATGGCTGCACCTTCAATCATTGTGATTACTTGATTTCCGCCAACAGAAATTTTTATTGGTTTCTTTATGTCAATATCCCAATAATTAATGAGAGAGTGGCTAATTTTTAGCCATACATCAGAAGAATGAAACATTTTATCTGGAATAATCGTAATAGGTATTAACGAAATAGTCATGATCATTCCTCATTTTTATGGGCTTTATGGTACATTATTATATAGGCAAAAGCTGATAAAGCATCATATGAAAAAAATGATAAATTGGTGCGAAAAGCCAAGATGGAAGGTAGATGTAAAAATTTATGCAAATAGCACTGACAATTATTATGATGATCGCTATTGGAGCGATTATTGGAGGGTTTACAAATTATCTAGCGATTAAAATGCTCTTTCGGCCATATAGAACATTGTATATCGGCAAATGGAGAGTCCCTTTTACACCTGGCTTAATTCCGAAGAGACAAGGTGAGCTTGCAGAGCAGATGGGAAAAGTAGTTACTCGTCATTTATTAACACCTGAAGGTTTAAAGAAAAAATTTCTAAATGAGAATTTTAATAAAGAGATGACTAGCTTTGTTCAACGAGAAATGGAGAACTTTCTTGATTCTGAAAAGACTCCAGCAGAGCTGCTTGAAACTTTAGGAATAACAGATGTACATGTGAAAGCAGAAATTCGCATAAATGAATGGATTGATCACAAATATGAAACTTTGATGGGAACCTACCGTCATCAATCATTAAGAATGATTATTCCTGACAATATGATTGAAAAAGTGAATACGAAGCTTCCAGCCATTAGCGAATTTATTATTCAAAAAGGGGTCGACTATTTTTCGAGCTATGAAGGAAATAGACGGATCCAGAAAATGGCGGATGATTTTTTGAAGGAACGAAGCGGTGTTCTTGGAAACATGATGCAAATGTTTATGGGGAATATGAATATAGCGGATAAAATACAGCCAGAAATCATTAAGTTCCTCAAAAATGAAGGAACTGCTGAAATGATTACAGCGCTTCTTAAAAAGGAATGGAACAATGTTCTTGAATGGGAAGCTGAAAAGATTGAAAGTCAGTTTAAAAAAGATGAAATCCTTCCAATGATTAAAATGTATGTAAGGAAATTGTTAAATTTGGAGCATGTTTTCCATACACCGCTTTCCTCACTAACGGCATCCTTCCGAAAAGAAATCGTTGAAACCATTGCACATAATGGTGTACAGTTTTTTGTTGAATGGATATCAAACCGTATAGATGTTTTAATGGAAAGACTGCGCCTCCAAGAAATTGTTCGTCAGCAGGTTGAAACTTTCTCTTTAGAGCAGCTTGAGGAAATGGTAATGACAATTATCAACAAGGAATTAAAAATGATTACCTTTTTAGGTGCCTTGCTAGGTGGTATTATCGGAATTATTCAAGGAATTCTTGCACTTCTTATGAACTAATAGGTCATTTCTCGCATTTATAAACATAGTTTGTTATAGTGAAGTCATTCTCATTTAGAATAAGGAGTGTCATACATGCCAGTTAATTTATACGATTCAGCCTATGAGCTAGAGAAGTCTGTTAGACAAAGTGAAGAATATAGTCTGTTAAAGCAGGCATATGATGAAGTGAATGCAGACCAATCAGCAAGGGATATGTTCGAAAATTTCCGAAACATTCAATTGCAGCTTCAGCAAAAACAAATGATGGGGCAGGATATTTCAGAAGAAGAAGTCATGCAGGCGCAAAAGTCGGTTGCACTCGTACAGCAAAATGCTAAAATTTCAAAGCTGATGGAAGCAGAGCAGCGAATGAGCATGGTCATTGCTGAAATGAATAAAATTATCATGAAGCCTTTAGAAGAGCTGTACGGATCTGTACAATAAGCCCGCTAAGGCAGAAAAACAACCGTTCCTTTATTAGGGGAACGGTTGTTTTTGTTCATTAAGTATTGGGTTAATTAAAATCTTCCGCCAAGCTGCTGCTCAGCCATTTGAACAAGACGCTTCGTAATTTCTCCACCAACAGAACCATTTGCTCTTGAAGATGTTTCTGGGCCAAGATTTACGCCAAATTCTGATGCAATTTCTACCTTCATTTGATCAATTGCTTGAGAAACTCCTGGTACTAAAAGCTGATTTGAACTATTGTTACTTGCCATGTAAATCATCTCCTTTGGTGTTATAGTTGATACAATTTTATTTTTTAAATAATTATCACTATTTATTCATTGTTTATAGTGGTAAATTTTTCATGAGGAGCTTTATCATTTATTTCCTTTGGTATTATGACTTAATAGATATGGGGGAGGGGATTTACTTGGAAAAAAGAATTGTACTTGCTGGAGGAAGCGGGTTTCTGGGACAATCACTTGCCAGGTATTTAATGGTACGCGGATACATGGTCACGATTTTAACAAGGGGAAAGACAGCCGCCATTGATCAGATTGAATATATTCATTGGGATGGTGTTCGATTAGAAGACGAATGGGCTAGAAGAATCGATGCAAGCTATGCCGTTGTCAATTTTACTGGTAAAAGTGTGAACTGTCTTTATACAAAAGGGAATCGAGAGGAGATCATCTCTTCAAGACTTGCTTCAATACAAGTTTTGCAGGAGGCTATTTTGAAGAGTAACAATCCTCCTCAAGTATGTATCCAAGCAGGTTCACTTGCAATCTTCGGCGATACAACTGAAATTTGTCATGAAGACTCTGATCATGGGACAGGATTTTCTGTCGATGTTTGCGAGAGGTGGGAGGCAGCATTTTTCAAGGATGAATGGCCACACACGCGAAAAGTGCTATTAAGAATTGGTTTTGCTTTAGGGGATAACGGTGGTGCACTGGGTCCCTTACAGCGTTTAGCAAAATTCAATCTCGGAGGGACAATTGGATCTGGGAGGCAGTATATTAGCTGGCTGCATATGGATGATTTAAATGAAATGTTTGTTCAGGCAATCGAGAATGAACAATATGACGGGATATATAATGCAACAGGTCCAAATCCAGTAACAAATAAAGAGTTTATGAAAACGTTAAGGAAAGTGATGAATAAAGGGTGGGCTCCGCCAGCACCTGCCCCATTCGTAAAGCTCGGTGCATACATTATTATGAGAGCTGATCCAAGCCTTGCATTAACCGGAAGAAAATGCATCCCCAAAAGGCTTCAAGCAGAAGGGTTTCAATTTCGACATACCAATTTAGAAGGGGCATTAAGAGATATAATTGATTAAAGCAAAAACAAAAGGATTGAGTTCTGTTTAGAGCAGAATTCAATCCTTAATTGCATTTAATAAAACTTACCGTCTTCAGACCAGTCCCAGTGGGTAACCTATTTCGGCAGTTTAAATTGACGAACCAGCTCATTTAAGTTTTCTGCAAGCTCAGCCAGGTTATTAGAACTGTCTGCAACTTCCTCCATTGATGCGCTTGTTTGCTGAGAGGAAGCAGATGTCTCCTCAATACCTGCAGCGGATTCCTCTGAAATGGCAGCAATATCTTCAATTGACGTATTCATTTCTTGGCTCTTTATTGAGACACTTGTCAGCTTTTCGGATACTGATTTGATGTTATTCGCCATTTCCATGATTGCTTTCTCAATATCTTGAAATTTTTCTTCAGTTGCTTCAATTTGGCTTGTTCCGTTTTTTACCTCAGTATATCCGCTTTGTAACGATTGCACGACTACACTAGATTCATCCTGAATAGTTGTAACTATAGTTGTGATATCTTGTATCGATTCTGATACCTGCTCGGCAAGTTTTCTCACTTCGTCCGCAACAATTGCAAAACCTCTTCCATGTTCTCCTGCTCTTGCAGCTTCAATAGCTGCATTTAGCGCTAATAAATTTGTTTGATCTGCAATATCCCTAATAACTCCTACCAGTTTTGATATTTGCTGTGAGTGGATGTCCAAATCTTGAACTTTTTGGACGGCATCTTGAACAATTTGATCAATCTTTATCATTTGATCCTTTGAAGAATTCATTAATTGGCTTCCTTCTTTAGTTATTGTAATAACTTCTTTGGAGGAATCCTGTATATATTTACCGCTTATGTTAGCTTCTTCAATGTCTTTTGAAAAGGTCTGCATAGCTGAGGATAAATCACTAACACTAGTAGCTTGAGTTTCAGTACCTGAAGCTAGTTCTTGCATGGTTGATGCTATTTGTATGGATCCTTCCTTCACTTCACTTGCAGATTGCATTAATTCCTCACTTTGGTTTGTGATGTGTTCTGTTGCACTAGATACATTGGTAATAATACCCGCCAGATTTTCCTGCATATAGTTCATTGCAGCAGCTAACTTTCCAGTTTCATCTCGTTTCTTTATTCGGACGATTTCCTTGGATAAATCACCTTCAGCAAGATACTCCATTTGCTTTGTCACTACTTGAATAGGCTTTGAAAGATTATTGGCGAAAACCCAGATAATTAAAATTCCAATTATTAAGGTGCAGCCAATTATCATTAGAATCGTGTCAAATATTTTTTGTGCAGGCTTATTAAAATCCATCATGTAAGTCCCTGCATTAATGGTCCACCCCCAATTAGGATCTTTTTCCGAATAGGTTACCTTAGGTTCAATTTTGTTTTCATTATTTGGCAATGGCCACTCAAAATAGGTTAGGCCTCCACCTTCGTTCGCCTTTTTAATTAGTTCTTGCGTCGATTTTACTCCGTTTGGGTCCGTAGAATCCCAACTATTTTTCCCTTCCAATTGTGGATGTGCAATCTGATTTCCTTTATCATCTAATACAAACATATAGCCATATTCACCAATTTTATTATGGACAGTTCTGCTTCCATCATCATTCATTTCACCGAGAATCGTGACTTTGACCTGTTCCTGAGCTATTTCTAATGGAAGATTCCCTTTTTTAACTTCTTTATTCAATACATCAATCATTTCTATAACCATCTTGACACTGTTTTCTAAATTTGCTGCACCTAATTCATCAAGACTTTCCTTGCTTTTGTTATAGCTAATCATTCCTAAAGAAATTAATGGAACCGTTAAAAGGAGTAAGGAGATAACTATCAATTTACTTTTAATAGAATGAAGTTTACTTGTTTTCATTAAAGTTGCCCTCCAGAATTATAATTTCAAACGTCCTATTTATTAACATTTCAACTATAAATTAACTAGAATGTAAATATTCTATTCTTTATATTTTTTTAATGTATTTTCATGAAAATTAATGTTTCTGTAATCAGGCGCTTTAAGAAATAATGAAAAACTACATCCACCGCTCATTGATTTTTTCCATCCTTAACAGCAGATATTTAAGTGTTTAAAAACTCAAGAGCATTTTTGTATCCATGTCCGTTCTATTCCTTTTCATTTTTTCATAAAAGTGTAGTAGAGATATTTACATCAGGAACAGGGGGCAATGAGATGATCTATCGGCTGTTAGCGATTAATATCGACGGAACACTCCTTCAATCGAATGGGAGACTTCATAAATCAACGAAAGAAGCAATTGACTATGTTCAGCAAAAAGGAATTTATATTACTTTAGTGACTGCCAGAAGTTTTCCATCTGCGAAAAAGGTGGCAAAAGCATTAAAGCTCAATAAGCTTATTGTTGCCCATAGCGGTGCCTATATTGCGGGGCAAGAGGATAAGCCGATATTTGTAAAACGGATAGCCGAGGATGTTACTTACGAAATCGTTAGATTACTTGAGGGATTTCCAAGTCAAATTCGATTAGTGCATGAGAAATTTGCATTGGCAAATAAATCGAAGCTAAATCATAATATGTTGGCCAAGACCGTGTTTTCTTCAGGTGATCCGATTTTTTATTCGCAGCAATTTGTGGACTCCGTTAGTGAAACAATCCTTGAAGAACCTGTAACTCCTCCAAAGATTGAAGTGTATTTTGAGGATGAGACAGATCTGATGGATGCTAAAGCTGCCATCCAAGGGACGTTCGGAGAAGTTGATATTATTCAATTGAATGAGTACCGGATGGATATTATGCCAGCTGGGGTTTCTAAGCTCAATGGGCTATTGTATTTAGGTGAAAGATTAGGAATCGGGCGAAATGAAATGGTTGTCATCGGTGATGGAATGGATGACCAGGAAATGATAGAGGCTGCCGGACTAGGAGTAGCAATGGGAAATGCTCCTGCTGAAGTGAAAAAAGCTGCAGATTGGATTACACGGCCGAATGACCAGCAGGGAGTCACCTACATGGTGAAGGAGCACTTCAGAAAACAGCATCCGATTGAATTTTTGAAGAAAATGAATATATTAAAATAAATGCGCTGTTGAAGGGTTGATCTTAGAGGTTGACTCTTTTTCTTAATTTATCTGTGATTGTCGAAAAATCGATATATCAGGATAATCGGAGATAAATCCGCTGATTTCTATATTTAAAATTTCTATATGTTGAATTTCGAAGATATATCGTCAACATTGAATCGCAATCATAGCTCCCAGCTATAAACAATTGACCTTGTTTAGTCATTTCTGTAAACTTAAAGAGGTTTTATATACGTCAAACTAGGCTGCCATCCTCTTAATAAAGATGATGGTAATTTCATTATATTTTATAAAAGGTGATTATTTTGCAAATTACAATTAAAGGTATAGAGGATGAACGCTTTCATCGTCCGCTTCAGCTGATCGCAAATTTATTTTTTGAGGAATGTGAGATTTCCTTCCAGACACACGATCAGAAAGATTTAACGATAGAATTTAAAGTGGAAATTAGTCAGTCTATTAAAGTGAACGGGAACCTTATAGACAGTGAGGGCAGAAGCAAGTCAGCAGAGTATGAAAAAGAGCTGATGCCAGCATCAACAGAAAAAGAGCATTTTAAACAGGTAAAACATGCGGTTGCCCATGTATATTTGACTGTGCTTCAGGATTGGACTGGCATTACGCAGAAATGGGGAATTCTTACAGGGATTCGGCCGACAAAGCTTCTTCACCGCCAAATGCAAAAGAAAACCTCAACGTCTATTGCCCATCAGCAGCTGAAAGATGAGTACTTAATTACGGATGAAAAAATTCAGCTAATGCAGCAAATCGTAGATCGTCAGCTTTCCGTCGTTCCAGACCTGTACGAGCTGCAAAATGAGGTAAGCATTTATATTGGGATTCCATTTTGTCCGACAAAGTGTGCCTATTGTACATTCCCTGCTTATGCGATTAATGGGCGACAAGGATCTGTAGATTCCTTCTTAGGCGGATTGCATTATGAAATGAGAAAAGTTGGGGAATGGCTGAAGGAAAACAACATTAGAATCACAACGGTCTATTATGGTGGAGGAACACCGACAAGCATAACTGCTGAAGAGATGGATATGCTTTATGAGGAAATGTATCATTCTTTTCCAGATGTAGATAAGATCCGTGAAGTGACAGTAGAAGCTGGGAGACCAGACACGATAACTCCTGAAAAGCTTGAAATCTTGAAAAAGTGGAAAATTGATCGGATCAGCATTAATCCACAGTCATATACGCAGGAAACATTAAAGGCGATCGGTAGACACCATACGGTTGAGGAAACAATTGAAAAGTTTCATCTAGCACGGGAAATGGGCATGAATAACATTAATATGGATTTAATCATTGGCTTGCCTGGTGAAGGCGTTTCGGAATTTGCTAATAGCTTGCATGAGACAGATAAATTGATGCCTGAATCACTTACCGTTCATACACTCTCCTTCAAGCGTGCATCAGAAATGACCCGGAATAAGGAAAAGTATAAAGTAGCCGATCGTGTGGAAATTGAGAAAATGATGAACATGGCTGAAAATTGGACGAAGGAACACCAATATACGCCATACTACTTATATAGACAGAAAAATATCCTCGGTAATTTGGAAAACGTCGGGTATGCACTGCCGAATCAGGATAGC
This sequence comes from Cytobacillus praedii, assembly GCF_001439605.1. Lineage (GTDB taxonomy): Bacteria > Bacillota > Bacilli > Bacillales > Cytobacillaceae > Cytobacillus > Cytobacillus praedii. Next base: position 38,917 of record NZ_LMBX01000009.1, read on the forward strand.
ATCTATAATATTATGATTATGGAGGAACAGCAGACAATTATTGGTCTCGGCTGCGGGGCAGCGAGTAAATTTATTCATCCGCAAACTGGAAAAATCACTCATTTTGCTAATCCAAAGGATCCGAAAACATATAATGACAGCTTCGAAAAATATACAGACGATAAGCTGAAAATATTAAGTGAATTATTTAATACCGAAGAATCCCTTGCCTAAATGAGGCGGGGATTTTTTAATGCAACATCAAAAGGAGTTCGTGCATTTAAATTGGGAAAAGAGGTAGAGTAAAAAGAAATATGAACCCGCGACTTCCATAAACAGGAAAAAGCGGTCGCATAAAAAGAAATATGAACCCTTAAATTCCACAAACAGGAAAAAGCGGTCGCATAAAAAGAAATATGCCCCCGTAATATCCATGAACAGGAAAAAGCGGTCACATAAAAAGAAATATGACCCTGTAATATCCATGAACAGGAAAAAGCGGTCACATAAAAAGCAATACGACCCCATGATCTCCATAAAAAGGAAAAAGCGGTCACATAAAAAGAAATACAAGCCCCATAATCCCCTTAAACAGGAAAAAACAATCACGTAAAAAGATATAACCTAAAAGTCCCTTTAAAACAAAAATAGGTACCCCATAAAAAGAAAGATGAAATCGAACATGGCAATACATCAGGAAAATCATAAAAAAAGTTTACCTCCTAAAGCATCAATTAAATTTCAGAATCTTCAATAAAAATAAAGGGTTTTTTTAATATAAAGAGAATATTTTAGGTACAAATATTCATAAACTTCTTTGGGGATGTAAGCGCTTTTAATAAGGGAGGAATCAAATATGATGATGCAAACACCTTTGACAATGACGCAGATGATTAATCGGGCAGAGAGGTTTTTTCCAAAAAAAGAGGTTGTTTCACGAACAGCCAGTGGCATTCAGCGATTTACATACAAGCAAATAGCTGAACGGACTAGAAAGCTTGCAGAGGCGCTTCAAAAGCTAGGTGTGGAAAGAGGAGATAAAGTAGGGACACTTGCATGGAATCATCATCGGCATTTGGAAGCATATTTTGCAATTCCATGCAGCGGGGCGGTGCTTCATACGATTAATATTCGTCTCTCCCCACAGCATATTGTATTTATCATTAATCATGCAGAGGATAAAGTGCTCTTAATAGATTCAGATATTTTGCCATTAATTGAGGCAATAAAGGATAAGATTCCAGCTGTTAAGGCATTTGTCATTATGACAGATGAGCCTGAACTTCCGGAAACAACACTATCCAATGTGTATCATTATGAAAAATTACTAGATGAGGCGGCAGGGGGATATGAATATCCTGATGATTTAGATGAAAATGCGCCAGCAGGTATGTGCTATACATCAGCAACAACTGGCAATCCTAAAGGAGTTGTATACTCTCATCGTGGCATTGTTCTCCATAGTATGGCATTAGGAATGGCTGATAGTGCAGCTGTGAGCGAAAAGGATATTGCCATGCCTGTTGTTCCAATGTTCCATGTGAATGCATGGGGATTGCCGTTTGCTGCTGTTTGGTTTGGAACAAATCTCGTTATGCCTGGCCCATATTTTACTCCGAAGCTGCTTGCTGAGCTTATCCAGGAAGAAAAGGTTACGATCACAGCGGGTGTTCCAACCATTTGGCTAGGTCTTCTGAAAGAACTGGAAGAAAATACGTATGATATGAGCTCGCTTCGATCGGTGCTATGTGGAGGAGCAGCTGCTCCAAAGGGCATGATAAAAGCCTTTGAACAAAAGTATAATATCCCTTTCATGCATGCGTATGGCATGACAGAAACGAGTCCGCTCGTGGTTATTTCTACGCTCAAAAGCTATCAGGAAGAGCTATCCTATGAAGAGAAGGTTGAGATTAAAGCAAAGCAGGGAATTCTTGTGCCGGGTCTCGAAATGAAGGTTGTCGGCAAGGACGGTGAGGTAGCTTGGGACGGTAAAGAGATGGGAGAATTTGCGATTCGAGGTCCTTGGATTGCCTCAGAATATTACAAAGATGAGCGGACGTCAGATGCTTTTCGAGATGGGTGGCTGTATACAGGAGATGTTGTAACGATTGATGAGGAAGGATTTATGAAAATCGTCGATCGCACGAAGGATCTCATAAAAAGCGGCGGGGAATGGATATCTTCGGTTGATCTTGAGAATGCACTTATGGCCCATGAAGCAGTTTTCGAGGCGGCAGTTATTGCCGTACCAAGTGAGCAATGGCAGGAGAGACCGGTTGCCTGTGTAGTTTTGAAGGATGCTTATAAAGGAAAAATAGAAAAAGAGGAGCTTAATGAGTTCTTGAAACCGCAGTTTGCTAAATGGTGGATTCCAGATGACATTCTTTTCCTTGAGGAGATTCCAAAGACATCTGTAGGTAAGTTCCTCAAGATGGCATTAAGAGATCAGGTTCATAAAAATTACACTGGAACGAACTAATAATCTAGAAAACTTGACCGTAAACAGGATGTTTGCGGTTGTTTTCATTTAAATATTTAGAATTTTTCAAATAAAACTTTTTAAATATAATAATATTCTATATAATGGGAGAAGGAAGATGATAGGAGGGAATAGTATGACAATTGAGTTTAAAACGGAAACAGTCCAATTACATGTAAACGGCCGTGTAGCTACAGTAGAATTAAATAGACCAGAATCATTGAATTCTTTAAATGTGGAAATGTTAAAAGGATTAGCCGCAGTCTTAAAGGAAATTAGTCAGTCCAGTGAAGTGGATATTGTTGTACTTAGAGGAAAAGGGCGAGCATTCTCCTCTGGAGGAGATATTAAGACGATGCTCCTTGAAGCGAATGAAGAGGACTTCCCGATTGTTATGGATTGCATAAGTGAAGTGGTTGCTACTCTGTATACGATGCCTAAGCTAACAATTAGTGCAGTAACAGGTGCTGCAGCTGGCCTTGGTTTAAGCATTGCTTTAGCAACTGATTACATAGTTGCTGATAAATCTAGTAAGCTAGCGATGAACTTTATCGGAATTGGGTTAATCCCGGATGGAGGGGGTCATTACTTCTTAGAAAAGCGCCTTGGCGAAGATAAAGCCAAGCATCTTATATGGGAAGGAAAGCCTTTAACGGCTGAAGAAGCCTTTAAGCTTGGACTCGTCCATGATGTTGCTGAAAGCTTGGAAGAAGTGCTAGAAGCTAAGCTTCAGCTGTTACTGAACAGTCCCATTCAAGCAATGATTGAAACAAAAACAATCCTTGCCGAAAAAAATACCCCGCAATTACTGAGAGTCCTTGAGCTAGAAAAAGAAGGCCAGCATAAAATGCGGCAGTCGCAGGACCATCAGGAAGGGATTCAAGCATTCTTGGAAAAACGGAGACCTGTTTTCATAGGAAAGTAGATAATATAAGAAAAAGCAAGGAGCAGCCAGTCGCTCTTTGCTTTTTTGTTGGTTGGAAATTAATAAAATCGAATGTTGTGAATAACTTTAGAGAAAGGAAATTGTCTAGCTTCAGCGCCTATCGCCTATCAAACTTCAGGTCTCCTCCCTACGATAAGTCAACATCGGTTCGCTCACTCACCGTGTTTCCTTTATCTCAGTCGAAGCCCTTCCAGTTTGTACGGCGATGATCAAGGCGCTTGCGCTTTTCTTATTACCGGTGAAATAAAATTAGTTTCCCTGCAGGCGATGTACAGCGATGTGTTTTTTCAGATAATCCCTTTTCATTTAAAAACTTCTCGCCCATTTCTTTTGCCACGTCATCATTTTCTGCTTGAAAAGCCTCATCTAAGACTTTTTCTCCATTCGCTTCGAAAGCTGTTAGTTTATAGGTTTTCATTTCAATCCCTCCGGTTTTTTAAAATTCAGATTGTTACTATTATTCTTGCATAATTTTTATCTTAGTGCAAAGATTTATTTTTATTGCATGAATTACAAGAAAATGAACCTTTTCCCTATTTTATCCGTATAAGTAATAGGTGAAGAAAGGGGAGGTAACAATGGGATTACAGCTTGAGCATGTAACAAAACGTTTTGGAAGTTATACAGCTGTTGATGATCTGTCCATCTCTATTCCCGAGAAAGAGATGTTTGGTTTTCTTGGTGCGAATGGTGCAGGGAAAACGACAACATTTCGAATGATTCTAGGGTTGATCGATGCGAGTGAAGGGAAAATTACGTGGGATGGAGAAACAATTGATTATTCAACAAGCCCGCTTATCGGGTATTTGCCTGAGGAAAGAGGGCTGTACCCAAAGTTAAAGGTAAAGGATCAAATTGTCTATTTGGCAAGGCTGCGCGGCATGCAGAAACAAGATGTTTTAAAAGAACTTGATTATTGGCTTAACCGTTTTAAAGTGCCAGAGTACGCGGAGAAAAAAGTAGAAGAGCTTTCTAAAGGGAACCAGCAAAAAATTCAATTTATTACAGCGGTGATACATAAGCCGAAACTATTAATTCTGGATGAACCGTTCAGCGGTCTTGATCCAGTGAATGTCGAGCAGCTTAAGGATGCGGTTCTAGAGTTGAAGAATAATGGAACAACGATTGTCTTTTCTTCTCATAGAATGGAGCACGTGGAAGAAATGTGTGAGCATTTATGCATTATGCATAAGGGGAAGCCGGTCGTTCAAGGAGCATTAAAGGAAATTAAACGTACTTTTGGCAGAAAAAATTTAGTTATTCATGCAGATTTTAATCTGGAATTTTTGAAAAGTTACCCAGGGGTCATTCGATCTCGGCAGACAACAGAAGGGATTCATCTGCAAATTGAGGGCGAAGAAATGGCTGAAGGCATTTTGAAGGAGATTGTTGGAAAAGGATTTATCCGAAAATTTGTTCTTGAAGAACCTTCATTAAATGATATTTTTATTGAAAAGGTAGGTGCTTCCTATGAATAATTTTTGGATTATCCTCTGGCATACGTATTTTAGCAAACTTAAAACGAAATCATTTATTATTACTTCACTCATAACGCTAGTGCTAATTATTGGTTTAACCAATATGACAAAAATTATTGATGTTTTTAGTGATGATGAGCAGGGAGAAAAGGTTGCTGTCATTGATCAATCAGGCGAGCTTTTTGCTCCTTTTCAGGAGCAGATAAAGTCAATTAATAAGGATGTTCACCTGCAGCTCTATGAAGGCTCGGAGGAAGAGGGAGAAAAAGCGGTTAAGAACGATGAGTTTAAAGGACTGCTTGTTTTATCCCAAGATAATGAGAAGCTGCCACAAGCCTCTTTTAAAGCAAGAAGCATCGCGGACTCCACCCTTCCAGCTACATTACAGCAAGGCTTGCAGCAAATAAAAACACAAGCAGCCGCAACGCAGATTAATTTAACACAAGAGCAATTAGGAAAGCTATATGAACCGGTTGCATTTAGTAAAACAGCTCTTGAGGAGAATGCAAAAACAGAGGAAGAATTAAATCAAGCAAGAGGACTTGTGTATGTTCTGTTATTTGTTATTTACTTTGCAGTTATCATGTACGCCAATATGATTGCAATGGAAGTTGCAACGGAGAAATCCTCACGTGTAATGGAAATACTGATTTCAAGCGTTTCTCCAATAAAGCAAATGTTTGCCAAAATATTGGGGATTGCCTTGCTTAGTTTAACACAGATGGCTGCATTCCTTCTGATTGGCTATTATTTTGTAAAGCAAAACTTAGAAACGATGGACAGCGGATTTTTTGAGTTCTTCGGTTTTGGGGATATTCCCGTACAAACGATTATTTATGCGGTGGTATTCTTTATCCTTGGCTATTTCTTATATGCGACATTAGCAGCCTTCCTTGGCTCGTTAGTAAGCAGAATTGAAGATGTCCAACAGATGATCACCCCGATGACGATTATGATTGTTGCAGGATTTATGATTGCAATGGTGGGCCTTGGCCAGCCAGAAACAACCTTTATTACGATTACCTCCTACATCCCGTTTTTCACTCCGATGCTGATGTTTATGCGTGTAGGAATGCTGACATTGCCTGCATGGGAGCCGCTGCTCGGTATTGCAATTCTGCTAGTTACGATTGTTGTGCTAGCTATCTTTGGAGCAAGAGTATATAAGGGCGGCGTATTAATGTACGGAAAATCGAATTCATTTAAGGATATTAAAAAAGCATTGCAATTAACTAAGAATAAATAGTTATTAGGAGAGGGCTTGCCAACTTGGCGAGCTTTTTTCATTAAATAAAAAAAAGAGGTCGATTTTAGTGAGAACGTGCATTCGCTTTCGAAATCAGTTAAAATGGTAAAAAAGAAGACGAGAGGATTATTTTATGAAAAGATTGACCTTTATTCATGCTGCTGATTTGCATTTAGATAGTCCAATGGTCGGGCTCAAATCATTGCCAGAGCAGATTTTCAAGAGGCTTCAGGAGAGCACCTTTGAAGCTTTCGGGAAAATTGTTGATTCGGCCATCCTTCACAATGTGGACTTTGTTATTATTGCTGGTGATTTATTCGATGGGGAGGATCGCAGTATTCGTGCACAAACCAGGTTTATTAAAGAAATGAAGCGCTTGGAAGAAAAGCATATTCCCGTTTTTGCCGTACATGGCAACCATGACCATATGGAAGGAAATTGGACACACTTGCCTATGCCAGAAAATGTTTATATTTTCCCTCATGACGTCACAGCAAAAACATTTACGAATCATATTGGAACCTCCGTTAATCTTTATGGATTCAGTTATCCAAAAAGACATGTTTATGAACGTATGATTCAAAGGTATGAAAAGAAAGATAACGCTGATTTTCATATTGGAATTTTGCATGGACAATTAGAAGGAAATAGCGATCATGGCACCTATGCACCATTTACTTTAAAGGAATTGCTTGATAAAGGCTTCGATTATTGGGCTCTCGGGCATATCCATAAACGAAATCAAGTAAATTTACAGCCTCCTGTCATCTATCCGGGCAATATTCAAGGACGAAATCGGAAAGAACTGGGGGCGAAGGGCTGTTATTTAGTCCAGCTAACGGATGGGGAGGCGGAAATGACGTTTATCGAATCCTCCACAGTCAATTGGCGAGAATTAACAATCGATGCTGCAGCTTTACCCTCCTTTCATGAAATTTATGCAGCCTGCAAAAAAACGGTAGACCAATATCGATTGGATCACAAAGGAATTATTCTTTCCCTAACGCTTGAAAACGTAGATATTCCACATCAGGATTATAAAAGCCTTGAAAACGGTGATCTTCTTGAAATCCTTCAAGAGGATGAAAAAGAGGAGAAAGCTTTTGTGTGGATTGCAGATCTATTGATTAAGGAAAAACTTGAATGGACATATGAACAATTGTCGGTTGAATCTGACTTTTATCAGGAGCTTTTTCAGACAGCATCCAATAATCACTATTTAAATCAAAGCATTTCCTCTTTATATGACCACCCATCTGCGAGAAAGTATTTAGATGAACTATCCGATGAAGAAAAGAGCCGAATAGCAGGAGAGGCGGAAAAGCTGCTGGTGAACTTACTTTACAAACCAAATTGAGGAGGTGAAGAGATGAAAATAACGGATTTACATATTTATGGATATGGCAAGCTTTCTGGCCTGAAGATAGCCGATTTAAATGAATTTCAAGTATTCTATGGGGAAAATGAAGCAGGCAAATCAACTATTATGTCATTCATTCATAGCATTTTATTTGGCTTTCCGACTAAGCAGCAGTCAGAGCTAAGGTATGAACCGAAGGATGGGTCAAAATATGGAGGCCAGCTTACAGCAATATTCCCAGCCCATGGAAAGGCTGTTATTGAGCGTGTAAAAGGCAAGTCTGCTGGAGATGTCAGGGTCACTCTTGAGGATGGGACGCTGGGGGAGGAAGAGCTCTTAAAAGAACTATTATCAAATGTAGATAAGGCACTCTATCAGTCGATTTTCTCCTTCAATGTTCATGGTTTACAAAATATCCATCAATTAAAAGGGGAGGATTTAGGAAGATTTTTATTTTCTGCAGGGACATTAGGGACAGACCAGCTTATCCAAGCGGAAAATTTACTTCTCAAAGAGCTTGATTCACGTTTTAAACCGAATGGGAAAAAGCCAACTATAAACATCAAGCTGAATGAACTTAAACAGGTTCATCAAGAACTGAAAAGAGCGGAAAAGCAAAATGAACAGTACTGGACATTTTTAAAGGAGAGAGTGGAGTTAGAAGAACAGATTACTTCAAACCACGAGGAACTTTTACTTGTTCAGGATAAAAAGGCCCGATTAGAGGAATGGAGACATATTCAGCCTTTGAAGATGGAAGAGCAATTGATAGAAGAAGAACTGAGAACATTTGAAGAGATTCATTTTCCTATAGACGGCTTAACAAGAATGGATCGTCTGGAGCAAATGATCAAACCGCTTGAGGGGCAACTAGCTGGTCTTGTGCAGAGAAAAAACCATTTGATTGTTGAGCTGGAAAATAGTAAACCAAATGAAGCTTTTATTCATAAAGAACCTGAAATTACGGCTGCAGTTGAAAGCCTCCCATTATTAGAAAAGCTTAATCAGGAGAAGGAAGAGCTGACAGTAAAGCTGCAAGAATTAACACAAGCTGAACTTACTTTAAAGGAGAAGCTTCATTTGCCCATACAGGAAGACGAGCTGTTAAGCATTAATACAAGTGTCTTTATGAAGGAGAAAATTACTCATACGGAAGAACAGTATCGAAGGGTAAAGGCAAAAAAGCATGATCTAGATGAACGATTTAATGAAGGGAGACAGTTGCTTGAAGAAACGGAAGAAAAAATGAAAATTCTAGAACAGCAGCGTCTTCCTGTATCAGTCAGACTTGAACTTGAGAAAAAAATAAAAGATACCAATCAAAGGGAAATAATTGAATATGAACGAACACAAATAGACGATAGACTTGCGTTTCTCCAATTAGCAGAAAAAAAAGAAATGGAAAAGACAAGAAGAAAGAAGGCGCAAGATCGTATTCAATTAACACTCTTCAGTATTCTTTTTATGATTCTTGTCGTCTTGGGGATTGTAAACGCGGAGTGGTTGCTAGTTATTGCCGGCGTGCTTGGCATGATTGTTACTCTCTATTTGCATTATAAAAAAATAACCAAGTCAAATGGTGATTTTTTTACAGATGAAATGAAGACGTTAAAAGAAAAAAAGAGGGAGCTCATTCAAAAGTTGAATGAACATGATGATCAGGAGATGTCTGCTATTAAAATAAAGCTTGAGAACGATAGGGAAATAGTCGAGCAGCTTCGACATTATCAGCTTTTATGGGAGCAGGGAAACGAACAATATGAAAGAATTATTGCAGCTTTTGAATCTTGGGAAAAGGCGAAATTGGAAGCAGAGAGAAGAATGATTGAACTTGGGGAAGAACTATTTCTCCCACGGGATATTGCTTTAAATTATTTAGGAGATGCTTTTCAGCTTATCGAACAGCTGAAGAAGCTGTACAGAGAGAGAAAGAACATTTTTGAACGCAGTGAAACGGTTTCTATGCGGATAACAGAGATGATTGAAGGAATCTCTTCATTAAGTGATGCCTATTTGAAAATGGCTCCGTCAACTATCCAAGAAACGGCATACTTATTAAGAAAGTTACTAAAAGATGAAACAGAAAAACAAATAAAACAAAGTGAAAAGCAGACAAAGTTTTCTGAGCTTGAAGAAGAATATGTAAGAAAAAAAATAGAACACGATCATTTTCTAATGGAGCAGCAAAAACTCCTGCAGCTCGCACAGGCAGAAAATATTGAGAACTTCCGAGAAATAGGGCAATGGGCAGAGAAAAAAAGACAGCTGAATGATAAGCTTAAAAATGTTGTAAGTCAGCTGAAACGTTCATCGTTTAATGAGGAAGAGATAGAAACATATATGAGCGTTACAAATATAGATTCGATTATACAAAAGCATACGGTAAGGATGAAAGAACTGAAAGAAAACATGCCTATCCTGCAACAAAGCCTTGCTGAAATAAAATATGAAATTCAAGTAATAGAAGAAGGCGGCACATATGCAGATCTGCTTCATAAATTTAAACAAATGAAGGCAGAGCTAGAGGAAGATGCAAAAGAATGGGCCAAGTATGCGATTGCAAAAGAAATTCTCGACAAGACGGTGGAACGTTTCAAAACCGAGCGGATGCCAAGGATGCTAAAAAAAGCGGAAGAATTTCTTACTTGCTTAACAAATGGAAAATATGTCCGATTGTATCTGAAGAAGGATAGCAGCGGTTTTCTCATTGAAAGCAGCAATCAGCAATTATTTGAAGCCAACGAAGTCAGTCAGGCTACGATGGAGCAGATCTATGTTGCATTTAGGCTCTCTCTAGCATTAACTATATATGAGAAGCTTCCATTTCCAATTATCATTGATGATAGCTTCGTGAACTTTGACCATGTAAGAACAGAGAAGATCATGAGCCTATTAAAAGGCATTGAAAATAGGCAGATTTTATTTTTTACATGTCACAAGCATATGCTGCCATATTTTTCACAAAATCAAATTCTAAACGTAAATCATACAGCAAGTTTACTAGTATAGGATGAGTTTCTCGTCCTCCTTATCAAACGAAAAAACAGATCTATATGGTATACTATTTTTATAGAAGGGAGAGTGCGGAATATATGTCAAAGGGAATTATGTTTTACGATGTTGGAGAACAAATTGAACAGTTTCTATTAATTAAAAATGCAACGAAAGGAATTGCCAGTAATGGGAAGCCTTTCTTAACATTGATATTCCAAGATAAAAGTGGAGAAATTGAGGCGAAGCTTTGGGATGTGTCTGACGGAGATGAAAAGACCTTTAGTCCAGAAACGATTGTGAAAGTAACTGGAGAGATCTTAAATTACCGTGGGCGCAATCAGCTGCGAATCCGTCAGATTCGGCAGGCATCTCCAACTGATCCAGTTAAATTAGCAGATTTCCTTGAAACAGCTCCTTTAAGTACAGATGAAATGATGGGGAAAATAACGCAGTATATTTTTGAAATGAAAAATCCGAATATCCAAAGAATTACTCGTCATTTAATTAAGAAGCATCAGAACGCATTTCTTGAGTATCCTGCAGCGACTAAAAATCATCATGAATTTGTATCAGGTCTAGCGTTTCATGTCGTTTCTATGCTTGATTTAGCTAAAGCAATTGCAGGACTTTATCCGAGCCTGGATAAAGACCTTTTATATTCCGGTGTCATCCTTCATGATCTTGGTAAAGTCATCGAGTTATCTGGTCCGATATCAACCATGTACACGATTGAGGGAAACCTGCTTGGTCACATCACTATCATGGTTAATGAAATCGGAAAAGCTGCTGATGAACTTTCAATAAACGGAGAAGAGGTCCTCGTTCTGCAGCATTTAGTTTTGAGCCACCATGGGAAGGCAGAATGGGGCAGTCCGAAGCCTCCACTAATTAAGGAAGCTGAGATCCTTCATTATATTGATAATCTTGATGCAAAGATGAATATGCTTGATCGTGCATTAGAAAGAGTAAAACCAGGCGAGTTCACTGAAAGAGTATTCGCATTAGATAATCGCTCCTTCTACAAACCAGCTTTTCATAAATAGTTTTTTTCAGCCGTTCCCTCAAGAGAATAGAGGGAACGGCTGTTTATGTTTAAAGGGAAAAGTAAAATAGTTGTAACATTTTATATTTTCTTATGAATAGAAAGTATGTAAGGATAATCATAATTTCTGATTGGAGGCATAAATTTTAATAAGGCTAGGACAATCCTTCAATTAGGGGGTATATGAAGTTGTTGACGATACCATTTTGGGCTTATTTTGTTGTTGCAGGAATTCTTTTAAGTGCGTATATGGCTTTCAGGACTGGAAAAGAGGAACGGAAGGTGGAGAATGAAAGCATCGAACTAGAGGGAAGAGTGTATATGGAAAGAATACAAAAGGAAAAGGAAGCTAGAAGAGGAGTATAGAAAAATAGGTCCCAGAAGGGACCTATTTTGTTTAGGTAATTATTTATTTATTTTCAGTGCTGCTCTTTAAAATGTCTTTTAAATCTTTGTCATTGATTTTAACTTTAGCATCTTTCAATTCACGTTCCATTGCTTTTTCAATAGTTGCTCCGTCAAGCTTGGAAACCTTCACTTCATATTCCATTTCCTTTTTCATGTCTTCAAAAGGTTTTTTCTCTTTTTTCTCTGTTGTTTGGATAATATGATAGCCATGCTGTGATTTAACTGGTTCACTGATCTCATTTACATCTAGTGCATAAGCAGCCTCTTCAAATTCAGGAACCATTTGTCCAGCTCCAAACCAGCCAAGATCGCCACCATTTGCTGCAGAACCTGGGTCTTTAGAGTATTCTTTTGCTAAATCTTCAAATTTTTGACCTTCGTCAAGCTTTTTCTTAACTTCTTTAGCAGTTGCCTCATCTTCAACTAAAATATGACGGGCTTTAATTTGTGGCTTGTAATTATCGTAGTATTCCTTAACTTCCTTATCTGTTACTTTCACATCTTTAATAGCAGCTTTTTCCTGCATTAGACCTGTTTTGAATGTTTCTTTTAGATCAGCCTCATCTTTGAATCCGTTTTGTTGCAAGGCAAGCTCAAAATTAGCACCAAACTGTTCTTTAAGCTCATCAACCTTTTTATTTAATTCTTCATCTGTTACTTTGTATTTTTCTGAAAGGACTTTTTCGTAGACAAGCTCTCTTAATGCTTGTTCACCATATTTTTCTTTCATTGCATCATAAAGCTCGTCCTTTGAAATATCACCAGCTTTTGTTTCAACAACAACATCTCCAGACCCATTTGTGCTGTTACATGCTGTTAATCCTAAAACCCCAGCTGTAAGTGATAGGGTAATAATCCATTTTTTCATGTTGAACACTCCTAATTGTATTTGTTGATATTCGATTTCACAAAACTTACTATACCATAAATGACTGGTAGAACAAAAACAATAACCTATAATGCGGGTAAGAAAATATGTATTCACCTATCCCAATTCTTTCGTTTAGTCATATGATAAAAAGAAAACATTCATACGAAGAAATTAGCTGGAGCAATAATTTTGGATAAGTCGTGATATCTGCCTATTCGCCCGTGGAGGCAATTGAATAGGATATGTTAGCAACATGAAAGGAGGGTGTACTCATGGGTGCAGGGTATGGACACGGCGGAGGTTTCGCGCTGATCGTAGTGTTATTCATCTTGTTAATAATTGTTGGCGCAGCTTGGCTATAACTTAAGGAAGGGAGGAAGCATTATGTCTGGGGGAGCTGGATATGGACACGGTGGAGGCTTTGCCTTAATCGTCGTTTTATTTATCCTTTTAATTATTATTGGTGCATCTTGGTTGTAGTGGCAGGGACATAAAGTTTATCCGCCCTATGTAAAGAAAAGCGGAGGAATGATTTCCTCCGCTTTTTCTGTATGCCATTTTTCTTTGTCAATTATGCATATAAAATTTCAACAAACGAGGATATCAAAAGGATAGTCACCAAAATATTAATCGTTCGAAATACTTTAGGCTGCCGATCTTCAGGTATATCCTTTTGAAGGCAAAGGGAATTTGTCATTTTGTTAATATTATATAAAATAAAAACAGCAAAAATTATAAAAATGGAGATCATAGAAAAATTCCCTCCTTTAAACAGTCAGATGATTTAAAAAATGACCTACAAGTTTGATATGTTATTTACAATAACAAAAATTTAAGAAAAAAGATAGTATTTAAGATTCCATAAATATTATTATGGATAGAGGTTGAATTATTTCTCTTTCAACCAATTAAGAATAGTTGCTTCTCAGCAAAATTTCAAAGCCTTCATCGTTTTCTTCAATATATGAACGATTGGGAGCAGAAAGCACATTCTTGGCACAAATGAAATCAGAAAAACAAATGCCAACATGAAAGGCTAGTAAAATGGTAGAATAGTGAACATAATGCGGAAAATAAAAACATGCCAAAATCAATAAACTATTTATCGTGACAAACGGTGTAAATAATGCGACAATAAATTTCCATTTGGCTATTGGCTCATTAACTTTAATCTGAATGACCGGCAATAGTCCATATTTCATGGTTACTAATTTTTTTATTTTACTGCCAAGATGGGCTACTGGTAAATAATGTAGAAGCTTATGAAACGGGTACATGAACCATAAGCAAATAATAAATAATAAGAAATAGTTATCGTAAAAAGAAGTAACCCTAAACACATATTGAGCAGGTACGTAAATTATAATAAACGTTAGCAACATTGTTAAGGAAGACATAAAGAAAAGTCTTTGAGATCCATAATGCTTGTTAAAGTTAATTGTCTTCCAGCAATTCATTGTATCATACCTCCACAAGGAGAAAATATATTTCCATAAAACTTACTAAGATACTTTACGATGAAAATGCGAAAAAATCAATAGGGAAAAAACATAGAATTTGTCGAAGAATAATCATGGACATACACCAGAATATTTGTGGCTGGTATGATTGATAAATGGAGGAACAAGGTGGATATTTACATATTGATGGAGAAAATAAACAAACTTGAATATCATCAAAAGCTGCTTTTGAAGGTTATTGAAAACCCGAATCATTCCTTCTATAAATTAGTGGTTGAAAAATCGCTTGCGGAAAAGGATGTAAAGGTATTCAATCAAATTTGTGAAGAATTGAACATAAAGTGGGAAGAACAGAAAGCGGAAGGTTTTGTTTATTTTCATCCGCTTTATAAAGAATTTGAGAAGCGTTTACATCCTAATCTTACAGCTTATGAAGTAATTTATGCATGTATAAAACAGCAATTATTTCTTCCTTTAATGATAGAATTAAGAAGGTATCTTTGATTTCTCTATACGCTCTCCTTTAGTGTATACTCCTTTTTAGTTAGCTTGCCATCTTCCTCTACAAAGTCATTTTCAAGGTTCGCAAATGACTTTTCAAAAATTTCCATAAAGTCATCACCGTATATGTTTCTGACAATCGCCATGATTTCAATAATGTCAGGGAATTTTCCATATAGGTCCCGCAATGGCTTTGCACCCGTATAGGCAGCGTTTTGATCAGGATCATAAGTCTCCATAAGACTTAGTAAAATATTTTCTCCTTCAGGAGTCAGTTCGATATACGTATTTCTCTTGTCGCTTTCCTTTTTTGAAAATTTAAGTAAGCCCCGTTCCTCAAGCTTTTTTGAAAAGTTAAATGCTGTTGACACATGCATAACCCCGAATTTGGCCACATCAGAAATGGATGCTCCTTTTAAATGGTAGGAAATCCATAAAATATGATGTTCATTAATATTTAAATCATACGGTTTAATCCATTGCTGCCAATCCTTCTCAATCGTCTTCCAAAGTGCTTTACTTAATTGAGCAATCCTTTGACTAAAGATCATGGCTTCCTTTATAGAATATAATTTCTCATTCATATTCAAAAATCACCTTCTTTTTAAGTGTCTAATAACATTATGCCAATAAAACAAAAATTAATAAAGATATAAATTTACAAAATTTTTAGAAATTGATTAATATAATGATTTTCATTACGAGTAAAAATGGAAATAGGGTTAATACATAAAAGGGGATTGGTTAGAATTTACTCAACAAAATTAATCTCCCTCTCTGACTGTTTCACTTTATTAATATATTTGTTTTCGGCTTGAAAAGGAAAAATCCTTCTTTTTTTTATAAAAGTAAGGATTTTTTTTAGTGAAAGCGTTAAATGATTAAATTTTTAGGCTTTCTTGATATTCATATTTTTTTCAAGCTCATGGATGGCGATTTCAATGGCTTGTAATTCTTTCTGCAATTCTTGCTGATGAGGGCGTATATCGGCCTTCCATTTATTAATGGAGCTCTTGACATCAGTTGAAAAAGCCAGAATTTCTTTCTTGCCTTCTTTTGACGCGAGAATCGTCGCATCCTTTACACGCATTAATTTCTTATTTAATTCAATTATTTGATTCTGTATGCAATCTTTTTTTTCTTGGATTTTCTGTCGGGTGTCTCTGCCAGAAGTCGGCGTGGATAATAAAGTGCTTATTCCTGCTACTGCCCCTCCAATAAAAAATCCAATGAGCAATGATTTTACTTTCATAATTCTTCACCTCTCATGTTCTGCTTATATAGATTTTACTACAAAGGATAGAAAAATCCTTCATTTAAATGTGAAGGTTTTTCATAAATACTATGTAACCTATTAAAATGATAACATGTGGAAAGTTCATATATAAAAGAAAACAAGCATACATTTTAATAATTGTACAAAAGCTGAATTCAAAAGAAAAGGGGTGGGGACCGAAATGTCAGGGTTAACTGCAGGCATCTTTACAATCGGGGCTTTACTAATCTCCGGAGGTGTACATTTCTATCTAGCGATAAAGAGACCCGTCGTATACCCTCCTAAATATATACTAAGAAGGAGAGCTGCCGCTTTGGCAGCAGGGGGAATCGGATTGTTGCTTATTGGGGTGATTATGCATAGCTTTAAATGAAAACAAAAAACCCGCAGAGGCGGGTTTTATTATTATTGCTTTGCAGCAACTGTTGATTGATTTGTAAGCTTCGTCCGTTTCATAATGGATTGTGCAATCGGATATAGAATAGCCATTGTGATTGTGTTGACAATGGTTGCTGGCAGGACCACTGCGCCAAATAATGCAGCAAATGGACCAGGCAAACCTACAATGAAATATGCTGATGTTAAAAAGACAATCCCAGAAATCAGTGTTCCAATAGCCGTTAGAACAGAAGCGCTTATAATGGATTGATGGAACTTTTTTAATAAAAGGAAAAGCCCGAAGAAGATTGCTGCAGTAATTGGTTTATCAATGATGTTTGGGAATAGACCGCCAGGGAAGGTAGTTGTTAGCCCTGAGATAAGCCCTGTTGCTAATGATAGAAGTAATACACTTTTTCGATCAGGGAAAAGGATAATGCCTAAAAACATCATCGTTAACATCATATCTGGCTTCATTCCAGCACCAAAGCCTGGCATAACTGCATGCAATACCGCTCCCATTCCCACTAAAAGGGAAAGGGCAACAAGATTTTTCGTATTCATTTCTCATCTCTCCTATTCTCGTCTCAACTAATTTTTGTTCCTCCTGCAGTGCGCTCTATGCCTGCAGCGAAAAACTTGTAATAATTATAACATAAAACAGCTGAAAAAGAAGAAGTAATTTTCAGTTATATTTCCTGAATTTTTTCATGAATTCTGCTAGCTGAATGACATGTTCTACTGGCATCGCATTGTAAATGGAAGCACGGCATCCGCCAACAGAACGGTGACCATTTAGACCAATAAAGCCTTCTTCTTTTACCTGATGGAGAAAGCTTTTTGCTGTTTCATCATCAGTAAGGTTAAAGGTTACATTCATTTTGGATCTGCTTTCCTTTTCCGAATGCCCTAAATAAAATCCTTCACTGCAATCAATGGCATCGTATAGGATCTTTGCCTTCTCTATATTTCTTTTTTCAATAACCGATATACCGCCTAACTCCTTTGCCCATTCGAGCACAAGCTTCAGTAGATAGATTGCAAGTGTCGGCGGTGTGTTATAAAGCGAGTTATGGTCTGCATAAGTGTTGTAATTAAGCATAGTCGGTAAATGATTGCCTGATCTTGAAAGAAGCTCCTTTTGAATGATAACGACAGTTACGCCAGATGGGCCCAGATTTTTTTGTGCGCCAGCATAAATAATTCCAAAGTTTTCGATCGTTAACTTTCTGCTTAATAGATCACTAGACATATCGGCAATTAATGGAATCCCTATATTTCCAGGGAACTGCTGCCATTGTGTGCCGTAAATGGTATTATTGCTTGTTAAATGAAGATAAGCTGCATCTTCTGATACCTCTATATTTTCTGCAGGAATAGATTGATATTGCTGATGTTTGCTTGACGCAGAAATGAATGTATTCCCAACCTTTTCCGCTTCCTTCAGTGCTTTTTCAGCCCATACACCAGTTAATATATAGTTGCCTGTTTTCCCTTCTGTGAGGAGGTTCATAGGAACCATTGAAAACTGAAGGCTTGCTCCGCCTTGAAGGAAGAGTACCTCATAGCTGTCTGGGATGGATAGAAGCTCCCGCAATAACAATTTGGCTTGTTCGTGAATGGTTTCATATTCCTTGCTGCGATGACTTAGCTCCATGACAGCCATGCCAGTATGATTAAAATTAAGCCAGTTCTTTTCTGCCTCTCTTAATACCGTTTCCGGTAAAACAGCGGGACCTGCGTTGAAATTAAGTGCTCGATTCATCCATTTTCCCTCCCAAATTATCTGTCATACTGTAATGAAATAAAGATATTCCTATGGTAACAAATTAAAGGTATTTGTACATAACTAATTATGAATATTTTGAAAAATAAAATAAAAAGACACGCAGCAAATTTGAGCACCTTTCTTTTTTTGATTTGGGAAAAAGACATTACCTGCATAAGATAACAGGAATCTCTCCTTATTGATCTAATGTAACATGGAAATTGAATTAAAAATGGTTTCAAGAAGATCGTCGTATAAGCTTATCTTTTTTTCCCTATTTGAAAGCACAATTGGTCCAAAATTTATAGTGATAATTTTTTCTGAATGGGTAAAAAATAATATTTAAGAAAGGAGTGCTTGCGAATGTTTGTAAAAAAATGTTTAACAGGATTGGTAGTTTTGCTTGCGATACTCGTGTGTGTAAACACAGCAGGGTCTCTTGGCGTATATGCCGAATCCGGAGTGGGAACACAGCCAGCGGAGAAGGTGAAAGAGCTTGAGGTCGAGTTGAATGATGATTACTTTAGTCCGAAAGCGATTACTATTTCAAACGGAAAACCGACAATGCTGATATTGAAAAACAAAGGGAAGAAAGAACACACCTTCACAGTGGAAAAGCTCGGTATTGACGTTGAAATCCAGCAAGGAAAAGAAAAGACCATTACCGTTAAACCAAACCAGCCAGGTACATTTGAATTAATATGCCGGTATCATTTCCAGGAAGGTATGGTTGGAAAAGTAGTAGTTGAATAGCAAGAAGGATAAAAAGGGAGCTGCAACAGAAGCTCCCTTTTTATTATTTTTATCTGTGTCTGGAATCACGGGATAATTTCAAAAATAGTCCCTTGGTTAAAATCTGTCACTTTCATAGAACCATAAACACCTAAATAAAGTGTGGACTGATTCAGATTCGATCCCAAACTAACATAATAAGCGGACTTGGACCCAAAATGATAATCGGTTTGAATAACACTAAAATCATTTAGTTTACAATCTGTTCTTATTCTAGTATACGCTAAAACCCCTCTTGCCGGTGACCGAGATTCCTCCTTTCGAGCAAGATCGGTAAACACAACACTTCCGGTTAAACCGGAGATTCTATTTCCCATATAGGCTTGCACGCCAGTAAGTGCAGTTCCTCCAAATTTATCGGGTCTTTGATCTTTATGGAAATAACTAGTTAAAGGCTGAATGCGCCTTATCGAAGTTCTAATTGCTTCATTGTAATAAGCAGCTATTTTTTCATCTAAAGACGAATTTTCAGAGCAGCCCCCTATAATTGAAGTAGGAAAAATACCTTCCCATCCTCGCCAGCCGAAGTTAATAAATCCTTCTTGGTCCATTTCATATTTCATTAAAAAAGCTTGAACAAGTTGGGTAACAGGTATCGGCTTATAATGAACAAATGAAAAAATCGATTCGACCAAATCCTGTCCGACATTTCCTGCATATTTGATATATTGATTAGAATATCTTTGAAATGAAATGCCCGGTATATTCCGAACCCCTTTGGCAATTACCGTAAGTGTTTCCTGAATTGGCACGGGAAGTTCATGAAACCGTGTGACTATTGGCGGATTCTGGATAAATGTATTTTTAGCTACATCAATCTCTATTATTTTCCCGGCGATTTCTATATCATTCTGGCTTAAATTGAATGGATCATAGCCTGCTCCACCGTCTCCGGTTGTTAAAATAAGTTTTCCTGTTTCAGGTGAAAAGTTTAAGCTATTAACACCATTATGATTAAAAAATGGTCTTCTTAAGTTTAGTAATGTCCGTTGCTTTTGGGGTTGACCATTTAATGGTAGAATCCATTCTTCCACAGTATCAATATGATTATATTGAGTTTCTCTATTTATCCACCTTCTGTTTAATGTTTTTGGATCACAGGGGTTAGGTGAAAAAGATTCAGGAAGAGCACTCGGACCTTGTGTTCCAGCTACTGAATAATGAAGATAAAACAGACCGTTATAATAAAATTCTGGATGAAACGCTAGCCCTAGTAATCCCCGTTCATCATATCCCCCACCCGAAACACCTGCTTCTGAAGTACCTAGTTTTATGATTCGCGGGCGAATATCTAAAAATGTCCGTAAACTTCCGTCTCTTATGTAAAAAATCTCCCCAACTTGGGTTGCAATAAATAAGGCTTCTTTTGAGTCACCTGGGAGTACAGCTGTTTTCAAAACGGTCGGCAAATTTATCCTGCTTACAATGGGCTGTAAACGAACCTTAACTTTTTCCAACAAACTTTCACACTCCTTCTCAGTTTTCTTATAAAAGCATATGAACGGAACAGTTTTATTAATACCAATTAAGGGCTGTGGAATCTGCTAGGGATATGAACATGTTTCCCTTCAGTGTTGGAGGAATGGCAGCAATATAAATAGTACGATGATTTTTAAATCACGGTCCAAGATCGGGAGCTTTCATTATGGAAGCTTTTCATTTGGTGTTAACAAGTAGTTTGCTTTCATAGGAAGGATAAGTATTATTAATCGAGAATATATATTTAGCTTTACTCATAGAGGGAGTTAACTTTGATGTATTTTGGTTATGAAGAATGAGCAGTAAACTAAAAGGAGTCCGTTAAGTAATGAGTGTGATGAAAAAAATTAGAGAAGAGTATGTCATTTGGCATGCAAATCGTATTAAATTTCCAGTGTTTGGTTCAGGTACTATCATTAGAAAAAAAGTTATTTTTTCAGGAAAAGTACAAAAAGTAGGATTTCGCTTAGAAATCCATTGTATTGCTCAAAGGATGAAAGTAACGGGATGGGTGAAAAATGTAGAAGATGGAAGTGTTGAAGCTGAAATACAAGGGGAGGAATCTAAAATTAATTTTCTGGTTCATTGCATGCAGTCATTGAAACGGGCATCTGTAAAAAAAGTGATCATGATTGATGCACCTATTAAGGATGATGAAGATTTTACAATAGTGAGATAGTACACCCTACAGTCAAAATTCCTATTGGATAAAAAAATAAACCGTCATTTTGAACTTTTTTCAAAATAACGGTTTATTCGCTGTCCCATGTAATCAACCTTGTTTTAAGCTGAGTTTAAATAATATTAGATATGTTTTTTGATCCCGTCAGCAATTTCTTGCAAGTCAGAAGGTGTATAATCGAATTGGTGAGATTTCCAAACTGCACCAAATCCATCACCGCTGCCATATCTAGGAATCAGGTGCATATGATAATGGAAAACAGTTTGTCCAGCTTGTTCCCCAGTGTTTGTAATGACATTCATCCCAATGGGGTTAAACTGTTCCTTGATTGCGTTAGCTATTTGCGGGACAACCTCAAAAATATTCCGTGCCGCTTCTGAACTTAAATCATAAATATTTTCATTATGTATTTTTGGAATAATTAAGGTATGACCTTTTGTTATTTGGCTAATATCGAGAAAAGCCATAACATGTTCGTTTTCAAAAACCTTGGATGAAGGGATGTCACCATTTACTATTTTACAAAAAATACAATCGCCCATTTGAAACAACTCCTGTATGTACTATTTTCCATTATCTTATCATATCTAAAGGCTGTTTTCACAAACATTGGTGTTAAATAAAATGTAGCTGGTAGGGGATGATTTGCGTTCCAGGGTGAGCTGCGACCCGCGAAGATAGGCAATGTGCCTCTTCAACGCTAACGCTCCTGTGGGTGCTCATCTTTCCTATACTTCCCGCAGGACGTTGAATAAGCTTCTTGAATGAGCACTGCACGAAGGAATGAGGAAGCATTTTCAAGAATCTCGAACCCTTGCCGCTCCAATCAAAATTTTTTGCCTGAAGTGGTCATCACATAACTTGAGCAATAACTGCTAGCTTTTAGAAAAGCCTATCTAAAGAAGGTTAAAAGGCAGGATCCGCGTGGAATCCTGCCTTCGTGAAGGGGAATGCTTCTTAAATGACGTTTCTACTTCAGGTTATTCCCTTTGATAAACACCTCATTTATGAATGATTGTGTTTACTTCTAGAGACTTTCGATCTTTGTTCAAGCTGACCATCCCCTAATCTTTATAAGTTTTACAACGTATAAAGCAGGTCATTGTCTTTTACAAACACCTCATTTCAAAGTGAATGCTAGACCACCAACGGGTTAGGCGATCAGAACGCTAGATCTTCGGTTCATTTAGCAACATTGCCCAATGCAACCATCCCCTTAGATTTTAAACGTATGGAAGCGATTCATGGAAGTGAATTTAGCTGTCTGCGACAGACACCTCATTTCAAGTTTTGATAATTCTTTAGGTTATCAAATGACTTGTTCCCCTTCATAGATTAGAATACCCGGTATCAGATTTCATATACATTATTTAAAAAAAGATCTAAAAAAGTTTGATCAACCTATATAAATTCTTCCTCCAGATTGGACAAGGGGATGCAGCGTTTCTTACAATAGAAGAAGAAAATTAGGGAAGGACGTTGGATATGGCTCTTTTGCAAATAGAAAATGTAACGGGTGGCTATACAAGAAATCCTGTGTTGAAGGATGTTTCTTTTGAAGTAAAGGAAAAAGAAATCGTCGGCTTAATCGGCTTAAATGGGGCTGGGAAGAGTACGACTATTAAGCATGTTATTGGACTGATGGAGCCGCATAGCGGAGAAATTACTATTAATGGGAATGCGTTTCATAAAGATAAGGAGGCGTATCGAAGACAATTCACCTTTGTGCCAGAAACACCGATTCTTTATGATGAACTGACGCTTAAAGAACATTTAGAGTTAACGGCGATGGCTTATGGGCTAAAGCCTTCTGAATATAAGGAACGGATGGAAAGATTGTTAAAGGAATTTCGTATGGAAAAAAGGCTGAAATGGTTTCCTGCCCATTTTTCTAAGGGAATGAAACAGAAGGTAATGATAATGTGTGCTTTTTTAGTACAGCCATCATTATATATTGTTGACGAGCCTTTTGTCGGACTTGATCCACTGGGGATTCAATCCTTGCTGGACCTGATGAAAAAGATGAAAGAAAATGGGGCAGGTATTTTAATGTCGACCCATATATTGGCAACAGCTGAAAGATATTGTGACAGATTTGTTATTTTACATGAAGGCAAAGTGCGTGCAAAAGGGACATTGGCTGAATTACGAGAACAATTTTCGATGCCGGAAGCGACATTGGATGATATCTATATTCAACTCACAAAGGAAGAAGATTATGTTTGATGAGAAGAAATTATGGAAAGAGCGGTTTAATCAGAGAATTAAAGAGCTGAGCCGCTATTTGCGGTATATTTTTAACGGTCATATTATGATTGTGATGGTTTTCTTGCTTGGAACAGCCGCCTTTTATTATCAGCAATGGCTAACAACTGTTTCTGAGCAATTTCCAGCAGCTATTATCATGGCAATCGCACTTGCCTTTATACTTACCTATACTCCTAACTATACGTTTCTTATGGAAGCAGATCGAATTTTCCTTCTGCCGCTTGAAAATAGACTTCAAAGTTTTTTTAAACGCTCATTAGCTGTCAGTTTCCTCCTTCATGCGTATTTGCTTATCATGGGCTTAGCTGTATTTATGCCGATGTATGCACGTGTAAATAATGGAGATTTTCAGCCGTTTTTGCTGTTTTTGCTTGCGTTATTGGTGGTGAAGGGGATCAATCTGCTTATTCGCTGGAAAGCGCAGTACTATGTTGAAAAGTCTGTTCATCTGATTGATACTTTTATCCGTTATGCAGTAAACGTCGTCTTTTTATTTTTTCTTTTTTCCAATGAAGGTTTGCTATTCCTGTTGCCTGAGGTCGTCCTTCTGCTCCTCTTGTATGTATACTACAGCAAAAACACAAAGGAAAAAGGATTGAAATGGGAGTCTCTGATTGAACAGGAAGAACGAAGGATGACTTCCTTTTACCGATTAGCCAACCTGTTTACAGATGTACCGCATTTACGAGATCGTGTGAAAAGACGTTCATGGCTTGATTGGCTGTTTAACAGGCTAGCATTTGCACAGAAAAATACGTTTAGCCATCTTTTCATAAGAACCTTTTTACGTGCCGGTGATTATTTTGGCCTATTCGTCCGTTTAACGATTATCGGGGCTGCAGGCATTTATTTCATTTCATTTGGATACGGGCAAATTCTGCTTGTTTTACTATTTATGTATTTAACAGGATTCCAACTGCTGCCGCTTTGGAATCATCACCAAAATAAACTATGGGTGAACCTGTATCCGCTTGATGAAAGATTGAAGGAACAATCGTTTAAAAGTCTATTATCAAGAATTTTATATTTACAAGCCTTGTTATTATCGCTAGCTGTTTTAGTAAAGGGAGAGGGGATCATCGCACTGCTCTCACTTATAGCTGGCATTGGGTTTACTTATCTCTTTACTCAATTCTATATTAAGAAAAAGCTTAATTTCTAATGTTTGTACATTAGCTAAGTGAAACCTTTCCAACTGTCTAACGTATAAAATAGTACAGAATGTAAAGGTAGGGAAGCTTATGAACGAGTATGAATTACTTGTAATTCGGGAGATAGAGGATTGGAAGCGCCAAATGGTGAAGCGTTCGGGTATTCTTAATAGACTTTCGAAAAAAGCACAGACAAAGGTAAATAATTGGATTCCGGACAAGGTCCATCAAATGTTGACAGAGAGTATAAAAAACATGGTAAAAGCCACATTAATTGGCTCAAATCTGACGACCAAAAAAAACCAATACACATTAAGCACACTGGCTGAGATGGATGACTTATTAATGAAAAAACTGTCCATTTATCGAAAGACAGCAGTGGTTGAAGGAGCAGGAACAGGGGCAGGAGGCATTCTTCTTGGGTTAGCCGATTTCCCGCTCCTGCTTTCCATAAAAATGAAATTCCTCTTTGAAGCGGCATCTATTTATGGCTATGATACGAGTGAATATGAAGAAAGACTTTTTATTCTGCATGTGTTCAAGCTTGCCTTCTCAAGTGATGAAAAGAGAAGGGAAACAATGGAAATAGTTGAGAATTGGGATCAAAGAAAAGCTGGATTCATTGAAATGGATTGGCAGGAATTTCAGCAGGAATATCGGGATTATATTGATTTTGTAAAGATGCTCCAGCTTGTACCAGGCATCGGTGCGGCTGTTGGTGCTTACGCGAATAATAATTTATTGGAGCATCTTGGAGAAGTAGCGAAAAATGCCTATCGGATACGCACATTAAAAACAGCCCCAAAATCTGAATAAGATTTAGGGCTGTTTTGTTTTACATTTTTAGAATTTCAGAATTTTTTACTTGGAAGTATGAGAATTGTCTAGCGCAAGCGTCATATCGCCTATCAAAAACCAGGTCTCCTTCCTGCGATATTGCTCAAATTCACCGTGTTTCCTTTATCGAAAGAAAGAGCCCTTCTGCGTTTGTACGGCGATGTCAAGGCGCTTACGTTTTCTATGAATGATACTGAAGTGCAGCTGTGCCGAGTGTTTTAGCTGCGATTAGCATCGCTTTTTCATCAATATCAAATTTAGGGTGATGATGTGGATAGTTTTCATCTGTGTAGACTGGCTTTGCACCAGTAAAGAAAAAGGTTCCCTTCACATGCTGAAGATAATAGGCAAAATCCTCTCCACCCATTTGTGGTTCTGTTTCCTCGATATTCGTTACACTATCAACTTGCTGTGCACATGTTACTAGGTAATCCGTTTCTTCCTTATGGTTAACGACCGCAGGATAGCCTTTAGCAAACAAATAATCATATGTACTATTAGCTGTATAGCAAGTTCCTTTTACGATCCTCTCAATTTCCTCTTCGATAAATGTACGAACTTCTTCGTTAAATGTACGAACAGTACCGATAAGTTTAGCCCTGTCAGCGATAACATTAAAGGCATTATCCGCCACAAAGGAACCGACAGTGACAACTGCTGAATCAATTGGATTGACTTTGCGGCTGACTATTTGCTGGAGATTGATTACTAATTGTGAGGCAGTTACAATCGCATCCTTTGTCCGATGCGGCTGAGCCCCATGACCGCCTTTTCCCTGAATCGTAATTTCAAAACGGTCAGCAGCAGCCATTACTGGTCCGACACGGTATTGAATCGTACCAGTTGGTTCTGATGCCCACAAATGGGTTCCGAAAATCACATCCACCCCATTTAAGCATCCATCTTCAATCATGGAAATGGCTCCCCCTGGGGCATATTCTTCTGCATGCTGATGGATTATCACATAATTTCCTTCTAGTTTCTCCCGCATTTCATGGAGTACTTTTGCAAGCACTAGTAAGGTAGCTGTATGCCCATCATGTCCACAAGCGTGCATAACACCAGGAACGAGGGATTTATAGGGAACATCTTTTTCATCTTGAATTGGCAATGCATCAAAATCTGCCCGTAAAGCGATTGTTTTCCCTGGTTTGCTTCCATAAATTTTTGCAACTACGCCATTTCCGCCTACTTGGCCTCTTACTTCTATCCCAAGGTTTTCATAGAATGTTTGAATGTACTTAGCAGTTTTTTCTTCTTTAAAGGATAGCTCTGGATGCTGATGCAAATGTCTTCTAATCGATACCATTTCTTCATAATACTCTTCTAGCTTATCAAATAATGCATTCATCCTTCTTCTCTCCCTTACGTATAATTTTTTGATTATTATAACATTTTTAACTAGTTCCATGTGGGGTATATTGGTAATAAAACTAATTGTTTTTTACAGGCTTTTTGCCAATTAAAACCGATGGCTGATTTCCACTTCAGGATACACGTGGTGGGCAGTGAGTCTTCTAGACGTAAAAGCGTAGGTGGGTCTCACGGTCCCACTCCTCCTCTGAACAGGATGTTGAATGAGCTACTTGAATACACACTGCACGAAGGAAATGCTCATGCATTTTCGAGGATCTCACACCTTACACTCCAATCAACTAACCTTTCAAGTAGAATAGAACCTTTTAAAAATGTGTGAAAAAGGAAGTTATAATAATGGAATTTAGAAAATCAAAAATAACTTATTTATTTTTACTTATAGCATCAGGATTATCTATCTACTTTTGGATAGCTGTCAAAAGTGGGAGTCCTTTAAGCTTTGATCATTATATGACAAATTTTATAACGGGAATATTTACGGAGTTTTCTTATCCCTTTTTTACATTAATGGATCGAATAGGCTCTAAATTGGGGATTGGAATCGTTAGTCTTCTCTTTGTTTTATGGCTTTGGATGAAAAAGAAGGATTATTTAGCGATGGCTGTGTTTGTTTTTGCTGTTGCTTTTGGCAATGCAATAAATAAAATGCTGAAGAATGCAGCTGGAAGGCCCCGTCCTGATTTAGAGCATTTAGTTACAGTAAAAAGCCTTAGCTTTCCAAGCGGTCATGCCATGATGGGGATGATACTTTATTTGATGGTTGCCTATTTTATTATTAATGAATTCGAATCAAAAGCTGTAAAGCGTGTAATAGGAATAGTTGCTGGGATATGGATTCTCCTTATGGGGATTAGCAGAGTAGTGATGCAGGTCCATTATCCTTCAGACGTCGCAGCTGGTTTTGCCATGGGTTTTATTTGGGTATTCATTTGGATTTCTCTTTATGGCATGCTATATAAGGGAAAATAATATGAATCACCTGCAATGTCACACAAGTAAATGTATGAAAAACAAATGAATTTTATTTAAGTAAAGGAAGTTACGCAATGACGACAACATTGACTTACATAAAGCTATGGCAAAAAGCCTTGAAGGTAGAGATTCAACATTTAAAAAAAGAAGGCAGTACAAGGTATTTGCTGTTAAATGGGCGGTTGCTTTCGAAAGAAAATGCCTATATCTACTTTTTTGATACGCCTTCTTCTATAAAAGTGCCTGTCGGTTCTATTGTCAGAATTGAATGGGGAAAGAAGCTCGCGGATGGTCGGATTCTTTCATCTGAAGGAAAAAGCCTCATCATAGAAGTGAAAGAAAACTTAGGCACTGTTTTGTCTGAAAGTTACCTGCTGCATGATCCATGGGAGCTGCTGGATCAGCTTTTTCAACGTCTGGAGGACATGAAAGAGAACAAGCGGAAAAGAGGTAGAATTAAAAAGCTGATGGATCCATCTATGCCAGCAAAACACCCGTCAGATAACATTAAGTCAAATGTTCACGAGCTTATTCTCCGCTCAAAGTACAATCCCGTCACTTTTGTATGGGGACCTCCAGGGACGGGGAAAACTTACACACTTGCTAGAGTGGTTGCCAATAAATATTTAAAGGATGCTCGGGTGCTTGTTCTCTCTCATAGCAATCAGGCTGTTGATGTACTAATGGCGGAAGTTTCATTATTTGTTGAAAATAAAGGGCATTTACGTGAGGGAGATCTGCTAAGATATGGATCACAAGCAGGGGAAGCGATTCAAAGCCGGCCTTTTTTAACAGCAAGCCATCTCATAGAAAAGCATCATACAAATTTGGCAAACAATAAAGAAGCATTATTAGAGGAACGCAGGTTTATAAAACAGGATTTGTCTAAGTCCTATAGTAAAAGGGACTCCAATCGTCTTCTTGAGATAGAGAAAAAGTTAACAGCTGTGCTTGAGAAAGTTCGCCAAAAAGAACTTGAGTTTTTAAAAGAGGCAAAGATTGTCGGCACAACACTTGCAAAGGCAGCAAGTGATCCAGCTATTTATGAAAAGGACTTTGATCTGGTGGTTTTGGATGAGGCAAGTATGGCCTATGTCCCCCAGTCTGCTTTTGCAGTTTCACTTGCTAAGCGTGCGATTATTTGCGGGGACTTTAAACAGCTTCCTCCTATTGCAGCAGCACGGCATCCGCTTGTGAATGAATGGCTGAGAGAAGATATTTTCTATCAATCTGGTGTGTCAGAATGGGTGAAGGAGGGGAAGCTGCACCCTCATTTATTTCTTTTAAAGGAGCAGAGAAGAATGCACCCGGATATATCTTCTTTTACAAATCGATTTATATACCATTCTCTTGTCGGAGATCATCGAAGTGTTCTGAAGTCTAGAGTAGAAATTTCTGAGAGAATGCCTTTTAAAAATCATGCTTCTGTCCTGATAGATACATTAGGAGCTGGGAGCTATTGTATGAAAGATAGAGTTTCTAATTCAAGAATTAATGTATGGCATCTGCTTTTATCCGTTCAGTTAATTCATGAAGCTTATTTAGGGGGAATGAGGTCCATAGGGTATGTCACACCGTATCGCGCTCAAGCATTGCTGCTCGAACAGCTGATAGATGAATTATTAAGAGATAAACTAGATGGTGCTGACATTATTGCTGCAACTGTTCATCGATTTCAAGGCAGTGAGCGCGACATGATGATTTTTGATACAGTGGATAGCTATCCACAGGATCGAGCCGGAATGCTTTTAATAGGGAAAGAAAGTGAAATGCTGCTGAATGTGGCGATCACAAGGACTAAAGGGAAGTTCATTCACCTATGTGACTACGGGTTTGTGCGAAATCATGTGTATCAAAATAAAACCTGGCGAAAGCTTGCTGAACATCAACGGATAGCTGGAAAAGTTATCAGTCCAAGTGAAGTTGGAACTTGGATAAAAAATCAGCACTCGGGCCTGCAATGGATGCATGCAAGAAAGCTTGAACGAGTGAGAGCAGATATTGCTGGAGCTGAAAAAAACATCACTGTCTCAATCCCTGAGGGCGGCAGTTTATCAGAAGAATGGATAGACATATTAAATAGAAGAGGAAAAGGGGTGATGTTGACCCTGCTTGCAAATGAGCAAACAGCTGGGCTTTGGACAGAGAAGCATATAGTAGCACCGCTCCCTTTTCCAGTTGTTATTATTGATAACCAATTGGTTTGGCTTGGTCTTCCGGTTGAAGCAAATGTAAGAGCGCTTCCTCCGTTTATTGCCGCAAGAGCTGAGTCTAAACAGCTTGTTAATCTTCTTTCTTCATATATAAACGGATAAAAAGAAGTTTTTTGTTTTTTGCTCAAAAAAGGATAACTTTGGGGTTAGAGAATTGTCTAGCGCAAGCGTCTTATTGCCTAACAAATTTTAGGTCATTTTCCTGCGATCAGTCAGCATCTGTTCGCTTTCGTCCGCCTTGATTCGATAGAACCGGAACTTCTGCATTTGTAATGGCGATGACCAAGGCACTTGTGCATTTCATGCATTCTATTCTTCCTCTGGAATGAAATATTTTGTAACATAGGCAGAACCTATTAATAGGTTTGCTGGTTTTGCAGGCGTGCTTATTTCTTTTTTGAATGTTGTATAGGATGCAGAGTTTTCCCAGTTTACATATGATTTTTCATTTTGCCATAAAGAGAGGATGACGTAGGCATCCGATTTAAGCGGGCGAAGAAATCGGATAGCTGAAAATCCATTATGTTTTTCGAAAAGGCTTTTTATATGATTAAAACGGTATTCTAATAAAGGTCTTTCTTCTTCAATTACGGGAATCATATTCATGACGACAATACCTTTATTTTCAAGTGCACCAACAGAATCAATTACTTGAAAAGAGCGAGGCGTTTTAAATACAGATGGTTGATCCGATTCATGCAATAATAGTGCATTTTCAATATTTTGCATGAGAAACATAGATTCTCCAGGATGCTTTTCTTTTATTTTATTTAAAAAATTGTACGTGCCAGTTGTCATGTAAATATACATATAATTCATCCCCTTATTTGTTTTATTAGACTATACGATCATTATCTTTAGAACATTCATTGCCAAAAGGTTAACACACTATGACAAAATTTCGACATTTTTCTCTGCTATCTATACAAGTATAGCTGAAAACGATACAGTTAGTATGGATGATTAGGTGTCAAAATTTCAAATATCCTTACTTATATATTAAAATGTTAAACAGACAGTTTTGAAAGGTGGATAATTTTAATGGTGAAGATGATAAATGATACTTTTTTACGTGCGGCTAGAGGGGAAAAAACTGAACATGTGCCTGTATGGTATATGCGTCAAGCAGGACGTTCTCAGCCGGAGTACAGAGCAATAAAAGAAAAATATTCTTTATTTGAAATTACTCATCAGCCTGAGCTTTGTGCATATGTAACAAAATTGCCTGTTGATCAATATAACAATGATGCGGCTATTCTGTATAAAGACATTATGTCACCACTTCCGGCACTAGGAGTTGAAGTTGAAATAAAGTCTGGTGTTGGCCCTGTCATTGCTAATCCTATTCGTTCGGTTGCCGATGTTGAAAAGCTTGGAGAAATCAACCCGGAAGAGGATGTACCATATGTGCTTGAAACAATTAAGCTTCTTACACAAGAGCAATTAGAGGTTCCGTTAATTGGATTTGCAGGCGCACCTTTTACGATTGCAAGCTATATGATCGAAGGCGGTCCTTCAAAGAATTACAATAAAACAAAGGCATTTATGCATGCAGAAACAAAAGCATGGTTTGCCTTAATGGACAAGTTAAGTGAAATGACTATTACATATGTGAAATCGCAAATTAAAGCGGGTGCAAAAGCAATTCAGATTTTCGATTCTTGGGTTGGTGCGTTAAATGTGGAAGATTATCGCATATTTATTAAACCAACGATGAATAGAATTTTCTCTGCTTTAAGAGAAGAAAATGTACCACTCATCATGTTTGGGGTAGGAGCGAGCCATCTTGCAATGGAATGGCATGATCTGCCGCTTGATGTTGTCGGTTTAGATTGGAGACTGCCAATCAGGGAAGCGAGAGAAAGAGGAATTACGAAGGCTGTCCAAGGAAATCTTGATCCGGCACTTTTGCTTGCACCATGGGAAGTGATTGAAGCGAAAGCAAAAGAAATTTTAGATCAAGGAATGGAGCGTCCGGGATATATCTTTAATCTTGGACATGGGGTATTCCCTGATGTTAATCCAGAAACATTAAAACGTTTAACTGCATTTGTACATGAGTATTCAGCTTCAAAATTAAGCAAGTAGAACTTTCGAATCATATTAGTTGGATATCTTGCGTTATTTTGACAGAATGAAAGTAGAACTAAAGATTAACAAGAGGTGGATAAATATGACAAGAAAGAAGATGGGTTTACTTGTAATGGCGTATGGAACGCCTTATAAAGAAGAGGATATTGAGCGTTACTATACTCATATTAGACACGGAAGAAAGCCTACCCCGGAAATGCTAGAGGACTTACGCGGAAGATATGAAGCAATCGGCGGTATTTCTCCGCTTGCAAAAATAACAATGGATCAAGCGAAAGGTCTTGAATCCTATCTGAATGAAATACAAGAAGAATATGAATTTGTTATGTATCTTGGATTAAAGCATATTGAGCCATTTATTGAGGATGCTGTTAAACAAATGCACGAAGATGGAATTGAAGAGGCAGTCAGTCTTGTTCTTGCCCCTCACTTCTCAACTTTCAGCGTAAAATCATATAATGGACGGGCGAAGGAAGAAGCAGAGAAAATTGGAGGACCAGTCATTCATTCAGTGGAAAGCTGGTATAATGAGCCGAAATTTATCAAATATTGGGCAGATCGTGTGAAATCAACATTTGAAAGTATGGCTGCTGAAGAACGAGAAAAGGCTGTCCTCATCGTTTCGGCACATAGCTTGCCTGAAAAGATTTTACAATTAGGTGATCCTTATCCAGATCAGCTTAAGGAAACGGCAGATATGATTGCCAAGCAGGCAGGAGTCACAAACTACGCAGTTGGCTGGCAAAGTGCAGGAAATACGCCAGAACCATGGCTTGGACCTGATGTACAGGATTTAACGAGAGAGCTTTTTGAAAAAGAAGGCTATACATCATTTGTTTATACACCTGTCGGTTTTATCTCAGATCATTT
Source organism: Cytobacillus praedii (assembly GCF_001439605.1). Lineage (GTDB taxonomy): Bacteria > Bacillota > Bacilli > Bacillales > Cytobacillaceae > Cytobacillus > Cytobacillus praedii. Next base: position 71,835 of record NZ_LMBX01000009.1, read on the forward strand.
AGAAGTGCTGTATGATAATGATTATGAATGCAAAGTTGTTACAGAAGAAATTAGGGCTGCTTATTATCGTCCAGAGATGCCCAATGATCAGCCAGAATTTATCGATGCTCTTGCAACGGTGATCCAAAACAAATTAGCCAATAAATGAAACTAATGTAAAGAAGGCGAAGAACTGTGTCGGAAGAACAAAAGAAGGTTATCATTATCGGCGGTGGAATTACAGGTTTAGCAACTGCTTATTATTTGCAAAAAGAAGCACGTGAAAAGGGTCTGTCACTTGATGTGAAACTTGTTGAAGCGTCACAGCGGCTAGGCGGCAAATTGCAAACGGTTGTTAAAGAAGGCTTTGTTATCGAAAGAGGTCCTGATTCATTTCTTGCCAGAAAGCAAAGTGCCTCACGCTTAGCTAAAGAGGTTGGGATGGAAAACGAACTAATCAGAAATACTGCAGGAAAATCGTTTGTATTAGCGAGAGAGCGTCTTCATCCGATGCCTGGCGGGTCCATAATGGGGATTCCGACACAGATTGCCCCTTTTATTACAACAGGCTTATTTTCATTTCCAGGTAAACTGCGTGCTGCAGCAGATTTTGTTCTGCCACGGTCAAACGCAATGAAAGATCAGGCACTTGGCGGGTTTTTCCGGAGAAGATTAGGCGATGAAGTAGTTGAAAACTTAATTGAACCATTGTTATCAGGAATTTATGCTGGAGATATTGATCATTTAAGCTTAATGTCTACATTCCCGCAGTTTTATCAAGTAGAACAAAAATATCGAAGCCTGATATTGGGGATGAAAAAATCAACCCCATCACAGCCAAAAAGTTCTAGTGAGAAAAAAGACAAAGGAATGTTCCTAACGTTTAAGACGGGGCTGCAGTCATTTGTCGATGCAATTGAGAAGAAATTGGAGCCGAATTCTGTAATAAAAGGGGTTCGGATCACAGGGATTGACAAAAATGCTGACGGGTATGAGCTTGAGTTAGATGGCGGAGAAATATTACTGGCTGATAGTGTAGTTATTTCTGTCCCGCATCATGTTACCCAGTCTATGTTGAAGCAGCATCGCTTTTTCGATGCTTTTAAGGAAATGCCTTCCACATCGGTAGCTACAGTTGCTCTTGCCTTTCCTAAAGAAGCGATTGAAAAAGATATTGAAGGAACAGGATTTGTTGTCTCACGAAATAGTGACTATACCATTACTGCTTGCACATGGACACATAAGAAATGGCCGCATTCTGCACCAGAAGGAAAGGTATTGCTTCGCTGCTATGTAGGGAGACCTGGTGATGAAGCGGTAGTCGAACTATCAGATAATGAAATGGTAAAGATCGTCTTAAATGATTTAAATAAAACGATGAATATCACAATGGCTCCTGACTTTGCGGTAGTAACTAGATGGAAGGATTCCATGCCTCAGTATACCGTTGGTCATAAGGAGCGTATCGATCATGTGATGAGTCAGCTGACTGCTGAGCTCCCAGGTGTGTATATTGCAGGTAGCTCCTATGATGGCCTAGGGATGCCTGACTGTATTGATCAAGGTGAAAAGGCTGTTCAACAAGTATTATCATTCTTATATAGCAAAAATAAAAAAGCTATCCATTCGTGATAGCTTTTTTTTACTATTTTTTGTTGCATTTATTATAAATGTATGTTAAATTACATATTGTACAAAATGACCAAATTACTCATTTAGTCAATTATTCTTTTTTTCTAGCTTTAGCGTCTGCTTGCAAAAGCAAATGCTAATGCATTCTTAAAGAGGTGAGGCAATGGCAATCGATCGAAAGCAACTGATTATTGAGGCGGCTACTAAATCCTTCTCATTGTTTGGCTTTAAGGCAACTACAATGGATCAGGTTGCAAAGATTGCGAACGTAGGAAAAGGAACGATTTATACTTTTTTTAAAAATAAAGAAGAACTGTTTGATGAAATCATTAGCTCGCTTATTAGTGAAATGAAGCGAGCAGCTGATGAAGCAATGGATTCTACACTTTCTTTTCATGAAAAGGTTCATCGCGGGCTTTATCAAATCTTGGAATTCCGCTTAAAGCATCAGCTGACAATTAAGCTCTTCCAAGAAGAGAAAGAGATGGGGACTCCTGCTGTTATGGAGGTAATGATTAAACTAGAGGATGCCATTCTTGGTTATTTAAAGGAGAAAATCATTGCTGCAATTGATAAAGGAGAAATTCAAGAATGCAACCCTGAGGTAACAGCATTTATTATGTTAAAGCTCTATGTTGCTCTCATCTTTGATTGGGAAAAGCGAAATGAACCATTAGAAAAGGAAGAAATTGCGAAGTTATTTGAACAGTACATCTTTAAGGGATTATCAAACAGATAGTCCTCGTTTTTTGGAATATATTGACTAAATGAACAAAACAGTCAGTTTAACAAGGAGGCAACAACATTGAGAGAAAGTCTTTTCAAAAAGGAATTGCTGTCTGTTTTGCGGAATAAAAAACTTCTTATTCCAATAATTGCAGTTCTATTTATTCCGGTATTATACAGTGGAATGTTCCTATGGGCGTTTTGGGATCCTTATGATCATTTGGCAGATTTACCTGTTGCGATTGTAAATGAGGATAAAGGTGCTGATTTTGAAGGGAAAGAGCTTCAGCTTGGGGATGAACTTGTTGATAAATTAAAGGAAAGCGGAGATTTTAATTTTAAGTTTGTTAACAAAGAGCAAGGCTATAAGGACCTTAAAAATCAAAAATATTATATGCTAATTGAAATTCCATCAGAATTTTCATCAAATGCAACTACATTGCTTGATGATCAGCCTGAAAAGTTAAAGCTTGTCTATGTTCCGAATGAAAGCTATAACTTTCTTTCTTCGCAAATAGGTGAAACAGCTATTGAAAAAATAAAATCATCTATTTCAGAGAAGATAACCGAAACATATGCAGAAACAATGTTTGATAAAGTGACTGAGCTTGCAGACGGAATGGGACAAGCAAGTGACGGTGCTTCTAAAATAAATGAAGGTGCAGCTGAACTAAAGGATGGCTCATCACTTATTTATGATAAGCTTTCTTTATTGGCTGATAAATCAATTGAGTTTAATGATGGAGTAGGGAAAATTAATAACGGTTCTAAGGAATTAGTTTCTGGTACGAAAACTCTTGCAGATGGACTGGGTCAGCTGCAAGAAGGACAGAATACATTAAAGTCAGCATCTGAACAATTAAAAGCAGGCCACGAGCAACTGGCTGCAGGTATTCATCAGACAAAAGAAGGCTTAGGCGCAGTCAATGAGAAGCTGCCAGCTGTTGTTACTGGTACAGAGCAGATTGGTGCTGGCGCGAAAACACTATCAACATCATTGCAACAATGGCAAACAGAAGCGCAAAAAGTTAATGGCGGAATGGCAGTGCTTCAGGAGAAACTCCAAGCATTAATTGGTCAGCTTCCTGAAAATTCACCACAGCGTTTAGAGTTAGAAGGCGCATTGAATCAGCTTAAAACAGGAACAGCCGAACTTGCCGGTGCTGCTGGTCAGCTTGCGAATGGCGGAAATGAAATTGCTGCAAAAATTGGTGAACTAAACGCAGGACAGAAACAGCTTCAGCAAGGTGTAAATGAGCTTGCAAAAGGAAGCCAAAAGCTTGAAGGCGGTGCCAAGGAAATTTCCAAAGGGCAAAACGACTTCCAAGCTGGAATGAATACATTTAGTGAGAAGTTCGCAGATGCGAAAGCAGGCGCGGATCAATTAGCTGCTGGGTCAACTGTATTAGCTGGGGGACTTGGACAATTACAAGACGGTTCTGCAGCAATTAAAGATGGAACAGCACAGCTTAAAGATGGTGCTGGAAAAATAGCAGATGGAAATGCAACATTATATGATGGGTCAGAAGAGCTAGCTAGTAAATTAGCTGACGGCGCTGATAAAGCATCATCTGTTCATGCGACTGATGATACATTTAGCATGATGGCTGGACCAGTTAAGGTGGATAATGAAAAGATCAATAAAGTTCCGAACTATGGAACAGGATTTGCTCCATATTTCTTATCACTTGGTCTATTTGTTGGTGCACTATTATTATCAATTGTCTTTCCATTACGTGAACCAGCTGGAGTACCGAGAAACGGATTTAACTGGTTTACAAGTAAATTCCTTATCTTAATGGGAATTGGAATTATTCAAGCGCTAATCGCAGTGCTGATTATGTTTGTTGGTTTAAAAATTGAAGTGCAAAGTGTACCTTTATTTATACTCTTTGCCATCATTACAAGTCTGACATTCATTACATTAATTCAGTTCTTTGTAACAACATTTGGGGATCCTGGACGTTTCATTGCGATTATCATCTTAATCCTGCAATTAACAACAAGTGCAGGTACATTCCCACTTGAGTTAATTCCTAATTTCTTACAGCCAATTAGCTCATTCTTGCCAATGACTTACACTGTTTCTGGATTTAAAGCAGTTATTTCAAGCGGTGACATTAGCTTTATGTGGCATAATGTAGGAATATTAGCGATTTTCATTGTCTTATTTATTGCAGGAACGATTGCGTTCTTTACAGGTATGCATAAAAAACGTTTTGCTGCAGCAGCTGCTGCGGAATAAACGAAAAAACCAGCCGTTTTAAATGAAGCGGCTGGTTTTTTTTATGAGTAAAAATAAGGACTTATTCGCAAACATGCTGCAAAATAATCGTTTGTGGGAAGAGACTGATTTCTGCTCAGGATGCTCCCTCTTCTGCCGGGTGGGAAATGAGCATCCTCGGAGCACAAGCTCTTGCGGGAGCTCACCTGTCCCACTGCTCCTATCAGCTAGTCTTTTTGATAAATAGAATACATAGTCAAAAACTACATTTTTTTTAGAAAAAAGCCTGAAGAAAAGACGCAAAAGTACTTATATATCTGAAACTCCCATACAATGATCACATTTGTTTCCATAGCATTCATGCTGTTCTTCTATTGCCTTCCCGCACTCAACACATTGCTTTGCCGGTAAATTTCTAAAGAAATCTAAAATGTTTTGGATCATTTTTGAAAGCCTCCTAAAGTTTGTGTTTGTTTGAATAGTAAGATTTCTTTAATTGTATTATAACAGCAAGGTGATGTCAACGACTGTTTTGATACAAAATACTGGAAATGAAAAAATAGGCTCATTCATGTATATTAGTAATGACAATATGTTTTTCATTCCTGCTATTAGGCGAAAATAACAAGGAAATAGATAGAAGGAGGAGAACTAATCATGAAGTTTACAGTAATCGGCTGCTGGGGCGGGTATCCAAAGGCAGATGAAGCAAGCTCGGGTTATTTGCTTGAACATGAAGGATACCATTTAATGATTGATTTCGGCAGCGGTGTTCTGGCGAAAATGCAAAAGATTATTCAGCCAGAAGAGATTAATGGGGTCATTCTTTCGCATTATCATCCGGATCATATTGCAGATATTGGTGTGCTGCAGCATGCCCGTCTTATTCAAGGTTTTTTGGGAAAGAAGACTGAAAACCTTCCAATTTATGGTCATGGGATAGATGAAAATGAGTTTTCAAAATTAACGTATAAAGAGATTACGAAGGGAATTGCTTATCAATCAGGTCAAACTTTAAAAATTGGCCCATTTGCGATACAATTTTTACAGACGGATCATCCTGTTCCGTGCTTTGCGATGAGAATTGAGGCCGACGGAAAATCCCTTGTCTATACTGCGGATACATCGTACAAAGAAGAATTCGTTCCTTTCTGTAATGGGGCGGATTTATTAGTGTGTGAATGTAATTTTTATAAGCATCAGAATGGCAAAAATGCGGGGCATATGACAAGCTACGATGCTGGAACTTTAGCACAGAAAGCCAATGTCAAAAAACTTCTGCTTACTCATCTGCCGCATTACGGGAATATTGAGCAATTAAAGGAAGAAGCTGCAGATATGTATAGTGGCCCAATTGCGCTTGCTGCCTATCAATGGTCCGTTAAATTATAAGGAGTGAATCACTATGCTATTTATTGATAATAAAGGAATAACCGATCCAAGAATAAATTTAGCGATCGAAGAATACGCGTTAAAAAATTTAGCTATTAACGAGACGTATTTGCTTTTTTACATAAATGAGCCATCCATCATTATCGGAAAGAATCAGAATACAATTGAAGAAATTAATACGGGATATGTGGAAGGAAACGGCATCCATGTTGTCCGCAGGCTATCTGGCGGTGGTGCAGTATACCACGATTTAGGAAACTTGAACTTTAGCTTCATCACGAAAGATGATGGGGAGAGCTTTCATAATTTCCGAAAGTTTACTGAGCCTGTTGTTGATGCATTAAGAAAGCTAGGGGTAGATGCTGAACTTAGCGGCAGGAACGATCTCACTGTTGAAGGAAGAAAGATTTCTGGAAATGCTCAATTTTCTACAAAGGGCAGAATGTTTAGCCACGGTACTCTGATGCTAGATTCCGAAATTGACAGCGTTGTTTCTGCATTAAAGGTGAAAAAGGATAAAATTGAATCAAAAGGGATCAAATCGATTCGCAGCCGTGTAGCAAATATTTCTGAGTTTTTAAAAGAAAACATTACGATTGAAGAATTCCGTGCCCTGCTGCTTGAAAATATTTTTGGCGGCAAGGACCAAATCGAGGAGTATGTTCTTACAGACGAGGATTGGGAAAAAATCCACCAGTTATCGAAGGAAAGGTATCAGAACTGGGATTGGAATTACGGGAAATCTCCTAAATTTAATTTGCAGCATTCCCATCGATTCCCAGTTGGCGGCATTGATATTCGACTGGATGTGGATAAAGGCAAAGTTGAAAATTGCAAAATATACGGGGACTTTTTCGGTGTTGGCGATGTTAGCGATATCGAAAATAAACTAATTGGTGTCCGCTATGAAAAGGCAGAACTAGAAAAAGCACTTGAAGAAATTGATATTAAACACTATTTTGGAAATATTACAAAAGAGGATTTTCTACAATTAATATACTAAAATTCATGAGAGTGTTCCTTACGGGGAACGCTCTTTTTAATGAGCATAAGTTAATAATAGGGATCTTTTATAAAAAAATGATGCTTTCAAATAGGTTATGTATGACAAACGGTTGCTAATAAAGTTGGTTGATTGGTGCGGAAGGTTGCGAGACCCGCGAAAATGCATTCGCATTTCCTTCATGCGGTATGTATTCAAAGAGCTTATTCAACATCCTGCGGGAAGTGTGGGACAGTTGAGCATCCTCGGAAGGCGAGCGGGCCTGGGAGCGGAAAAATCAACTCTACCCAACTATATATTTAAATAGCAATAATCTACAATAAAATGCTAAAACTTTTTACTACCGATGATGCGTCTTTAAATTGTATACAAATTAATAGCAATAAAGGAGCCTTTTTGCGACATGGGAAAGAAAAATAAATTTAATCACGATGAATTATTTACAAGCTTTATAAGAGAGAACAAAGAGAACTTTTATCGGCTAGCCTATAGCTATGTGAAAAATTCTGAGGATGCTTTAGATATCGTACAAGACTCGATTCATAAAGCAATCATATCTATTGACTCTCTTCAGGATTTAAAAACGCTTAAAAGCTGGTTTTATAGAATAGTGGTCAATACTTCCTTAGATTTTCTCAGGAAACATAAACGAGTCAGTATTGTGGATGCGGAAACAATGGAGTTTATCAGTTCAGGCAGTGAAGACCATTATGAGAATATTGATTTAGAAAGAGCGCTGGATCAATTATCTCCTGAATACAAAAGCATTATTGTTTTACGTTTTTTTGAGGATTTAAAAATTGAAGAAGTAGCGGATGTTCTCAATGAAAATGTTAATACGATAAAAACTCGATTGTATAAAGCATTGAAGCTATTGCGGATCGAATTGAACGATGAAATCATTAAGGGGGCAAACTAGAATGGACAAAAAACTAGAGCAGATGAAGACGGAGTATAAAAACATTCAAATACCGGATGAGCTGGATTTCATTGTCGAGAGGGCATTATTAAAAGGAAAGAAGAGCAAGAAGAAAAATGGGTATAAATGGATTGCTGGAACAGCTGCAGCTGCAGTTCTTTTTATCGGAGGACTGAATATTAACCCTGCTATGGCTAGCACTTTGGCGGAAATTCCAGTAGTTGGAAGCATTGTAAAGGTATTAACTTTTACAGAATATAAAGTGGATAAGGAAAAATACCAGGCAGATATAAAAGTACCAGCAGTATCAGATTTAGAAAATGAAGACTTGGCACAAAGTTTAAATGATAAATATATAAAAGAAGGAAAAGAACTGTATGATGATTTCATGACTGATATGAAGGATTTAGAGAAAAATGGCGGCGGTCATCTAGGTGTTGACAGCGGTTATGAGGTTAAAACAGATAATGATCAGATTCTTTCAATCGGCAGATATGTTGTAAATACAGTTGCTTCATCTTCAACGATTATGAAATACGATACAATTGATAAGAAAAATCAAATCTTGTTAAGTTTACCAATGTTATTTAAAGATGAAAGTTATGTGAATACAATTACTGAAAATATAAAAGAGCAAATGCGTGACCAAATGAAGGCGGATGAGAATAAAATTTACTGGGTTTCTGGGGCCGGTCTTGAAGATGAAGACCTTACAGAACTTTTTGAAACTATTAGCAAAGAACAAAGCTTCTATATTAATAATGACGGAAAATTAGTCATGTCCTTTGATAAGTACGAGGTGGCTCCGGGGTATATGGGTGTTGTTGAATTTATCATTCCGACGGAAGCAATTTCAGACATTTTAGTTAGCGATGAATATATTCATTAATAGGAAAACCGAACGGTGGCATCCGTTCGGTTTTTGATTTAGACAGTTTTTTTTAAAATTGTTGTTTTTGATTAAAGTTTTTTATTTATCAAAAAGACTAGTTGATTGGAGCGGAAGGTGCTAGTCCTCGAAAATGCATCCGCATTTCCTTCGTGCGGTGTGTATTCAAGGAGCTTATTCAACGTCCTGCGGGAAGTGTGGGTCAGGTGAGACCCCGCAGGCGTATTTATGCCGAGGAGGCTCAGCGCCCACCCCGCGGAAAGCGAGCAGCCAGGAGTGGAAATCAACCTCTGCCCACCAATGTTGATTTCCAACAATGTTTGAGAAAAGCGTTTTGATTTTATTTTAATATAAAAATTTTTGTTTGTGGAATTTTGAATAACTTGAAGATTACCATTAAAAACTTTTTTACTTGAATACATAACTTTCTTTCAATATAATATATTTAGAAAATTTTTTAAATAAAAATGAATGACTATTCATTCATCAGAAGGGGGAAAGGGATATGAATTTAACAAAACAGCTCCATGAAACAGCACAAACAATGGGGAGTAAACCAGCTTACTATTTTATGGACCAATCAAGTACATATGCTGAATTGGACGGAGCAGTAACGAAGTTTGCTTCTGGTCTTGAACAATTAGGGGTGAAAAAAGGCGATCATATTGCTTTGCTGCTAGGAAATTCTCCACATTTTGTGATCGGATTACATGGAGCGCTTCGTATTGGAGCAACAGTTATACCAATCAACCCGATTTATACACCTGATGAAATTGGTTATATCGTTAATAATGGAGATGTAAAGGCAGTGATAGCCCTTGATTTACTTCTCCCGCTAATTGAAAAAATGCACCCAGCTTTGCCAAAAGTAGAGAATTATATTATTTGCGAAACACCTCAAGGGAAGGAATCAGGTATTGATATTACAGCTCTGTCCGCATCTCCTAAATTGAAATCGTTTTCACAAGTGCTGGCATCAGGTGATTTACACTTCACTGGACCAGAATTAGCAGATGATGAAGTGGCAATTATTCTTTATACTTCAGGTACAACAGGCAAGCCAAAAGGCGCCATGCTGACACATAAAAATCTTTACAGTAATGCGAAGGATGTTAGCGATTATCTCCATATGAATGAAAATGACCGTGTCGTAACAACCTTGCCCATGTTCCATGTCTTTTGTTTAACTGTTGCTTTGAATGCCCCGCTAATGAATGGAGCAACGATCATTATCGATCCAAAATTCAGTCCTAAGGAAATGTTCAGGCTTGTTGAAACATATAAACCAACTGTATTTGCTGGTGTCCCAACGATGTATAATTTCCTCCTTCAATTTGCACAAAGCTTTGGCGGGGATTTAAGCTCGTTAAGGCTTTGTATTTCTGGCGGATCAGCTATGCCAGTTGCACTGTTGAAAAACTTTGAACAAAAATTTAATGTGCTGATTTCTGAAGGATACGGTCTCTCTGAAGCGTCACCTGTTACATGCTTTAACCCGCTGGACAAACCAAGAAAAGCTGGCTCAATTGGTCAATCGATTGTGAATGTCGAGAATAAAATCGTCAATGAGCTTGGTGATGAAGTTCCTGTCGGTGAGGTAGGAGAATTGATTGTCCGTGGGCCGAATGTGATGAAGGGCTACTACAAAATGCCTGAAGAATCAGCAGCAACCATAAAGGACGGCTGGCTGTATACCGGTGATTTAGCACGAATGGATGAGGAAGGCTACTTCTTTATCGTTGACCGGAAAAAAGAGTTAATCATTGTTGGCGGTTATAATGTGTATCCAAGGGAAGTAGAAGAGGTGCTTTATGACCATCCAGATGTTGTTGAGGCAGCTGTGATCGGTGTCCCTGATCCGAATCTTGGTGAGGCTGTTAAATGCTTTGTCGTTAAAAAGAATCCAAGCTTAACTGAAAATGAGCTAATGGACTATTGTTCACAGCATTTGGCGAAATATAAGCTACCTTCTTCCATTGAATTTTTAGAAGAGCTGCCGAAAAATACAACCGGAAAAATACTGCGAAGAGCGTTGAAAACTCAAGTTTTACAATAGATGCTAATTAGCTTAAATGGGAAAGCAGGCAAGGAAATCAAATGATTCCTGCCTGCTTTTTTCAGAATTTTGAAGGAAATTATATCGTTTTTCACGAATTGGAAGGTGTAGTAAATAATAGGGAGTGGATCATTTTTGAGTTCAATCAATATTGAATTGAAAAAGCATGTTGCTGTGGTGATGATTAATCGACCAGCTGCATTGAATGCTTTTAATTATGAAACGTTAACTGAGCTGCAGGATTCAATTGAGAAATTACGTACGAATCCCGAGGTCCGTATCATCATTTTTACAGGTTCAGGTGAAAAGGCATTCAGTGTAGGTGCTGATTTGAAGGAGCGAAAAACTTTATCAGATGTGGAAGTACGCCGAAATATATATAAGATTGGAGAGGTGTTTTCACTTATTGACCAGCTCCCTCAGCCAACAATTGCTGCGATAAATGGCTTCGCATTCGGCGGAGGAATGGAATTAGCTCTATCTTGTGATTTCCGGATTGCTGTTTCAGATGCAAAGATGGGACTGACAGAAACGAGCTTAGCGATCATTCCAGGTGCAGGGGGAACACAAAGACTGCCGCGCTTAATTGGTCAAGCAAAGGCGCTTGAATTAATTTTAACAGCAAAACGTTTAAGTGCTGAGGAGGCTTTAAATTACGGATTAGTAACAAAGGTAACCAATGCAGAAAACTTAATGGATACATGCTTTGAGCTTGCTGAACAGATGCTGGCGAACGGTCCATTAGCCCTTCAGCAAGCAAAATTTGCAGTCAAACAAGGAATGAATGTAGATTTGCAGACAGGTCTGCAAATCGAAAGGAAGGCATATGAAGTTATTATTCCAACAGAAGATCGAATCGAAGCTCTTCAAGCATTTTCAGAAAAAAGAAAGCCAGAATTTAAAGGGAAATAAGGAAACAGCAGCTTTAAATAGAGAGAACATGGCAGAATGGGCCATGTTCTTTTTTATTGTTATTTTTAAAAATTTTTTGAAAATAGTAAAAAGTACTTGAATTTCTATCTTTAGTAGACTTATAATTTAGTGAATAAAAGCATAAAAGCGTTTAAGTGAAAAAGGGGTGCGATAAATGATTAAGAAATTAAAAATACTAGCAGCTGCTAGTTTAGTAGGTGTTACGTTATTGAGCGGATGTGGCAGTGAAAGTACGGAAGGAAATGCTGCAGAGGGTGAAAAGGGAAAAACCTACAAGATTGGCTTAACACAATTTGCTGAACACCCATCCCTTGATGCGGCAACAGAAGGATTTAAAAAAGCATTGGAAGAGGAAGGGTTTAAAGAGGGAGAAAATGTAGAATACGATTTCCAAAATGCACAAGGGGATATGAATAACACGCAGACGATAGCGAATAACTTTGTCGGAGACAAGGTTGATTTAATTTTTGCAAATGCAACACCAAGTGCTGTCAGTGCCTTAAATGCAACAAAGGATATTCCGATTCTTTTCACTTCTGTAACAGATCCAATTGGTGCAGGATTAGTAGAAGCACTAAATAAACCAGGAGATAATATTACAGGAACAACAGACAACCATCCAGATGGAACGGCCAAAACGATTCACTTTATTGTGGAACAAACAGGGGCAAAAAATATCGGTGTCATCTCTAATGCAGGAGAGCAGAACTCTGAGGTACAGGTAGATCAAGTGAAGGCACTTGCAGAGGAAAAAGGTGCAACTGTTGTCGAAGCGTCAGTGTCCACTTCTGCTGAGGTGAAACAGGCTGCTGAATCCTTAGTTGGTCGTGTTGATGCCATCTATGTACCAACAGATAATACAGTTGTTTCAGCATTAGAATCTGTTATTTCAGTTGCAAATAGTGAGAAGATCCCATTATTTGTGGGAGAATTGGACTCAATGGAGCGCGGTGCGATTGCTGCAAGCGGATTTAGCTATTTTGATCTTGGCTACCAAACAGGGAAAATGGCTGTGGAAATATTAAAAGGAAATAAAAAAGTATCCGAAATTCCAGTTGAGCTTCCCGGAAGTTTGAAGTTAGTTATTAATAAAAAGGCTGCTGAGGCACAAGGGCTTGCAGTAAAACAAGAGTGGGGAGAAATTGCAGAGTTTTTCGAAGGGAAATAATAGAGAAAGCTTTTATTTGCAAAAGCAAAAAATAATAGTGAGCAGCAGTATTTGCAAAAGACAACATATATTTTCAAACCATCAGAGGGGATGAGAACAATGCCAACAGCTATTTTTGGTTCGATAGAAGCAGGTGCCATCTATGCTTTAATGGCATTAGGTGTCTATCTATCATTTAGAATACTTGATTTCCCTGATCTAACTGTAGATGGAAGCTTTGTCACAGGTGCGGCTGTGTCGGCAGTCCTTATTGTAGGAGGGACAGACCCATTTATTGCGACGCTTGCCGCAATATTTTCCGGATTTGCAGCAGGCTGTATGACAGGGCTTCTCCATACGAAGGGAAAAATAAATCCGCTTTTATCCGGAATTCTTATGATGATTGCTTTATATTCTATTAATTTGCGAATTATGGGGAAGTCCAATGTTCCCCTTCTTGCGGAAGAGACAGTAATGACAAAGTTAACGGCTTTTTGGCAAAGCCTTGGTTTGGATGAGATGCTGCAAACGGTGTTATCGGCGACTGGTTTTGTACCGAAAACATGGGGAATTCTTATTCTCATGCTGATACTGGCATTTATTGTTAAAGTCAACATTGATCTATTTTTAAAAACAGATATTGGTCTTGCAATTCGAGCAACTGGGAATAACGAAACGATGATTCGCAGCTTTTCAGCGGATACGGATTTGCTGAAAATTATAGGGCTTGGACTTTCCAATGCACTTGTCGCATTCTCAGGTGCTTTAGTAGCGCAGTATAACGGGTTCAGTGATGTTGGAATGGGCATCGGGATGATTGTGATTGGGCTTGCTTCAGTTATTATTGGCGAAGCGATTTTCGGTGCAAAAACAATTGTTAGGGCAACTTTAGCTGTCATTGGCGGAGCCATTTTGTACCGAATCATTGTTACAGCTGCACTCCGGGTTGAATTTCTTGAAGCGGGAGATATGAAGCTTATTACTGCATTAATTGTTGTATGTGCACTAATTATCCCTAAAATTCTTGAAAAGCAAAGGGAAAGACAGCGGAAAAAACGTCGGGCAGTTCAAAAAGCTTATGAGGGTGGTGAACAGCTTGCTGTTATTAAAACAGATTCATAAGGTATTTAATGAGGGCACACCCGATGAGAAAGTTGCCTTAAAAAATATGGAGCTTTATTTAAAGCCTGGTGATTTCATGACAGTAATCGGCAGTAATGGGGCAGGTAAGTCAACGCTCATGAACCTTATTTCTGGAAAAATGATACCAGACTTAGGGGAAGTCCTCATTGACGGAAAAGATGTTACGATGGTGAAGGAGCATAAACGATCAAGATTAATTGGACGTGTCTTTCAGGATCCGATGGCCGGAACTGCTCCGGCAATGACGATCGAAGAAAATCTTGCCATTGCCTTTTCAAGAACATCTTCACGCGGATTTAAAAAAGGTGTGACGAAAATGAGGCGAAGCTTCTTTCAGGAAAAGCTAGAAACCCTTCATCTTGGTTTGGAAAATCGCCTGCAGGCAAAGGTTGGTTTGTTATCAGGAGGAGAAAGGCAGGCACTGTCCTTATTAATGGCCACGTTCACTGAACCGAAAATTCTCCTTCTTGATGAACACACGGCTGCCCTGGATCCTGCTCGTGCAGAACTGATTACTGCACTTACGAAGGAAATTGTCAAAACCTATCAGCTTACGACCTTGATGGTCACCCACAACATGCAGCAGGCTTTGGATCTCGGTAATCGCTTGATTATGATGGATAAAGGACAGTTAATTTTTCAGGCAAATGATGAACAGAAGCAATGCTTAACAGTTGAAAAGCTATTAGAAGAATTTCAGCGGATTCGTGGAGAGAAGATGAACAGTGATAAGGCGGTACTCATTTAAAAGTGCAATTGCTAGATAAACTGGTAAACATGCAAGATAAAATATGAAACTTGCTAGATAAATCTTAAAAAGTGCTAGATAAGATTTGAAACTTGCTAGATAAGTCGTAAAAAGTACTAGATAAAATAAAAAAAGTGCTAGATAAGTGCACTAGTAATCGTTCCATTTAAAAAGGCATATCACGCCATTTGTGATATGCCTTTCAATTATGGATAATACATGACTACCTGAAGTCTGATAATCTCTGATCCGCTATTTTTATACGTATGAGCCTTGTTTGCTAAGAAACGGAGCGAGTTCCCTTGCTCGATTTGGATTTTCTGCTCACCGATATGCATGTCAAGTTTGCCTGTCATGACCGTAACATACTCTTCCACGCCTTCATTATGCTTATCTGCCGTATGCTGACAGCCAGGCTCAATTTCTACGATGAATATTTCAAACTTTTTTCGCGGGTCAAATGGAAAAGTGGGGTATACCCGGTAATTTCCATTACTTTCGATAATTGGTGAAATAGCCTGTAAATCAACTTGAAGAACATCTGAGGGCTTTTCACTAATTAAGGAAGAAAATGAGACTTGAAGCCCTGTCGCAATTTTCCATAATGTTGTGACGGTTGGATTGGACTCCCCGCGTTCTATTTGTCCAAGCATGGCTTTGCTGACCCCAGTAATGTCAGCTGCCGTATCCAAACTATATCCTCTTGTTTTACGAATATTCTTTAGGTTGACTCCGATGTTTTTTTGAATATTCTCCATTATTTCCTCCGGAATAGTTGTTTATTATAACGCACATATGTATAATATAATCAACTAAATGTCTTTTATACTATCCATTATAGCTATTATAGTATATTTTTAAAACTAATTATTAGAAATTTCAGATGGAAAAGGCGGTGACTTCATGGCGGAACTAGCAGTAAATAGGTCTGCATCAGAATTTAGGAAAGGGATACAAGCAGGAATCAGCATTGCAATTGGCTATGCTCCGATTGCACTAACCTTTGGGCTATTAGCTAAAACGACAGGTCTTTCCATTGGCGAAACAGTGCTCATGAGCTTGGTTGTTTTCGCCGGTGCCTCACAATATATCTCGTTAAGCTTAGTAACGTTAGGAACAGGGATCGTTGAAATCATCTTAACTACATTTATTGTAAATATTCGGCATTTCCTTATGTCTACGGCGTTAAATGAAAAAAGTGAAGAGGATCATTTCATTAATAAAGCAATCTATTCCTTTGGGATAACAGATGAAACCTTTTCTGTTGCTGCGATGAAAGAAGGAACGGTTACATCCGGATATATGTTTGGGTTGAACCTTATTTCATATGTGAGCTGGGTTGTTTGCTCAGGAATTGGCTTCTTAATTGGCGCTAGTTTGCCGCAAACATTGCAGGAGAGTATGTCAGTTGCTCTTTATGCGATGTTTATCGGTTTACTCGTTCCATCTATGAAAAAAAGCATCAAGGTTGTGTACCTTGCTGCTCTAGCTGCTTGTTTTAACACGATTTTTACGTTAACCAATGCCTTATCATCTGGATGGGCTATTGTTGCTGCTACATTGCTATCCGCCGTTCTCGTTGAAATTATTGAAGGTTTAAAGAAAAAGCAAAGGGGGGAAGGACATGAGTAGCGAAATTGTCTGGATGATTCTTGGAATGGGCGTGGTCACCTATATCCCAAGAATGCTGCCGTTTGCCCTTTTTAAAGGAAAGGAGCTTCCCCCGTTTCTTCAAGGTGTATTAAAAAATGTTCCATCCGCTACATTAGGCGCTCTTATTTTTCCTGGTGTATTATTCATTCAAGAAGATATTTGGTTTGGAATACTTGGTGCTGCTGCCGCATTTCTTGTTGCTTATCTAGGCGCAAATGTTATTGTGGTCGTGTTAGGTGCAATCGCTGTATTATCTGTCTACTCCTTTATTATATAATGAAAAGACCGGTTTTCTATGAAAACCGGTTTTGCTGTGTAAAAATCGTACAAACTATATAGTGAGTGACTGATTTCCGCAGACAAGTAGTTCTAAATATGATTTTTTATACTAAACTAAATATTGAAAGGCTGTACAAATTGGGGGGAGCGAAATGGCAAGGAAAATTGGCTTTTATGGAATTCTAGCATATGTCATATATGGGCTATTTTTTTATTGGTATTTATTTCACTTTGCAGATACAAGTCTGCAGTTTGAGTATGAAGGTACAAGGGCCGATCCTGCTACATTTTTAAATGGAAGAGAGCTCATGTTAAGCGAGGAATATTCAAAAGTAAGAAATTTATTGTTTTTCCTATCAACGCCGTTTGAATGGCTATTTTATTTATTTGTCCTCCTTCTTGGGCTAGGAAATGCTTTTAAAAAATGGGCTGGGCAGTCTTCAAAATTTAAGGCTGTTCAGTCTGCTATTTATCTTTTTTGGCTTTCTCTCTTTGCATTTGCTGCTACAACACCGTTAAGCTACATTAGCTACTCCCTTTCCAAAAGCTATAATATTTCAACACAAAGCTTTAGCAGCTGGATGAAGGATGAGCTTATCGATTTTTGGGTTAACTTTGGGATGATGATCATTATTGTCGGTGTTCTTTATTGGCTCATCAATAAAAGCCGCAAACGCTGGTGGCTGTATGCATGGCTGCTGTCTATTCCATTTACTTTATTTATGATGTTTCTTCAGCCAGTTGTTATTGATCCGCTTTACAATGATTTTTATCCATTGAAAAACAAAGAGCTGGAAGCAAAAATCTTAGAACTGGCTGCTAAAGCCAACATTCCTGCTGAACATGTTTTTGAAGTGAATATGGCGGAAAAAACGAATTCCCTTAACGCATATGTAAATGGAATTGGTTCTAATTCGAGAATTGTTCTTTGGGATACAACATTAAACCGATTGAATGATGATCAAATTTTATTTATTATGGCCCATGAAATGGCTCATTATGTTGAAAAACATATTTACTTTGGAATTGCCGGTTATTTGCTTCTATCACTTATTGGGCTTTATTTATCAGCAAGGATTATGGAATATGTAATCGGCAAATGGGGGAAAGTGCTTAAGGTTCCAGCGGTAAATGACATTCGTTCTCTTCCGGTGTTTTTAATGATTCTTTCTATGCTATTATTTATTTCAAGCCCATTTTCCAATTTCGTCTCCCGATATCAGGAATCACGTGCAGATAAATATGCAATAGAAATGACGAAGAATACAGATGCAGCGATTGGTACATTTCAAGAATTGACTCGCGCAGGTTTAAGTCAAGTGAACCCGCCGTTGCTTGTGAAAATTTTCCGTTATGGACACCCTACAATGCTCGAACGCATCTCGATGTTAGAAGAATATGAAATCAATCATAAATCAAGAAAAGCGGAAGCGCCTTGATTTCGCCGGAAAAATTGGAAGGGCCGGTTTTTTCGATGAAGGAAATACAATGAGCGGAGCAAATTGATGTCGACTTATCATTGGAAGGACCTGAAGTTTGATACGAGATAGGACGCTTGCGCCAGACAATTCTTCAATACTAGGGTTATACTCTTTGCTCCTTATAACGAATGAAAAAGATACATCCCCCGGCATAATACCGGGGGATGTATCGATAGAAGCTACGTGCCGAAACGTTTAGTAAGTTCCAAATATTGTTTAGAAAGAGAATTAAATGCTCGTTTATTTTCTGTATCAATGGCTTCATCGATTTTTTCCATCAGCTTTGCTTTTTCTTTTTTGAGTAAAATTTCCGAAAGCAGCATATCAATGTAGAGATCTAATACAAAAGACTCCTTTAGTTGCTTCTTTTTCATAGCGCTTTTTTTCATCAGCTCGGTGTATGATTTTTCATTCATGAAAATCACCTCAATGCTTTTTACTATTATATGGAGTTACCTTGATTTATTCAACTTAATTTTGAATTTTTCGAAAATTATTTTCGTGGAGATTTTGAACAAATTAGTAACATTTTGAAAAAAATGAATTATTTTACTATAAACCTGATATGATGGAGGCGAAACTTTATATAGGGGAGTTGAAGAAATGAATGGCCAAGAAATATCCTCTTTAATTGATGAATATGAAATTAACCCGAATACGATGGTTGTCATGCCTCTGGCATACGGTTCGAAAATTTATTCGCAAATTTGGGAGCTGGAGGATGAATTTATATCACCATTTAAACCAATTGATATTATTAAAAAGAGCTGTACATTTTTTGGTTCTAGTTATGATGGGCGTAAAGAAGGAACCCGTCAATTAACTGGAATTACCCACAAAGCACCAATTACTATTGACCCCACAAACTTCATTTATTTTTTTCCAACTACTTCAGCGAGCAACTCACAATGCATATGGATTTCATCTGAACATATTCTTTCTTACCACCGTTTCGATAGGGGCAATACGGAGGTAATATTTAAAAATAAACAATCAAAAATTATACCGGTATCTTTCAATTCCTTCAACAATCAGGTTTTAAGAACAGCTCTTTTAAGAACAACGCTCATTAGCAGGATTGAAGAATCAGAACGGAAAGCACTGTATTTTTTTAATGGGACAAGGAGTATAGGTGCATTAGAAAGGGCAAGCAAATATCGGACTAGAGGTTTTAAGGGCTAAGGGGGCATGTTTTCCACTCTTCCTTCACCTTTAGTTTTTCGGGCTCTTTATATAACTGCTCATATGCCGCTTATATAAATAATAATCCATCAGCTCTTGCACCTTGTTGCGAATACGTGGGTTGAAGTAATTGTGCTGTTCTTCATAACCTTTATACAGAAATAGGAACATCGTGAAAGCTTCATCCCGCTTTAACTGCTGTACTTTAAGCTTATTCTTGCTCATGTAAAGTTTGACTGCCGATAATTCCTTCTGAATGACCTTCATTGTTTCCTCAACTAAATTTAAATAGGGCTGCGGGAGTTTGAAAGAGCTCTTATTTATGACAGTCAGATCACGATTTAAAATCGTCAGCACCATTGGTAAATAAATAGCCTGCTCCAGTATGTTGCGATCTTCCTCAGGAATTCTTGTCATATTCCCTTCCTCCTTCATACATTCAAAAAATAAAACAGAACACTTGTTCTAATTTTACAGATAAATTATTTCGTTTGCAAGAGGCATTCTTTGTCGAATTTGCCAATATTTAAAATGAAAATAAAAGAGAAGCAGGGAAATTAATTCTATTGTCGAAATAAAAAAGATCATACAAAAGGAGGATGAAAAATAATGACAGAAAAACGGTCTATACAAGCGGAAGATCTTTATCAATTGAAATCAGTAGCAGATCCCCAGCTGGCTAGCAATGGGAGAGATTGTGTATTTGTTGAAACGGTAATGCTGGAAGAGGAGAATAAATATTCTTCCCATCTATACTACATAAATATAAATGAAAAGAGTGAGCCTGTTCAATGGACATTTGGTGAAACTCGAAACCACTCACCTAGATGGTCTCCAGATGGGCAGAAGGTAGCGTTTGTATCAGATCGAAACGGAAAGGGACAAATTTATGTCTTAGATGTAAAAGGGGGGGAAGCCCGCCAATTAACAACATGCCCAAATGGTGCAGCAAACCCTGTATGGTCGCCTGATGGGATGAAAATTGCCTTTAATGCGGCATTAAAAAATGGTGAATCTTTATCGTCATCTAATAAAAGTGAAGAAAGAAAAGATAAAAGGCCTGTACCGCTTGAAGTGGATAAAATGAAATATAAATCAGATTCCGATGGATTTTGGGATGGAAACTACACCCAGGTTGCAATCGTAGATATTCGAACAGAGGAAAGGAGTTTGCTCACGGCAGGTGAGCACGACTATCAGCTGCAATCATGGTCGCCAGACGGAAAATATGTAACGGTTACAGCTGATTTAAGCGAGGAGAAGGATCAGTCATTCCTGAGTGATGTTTACCTCATCGATACAGAAACAAAAGAAGCAAGACAGTTGACAGAAAGTACAGGATACTTTGGAAGTGCAACATGGTCCCCTAATGGGAAATATATTGGGATGTTAGGACATGAAAGGGAATATAAAAATGCGACACTCTCAAAAATTTGGATATATGACATGGAAGCTGAGAAGCTTGATTGCCTAACGCAGGATTCTGATTTACTAATTGGAGATTATGCGATTGGTGATTTCCAGCAAGGAGCAGTCACGCCAGGGGTTCTATGGGGGGAGGATAATCACAGCTTTTATTTCTTAGCTACAGATCATGGCAATACGGCTGTTTATTATGGGACATTAGCAGGTGAGCTATATCCGGCTTTGCTCGACGCCCAGCATGTATACGGACTCTCCACTGGCGGGAAAGTTGATCGTGCAGTCGTAGCCTTAAGCAAGCCGTCGCACCCGGGAGATCTATTTGTGCTTCACGTGACTTCAGGAGAGCTAGAGCAGCTGACAAACGTAAACGAAGCATTCTTGCAAGAAACCATCCTAGCGGAGGCAGAGCCGATTGAATTTTCATCTTCAGATCATTGGGACTTGCATGGCTGGGTGATGAAACCAGTTCATTTCAAAGAAGGGGACAAGGTTCCATTAATTCTTGAAATTCATGGTGGCCCGCATGCAATGTATGCGAATACGTATTTTCACGAATTTCAATGTCTAGCTGCTCAAGGGTACGCTGTATTGTATATAAATCCAAGGGGAAGCCATGGATATGGCCAGCAGTTTGTTGATGCAGTACGAGGGGATTATGGCGGAAAAGATTACGAGGATCTTATGGATGCAGTGGATTATGCGATCGCAAACTTTGATTTTATTGATGAGAATCGTTTAGGTGTAACAGGCGGCAGCTATGGCGGTTTTATGACGAACTGGATTATCGGTCATACAAACCGTTTTAAGGCTGCTGTGACTCAGCGTTCCATTTCCAATTGGATTAGCTTTTATGGTGTAAGTGATATTGGCTATTATTTTACTGATTGGCAAATTAAGAGTAGCTTGAATGATATTGAAACACTATGGAAGCATTCACCGCTCGCCTATGTGGATAAGGTGGAAACACCGCTCCTCATCCTGCATAGCGAAAAGGATTACCGCTGTCCAATTGAACAGGCAGAACAGTTATTTATTGCTTTAAAAGACCGGAAGAAAACAGCTAAATTTATCCGTTTTCCTGAAGCTAATCATGAGCTTTCAAGAAGTGGAAAGCCAAATCTGCGAATCAGCCGCTTACACTACATTGCAGACTGGTTTAATGAATATTTGAAATAGAAATAAAATCGCAAACCTTTTATTAGGTTTGCGATTTTATTTTTGTCTAGCGGAAGCGGCCTGCTCCCGGTTACAAAACGCCAGTGCTGGCATTGCGACAGGACAAGGAAAACCTCGAGCATTATTAAAAGTTGATGCATTTGGAAAGCAGCCGCGTTTTTGTCCGCCTCAAGCTCACAAGACAAGCCTCCCTAAAGAGAGAAAGAACAACCGATTCGTGAGTCTTGTCTTATGCTTGCCCGGGGTGATACAAGTGCAGTTTGATTGTTATAAAGGTGCTTTTGCTTATCTTTCTGATTCAGCATTTGCAAATATAAGATATTAAAGGGGATAATGAATATACAAGAAATACCAGCAAACAAAAAGAAACTTTTTTACTAAATAAGTAGTCATATATTGTTGAAGGTTAGAAATTGAAAAAAGCAGGAAGGAATTATTAATATGAGAGATAAAAGATATCAGCATAAAAAACCGAAAAGAAAGAAATGGAAGACATTCGTCCTCATTCTTTTTCTATTATTGGCTGGGACTCTGGCCTATTCATATTATCAATTTAAACAAGGTGTTGCGCAATCGAAAGAAAAAGTAGATAGCGAAGCTATAGAATATGAATTTAATGGTGATAAAGATCCGTATGGAGGGACAAGCATTCTCCTTTTAGGAAGTGATTCACACGGGAAGGAAAGTTCAAGAGCAGATACAATTATGGTTGCCCAATATCATCCAGATAGAGGGACATATAAATTACTATCTATTATGAGAGACACATATGTGGACATTCCTGGTCATGGAAAACATAAGATTAATGCAGCCTTTGCATTAGGCGGACCTGAGTTATTAAGACAAACGATCAAAGAGAATTTTGATATTGACCTTCAATATTATTCAATAATAGACTTTGAGGGGTTCATTCATCTTATAGATGAGGCGTTTCCAAAAGGGGTAGAAATTGAAGTTGAAAAGGCCATGTCGGCTAATATCGGGGTACAGCTTGAGCCTGGATTACAAAGGCTTGATGGGGAGCATCTTCTTGGGTATGTGCGTTTTCGTCATGATGCCATTGGTGATTTTGGCAGGGTTGAACGCCAGCAAAAGACGATGCAAGTTTTGGCTGATCAAATGATGAGTTTTCAAACAGTGGCGAAGCTGCCTAAACTAGTAGGAGTGATGACGCCATTTGTCAATACGAACATGGCTACAAAGGATATCCTGTATATTGGAAAAGAGTTCATTTCTGCAAAGAATCGTGATATTGAAACAATGAGGATTCCAGTAGATGGATCCTATCAAGATAAGAGAATAAGTGGGGTCGGTTCTGTTTTAGCAATAGACTTTGAAAAAAATAAACAAGCAATTCGTGAATTTTTCACTAAATAAAATTCTTTTTCAGAAAATAAGTGTACAATAAGAGGACAAGAGGTAATTCAATAAATATTAAGCCAGCGGGGGCATCATCCCTGCTGATTGTTAGTTAAACTATTTTTACAGGCTGTTGATCCCCGACTTAGAATTTCTCGTTCCTTCACTTATTGAAGCAGGGTCTCACAGTCCGTTAATCTGGGATAAACTTTAAATATTGTCTAGCTCTATTCAAGGAGATTTTACATGGATTACGAATTATTTAAAGATTTGTTTACACTTGAAAATATTATGGATTTAATCGAAAAATACCGTTCCTTCGGTCCGTTGCCAGGGCTCTTGCTTCCAATGCTTGAAGCATTTTTGCCTTTTCTTCCACTCTTTATATTTGTCATGGCAAATGCAAATGCGTTTGGATTGTGGTTTGGTTTTTTATTATCATGGATAGGTTCAACGGTCGGTGCCCTTCTAGTCTTTCTGCTTGTTCGGAAATATGGGCAGAAAAGAATGCTGCGATTTCTAAAAAAGAGCCCAAAGGTTCAAAAGCTCATGGCATGGGTAGAGAGACATGGTTTCGGTCCATTATTCATCCTTTTATGTTTTCCATTCACTCCTTCTGCCGTTGTAAATATTGTAGCTGGGTTATCAAAAATTAGTATTGCCCAGTATATGCTAGCCGTATTAACAGGAAAAATGGTGATGATTTTTACGATGAGTTTTGTAGGTTATGATATTAAGTCATTGATTACACAGCCAGCTCGGACTGCTATCGTAGGAGTAATCATATTTATTCTGTGGTATGTTGGAAAAAGGATAGAAATAAAAATGAATATAAGTACAAAAAAACACCGGAATTATGAAAAATAAGAAGGATGGTGAATGTAAGATTGAAAGAGTCAGTAAAAAAAGAAGGCATTGAATGGATCAAGGCATTTGGGATCGGATTAATTATATTTGTTTTTATTCGAGCATTTTTTATTTCCAATTATGTTGTAGAAGGGAAATCAATGGAGCCTACACTTGAAAATGGAAATAAGCTAATTGTCAATAAAATCAGCTATCAAATTGGAGAATTGAATCGCTTTGACGTAATTGTTTTTCATCATAATAAGGAAGAGGATTTTGTGAAAAGAATCATTGGGCTTCCTGGAGATAAGGTTGAGTATCGTAATGATGAACTTTACATCAATGGGAAAAAGATAGAGGAACCTTATCTAGAAAAGCAGCGGGAAGAAGCATTCGGAAGCAAGTTAACGGGTGACTTTACATTGCTTGAGAAGTGGAACGTGGAGACAGTTCCAGAAGGAAAGCTATTTGTACTCGGTGATAACCGGCTTGAAAGCTGGGATGGCCGCCACTTTGGCTTCATCTCAGTGGATCAGGTTGTAGGGAAGGTCAATTTAAGATACTGGCCAATGGATGAAATGGATATTTCTTTCTAAGAACAGATAAGGGCTCAGTTTGAGTCCTTTTTCTATTTAAGAATAAGAAATTATATTTTTTCAAATTTAGGTAGTCCAGCTCCAGCGCCTATCGTCTTTCAAACTTCAGGTCTCCTTCCTGTGATAAGTCACTATCGGTTCGCTCACGCTAACCGTGTTTCCTTTATCGAAAGGAAGAGCCCGTCTAGATTTCCATTTATTTAACAAGCGGCCAAACAAAAAAAGACTATCCTTCTATGATAAAATAGTAACTAAATGATAGTCCGTATTATGGGAAAGGAAGAGAGGTTACACTATGTCCGTTCGCGTATTAATTGGACGCTCAGGCAGCGGAAAAACAGAATTCTGCTTGAATGAAATTCGTGATGAATTGAGAATAGCACCTGAGGGCGATCCAATCATTTATCTAGTTCCAGAACAAATGACATTTCAATCTGAATATAAATTAATTACAACACCTGACTTAGGCGGGATGATTAGGAGCCAAGTATATTCTTTTACCCGGCTGGCTTGGCGAATTCTTCAAGATACGGGCGGGATGAATCGATATCACTTAAATAGCGTTGGAATTAGCATGCTTATTCGAAAAATAATTGAAGAGAAGAAAGATGAACTTAAGCTATTCCAGCGAGCTGCCGATAAAAATGGCTTTGTTCAGCAAATGGAACAAATGATGACAGAGTTTAAGCGCTATTGTATTCAGCCAGCAGAGCTTGCAGAGAGACAAGTGCAACTGTCCTCTGGGGGAAAAACGAATAAAGCACTTCAAGATAAGCTTCATGATCTTGAATTAATCTATCAATCATTCGAAGATTCTCTTTTTGGTAAATATGTAGATTCAGAGGATTATTTCCGTCTATTCATAGAGAAAGCAGCTGACTCTGATTATTTGAAAATGGCAACCGTGTATATTGATGGATTTCATAGCTTCACCCCACAGGAATATTTAATTATCGAGCAGTTAATGAAGCTTTGTAAAAAGGTAACGATATCCCTTACACTTGATCAGCCTTTTAAACATACTCCTCCGGACGAACTTCATTTATTTCGCATGTCCGGAGAAAATTTCCAGACACTATATGAAATAGCTGCACGAAATAGTCTTGAAACAAAAGAAGTTTTTTTGACAGAGTCGAAGAGATGGACTGATTCTTCATTAGTGCATCTTGAAGCGAAATTTGATATACGCCCAGCAGTTAGCTATAAGGGAGAAACATCGATTCATATTGGACAGGCAGTGAATAGAAGAGCAGAAATTGAAGGTGTGGCAAGGCATATTAATCAGCTGGTTCGTACAAAAGGCTATCGGTATAGGGATATGGCCATCCTTACAAGGAATGTTCAAGATTATAATGACATGATAGAAACGATCTTTACAGATTATGAAATTCCCTTTTTCATTGACCAAAAGCGGACGATGCTGAACCATCCACTTGTAGAATTTATCCGCTCAAGCCTGGAAATTATTAATGGAAATTGGCGGTATGAGCCGATTTTCAGAGCGGTAAAGACGGAGCTGTTATTTCCGGTAAAATTAGAAGCGAGTGTGCTGCGTGAACAAATGGATCGTCTTGAAAACTATGTACTTGCCTATGGCATCCAAGGGGATCGATGGACTAGAAAAAATAGATGGATCTATCGCAGAATTAGAGGGCTGGAATTTGAAACAATCGTACAAACAGATAGCGAAAAGAAAACCGAACAGGAGCTCAATGATTTTCGGGAAATGATTACTTCACCTTTATTAAGACTCTCAAGGAGATTGAAGAAGGCGGAAACGGGCAGGCAATACTGTGAAGCGATCTACCTGCTTCTCGAGGAGTTAGACATTCCGGCTAAATTAGAAGCATGGCAAGTATATGAGGAAGAACGCGGAAATCTCGTTAAAGCCCGGGAACATGGACAGGCATGGAATGCAATTATGGAGCTTCTTGATCAATATGTCGAAATGATTGGAGAGGAAGCTGTTTCGCCAAAGAGATTTGCCGAAGTACTTGATGCCGGAATGGAATCTATGCGGTTCACCTTAGTGCCTCCTGCTATGGATCAAGTGATGGTTGCTGATTTAGAAAGGTCACGTCTTTCAAACATAAAGACTGCATTTGTCATTGGTCTCAACGAGGGAGTTCTTCCTGCAAAATTCTCGGAGGAAGGTGTATTTGCTGATGAAGATCGTGAACAGCTCCTGTCGATCGGAATGAAAATTGCTCACGGAAGCAGAACAAAGCTGCTGGATGAGGAGTTCCTTGCCTATAAAGCATTTGTGACACCGTCAGAGTCGCTTTTCATTAGCTATCCGCTTGCAAATGAAGAAGGGAAAGCGCTGATTCCGTCATCTTATATAAAGCGGTTGAACGATATTTTTCCTAAAGCGAATCAGCATTTTTATATGGCAGATCCGGCTGAGCTTCCGGAAATTGAGCAGCTTCAGTATGCTTCGAATAAGAATACAGCTCTCTCTTATTTAACCTCTCAATTACAGCTGAAGAAAAGAAATTATCCGATCTATGATTTTTGGTGGGACATTTATAATTATTATTTGAAAAATGAAAGCTTGCGAAGATCTGCTCTTAAAGTGCTTTCTAGCCTTTATTATGAGAATCGGACAAGCCAGCTGGATGAAAAGACCAGCATGGATTTATATGGTGATCACATTCAGGCAAGTGTATCAAGAATGGAGCTTTTTTCTAGCTGTCCATTCTCGCATTATGCTCAGCATGGGCTTAAGTTAAGGGAGCGTCAGGTTTTCCGTCTGGAAGCGCCTGATATTGGTGATTTATTCCATGCAGCATTAAAATATATTGCCGAGACGGTTATAAAAGATAATCAATCGTGGACGGATATAACAAGAGACCAATGTGAAATTCTAGCTAAGGAAGCAGTCGAAATGCTGGCACCGAAACTTCAGAATGAAATATTGTTAAGCTCAAACCGTCATTTTTATATAAAAAGAAAGCTAGAGCAAATTATAAGCAGGGCCTCATTTATTCTTAGCGAGCATGCGAGATCCAGCGGATTTTCTCCAATTGGGTTGGAACTTGGATTTGGTCCGAAAGGAGATCTTCCATCACTGGCATTCCCGCTGAAAAATGGCTCGAAGATGGAGCTTGTGGGAAGAATTGACCGTGTAGATAAGGCGCAGGATGATCATGGTACATTCTTACGGGTCATTGATTATAAATCCAGTTCGAAGGATTTAAATATAAATGAAGTTTACTATGGAATTGCCCTTCAAATGCTAACGTATTTGGATATTATTATTGCTCATTCTAAAGAACTAATCGGTGTAGAAGCTGATCCTGCAGGCGTCTTATATTTTCATGTCCATAATCCAATGATTAGCACGTCAAAAATGCTTACTCTTGAGGATATTGAACAAGAGATATTCAAAAAATTTAAGATGAATGGACTTTTGCTTGGCGATGAGAGTGTAATCAAATTAATGGACCAAACGCTTGATAAAGGAGATTCCCCTATTATATCTGCTGGCTTTAATAAGGATGGATCGATTTCTAAACGTTCGAAGATAGCAAGCAAACAAGAATTTGATTATTTGCGTAAGTTTGTCCGCAGCAAGTACACGGAAACTGGAAATCGTATTACAAGTGGGCAAGTGGATATCGCTCCTTACAAAATGAAAGAGAAAACTCCTTGTACATTTTGTTCCTATAAATCGGTTTGTCAATTTGATGAGTCGCTTGAATCAAATGAATATCAACTGTTAATTCCACATCAAAAGGATGAACTCATTAACATAATTAAAAAGGAGGTGGATGGACAATGACTAAAATGGTTATCCCGCCTAAACCGGCGGATGCGACATGGACGGATGACCAATGGAAGGCAATATGTGCCAAGGGACAGGATATTTTAGTTGCTGCAGCTGCAGGCTCGGGAAAAACGGCCGTATTGGTTGAAAGAATTATCAATAAAATTCTTTCGGAAGAGGAGCCGCTCAACGTTGATGAACTGCTTGTTGTAACCTTTACTAATGCATCAGCTGCAGAGATGAGGCACAGAATTGGAGAGGCGCTAGAGAAAGCAATTGATCATAATCCAAAATCCGTACATTTGCGAAAACAATTAAGTCTATTAAATAGAGCTTCCATCTCCACTCTGCATTCCTTCTGCTTGGAATTGATTCGAAAGTATTACTATTTAATCGATATGGATCCTAGTTTCCGAATTGCAGATGAAACGGAAGCACAGCTTTTAAGGGATGAAGTATTGGAGGAGCTTTTTGAAGAGGAATATGGACGGGAAGGCAATGATGCCTTCTTTCAACTTGTTGATACATTTACAAATGATAGAAGTGATTTAGCGCTTCAAGACATCATTCGTGAACTATATGATTTTGCGAGAGCAAACCCATCACCTGAGCAGTATTTAGATTCGATTGTTCAGATGTATGATGTGAATGAAACAACCAATATAGAAGAGCTGCCGTTTGTTCAGTCGTTATTGCATGATATTGAATTACAGCTGCAAGGTGCAAAACAGTTATTAGAACAAGGGCTAGCAATGACAAAGCTTCCAGGGGGGCCTGCTCCAAGAGCTGAGAATTTTATCGATGATCTCCATGTTGTCCAAACCCTTCTCGATGCAAAAAAAGACTCTTGGGCCACTCTATATGCAGCTATTCAAGCTGCTTCCTTTGGCCGTCTAAAAAACTGCAAAGGCGATGAATATGAACCAGAACTGATCGATCGGGCTAAAAAGCTAAGGGATCAAGCGAAAAAAGTGATCCAGGATATGAAGGAAGAGCTTTTCTTGCGGAAACCGGAAAGTTTTATACATGATATGGCGGAAATGAAGAAATTTATAGAGGGACTTGTCTATTTAGTTAAGGCTTTTTCTAATCGTTTTACGCAAGTAAAAGCGGAAAAAGGGCTTGTGGATTTTGCAGACCTCGAACATTACTGCTTAGACATTCTTTCTTTCCAAAATAAAGATGGTTTGATAAGTCCATCAGATGCTGCAATTGCTTGCAGAAAGCAATTTAAAGAAGTATTTGTTGATGAATACCAGGATACTAATATGGTTCAGGAGGCCATCCTCCAATTGGTAACAAAAGATTTAGAACATGAAGGCAATCTCTTTATGGTAGGCGACGTGAAGCAGTCTATTTATCGTTTCCGGCTGGCTGAGCCGAATTTATTTTTAGGAAAGTATACCCGATTTACTCCAACTGGTGAGGAAACAGGCTTGAAAATAGATTTGGCAAGAAATTTTCGAAGCCGAAAAGAAGTGCTTTACGGAACTAATTATATTTTTAAGCAAATTATGGGTACGGCTGTTGGGGAAATTGACTATGATGATGCGGCAGAACTAGTAAAAGGAGCGCCATATCCTGAAGATGAATCTTATCCGATTGAACTAGCCATTATTGATATGGAGGGAAGAGAGGAGGAAGAGAGGGAGGAAGCAATTGATCAGGATGGTTTTGATGCAGCAGATCTTGCACAGTCCCAGCTGGAAGCAAGATATATGGCGTCGAAAATTAAAGAAATCATTAGGAAGCGAAAGGAAGTATACAATCCGAAAACAAAGTCAGGACGCCCTGCGATGTATCGGGATATTGTTATTTTGCTTCGTTCAATGACATGGGCCCCGCAAATTATGGAGGAATTCAAGCAACAGGGCATTCCTGTCTATGCAAACCTTTCAACAGGTTATTTTGAAGCAACAGAAGTGTCAATTATGATGTCGCTGTTGAAGATAATTGATAATCCATATCAGGATATCCCGCTTGCAGCTGTGCTCCGGTCCCCTATTGTAGGGCTTACAGAGGGAGATTTAGCGCAAATCAGGATCGTAAATAAGAAGAGCTCCTTCTATGAAGCATTGACTGCCTTTTGTGCGAATAAGCCTTCTTTTGACATGGAAGGAATCGTTGAAAAGGTTCGTCCATTCTTCGATCAATTAAAGGAATGGCGTGTATTGGCAAGACAAGGTTCTCTTTCTGAGCTTATTTGGCAGCTGTTCAGGGAAACACATTTTTATGATTTTGTCGGCGGAATGCCTGGCGGGAAGCAAAGACAAGCCAATTTACGTGCTCTTTATGATCGGGCAAGACAGTACGAGGCCACCTCATTTAGAGGACTGTTTCGTTTCTTGAGATTCATTGAACGCATGCGGGATAGAGGAGATGATCTTGGTGCTGCTCGTGCGCTTGGAGAACAAGAGGATGTAGTCCGTTTAATGACGATTCATAGCAGCAAAGGATTAGAGTTTCCTTTCGTGTTCATTGCAGGACTTGCCCGCAATTTTAATACAATGGATCTGAAAAAAGCCTATATGCTTGATAAAGATTTCGGCTTGGCAGTAAAGTATGTAAACGCAGAAAAAAGAATTTCTTTTCCTTCACTTCCTCAGCTGGCATTCAAGAGAAAAAAGAAAATGGAGATGCTGGCAGAAGAAATGCGTGTTTTATATGTTGCTTTAACAAGAGCGAAGGAAAAATTATATCTCGTATCATCCTTGAAAAGTGCGGCAAAGAAGATGAATCAATGGATGAAAATAGCTGAACATCAGGAATGGCTTTTTAATGAATATGACCGAGCCACTGCAAATAGCTATATTGATTGGATTGGCCCATCTCTTGTTAGACATAAGGATTGCCAGCTATTGAGTCTAGATCCTGCGCAAACAGGATCGCTTGTTCCATCAGAAATAAGCGATCATCCATCAAGCTGGGCGATAACCATTTTGAATACAGAAGAAGCAGCAATGATTATGGAAGAGGATCGTGTTGAAAAGGAAGATTTATTGGAAAAGGTTTATGCTGGGGAACTAGTACCAGTGCAATCTGAATGGAAGGGGACAGTGGAGGAGCAGCTGTCATGGAAATATCCAGAAATAGCCGCATCACACTACCGTTCAAAACAATCTGTATCTGAAGTAAAGAGGCAAAAGGAAATATTTTCGGCTGAAGAGAGCGGGACAGAAGTGATCCGTAAATTTCAAAAACCGCTTTTAAATCGGCCAAGATTTATGCAAGAAAAGTCGTTAACGCCAGCTGAACGAGGAACAGCCATGCATATGATTATGCAGCATGTCGATTTTCGGGAGACAGTCACTATAGAATCTATCCATACAAAAATGGATGAGATGGTCATGAAGGAACTTTTGACAGAAGAACAGCGAGAGGGCATTGACGCGGAGCAAATTATGATGTTTTTTGAAACAGCTTTAGGTCAGCGGCTTGCTAAGGCGAATGTAATTAATCGAGAAATTCCTTTTAGTTTAGCTTTTCCTGCAAATGAAATTTATCCTGATTGGAAGGGACCGAATGAACCTGTACTAATTCAAGGAATTATAGACTGTGTTTTTCAAGATGAGCAAGGAATCGTGCTGCTTGATTATAAAACGGATGGAATTACTGACCGTTTTAAAGGCGGTTTTGCTGAGGCAAAGCCAATTCTTGAGGAACGTTATCGGGTTCAGATTGAAATGTATGGAAGGGCGCTTGAACAAATTTTGAAGAGGAAAGTAAATGAAAAGTATTTGTTTTTCTTTGATGGTGCTCATGTAATACGTTTGTAATATAGAAAAAGACCGGCTTGGAACGTTTCTTCCAGCCGGTCTTTTCCATTTAATTATACATATTTTAATTGTTTCCTAGAATAGGCTGGTCAACTAGATTCGTATCAAGTACATTGCTTGCACTTAGACCGTTATTGGCAATAATGAATCCTCCAGTATTTCCAGCCCCTTGACCTAAAACAGATTTTGAACTGCTTTTGGGGGAAATAAAAACAGCATCTCCAAATTGGACAATGCCACTATCGATGTTAACAATTTGTACCGGTCCGGTAATTGCTGGCATGGCATACCATCCTTTTTTAGCCTTAGTTTTGAAATTCTATTTTTCATCGGAGTGATCGGTTAAAAGATGACGAATGTGATCGACTCTCGCTTCCATTGATATATGTTTAGCGCTTCCGATTTGTAAAATGGAGGAAGCGGAAACACCAATGACATCAATATTCTGTACTTTTGTTATTGGGTTTAGCTGTTGTGAATGCATCGAGATGTTTTCGGTAATTGGTGAGAAAGGGATCGGAATTTGAAAGGCAGGATAAGATTTAAAATCCGCTTCATATCCGAAAAAAGCTTCTTCCTCTCTTTGTACAGCAATCGCCCGCGAAAATCCTTGAGTAAAGGTTGAATCCCCAATTTCTAGTATGGATGAAAACGATAAGGTTTCTACTTTTAAATGATTAACAACTGAAGTTCGCTGCAGCATAGGAGTCACTTCGGTGTCAACGGAACAAAGGGTCCGATGATTAATGATTCTGGGGGTGTATCAAAGACAGAGGCAAGCTGAATGGTTTGTGTATCCCCGACTAATAATAGAGATGAACTTGCTACGCCGACGATACGAATAGTTCCAACGCATAGGTCTCTATTATATACTTGAAAATTCATTCCTTCTTCATTCCTTTCACATGTTCAGGCAAATGGCTAATAAATGCTTGAACACCATTGCGAATTTCTATCTTGAGCTGATTGATTACTTCTTCATTCAAGTTTCGTTCCTGTCCATGATTTTGATTGGAAGGACTATTATACTGTTTCAGGTAGTAATCAATTCTATTTGGCAGCTGCTTTTTTATATCTTCTTTAATAAATAAGAAATAAGACTCATCCTCTGGAACTTGTAAGTTTCTTTGTACTTCAGCAATAATATTTGGTAAATCGCTTTCTAAATAACGAAATATCTCATCTTCAATTTCCATTGCTTGCTGCATGAAATTTTTTGGATAGACGGGAGCATTAATTTTCTCGTTATTTACTGCAAAATCATCAATATTTCCCAAATCATTAGGATTTAAACCGATGTTTAGTGTCCCCTCTAATGTTTCAACCTTGAGCTGATCAAATTTGTAATCAATTCTTTCAATATTTATAGGAGGCCTCTCTTTAAGGGAATTTATTTCTTTCTGCAGTTCCTGAACGATTAATTCTAAACGCTGGATTCTTTTTTCCTGTGTCTCAACAAAAGAATGCAACCCTTGTAGATAAGAATAAAATTCCTGACTCAAATACACCACCCCATTTTTTTCATCCTTTAATAAATTTCGATCAAATCAAGAAAAAATGTTCCACCAGTGTGCACAAAAGCCCCGTACCTAGCCGAAAAGCAGTGCAAGAAACTAAGCTAGACAGAGTTATGCGTTAGATGGAGCGTGTAATGGTACTGCTGGAGTAGCGGCCAAATCTCCTGGGATTGGAACCTCTGCTTCAGGTGCAGGACCTGTAAAACCTCCTGTGTTATATAGATATGAGGAAGGCTTAATTATCCCTGCACTGCCAATCTGGAAAACGGAAGAGTTTGATATTCCCTCGATCCGAATTAAATTAATATGAATAGATTGCTGAATATAATAATTCATAAACATCACCTTTTACACTATGCATTTAACCAAATTCCTTGATCAATATTATCTGAATCATATGTGTTCGTTGAACTTTGATGATTATAAACTTGCATCCCATCGCCTGTATTGAAAGAACCAGCGCCTGAAAAGGTCTTTGCAGTAGAAATTGGCATCATTTTGTAAACATCCCCGATGTTAAAAATTGAACTGCTCCCGACAGATATAACTTGTGCAACTCCAACGATTGCTGGCATACACGACACCCTTCAAATTAAATTGATTATCCAATACCTTTAAAAACTAGATATCGCTTTTCTTTATCCTATGTGCCTAATAAAAGAATGTGATAATATAGCCCAATAAAAGTTTAGTGATGCTTTGAATAACTAGACAAAATAAGGATTAATCACCTATGATGAGTTAAATGGCAATAATTAGAAAGGAGGATTTGATGAATCAATCATTGCGTTCAATTTCTGAACAGGAAAGAATTATTTCGTTAGATATGATGAGGGGGTTTGCGATTTTAGGGATTTTTCTTGTTAATATGTTAACATTTCACTCTCCGTACCCTAACTTTGATCCATATGAATGGTGGAGCGGCGCTGCAGACAAGGCAATATATACCTTTATCGATATTTTTGTGCAGGCAAGCTTTTATACGCTTTTTTCTCTATTGTTCGGCTATGGATTAGTGATTATGTGGGAAAGGTCGAAATTGCGGGGGGTTACATTCGGCTGGATTGGCGTTAGAAGATTATTCTTCTTGCTAATGATCGGTATGCTGCATGCATTTTTTATTTGGCATGGGGATATTTTAATCACATATGCAATTATGGGGTTTGTCTTTCTCCTATTTATTCGCATGACAGGGCGTAATTTAATGATAACAGGGATCCTGTTATATATTATTCCAAATCTGCTTGTTTCTCTTTTATTATTTGTTAGCTTACTAGTTGCTCCTGCAGAGGAAATCACAGGTTACGAACCGGCACTGGCAGAAATGGCTATGCAAGTCTACCAAAATGGCAGTTTTGCTGAAATTACAGCTCAGAGAATCAGTGATTGGTATGAAACGAATAATCTTGCAACGCTTCCTTTTATGTTTATTTCTATCTTTCCATTATTCTTAATAGGTGGAGGTGCTGCAAAGCTAAAATGGCTAGAAAAGCCTAAAGAACATAAGAAATTCCTAATATGGATTGCTTGTTTATCATTGGTATTCGGGATCATTTTCAAGCTCCTTCCTTACATCTTGGGAAAGAATTTTGCCACGGAGTATGTGCAGGATATCTTTGGGGGACCGCTGCTTGCAATAGGCTATGGGTTGACAATTGCATTGGCGATTGAGAAAAATGCTATACGTAAGCTCCTTTCCCCTCTATCCTATGTAGGGAAATTATCAATGAGCAATTACCTGTTTCAATCTATTGCATCAACCTTGATCTTCTATAATTACGGGCTTGGCTTGTATGGGGAAATTTCTGTCATGACTGGTACATTGATGGTTATATTTATTTACATTCTTCAAATTGCAGCCAGCCGCTTGTGGATCAGCAATTATTATTATGGTCCGGTGGAATGGATTTGGAGAAGCTTTACCTATTTCAGCTGGCCGAAGTGGAAAAAGGAAAAATAAATTTCCATGCGATATAATGTTAGTAAAGGCACTTTTCTAAAATTTATGAATTAGATGTGTGAATGCTATTGTTGGCAAAAAAGGCGGGGTGGAGCAGAAGGTGTGAAATTCCTCGAAAATGCATTCGCATTTCCTCTGAGCGGCGTGTATTCGAAGGATGCATACATCTATTCTTTTGATGGAGTGAACAGGTGAGATCCCCCAGGCACTAAGTCTAAGTGCAGAGCAGGCTCACAGTCACCCCTTAGTTAGCTGCGCATTCAGCATCTAGCCAGCCACTAAGGTTTGAGAAAAAGCAGCCTTTTTAAAGCATGTAATTATCTGATATGTGGGGTGCTTAAATGAAGTTTGTGACAGCAGATTTAAATGGAGAAGTATTTGTTGGACTGGTTGACGAAGTTGCAGGGAGAATTCTTCCACTTGGCAAAGCAGCAGAAAAAAAGGACGGAAGAAGTGATATTCCAACCACAATGCAGGAATGCATTGCCCTTGGAGATTCTTTTATTCAAAAGGTTATAAGCATACAAGCTTGGGCAACTAATGGAGAAGCAGATGAACTGTTTCTGCCGTTGGATGAAGTTAAACTAATGGCACCAATCCCTAAACCATCTAAAAATATATTTTGTGTAGGCAAAAATTATGCGGAGCATGCCATTGAAATGGGCAGTAAGGATGACATCCCTGAGCATATCCTGGTGTTTACAAAGGCGCCTACGACAGTGATTGGACATCAAGAAACCATTCTACATCACCAGCACCTAACTAAGCAGCTGGATTATGAGGGAGAACTGGCTATTATTATTGGCAAAAAGGGACGAGGAATCAGTAAAGAGGCAGCACTTGAATATGTCTTTGGCTATACGATTATTAACGACATTACTGCAAGGGACTTACAATTCCGTCATAAGCAATTCTTTATTGGCAAAAGTTTGGATACTACCTGCCCGATGGGTCCGTGGGTTGTCCATTCTTCAAGCATTGAAAATCCAAATAGGCTAGATATACAGACAATGATAAACGGAGAGATAAGGCAAAAATCTAATAGTGAGAACTTTATATTCCCAATCGAAGAGATCATCTCTGTACTATCCCAGGGTATGACACTTGAACCTGGAGATATCATTGCCACTGGTACACCAGCGGGAGTAGGGATAGGGTTCCACCCACCTCGCTACCTGCAGCCGGGCGATGCGATAGAAATCACGGTTGAACAAATCGGAACTTTATTTAATAAAATGGAAAAATAACAAATGCCTTATGAACCTTAATTTTATGCTTTTTAAGTGGAATATGGTATGATGTAAACGATTTTAGTTAAGGAGGACTTTAAGATGATACATGCACACATAACAACTTGGGCTTTAACACTTATATTATTCTTCGTTGCTCTTGGATTACATAAAAGCGGGAAGGCAAGAGGCCTGAAAGTCGTACAAATGATTTTGAGACTCTTTTATTTATTAACAATTGGTACAGGCATTTGGATATTAAGCAGCATTAACATTGACATGATGTACGTAATTAAATCTTTGGTCGGCATTATCGTTATTGCTATGATCGAAATGATTGTCGTAGGGTTAGTAAAAGGCAAAAATACGGCAGTTTATTGGATTCTCTTTATTATTTCTCTCATTCTAGTTTTATACCTAGGCTTTATTAAGCTTCCATTAACTTTTTAAAAAGATTACCAACATGTTAAGTTTTTTTGAAAAAGCTGTCGAAAAGACAGCTTTTTCTTTTTTTGTCATCCCATAATAGTAATATTTATGTTATTTTTATCATAAGAGAATTGTGAAAAAATTAAACTTTAACTATGGTGGTTCTTCTAATGGCTAAAACAATAACTTGTTTATATGAAAATCAAGAGCAGCTGGATCATTTTATTGAAAATCAAGAGCTCTGTGATTATCCCAATCTTCTTATCCAAGTCTTTTTAAGTAAAATAGAGCGGTCTTTCCTCCTTCAGCTGCAAAAAGATATCAGCAGCAGACTTCCATTTGCGACAGTAATCGGCTGTACGGGTGCTGGAGAAATTATCGAAGGTCAAATGATTGAAAATAAAGCAGTTATTTCTTTTACCATATTTGAAAAAACGGAACTAAAATCCGTTTTGCTTCATCAAGATGATTATGAAAATAGTTATGATATGGGAAAAAGTCTGGCCCAGAGATTAGTAGATTTTGATACGAAAGCGATGCTTGTTTTCCCAGCAGGAGCGAATGTAGATGCTCAAACATTGTTGAACGGTCTTTATGAAGGTAACCCAGAATTAGTTGTAGCGGGTGGATTGGCTGGGAGTAACATAAAATCAATGGAACCCTATTCTTTTACAGGGACAGAATGGACCACTCAAGGGGCAGTAGCCGTTGCGCTTCAAAGTGATCAGCTTGTTGTCGAATCCTATAGTAATTACAAATGGCAAGAAATTGGGAAGTCCTTTGCGATTACGAAAGCAAAGGGAAAGAATATTTATTCAATTGATCATAAGAAACCAATCCAAATATTAAAGCAGTATTTAGGTAAGGGCTTTGTTGAGGATCTGCCTGATTCAGCGAATGAATTCCCGTTTATTATGAAAGATAAAGGTGAAAAGGTTCCGCTATTTATCTTAGATATATTAAAAAATGGAGCTATTCGAGTGAATCGGGAAATAAATGAAGGGGAAGAGATCACCTTTGCGTACCCTGATATAGAGGGGATTGTCGGAAGCTCGCTCGAAAATATGAAACAGCTGGCAAAAAAACAAGTGGATACAATATTTGTTTATGATTGTATGGCTCGAAAACGATTTGCTCCCGATTTTACAGAAAAAGAATTAGCCATGCTTCAAAGCATTTCTACTGCTAATGGTTTTTTTGCCTATGGAGAAATAGCTGGAGGTAATACAAAAAAACCTCAATTATTAGGGCATGCATTAACGTATTTGGCTTTATCGGAGAATAACGGGCAAAAACAATTAAATCGTAAACTTACATTTAAGTACACGCCACCGGTATATTTGAAAAATGCTACAGCGCTTACCCATTTGATGCAGGCTACTCATAATGATTTTTACCTTTTAAATGAAAGCTTGAAGGTATCAGAGCAGTACTATGAATCACTTTTTAACACGAATACAGATCTTGTCTTTTCAACTGATTTAAATGGCCAAATTAAAAATGTGAATCCTGCTTTTGAGAAAACACTTGGATACAGCAAGGATGAAATTATCGGGAAATCCGCTATGAGACTAATTAATAGCGAAGATGTACCAAAAGTAAGAATGCATTTTTCAAAAGCTTTGAAAGGAAAAGAGCAATACTACAATGTGGACATACAGTCAAGCTCTGGAGAAACAAACCTATTTCAAATAAAAAACATTCCAATCATAGTGAATGATGAATGTGTAGGGATTTATGGAATTGGAAGAAATATAACGGAACAGAAAAAAATTGAAGATAAGATAACAGAGTTAGCCTACTATGACCATGATACAGGACTCCCCAATCGGGTAAAGTTTACAAAGCAGCTGGTGCAAATGCTTTCACGAGCAAAAAAGAAAAAGCGAATGCTCGCTGTTCTTTCCATTGATATTGACCGTTTTAAACTAATCAATGACAGCCTTGGACATTTTGCAGGCGATATGGTTTTGAAGGAATTAGCTTATCGAATTGAAAAAGCACTTCCGAGTGGTTCTTATATTGGCAGATTTGGCGGCGACAAATTTACTGTTGTTCTATCAAAGGATGTTGACGTAGAGGAAGTAATGAAAGCTTCCAAAATGATTCTTCAGGAGATATCCAAGCCTGTGGGGCATAAAGGCCAAGATTTCTATGTCACTGCCAGTATTGGTGTAAGCCTGTATCCAGAGGATGGGCAGGATGAACATTCCCTTTTGAAAAATGCTGACATTGCTACAAATCGATCGAAGAATCAAGGTGGCAACCGGATTACATTCTTCTCAAATGAAATGAATGATCAGGCGATCACAAGGCTTGAATTGGAAAGTTATCTAAGAAGAGCATTGCAAAAGAAGGAATTTTATTTAATGTATCAGCCTTTAATTGATTTAGAGACAGGAGAAATATTTGGGAGTGAAGCGTTGATTCGCTGGAATCATCCTAAATTAGGTCTTGTTTCTCCAGCTGATTTCATTCCATTGGCTGAAGAAACAGGATTAATAGAGGAAATTGGAAGTTGGGTACTTAGAACAGCCTGTATGCAAAATAAAAAATGGCAGCTGCTTGGATATGATAGCATATCCGTCTCTGTGAATGTTTCTGCTTTTCAATTCCAGCAGCCTGGATTTTTGAAGGAAGTAAAGAGAGCCTTAAATGATTCGAAATTAGAGCCGCACTATTTAACTTTGGAATTAACGGAAAGTACCATGCTGAAGAATGTTGATTACAGCATCGATACGATGAAGTCATTGCAAAACCTTGGTGTGAAGGTGTCCATAGATGATTTCGGTACGGGCTATTCTTCGTTAAGTTACCTGAAAAATTTACCTATTAATACATTGAAGATTGACCGATCGTTCATTAACAATCTTCGTGTCAATACGTCTGACATTGCAATTGTTAAAGCCATAATTACGATGGGGCATGGGTTGGCAGTTAAGGTTCTGGCAGAAGGAGTAGAAACGAAAGAACAAATTGAGCTTCTGAAAGAATTAAAATGCCACTATGCACAAGGCTTCTACATACATAAGCCACTGCTGATAACTGATTTTGAAAAAGGCTTGAAAGATAAAGCGGTACTTGAAAATTAAATGGATGAAAAAGGGTTCAGCCGAGCTGAACCCTTTTTTCATTTAGAATAAGATAGGTATTATAAAAAGTTTGTTGGCAATAAAAGCTTGATTATTGGAACGGAAGATGCCAGACCCTGCTCAGAGGAGGACATTCCCGCCGGAGTGTTCGCTGAGCAAGGTGGTCCGAAAAATCAATCTCTGCCAATTACGTATGTTTCGCAGAAAAACTGATTAACATTTATGTGGATATTTTCTCAATAATCATTCTTTTCCCGCTGTTTAAGGTGAATTCAAACCGATCATTCGTTTTTTCGAAATAGCTAAAATGATGCTGGATATTGCAGATTTGTTCTTGATTATCAAAAATAATAAAGTTTACTCCGCTTTTTCTTTCAGAAGTGGATAGAAAAGTTAATTGATTGTAGCAATAAATACAATCGTAAATAGAAAATTTCATGGAATTTAACGTTGTGATAAATTGGAAGAACGCATCATCATTTATTTCATCTAGCAGTTTTTCTAAGGAGAACACAAGAAGTTTCCGAATACGAATTGTATCTTTATCTTTGAGAATCAATACCTCATCAGGTGAAGTGACTTTGCCTTCTTCAAACAGGACACCTTTTCTCCAGCGTTTCATTCGGTATACTTCTATTTCCTGATGGAGGAATTCATCTAATAAAGCTGCCTCTTCCGTTTCTTTATCAAAGAACACCCACTGATCATTAATAAATTCAATTGTCCCCACAGTAAATGCTCGAGTTTGATACTCTATCAGTTTTGTACGTTGCTGTCTATTCATAAAAGACCTCCATTTGTATCCTTCACCATTCTTTTTAGACAGTTTCCATTCTTTTTATAACAATTGTGAGATAAATACCTATATTTAATAGAGCTCCCTATAGCAGGATATTCCTTTCGCCGATATTCTGATACAAAAGGAGAGTAGGCATTTGATTCAACATTGGTATTTTTTTGTGAGGTAAATGGAGTCTTTGTTTGACGATATGGAGAGAAAAGGCTACTCTTAAAGAGTTGTGACTATGATCTAAACAATAGAGGAAGCTTTGATATTTAAGGAGTTGAAGGAGCGAAAGATGAAAAACAGAGTGTGGACTCTCATCTTCATTCCGTTTCTTCTTTTTTATGCCCTCCCTACAGGAGCAGCTGAAACAGAAGATCGTAAATGGCAAGATGAATCAATGTATTATTTAATGGTTGATCGCTTTAATAATGGCGATATCAAAAATGATTATGAGGTAAATGTTCAAGACCCTAAAGCTTTTCATGGCGGAGATTTTTTGGGGATTATCAACAAGCTGGATTATATTAAAGATATGGGCTTTACTGCCATTCGGTTAAACTCCATTTTTGATAATGAAGAGAACGGCTATCATGGAAAATGGATTCAAGATTTCTATAAAACCGAAGAGCATTACGGCACAATGGATGAATTTAAACAGCTAGTGAAAGAAGCTCATAAAAGAGAGATGAAGGTTGTCATAGATTTCGAAATAAACGAGGTTGGACCTAACCACCCTTGGCTATCAGAATCTGACAAGAAGAATTGGTTTCATGAGCAAAAAAAGGGTGAACCACCTTACCTGAATCAGGATAACCAAGATGTTAAGAATTATTTGATAGATGCCGCAAAATGGTGGATTAAAGAATCAAATATTGATGGGTATTATTTGGGAAATACAGATCTTGCATCTGAGAGTTTTATAAGAGAGTTTGTTAAAGAAGTCAAAGGTGCTAAGGATCATTTTTATTTACTTGGTGGGGTTCAATCAGATGATCCGGTGACCATTGCTCATTTTCAAGAAATGGGCATCGATGGATTCATTGATTACCCGCTTTCAAAAAACATACGGCCTATTTTTGACCAGGTTGACAATTCACTAAGTGATCTCATTACAAATAAGGAAAAAATAATGGCTGATTACCCAGATCCATACTTAATGGGAAGTGTAATGGATACAGATGATATGATTCGCTTTACTCATAATGCGGTTGCGAAAAATCAGCATCCTGGCCCAAGATGGAAGCTTGCCCTTACGTATCTTTATACGACCCCAGGGATCCCTATTGTTTATTATGGCAGTGAAATCGCATTAGAAGGCGGCGAAGGAGAAGCAAATCATAGGCAAATGGATTTTCGAACTGACAAGGAGCTAATTGATTATATAACAAAGCTTGGGGAGCTGCGCGGAAAATACCCAAGCCTAACAAGGGGCACATTGGAACTTTTAGCGGAGGAAAATGAGCTGTCTGTGTATAAGCGGACATATGAAGGCGAAACGACAGTCATTGCCATTAATAACTCATCTGAGTCGCAAAATATTACCGTCCCGAGTAAGTTATTAGAGGAAAATAAAGAGTTACGTGGACTCCTTTCTGATGATCAGGTTAAAGGCAGTGATAAAGGATACACCTTATTCTTGGATCGTGAAGAGGCAGAGGTGTACATATTAGCGGAAAAGTCAGGATTAAATATTCCGTATGTCATTGCAACAATTGCTGTGTATGGAGCGTTCTTAACGTTTATTATTTTAGCTTGGAGAAAATCAAAGAAAAAAAGAGCACAAGGGGAATAAAAGAAGAACACACTTGATTTCATGCCTGAAAATCAAGTGTGTTTTTTTGTGCATATTATGAGATAGTAAGTACTTCATATTTCGATGCAAGATCAATGAAATACGGCATCCCGCTGATTTTTCCTGCGACAAGCTTTTCTTCCACTTCGTAATAATCTACACAAGTTTTGCATGCGAGCACTTCGACACCTTTTTCTTCAAGTTCTTTAAGATGGACTGAAACAAAGGAGGAGTCTGTTAAAGTAAATACTCCACGGTTCATGCAAAAAATGGCCGCAGGCAGATCCTCTCTTTGTTTAAGTAACGTAAAAAAGGTTTCAAGTACGTTTTCACCCAGTTCTTTATCCCCATTGCCAAGCTGATCTGAACTAACAAGAATCACCTTATTTTTCATCATGCTTACCTAATACCTAAAGCAATCTTTGCATATCTAGACATTTTATCCTTTGACCATGGAGGATTCCAAACAATGTTAACCTCTGTTTCCTTCACTTCTGGAATATCAGATAATGCGCTTTTTACGTTATCTACAATCGTCCCTGCAAGCGGACAGCCCATGGAAGTTAAAGTCATATCAATGGTTGTCTTTCCTTCTTCATCCATTTTCACATCATAAACTAACCCAAGATTGACAATATCAATGCCAATTTCAGGATCGACCACAAGCTCAAGAGCACTCATAATGCTATCTTTTAATTCCTGATCCATTCGTAAACATCTCCTTTTTTTCTATGTTTATTGTTATCATAACAAAATAATTAGCAATAATGAAAACAAGTTGCTTTATCGCAGATTAACATGCTGTATGACCCCCACTTCAAGAACTGAGGGAACAAAAAATAAGTGGGGGATCAGCAGCCGGTTAATCTCCGATTAGTTGAACTT
The DNA here is from genome assembly GCF_001439605.1 of Cytobacillus praedii. Classification (GTDB taxonomy): domain Bacteria; phylum Bacillota; class Bacilli; order Bacillales; family Cytobacillaceae; genus Cytobacillus; species Cytobacillus praedii. The sequence goes on from NZ_LMBX01000009.1 coordinate 115,859, forward strand.
TATACAAACTTCTCAAACCATTTAACGGTTTGTGCTACACCTTCATTGCTGACATTATGACCTGCTTTTTCATCAATAATAAATTTCAGTTTTTCTGGTTCTTGCTTATACAGTTGTTGAATAGTTTCGAAAAAATGATATGTATAGTCAAATGGGACAACAGGGTCTTTTCTTCCATGCCAAAAAAGTAAAGGGCGATTCTGTAATTTATTTGTCTGCATGCTTAAATCAAGTTCTCTTAGGTTGCCCATTAAATGATGGATCTCATTATCATCTATCGGGATATGTAATCCATTTTTTTGCATTTCATCTAATTGCCATTGCGCGAATTTTTCATAATAGGGCATGCCCATTAAGCTTACAGCTGCTTTTATCCATGGGTATTTTGTGAGTGCTCCTAGTGTGACTATTCCGCCCATCGACGTACCTGCAAGTCCAATCCGAGAAGGATCAATCAGCCTTTCCTTTTCAAACCAAGTTTTTATGATGTCAATTTCTTCAATTGTCTGCAGCACAATATCCCAAAAACGAAAATTTAAATTATGCCCAGACAATCCTTCATTTCTTTCTCCATGATAAAGAGCTTCAGGCAGAATAACGCGGAATCCCTTTTTCGCTAGCAGGTAAGCGTAATGTAGATTCTTTTCATATATACTCGTAAATCCATGTACAAATAGGATGAGTGGAAGCTCCTGGTCCCATTTTTGCTGATCTGCTACGTGTAATATAGGGATATCCTTAATTATTTTATTTTCAATACTGATCAATTTTAGGCCTCCTAATGTAAAGCAAATCTATAAATTATGTAAAAGTAAGTGGAAAAAGTATATTTAGTAACAAAATTAAAATATATTTGTTAACATAGTGTTTATAGAAAAAGTTATTTTTACTTTTAATATTTTCGTCATTCATAAGTGTACCATGTAGACTTTTTTTTTCCCAAACCTTTACACTTAGAATAGAAAAAATCGTACAAAGCAGGTGTTTATATTATGGCTGAAAAACATTTAATTGCATTAGATTTAGATGGAACCCTATTAAAGAATGATAAAACCATTTCAAAAAAGACAAAAGAAGTCATTCAAAAAGCTCGCGAACATGGTCATATCGTTATGATTGCAACTGGCAGACCGTTCAGGTCCAGTGAAATGTATTATAGAGAAATGAATCTGGATACACCAATTGTTAATTTCAATGGTGCATTTGTTCACCATCCAAAAGACCCTAACTGGGGCATCTATCATTCACCGCTGGAAGTGAATACTGCGAAAGATATTGTTGAGGCATGCAGTTCCTTTCAATTTCACAATATCATTGCAGAGGTCATTGATGATGTATATATCCATTATCATGATGAGAAACTGCTTGATATTTTTAGCTTAGGGAATCCAAACATTACAACTGGAGATATTCGTAATTTTTTAAAGGCATCACCAACAAGCATGCTTATTCACACAGATGAAGAACATGTGAAAACAATCCGTGACCATCTTTCTGCCGTCCATGCAGAGGTGATTGACCACCGCAGCTGGGCTGCACCCTTTCATGTGATTGAGATTGTAAAGACTGGATTGAATAAAGCAGTGGGACTTAAGAGAGCTGCAGATTATTTCCAAATTCCTTCAGAAAGAATTATTGCCTTTGGAGATGAGGACAATGATCTTGAAATGCTGGATTATGCGGGCTTTGGTGTAGCAATGGGAAACGCCATCGACTTAGTAAAAACAACTGCAAATGAATCTACACTAACAAATGAAGAAGATGGTGTTGGCATATATTTAAATGAGTTATTAAATTTAAAGGTGTTCTAATTGATAATATAGAAAACGTCTATTGGGGTAGGGAATTGTCTAGCTCTACCGCCTACCTCTCGATGCTTGTGCTTGTCGTGGGTGAGCATTACTGACAGCTACTATGAATAATCCTTGCAGGAACAATCTTCATTGTGATTATTCCGAAGAAGCTTACGTATTTCTATTTCTGCCGTTTTTTCTCAAAACGGTTAAATGATTCCCTTTTTAAACGAGAAGACATTGCACATACTATAAAACGAAGCAGCGCTAGCTGTTTCAACATTTCTTCATTTGGAGGGGATTCGATTGGGTAGACGTACGAAATCGAGGCGCTTTGTACAACAAGGAGTAGATTCTGTTACTAAGCACGCTGAACGTATCCCGTATCACATGACATATGCTGAGGCTGAAGCTGAAAAGTTAAAGAATGTGAAAGAATCTTCTCTTGGGGGAATATAAAATGGGCAATAGGCTGTTTCAAGAAGCTAGACGATTGGTTGAACAAACAAAAAGTGTTGAGCCAGTCGATCAGCAGCAGCGGATCATTAGTGCCCAAAATGCTTTGAGTTCAGCATTTGCAAATGCAACGCGGGCAGAGCAAGCCCAGCTTAGTGAGATGCAAAACGAGCTGGATGAATTAAAATAACGAAGGGAAGCTGACATATGATGTGTCAGCTTTTCTCATTATATGGATTTGCATGTAAGACTAAGGGATAAATCTGGAGCTTCTTTCCCTCGTTATTTTTTACAAATAAATAAAGAGTAACCGTTCCGTTTTCAGGAATCATTTCTTTTTGGAGAGTAAGTTTAAACGAGAATTTAGACCATTTCGAGTGGCCAGGGTTCATAACTTTTTGCTTTGTTTCTGTAATTAGTTCATTATGTCCATCTTCAGCAATATAGTAGAATTCACTGTTATTTGAGCGGATTTCTCCTGTTGCTTCGTATACTCCGTTATTTTCTGATGCTTCAACATTTCTAAAGACATCATTTTTAATGGAATCATTTGCATATGGAAAGAACTCCTGACTATCTACTAAGTTTATCGAATGTACTTGCATGAAACTGAGTGCAAAAAAAACGAACAGCATTCGCATAATACCCCTCCAAACGTTTTAATCCTTTCGGAAAAATCCCAAAATCCCAACTGTCTGAACAATATTAGTAAAAGCTTGTGGATCCACTTCTTTAATTATTCTTTCGAGCTCAAATAATTCATATCTGGTGATAACAATGATCATCATTTCCTTGCTTTCATTTGAAAAAGCACCTTTTGCTGGTACTGTTGTTATACCCCGAACGAGTCTTTCATAAATCATTTTTTTCATTTCCTCAGATTTTTTTGTAATAATCATTGCGGTAACCTTTACGTGTCTTGTATGAATTGCATCAATTACCCTTGTTGAGGCATACAAGGTTACAATTGTGTACAATGCTTTTTCCCATCCATAAAGAGCGCCAGCAGTAATAATGATGATGGAATTCAATGTGAAGAAGTAAGTCCCGATAGGCTTGTCTTTCATTCGAGACAGAACCATGGCAATGATATCCATTCCACCAGTTGAAGCTCCCCATTTTAAAGTCATACCAACCCCCACAGCAGCGATGACTCCGCCAAAAACCGCATTTAATAAAATATCTTGAGAAAAATGCTTAACAGGGATTACTTCTAAGAATAATGACATGGAAAATACACTAATAAAACTATAAAGTGTAAATGTCCTTCCTACCTTCCTCCAGCCGAGAATCGTAACGGGAATATTTAAAAGAAAGAGGAGGATGCCAGTTGAAATATGTCCACCAAGAACACTGGATAAGAGTTGAGCTACTCCAGTAAACCCGCTAGCATAAATATTTGCTGGGATGAGAAAGAAATTCATAGAAATAGCCCCTAATAAGGCACCAACAAGCACAACTAAGATCTTTTTAGTTTCAATCCAAATCAATTTAGACCCCCCCTAGGTTATATGGCAGGCAATTATCTCAACTTCCGAGTAATTTTCATTGTCTTTTTTTTATTATTTATATACACTTAAAGAATATATATTGTATGGAAAGCAGGTGAATTAGGATGTCAGTGAAAATATTGACAGACAGTGCAAGTGATCTGCCGCTAAGCTTTTATGAAGAAAATAATGTTACGCTTTTGCCGCTGAAAGTTCATTTAGATGATACTGAATATGTAGACCTATTAACAATTGATTCGAAAACAGTCTATCAAGCCATTCGAGAGGGAAAGGTTCCTAAAACGTCTCAAGTATCTCCTCAAATATTTGAGGAAACATTTACAAAAATGGCTGAGAATGGTGAAGATGGGATTTATATTGCATTTTCTTCCGAATTATCAGGGACGTATCAAACAGCTGTCATGATGCTTGATCAGGTAAAGGAAACTTTTCCAGATTTTAAGTTAACAATCATTGATACAAAATGTGCATCACTAGGCTTTGGTCTGATTGTTAAGGAAGCGGCAAGACTAGCTAAAGAAAATTTATCAAAAGAAGATATTTTACAGGATATTGAATTTCGCTGTCAGCATATGGAACATTTATTTACAGTCCACGATCTAGATTATCTGGCAAAAGGCGGCCGTGTATCGAAAGCATCTGCCTTTCTAGGCGGTCTTTTGAATATCAAGCCATTGTTAAATGTTGAAGATGGAAAGCTTGTCCCGATCGAGAAACACCGGGGGAAAAAGAAGCTTCTTCGCCGTATCGTTGAAATTATGAGAGAAAGAGGCGAATCAATAGATCAACAAATAATTGGCATAAGTCATGCTGATGATGAAGAAACAGCATTAGAAATGAAAGAACTTATCGCTGAGGAATTTCATCCAAAAGAGTTTTTTATTTCTTCCATTGGCTCTGCTATTGGCTCGCATACTGGATCAGGAACAATCGCTATATTTTTCCTTAATAAAGTGCAATCATAATTATTCTTAAGCAATCGATTATCGATTGCTTTTTCTTAATTTCCCACATTTAATCTTACATACTCCTTTTCATTTTACAGACAATAGAAATGAAACAGCTTTTAAGCAGCTGAAATTTTGATTGAAAAGGAAGGAGTATTTAAATTATGCCCCAAACCTCTGATAACGATAAAAAAGCGCAGGATAATAATGCCTTTCGTCATGAAAAAAATATGATGAAGGAAAAGAATCGAAAAGCAGGAAAAAATCAGTACTCTAAAAAGACAGATCATCTATAAAAAAAGAGCAAGCGGTTAGACCGCTTGCTCTTTTTTTCAAAAGAATAAATTAAATTTTTAAAATTTGAAATTTGATAATTGTTCGTACCACTAAGCATATTTCTATACTGAAAGGAAAGAGCTTCTTTAGTTTGTATGGCGATGACCAAGGTGCTGGAGCTTACCTATTTCTCTTTGCTATAAGTCCAGCCCTCTTCTTGATATATCCTTCCTTCCTTCATTAAACGCCCAAGTGCACGTTTAAATGAAGCTTTGCTCAATTGAAAGCGTTCCTGTATATCCTCTGGCGTGCTTTTATCTCCATAAGGCATAGCTCCGTTACGTGAACCCAAATAATTCATAATGACTTCAGAATCCTGGTCAAGTGCCTCTTGCTTTCTTGGTGTCAATGATACATTGATCGTGCCATCCTCTTTCACATCAATAATTCTGCCTTCTACTTTTTCACCAAGACGCGGCTCTGTCTTCCTTTGTGATTCGTGAATAAATCCTTTAAATCCTTCGGCCGTATAGATCCAGCTACCAACTTTTGCTGTCCGATAAATATGTCCGTGAATATTCTTGTTAAAGTCTTGTCTGGTGGCTTTCACTGCGATCCCATCAATGATTGGATCTGTTGCTAATTTCACATAGATCCGTTCATTCCGATTGACTCTTAAAGTAATGTATAGCAAATCTCCTACTTGCGGCCAGACGGATTCATGAACGGGAAGATCCTCTTCGCCAAGCAGCATATCTTTCTTTATACCGATGTTAATAAATATGCCGATTCCAGGCTTAACATCACTAACCTGCGCCCAGCCGTAGTCTTTCGTTGTAATCTCTGGGATGGTCGTTGTAGCTGCAGCTCTTCCTCTTGAATCTGTGTAAAGAAAAACCTCAACTTCCTGGCCTTCTTCTAATTCCATGTCGGTATCGTTTTTGTGCAGAAGAACATCTTCATCACCATTTGATAAAAAGTAGCCAAATTCAGCAAGCCTTTCTACCTTTAAATTTACAGTTTGTCCAATATAATCTCTAATTGCCATTGATAACGCTCCTTTGTTTTCTCGCATATATTAAAAGTTTCAAAAGTTTCTCCGTAAGTTGTATGAACTGCTATATTTTACTATAATTAAGGAACAAAGTGAAACCTCTTTAGTAAGAGGGGAGTTTTTAAGGAGGCAGCTATGTCGAAAGAAAGTTCATTTGATATTGTATCCAAAGTTGATTTTTCAGAAGTAACAAATGCGATTAATATTGCCATGAAGGAAATTCAAACACGCTACGACTTCAAAGGCAGTAAGAGTACGATCTCACTTGATAAGGAAGAACTTGTATTAATTTCCGACGATGAATTTAAGTTGGATCAGCTAAAGGATGTCCTTTTTAGTAAAATGATTAAAAGAGGAATCCCTGTTAAAAATTTGGATTATGGCAAGCTAGAAGGGGCATCAGGGGGTACTGTCCGTCAAAGAGCCAAAATTGCTCAAGGAATTGATAAAGAAAATGCCAAGAAAATCAACTTACTAATTAAAAACAGTGGGTTAAAGGTCAAAAGCCAAGTACAGGATGATCAAGTCCGTGTGACAGGCAAAAACCGTGATGACCTGCAAAAGATTATTGCTGCAGTGAAGGAAGCTGACTTGACTGTTGATGTTCAATTTGTGAATTATCGATAATTAGTAGGAAAGCAGCCCTATATAGGGCTGCTTTTTTTCTATGACTTTATAGTGGCGTTTCATCGGTCCTGTAGGTATAATTATCTAGATAAGACGCACCAATGAATGCATTAGGAGAGGATCTTTTATGCTAGATAAAATTAAATTTAGAAGTATTCGTTTAAAGATGATTGCAGTAATCGTGATTGCTTCAATTATTAGTACACCGCTTTCTTCAAAGTTAAATGCTTATGTAATGGATCTAGTTGATGTACATAAAAGTTTTGGTATTTATATTAACACGATAATAAATCTCTTAATTGCGACAATAATTGTTGCGATATTTACCCGATGGATCATAATTAAGCCGCTTCAGACGTTACTAGAAGCAACGAAAAAAGTAGCACAAGGCGACTTAAATGTTGAGGTTGATTTTTCTAGACGGGTGGATGATGAAATTAGTCAGCTGTCAGTTGGCTTTATGCAAATGGCAGATCATCTCAAAACGGTTGTAAAGAAATTAAATGATACGTCAGACAGGATAACTGTTTCAGTAGATCAATTGTCTGCAAACTCAGAGAATACGGCTTTAGTTTCTGAACAAATTTCCGCTGCGATCCAAGGAGTAGCTGCCGGATCTGAGGAACAAACGAATGGGATGGAAAAAATCGCAGCTGCTATGAATGTAGTAAGTATTGAGATTGATGATATTTCTCGTAATACTGAAATCATAAGCAACCAATCCAGAATAAATACTTCTGTTGCTGAAGAAGGGGAAAATACAGTTGATAGAACAGTAAAACAAATGGATCTTATTCAAAATTCTGTTAGCCAGTCAGATTATTCTATACAAAAGCTTCAGGAACAAACAAAAGAAATTGGTCAATTTTTGACGGTTATTACGGATATTGCGAATCAAACGAATTTATTGGCACTAAATGCTGCAATCGAGGCAGCACGTGCTGGAGAAGCCGGAAAAGGCTTTGCTGTGGTAGCTGAAGAGGTCCGAAAGCTTGCAGAGCAGTCAAACGAATCAGCTCAGCAGATTGCAGAGCTTGTAAATGAGATTCAAAAGCAAACGGGTGATTCCGTTGCGACGATGAAGCATGTAATAGAAGATGTTCAAGAAGGAATTATTATGACCAATGAAACAAAAGAGATTTTCCATCGAATCTCTCAATCGATGGCTGAGATGAATGGTCAAATGGAGAAAATCCTAAATGGCGGGAAAATGATTTCTGGAAGTGCGGGGGAAGTAACTGCAGCAGTTTCAGCAGTCAGTTCTATAGCAAACCTAAATAGCCAAAATTCAATGAGTGTTTCAGCGGCTTCCCAGGAACAGCTTGCTTCTATTGATGAAGTGGCAAGTTCTACAAAGGAACTAGCAGAAGTAGCAGAGGATCTTCAAAAACTTACACATATTTTCAAAACTTCATAAGCGATATTATTGGTGAAAATACACTGAATTCTAATCAATCCAGTGTATTTTTTATATGGAGCCAAGAAATTTGATCGAAAAGAACGATTCTCTTCTATTATTATTTTGTTAATGTGAGATTCTTCACTTATTAATTTGGTATCATCCTCTATAATTTGAATATAAAGATGTCCTAATGATAAAAAAATCCGACATTTTCTTATGACAAGGATATTAATAAGGGTGTTGAAGGAGGATTTTTATATGCCTTTTAATCGTGATTTTAACCAGGACCCATTTATCGTTATATGGGAATTAACGAGAGCATGCCAGCTGAAATGTTTACATTGCCGTGCAGAAGCTCAATATAGAAGAGACCCTCGTGAATTATCATTTGAAGAGGGAAAAATATTAATTGATCAAATTCATGAAATGAATAATCCAATGCTTGTATTTACAGGCGGGGATCCACTAATGAGAGAGGATGTCTTTGACATTGCAGAATATGCTGTCAAGAAAGGTGTCCGCGTTTCAATGACGCCAAGTGCGACCCCTAATGTAACAAAAGAGGCAATTGAAAAGGCGAAGGAAGTTGGCTTGTCTCGCTGGGCATTTAGTTTAGATGGTCCTAACGCAGAGGTTCATGATCACTTTCGAGGAACGGCAGGTTCATTTGACTTAACAATGGAACGAATTAAATATTTACATGAACTTGAAATACCAATCCAAATCAATACAGTTATCTCCAGATATAATATTGATTATTTAGATGAGATGGCTAAGGTTGTCGAAGGATTGAAATGTGTGCTTTGGAGTGTTTTTTTCCTTGTGCCGACAGGAAGAGGACAAGAATCTGATATGATTTCCCCTGTTGAACATGAAAAAGTATTTACTTGGCTGTATGAGTTAAGCAAACGGGTGCCATTCGACATTAAAACAACTGCTGCTCAGCATTATCGCCGTGTTGTTATCCAGCAAAAAATGCGCGAGGCAAAAGATCAAAGAGATGAAATACAATATTTAGATGCATTGACACAGCAAGGCTTAACCGGCTCAATTGACGGGCTTGGCAGAGCGCCAAAAGGAGTGAATGATGGGAATGGCTTCGTCTTCATTTCCCATGTAGGTGATGTTTATCCAAGCGGTTTACTGCCTGTCAAAGCAGGAAATGTTAGGGAACAATCGCTTGGAGAAATTTACCGGGAATCTCCTATCTTTAAAGATTTGCGAAATCCTGATAAATATAAAGGGAAATGCGGAGTTTGTGAATTTAGATATGTATGTGGAGGTTCGAGATCACGTGCATATGCAATGACTGAAGATTATATGGAAAGCGAACCTTTCTGTGTCTATATTCCTAAGGCATTAAGAAAGAAAGCAGCAACAAATTAAAAGAATGGCTATGTACAATTAGATTGCTGTTAATCGGCTGACTGGAGAGTAAGCAAACCCTGCTCACTATGTTTTAATAGCAACAATGTATGTGAAAACTGCTAGAATTTAAATAATTAATTGTATTCCAGAAAGTGCAGTCTTGCTCTAAGGCTGCACTTTCTTTAATCTTATAAATAAATGATACCTTTAATACAATGAGAATAATGACAACATCATGACATTTTCAATATGTTATTAACATATAGGTAGTTATATGGTGTAATGGGTATTATATATACATTCCATCCGTTTGAATCTGATTGTTAATGTGAGATTGGGTACAGTTTCCTATAGGAACGTATGATAGAATAGTTATTAAAGAGATCACTCTTAATTAGGAGTTGATAAAATGGAGAAAACAATTATTAAAGATCAATTAAATAGACCGTTAAGAGATTTACGAATTTCAGTGATAGACCGCTGTAATTTTCGTTGTACTTATTGTATGCCTGCTGAGAAGTTTGGCCCTGATTTTGCTTTTTTACCGAAAAGTGAATTACTAACTTATGAAGAAATTGAACGTCTGGCAAAAATATTCGTCAGTCTGGGTGTAGAAAAAATCCGCCTGACTGGTGGCGAACCTTTACTAAGAAAAGACTTACCAACATTAGTAAAGAAACTTGCAGATATTGAAGGGTTAAAGGATATCGGATTAACAACAAACGGGGTATTGCTGCCAAAGTTTGCAAAGGAGTTAAAAGAAGCTGGTCTTTTGCGTGTGAATGTCAGCTTGGATACACTTAATAGTGAGCTTTTTGGAAAGATTAATGGCAGGGGAGTCGGAGTTGACGTTATTCTTGAAGGGATTAAAGCAGCACAGGATGCGGGTCTTGGTGTAAAAATCAATATGGTTGTGAAAAAGGGATTAAACGATTCAGAAATTGTTCCGATGGCAAAGTTTTGTAAGGAGCAAGGCCTACAGCTTCGTTTTATTGAATATATGGATGTTGGCAGCACAAATGGCTGGAAAATGGATGATGTGGTGACGAAAAAGGAAATCTATGAATTGCTAAAAGAACATTATCTTTTGGAACCAGTAGATCCTGCTTATTTTGGTGAAGTAGCCAAACGATATCGATATGAAGGCACAAATGTTGATGTTGGATTTATTCCATCTGTTTCTGAATCCTTCTGCTCAAGCTGTACTCGGTCAAGGCTTTCAGCAAATGGCCAAATCTTTACATGCTTATTTAATGGCGAAGGGCATGACATCAAAGAATTTATGAGAAAAGATGTGACTGATGAAGAGATAACCAATCGCATTACAGCTATTTGGGGTGGAAGAAAGGATCGCTACTCTGATGAGCGGACGGAACAAAGTGCAAAAACAAGAAAAAAAATCGAAATGTCTTATATCGGCGGATAAAAATATCCCCCTGTTACTTAAAACAGGGGGATATTTTTGTCCATGTTTTTACGTTGTGCTGAAAAGTTCTTGTGAAGCATTCGGCAATTTTCTTTGAATTTGCACGTGTGCCACACAAGATTTCTTGAAGATAAGTAAGATTAACTTTGGAGATAGAGAATTGTCTAACTCCAGCGCCTATCGCCTATCAAACTTCAGGTCCACTCCCTACGGGTAAGCCGACTTCAATTCGTTCCATTCATTGTGTCTCCTTTATCGAAAGAATGGGCCTTCCGGTTTGTACGTCGATGGCAAAGACGCTTGCGTTGTTCTTTATGAAAAATATATTATCCTAAATATCTTGGGAATAAAATATTATTCTCTAAGTGAACATGCATGAATGTAAAGCCCTCAAGTGCTTCAAGACGCTTGTATACTAGCGTGTATGTTCCGCATGCATCAAGGGGAAGCTCATAATCTGATGTAATCTCTCGTAGCTGTCTTAATATTTCTCCCACATGATCATGCTCTTTTTCAAGCTCAGTAATATAATTAACAATTTCATGGCGATTTTCGAGTGTCGGATCCTCTAATTTTTTTAGCATTGGGAAGACTACTTCTTCTTCTTTGGCTGTGTGTTCAATCATTTCTTTTTTAAATTCATAGAATAATTCATAAACCTTTAATAGTTCTGGATGGCTGTCACCGTGAACTTTGGATACTTTTGTGACATATGGACTTAATTGTGCAAGCTCATCCAGTGTTGTCGCATGATAATGTTCACTAATATGTTTGATGATTTCCTCAGAACTGCTATTTGTCCAAACAGCCATATCGTCTTTATTATTTTCTTCTTTTATATAAACCTCATGCAGATCAGACATCAGCTTGTCCATATCTACTGAAAGGTCCGCAGCAGCTTTACTTAGTGGAATGTTCCCGCCACAGCAGAAATCTATACGATAGCGTTTAAAAACATCGCTTGTTTTTGGTTGCACATTCACAATATCCTTAACTAATGTGGTTTCAGTAAAAGTCATTGTCATTATAGAAATTTCCTCCTTAATAGTTCATTTCTTTATTTCATACTAAGCATAACGGAAAATAAACTTTGATCAGGTGACCCGTATCACACTTCTTATTTTTTTTGAAAGAAATTTTGCTGTGATTTACACAATAGGCAATTGCTTTCGCGGGTCAGGCGGTTGATTAGATATGCTGGATGCTTGCGCTCTTGTTGGGGGCTTCATGTACTCCTCCTTGGAGCAGGAATCTCGTGACTTCTGCTGTAATCATCGTATGAACATCAACTGACAACTTTTATTAAGTCTATTAAAGAACAGAGTGTAACGGGTTTGTGAGGTTTGTCATGTTGAATACAATGCTCTACATATATAATATAAGGATAGATAAGCGTATTTCTTTTGAGGAGCTGATAGGAATGCTAGAGAGAAGAACACCCATCCCGGTTGGAGAGGCAGTTAAAAGGATTATGAACCACGAATGGAGCGGACAAACAGAAAATGTCTCGATACAAGAAAGCTTCGGGAGATATTTATCAGAGGATTTAAGAGCGACAAGCGATGTTCCACATTTTGACCGTGCTCCATATGATGGCTTTGCCGTTAGAACAATCGATACAAAGGATGCATCCCAAACAAATCCGGTGGAATTTGAAGTCATTGATCATATCGGTGCAGGAATGGTAACAGCGAAGACAGTCAGTGCGTTTCAAGCGGTTAGAATTATGACAGGTGCACAAATGCCCGAAGAATGTGATGCTGTTGTTATGCTTGAGCTGGCAAAAGCATTCGAAAAAGATGGCAAGAACTATATGTCTATTAAACGTGCATACAAACCGGGTGACAACGTCTCGTTTAAAGGTGAAGATGCAAGAGAAGGGGATGTGCTAATTAAAAAAGGTACAAAGATAAATCCGGGGATACAAGCAATCCTTGCTACCTTTGGCTACGCACAAGTACCCGTAGCAAAAAGGCCAATTGTAGGATTATATGCAACAGGTACAGAACTGCTGGATGTACACGACGCATTAGAGCCAGGAAAAATAAGAAACAGCAACTCTTATATGATCGCAGCTCAAATAGAACGTGCCGGTGCAGATGTTCATTACTTTGGGCAGCTTCCTGATGAATTTGAAACTTGCTATGAGGCAGTAAAAAGTGCACTTGGGAAAGTAGATATGCTCATAACTACTGGCGGTGTTTCCGTTGGTGATTTTGATTATTTGCCAGCTATCTATGAAAAAATGAAAGCAGAAGTGTTATTTAATAAAGTAGCGATGCGCCCAGGGAGTGTAACAACTGTAGCGCAATTTGAAGGGAAACTTTTATTTGGTCTCTCAGGAAACCCATCTGCATGCTACGTGGGGTTTGAATTATTTACAAGACCCATCATTAGGAGAATGCTGTTTGCTGAGAAGCCGCATCTTCGTAAAGAAAAAGCTATTCTTGATGTTGATTTTCTAAAAGCTAACCCTTTCACTCGGTTTGTTAGAAGTGCTGTAACTGTTTCAGATGGAAAACTGATCGCTTCACCAAGCGGACTTGATAAATCGAATATCGTTATGAGCCTTGCGGGGGCAAATTCATTAATGATATTGCCTGGAGGGACTAGAGGCTATGAGGCAGGTTCTGAAGTAGAAGTATTATTGCTTGAGGACTTTGATGGCAGTGAGTGGCCATGGTAAAGAAGCCAAGTATACTTCAGATTGTTGGTTTTCAAAACAGCGGCAAAACGACGGTTGTTAAAAAGCTCATTGTGCGTCTTGCCGCTGAAAATATTACCGTGGCTACCATTAAGCATCATGGGCACGGAGGGAAGCCAGAAATAGTGGAAGGGAAAGATTCCAGCCAGCATATTTCATCAGGTGCTCACGCATCCTTAATTGAAGGGGATGGAAGGATACTTCTTCAAGCAGAAAAAAACAGCTGGTCATTACGTGAGCAAATTAAAATTCTTGAAATTTTACGAACAGATATCATTCTTATTGAAGGCCACAAACACGAAGATTTTCCAAAAATAATTTTAGTAAGGAATGCAGAGGATCTTACCCATTTGTCGAAATTAAAGAATATTCAAGCTGTATTTTTTTGGAATGAAGAATGCTTGGAACGGGAAAGCTGCCTACAATCAGTTCCTTTTTTCCATATAAACGATCACTTAGGTTATGAATGGATATACAATTATCAGATTAATGAGTTGAAATAGATGTTGATATTTGTCGAAAAACCGTCACAATTTGACGGTTTTTTCTGTGATGATTTTCACTTTATTCCCTTAAAAGTTTAGATATAGTAGAAGTAACATGCTATAAGGGGGGATAATCATGAAGATTTGTTTACCAAAACAGCATGGTGCATGGGCAATGTTAATTATCCCGTTTTGGCTCGGGGTTGCTGCTTCTGAATTTCTATGGTCACATATTGCCTTTTTTATAGGCTGGCTATTTTTATATTTAGCTACATATCCTATGCTTCTATTATTTAAAAAGAAAAAAATACAATACTATACGAAGTGGACAATCATTTATTTTGTTCCGGCAATTTTATTGCTGTTAATCCCGCTGTTTGTACAGCCCTCGATTATTATATTTGGGTTAATTATGATTCCATTTTTTATTTTAAATGCCTATTTTTCATCGAAAAACCGCGAAAGGGCATTTACGAATGATATTAGTGCGATTTGTGTATTTGCAATTGCTGGGTTGGCGAGCAGCTACTTGCCGAACGCGGAAATTAGTTCATTAGCAATCAAGGTATTTATTACATCCATTTTATTTTTCACTGGCTGTACTTTTTTTGTGAAAACAATGATACGAGAGAAGAAAAATCCAACATTTAAATGGCTTTCATGGGGATTTCATTTGGCTGTTCCATTCATTTGGTGTCTATTAGGGGAGTGGCTAATTGCCATTGCTTTCATTCCAAGTTTGATCAGAGCATTTGTCTTTTATGGCAAAGGGATGACAATGAAAAATTTAGGGATTCTAGAAATCATTAATTCTCTCTTCTTCTTCATCATTATGGTCATTGTTGTTGCTTAACTATAGAAAAGCTGCATCTCAACAAATGGAGATGCAGCTTTTGTTATTCTATATTACAAATATTAACAGGGCAACTCTCACAATCAATGGAGTTTTTTAAATAGGATAGATCATGAATGGTGATCATCCCTTTTTCAATTGAAAGGACTTCAATCTTGCGAAGTTCGCCTAACATTCTGTTGACAACTTCTCGTGAAGTTCCGCAAAAGTTGGCAAGTTCTTGGTTCGTTAAAGGGGTATTAATCATAATTCCATTCTCGGTTTCAATTCCATAGCTATTTGTAAGGCGGATTAAGGTAGAGTATAGTGCGCCTTTTTTTCCGTGGAGAACAAGATCTCGAAATTTAGTTTGTGATTTTCGATATTGGAGGCTAATCCACTTCATTAATTCAAGCGCAAGTGAATGATCTTGATTGAGCTTTTCTTCAAGCTCCTCCTTATTAATGATTGCTACAACTCCACTCTCAATAACTTTTGCATTCAGCATGTATTTTGGCGATGGGCAGAAAAGTGATAATTCCCCGATCAAATCGCCTTCCCCACACATTCTTAATGTAAGCTCACGCCCATCGGGTACAATCTTACTTATTTGAATTAACCCGCTTTGAACGATGAAAAGTTCATTTGCAGTCATTCCTTCTTGGTATAGAAAGGACCCTTTTTCCACTTTTTTGTTATAATGTGAGGCTTGTAATAATACATTGAGCTTTTCGGCAATTTCAATATTTGATTGCATGTATTACCTCCTCTTTCGGTAATGCAATGGTCCATTGTATATAAGATAATACTACTATTATATTGCAAAGATTAAAAACTTCAAGAAAAAACAGTTGATTTTCTATTCTTAAGTTTCTATAATAAGGGAAATATAAAATTTATAAATATTTATCCAAATGAGTAAATATACAAAAGGTGAAGGGGAAAGCCATGAAAGTCTCAATCATTGGAACAACTGGATTCGGAGGAGTTGAGTTGCTGCGAATTTTACATCAGCATCCTACATTCCAAATTCAATCCATCCACTCAACGAAAGATGAAATCCCTATCTGGGAGGAATATCCACATCTCTATCGTTTACTAGATAAAAAATTAGAACCAATTAATTCTGAACAAATAGCCGATCAGTCAGAGATTGTCTTTCTTGCTACTCCATCAGGTATTTCCGGGCAACTAGCAAGTGAATTTGTTGACAAGGACATCAAAGTAATTGATCTGTCAGGGGATTTACGTTTGCCTTCTAGTGATTATAAAGCCTGGTATAAGCACGAGCCTGTTCATGAAAGCTTACTATCAAAAGCGGTTTATGGGCTATCCGAATGGAATATGGAATTGATAAAAAACTCAAATTTTATTGCCAATCCTGGCTGTTATCCGACCGCATCACTTTTAAGTCTAGCCCCAGTTGTAAAGGAAGATTTAATTGATCCAGCTAGTATTGTAATTGATGCGAAGTCAGGCGTTTCGGGTGCAGGGAAGTCACTATCAAGGAATACAAGTATGTCTGAAGCGAATGAGAACCTCAGAGTGTATAAGGTAAATCAGCATCAGCATACACCGGAAATTGAGCAGCAGCTTCTCCAATGGAATAATAGCATTCAGCCAGTTACTTTCACTACACATCTTTTGCCGATTACAAGAGGGATTATGACAACAGCTTATGTTCAATTAAAAAATGAGATGAGAACGACTCAATTGCTAGAATTATATAGTGAAATCTATCATCAGCATCCTTTTATCCGTATTCGGCCGGAAAATACCTTCCCATCAATTAAAGAAGTAGCCGGTTCTAATTATTGTGATATTGGTCTGCATGCTGACAATAGAACTGGAAGGCTGACTATTGTTTCAGTCATTGACAATTTGATGAAGGGGGCAGCTGGGCAAGCTGTTCAAAATGCAAATTTAATGAGCGGTTTTGATGTAATGACGGGACTTGATTTTGTTCCGATGTATCCATAAGGGGGAAGAATTCATGTATACTTTATCACACTCTCAAGCGATTAAAGAAATTGCTGGAGGGAGTATTACAACACCAAATGGGTATCGTGCTTGCGGGGTACATGCTGGGCTAAGATACTCGAAGAAGGATATTGGAGTGATAATAAGCGATGTACCTGCTGATTGTGCTGCTGTTTATACAACGAGCCAGTTTCAAGCTGCACCGCTTAAGGTCACACAGCAAAGTATCGCAGAAGAACAAAAGCTTCAGGCTGTAGTTGTGAATAGTGCATGTGCAAATGCCTGTACAGGCGAACAAGGTTTGCGTGATGCCTATCAAATGAGACAATGGACAGCTGAGCATTTTCAACTTCAAGCACATCAAGTGGCGGTTGCTTCAACAGGTGTAATCGGAGAATTTCTGCCAATGGAAAAAATTCAACTGGGCATCCAATCGCTTGTACCTGGAAAAGGAAATGAGCAGGCTGAAGATTTTCAAACTGCTATTTTAACAACAGACCTAGTTATGAAAAGCTGTTGTTATTCCACAGAAATAGAAGGAAAAACCGTTTATATGGGTGGAGCAGCTAAAGGATCAGGAATGATTCATCCAAATATGGCAACAATGCTTGCTTTTGTTACGACAGATGCAAAGATTGAGAGTCATTATCTTCAGATGGCACTAAAGCAAATAACAAATACAACCTTTAATCAGATTACGGTGGATGGGGACACATCGACGAATGATATGGTTCTTGTATTGGCTAATGGGGAAAGTGGAACGAATTCATTAACTCCAGAGCATGCAGACTGGGATCATTTTGTCCAATTACTTACGAAATGCTGTGAAAGTCTTGCGATGCAAATAGCTAAGGACGGCGAGGGAGCAACGAAATTAATTGAAGTACAAGTGAATGGAGCAATAAATGATGATGAGGCAAGAATAGCAGCAAAGCAAATTGTCGGATCTAATCTGGTGAAAACTGCCATTTATGGGGAAGATGCGAACTGGGGAAGAATTATCGGTGCAATTGGGCAAAGTGAAGCAAAGGTAAATCCAGATACAGTGGATATTGCAATTGGAGCAATCACGATGTTGAAAAATAGTGAGCCACAATCGTTTTCTGAAGAAGATGCATCTGCCTATTTGCGGAATAATATGATACAAATCCTCGTTGATCTCCATAATGGCAATGGAACCGGAAAAGCCTGGGGCTGTGACTTATCCTATGATTATGTGAAAATCAATGCAAGCTACCGGACATAGGGAGGGAGAGGAGTGAAAACAGTTTTAATCAAATGCGGTGGAAGTGTCATTGATGAATTATCACCTTCATTTTTTACTAGTTTAAAAGAGTTGGAGAAGGAAGGATACCATCTTTTGTTTGTACATGGTGGAGGACCTGATATAAATGCACTGCTTGAACTTTATCAAGTCCCGCGGGAGTTTGAAAATGGGCTGCGGAAAACAACGGCTGAAACGATGGAGATTGTCGAAATGGTCTTGGCAGGAAAAACCAATCGTACCCTTGCAGCAAAGCTGACTTCTCACGGATTTAATGCATTTGGCGTAAATGGAAGCGATGGCGGTTTCTTGCAAGCTAATATTATTGATCAAGAAAAGCTAGGGTTTGTCGGTGATATTATAAAGGTAAAAACAGATGTAATTTCCATGCTGCTAAATGGTCGGTATACACCTGTTATTACCCCTATCGCTACAACAGCCAGTGGAGTCAAACTGAATATTAATGCTGATTTTGCAGCAGCAGCGATTGCAAATAATCTCCAAGTTGATCATTGTATTTTTGTAACGGATGTACAAGGAATTATCATTAATGGTGAGCTTGTTCCGCAACTTAGTAAGCAGGAAATAGAATCGTATATTCATACCGGCCTGATAACAGGAGGAATGATACCAAAAGTTCGTTCAGCTGTAGATGTCATTGAAAAGGGACTGCAAAGTGTGAGAATTGTGTCTGGGAAAGAGGTATTTTTTAGCCAATCAAAATGGGTTGGAACAGAAATTATTGCAAAAGAGGGGATCTTACGATGAGTTATTTATTTCCTACTTATTCCCGCTGGGAAGTAGAGCCTGATCAGGCGGATGGAAGCGTAATTATCGATAAGGATGGGAAAAGATACTTGGACTTTACTTCAGGCATTGGTGTTTGTAATTTAGGTCATCGTCCAGCATCTGTTCAGGAGGCAATTACTAGCCAGCTTAATCGCTTTTGGCATGTGTCCAATTTATTCATTCAGGAAGAGCAAGAGAATGCAGCGAAGCGATTGGCACATAGTGCGAAAATGGATTGTGTTTTTTTTGCTAATAGTGGTGCAGAAGCGAATGAAGCAGCTATCAAGCTTGCGAGAAAGGCAACTGGCAGAAAAAAAATCATTACCTTTGAAAACTCATTTCACGGTAGAACTTTTGCGACAATGGCAGCAACTGGTCAGGATAAAATTAAAATGGGTTATGGACCGATGCTTGAAACGTTTGTATATCTGCCATTTAATGATATTGAGGCAGTAAAAAATGAAGTGGATGATAAGACAGCTGCAGTGATGCTCGAGGTCGTTCAAGGAGAAGGCGGCATTCATATCGGAGAGCATGAATTTTTAAAAGAAGTTGGTCAACTTTGTCAGGAAAATGGGGCGCTATTAATTATTGATGAAATCCAAACAGGAATTGGACGGACAGGGAAACCATTTGCCTTTCAGCATTTTCAATTAACACCTGATATTGTTACTTCTGCAAAAGGATTAGGAAGCGGACTGCCAATTGGAGCTGTAATTGGAAAAAAAGAACTCGCTCAGTTTTTTGGACCGGGAAGCCACGGATCAACTTTTGGCGGCAATCCTTTGGCAATTACAGCAGCAACAGCTACGATGGAGATCATTTTTCAAGCAGAGTTTTTAGAGGAAATAGAGGAAAAGAGTGCATACCTGTTTGAACAAATTTGCAAGGAAATCAAGGGAATTCCAGATATATTGAATAGCAGGCAATTAGGTATGATGATTGGATTAGAAACATCGATCGATCTGCCAATTTTGTTACAGGAATTAAGAAATCATGGATTGTTGGCACTTCCTGCAGGAGGGAATGTGTTAAGGCTTTTGCCGCCTTTAACGGTGACGAAAACTGAAATAGATGAAGCAATCCACATATTGCAATCTGTATTAAGAAAGTATTCCACAGCAGCCGTATAGGCTGATATTTTTTCTTAAAAATGAATAAAAATTTATTTATATAAATAAATATACATAAAAAGAGGTGGAAAAATGGAAGGGTATTTACACTTAAATAATAATCAAAGTTTCCTTGGACAATGGCTGACACCTCCTCCTAAACAGCAGATTGAAGGAGAAATAGTATTTTTTACTGGCATGACTGGTTATCAGGAAGTGCTGACAGATCCTTCTTATAAGGACCAGATAATCGTTTTTACGTATCCTCTAATTGGAAATTATGGCATAAATGAATTGGATTTTGAGAGTAAGAAACCACATGTGGCAGGTGTAGTCGTTTATGAAGCAACGAATCATCCATCCCATTATCAAGCAAAATATTCACTTAAAGCGTATTTGGAAAAATGGAATATTCCTTTATTGGGTCATATAGATACAAGGGCAGTTGTTAAGAGAATAAGGAAAGAAGGCACGATGCCGGCTGCTTTGTCTTCGAACGAATTGGATTGTAAGCACAATTGGGTATTACCAAAAGAGGGTAAGGTTACGAAGGTAACAGCAAGTACAAATGGGTGCTATGGGAATGGGGAAACACACATCGTTCTAGTTGATTATGGAGCAAAGAAATCCATCATCCAATCTTTCCTAAAGAGAAATTGCCGGGTGACGACTATTCCATTTCAAACGGCCTTTAAAGAAATAAAAAATCTAAAACCAGATGGGATTGTTCTTTCCAATGGTCCAGGAGATCCTAAAGAATTAACAAATATTTTACCAAATGTTAAAAAGATGCTAGAACATTATCCGACTTTAGGAATTTGCCTAGGACACCAGTTGGCCGTCCTGGCTTTAGGAGGAAACACGAAAAAGCTTACCTTCGGTCACAGAGGTGCAAACCATCCAGTAGCTGATTTGAAATATGGCAAGGTGTTTATGTCCTCTCAAAATCATAGCTATGTTGTTGATGAGGAAAGCCTTCTGAAAACCGGATTTGAAAAGCGTTTTGTGAATCTTCATGATCAATCGATCGAAGGACTCACTCACAAAGTTTTGCCCATTCAAACTGTTCAATTTCATCCGGAAGCACATCCAGGACCTGCTGATGGCGAATATATATTTGATGAATTCATGAATATGATAAAAGTCGAGAAGAGGAGCGTTATTGCATATGCCTAAAGATACAAGCATCCAGTCTATCCTTGTTATTGGATCAGGGCCAATCGTAATTGGGCAAGCGGCAGAATTTGATTATGCGGGGACACAGGGATGTGCAGCATTGAAAGAAGAAGGCTATAAAGTCATCCTAGTAAATAATAATCCAGCAACTATTATGTCAGATAAAACGTTTGCTGATCGCATTTATTTTGAGCCATTAACCATAGATAGCCTGGAAAAAATTATCGAGAAGGAGCGTCCGGATGGAATCCTTGCCACTTTAGGCGGGCAAACAGGGCTAAATTTAGCTTTTCAGCTAAATGAAGCGGGAGTTTTTGAGCGTTATGGTGTGAAGCTTCTAGGAAGCAGTATGGAGTCGATAAAAAAAGGCGAAGACAGAGAAGCTTTTAGAAAGCTAATGAAAGAACTAAATGAACCAGTTCCAGAAAGCACAATTGTTCATGATGTAGCGGAAGCGATTCAATTCGGAGAAACAATAGGATTTCCAATCATTGTTCGTCCTGCCTATACACTTGGGGGAACAGGGGGCGGAATTGCAACTAGTCTTGCAGAATTAACAGCACTTGTAAAAGGTGGTTTGAAGGAAAGTGCAATCAATCAATGCTTGATTGAAAAGAGTATTGCAGGATTTAAAGAAATTGAGTATGAAGTGATGCGTGATTCAAAGGATACTTGCATTACGATTTGCAATATGGAAAATATCGATCCTGTTGGCATCCATACGGGTGATTCGATAGTTGTTGCTCCTTCACAAACGCTGACAGATGAGGAATATCAGATGCTTCGAGCGGCATCAATAAAAATTATATCTGCACTGGGAATCATAGGGGGCTGTAATATTCAGTTTGCCTTAGATCCCTTAAGCAAAAATTACTATTTAATCGAGGTTAATCCAAGGGTTAGCCGTTCTTCCGCCCTTGCCTCTAAGGCTACCGGATATCCAATTGCAAGAATGGCAGCAAAGCTCGCGGTGGGCTATTCATTATCAGAAATTATCAATCCAGTAACAGGAGATACGTTTGCAAGCTTTGAACCTGCTCTCGATTATGTAATTGTAAAGTTTCCAAAATGGGCCTTTGATAAATTTCCTATGGCTGATAGAAAACTTGGTACGCAGATGAAGGCAACAGGTGAGGTGATGGGAATCGATAGAAACCTCGAACGTGCCCTATTAAAAGCAGTCCATTCCTTAGAAGGGAAGGGATTAGATTTAAAGAAACCATCCTTATTAGAGGCTGCCACAGAAGATTTAGAAAAAATGTTAATAGAGCAAACAAATGATAGATTTTTTATTGTAATGGAGCTCTTGCGCCGCGGAATATCAGCAGAAACCCTTCATGATATTACAAAAATTGATTATTATTTCTTACATTCCTTTTTAGAGTTGGTAAAACTTGAGCGTTACGCTGCTGATCTGTCCTTCCTCACAGTAACACATGGACAAATGCAAATTTTAAAGGAAAAGGGCTTCAGTGATCAATATTTAGCAAAAGAATGGCATGTAACTGAGAGAGAAATTCGTGAAAAGCGCAAAAACCTTGGAGTCCTCCCTGTATATAAAATGGTAGATACTTGTGCAGCAGAATTCGAGGCACAATCTAATTATTTTTACTCGAGTTATTTTGGTGAAAATGAGGTTGTGAAAAGTAATAAGAGGAAAGTTTTAATCATTGGCAGCGGGCCAATTCGCATTGGGCAAGGAATTGAGTTTGATTATTGCTCCGTCCAGGGCGTATTTGCTTTAAAGGAAGAAAATATTGAAACAATTATGATTAACAACAATCCTGAAACAGTGAGCACAGATTTTACCATTGCAGATCGGCTCTATTTCGAACCGCTAGTCCTTGAGGATATCCTAAATGTGATTGAAGCGGAAGAAGTAAAAGATGTCATCATTCAATTAGGCGGACAGACGGCACTAAATCTTGCTGAGAAACTAGAAGACTACGGATTAACATTACTCGGCACTGAGTCAAAAACCATTGATCGGTTAGAAGATCGAAAGCTTTTTTATCAGCTATTAGACGATTTGAATATTCCCCATATTGATGGTGAGGTTGTTTATGAGAAAAATGAGCTGTATGCAGCCATTCAAAAGCTGGGTTATCCAGTATTGATCCGTCCATCGTTTGTCATTGGTGGGAAAGGGATGGAGATCATTGGCTGCAAGAAGGAATTTGAAACCTATTTGCAGAAAAAAAATATCCCTTACCCCATCCTTGTAGATAAGTTCTATCAAGGGATTGAGGCAGAATTTGATTTAGCAGCTGATGGCAATCATATTTGCGTACCCGCAATCATGGAACATATTGAAAAAACAGGCGTACACTCAGGGGATAGTATGTCCATTCTTCCTCCGAGAAATCTCTCAAACCATGCCCAGAAAAAAATGATTGCCTATGGAAGGGCTATTGTTCAAAAACTTCAATATAAAGGTCTAATGAATATCCAATTTATTATCAATGAGGAAGAAGTTTTTGTTCTGGAGGTAAATCCTCGTGCAAGCAGAACAGTTCCGATTGTGAGTAAAGTAACAGGTGTTCCGCTTGTGCAAATAGCGACAAAAGTATTGCTTGGGAAATATCAATTGTCGAATGATGAAATAACCAATTATCAGAATCATCCATTTGTGTGTGTAAAATATCCCGTTTTTTCAAACTATGCATTAAAGGGTCTTGATGCGAAAGTAGGTCCGGAAATGAAATCAACAGGAGAAGGAATTGCTTTAGCTTCAACCTATGAGGAGGCACTAAAGAAGGCATTTTATAATGGACGGCTGAAAAAGGAGGAGACAATACAAATTGCCATTATAGATCATTCAATCGATAGTAAACTGGATTCCCTTGCTGTGGCAGCGAGAGTGGAGTTGGTACTAACTGAGGAATTGACGAAAGAAACTGTTGCTCTTTATAGCCCCAACGATTCAAAAAAGAATAAAAAACTAAGAGAAGAAGCGACAAAAAATAGAATATTAACCTTTACAGAGTTAGAAACTCTTGTGGCTTTTTTAGAAGGATTGACGGTTGAAAATTGGAGTGTTCAATCGGTAGAAGAGTGGCTCGAAGAAGGGACGGAAAATTCGAAATTAGAAGGAGTGCATAACTAATGATTGCGATGCAAACAACTGAAAAGAAATTAAATATGAAGGGAAAACACTTCTTAACATTAGCAGATTTCTCCTCCGATGAAATAAAAGGACTAGTCACAAAAGCACAAAAAATGAAAAATGCTTCTTATACGGGTGAAGACCCCAAACCGTTACAAGGAAAAATCTTAGGAATGATTTTTGAAAAGTCTTCCACACGTACAAGAGTTTCTTTTGAGGCGGGGATGCTGCAGCTTGGCGGTCATGCGCTTTATTTAAACAGCAATGACTTGCAGCTTGGAAGAGGAGAATCAATTGCTGATACGGCAAAGGTGCTCTCTCATTATGTAGATGCTATCATGATTCGTACGTTTTCCCATCAAACAATAGAAGAACTCAGTTTACATGCAACCATTCCTGTCATTAATGGTTTGACCGATCTTTATCATCCGTGCCAAGCTTTAGCAGATCTATTAACTATTCAAGAGAAAAAGGGATCACTTACAGGGCAGAAGCTTTGCTATGTAGGGGATGGAAATAATGTGGCACACTCTCTGATGATTGCCTCGGCGAAGGTAGGAATGGATGTAACAATTGCCAGTCCAGCAGGCTATGAGCCAAATGCAGCTATTACTAAATTGGCAAAAGAATTTGCCGCTGCAAGTGGATCGAAAATAGTGATAACGAATGATCCTTTTGAAGGAGTAAAAGGGGCGGATGCTATTTATACTGATGTATGGACCAGTATGGGGCAGGAGAAAGAAAATGAACAGAGGAAGAAAGTGTTCTCGAACTTCCAAGTAAATGAGGAACTTGTCCAACATAGCAAGGATGATTTCACTTTCCTTCATTGTTTGCCTGCCCATAGAGGGGAAGAAGTATCGGCAGGAATAATAGACGGTCCTCAATCAGCAGTTTTCCAACAAGCTGGAAATCGTCTCCATGTCCAAAAAGCACTGCTTTCAGAGATTTTATAAGAAATGCAGCAATGCCTCGCTCACCCCGGCTAGCGCAAGTCGAGCCTCTCGGAATGGTGGGCGATTGGCTTGTGAACTTGAGGACGACAAACACGCGACGTCCTCCAAAAAGCTTTCCTTTCGTCGTGCGAAGCGCTGAAGCAAGACGCTTCTCTGACTCTATAGAAATAAATTCCTTTTATATAGAAAAAGCCTTCTCAACTGAGAGGGCTCTAACTGTTTAATTAAGATAAAAAGAAGACTAATGGACCCGCGATAAAGCAATAGATTGCGAAATACTTTAAATTTCCTTTAGCCATTATATTCATAAACCATTTCAATGAAAAATAAGAGGCAATTAAAGAAGCGATAAATGCAATCGTGTACGGCAATGCGAGAGATGCTAAATTTTCATCATTAAGAATGTCGCTAAATCCTAGTATCATGCCTCCAACACTTACTGGAATATACAGGAGGAAGGAAAACCTCAACGCTGTCTTTTGTTTCATCCCAAGTGACATGGCGGCCACAATTGTTGCACCTGAACGGCTGATTCCAGGTATTAATGCTACTGCCTGTGCAAGACCGACAATAATGGCATCCTTATATGAAAGGTCTGCATCATTCTTTCTTCCCCTTAAATTACGGATGAGCCATAAAGCAAGACCAGTAACAAGCAGGGTAAGACCTACTGTTTTTATACTCGCTAAATGCTCGTCTATGAAGTCTTCAAATAATATGCCAATAACACCTGCAGGGATTGTACCGATAATTAGAAAGATGATAAATCGAAAATCTGCTTCTGCATCTTTTTCCCTTGTTGTCATAAAACGCAGTCCATTTCGAATCAGTCTCATAATATCTTCACGATAAATAAACAATACTGCAAACAAAGAAGCTGTATTTACTAATAAGGCAAAGCTTAATCCTTCAATTTCTAATCCAAAAAAGTATTCAGCTATTTCTAAATGTCCGCTTGATGAAATCGGAATTGGTTCGGTTATCCCTTGAAAAAGACCAAGAAATAAATATTTAAGCAGTTCGAAAAGATCTTCCACTAGTATATATCCCCCAATAAATTTGTCTTATACCATCCCCATTTAACTATAAAGAGATAGTCCCTGTAAAGAAAAATACTAAAATTTACTAGTTGGAATTGCAACAATAATTGCTCATGAGGAGATTTTCATTGGAAATAATATTAAAGATTCGAGAAATTAAAGGAGGTATTTGTCATGGGACAAAATCGCCAATTTAAAGCAGGACAAAAAGCGCCAAATAATGGAGTATATATTGAGGTTGGGGAGACTGGAAGTAATGTAAATAACCCACAGATGTTAAAGCTGAGAGCAGGAGATCGTTTCCCTGAAAACTCTAACCATAATCGTGTTTGGACCTATCAGAGAAAGCCATAATTTAGAAAAGAAGAAGCGCCTTGTTAGAGCCGTATGGACTGGACCTCCTCCGACGAGATAAAGGAAATACCAAGAGTGATAGTGCATTCATGCTTGACTTATCGCAGGAAGGGGAGGGTGTTCAATAGGCGCTGAAGCTGGAGAGTCTAAAAATAGGGTAACCTCGCGATTAGAGCATTGCTAAAAAATTCACAATAAAATAAGTTTTAGCTGGAGCCATCCCTTGTGGATGGCTTTACATATGGATTATAATAAGAGAAAAGGTCAAAAAAGGTCAAAAGGAGGTCATTATGGATTTAAATCGAATGACAGAGCGGCTGCAAGAAGGAATTATGACGGCACAGACCATGGCTATTCGTGAACAGCATCAGGAAGTAGATGAAGTTCATCTGTTTTTGGCTCTTCTCGAACAAGACAATAGTCTTATGATTTCATTCCTTAAAAAAGCAGAGGTTTCCGCTGAAAAAATAATCAAGGAGCTTCAGTATCTTCTTAGGAAAAAGCCGCAAGTTTCAGGAAGCGGCATGGAACACGCCAAGGTATACATTACAAATAAGCTTCAGCGTCTTTTAGCTGATGCAGAGTCCGAAATGAAAAAATTAGAGGATGAATTCATATCAGTAGAACATTTGTTATTAGCTTCTGTTTCCTTAGGGGAATCGGAGACAAGTGCTGCATTAAAAAAGGCTGGAGCCACTAGGGAAAAACTTGAAATTGCGATAAATGAGATAAGGGGGAATCAAAAAGTGACATCCCAAAATCCCGAATCCACCTATGAGGCATTAAAGAAATATGGAAGAGATCTTGTAGCAGAAGTAAAGGCTGGGAAACTGGACCCTGTCATTGGAAGAGACAGTGAAATTAGAAATGTCATTCGTATTTTATCGAGAAAGACAAAAAACAATCCGGTTCTAATAGGGGAACCAGGAGTAGGAAAAACAGCGATCGTTGAAGGGTTAGCCCAAAGAATCGTACGTAAGGATGTACCTGAAGGGTTAAAAAATAAAACGATCTTTTCACTCGATATGAGTGCCTTAATTGCAGGTGCAAAATTTAGGGGGGAATTTGAAGAACGTTTAAAGGCTGTATTGAATGAAATCAAAAAAAGCGAGGGGGGGATCCTGCTTTTCATTGATGAAATTCATACGATTGTAGGTGCTGGGAAAACCGAAGGGGCAATGGATGCAGGCAATATGTTAAAGCCTATGCTTGCAAGAGGGGAATTGCATTGCATTGGAGCGACAACGCTTGACGAGCACAGGAAATATATTGAGAAAGATCCAGCGCTTGAGCGACGCTTTCAGCAGGTGCTCGTCCAGGAACCGAATGTGGAGGATTCAATTTCTATTTTAAGAGGATTAAAGGAACGTTATGAGGTGCACCATGGAGTCAATATTCATGATCGGGCACTTGTAGCTGCAGTAACATTGTCGGACAGGTATATTTCAGACCGTTTCCTTCCAGATAAAGCAATTGATCTAGTTGATGAGGCATGTGCAATGATCCGTACAGAAATTGATTCTATGCCTACAGAATTAGATGAGGTGACTAGACGTGTCATGCAGCTCGAAATTGAAGAAGCTGCATTAAGAAAAGAAAATGATGAGGAAAGTAAAGCAAGGCTTGTATCCTTACAAAAGGAATTAGCTGAAATGAAGGATCGAGCGCATTCCATGAAGGCCAAATGGGAACTTGAGAAAGAAGGGCTGCAACGGGTTCAGCAGAAAAGAGAAATGCTTGAAAAATTGCGGCATGAACTTCAGGATGCTGAAAATAATTATGATCTTAACAAGGCGGCAGAACTTCGCCATGGAAAAATCCCTGAGCTTGAAAAAGAATTGAAACAGCTAGAAATAGAAGTGAATAACAGTGAAGGGGACCGATTATTAAGAGAAGAGGTTACAGAAGAAGAAATTGCAGGTATTGTTGCAAGGTGGACAGGGATCCCAGTGGCTAAGCTTGTTGAAGGGGAAAGAGAAAAACTGCTTCGGCTCGAAAATATTTTAAGAGAAAGAGTTGTCGGGCAGGATGAGGCAGTTGGACTTGTTTCTGATGCAGTACTCCGTGCAAGAGCTGGAATAAAGGATCCGAATCGTCCAATTGGATCATTTATTTTCCTCGGCCCTACAGGTGTTGGGAAAACAGAGCTGGCAAAGGCACTTGCACAATCATTATTTGATAGTGAAGAACAAATCATTCGGATTGATATGTCAGAGTATATGGAAAAACATGCCGTATCAAGATTAATTGGTGCACCTCCTGGGTATGTAGGATATGAAGAGGGGGGACAGCTGACGGAAGCAGTAAGAAGAAAGCCATACTCTGTTATTTTGCTTGATGAAATTGAAAAAGCTCACCCTGAGGTTTTTAACATCCTTCTGCAAATGCTTGATGATGGAAGAATTACGGATTCTCAGGGGCGGACAGTTGATTTTAAGAATACAGTAATCATTATGACATCCAATATTGGTTCACAGTTTTTGCTTGAACGCGTTGAAGGGAAAATGGACTACATTATTAATGAAGAAACACGGAAAAAAGTGATGAATACTTTAAGGGGACATTTCCGTCCAGAGTTTTTAAATCGGGTGGATGAAATTACATTATTTAAACCATTAGCATTAACAGAAATTAAAGCGATCGTTTCCAAACTAATTAAAGAGCTTCAAGAAAGATTAGAAGATCAGCATATTCAGCTTAGTATAAACGAAGAGGCAAAAGAATATATTGCAGAAAACGGTTTTGATCCTGTTTATGGAGCAAGACCATTAAAACGTTTTATTCAGCGAAATGTTGAAACATTACTAGCTAAAAAAATAATTGCAGGGCAAATCAAAGATTATAGCCAAGTAACGATTTTAATTGAAAACGATGACATTGCATTAGAGATTAAATAAAATTAAAAAGTCATCCTGACTATTGGCAGGATGACTAATTTTTAATGAATAGCTTCTTTTTCACTTGGGCCCTCAGGAATAATGGAAGCAACGATGAAAATTAAAATTGTTGCAGCTACTGCAAGAATGGAACCAGTTTTCAAGTTGAAAGCTGTACCGATCATTGAACTAACAACATAGTTAATCATTTGCACAAGAAGAAATGTCCAGAAAAAAGTCCAAAAGAATCTCAATGTATTCACCTCTTACATTTTAAAATCCCTTTTCATATTACCATAAGCCCAATAATTAATAAACGTTATTATGCCAATAAATTCGAATCAATTACAAAATTGAGGCAATACTTTTTCCTTAAATGATATTTGACCAATAGAACATGGGCAAACCCCCTATCATTTTATGTGAGGTTTCATACATTATTAGGAACGACCATAGGAAAGGAGAAAATAAAATGGAAAGCCGAAACTTTCAACTGGATACCGAATGGAACATGATTCATTATCCCGAAAAGCCTAGTGGTTTCGGTATCCTTGTAATTGGTGATGAAAGAAATTTTGTGAGTGCTGAAAACAGTTTTTGGACACAAAACGAGGGGAAGTCAGCCTTACTAAAGCAATTTAAAGAAGAAGGATATACCATCTTTTATTCAAATCTTTATGGGAAGAACTGGGGAAATGACAAAGCAGTCCATCTTGCAAGAAGATTGTATGAGCATATTATCCGTACTGAGATTATCAATGAGAAAATTCATGTCATTGCTGAGGGAATGGGCGCATTAATCGCTCTTAGGCTGATGAATGAAATGGGTCCTAGTCAGATTCGAACCTGTGTATTAATTAATCCGATTGTCTCCCTGCCTCACCATTTAGAATTGGAAAAAGAACATAAATTTTTTTACAAGAAATTACTAAGAGAACTTTCCGATTCATATGATGCTGAGATGAAGCTGGTGGAAGCAAAAATTAAGCAGGTAAGTACAGATATAATAGAAAATGATCCAATCCCTCTTAAGGTTATTCAAATATTATCTGATCGACGTGCCTATAAACAAGCAAACCTTTTGAAAAGTCTTACAGTTAACTGGAGAGAAAAGGAATTGCCATTTTCCATTTGTTATATCATGCCTGAAAAAAGACAAGGAATTGGCGGTCAAATCGTTAATTTTTTGAAGAAAAATGAAAGATTTTTATAATCCTAGCCCAACTTAGATTAAAGGAAATAAATAATAGTTTATTAGCATAGGATACATTATAGAAACAGGGGGGCATGGAAATGGACAGGGCAGTAATTATAGGGACATACGAAAGTTTTGGGTTTTACTTTAGCACCTCCTTATTGGAGGAGGGATATGAGGTAACAGGCGTTCATTATGTGGATATGGATGAGGAACTTGTTGAGAAAAAGCGAATGGAAATAGGCAGAAATGCCAATTTTCAAGAAGTCGTTCAGAAAGAGTGGCTGCCTTTCACAGAGATTCAAGAGCAAACATTAATTATTGTTGATTTGAATTATTTTTTCTTGTCTAAACTTGACTATGCGATGGAAATTAGTGAAAACCTTAACAAGTTTCTTGTCCATAATGAAAATAAGATAAAGGATACGCAGTCAAAAGTGATATGCCTTCTCCCTATTGAAGATCATGAATCTCCATATGAGTCTCATAAATTAATTCAATATGTGAAGGCTAGTAATTATCAATGCCATTATTTTTCAAGAGAACTTGTAATAAGTAAAGAAACTATAAAAGACTTAATAGAAAGCGGATTCTAGCTAAGTAACGGAAAAAACACTTTTCAATTCTTAGCTGTTAAGGGTAGAATACAAATAGTCGGGTATTTTTCAGGATAGATAGAAAGAGGGAAATATGGATGTGGCTATTACAGAGAGGCGGAGTAATGGAAGATGCATAAAATGATATTGCGTTTTGGGATGATCCTTTTATGCCTTCTTTTATTAGCCTCTTGTGGACAAGCAATGTCTGCGGGAAATCTTAAGAAAGCTGGCTTGCTAGTCCCGGATACGATAAATGATCAAGTTTGGGGTACAAAAGGCTACAAAGGAATGCTAAAAATACAATCCCATCATAATATAGAAGTTTACTATAAAGAAGGCATGAACTCCCAAATGGTTGTGGAGCGTGCAGTAAAAGAGTTCGATCAAAAAGGTGTTAATATTATATTTGGCCATGGGAATGAGTATTCTGAGTATTTTAACAAAATTTCAAAGAAATATCCAAATATCCATTTTGTCAGTTTTAATGGTGACGCTAAAAATTCTAACACAACAAGCTTAAATTTCGAAGCTTATGCGATGGGATTTTTCGGAGGAATGATTGCTGGGCATATGACAAAAACGGATACAATTGGCATAATTGCTGCATATGAGTGGCAACCTGAAATAGAAGGCTTCTATGAGGGTGCAAATTATGAGAATGAAAATGTAAAAGTAATTATTGAGTATGTTGGCAATTGGGATGATGGTACGCAAGCATTTCAAAGTTTGGATAGGATTTTTGCCAAAAATGCAGATGTTATATATCCTGCAGGAGATGGATACAATGTCCCGGTTATTGAAAAAGTGAAAGAAAAAGGACATTATGCAATAGGGTATATTTCAGATCAGTCTGACCTTGGTGAATCAGCAGTATTAACAAGCACGATTCAGCATGTAGATGTCCTATATGAATTAGTAGCCGAGAGATTCAATGAAGGGAAGCTAAAATCAGGAAACCTTTCTTTTGACTTTCAAGATGAAGTAATTACTTTAGGTAAATTCAGCCCTAATGTAGACAAAGAATATGTTGATTTAATTAATGCCGCAATAGAAAAGTATAAAAAAACAGGTAAATTACCGAATGAATGATCAGCTATGGGAGGAACACTAAATGCAGCCGACAGATAAAACATTAGAATTTATGCAAATTGCAATGAAATACATACCGGAAGCAAAGCAGCAATTAGATGAAGCAGGAATAGAACTTTCATTGGAAATGATTCAGCCATTTATGAACTTATTTACTAAGGTTATGAATGAGGCTTATGAAATGGGAAAAGCAGACGCGATTAAAGAATTGGAATAATGAAGGAACAAACCGGCTTTGATGAAGAAGCCGGTTTGTTTATGATTGTCTAATGTCTATCAAACCTCAGGTTCTATCTTTAAGATTTGTGGACATCGGTTCGCTCTCGCTCAACATGTTTCTTGTCTCGAAAGAAGCGGACCTTTTGCGATTGTACGGCGCTTACCCATGCGCTTCCGTTTTTCTTATGACTTCTTTAAAAATTGACTAATAAGAGGGGTTGCTTTTTTATATAAAGGTTTTAATTGATCAGTTGAATTGATGAGAATTTCAATATTCTCAATAAGTTCCCCTATGTCAATTCTATTTAGAAAAGTTAGTGCACCTAGATCTTGTTTTTTTTCATCTATTCGATCTTCTTTAACTCCAAAAAGCCAATCTCTTTCCCTTTTTTTTAGTGAGGGTTCATCGAATTCTCTAGACTCCTTGTGGACTAATTCATTGATTTCATCAGAATTTCTATTGTATTTGTGCTTCCCGAACATAAAGCTTGTTAGCGGGTCTGTTTCTGTATCCAAAAATTTTATGTTTTCTTCCTCCATATTTCTCCCACCTCCTTAAGAATCGTGTATATTAGCTTATGATTTTTTAATCCGGTCGTATAGATAGATGTCTCTAGTAAATTTGTGGAGAACTAAATTATATCTTGATTATTAACGTGGAAATTTGATAAAATTAGTACCAAGTCATAATAATTGATAATAAAATAATTGAACGTATGAATAAACAAAAAAGAAATAAAAAAGGAGTGTGGGCTGGATGAATGCAGGAATTATCGGGATCGGAAGATGTCTCCCTGAGAAAATACTTACAAATGCAGACCTCGAAAAAATGGTAGATACTTCAGATGAATGGATTAGAACCAGAACAGGAATTGAAGAAAGACGAATAGCGGATGATGATACAGATACATCTGATCTTGCTTATGAGGCTGGAAAAAATGCGATTGCTCATGCCAATATCCCAGCTGAAGAAATTGGCATGATTATCGTAGCAACTGTAACGCCTGACCGGCCTTTTCCATCTGTGGCAACAGTGCTTCAAGAAAGGCTCGGAGCAGTAAATGCAGCAGCTATGGACGTGAGTGCTGCATGTGCTGGCTTTATGTATGGTATGATAACGGCAAAACAATTTATTGAAAGTGGTTCATATAAGTATATTTTAGTAGTAGGTGTTGAGAAGCTTTCAAAAATTACCGATTGGGAAGACCGGAATACAGCCGTCCTATTCGGGGATGGTGCGGGTGCAGTTGTTCTAGGTCCTGTATCAGAAGGAAGAGGAATTCTCTCATTTGATCTTGGGGCAGATGGCAGTGGTGGAAAGCATTTGTATCAGGAAGATTATATTGTTATGAATGGGCGTGAAGTTTTTAAGTTTGCTGTCCGGCAAATGGGAGAAAGCAGTGTAAAAGTATTGGAGAAAGCCGGTCTTTCTAAAGCAGATGTTGATCTTCTTATCCCCCATCAAGCGAATATACGGATTATGGAGGCTTCTAGACAACGGCTTGATTTACCTGAAGAAAAAATGTCAAAAACCGTTCATAAATATGGAAATACTTCATCCGCTTCGATTCCGATTGCCTTAGTAGAAGAATTAGAAGCAGGAAAAGTGAAAGATGATGATTTAATTGTTATGGTTGGTTTTGGCGGAGGTTTAACCTGGGGAGCGATTGCACTTCGCTGGGGACGTTAAAAAATAATTAGGCTTTTATACATTAGTAATACCAAAATTTTTTCTAGTAAAGGAGATTCAATAAAATGGATAAAAAAAGAGTTGTTGTTACAGGAATTGGCGCTGTAACACCACTTGGAAATGACGTAGAAACAACTTGGAAAAATCTATTGGCTGGCGTATCTGGTGTAGGGCCGTTAACAAGGGTTAATGCGGATGAATATCCTGCTAAAGTGGCTGCGGAAGTTAAAGATTTCAATATTGAAGATTATATTGAGAAGAAAGATGCCCGCAAAATGGATCGCTTCACTCACTATGCGATTGCTGCTTCCTTGATGGCGGTAAAAGACGCAAATCTGTCGATCAATGATGAAAATGCCCATCGTGTTGGCGTTTGGATTGGATCAGGAATTGGCGGGATGGAAACCTTCGAAAATCAATTTGAAACGTTTCTAAATCGGGGGTATAGAAGGGTAAGTCCTTTCTTTGTTCCGATGATGATTCCGGATATGGCTACTGGCCAAGTATCGATTATATTAGGAGCAAAGGGATTTAATTCCTGTACTGTAACTGCTTGTGCGACAGGGACGAATTCAATTGGTGATGCATTCAAGGTCATTCAGCGTGGGGATGCGATTGCAATGATCACAGGAGGTGCAGAAGCACCGATAACAAGAATGTCTGTTGCAGGATTCTGTGCGAATACGGCATTATCTACAAATCCAGATCCAAAGACCGCAAGCCGGCCATTTGATAAAAATCGTGATGGATTTGTAATTGGTGAGGGAGCCGGAATCGTTGTACTCGAAGAATTAGAACATGCCTTAGCTCGCGGAGCTCATATTTATGCCGAAATCGTAGGTTATGGCGCAACTGGCGACGCCTACCATATTACAGCACCTGCACCAGCTGGAGAAGGTGGAGCAAGAGCGATGAAAATGGCAATTGATGATGCCGGGCTAAAACCGGAGGAAATTGACTATATCAATGCTCATGGGACGAGTACTGATTATAATGATAAATTTGAAACATTGGCTATTAAAGAAGTATTTGGTGAGCACGCATATAAGGTAGCGGTAAGCTCAACGAAATCGATGACTGGACACCTTCTGGGGGCAGCTGGTGGAATTGAAGCTATCTTCGCGGTCAAGGCAATACAGGATGGTGAAGTGCCCCCAACAATTAACTATGAAACACCTGATCCAGAGTGTGACTTAGATTATGTGCCGAACAAATCTAGGAAACAAGAAGTCAAAGCTGTTATTAGTAACTCCTTAGGTTTCGGCGGACACAATGCTACAATCGCTTTTAAAAAATATGAGTAATTATTTAAGACCAAATCACTTTGATTTGGTCTTTTTTAGTCTTTTTCGGTAAGAATTCCGCAAATGAAGAATATAATGATACACAGGAATTCGTGTTCAGTTTAGGTGCAATGTGCAAGAGGATTTCTCTCAATACCAATTAAACAAACGACTATCCAAATCATAAACTATATTTTAGCGGATATTCTGAAAAACGGCAGGTGAGAAGGTTGGGGTAGTTAGGACAGATGAATGGCTTGAGAAAGACTTTGATAATCCAGTGAAAATTTGCCAAGAGCTTTTGGAGACCTTTGGGGAAGAGATACCGGGTAATATTTATAATTACTTATTGAACTTTGGCATGTATAGACCTAATCGCAGGACGTATGAGGATTATAAAAAATTAAAAGAATTAAACTCCTGGAACACGGCAGAGAGGATTTACCAGGGGTATAGAAAAAAATGGAAGGGACCAAATGTTCAAATCTATATTTTTCCGGCGTCAGCGAATAACAGCCTATTCCATAAGAGAGAGGGGGAAAAATCTGGTGTAGCTTTCAAGGATAAGCTGTTTCTCTTCTTGCCTCCTCTAGAGGATAAAAAAGAAATCGAAGCATTATTAATTCATGAATACCACCATGTTTGCAGATTAAACAGGCAGAAAAAACAAATATTGGATTGTACTTTATTAGATTCAATCGTTTTGGAAGGACTTGCCGAGCATGCAGTAGCTGACTATTGCGGTGAAAGCTATCAGGCAAAATGGTGTCAATATTATACACAAGAAGAAATTAATACGTACTGGGAAAAGTTTTTGAGCAAAGAGCTTCATGTTACGAAGAATAAAAAGCTGCATGATGAAATCCTATATGGTTTTAAAGGGTATCCCAAAATGATTGGATATGCAGCAGGTTTTGAGATTGTTTCAAGGTATTGTGAGGATAAAAAACTTCGGATAGAAGATTCATTTAATTTGCCATCAGAGCAATTTCTTTTAGGGTTTCATTCATAGTTTCATCTTACCTATTGCTAATTTAGGAATAAATTTACTGTCTTTTGCCCATACTTATTGGTAAACATTTTGTAAAAGTGGGGGTTAAAAGATGTTATATCTTCATGACGTTTGGGTGAACTGGTTCGAAGGTGAAGAAAATGGTTATAATGTTTGCCACTTTCATGAATGGCGTAAAGATGATGGCGTAGAGCTGCTTGATCAAGTGCCGTTATTGAAAATTGATCCCATTTTATTTCATTACATTGAAAATGATTTATCAGAGCTTCCTCAGCAGCTTCTGGATGATATTTATCAAAAGGCGTATTTACGAAAAAACCATGAGCGAGTTCAATTGGAATATTGTTTTGTTGTATCAGATGGAATGGGGATTTTAGCAGTAGATACGATTGGTTACAATATTCCTATTCGTAAAAGCCGCCTTATTCCTCGACAAGAACAATTAGCATATGAAATGTTAGATAATCATGAAGCGATTTCTTATTCTTTCAATGATCAAAGAGCATTAAAGGATTTTCATATCCTATCTCCTTCACCAGAACTGATGAATGGCTTGACTAGAAAGGAAAGACAGCTGAAGCAATTACTGTTTATGGCACTTGATCAATTATATTCTTCTAAAAATGTTGCAGAGGTAAGATATTGGTTTACTGAATGGAGTCCGGAATATTATTCAGAAATTCAGCAGATGGATTTTGACCATGCATGGCTGCAATTATTTGAACAAAGTAAATATGGCTGGACAAACAAGCATGAAAAATTTTGTGAGAATCTAATTAAAGGCCAGCCATTCTTTGAAAAGCTTTGGGAAATGGAGCATG
This sequence comes from Cytobacillus praedii, assembly GCF_001439605.1. Classification (GTDB taxonomy): domain Bacteria; phylum Bacillota; class Bacilli; order Bacillales; family Cytobacillaceae; genus Cytobacillus; species Cytobacillus praedii. Next base: position 153,301 of record NZ_LMBX01000009.1, read on the forward strand.
GGCCAAAGGTCAATTGAAAAATTGCAGAAAAAAATATGGATTATGAAGCTGATTCTTACAATAAGGATTGGCTTTTTTATGTTTAAAAGCAAGGCGAAATTCCGCAGTTTATTTTTCAAATGTTTTTGAGGTTTTAAATTTTCTGTAAATTTTTATATTGCAATAATTTAATAATTGTAATAATATTGAATTAATTATTAAGTTAACAAAAGATTACACCTTATCTAAAAATATGAAATATTGACTATTTTCACTAAACTCAACGGATGTCCGATTTAATTGGAACTTAAAAAGTATAAAAAAAGATATTTATAAGGGTGGATTACATTGAGTAAAGAGTTATTAAAAATTGAAAACTTAAAAACATCGTTTCGGATAAAAGATGATTATTATGCAGCAGTTGATGATGTATCACTTACTGTTAATAAAAATGAGCTGCTGGCAATTGTTGGGGAGTCAGGATGCGGAAAAAGCGCCTTAGCTTTTTCTATTATGGGACTTCATAGCAGAGCAACAATTGAAGGTAATATTTTATTTAAAGGAAAAAATATAGCCAATCTTCCTCCTAACGATATGAATAAATTCCGCGGGAAGGATATGGGAATGATCTTTCAGGATCCTCTAACAGCATTAAATCCTTTAATGATTATAGGAGATCAAATTGGAGAAACGCTGTTACTACATAATAAAAATCTTTCTGTTAATGGAAGGAAAGTAAAAGTAATAGAGTTATTAAAAAAGGTCGGAATTCCCCGTCCCGAATATACATATAATCAATTTCCACATCAATTATCTGGTGGGATGCGCCAAAGGGTTGTCATCGCAATGGCCATTGCCAATAATCCCGAGCTATTAATAGCTGATGAGCCAACTACAGCACTGGATGTAACGATTCAATCACAAATTCTTGATCTTATTAAAGTACTTAAAGAAGATAGCCATGCTGGAATCATCCTTATTACACATGACCTTGGGGTTGTTGCGGAGATGGCAGATCGTGTCGCAGTCATGTATGCTGGACAAATTGTTGAAATTGCGGATGTTTATACCATATTTGAAAATCCTCTTCATCCGTATACTAGATCGTTATTGAATTCTGTACCAAATTCAGATGAAACGAACTCGAGACTGCATGTTATTCAAGGGGTAGTGCCATCACTGCAGAATCTTCCGCGAGAAGGGTGCAGATTTAGCGATCGGATTCCTTGGGTAGATTCCTCATTCCATGAGAAAAATCCAGTTTTACATGAAGTAAGCCCAGGTCATTTTGTACGCTGCACATGCTATAAACACTTTTACTTCCCTCATGAAAGCAAGGAGGAAAAACAGAATGTCATTTCTTGAAGTTACAGATTTAAAGGTGCATTTTCCAGTTAAAGGCGGGCTGTTTGGCCGAACGGTTGGACATATCAAGGCAGTTGATGGAGTTTCCTTATCAATAGAGAAAGGAAAAACATATGGTCTTGTTGGAGAATCGGGCTCCGGGAAAACGACAACAGGACGGGCCATTATTGGATTAAATAATATCACCTCTGGAAAAATCACTTTTGAAGGGCGAGATATAACCAATATACGCAAGGTTAGTAAGGATATACGCAAGGATGTTCAAATGATCTTTCAGGATCCGTATTCATCATTAAATACGAAGAAGCGTGTCATTGACATTGTCGCTGAGCCAATCCGAAATTATGAAAAGCTAACAAAGGCTGAAGAAACAAAACGTGTTCAGGAACTAATGGAGCAGGTTGGACTTAGTCCAGAGAGTATTTATAAATATCCACATGAATTTTCAGGTGGGCAGCGCCAGCGTATTGGAATAGCAAGAGCTATTGCTCTTAAGCCTAAACTGATCATAGCGGATGAACCGGTTTCAGCTCTTGATGTTTCTGTACAGGCACAAGTTCTAAACTTTATGCAAGATATTCAGAAAGAGCTAGGTCTTACTTATCTTTTTATTAGTCATGATCTAGGTGTCATTAAACATATGTGCGACCGAATTGGAATTATGTATAAGGGGCGCTACGTTGAGGAAGGAAGCCCAGCAGATATATTTAATAACCCGCAGCACATATACACTAAACGTCTTGTGGCAGCGATACCGGATATTAATCCAAGAAATCGTGCTGAGCATATAAAATTCCGGCAAGAAGTCAGATCAGAATATGAGAAATCATACGATAAATACTTCAATAGTGAAGGACTTGCTTATATGCTGCAGCCAGTTTCTGAATCTCATTTAGTGGCTTTGCCTGAGAAAGGTTGAATAATATGTGGAAATTTACTGTACGAAGAATATTTGTAATGATCCCTCAAGTAATTTTATTAAGTGTCATCATCTTTATTTTGGCGAAAATGATGCCAGGTGATGCGCTGAGCGGGTTAATTGATCCAAATATCGACCCAGCGACAATAGAGGCTAAGAGAGAGGCTCTCGGGTTAAATAATCCATGGTATGTCCAGTATTGGGATTGGATCAAAAATGCAGTTCAAGGGGATTTAGGTCAATCCTTTCAATTTAAAATGCCGGTTTCTGAAATAATTGGTCAGAGGCTAACAAATACCTTCTGGCTTGCATTGTTAACTCTCATTATTACATATTTAATTGCGATTCCACTAGGAATAACTAGCGGAAGATTCAATGATACATGGGGAGATCGATTAATTACAGGCTACACTTATGTTGGTTTTGGGATGCCGTTATTTATCTTTGCATTAGTCATGCTTTGGATCTTTGGATTTAAACTTGGATGGTTCCCTTCAGGGGGAAGTGTGAAACCTGGACTAGATCCTGGTTCGTTTGAATATATTGTAAGTAAATTCAAACATATGCTGCTTCCTGCTTTATCAGCAGCTTTAATAGCTACAGTTGGTACTGTCCAATATTTGCGGAGTGAAATTATTGATATTAAACAAAAAGACTTTATCCAAACAGCAAGAGCAAAGGGGGCTTCTGAATCAAGAGTCTATAATCGGCATATCTTACGAAATTCATTGTTGCCTATTGCTGCCTTTTTCGGATATGAAATAACTGGGCTCATTGGCGGATCCATTTTTATCGAAAATATCTTTAGTTATCCAGGGATTGGTCAGCTATTTCTCGGATCAATTAATATACGAGATTACACCGTTGTTACTTCCTGTGTCCTATTATTTGGGATTGCTGCCATACTAGGTTCATTGCTTTCGGATATTATCTTAAGCATTGTTGACCCGCGTATTCGAATTAAATAAGTACTCTGACAGACTCTGAGGTGATTCAATTGGAAATCGAAACAAGTAAAAACCCTCTTCTGCTTAGTAAAGTGGAAGAACCTGCTAAAACCCCGTCAGGCTGGCGGATTATCTGGCGGGAGCTTGTCCGTGATAAAGTAGCTTTACTCTCGCTTATATTTCTAGTACTTATAACTGCATTTGTATATGGGATATCGTTATTTTTAGATCAAGAGGAAATCGTAACAGTTGATTTATTTGCGATACATCAGCCTCCATCAGCTGATTTTTGGCTTGGGACAGATTATGGCGGCAGAGATATTTTTGGCCAGCTGATTATTGGCACACGCAACTCTCTTTCAATCGGCATTTTAGTCACAGTGATGACTGGTCTAATTGGAATAATTTTTGGCATGGTTTCTGGTTATTTTGGCGGAGCAGTAGATAATATTATGATGCGAATCGTTGATTTCTTTATGATATTGCCATTTCTTATGATCGTTATTGTTTTTGTAGCGATTGTCCCGAAATATAGTATTCTCTCATTCTCATTAATTATGACTGCGTTTCTATGGATGGGAAAAGCAAGGCTCATTCGCTCTAAAACTCTGCAAGAAAGAGAACTAGATTATGTTCAAGCTTCGAAAACGCTAGGAAGCTCTAATTTTAGGATTTTGTTTACTCAAGTTTTGCCGAATTTAAGTTCAATTATTATTGTTGCGATGACTTTAAATTTGGCGGCAAATATTGGTTTGGAATCAGGCCTCTCCTTCCTGGGATTTGGTTTCCCTGAGAGCACTCCAAGCCTTGGAACACTAGTCAGCTATGCAAGAAACCCGCAAACATTGCAAGACAGATGGTGGATTTGGGTACCTGCATCACTACTTATTCTAGTATTGATGTTAAGTATAAATAACGTCGGACAGGCGTTAAAGCGTGCAACCGACGCAAGACAAAGAAGAGGATAAAAAGGGAGGTTAAATTGATGAAGAACAGAAGTTTCTTAAAGGCCCTGTTCGCAATAATGCTTGTACTTATGCTTGCATTAACAGCTTGCTCGAAAGAATCAAGCAAACCTGCTGATTCGGGTAAGACAGAGCAAAAGGGTGAAGAAAAAGAAGAAGGAAAGAATGAGGAAAAAGCAGAAAATAAAGATGGTTTATATTCTATCGAGGATTTCAACAATGTTAAGACAAATGAGGGGGAAGCAATTGAAGGTGGAAATTTCACTTTCGGTTTAGTTTCTGATACTCCATTTGAAGGTACTTTGAACTTTAACTTTTACTCTGGAGATCCAGATTTCCAAGTTCTTCAGTGGTTTGATGAAGGACTATTAACTTGGGATGCTAACTATGTTTATACAAATGATGGTGCAGCAACATATGAAACATCAGAAGATGGTAAAACCTTCACATTTAAAATTAAAGATAATGTCAATTGGCATGATGGCAAGCCAGTAACAGCTGAAGATTGGGCATTTGCGTTTGAAGTAATCGGAGATCCTAAATATGATGGTGTCCGTTACGGGTCAGACTTCTCAAACATCGTTGGGATGGAAGACTACCATAATGGAAAAGCGGATAAAATTTCTGGTATCGAAGTTGTAGATGAAAAAACATTGAAAATGACATTTATTGAGTCTACACCATCACTTTTAACTGGTAGTATTTGGACATATCCACTTGCAAAACATATCTTTGGGGATATGCCTGTAGATAAAATTTCTTCTTCTAAAGAAGTACGTGAAAAGCCAATTGGCTTTGGTCCATTTAAAGTAGATAGTATTGTTCCTGGCGAATCAGTAGTTTTATCTAGAAACGATGATTACTGGCGCGGCAAACCAAAGCTTGATAGCGTTACTGTAAAAGTTATCAATCCAAACGTTGTAGTTCAAGCTTTAGAAAAAGGGGAAGTTGATACTGTAAGTTCATTCCCAGTAGATCAATATCCAGCAAATGCTGAAATGTCAAATGTAGAGTTTTTAGGTACTATTGACCGTGCATACACGTATATTGGATTTAAATTAGGTACATGGGATAAAGAAAAGAAAGCAGTTAAAACAGATCCAAATGCAAAAATGGCAGATCCAAAATTACGTCAAGCAATGTGGCATGCAGTGGATAATAATGCTGTAGGTGATAAGTTCTACCATGGTCTTCGCTGGAATGCGACGACATTAATTCCGCCTTCACACCCGGAATTCCATGATGCAACAAATGAAGGCCGTAAATATGATCCTGAAACTGCTAAGAAATTATTAGACGAGGCTGGCTTTAAAGATGTTGATGGTGATGGAATGCGTGAAGATAAGAATGGCAAGCCATTAGTCATTAATTTTGCTTCAATGTCTGGTGGAGATACTGCAGAACCATTAGCACAATATTATATCCAAGCATGGAAAGCTGTAGGGCTTAATGTTCAGCTTTTAGATGGCCGCTTACAAGAATTTAATACATTCTATGATCGCGTTGGTCAAACTGGTGATGATGATCCAGCAGTTGATATTTATCAAGGTGCATGGGGTGTAGGTATCGACGTTGACCCTCGTGGATTATATGGCCAAGATGCTCTATTTAACTTTACACGCTATTCAAGTGCAGAAAATGATGCATTATTAGCAGATGGTGTATCTGAGAAAGCATTTGATGTAGACTATCGTAAAGAGGTTTACAAGAAATGGCAGCAATTTATGGTTGATGAAGTGCCTGTATTCCCAACGTTATACCGTGCTGTAGTTGTTCCAGTTAACAAGCGAGTTCAAAACTATGCAATTGGGGATGGAACAGGTATTTACCTTGGGGACATTGCTTTAACTCAAAAAGAAGAGTTACCAGCGAAATAAATAATGTAAAGGAAAAGACCCGTATCAACGGGTCTTTTCTAATTGGAAAACAATCATGATAGATAAATTAATGCTTGAATATAAATTACTTATCTTCTTTTACGTCCTAATCCCATCGCATTTTCCATCTTTTTCAGCATTTTATTTGCAACAGCCTGTGCTTTTTCTGCCCCGCGGTCAAGAATGTCATCAAGTTCGCTGGATTGCATAAGTTCTGTATATCTTTCTTGGATTGGCTTTATTTCATTAATAACAACTTCTGCTAAATCAGCTTTAAAATCTCCATACCCTTTACCTTCATACATTTGCTCAATCTCACTAATTTCTTTTCCAGAGAAAATTGAATAAATAGAAAGAAGATTAGTAACACCTGGTTTGTTTTCTTTATCATATTTTACAATGCCTTCCGAATCGGTAACCGCACTTTTTATTTTCTTTTCAATTTGCTTTAGATCATCCAACAAACGAATGGAAGCTTTCGTATTCGGATCAGATTTGCTCATTTTCTTTGTAGGTTCTTGCAGGGACATAATTCGTGCGCCTACTTTAGGAATACGGACATCAGGAATTGTAAAAATATCATTATATTTTTTATTAAATCTTTCTGCTAAATCACGTGTTAATTCGATATGCTGCTTTTGATCTTCGCCAACAGGAACAAGATCTGTATTATATAACAAAATATCTGCCACCATTAAAGGCGGGTATGTTAAAAGAGCAGCTGAAACAGCATCTTTGCCTGCAGACTTATCTTTAAATTGGGTCATTCTTTCAAGCTCACCGATATATGAAATACATTGCATCATCCATCCGGCTTGAGCATGAGCAGGAACCTCAGACTGAATAAAAAGGGTCGCCTTTTCAGGGTCAATCCCTACTGCTAAATATAGTGCAGCCAGACTGCGGATATTTTTTCTCAACTCTGCTTTGTCCTGAGGAACAGTGATGGCATGCTGGTCGACAATACAAAAATAACAATTATATTCATTTTGTAATTCAACGAATTGCTTAAGGGCACCTATATAATTACCAAGAGTAATGGTTCCGCTTGGCTGGATGCCAGAAAAAATAGTTTTCATAAATCTTCCTCCTTATTGTTGGCTGATAAAGGCAATAGCTGAATGGACAATCGGGTATGAGGCGATGTTGCTAAGTTATAAGTTAAACAGGGAAAATAGAAAATAAACACAAAAAAGACCATTCATCCCTAAAAAAATAGGGACGAATGGTCCGCGTTGCCACCCTAATTACTCAAATATTTGAGTCACTCGAAACCATGTATATGATATACATAGAACCCCTGTAACGTGAGGGTACGTCTTTGACAGAAGCTCAAAAGTCCATTCGATTTACTTGGTTGCTTGTTTGCACCAGCCACAAGCTCTCTAGAAACCAAAAATAAATGTACTACTCTTTATCATTGCCATTGCTTTTATTATATTAAGTGTAATATTATAGTAAATGGGTATGAAAATCAAGATTTTCAAGAAAAAATATTAGTAATTTTGTCACGAATTATGATTAGTTTTTAATAAATTATTATTCAACAATATGCAAAAAAACTCGAAAAATGACGAATTTAAAAATTTTTTTTAGGTCTATGAAACACTTATTTTATAAGTATTTTTCTAGAAATAGGAATACTAGATTGATATATAACAGAGAAAACCTACTTGCAATAAATTTTTAAACTATTTATAATAAACCTAACAAACGAATTCTTTACGAAATTGTTACAAGTTTTACGGAAAAATAACAACTCGAAATTTGGGGAATTTATTATAGTAGTATAAGAGTAAGTTTCCGCATGTTGAATAATATCTATAATATAGTATTTGAAAACAGGCGATAATAACCTACTTTATGAAATACTAGCAGATAGTCTGCTTATTTTTTCACTCTAAATTTCCAGACTATTTAAGTAATATACCCAGAGCGTACAGTTGTATTTCGTAGAGGAGATTTGTAGAGAACGTTTGGGTAAATATATATAGGGGGTTTCATCCGTGAAAAAAAGACTATCGATCTTTTTTAGTATGTTGCTAGTTCTTAGCATGTTCCTTGCGGCTTGTGGCGGCAAAGACGGTGCTGACAGCGGCGAAAAAGGCGGCGACAAAGACGCTGGAAAATCTGATGTTCCGCAAGAATTAAGTGTTAATATTAATACTGAACCACCTTCCTTACATCCAGGATTAGCGAAAGACGCTACTTCCGGTACAGTTCTTCGTCAAACATTCGAAGGTTTAACACGTATTGGTGAAGATGGACAACCTCATGAAGCAGCAGCAGAAAAAATTGACATTTCTGAAGACCAAAAAGTTTACACGTTTACTTTACGTGATGCTACATGGTCTAATGGTGACCCTGTAACAGCAAAGGATTTCGAATATGCTTGGAAATGGGCATTAGATCCAAACAACCAATCTGAGTATGCATATCAGCTTTACTATATTAAAGGCGCTGAAGATGCAAACCTTAACGGTGGATCAATTGATGATGTAGGTGTTGTTGCAAAAGATGACAAAACACTTGAAGTTACATTAGCAAACCCAACTCCATTCTTCTTAGAATTAACAGCATTCTATACTTACCTGCCAATCAACAGCAAAATTGCTGAAGCAAATCCTGATTGGGCAAACGATGCAGGTGAAAACTATACATCTAACGGTCCTTTCGTTATGACTGAATGGTCTCACAGCGACAAAATTCTTCTTGAAAAGAATGAAAAGTATTGGGATGCAGACACTGTAAAATTAACTAACATTGAAATGATTATGATTAACGATCCAAATACAGAATTATCTATGTTTGATAACGGAGAGCTTGATTGGGCTGGTGCACCAACTGGCGCACTTCCAACAGATGCAATGCAAGCGCTTAAAGATGAAGGCCGTTTAGTAACAAAATCAATTGCTGGTATTTACAACTATAAGTTCAATACAACTGAAGGTCCTACTGCAAACGCTAATATCCGTAAAGCTTTAGCACATGCAATCAACCGTCAAGAAGTAATTGATAATATTCTTCAAGGTGAGCAATTACCGGCAATGGGTATCGTACCGCCGTCTATGTTCCCTGAAAACGAAAAGGGATATTTCCCTGATAATGATGTTGAAGCTGCAAAAGAATTTTTACAAAAAGGTTTAGAAGAGCTTGGATATAAAGATCCTTCTGAGCTACCAGCTATCGTGCTTTCTTACAACACTTCAGAAGCACATCAAAAGATTGCTCAAGCAATTCAAGATATGTGGAAGAAAAACCTTGGTATCGAAGTTACTCTTGAAAACCAAGAGTGGGCTGTTTACCTAGATAAAGTACATTCTTTAGATTATCAAGTAGCTCGTATGGGCTGGTTAGGTGACTTTAACGACGCAATTAACTTCCTAGAAATGTACCGTGACGCTGATGGCGGTAACAACGATACAGGCTGGGAAAGCAAAGAATTCCAAGATTTACTTGCTACATCTGCAACTGAAGGCGATCATGATGCTCGTCAACAAATGTTAAAAGATGCTGAAGCAGTATTCATGGATGATATGCCAGTATTACCTATCTACTTCTATACAAACAACTGGGTACAAGCTGACAACTTAAAAGATGTAGTTGTTTCTGGTCTTGGTGATGTTCAGTACAAATGGGCACATTTTGAATAAACATAGCTAATAAACGAAAGGTATATGGGACACTAACGCCCCATATACCTTCGTTTCGGCTTTAGAGAAACTGTCTAGCTGCGAGTGGCAATGGCCAGAGTGCATAAGCTAATTCCTTTCCAAAGGAAAGTACACCTTTTGTAAGGAATTGACTTATGCTCATTGCCAAAGTTGTGTACTCTATGCTTTTCGTATTAAATAGGAGGTGTTTGTCAATGGCAAAATATATTGGAAAGCGCTTACTGTACATGCTCATCTCATTATGGCTGATCATTACAGCGACGTTTTTCTTCATGCGCATTGCACCGGGAAACCCATTTACTTCTGAGAAACAGCTGCCTCCCGAGATTGAAGCCAATCTGAATGCTCACTATGGCTTGGATAAGCCTTGGTACGCACAATACGGGGACTATTTATTAAAGGTAGTGAAATGGGATTTCGGTCCATCATTTAAGTATAAAAGCCAAACAGTTAATGATTTAATTAGTGAAGGGTTTCCTGTTTCATTTATTCTTGGGATGGAAGCGATCCTTCTAGCAGTTGCATTTGGTCTTATTTTAGGGATTATTGCTGCATTAAAGCATAATAAGTGGCAGGATTACACGGCAATGATAATAGCGGTGGCAGGTATTTCCGTTCCATCCTTTATTATGGCAACATTTTTACAATATTTCCTTGCCATTAAAATGGGGATATTCCCAGTGGCACGTTTTGAAACATTTATGCACACCGTTCTGCCTGCATTGGCATTAGCTTCAACACCGATGGCGTTTATTGCTCGTTTAACGCGTTCAAGTATGTTAGAAGTAATGAGCAATGATTATATTAAAACAGCGAAGGCAAAAGGTCTTAGCCAAGGGGTAATTACTGTAAAACACGCGATCCGCAATGCTCTTTTACCTGTTGTAACGTATATGGGGCCATTAACTGCAGGGATTCTAACAGGAAGTTTCGTTATTGAAAGAATCTTTGGTATCCCAGGTTTAGGTGCTCACTTTGTTACGAGTATAACTAACCGTGATTATACGGTTATTATGGGTGTGACAGTGTTCTATAGTATTATATTGCTCGCATCTATTCTCCTTGTTGATATAGCATACGGAATTATCGACCCGCGCATCAAACTTGCTGGTGGGAAGAAAGGAGAGTAAATTATGCAGATTTCGAAAGATAAATTTCAACTTGTTGGTACAAAAATTTCAGAAGCTGAAAAAATTTCCAAACCAAGTCTTTCGTTCTGGAAAGACGTATTTATCCGATTCCGAAAAAACAAGCTTGCTATGTTTGGATTAGTATTATTAGCTATATTAATCTTTATGGCAATCTTTGGACCATATATGACTGAATATGATTATGCAACAAATGATTTAACGAATAAAAACCAAGCACCATCTTCTGAGCACTGGTTTGGTACAGATGACCTTGGTCGTGATGTTTTCGCGCGTACATGGGAAGGTGCACGAATTTCGATCTTTATTGGGGTTGCTGCTGCACTGATCGATTTATTCATCGGTGTATTATGGGGCGGTATCTCAGGTTATAAAGGCGGACGCACGGACGAAATGATGATGCGCTTTGCAGACGTTCTTTACGGAGTTCCTTACCTTCTATTAGTAATCTTATTAATGGTCGTTCTAGGTCAAGGATTAGGAACGATGATTCTTGCTATGACAATTACTGGCTGGATCAATATGGCCCGGATTGTCCGTGGGCAAGTATTATCGTTAAAGAGTCAAGAATATGTACTTGCATCAAAAACACTTGGTGCAAATACAAGCCGAATTATGGCTAAACACTTAATTCCGAATTCAATGGCACCAATTCTTGTTACGATGACGTTAACAATTCCTAATGCTATTTTCACTGAAGCATTTTTAAGTTTTATTGGGTTAGGTTTAACACCTCCGCTTGCAAGCTGGGGAACGATGGCCAATGACGGGTTGCCTGCAATTCGATATTATCCATGGCGTCTATTTTTCCCTGCTATCTTTATCAGTTTAACGATCTTTGCGTTTAATGTTGTTGGAGATGGCTTACGTGACGCATTAGACCCAAGACTTCGCAAATAATTTGAAATGCGAAGGCGGCTAGCACTGGGGCGATATGCTTAAGGAAATTTGGCATGAAGACAATTCTTTAGTCTTCTTGTCAGTTTGACTTAAGATTTCGAGACCCTAGACGCCGTAGCTAGACAAGGGAGTGAGAATATGGAAAAAATACTCGAAGTAAAAGATTTAGAAGTCTCATTCCAAACTTATGGAGGATCAGTAAAAGCGGTTCGTGGTGTAAGCTTTGACCTTCATAAGGGTGAGACACTTGCCATTGTTGGTGAATCAGGGTCTGGTAAGAGTGTGACATCCCAGACAATAATGAAATTAATTCCAATGCCACCTGGCAAAATTACTGGCGGTCAAATTCTTTTCAATGGTGACGATATTGTTCCTAAAACGGAAAAGCAAATGGAAAAAATCCGTGGGAAAGAAATTAGCATGATTTTCCAAGATCCTATGACTTCTTTAAATCCAACGATGAAAATCGGTACACAGATTATGGAAGGCTTAATAAAACATCAAAATATGTCTAAGCAGGCAGCAAAGACACGTGCAGTGGAACTGCTCAATCTTGTTGGGATTCCTATGCCAGAAAGACGTGTCAATCAATACCCGCATGAATTTTCAGGCGGTATGAGACAGCGTGCAATGATTGCGATTGCACTTGCAGCCAATCCTAAACTATTAATTGCCGATGAACCTACAACAGCATTGGACGTTACAATCCAGGCACAAATTCTTGATTTAATGAAAGATTTGCAAAGCAAAATGGATACATCGATTATTTTCATTACTCATGACCTTGGTGTTGTTGCCAACGTTGCTGACCGTGTTGCAGTTATGTATGCGGGACAAATCGTTGAAATGGGTACGGTCGATGAAATTTTCTATGATCCACGCCATCCTTATACATGGGGATTATTAGCTTCCATGCCTAGTTTGGATAATGATAATAAAGCAGAGCTTGCGGCAATTCCTGGCACGCCGCCAGACCTAACAAACCCGCCTAAGGGCGATGCGTTTGCAGCAAGAAATCAATACGCACTTGCGATTGATTTTGAAGAAGAACCGCCAATGTATCAAATTTCTGAAACTCATTTTGCGAAAACTTGGCTTCTTCATCCAGACGCACCAAAGGTTGAACCGCCAGAAGCTGTTAAAAATCGCATGCGTCAATTATCCTCTACATTTGATCAAGCTGTCCTTGTGAAGGAGGGTAAATAATCATGGCTGAAAAATTATTAGAAATTAAGAATTTAAAGCAGCATTTCCATGTTGGCAAAGGAAATACAGTAAAAGCTGTTGATGGAATTACGTTTGATATATATAAAGGTGAAACACTAGGACTTGTAGGAGAATCCGGATGTGGAAAATCTACTACTGGCCGTACGATTATTCGCCTTTACGATGCAACGGATGGTCAAGTCCTTTTCAATGGAGAAGATGTTCATGGAAAAAAATCTGCAAAAGAATTGAAGAAATTCAATCGAAAAATGCAAATGATTTTCCAAGACCCTTATGCATCTCTTAATCCAAGAATGACTGTTGCAGATATTATTGCTGAGGGCATTGATATTCATGGCCTAGCAAAAGATAAGAAAGAACGAATGGAAAAAGTTTATGAACTGTTAGAAACTGTTGGATTAAATAAGGAACATGCCAACCGTTATCCACATGAGTTTTCAGGTGGACAGAGACAGCGTATTGGGATTGCCCGTGCACTAGCTGTTGACCCAGATTTCATTATTGCTGATGAGCCAATATCTGCACTTGATGTGTCCATTCAGGCTCAGGTAGTCAACCTGATGAAAAAACTTCAACGTGAAAAGGGACTAACTTATCTATTTATTGCACATGATCTTTCAATGGTTAAATATATTAGTGATCGTATCGGTGTTATGTATTTCGGAAAGCTAGTTGAACTTGCTTCTGCCGAAGATTTATATAACAACCCAATGCATCCATATACACGTTCATTGTTATCAGCGATTCCACTTCCAGATCCAGATACAGAGCGAACACGCAAGCGTGTATCATATGACCCGAAAGTGCATAATTATAGCGATAATGAACAGATTGAAATGCGTGAAATTGTACCAGGCCACTATGTTTATTGTTCTGAAAAAGAAGCGCAAACTTATAAAGCGCAATATGTAAAATAAAAGAAGCGATCTCTTGAATGAGATCGTTTTTTTTGTCTTACTACAGCTCCAATCTTCTCGCGGTAACAAACAAGCTGGCTAGAAGGTTGAAGAACGGACCTTCCAGCCAGCTTGTTTTATCTTGTCGGGACTGTACAGCTGCCTACACTTTTGATTTTTAGGAATAAAAAAGAGATGCTAAAGGATTGTAGCATCTCCAAACAATTTATTTCCTTTTTCCTCCGACTTGCTTCCAGCCAGACTGAATCTTTAAGGATTGATCGACAAAGACAGAGCCTTTCTTTCCGCTGAAGAGCTTTTCGCCAATCCCGTTTGTAAGAACCCCTAATGTAGCCGTTAATCCAATGATAAGCAGTGCAACAACTGTTAAATCAAATATGTATCCTCCCATGATAAACCCCCATCATTCTATTTTACAGCATAAATCTAGACTAAGAATGTGTACCACTTACTCTTATTGTAGTAGATGTTCCCATGTTTTTAAAGGGGGAAAATCCCGATTGGTGCATTTGATTATGAATTTTTCGTATGTTAAATTAATAAGATGTAAATTACTGACAGAAAAGGAGCAGAAACATGAATTGGTATGAAAAGCTTAATCAATATTTTCCTGTCGAGGAAATGAAATCAAAAGAGCATATGGAGACCCTTTTAAAGGAACGTCCTGACATCTATCGTAAGGATGAAGGTCCTTATCATGTACTCATGTATGCAGAGCTTGAAAATTTTGTTTTCATTGATTACTTATATGTTTCTAAAGAATCACGCGGGCAGGGGCTAGGTCATAAGCTGATAGAAAAGCTTAAGAAAAAGCAAAAACCAATTATCTTGGAAGTGGAGCCTGTTAATTATGAGGATACAGACACGGAAAAAAGGCTGCACTTTTACAAAAGGGAAGGGTTTGAGCATGCGAGTTCAATCGGTTACAGAAGACGTTCTCTCGCAACAAAGGAAATTAATGAAATGGAAATTCTATATTGGGCACCAAACAATGAAAGTGAAGAACTAGTCTTTAGTGCCATGCAAAAAACATATGAAATGATCCATACGTATCGTGATACTCATTTTTATGGCGAATCCTATCAGCCTGTTGATGAAGTATTAACTTTCGAGGAAGATAAAGATACAAATAATATCTTAGATGAAATCTAAGATTGCTGCACAGCTATTCTTTTGAATGGCTGTGTTTTTCATTTATGTAACGTGCAGGAGAAAGTTTAAATTTTTTTATAAAAAAATGAAACTTTTCGTTTCCTCATTCGTCTTATATTATAGGTTTACAAAATGAACATTTGAATCATTATAATGGGACAGCTTCTCGTTAATTGAAAAACATATACCAAACTAGTTGGAATTGGTGTATAATGCTTAATATAAATTACTTATTTAAAGTAATTTTAATTTAAGATTAGCTCGTATGTTCATTAATAAACAAACCAAATTCTATATATTGCGATTTGATACGTCAATAATGAAGGAGTGAAATTGTAAAATGGTCACATTATACACTTCACCAAGTTGTACATCTTGCAGAAAAGCAAAATCATGGCTGGAAGAGCATGATATCCCTTATAAAGAAAGAAATATTTTTTCAGAGCCGCTTTCGATTGAGGAAATTAAAGAAATTCTTCGCATGACTGAAGATGGAACAGATGAAATTATTTCAACACGTTCAAAAATATTTCAAAAACTTGATGTGAATTTAGAAGCAATGCCATTGCAAAATCTTTTTGAGTTAATTAAGGAAAATCCAGGGTTGCTGCGTCGTCCCATCATTCTTGATGAAAAGCGTTTGCAGGTTGGATATAATGAAGATGAAATTAGACGTTTCCTTCCAAGAAAGGTTCGCACATTTCAGCTTCGAGAGGCACAGCGCTTAGTAAATTAATGATAATTAAATACCTTAGCATAATTTACCTAGATTGTGTTCTTAAGTAAAAAGAATTACTTTCTTTCCAGCATAAATTAGGCCTTCTTTCTGCGGATAGAAGGTCTTTTTACTTTTGATAAGTTTTTAATTTGTGAAAGAGCCAAAACTTTGATAAAATACAATAAATTATATGGGCATATAATGGTTTTTATAAAGTTGTGACATTTTCATTCCCTTTATACTCTTTTTGTCATAAAATAAATGTACAAGGTGCAATATCCATTACCTTCTTAAAAAGGGATAACCCTATATCGGAATGAGAATTAACAAACGTATATATGGGGAAATATTCCCTTCAAGTGCTTCTCTATACTGTAGAGGCAGTAACAATTTCCAGAAGGGAGAGTTGCAATATGGAAATCGAACGTATTAACGATCACACAGTTAAATTTTATATTTCTTACGTTGATATAGAAGAACGTGGCTTTGAACGTGATGAGATTTGGTATAATCGTGAACGAAGTGAAGAACTTTTTTGGGAAATGATGGATGAAGTTCATCAAGAAGAAGAATTTTCTGTTGAAGGTCCGCTTTGGATTCAAGTTCAAGCATTGGATAAGGGCTTGGAAATTCTAGTTACAAAAGCACAGCTTTCAAAAGATGGCCAAAAGCTAGAGCTGCCTGTATCTGAAGACAAGTTAAATCATCTACCGGTAGATGAGAGGATTGAAGATCTTCTAGACCAGCATTTCAACCCGGATATGGAAAATAATGAATTAGAGTATGAAGAAAATCTTGATTTTCTTCTTACATTTGCCGACTTTGAGGATCTAATCTCGCTTTCCAAACGTGGTGGTCTAGATGATATTCCTACGAAGTTATATTCTTTTGAAGGCAAATATTATTTACTTGTTGAGTTCTCTGAAGAGGAATTTGAAGAGGAAGATATTGATAACTTATTATCCATTCTATTAGAATATGGTGTTGAAACACAGAGAACCATTCATCTAATTGAAGAATACGGGAATAGAATCATGGATGAAAATGTTTTTGAACAAATAAGAAAGTACTTTTAATTAGAAAAGCCGATTTCAATCTTGAAATCGGGCTTTTTTGCGAAAATAGAGAAAGTTAGAATTATTGATAGTAGGTGCAAAGGGTGAAAAATACGGTAAGAATAGGTTTATTTATCAGCCTTTTAGTTGGATTTATTTTTGTGTATGAACTTTATGTAAATCCATCAGGCGGGTATTTAGGGTATATAAGTTTATTAATGTCGATGTCGGTCATTTTTATTGGGTTTGTCATCTTCCTCGAAAATCGGCATCCCGCACAAACTTTAACCTGGTTAGTTGTTTTAGGAAGTTTTCCGTTAGTCGGATTTATCTTTTATCTTTTATTCGGACGAAATTATAAAAAAGAGAAAATGTTTAGACAGAAGTATATTCTTGATAAGCAGGCATTTTTACGATTTGAAGGCGAACATGATCCAATTAATGAAGAAAAAATTAAACAAATGGCTGATCATCAGCGAAAATTGTTCTATCTGGCACAGAACTTAGGACATAGTCCTATTTCATTCGCAACCCAAACTAAGGTGCTTACAAATGGGGATGAAACGTTTGGAGAAATATTGGATGCATTAAAAAGTGCCACTCACCATATCCATTTGGAATATTATATCGTCCGTCATGATCATATTGGACAAGAAATAAAGGAGATCCTCATTCAAAAGGTAAAAGAAGGGGTAAAAGTAAGATTCCTATTTGATGCAGTTGGGTCCTTACAATTATCCAAAAAATATATTTCTGAATTAAGGCAGGCTGGAGTAGAAATGATTCCATTTGGACCAGTCCGATTGCCTTTCCTAAATAGTAAGATTAATTTCCGCAATCATCGTAAAATCATCGTGATCGATGGCAGTATAGGCTTTGTTGGCGGACTGAATATCGGAGATGAATATCTAGGCCGTGTGGAGAGCTTTGGTTTCTGGCGCGATACACATATGATGATGAAGGGGGAGGCTGTTAGAAGCCTTCAATTGATTTTTCTTCAGGATTGGTATTATATGACGAATCAAAATATACTTTCTGCAGACTATTTATCACCTATATTAGAAGAGAATATTCATGGTGGAGTCCAATTGATTGCTGGGGGCCCAGACAATGAATGGAGTGTCATCAAAAATATTTTCTTTTCCATGATAACATCCGCAGAAAAATCAGTTTGGATTGCTTCTCCATATTTTATACCGGATGAAGATATTTTTTCTGCGTTAAAGGTAGCTGCTCTAAGTGGAATAGATGTTCGGCTTCTAATGCCGCAAAGACCGGATAAGAAAATTGTTTTCTATGCGTCAAGATCTTATTTTCCTGAACTGCTTGAAGCTGGCGTGAAAATCTATGAATATAAAAAAGGCTTTATGCATAGCAAAATTGTTATTGTTGATGAGGAATTGGCATCTATTGGAACATCAAATATGGATATGAGAAGTTTTCATTTGAACTTTGAAGTAAATGCGTTTTTGTATCGAACAAGAAGTACCCAAAAGCTTGTAAAAGAATATATGAATGACTTAAAATCTTCAAGAAAAATAGATATTAATAAATTTAGGCGAAGACATATTGGATATCGTATGATTGAATCCACATCAAGATTGCTATCACCATTTTTATAGAACCTAGTCCTATTTGGGCTAGTTTTTTTATTATTTAAAGGGATTTGTCCTTTCTCGTCGAATTATTGAATTGATAGAAGAAAGGAGATGAGAACTTGCTTGTTTCAAAAACAAAGCATGGCGGAAGGGTTAGCTTAGCTGAGAAGCATAATAAAGAAAAGTTAAAGGAATTAAGATGTATGGAGAATTTCTATTGTCCCGTTTGTGATGAACAGGTAATTTTAAAAGTCGGTTCGAAACGAATTCCCCATTTTGCTCATAAAGCTGGAAGCGTATGCGCTGACAGCTATGAGAGAGAATCAGACTATCATTTAAGAGGAAAAATTCTCTTATATAATTGGCTGGATTCTTTGGGTTTGAAACCCATACTTGAAGCTTACTATCATGAAATTTCCCAGCGGCCCGATATCAGTTTTGTTTATGGGGATATCCAATATGCGATCGAATACCAGTGTTCAGTTATTCCAGAAGAATTATTTATGAAAAGGACAACCAATTATTTTCGAGCAAACATAACTCCGATTTGGATCATGGCGGGGAAAAATATAAAACGAAAAGGAAGCAATAAAGCAGCGTTATCTAGTTTTGATTACTTATTTCTCTCTAAATATTCCTCAGAGCATTGGCATATTCCATCCTTCTGTCCTGATACTAATACCCTCATTACCTTACATTCCATTCTTCCTGTTACAGTTAAAAATGTTATTACGAGATATTCGATGATTCATCTGGAAAAGGCACAATTGATCGATTTGCTGAATCCAAGCGGAAAGCAGCTTGTCAGTTTAAATGAATGGCAAATTGAAATTAGAAAGGAAAAAAATCTAAGTCCCCTTTATGGAACCCCCAACAACAAATTTCTCTCTGAATTATATAGACATTCCCTTATCCCTTCGCTTTTACCGCCAGAAATTGGCCTGCCGGTTTCCTATGCACCTTTTATTGAAACATCTGCCCTGAAGTGGCAAAGCTATTTATTAATGGATCTTTTTTACAATAAGCGACTATTTTCAATGAAGGACGTTTTTCAAGCTTTTAGAAAAAGAGTGCAAAAAGGGGATATCCAAATTAGAAGACTGCCTCTAGTTAAAGAGGGCAATGAATTAGCGGCTGTTAAAGAATATATTGGCCTCCTTGTTAAAGTGAATTTTTTGATAATGGTTGATGATAATTATTTTCAAGTTGCCAGGAAGCGATATATAAAAAATAATGTGGAACAGGAAAAAATAGAAATGGAATTTTATCAGAAATATGGAAAAATGATCGGTAAACTGTTAAATAAGATACAATAATTGAAATCGTCTATTTTGAATACAATAGGAGGAGGTGAATTTCTATCAAAAGGAGGATTTTGCAGGTTAAGATAGAAATATTAAAGTATGTTTTTTTCGAATAACGAAATATTGAATGGAGGATAAGAAAATGACTAATGAAACAGCAGTTAAAAAGCTTCCGAACAGAAGTGAAATTTCTGTAGAGGATACATGGAGGCTGGAGGATATTTTTGCTAGTGATGAAGCATGGGATAAGGAATACAAGGAAGTAGAGGCGCTAGTTCCAGAAGCAAGCAAGTATCAGGGGAAACTTGGCGAAAGTGCAGATGAATTGTATGAAGCCCTTCAGTATCAGGATCACTTATTAGAACGTCTTTCTAAGCTTTATACATATGCACATATGCGCTATGACCAAGATACAACAAACTCCTTTTATCAGGGGATGGATGACCGAATTAAAGGGTTGTACTCTCAAGCAGCTAGCAGTTTAGCCTATATTGTTCCAGAACTTCTTGCTGTGGAAGAGGAGAAAATTAATTCCTTTTTAGATGAAAAGGAAGCACTGAAAGTTTACAAGCACTCTTTGGAAGAAATCAATCTGCAGCGTCCGCATGTTTTATCAGCTGAGGCAGAAAGCTTGCTTGCTCAAGCTTCTGAAGTATTCGGTGCATCAAGCAATACGTTTGGAATGCTAAATAATGCAGATCTTGAGTTCCCGTCCATTACAGATGAAAATGGGGAGAATGTTGAGATTACTCATGGCCGCTATATCCGTTTTCTAGAAAGCGATGACCAGCGTGTAAGGCATGATGCGTTCAAAGCAGTCTATGACACTTACGGCAAGTTCCGTAATACTTTTGCAAGTACATTAAGCGGAAATGTGAAAACAAATAATTTTAATGCGAAAGTTAGAAATTATGATTCTGCACGTCATGCCGCACTAGCAGCTAATAATATTCCTGAATCGGTCTATGATAATCTTGTTAAAACAGTGAACGATAATCTGCACTTATTACACCGCTATGTCAAACTTCGTAAGAAAGTGCTCGGTTTAGAAGAGCTCCATATGTATGACCTCTATACACCTCTTGTAAAAGATGTGAAGATGGAAGTGACATATAATGAAGCAAAGGATTTAATACTAAAAGGATTAGCGCCTCTAGGAGAAGACTATTTAAATGTTCTCAAAGAAGGCTTTGACAATCGATGGGTGGATATCCATGAAAATAAAGGGAAGCGAAGCGGTGCCTATTCTTCAGGAACATACGGAACAAATCCATATATCTTGATGAACTGGCAAGACAATGTGAACAATCTGTTTACACTAGCACATGAATTTGGGCATTCCGTGCATAGTTACTATACAAGAAAATCCCAGCCATACCCGTATGGAAACTATTCCATTTTTGTAGCAGAGGTTGCTTCCACATGTAATGAATCACTGTTAAATGATTATTTGCTTAAAACGATCGATGATGAGAAGAAGCGTTTATTCCTGCTAAATCATTATTTGGAAGGCTTTAGAGGAACTGTATTCCGTCAAACGATGTTTGCAGAATTTGAGCATCTCATTTATCAGAAGGTACAAAACAATGAAGCGTTAACTGCTGAAACATTGACTAAGGAATATTATGAGTTGAATAAGAAGTATTTTGGAGAAGAAGATCTTATTATAGATGAAGAAATTGGATTAGAGTGGTCCAGAATTCCACATTTTTATTACAATTACTATGTTTATCAATATGCAACTGGTTTCAGTGCAGCAACAGCACTAAGCAAACAAATTTTAGAAGAAGGCAAACCAGCTGTGGAGCGGTATATTGACTTCTTAAAAGCAGGAAGCTCTGATTACCCAATTGAGGTATTAAAGAAAGCCGGAGTAGACATGACAAGCTCAAAACCAATTGAAGATGCTTGTAAAGTATTTGAGGAAAAACTAATTGAAATGGAAAGCCTGCTTGGTTAATTAGAGAAAGGAGAACGGATTCGGTCCGTTCTCCTTTCCTGTTAAAATCCTTTAAACTTTTTACGGTCATTCATAAAAGTAATGAAAATAAATACAGATAAAAAAAGGATTGGTGAACTAATATAAATTGGAAATAATTTCATGAGGCCAAGAATATTAAGTACAAAGGAGAAAAGGATAAATAGTATCATCATGGCAATCGTCAGCTTTTTCATTTTCACTTACACTCTTCCTCCCAAAATTGAAGTGTCTTGTTTAATGACATTGTATGCGCTTGTCCATGATTTATTCGATGGATATGACAATCTTGTGAAGAAACACACAAACTTATTGTCGATGAAAATTTTAAATGATATAGTAATGACATGAAGTTGATCACAAACAAACATTAACCCCTTTGTTTGGGCCGTGAAAAATTTCTCCCATCCCCTTTGTTCGATAAAACAAGAAAAGACCATGCTGACGAAAGCATGGTCTTTTCTAAAGCTATTAAATATATTTTAGATTTCTAAGTCAGAGTGATTTAGTTCATTGTACTTCCAAAACATTCCATATTTAACAGGGATTTGTTCAACAACTTGTTTTAATTGCAGCTTCTTCATTTCTTTTTCCACTTCATTGACTGTTAGGTTATATACTACAGCAATCTCCTGTGATGCGACGAACTTAAAATACTGTAAAAATACCTCTAATGGTGGAAGAACAGATCTTTCCGGCTTCTTCATTAACATTTCCTCTAAGATTTGTTCATACACTTCGTATGGGTAATTTCCAGTAATCTTAATTCCTTCTTCCTCAATATGTTCATTAAAGAAGACAAGAGTAGGTATCTCCTGAACCTCCATTTCGGTAGTGATTTTGAAATCACATTGGAGGGCTCTCGCTGCACTCTCTGAATGAACATCAGAAATAAATTCATCGACATCAAGTCCAACTGTTTTCGCACATTTTGTTAAAATTTCCAGGCTTGAAACATTTTGCTTTTCCAAAAATAAAACCTCTTGCAGCTTTCGTAAAAAACGAATACCGGCTCTTCTTCCTTGAAGTTCAGCCGCTTTAATCGCAATGGAGGCAAGATGAGGAGACGAAATTGGATTCTCAAGCCAAAGATTGCCATCACACGACATTCCTGAACGGCTCGCAGTTTTTTCCCAAAGATCAGCCATGCTCTCAAAGTTTTGCTTTCTTGCCATATTTAACGTCGCTAACCTGCCGCTTAATACATGCTTGATGGAAAAGTAACGGCCATATTCAATCATTAGTTTTTTTATGATTGGTTCAAGTGCCCAGCACTCTGGACAAAGAGGATCAATGAACATGTACAATTCAAGCGGCTTCTTCTCACTGCCATGGCAATGAGGAGATGGCGGTTTAGATTTGAATGATTCTTGATTGTTCACAAGTTCTCACCTTTCATCATATCGTTTTCAGATGTATTAACCATATGCTGTGCAGTTAAAAAGAGTCGTGCATAAAAGTCTTCTCTTATAGATCCAAAGAGTTCAACTTCATCCATAGCTTCATTCATGCATGACAGCCATGCTTTCGCCCTCGTTTCAGTAATTTCAAAAGGCATGTGTCTGGCACGGAGCATAGGATGTCCATGTTCAGTTGTATATAATGGGGGGCCGCCCAAATATTGAGTTAAGAATTGCTTTTGTTTTCTAGCTGTTTCTGTTAGATCATTAGGGAAAATGGGAATGAGATCTGGGTGTTGACCAACACGATAATAAAAAGCCTCGACAAGCTGGTTAAGCTTATCTTCGCCAATTAAATCGAAAGGTGTATTCATTTTTTCGACCATACTAATACTCCTTTTTATGGAATGCAAGAGATTCCATACCTCTGTTGAATTACCTTTATTTTATCAATGAGTGCTTTATATCTCAAATAAATAGCTTACAAAGGGAATTAATACAAATATTTAAAAAGAGTATAGGGTTTTGATAGCGTTCTTTACATACAAAAACCGTCTACTTTTTAGACGGTTTTTGTATGTAATTTATTTATGCAAGGAAGCTTGTTTTAATTTTTTGTACATAATTTTGAGTTTCTTTAAATGGAGGGATTCCCCCAAATTTATCTACATTACCCGGTCCAGCATTATAGGCAGCCAGTGCTAATTCAATATTCTCATCATATTTATTTAACATTTGGCGCAAATACTTGGCACCGCCAAATACATTTTCCTGTGGGTCAAAGACATTTTTGACACCTAAACCTCTTGCTGTTTCAGGCATTAATTGCATAAGACCAGATGCACCAGCATAGCTTACGGCATTTGGGTTAAAGTTTGATTCCTGCTTAATGACTGAATGGAGCAGTTTTTCTGGGATATTATAATGAGCTGCAGCCTTTTCAATGATTTCATTAAAGTCCTTATTAGACCCTGAAAATTTGGTTAGATTAACAGGTGGTAATACTGTACCTGCAATGGGAGAAACAGGTGTATTCAAATAGGACTGTAATTGTGTGACTGCTCCTTGCTGATTGTTAGTTGAGTTAGCAGAAGACAGGCTCGAATCTGATAAAAGTTCAGTAAGTAAATCTTGAAACATTGAATTTGTATCTGAACCTGATTGGGAACTATTAAACCCCTTCAATGCTTGTAATTCAAGCATGACTTTCAATTGCTCGACGTTCATAAAATACTTTCTCCTTTATCGCAGATAACTGGCTGCAGGACCCAATTCAAGAAGTTGAACTACATGGAGTTCAACTTCTTGAATTGTCCAATTGTTCAACCGCCTATCAGTGGGGGAAAAATCCCACTGATTAAAGTTTCCCTTTATCAATCGTTATGCTGCATATACTTTATGTTATAAAAACGTTTAATTTTGTTTTCTGTCTTTCGTACAGGAATTTCTAATTGTTCCAGAAGGGCAGAGAATTTCTTCTGACCATCATTTCTGTTGCTTACTTCATATTCTAACTCAAAATCTTCTATATTTAAATAGAAACTATTGTCTATTACGATTAGTCCATTCTCATATTCCACTTCAGCTCTTTTTGTTGATAATGAACCAAAATATTGAATCCTGTCTGGATCGATATTCATTTTTTTGATTAGTCCTTTAATAGTCTCATTTCGGATCGTTCCTGTTTCAAATATCTTTTCTGCAGCTAATGGTTCAAGTGATTCATTTGTTTCTAAAAGAGCATCCTGATAGGGCTGTTTTAATGTAAGTTCATATTTCTCTCCTTTTTTTCGGATACGAAGGGCTGAACCTTGTTCTTTTAAAGCAAAATCAGGTGTATCAAAATAATGATTTTCCTGTGTGAAAAAGTCAGTGTCCTTCAATTTAAAATGGTTTACTAACTTTTCGAATTCTTGTTTTGTAAGTAAGTTTTTAAATTCTATTTCAATATTTTGAGACAAAAATTATTCATCCTTTCAATCAGTCATCATCTTATTATCGCTTTCTTCTCATTTATCATCAATTTTTTTTTAGATTATTTCTCGGCGTGTGATAGAATAATAAAAGAGTTTGGAGGTAGAAAAAATGAAAAAGAAAATTAAAATAATGAACGCTGAATGGAATAATAACGAGGAATTGATATTGCAAGTTGAAGAAGGGGCTTCGATTTTGGAAATGAAGCCAATGGGTCAAATGCTTGTTGATTCCGACCAATTGTCTTTTATATATGTTGTTGACAAGGATGACGACTATACCTATATTTCCATCCCTGAGTCGACATGGCCAAAGCTTAAAAACGCGCTTGAGAATTCTGCAGAAGTATACATAACTGACCAAAAAGACCAGACGCTTTTAACCGATTTTCACGAGGAATTAAGCTACTTAATTGAGAATATTAAAGGGAACAGCAATTATGGGGAAGCAATGGTAGAAAAAGTCGAAGCCCTTTTTGTATAAAATTTTAGATCATCCACCCAAGCCTAATTTTTCAGGCTATCTTACATAAATATAAAATGGATAAGGTGGTGTGCTTTACATATGAAGAATTGGGATCAATTTTTAAGTCCATATAAGCAAGCGGTAGAAGAATTGAAGGTAAAGCTAAAAGGCATGAGAAAGCAGTATGAGCAAGCATCATCTCATTCACCGATTGAATTTGTTACTGGCAGAGTGAAGCCAATCGCTAGTATTTTAGATAAAGCCAATCAAAAAGGGATTCCTTTGGACAAATTGGAAACAGAAATGCAGGATATAGCAGGGCTGCGAATGATGTGCCAGTTTGTTGATGATATTAAGCGGGTCGTCGAACTGCTAAGAAATAGAAATGACTTTGAAATTGTTGAAGAAAGAGATTACATATCCCATAAAAAGGTGAGCGGCTACCGTTCTTACCATGTTGTTATACGTTATCCTGTCCAGACGATTAATGGGGAGAAGAAGATTCTTGCTGAAATTCAAATCCGCACATTAGCAATGAATTTTTGGGCAACAATTGAGCATTCCTTAAATTACAAATATAAGGGGCAGTTCCCAGAGGACATTAAAATGAGACTGCAGCGTGCAGCAGAAGCAGCTTTCAGGCTCGATGAGGAGATGTCTCTTATCCGAGGGGAAATCCAGGATGCTCAGGCGTTTTTTACTAAGAAAAAAGAACAGCAGGAAAATACTTAATATTCGAAGGGTCATTTGCATTTCTAATATAGAGGAGCATGATACGAATGAAATTTGCTATTACATCGAAAGGTGATACTAAATCGAATACGCTCATGCATAAAATGAAAACGTACTTATTAGATTTTGATCTAATATACGATGAAGAGCAGCCCGATATAGTTATCTCAGTTGGCGGAGACGGTACACTGCTGTATGCGTTCCACCGTTATACGGGACGTCTTGACAAAACTGCATTTGTTGGCGTTCATACAGGTCATTTAGGATTTTATGCAGATTGGGTTCCAGAGGAAATCGAAAAGCTTGTCATCGCAATTGCGAAAACACCTTTTCAGGTGATCGAATATCCGTTAGTTGAGGTAATTATCCGCTATCAAAATGGTGGCCGGGAAACACGCTTTCTTGGATTGAATGAGGCTACAGTAAAGGCTGTTGATGCGACACTCGTTATGGATGTTGATATTCGCGGTCAGCACTTTGAGAGGTTTAGAGGAGACGGATTATGTGTTTCAACACCTTCAGGGAGTACTGCCTATAATAAGGCGCTGGGCGGTGCCATTTTGCATCCTTCAATACCGGCAATTCAGCTTGCGGAAATGGCTTCAATCAATAATAAGGTTTTCCGGACAGTTGGCTCTCCTCTCGTCCTTCCAGCGCATCATACCTGTACGCTGAAACCAGTAAATGCACCAGACTTTTTAATTGCTGTTGACCATTTAACTATGCTCCATAAAGATGTGAAGTCCATTCAATTTCGAGTAGCTGATGAAAAAATTCGCTTCGCACGCTTCCGGCCATTTCCGTTCTGGAAAAGGGTTCATGACTCGTTTGTTGCAGACTAAAGGAAAAGCTGAAGACGCCCGATTATCGGCGACAAGCATAAGACGGATCGGCAGGAAGGTTTGTACTTCAACCTTCTGCCGAGATGACTTATGACCTCGAGCCGATGGCGTCTGGAGCTAGACAAGGAAAAGCGGAAGACGCC
>NZ_LMBX01000058.1 GCF_001439605.1 Cytobacillus praedii
AGTACCGACCCCCGAAAGTTAGAGTAATAAATCTAACTTTCGGGGGTGTTTTTTATGGCAAAATATAGTGAAGAATTCAAAATAAGACTTGTCACCGAGTATTTAGAGGGCAACATTGGGTATGGATCATTGGCAAAAAAATATAATATGGGCAGCCAGACCTCTATACGTGAATGGGTGAATATATATAAGTCTCAAGGGATGGATGGGTTAAAACGTAGGAAAACCAAAAAGGAATATTCTGTCCAATTTAAAATGGATACGATACAATTTATGTTAAACACAGGTGCTTCTTATTTAGAAACTGCTGTTCATTTTAATTTGAACAACCCTTCCTTGATTATTCGCTGGATGAAAGAATTTCATGAACAAGGAGTAGAAGGCCTAATTCTAAAACCAAAGGGGCGGTCTTCTATGTCTAAGAAACCCAATAAACAAAAGAAAAAGGAAGAAAGAAAATTAACACGTGAAGAGGAATTGGAACGTGAGAACGAACTACTAAGGTTAGAAAATGCATACCTAAAAAAGCTGAGAGCTTTTCGAGAAAATCCGAATGTCTTCCTCGAAAAGCCCAAGCAAAATTGGCATTCGAACTCAAAGAAGAAGGATTCCGATTAAAGGATATTTTCCTAGTGGTGGGTATTCCTGAAGCAACCTATCACTATCATATCAAAAACTTTATAAAAGAAGATCCGGACAGAGAACTAAAAGAACTCATTACTGACCTATTTAAGAAATTTCATGAACGCTATGGTTATAAACGCATCACGAAGGAATTAAAGAAATTAGGACATTGTGTTAATCATAAGAGAGTGTATCGACTTATGCGAGAACTAGGATTGAAATGTGTAAAATTTATGCGGAAATCCCGTAAATACAATTCCTATAAAGGAAAGATTGGGAAGGTTGCGAAAAACCGAATATCCCGCCGTTTTAGCACACCTATTCCTCTTCAGAAATTAGTAACTGACATTACAGAATTCAAATGTCTTGGGGAAGAGAAGTTATATCTAAATCCAATTCTAGATCTTTATAACGGAGAAGTTATAGCGTTTGGAATTAGGAAACGTCCAACATTAGATCTTGTCATGGATCCTTTAAAAGAAACTATAGTGATAATAGAAAATCATGCAACCTATCGTACTACTATTCATTCAGATCAAGGCTGGCATTACCAACACAACCAATGGGTGAAGACATTAAAAGCAAATAAAATATTCCAAAGTATGTCGCGTAAAGCAACCTGCGCAGACAACGCTTCGATGGAGAATTTCTTTGGCATTTTAAAACAAGAAATGTATTATGGGGAAAAACTAGTAAGCTATGAAGAATTAAAAAGAAGAATAGCAGAATATATCTACTGGTATAACAATGAACGTTCAAAAGCAAAATTGGCCGGATTGAGTCCAGTCGAATACCGAACTCAATCCAGCCAATCAGCTGCATAATAAAACTCTAATTTTTGGGGGTAACCACC
>NZ_LMBX01000059.1 GCF_001439605.1 Cytobacillus praedii
CGGATGACTTTAAGGCGATGGTGGTGCAGGAATACCTCAGGGGGACGATTGGCTATAAAGTATTGGCAGAAAAACATGGCATAAAGTCAAAGAATCAGATTGTTGACTGGGTAAATGCATATAAGAAATTTGGAATCGAAGGATTATTTCGTAAAAGAAGGCACGAGGTTTATTCTGTTCAATTCAAGCTGGATGTATTAAGCTTTATGAAAAGAACAGGCGCTTCACATGCAGAAACGGCACTTCACTTCGGATTGACGAATCCATCGATGATAGGTGATTGGAAGAAGAAATTCCTTGAAGGCGGTGCTGAAGCCCTGGACTACCCGAAAGGACGGCCAGTCATGTCTGATAAAGCGAAGAACGTTAAGAAGAACCAGAAGCCAACACAACAGGATGAAATGACGCGTGAACAGAAGTTAGAACAGGAAAATGAACTCCTCCGTTTAGAGGTAGAATACCTAAAAAAGTTGCGAGCTTTTCAGATGGATCCGGAAGGCTATCTCGAAAAGCACAAACAGCGCTATCATTCGAACTCAAAGAAGAATTCCGACTGAAGGACGTACTTCGGATTGTCGGCATTCCTGAGTCATCTTATCACTATCATGTAAAACAAATGAAACGGGAAAATCCTAACCAAGAGTTGGGGGAAACGATTCAATCTATTTTTGAAGAACACAACGAAAATTATGGTTATCGCAGGATTCAACTAGAATTGAAGAATCGAGGCATCATAGTGAATCACAAAAAAGTGCAACGTATTATGCGAGAACTAGGATTGAAAGGCAATAAATTCACCCGGAAATCGCGTCGTTATAGTTCGTACAAGGGGACCATCGGTACAGTGGTGAAAAACCGTATTCACCGCCGTTTCAATACTACAATCCCATGTCAGAAACTGACCACAGATATTACAGAATTCAAGTGTACGGATGGCCTAAAGCTCTATCTTAGTCCAATGATGGATATGTATAATGGAGAGATTCTTTCGTATGGCATCGGTATGCGCCCGACGCTTGACTTTGTGATGAAACCCTTAGATGAAGTCCTTGACATCGTAAAGAACGCAAAATACCGGACTACCATCCACTCGGATCAAGGCTGGCACTACCAGCACGAAAAATGGGTTGGGACCTTAAAAGAACACAAAGTATTCCAAAGTATGTCACGAAAGGGGAACTGTCTGGACAACGCCCCCATGGAGAATTTCTTTGGATTACTGAAACAGGAGATGTATTATGGTGAACCACTGCGCACTTTTGAGGAACTGAAACGAGACATCGAGGCTTACATCCAGTATTACAACAACGAACGGATCAAACAGAAACTGGCTGGCATGAGTCCAGTTCAATACCGTCTTCATACCAGCCAACTAGCTGCGTAATATAAAACTCTAACTTTTAGGGGTCACATCA
>NZ_LMBX01000061.1 GCF_001439605.1 Cytobacillus praedii
GATGAAAATCGAGTTTGCCTACAGTCTTTTTTGTTTTAAAATAGAAATAGAACAATACTTGAGGTGATAAAGATGCTTTCGAAACATAATTCTATCCAACGTGATCAGGTTGAAATGATTGCTTTAGATCAGTTGGTACCTGAGAATCATTTAGTCCGAAAAATCGAGGCGGCTATCGATTTCTCATTCATTTATGATTTGGTGAAGGATACATACTCTGAAGTAGGTCGCCCAAGTATTGATCCAGTAATTCTAATTAAACTTACCTTTATTCAATATACCTTCGGCATTCGCTCGATGCGTCAAACAATTGAAGAATTAAAAACAAATATGGCCTACCGTTGGTTTTTAGGTTATGGATTCTATGATAAAGTTCCTCATTTTTCTACATTCGGAAAGAACTATGAACGTCGCTTCAAAGATACCAATTTATTTGAACAGATTTTCTATCGAATCCTAAAAACTGCGGCTGAGAAAAAATTAATTAGTGCTGAACACATTTTTATAGACTCAACACACGTAAAGGCTAGTGCTAATAAGCATAAATTCGAGAAGAAAGTGGTTCGTAAAGAAACACGAGCATATCAAAACCAACTTCAAAATGAAATAAATCAAGACCGTGAAGATCATGGAAAGAAGCCATTCCCTCCAGATAAGTTTGAAAAAGAAGAAACGAAGGAAATCAAAGAGAGTACCACTGATCCTGAGAGTGGGTACTATGTCAAAGATGAACGTACAAAACAATTTGCTTATTCTTTTCATGCGGCCTCTGATCGTAACGGTTTTGTATTGGGAACCATTGTGACACCGGGTAATACTCATGATAGCGTGATCCTAGAGCCTTTAGTTGAACAAGTAATTGAGAAAGTCGGGAAACCTGAAGCTGTTGCGGCAGACGCAGCCTATAAAACACCTGCCATCACAAAATACTTAATTGATCACGAAATGACACCTGCCTTACCTTATACTAGACCACGTACAAAAGATGGATTCTTCCGGAAGCACGAATATGTTTATGATGAACATTTTGATTGTTACATTTGCCCAGCTGGTGAGATTTTAACTTACTCGACCACGACGAAAGAGGGATATCGTGAGTACAAATCACCCAAGCAGATTTGTGCGACTTGTCCTTTTTTGGAGCAGTGTACACAGAGTAAGGACCATCAAAAAGTGGTGATACGCCATATCTGGCAGG
>NZ_LMBX01000062.1 GCF_001439605.1 Cytobacillus praedii
GATAAAGTCCATATAATTGTGTAAAAAGAAAGAGTCATTTTATTCACTCTTGGCAACACTGTTTTCAGCGACGATAAACAATGAAAAGAGGAAATAAAATGACTCACTTACAGTTTAACCTAGATTTAGACCTTTTAAAAGAATCTATCATCAATTCTAATCTCGATATGGTGATTAAATCAGCGATTGTCTTAGTTCTAAATGAAGTCATGGAAAAAGAGAGAGACGTTTATTTACAGGCGGCTGCTTATGAACGATCTCCAGATCGCCGAGACTATCGAAACGGCTACTATGAACGTGAATTGATACTAGGTATTGGCAAACTAAAGCTAAAGGTACCCAGAACCAGAAATGGTGAGTTTTCCACTTCAGTTTTTGACAAGTATGCCCGATGTGACCAAGCTCTGGTCCTCGCCATGCTGGAAATGGTCATTAACGGCGTTTCAACCCGGAAGGTCACGCATATTGTCGAGCAGCTCTGTGGGGAAAACATTTCGAAGTCGTTTGTATCTTCCCTTACCCAAAAGCTTGACCCCATAATTAATGATTGGTCTAAACGCCCTTTGAATGTCATGTATTATCCTTATGTTTTTGTGGATGCCATGTATATAAAGGTCCGGGAACACAACCGGGTTGTCTCGAAGGCCGTGTACATCGCTACTGCTATTACCGACAAGAATACACGTGAAATCTTTGGGCTTAGTGTGGATCATGCGGAAGATTTCGAGAGTTGGAGCCGTTTCTTCCAACAGCTTAAATCTCGTGGGCTTCAATCTCCCAAACTGGTCATCTCAGATGCACATCTAGGCCTCCAAAAGGCGATACAGCGTGATTTTATCGGTACTACGTGGCAAAGGTGCCTGGTACATTTTAAACGTAATATTATAGAGAAACTTCCCAAGAAAGATTCCGTAGAGATACGCAGGATGATTAAACGTGTCTTTGAAGCTGTTACGATGGAGGATATCCGCAGATTTAAGAATGAATTAATGAACCAGTTTGGGGATGAAGCTAAATATGCCAAGGCTTTGGCAACTTTAGATGACGGCTTCGAAGATGCCATTCAATACCTAAACTTTCCTGAGAAGCTACACCCTCACCTACGAAGCACAAATTCCCTTGAACGCTTAAACCAGGAAGTCCGTAGAAGGGAGAAAGTAATACGTGTCTTCCC
>NZ_LMBX01000064.1 GCF_001439605.1 Cytobacillus praedii
AGATGTCCATCCACAGCTTCGGTGATACGTTTAGCCCCGGTACATTTTCGGCGCAGAGTCACTCGACCAGTGAGCTATTACGCACTCTTTAAATGGTGGCTGCTTCTAAGCCAACATCCTGGTTGTCTAAGCAACTCCACATCCTTTTCCACTTAACGTATACTTTGGGACCTTAGCTGGTGGTCTGGGCTGTTTCCCTCTTGACTACGGATCTTATCACTCGCAGTCTGACTCCCATGGATAAGTCTTTGGCATTCGGAGTTTGTCTGAATTCGGTAACCCGATGGGGGCCCCTAGTCCAAACAGTGCTCTACCTCCAAGACTCTTTCTACATGAGGCTAGCCCTAAAGCTATTTCGGAGAGAACCAGCTATCTCCAAGTTCGATTGGAATTTCTCCGCTACCCACACCTCATCCCCGCACTTTTCAACGTGCGTGGGTTCGGTCCTCCATTCAGTGTTACCTGAACTTCAACCTGGACATGGGTAGATCACCTGGTTTCGGGTCTACGACCACATACTCATTCGCCCTATTCAGACTCGCTTTCGCTGCGGCTCCGTCTATTCAACTTAACCTTGCATGTAATCGTAACTCGCCGGTTCATTCTACAAAAGGCACGCTATCACCCATTAACGGGCTCTAACTACTTGTAGGCACACGGTTTCAGGATCTCTTTCACTCCCCTTCCGGGGTGCTTTTCACCTTTCCCTCACGGTACTGGTTCACTATCGGTCACTAGGGAGTATTTAGCCTTGGGAGATGGTCCTCCCTGCTTCCGACGGGATTTCTCGTGTCCCGCCGTACTCAGGATCCACTCTGGAGGGAACGAAGTTTCAACTACAGGGCTTTTACCTTCTCTGGCCGGCCTTTCCAGACCTGTTCATTTACCTCGTTCCTTTGTAACTCCGTGTAGAGTGTCCTACAACCCCAAGAGGCAAGCCTCTTGGTTTGGGCTAATCCCGTTTCGCTCGCCGCTACTCAGGGAATCGC
>NZ_LMBX01000065.1 GCF_001439605.1 Cytobacillus praedii
TTCGCCTTTGTAAATCCAACAACTGGGCCAAAGATTTCTTCTTTCATGATACGAGCTTCTGGATCAAGATCTGCGAAGATCGTTGGCTTAATGAAGTAGCCCTTGGAGTCGTCTCCTTCTCCACCTGTCATTAGCTTTCCTTCTTTTTTGCCAATTTCGATATAGCTCATGATTTTATTATATGCACTTTGGTCAATTACTGTAGCCATATAGTTATTCGGATCAGTTGGATCCCCTTGTGTTAATTCATTTGTTAATTCAACCGCACGATTTAATACTTGGTCGTACACGTCTTCAACAATAACTGCACGAGAACATGCAGAGCATTTTTGTCCAGAGAAGCCAAATGCAGAGGCAACAATAGAAGTAGCAGCTAACTCAAGATCTGCTTCCTTATCAACAACGATTGTGTCTTTTCCGCCCATTTCTGCAATGACACGCTTCATCCAAACTTGACCTTCGCTTAATTTAGATGCACGTTCGAAAATACGTAGACCTACGTCACGAGATCCAGTAAAGCTGATA
The DNA here is from genome assembly GCF_001439605.1 of Cytobacillus praedii. Taxonomy (GTDB): domain Bacteria; phylum Bacillota; class Bacilli; order Bacillales; family Cytobacillaceae; genus Cytobacillus; species Cytobacillus praedii. The sequence goes on from NZ_LMBX01000065.1 coordinate 526, forward strand.
AAACGTGTATCCTTATGGTCTACTAAGTAGTCGCCTACTTCTGCACCGCTTCCAGGTACAAAGTTTAATACACCTTTAGGAAGGCCTGCTTCTTCCATAACCTCAACAAATTTTGCAGCGACAACTGGCGTTGTTGAAGCTGGTTTTAGAAGAACGGTATTTCCAGCTACGATTGCCGCAACAGTCGTTCCAGCCATAATCGCAAGCGGGAAATTCCAAGGAGAAATAATGATTCCTACACCTAATGGAATATAGTCATAACGATTATATTCATTTGGACGGCTGTTTACAGGCACTCCATCTTTAATGTTCAACATTTGACGTGCATAGAATTCAAGGAAATCGATCGCTTCTGCTGTATCAGCATCTGCTTCATTCCA
>NZ_LMBX01000068.1 GCF_001439605.1 Cytobacillus praedii
CCTATAGCTCAGCTGGTTAGAGCGCACGCCTGATAAGCGTGAGGTCGATGGTTCGAGTCCATTTAGGCCCACCATTTCATAACGGGGCCTTAGCTCAGCTGGGAGAGCGCCTGCCTTGCACGCAGGAGGTCAGCGGTTCGATCCCGCTAGGCTCCACCAACATAACGAATCCGTTCGTTATTTTTTGTTCCTTGAAAACTAGATAATGTAAATAAAGAAGATTTACCGAGTAATCGCCATCTTAGTTATTTCTCTTGTTTAATGATTATTTATAATCAAAATAAGAGCACAAACCATGAGGGCAACAAGCAGCGAGAAGATTAAGGAAGCGACCGAACGAGCACCGGAACGTACTCCGTACGTAAGGAGCACAGTGAGAGAGCTGACGCAGAGATTCGAAGCTGATTGTTGACCGAAGTAGGTTAAGTTAGAAAGGGCGCA
>NZ_LMBX01000069.1 GCF_001439605.1 Cytobacillus praedii
TTACTCTTGTGTTACATTAAAATCCTCATAAATGTAACTTTTAAAACACTTAACCGTATGCATAAATAACAACTACTATGGCAGTGCAACTGAGATGAAAGATATTTTTAAAGGGATTATTGCTGTAATCTTAGCCTTAGCTTTATGGGATGGAATAAAATACATATGGGGTATTCTTATTTAACTCCCATCATGGCTTTCCTTTAAGAGGATAGCTTTTTATATTAAACTTAATAATTCTTTTGATACTTTAAACCTGTATTGTAACTTCCCCACATTGGATTAATTAACTAACCCTAATAAAATTTGCTATAATTTCTAATTCTAATGTTGTCGTTTATTGCAGTTTTACTAATAAGAATTATTGATTTACTTGATAAGACAAGATAAGGCTCTTCATTGAAGGGCTTTTTTTCATTTAGTAAACATAATACAAA
>NZ_LMBX01000072.1 GCF_001439605.1 Cytobacillus praedii
CGGAAACTAATGGTGAATGAAAAATGGGAACAGCAAAAAGAATATGTGAGAGCGAAGCTTTCAGAAGAGAAAACAAGTGCCATCTATCGAAAACGTAAAATAGATGTGGAGCCAGTTTTTGGATTCTTGAAGGCTAATTTGCGTTTCACTCGATTTTCTGTACGTGGGAAATCGAAGGTAGAAAACGAAATGGGCCTCGCGTTAATGGCAGTGAATTTAAGAAAATTCACTGCCGCCAACTAAGGAAATAGAAGACTCTACACGCAAAAATAGAGAAAGGTGAATTTGAGGTCTCTCAAATTCACCTTTCTCACTATTTGAAGCTAGTTATGTCCCAGCCTC
>NZ_LMBX01000015.1 GCF_001439605.1 Cytobacillus praedii
ATAAAGCATAACCCATATAAAATAGGCCAACCAGTAATCACTACTAGTTGACCTTATAATACGAAAGCGCCCGATTGCTTAATACTTTAAAATCCATAAGTACTGTAAAAATGGTTTCCAAGTTATTTTACTAAAGTCACCCTTTAGCAAAATAAGTTCATATTTATTACCAAGTTATCAAATAATATTCAAGATGCAGAAAAATCGAAAAGGGTGACAAGATGGAAAAGGAAAATCTAAAACTCACATCATCGGAAATAGGAAGTTTGTGGGGAGAGTATGTAAATGGAACAGCTGTTGATATTGTAAATAGATATATGGTCTCTATTATTGAGGATGAGCAAATTAAAGCTATTTTTGAGGATGCTATTAAGACATTCGAAAAGCAAAAACATCAAATCGTTACTTTTATAGAAAATGAGGGATTTCCAGTTCCAATTGGATTTACTGAATCTGACCTCTTTAAAGGGAAACAGAGATTGTTCACCGATATATTATGCCTGAACTATTTACATATCATGACATTACATGGTTTGCTGGGGCACAGCACATCATTAGCTGTCTCCGTTAGAAAAGACTTAAGGGATTTTTACGATTCTTGTGATAATGATGCAAAAAAGATGTATCATCAAACCATTGAATTATTACTTGAAAAGGGAAGTTTCCAAAGAGACCCTTTGTTTTATCCTGCGGAGAACCCTGAATATATCTCCAGCCAAGATTTTACAAATGGGCTTTTTGGAACGGATAGACCATTATCTGCGACAGAAATCATAAGTATTTCATTCAATATTAAAAAAAATATTATGGCTAAAACTCTTTCTATTGCATTCGGTCAAGTCACTCAAACCAAAGAGATAAGAAAGTTTTTAACGGATTCCGAGAAAATTGCAGATGGACAAATAAAATCATTTGCAAAAATAATGCAAACCGATAATTTGCCAGTTCCTAAATCATGGGAAACAGAAGTGACAACTTCAACGGACTCTCCTTTCTCTGATAAATTAATGTTGTATCATACTGGATTCCTATTCCAAGCTGCACAAGCGTATCACGGGGCAGGTTTAGCATCAGCTATGCGAACAGACCTTGTTGCCACTTACGAAAGCACCATTCTACAAAATCTTATGGTTACTAAAAAGTGGTTTAATCTTATGGTAAAAAATAAATGGTTAGAACAGCCGCCACTTGCTCCTAATAGGAAAGAAATTGCTAAAGAAAAGTAAAAGAAATGCAATATGAGTATTTATAAATGAATAGGAGTCCATTTGAAAAACTAATGTGGAGCATTGCCCTTCCAGGGTTTGGGCAGTTTTTAAACGGAAAATATTTTAAAGGCACAGCATTATTGATTCTTGAATTTCTGATCAATGTATAAGCAAATTTTAATCAGGTCATAATTCTAAGTTTTCATGGGGAAATTGATGATGCCATAAAACATGCAGATTATCAGTGGTTGATGTTTTATCCTTGTCTGTACTTTTTTTCTATTTGGGATACAGTAATAGATGCAGGTGGAGGAAAAGACACTTATTCTTTTCTTCCGTATTTGTTCGCTGCGTTTTTTGTAACAGTAGGATTGATTTTTTCCTCAAGCTTAACGATATTTGGAGTTTTATTGGGTCCTGTATGTTGTTTTTCCTGGAACAATAACCGGATTTATTATTAAAAAAACATAAATATCACTTCTTAAAAAACCATCCTCTATCTACTTTTAAAAGGAGGATGGTTTTTATGTGAATAAGCAAGAAGTATTTCATTAAATGGCTCGTTTGTTGAATAAGAAAAATCCTGCATATCAACACAGGATTTTTTTAAAACTTTCTTATAAATGATCAATCTTTTTTACAATATTACATCTATGTTTTATAAAATTAAGTATGAGTTATCTGGAGGTTACCATATCTGCAAAGGGATTATAGTTAATAACGGTCTCTAATATTTGCCTAACGTACTTTTCTACTTCTTCTTGTGTTGGTACAATCTACCTTAATTCTTGTGATGCAAATAAAGCAGCTGCCCAAATGGGTGCCGGTGAATCTTTATCCGGTCTTATTGCGTTACTTCCAGGGGGAGCAGCAATAGCTGGTATTGCGACCAGTATATACATATACCTCAACCCAGAACAATCATCTGTTCAATCTTTATTTTTAATCACTTCAGTATTATTGATATTATTGATTCAAATAATATTAATATTCAAAAATCAAGAAGTAATTAAAGCGAATCTTTTCAAAAAAAAGTCATCAATCTCCCGAATTATTGATACTAAATTGCTAAACCTTATTTTTGTGAATATATAACAAAGTCTTTGATATTAAAAAGACGAATTAAAAAGGAGTCCGTTTAATAATCGGATTCCGTTTCTCTTTTACTTAAGTATTCTCGTAATTAGACATCATTTCTTCTCCATACTATTATTTATTTACAATATTTTGGTACAATGATGAAAATAGAACCTTAAAATTAATAACCTTGATTTATTCAACGGTCGGGCATAATTGTAGAAAAATTAAATCCCAATTTCCATTTATGTCAGTGAGAGATTGGGATTTTCCACTTCCATAATATCCTAAATGTTGTAAATTCGCGTTTTGCTGATGTACCCCTATTCGTTTCTTTAATCCATTTAGTTATAGTGTCAAATTTCGCATCATTTATTGGATTCTTTTTACACTAGTAAATTTTCTTATATTCTTGCTCTAAGTATGAGGTTGTAGCTATTACAGTTCTATCAGCATTCTTGTCTACCATATCAAAATAAAGTGCTTTTACATAGTTTACACTTACTTTATTACCAAAAATAAGCGTTAATTCTAAAAATAAGCGTTAATCCTTATTGGATCAACGCTGCTTGTGATTGAATTTATTTTTTATTCTTCTTTCCATACGGTTTAAGACGTTCCTTTTCAAAAATACTTTAAGGATTAAACCCGTTACTTCAATTGTCGAACATTCCCTCATTGAAGTATTTTATCCCTATATTCGCTATTCTTAACGATTTCCTTAGCATTCATTTTTGTCCAATCTAAAACTGAATGATTCGGATTATTTTCAATGAAACTTTCAGTTATTTGATAACCGATTTTATAATTTGACCATCCTGGAATTCCTTTAGAATAATTCCCTATAAAAAAATCATTATAGATTTTCCAATCCGTTGAATCAGCATTCTCTCTTAGTTCTTTTAAAACTTTCGCCTCTACATCCTCTGGCAGTGGTTCTGTCCAAGGAGGCTTTGCCTCAGGATAAAGAATGTTCGCAAAGGATTCTGCTTTCCCTTCTGTGATCGTTAAATCTAGTACGCTATTCATACTTTGCTCGCGATTATAGAATAGATTAACGGTATGATGATATTCGTGTGCCACAACACGTTTAAGATCCATTTCTGAAACAGTCGGGGCAATCATGAAAACAATTTTTTTTCCAAAATAAGTGAGAGCGTTTACTCCTCTCATCTGATTAATGACAAACCAATCATCAGGATTAACTGGGAATATATAAAGCTTTGTTTCAGCCCCTGATGATAACAGTCCTGCTGATTCTGTTATTGCTTCCTCTATCCATTGATTGATTTGTTCTTGATTTTTAAGTAGCTTCTTCGTGTTTTTTTCTAGCTGCTCTATTTCTGTTGTGGTGGAAAAAGGGTTACCTAATGTAACATCAGAAAGAGCGGACTTTTCTTTAAACGGTTCTAATACAATTTCCGTAAAAACCTTTTTAATGTCCAGCTTAGGATTTTCATTCATGATCTCTGTATATGTAAGTACTTCCTCATAAAAGGAAATGATTTCAAATTCCTGCTTGTTATGTAAAAATCGGTATGTCGTTTGATTAAGTGCACTTTCTTTTTCCTCTACCTCTTTGTTTTGTTCTGTATGGTTTGAACACGCTGAGATGAAAGTAATAAATAGTAATATAACTGATAAATTGATGAAACGTCCCATTGATTCACCCCACAAATTAGTGCCATCAGCATTTAAATTCATACATGAACAATCTATTTTTTACTTGAACATAAGAATCCATTTCAGTTTAAGATTGTTATTCCTTAATTTGTTCCTATCCATAAGAAAGAGCGTAATTCTTCCTGCAGAATTGCGCTCAATCGCTGAATAGGCATAGGATATCTTTCGCTTATATTCAGACTGCAAATTATAATTCCGCAAAATCATGCCATTTGTCTTCATCATTCCGAATTTGTCATAATACGGAACTAAGTCATCATCACAGCATAAATCAATCATATATATCATCAAGTTCCTTTAGTATTCGATTGACCAATTCCCTTCCTATCCCTTGATTTTTGTAGGTTGGCAGCACTTCAAGAAGTGGAATATAGGCTGAGAGAACCCCATCACTAATTGCGGTAATGAATCCAATTACTTGATTAGTTTGTTCATCTATCGCAATAACCACTTTGCTGCTATTTTTTAATAATTTTAGATGCGTATCTGGTTTAGGCGGATTGGGCCAATCTACAAAAAAACCTTTTAACATGTCGGATGAAATCCCATCGAGTGAATTCGTATAGATCATCATATATCAGCTCCTAATGATTAATAACCTATTAGACAGATGATATATATATCAAAAGTAAACTAGCAAAAAATGACCTCCAAGCATTCTAATGAATATCTAAAATATTCTATTTAAATTTCCAAAATCCTTCCATTTGGGTTTAATATAAGAAATATTTTATTAAATAGCTCTGCTATTACTCATTGTTGATATGTATGACAATTCAATAGGCGGAGAATTTCCGCCTATTATAGTAAAAGGAAGCTGAAAAGCAGAAATAAGCGGAGATATTCCGATTAACTGCTCTAAAAAAGACAAAATCCAACGATTTGGATACAAAAAGCGGAAAAACTCCATTTATTTTTAAGGAAATATGGATATTTCCCAATTTAAACGGAATTTTTCCGTTTATTTTTCAAACCAAGTAAAATCCATCCAAAAACACCTTTTATCCACATTAATGACTTATCTCTTTTTTCAGCTGTTAACCAGGTTTCACTATCGTATTTCAAAAATAATCAACAACAAGACTACTCTTTAAGTTTGTATTGTTGCGAATTAGTTCAAGAATATATGTTATGATAGCTTGAAAGACATCTATCATAGGTGATTCTGATGAATAAAAAATCGAAAAAAATACGATCACAACAGCTCGTGCAAGCAGAAAATGTCTATATGAACTCTCCTCGCTTATACCTCGCTTATTTTTATGAGTATAACTTAAAGATGGTTTCCAGAGAGAAAATGCCCAATATACTAAAACAACTATTGCAGCTAGATTTACTAACCCCCTTTCCCTATAACGATACTTCTAAATTACGTGCTGATTTTAAAGAACACTTCCTTGAAGACGACTGCATAAACGGTGACTTAAATACATACTGGATGACTATCTCCGGAAGTTTAAGTTATATTTTGAGGGGATATCCAAAAGAAGTTCCTCAAAGTCAGATAGAGTGGCTCGGATGGTCCTTCTTCGATAGATATAAACAATATCGATTTTTGGAACCGCACATTCATAACTATCCCGTTTTTTATGAAGAATACTGCAATCATGAAAAAGCGCGGATTGTCATCTTGTGTTATTTGTTTCTTGAATCTAGTAATTGCTAAACTATAAATGTGTTGATCCACGATGGATTAACGCATTTTTTTTGTGGATGGTTATTAATCATCTTAGCTATTAAACAATGAATGCTTGATGTTAATCCCTTTCCCAAAATAATATGCCACTGTCATCTGCAATGACAAAATAATTGCCGCTAAATGAAAATCCATAGCAATACAAAAAACCACGGTAAATACGAACACAGTTTTTATTGTATCCTTCAAGAAAACAGTCCTCAAATGGAGGCTGATAGATGATGTCTTCACAAGGGTAAAGAGGAGATACTCTGCGTAAACGATCCCCGGATTTACTGCCGATTGGCAGAAGACTCCCTCCATACTTGCTTGCTAACTTAATCGTTTTATCTTTTAAAATGTCAAACCCTTCACAAATTAACAGCGTTTCATCTAGTTGAAAGTCTTCTGAATAATCTCGAGCAATCTTTTCTGCTTTTGTTAGATCGATAAGTCCTCTGCCATTCGAGGATACGACCAGGCAAAAATCAGATGATTCATCAAACCCAAAATATTCTAGTCCACCAACATTCATGCTCCCCTTATAGGTCCAGCCAGACGGACTTTTAACAGAAGGTATTTTTTCTAATAGGTTAGTAATTTTATTTCTATGTTTTTCAAATGCCTCGCTTTTAAAGTAATCCATTTATGCCCTCCTTTTGTTCATTATTTAATTCATCATAGCAAAATTGCTCCTATCTATGTAGATGACACTCCAGCTTGTACCCTCTCAATCATAGAATATCATTCTAGGAGGTTATTTAGTCCTTTATGACAAAAAAGGGTTGCAAAAAAGGTGATTCATATTTTATATTAGAGTTTATGATTTTTTTTTAACACTCCTAAAATCATAGTCAAAATGTAAGTCATCAGGAATTTTAGGAAGGATGTAGTAGTATGAAAATGTATCTCTATCCTCTGCTAGTCATTATTGCAGCTAGCAGTTTTGGTGTTGTTTCCACCATCATTAAATTGGCCATGCGCAGTGGCTTTTCAGTATCGGAGGCCGTTACTAGTCAATTTTTTATTGGTTTTTGTATCGCCTTATGTATTTTCTTAGTGACAAATAGATCAAAATTTAGCTTTAATGGAGTTAAATTTCTTATTCTTGCGGGGATTTTAACGGGGTTAACCAATATTGTATACGGTCATTCACTGAACTTTTTGCCGGCTTCTTTGGCGGTTGTTCTGCTGTTTCAATTCACATGGATTGGCATGCTGATTTCTTGTATTTCCAAACGGCAATTTCCAAGCCGGATTGAATCGATATCCTTACTCGTATTAGTAGCTGGAACGATCCCAGCAGCTGGGTTGATGGATGTTGATTTATCGCAAATTCCTTTTCAGGGGTGGTTATGGGGGCTAGCTGCTGCTCTATGTTATTCCTTCTTTTTATTTGTGAATGGAAAGGCAACTGCAAGTATGACAGCCTCAAACCGTTTAGTATGGGTTTCTTTTTCTGCGTTTATGATTACGGCCGTCTTTCAGTCTCCAGAAATTATTTGGAACGGTACATTATTCAACGAAGGACTTTGGATGTATGGATTGGCATTAGGATTATTCGGCATGATAATCCCTGTTTTCTTATTCACGATGGCCGTTCCTAAGGTTGGGTTAGGGATGTCATCGATATTGAGTGCGATTGAATTGCCTATCGCTGTAATGGTATCCGTTATCTTATTAAGCGAAACGGTTTCACCTTTGCAAATCGCAGGGATTATAACTATTATTATCGGTACATGTTTACCGACATTGCTAAATAAAAATGGTTTGTTAAGTAAACATAAAATGTCAAAACAAACGATGGCAGGTTAACACTAAGGGACGGTTCTGCTGCTTCAAGGAAGCATGAGAACCGTCCCTTTTCCTTACACAAACCTCCCATATTCCTTCTCAAACAACAGCTTAACCATTCCAACTGGCCCATTCCGGTGTTTTGCAATATCGATTTCAATAAATTTGTTTTCGGTGTTGTCTTTGTTGTAGTATTCGTCCCGGTAGAGAAGCATGATGAGGTCGGCATCTTGTTCAATGCTTCCGGAGTCACGAAGGTCGGACATTTTCGGGCGCTTGTCCATTCTTTGCTCGACTCCTCTTGATAGCTGGGAAAGGAGAATAATCGGAACCTCATATTGCCGGGCAAGCTGTTTTAACTCCTTTGTGATGCTGGCAATCGCAAGGTCATGGCGATCATATTTTCTGGATACGGCGATGAGCTGAAGGTAATCAATCACAACAAGATAGTCTTCATCAGGGAATTCCCGCCGCATTTTCTGGATTTGGGCTCTTAGACCCGAGACGGTTTTCTGTGATGGATCATGAATCTGGAGATGCCATTGATGGAAGACACCTAGAGCCGTATTGGCTTTTGCCTGATCTTCCTCGGTAAATAGTCTGTAGGGATTTTTCCATTTGGCTCCGTCAATTTTTGATAGGCTGCTTAAGATTCGTTTGGCAAGCTGCTTTTTCGGCATTTCAAGTGAAAACACGTCGACAACGCCGCCATTTTTACAGCAATTCATCGCTAACGACAAGGCAAAAGCTGTTTTTCCCATGGATGGCCGAGCTGCCAATACAATTAAATCTCCTTTGCTCCAGCCGCTTGTCATCCGATTGAGAGAGTCGAAACCCGTATCAATCCCATTCAACTCACCTTGGTCCTCATACATTTCGTTAAAAATGTCCATGATCAGATCCTGCTTCGTTTCTTCCTGCGTCATCCCAATTTCCTGGAGCTTGATAAAAGTCTGATAGAATTGCTCCGCCTCGATCAATCTCCCATCATTTAAAAATCTGGCTGCTGCCCGTTTTAACTCGCGAAGCTTATAATGCTCAAGCACGATCTCCTGGTAGTCTTCCAGATGAACGGTTGTCGGGCAGCTTACGGCAAGACTCGTCAAATAGCTGACACCGCCGATTGATTCAATCTGACTGCCAAGCTTATTGACTACTGTGACCACATCAATCCCTTGTGATTCCTGACGCAGCTCAGCCATCGGTTGAAAAATAAGCTGGTTTTTCTTTTGAGAAAAATGATAAGGTTCGAGTATGAGTTCAAATATGCAGTCTGGTTCTAAAAAGACAGCCCCTAGAATCATATTCTCCGCTGCAATCTCCTTACTTTCGGATGGATGGGGATAGCCATTCAGGCGTTGGTTTCCTTCTGGCCAATTGCTGATCTCGTACAATACGCTCCCTCCCTTCCCGCTCCCATTGTTTTGTTTGCTGAAGAAAGTGATTTTTTCTCTCCTGTAACACTGCAATCTCTGCCAGAACCGGCGGAAAGGGATGCCTCGCAATATGAGCGGTCAATTTTTGCATGACAAGCTTACAATCCATTTCCTTCATCACCCTTAGCCACATGAGCACTGTTTCATCGCTGATTTTGAATTGCGGATATACTGATTCAATCGTCGCTAACACTTGAATGACTTCTTTCTTATCCATTGTCCTCAACCCTCTCTATTGGAGGATCCCTTGCATTTCGAGCCGGGCAATGCGGTCCAGAAGGGTTTCTCTTTGAGGTTTCTTCTTTTTCCCTTTAGATTTCTCAAGGCGTGTGACAATCGCCGCCTCATAATAGGCCATGCTGTTGATGCGCTGATTTGGTGATTTTTTCTGATAAGTCGAATAAATATTTTCCATCCAATTAAGAATATTTTCTAGCGGGACGTCAAGCATGGCGACTTTTTCAATTGCATACATGTCCTTCGCTGACAAGAATGCCCCATGATTGCGGAGCTGCAGAAATCGCTCCGTGATGGCATGAGTTCTCGCGGTTTTGTCCCTCTTTTCCTCAATCTGGGGCTCTCCTAGCTGATCCTTCTCTTTTACTACCTTTTCCTCTTTCTTCTCTCTTTCTTGATTTTGTTCCACCTTCGTATCGTCCTCGTTTTCAGATGGTTCTTCCGTCGTTCCGCGAAAAGAAGGGCAAAAAAAATCTACGAATCCTTTTGTTTGAATTTCTTCACAGTTTATTAAAGTAAACAACGTTTCCACATTCGTTTCCTCAACAGTAATTAACCGTTTTTTCACGAGCTTATCCACCGACCGCTTGATAGTGCTCTTGGAATACTGCTTCTCACCTCTGCCTTCACGGTACCCCAGATCCTCCACTAACTTCGAATAGGCCCTTATGTATTGCCCGCGTTTTAACGGGACACCGCTTACCATCCGCCCATCCTCTCTTGTTGCTCGTGTCAGCAGCAACAAATAGAGCCGGAACGGAACAATTTCGTTCCATAAATCAACCTCAATCACATCTCGATTCAATTTCACCCAGCCGCACATATATTTACCACCCTTCCATTTATATTCTCACCTTTTATATATAGAAATGTAGCCAAATTGGACAGGGTCATTCTGTTTACTAAATAAAAATGACCAGGTGCTGTGAACACCTGATCAACGCCAGCTGGAAGCCGTATATGAAATGACTGCCTATAAGGCAAGAATAAATTTAGCCCAAATTTGGGAATATAATATAAATTGTTCCGAAGGTGGATGACATGAACAACTATACAAATGATAACACTGCCAGACGATATAAAGCCCATGTTAGTATTTTTGGAACAACACAATTGCATTTAAGAAATCCTTATATCATTGCATGGTGGTCCGCAGCGTTTCCTGGGTTCGGGCATATGCTTTTATCTAAATACCTTAGAGGCTACGCATTATTTATTTGGGAAGTTATTGTTAATGTTAATGCGCATGTTAATTCTGCAATGATTTATTCCTTTCAAGGGAATATTGACATGGCAAAGGATGTATTAGACACGAGATGGCTTCTTATGTATATTCCTGTTTACCTTTTTGGCATTTGGGACAGCTATCGGACAACAGTAGATATGAATCGAATTTACCTTTTAACAGACAGAGAGGATCACCGTTTTAATAGTTTTGCTATTGGGGCATTAGAGATTAACTACTTAGATAAACGGAATCCAATTGTTTCTTTGATGTGGTCACTGTGTATTCCTGGTCTAGGTCAGTTATATATTCATCGGATTTTAACAGCTATATTTGTCATCGTATGGCTAGTAATTTTTTATTATTTTTCTCATATTCAAGAGGCGATCGTACTTTTGATTTTAGGGGATGTAAAAGAAGCTACTTCCGTGCTGCATTCAGACTGGCTTCTATTTATTCCTTCGCATTATGGGTTTGCTATTTATGATTCCTATATTAATACGGTAGAAAATAATAAACTTTTTGAAAAAGATTTAAGAAAACATTTAACCTTGAATTATCAATCGAAAAAGTTCCAAATACTTAAAGGACAAAAAGTGAAGTGACACATATGCAGCTTTTTTCAACATTTGAAACCACTGGATACTTAGAAATGGCCATTTCAACTTTAGAAAAGAAAGGGATACAAAAAGAAAACATATTTGCTGTTCCACTGGATAATCGAGCAGAAGACAGTAAACTTTTTGATACCCTGCATCGCTCAGACGGTACAAGTCTTATTGATATAGGCATGGCGTTAGCCACAGCATTTTCAGTGATTGGAGCAAGTATCGGATTTAAATTAGCGTGGGGTCCTATATATTGGGGGCTTATTGGCGCATTTGCTGGGTTCGTTCTTGGCTTTTGTATACGCCTTTTTGTGGAATTGGTTGTAAAGAAGAAGAAGAGAGTTTTAAAAGGAAAGCATGCTGAAATCATCTTAATTGTTGATTGTGAAGAATCAAAAGCCGAATTAGTTGAGAATATCCTTTGGAGTCATTTTGCGTTAGGAGTAGCAAAGGTAAAGTGATTAGCACCATGATAATTGTTGAACACTCTGATTAGGTAAAGGTGTTCTGTTTTTTATACATAGAATAAATATAGTCAAAGATAGAAAGCGACAAAATTAACGGCTCCCTAACAATAAGAGAAAGAACAACTCTTACTTAAGGAAAGGAGAGCAGTTCTTTCTTTTTGTGGTGACAATAAAGATTAACGAATTACTAGGCAATTTCATAAATGGTAGATGTTATGTGGTTTATTCCTTGCGCATTAGAATTCGAGAGTATATATTTAAAACCTCTATAGTATCTAACCTTTAAGTGCGGTTGCTATAAATGTCTGCATTTCGGCAAATGTCTTAAACATTTCCTGCCCTTTTCCTCGATCATGTGAGCCATTTGCAAGTACTCGAAGAAGGATTGGATTATCACTCTGATTCAGTTCCTGCATTTTTGCAGCAAATTTTTTAGCATGATAAGGAGGAACATTATTATCAAATTCACCTGTTTGTAAATAAATTGCAGGATACTTGGCTGGTTTTATATTGTGGTACGGTGAATAGGAGAGCATATATTCAAATAAATCTTTATCCATTGGATCGCCATATTCTGTTATATACATGGGACCTCTATCGTCATTTTTAAATCTAATCATGTCTGTATGCGGAACGGATGCGATAACAGCTCCCCATAGGTCGGGGCGAAGTGTGATCAAGGCTGTCATTAATAGTCCTCCATTTGAACCTCCACAAATGGCAATTTTCTTAGGGTTCGTCCAACTTTTCTCGATTAACCATTCTGTTATATCAATAAAGTCAAAAAACACGTTTTTCTTATTCTCCAAATTCCCTTCCCTGTGCCATTGAGTACCATACTCATTTCCCCCACGTATATTGCAATTTACATAGACATATCCCTTTTCTACCCATTCATGAATATCCAAACCTATGAAGAAGTTTTGAAAAGATGGGGGCATTGCATAATTGTAACCACCATATCCATACATTAGAGTAGGGTTATTGCCATCCAATTTAATATCCTTTTTATGAACAATGAAGGCAGGAACTTTAGTCCCATCACGAACTACTATAAACTCTCTTGTAATTGTTATATCATCTTTAACATCTGATTCATCCGTTACAAATACCGTTTTAAGTTCATCGGTTTTCAAGTTATATTTGAGTCTACTTGGAGGGGTTAAGAAAGATTCAAATCCAAAATATACCGTGCCTGACGGTGAAACCATTGTTGAAAGAAACCCTCCTATTCCAGTTACAGTACCCATTTCCGATGGTAAAGTTAGATTTTTAATCCACTCACCCTGATAATCAAACACAGCTAACTCTGAAACAACATCATCCATATAAGAGACTAAAATCATATCCTCATCTGCAATCGCGCCTTGGATAATCTTTTTACACTCAGGGATTACAACTTTTGCATTTTCACAGGTTCCTCCATTCCTTTCTATAGCAATGATATTCCCAAAGGCGCACTTATGGTTCGTAAGAATCAAATGGAAATCGGAGGTTGTACCTATATATTCAAAACCAGCCACGATATTATCGGTTAAGGTTCGTACTTCCCTTTTATCAATATCGATCATTAAAAGCTTACTGTTGACATAATCAGTACATATTTGGGCAAATATGTATTTACTATCCTTCGAAGCAGTTAAGATGATGAAAGGAGAGTTTTCTTTATAAATGAATACTGTTTCTGTGATATCTGTTTTCCAATTATACGTCTTAATATAATTGATATTTATGCATTTATCATGATCAACCTTTGCATCGGAGAAATAAATGGTCTCTCCATCATCCGACCAGACAGCGGAAAAACAATTATCTATTTGTTTTAATAACACTTTTGTTTGATAGTTGTAGACCAATATGGATGGACGTGCTGCACCGTGAGGATTTACAGAAACAATGCAAAATCCATTATCCTTTGGTGAAGGTTTTACACCATATACATTAAATTTTTTTCCAAACATATTGCTATCGGCTACAGTTTCAAGTTCATTATATTCTAAGTCTAAAATAACCGCAGAAAATTCCCCATTCTCATTCATTTTGCCAGCAAATATTTTGTCTCCAAGTTCATATTCACCAGAGTAATCAGGTTTTTTCATTTTATCCATCATCTTCTTTTGAAGTCCTTGAACATTCTCCTTTGTGGAATAGGCAAAATAGTTATCTGTAAAGTTATTTTGTTGTTCGACCCACTCCAATACACCTGGATCCTTTGCATTTTCAAGCCAAACATAGGGGTCAGACAAAATTGTCCCATGATAATTTTCTTTAAATGCTATTTTTGTAGTATGAGGATAAATTGTATTCATTGGGTATACTCCTCTCGATTAAGATTCATTAATAAAGTCCTTTAGAATAACTTTCATCAAGATCTTCTTGAATAGATTCTACACTTTCATTAGGTAGTTTAGAGTGTTCTAATAATATTTTAGAAGCGGATGGTAATGATGCTTTATCCTCCCAAGAATTTGGTTCCCATAGATTTGAACGTTTAAAGGCTTTTGCACAATGTATAAAACATTCCTCAACCTCTATTCCAATACCCAAAAGCGGCTTTTTCCCTTTAAACGACATCTTTTCAAGGAGTTCATCGTCCGTTACTATCATTGCTTTTCCATTTACTCTTAGTGTCTCTCCTATGCCTGGTATAAAAAAGAGAAGACCTACCCTAGGGTTTGATAATATATTTCTTAATGAATCTATTCTCTTATTCCCAGGTCTTTCCGGTATAATTAATTGCATCTTATTTAATACTTGAACGAACCCTTTATTGTCTCCTCTCGGTGAAACATCGCAAAATCCGGATTCATCTGAGGTGGAAATAACTAAAAACGGGGATTTAGAAATGAAATCAGCACAGTTGTGATCAAGGTATGAAATCACTTTCCTTCTTATCAATTCACCTGGAAGTCCTATAATCGATCGTAGTTCTTCTTCCTTGTTAACCTTTTTTAGAAATTGATAGTCTCCCATATTCTCCCCCTAAAATATATCTTTATCTAGAACAAGACGGTATTGTATCAATAATTAACTTTTCACATCCTAAACTTCACCTAAAACAGGTCCACCGCCTTCTGTACAAAAGTACAGATAAGCGACGGACCATTCACATCCTTTTAGCTATGAACTTTATTCTTCTGTAAATAATCCGCAACTAACAAGCCGCATTCTAATTGAATGGCAACAAGCTTTTTAATAGGTACGACCTGGTAATTGATCTTTTCCTCTAATTCCTCACTAAGGTCTTTTAAATGTTCCAATGCACTATCAAATGCTTGTTTTAAAGTACTTTTTTTATCTTGATTTTCTTCGTTGGTTTCTTCCATTTTTGTTAATTCCGTTTCACTTGCCCTCACTAATAGACCATAAGATAGCATTTTATAAAACTTTGTAACTAATAAATTGTCAAATTCTTCAGCCACTGTAGCATTTTTTAGGAAATCGGGATTTTCCGATACCATTGCTTTCGTTGCAGTATTATTTTCTGCGTTATCAGTAAACGCCTCTAATGCGAGTCGGAAAGGATTTCTTTCATCTGAATACGGTTTGATTATATTTAACGTCTTTAAAATATATTTATCTGATTCCTCAGTAAACTCCAAGCTCTTTAAGACTGCATCTTTCCGGCTTAAATCTGATTCTGAAAGATCCTTGATTCTTTCATCAAAAAAGTAGGGCAACTCTGTCAATAGGGTAAATGATCCCCATTTTTCCAGTGCATAATCGGCGCTGCATGTTCCAACATTTATACTTTTTTCAGGATTTTCAATGCCGTATTTTTCTAGATAGTCATAGTTTTGGCGAATTCCCAAGCTTTGATAAATGGCTGGGTCATATGCCACACAATATGGAGCTTCAGGTTCTCCCAAACTAAGTGGAACCCCTTGTTTCGTTGCCGAATTTCGTAAATCATCATAGATGTCTCGAGTTTCTCCAGTAATGTACCAGTACGCTCCTCCAAAACCTGCATTATGCAGCGAATAAATAAATTTTGGTTTTATCTCATCAATGAGATTCATCATAGCCTTGGTTTCAGGGATAGGATTATGGAAATGTAATTTCTTGTAATCAATTGGAAAGGTCCAGTCAACCTGCTGATGTCCAGCAGGTCTGAAAAAGTTTCTTGAGTATTCATATAGTGTGAAGGGACCTTTAAACCAATTTTCGTTTAGCTTTGTACCATCTGCGTCCCATGATTTGACGACATACCATGTATAGTCCAATTCTTTTCGTAGAGCTTCATTGCTAGCAAGTTCCCTTGTAAAGTATTCCAACATCATGGCACCAATAGGCTCATTCGGATGGGGTAATCCGAACATAAGTGCATTATTAGAACCATTCCCAATTTTCAGACAATATAACGGATGGTTATTTCTTGTTCTCCCCATTTCAAAAATATCTACAACTTCTGGAAACTCTTCGGCCAACTTATGGCTGCTAGCATCCATTTCATCGACAGTTAAAAATACCTTATAGTCAGGGATATTATTGATTACATCTTCAAAAAGCTTATTCATTCTATACCTCCTCGTATTTTAGCCAAAGGACAAGCTGCCACTTTATAGAAAGGGATTATTGAATATCAGTATAGGTATACTCTTGCCACCCCCATTTACCGGCCCCATCAATCGGTAAGTTCACATAGGCAGCATTATTGGCGTCATACCCTGCATAAGTGACAATCGGTACAAAAGGCAGATCCTCGGCAAGTAGTGTCTGTGCTTCTTTATAGTATTGAGCTCTCATTTCCTGGTCTCCAGTTGCTGCTCCTTTTGCAGTTAATTCATCAAATTTAGGGTTACTATATTCACCATAGTTACTTCCTACCCCTGTACCATATCGTTTGGCAAGAGCTGCAGGATCTGGACCCATAAACCCACCTTGCATTTCAATCATAAAATCTCTTTCTACGCTAACCTTTTGATTCCATGCATTGAATTCACTTACCTTGAGCTCTATGCCAATTCCTGCTTCTGCTAAGGTTGCTTTCATCAGATTGGCCATATCTGGATAACCACTTCCTTCAAATACATCAAGGGTAATCCCTGTTACATAAAAACCATTAGCATCCTTCTTATAACCTGCATTCTCAAGAATTTTTTTGGCTTCAACAATATTAAATTGAGGGGAGACCTCTTCTGTATTCGCTGCCCAGTCAATTAAGGATGGATACATGCTATACTCCGGTACCTGGACGCCATTATAAACCTTTTTAGAAATTTCCTCCTTATTGATTGCCGTTGCAATAGCTTTTCTCAAATGTACATCTGCCAATGTCTCATTTTTTAGATTAAAAATTATTCGGGCAGGTGAAGGATATTCATTTAATGCCATTCTAATTTTGCCATTTGCCTTCATTTGGTCAACACTGGATGATGGAACATTTTCATAAACATCAATCTCCCCATTAATAAGTGCCTGAATCGCAGTTTGTTCATCAGGTATTATAGAAAAAACAAGTTTATCTAGCTTTGGTTCGCCATCATGATAGTCCTTATTCGGTATCAAGGAAATGTTAACCCCTTGTTTAAATTCAGAAAACTTAAATGGACCAGATCCAATTGGCTCTTTTGAAGCTGGATTATCCTCCCAGCTTTGGCCATTATTAAAGACATGTTCCGGTAAAATGAAAGTAGCATACCAGCCTAGATCAGCAATAAATGAAACATCAGGATCATTTAATTTAAAGACTACGGTGTGATCATCTGGTACTTCAATAGAATTGACGATATCTAGTCTAGAATTAAAATAGTAAGTTTTATTTTCCTTAATAGTGTCGAACGTGTACTTTACATCTTTACTTGTTACTGGCTTTCCGTCATGCCATTTGGCATTATCTTTTAAATGAAAAGTAATAGCTAGCCCATCATCACTTACTTCCCAATCCTTTGCTAAGTCAGGAATGATTTGTTTGGATGCATCTAATTTGACCAATCTATTAAAGATATTTTGCACAATTGCATATGCATTATCATCTGCTATCGTATCAGGGTTAAACGACATTGGATCTCCCCCCGATCTCACAATCAATACTTTGTCACTTTTTGACTCTTTCCCTCCTGTTTCTGTTGAAGTGCCTGAGCACCCTATAGCAATTATTGAAAAGAAAGCTAAGATTAAGATTAGGATATAAATTTTCCTCTTCATACTATCTCTCCTTGTCATAAAATGCATGGAAAATCCTATTAATTTAACCTAAACATTCCATCTCATTCCTTATTAATCATATCAATTTACTTTTTAACAAGTTGAAGGGCCAGAGGTTTCTGTAATCTTACTAATTACCTATTAATAACTTTTCCCATTAATCAACTCCTCACCATTTAATAGTCTATTATTCTAGTAATTAATACCATCTATCACAGGCTACTATGTGTCCCTCACTAACCTCTGTAGCAGCCGGATATTTTTGGAAACATTCTTTCGAAGCCTTAAAACATCGTGAAGCAAAATAACACCCTGGTCCCGGATTAACCGGAGTAGGAGGTTCTCCCTGAATCTTAATAATCTCCCTCTGTTCATCTGGATCAATAGATGAACAGTTAGATATTAAAGCTTGAGTATAGGGATGCTTAGGATTGTTTATGATTGTATCGCTATCCCCATATTCCACCACTTTTCCTAAATACATGACAGCTATTTTGTCTGAAACGTATCGTGTTAAGGCAATATCATGACTGATAAAAATAACAGTGGCATTCTTTTCCTTACTTAATGTTAGGAGCATATTGATAATTTCTGATCGGACGGATACATCCAGCATTGAAACAGGCTCATCAGCAATGATAAATTTAGGTTCAAAAAGCATGGAACGCAGTATGGATATTCGCTGCAATTGTCCACCTGAAAGTTCATGAGAATATCTCTTCATGATCTCATCTGCAGGACGAAGACCACCTGACTCCAATGCCTTTATACATATTTCTCTCCTTTCTGCATTTGTTTTTCCAATCCCATGAATTTTTAAAGGTCTCAATAAAATTTGCTCGATTGTATCTCTTGGGGTAAACGTATCAAAAGGATTTTGAAAAACAATTTGAACCATTCTTCTAAATTTTTTTGTATCTTTCTTCATCAATTCTTTAGTGGAAACACTATCAATATATACATCGCCATTTGTAGGATTTTCTAGTCTTGCTAGAACCTTGCCTAAAGTAGATTTTCCACAACCACTTTCCCCAATCACCCCTAAGATTTCCCCACGTTCCAATTCAATCGAGACCTGATCTACCGCCTTTATCCATTTTCGTTCCTCCCGTATCGACATAAAAAGATTTTTGCTTTTTTGCGGATACCACATGGAAATCTTATCAATCTTTATAAACGGGCTTTTGGTCTTCATTTATTAACTCACCTCCGCTTGAATACAAGTGACACCATACTGTATTCTCATTCATTTCTACACCTAATGGTTTCTCTTGTTTGCATTTTTCCGTAGCCTGTTGACATCGTGGAGCAAAAATACATCCCTCTTGTTTCACTGACAAATTAGGGAGATAACCGCTTATACCAGTTAGTTTTAATTTCTCCCCCTTAAGGGAAGGAAAAGACGATAAAAGCCCTCGTGTATAAGGATGTTTGGGATTCTTTAAAACATCTTTAACATATCCAATCTCCATAAATTCCCCAGCATACATGACTGCAATTTTATTGCATGAAGCGGCCACTACTGATATATCATGGGTAATCATAATTCTTGTTACATCCAAGGTCTGTTCCATTTTTACAATTTCATCTAATATCTGTCCTTGTGTTACTACATCAAGTGCAGTCGTTGCTTCATCCATAATTAATAATTTGGGATTATGGACTAAGCTTATGGCAATTGATACCCTTTGCAGCATTCCTCCTGATAATTCGTGAGGATACAGCGTATACACTCTTTCCGAAAGATTTACCAATCTAAGCAGATAAGTAATTCGGCTGAAAATTTCTTCTTTGCTCGCATTTGGTTTATGCACCCTATAAATATCTTCAATTTGCGGACCAATCCGATGCACAGGACTAAGTGCATTCATGGACTTTTGAAAAACAACCGCAAGTTCATTCCATCTAATGTTTTTCAATTCCTTCTGATTTAATTGAACTAAATCCTTCCCAATAAAATTTGCCTTCCCCGTAATTTGCGTATTTTTTTCAGGCAATAATCTTAAGAGCGCCATTGCTAAAGTAGATTTTCCTGAACCCGATTCTCCTACTATTCCTAAAGAATCACCTTTATTAATTTTCAAGTTAACATTTTTCACTGCATAAACTTTTTTACTTTTATTCACATATGTTACGCTAAAATCCTTGATCTCTAATAATTGATTCATTATTCTCCACCCTTCCCGTTGCTATGTTTCGGGTTCAGAACGTGGTTTAATCCATCACCTAGCAAATAAAATACTGTTACTGTTAGTACTATTGCCACCCCAGCAAAAGTAGCAATCCACCAAGCAGATGTAATATATTGCTTGCCCATAAAGATCATTTGTCCCCAGCTAATTACATTAGGGTCACCAAGCCCTAAGAAGCTGAGCCCTGCTTCTGTTAATATTGCATTTGACATGCCGATTGTCGTATTTGCTAGGACTGGAAAAATACCATTTGGAATAATGTATTTAAATAGAATTTGAGTCTTGCTCTCCCCCATGGTTATAGCGCTCTTTACAAATGTTCTTTCCCTTAAAGAAAGTGCCTGCGCTCTTATGAGCTTGGCATTGCTAGGCCAAGTGGTTAGACCAATTACTATCATAACGTTTGTAATACTATTATCAAAAAGGGCTATTACTAGAAGGATAAGAAAAAATGTAGGCACCATCATGAACGCATTAATACACTCTGAAACAATTAAATCTAGCTTACCGCCAAAGTAGCCAGCAATTCCGCCAATTAAAATACCTAAAACAGCGGATATAAGAGCAGATATAACAGCTACCATCAAGGAGGTTCGTACCCCGTAGATAATCATGCTGAAGACATCTTGGCCCAAATGATTAGTTCCAAGCAGATGTCCATTTACTCCTAGACCATTTAAAATATCTTGACCATAATGATATGGGTCTAACGGAGCAAGAATTGGTGAAAGAATCCCAACAAGCAATAGAAATAGTATGCCGAATACTCCTAATTTGAGCTGTATATCACCATTGATTACTTTAAAGGTTGCATAAGTATTCTTCTTTACGCTTAACATGGCAGGTCCCCCTTTTAGAATCGGATTCGTGGGTCAAATGTGGCATAAACGATATCTACCAGAACCATGACAACTGCAACCGAAATTGACATAATCAGATAGATTCCCATAAGGGTTGGATAATCGCGCTGATTGATTGCAGTTAGCATTAAACTGCCAGTTCCAGGCCAAGCAAAGACGGTTTCAATCAGAGCAACCCCTGTAATTAAATAGGCTAATGAAATGCCAAAAATTGTGATAGTAGGTAAAATAGCATTACGGAGGATATATTTATTAAATATTTTCCTTTCACTCATTCCCGTTGCTCTTAATGTGACGATAAAATCCTCATTAGTCACTTGCAAAATAGATGATTTTGCAATTCTGAAATATATAGGGATTTCCACAAGCACTAATGTGCACACTGGCAAAACCATATGTACGATTACATCCAAAATATAATCGAATCCGGTATGAGCATCACGTGTATTGATCATTCCATAAGAGGGGAGGAGACCCAACACAGATGAAAAGATAATTATTAAAATCAAACCAAGCCAGAAAGCTGGCATAGAGTTAAAAATATATGCTGCTCCTGAAAAGATAACATCAATTTTTGATCCTTCATTTTTGGCAGCATACATACCCATTAATGTTCCAATGATAACAGCCAAAATAGCGGCAGTAAGTACTAATAGAAGAGTTGGAACAATTCTCTCAGTAATCATTGCCATAACCTCTTTATTGTAAATAATTGATATTCCTAAATCCCCCGTTAGGGCATTTTTCAGATATATGGCATACTGGGTTATCATTGGCTTATCAAACCCATATTTTTCTTCCAAAGCCGTACGTAGAATAGGATCATCGTTATCTTTTCCCATAATCGTAGATATAGGATCTCCAGGAGCTAATCTGATAATAATAAAATTTATTGTAAAAACAACAAAAATCGTTAATAGCCCCATGAATACTCTTCTCGTAACATACTTTTTCACTCTATTTCCCCCCCTGTTAAACTTCTTTTTATCTAGAAGTTATAAAAAATATCAAATTCCCCTTCCGATATGAACACGTTCATATTATAATCAAAATATTAGCAACAATTTTTGATAGTGTCAACAGAATATTCTGTCTATTCTAAATTTTTATTTTATGATTCAAAAGACTACTATTTAAGGAGTGAGTTCTATTCCTAAACAAACATTTTTCAATTTGCCAGATGAAAAAAAGCAAAAAATAATAGATGCAACATATAACATTTTTATTTATGAAAAATATGAGGATGTAAACATCCGAGATATCGCTAAAAAAGCCGGTATTTCGATTGGTAGTTTCTATCAATATTTTCATGACAAAGATGATTTGTATTTATACTTTTTTACTTGTATCGAAATGAAATATATGGACAAACAAAAGGAAAAAACAAGCAGTATTTTATTTGGAAAGGAAACAATACCCATCGAGGAAGTATGTACACAAATTGAAGTTGAATTTAATCGCACATGGTATAAGGTCCCTATGGAAGTTATGCAAAAGTTTTACTTTGGGGAGTATAGTAGAGAGCTACATGCTTGTTTAATGGATGAACTTATGGAGTATAAAAATGCTGGAAAATTAAAGGATTCTGTTGACACACAATTTATTTTCCATTTATACACAACATCTATGTTTAATATATTGAACTACTTTAGGGATAACGATATTACGGATGAAAACGAAAGATTGGAAATCAAAAAAAAGTATTATCAAGATATATTTCTTAATGGAATACTAAAAGATTTAGAGGATAAGTGAACATACAAAAAGTTCAACTATAAAACAAAGAAACGGTTCTCCCTGCTTCTATGGAAGCATGAGAACCGTCCCTTGTTTGATTACTCACTCATTATCTACTAATTTAATATTCTTCGATAATGAGTAATAAGCGTATAATCATCTTCATGAACAATCATTATTGCTGTATCAAAAACCTTCCCCAGTAGTGATGCACACATTAATTCTAGAATTCTTCAAGTTCACCTTAGGAAGAAAATAAGAAAGCATAATAGAATTATTTCATATAATAACCTTGTTTAAGCTAACTGATCGATACCTCAATAATGACATTAACCTTATCAAAAAATTGGTTCCTAAGATTTAATCATCAAATTCCAAAATTCTATTTTATTATAACTACTTTTGTATTTTTAAATTCCCTCATCTACATCCAAACTCTTTTTTTATTTTTAATAAATTTCTCTTAATGGACCTGATTTATTTTTTTAGTAAGGCTTGAGTTGTATAAAACTCCCAGTTCCCTTCCCTGTCACCATAATATGACCCTAAAATAATAATCAGCGCACACCCTTGTTAAGATCTGACACCTTTCAAGTATACAAAAATAAGCGCAGTTCCTGAACCTGGCTTCTATATTCGATAGAAGTTAAGTGGATGATGGCTCAGATTCAGTTGAAAACCATGAGAAACGTCCTTCATCAAATGAATGATGGCCTAAAATCGGTTGAAAACCATGGAGAACCTCCTTCATCAAGCAAATGAAGGACCAAACTCGATTGAAAACTATGGGAAACGTCCTTCATCAAGTGAATGAAGGCCAAACTCGGTTGAACACCATGAGTAACCTCCTTCATTAAGTGAATGAAGGCACAAATTCAATCAAAAACTTATCATTTATGGGTTTCAGCTGCTAATTGAGCGTTCTAGAAAAAGGTTTACTGTTAAATTTTAAAGAATATGACAGTTCAAAAGGTACTCAACAATCTGCTAGTAAAAGCGTTATTCTGAACAGAGCCAAATAAAAAGAGATGGCAGCCGCCACCCCTTTAATGTTTTGTGCCACAATCATGCCCGTTTAAGTGAGCATTTGATTTTTACTATCTATCCTTCACGTCTTAAAAGAGGGTGAATGCTGCAACTAAAAGACCAGCAGAAACTTCTTGAAATCCCAGGAGTGATTATTTCCACATTATATTTATTTAATACTTTCTTTAAGTTTTCCCTTTCAGCTTCCCATTGCATCTGTCTTTTTCGGAAAAACTTCTTTATAATTTTCACCTAAGATAATTCTCTCGTTTCTTCTGTTAAGAAATCGTCATCACTTTGATCTTCCTTCGCTGGAAATACAAATTCAGATTGAGCGATAACGACTCTTTTCAAAGGAGCAAATTCACTTTTCACAAAAACATTGCTCACATCAATTCGAATTGCAGTTACGATTAATTTTCTATTACTTCAAAAATATAAGGTGTATTCCGGTAATGGTGGCCATAGTTCAGTCCATATCCCGCTATAAACTTATCTTCTATTACAAACCCTGTATAATCTACATTCATATCCACTTGTCTGCGTGAAGGTTTATCGAGGAATGTACAAGTCTTCATACTTTTTGGGTTTCTTTTTTTCAGAAAATCATAGACTGTTTTCATCGTATGCCCTGAATCTAGGATATCATCTACGATTAAGACATCATAATCGGAAATATCTATCGTCAAACCAGATACAATTTCTACTTTTCCCGTACTTTCTTTTCCGAATCCGTAACTTGAAGTTTCCATAAATTCAATTCTAACAGGAACGGTTATGTGCCGGACAAGGTCTGCTGTGAAAATAAAACTTCCTCTTAATAACGAGATAATAAGGAGATTTTTATCCTCATTTTGGTAGTCACTCGATATCGTTAAACCTAGTTCTTTCACTTTCTCCTCTATTTTTTCTTTACTATACAAAATATTTTTTTTCATTGTTTTCACCTTCCTAGTCATTTTCTATAATTATATGTGTTTCATTTAAAATACGTACTGAATAACCATATTGCTTATAAACAGAATAGCAATCATATATAGTGCTGGGTGAATTTCCTTCCCTTTCCCCATTAAGAGCTTTATTAGCGGATATAAAATAAAGCCGACTGCCATCCCATCTGCAATGCTATAGGTTAATGGAATTAATACAATAATTAATAGTGCTGGAAAGCTCTCTGTTAAGTCTTCCATTGAGATATGAACAATATTTTGCAGCATAAGGAGCCCGATTAATATTAGAATTGGCGAAACGGCACTAGCCGGTACGATTTTAATAACTGGGATAAACAGGATCGAAAGAAGAAACATACATCCAGTAACAATGCTCGTCAATCCTGTTCTTCCACCGGCTGTAATGCCTGCAGCTGCTTCCACTGATGCTACAGTAGGGCTTGTACCAAAAATTCCAGAAGAAAGTACTGAAACAGCCGTAGCCTGGAGAGATTTCTTGCTGCTTTCAGGCCGGTTTAACATGTTGCTATGCCCATGTATCAATCCGATATTTTCAAACACAATGACCATCGCAAAAGAGAGGGATGTTAGCCAGAAAAGAATATTTCCTGCTTATCCCCACGATATTTGGCCAAACACCCCTAGGTATTCATGAAAAGATGGCATTGAAAAGGATACCCCCTCAAAGTTGGCTCCTCCTAGCCATATGGATAGAAATGAAGTAATGATTATGCTTAATAATAGGTTACCTGGTACATTTTTTATAAATAATAAAATAGTAATAAGTAAACCAATAAATGTTACGATCACTGTCGGACTACTTAAATCCCCTATTGCAAGAAGCGTGTGATCAGAACTTGTAATGATCCCAGCATTTTCAAATCCTATTAAAATCAGCAGTATTCCAATTCCAATAGTAATGGCTTCTTTTAAGGAATTAGGAATAGCTGAAGTGATCACTCTTGCCAACGGAGTAAAGGCAATTACAACAAAAATGAGTCCAGAAACAAAAACCATTGCCAGCGCTTCCTGCCAGGAAAAGCCCCCAGATTGAACAATTGTATAGGTAAACATCGCATTAAGACCTATTCCAGGAATAATTAGCAGAGGCGTATTGCTCCAGATGCCCATGATTAAACATCCAATAAAACTGGATAAGATCGTTGCAATGATCCCTGCCTCCATCGGAATTCCTGCTACAGCTAAAATCGTCGCATTAACAATAATGATATAGGCCACTGTTATATATGATATAAGACCAGCAGAAATTTCTTTCCCCATCGTCGTATCATATTGATTAAATTTAAAAAAACGCTCCATATTAATCACCTTCTAACTATGAACATCAAATGAAAACATGGAAGTAATCATAACATGGACTTAGCTATTCGAAAAATATATAATTTATATAGAAACCATATATTTTTTGTATTGAAGGAGAAATAAATGGACATTAAACAATTGCGGTTTTTTATAGCCATAGCTGAGGAAAAGAATATAACAGCGGCTGCCACAAGGCTGCATATGTCGCAGCCGCCTCTAAGCATGCAGTTAAAACAAATAGAAAATGAGCTTGGTGTTCAATTGTTTGAACGAAGCGGGAAGGGTATGGAATTAACGGATAAAGGCAGTGTACTCTACCAAAGAGCATTACATTTGGTGAACAGTATAGAAGAAATAAAACATGAATTAAAGGAAACTGACGAGGGAAAAAGAGGTGTCATTTCAGTAGGGATTAACACCTTATCTCTATCAGGTTTTTCAGAGGTGCTACAAGTCTTCCACAAAAAGTATCCCTTTGTTTCGTTAAAAATTGTTCAAAATGACTCTTTTTATTTAGCAGAAATGATAAAAACAAGAGCGATTGAATTGGCATTTGTACGCCTTCCCTTGGAACATCGTGGACTGACTTACCATCATCTAATGAACGAGCCATTTTTTTTCGTTACAAATAAAGAAACACACACGATTTCATTAGAGGAGATTTCCCATACCCCTCTTATCATTCCAAGTACAGAAGGCTTGGGGATATATAGTACGATTCTTGAGGCATTTACAAGGCAAAACCTCCAACTAAACAAAATGGCTGAGTGCTCAGATATGCATACATTATTGGAATTAGTTAATGGAGGAATAGGGGCAACGATTGTTCCTAAATCTGTTATAGATGTCTATATGGACAAAATCCCCTATTCTATCCCGATCAATAACGCTGATCTGATGTCTTCTTTAGGAGTCATTTGGCTTGAAAATCATTATGTCTCTACACCTGCAAAAAACCTTATAGAATTAATAAAGGAATACTATGGAATTTCACAAAATAATTAAATACTAAAACCTGGAGAAACCACAAATAGCAGCTAAGAAATCAAAATTTCATTAAAGGAGTTACTCCACAATCTGACCCTTAACATAAAAAAAGAGCGTAATTCTTGCTGCAGAATCACGCCCGATAGTTGAAATCGATATTGAACTAAAGCCCCTTTAGCTTAACAAGTAATACTCAATATCTTTCGACTATTTTGTTCTCTGTTCCATTTAGAATTCTCTTTATATTTTGTCGATGGAGAATGATTATTGATACGCTTATTAATAGAGAAAGTCCTATGATAACTTTATCTTCAATTATTAGGCTGTAAATGAATAATGCAATACCCGCCAACATTGAACTTAGTGACACATACTTAGTAAATAACAAAGTTAACACAAACACTACAAAACCAAATAAAACACCTAAAGGCGTCAAAAATAAGAAAACTCCAGTTGCTGTCGCAACTGCTTTTCCACCTTTAAAACTGGCAAAAACAGAAAATATGTGTCCTAATATGGCTAATAAACCACATACAATAGGGTCAACCGTAGAACTAAGTATTAGTGGAAGTAAACATGCAAGTGTACCTTTTAATATATCAGCAATTGCAACAATTACTCCTGCTTTTACTCCTAAAACTCTATAAGCATTAGTTGCACCAAGATTACCACTACCGTAATCACGAATATCTTTCTTATAAAACATTTGACCTATTACTAAAGCAAATGAGATTGAACCTATTAAATAACTTAAAATCAGTGTTAAAATATTCAAAGTAGTATTATCTCCTCATTTATTTTATTATTTTAAGTATTTCTATTTGTTATATATTTTTTCCTGCAACCCTTCTTACGTTAAACTGTATCGATGGTTTATGTACATTACTTCACACACTTAATTGAATTTTAAGATAAATATCCAAATATTTCTTATTGAATGTTATTCAATTAAATGGCCCAATTACTGAAAAAAGCACAATTCCTTTTCAAGAATTGCGCCCGATTGCTGAAAAACCTACCAAAAAAACGTAAAAAAAAACGCACCCTAAAATTGTTCAATCTCGGCTATCACACTTTTCGATATATCAATTGATTCCACAGCGTTTTCATCATATTCTAAACCATGATTAACATTCGGAATTAACTTCGAGATGATATGTGGGTTTTCTATGACTTTGGAATACCTTTCTTCAGTATAATAAGGATCCTTATCACCAATTATGCATAAACTATTATTATGAGTTCTTACCATTGCACTCAATACATCTTCCCTTTGTATTAAAGGAGTCAACCAAACGGCTTAAGCGTCCTTAAAAGTTTCTCTATTTAATTCAGAGCTCATAGCAATCGTTCCAAGTGATTTCCCAATTAAATAGAAATTCTTATATGATTTATTGGATAAAACATAATCAAGGACATTTTTCACGTCCAATTTAATTGCTTCACTTACTTCACTAAAATCTGCATAGTCTTTGTTATTGTATTGATAATTCACTTGCAAAACATCAAACGATTTGTTGATAAATATACCTGTTGAGTAATGAAGAAGAGGTGCCTGTGCGCTATAACCCGCACCTGGTAGAATTATTGCCAAGTTGTTAGAATCTTCGCCTTTGCTCAGTATTTTAAAAGGAATATCTAATCCCTTATACCCTTTAACAGTCTGCGTTTTAACGTTAAACATTAAATCTCCCCCGTTTCTTAAATGCGTATATAGTCCCTACTTGCATAAATTTAATTTCCAATATGAACTGTATAGACTCCTTTTTTATTCAATAATCTGGCCCGATTGTTGAATAAAGTTTTTGAACAAAAGCCCCCGTTAGCTTAAGTACAATTTTTCACAAACTTTTGCACATTAGTGGAATAGGAAGGACTTCGCCACAGCGACCATTAATTTTAAATATGCTAATCTTCTGACTATGGAGGAGCTATATCGTTCCCTTAATCTTGCCATGTCCTCATACTTTCCTTTGGCCGATTGACTAGCTGTCTAATCTTCTTGCCGGAAAGGTTTGAGTGTCCTACCAGCCGGAAGCTTATTCGGCTTGCACTATTTTATGATTAAGTAATAAAAAAAGACCTCTCAGATTTCTGAGAGAACTTAGACTAATATTTTTAGATTAATTATAGGTCTTTTACTATGAGTATTAACATAGCATTATTAAAATTTTAAAGATATAAATGTCTGTCAAGCTAACTATTTTTAACCTCTTTTATATATTCCCATGTTTGCCCTTTGTCTTTTGATTGATAAAGTACACTACTATTACCATTATAGTCTCCATCTGAACCTTGTCCCATCAACAGATTAAAAACTCCATCTTCTTCATAAGGCATACCTGGAGAATCAAAAGGGCTTAAAGATTGTCCATTATCTAATTTCACTATATGAGGTGTAAAATTTACCTTCTTAAATGAAGTACCTCCATCATCCGTACGATATAATGCTCCTTCATTACCTGAAGGATTGACTGCTCCTAAAAATCCAAGTTTGTCATCAATAAAAACTATTCCTGAGGCACTTCCGATTGTCCCGCTAAATGGGTCATTATTTATAACAGTCCATGTTTTTTCCCCATCCATGGTCTTGCTTAGTGAATAAAACGTACTTCCTAATGCTTTATCCGTAACATTTAGTTTAAATCCGACTTCTTTAGATAGATAAAATTGTTCCTTAGTATTCTTTAATTCATTTTTCTTCTCATTAGAATTTACTTGATTTTGAGTAGTAGATGGCTTACTCCAATTCGGATCACCTATTAAGTTATATCTAGCAGGGGTAATCATTTTTTCCTTCCTAGGGATGAATATTGATACTGTATATCCAATTATTTCTGAAGTTGCAACTTCCGGACTATACTCTTTTCCGTCCTTATCAATATTAATGATTCCATTTGTATCATATCCCCAATTTCTTTTTCCATAATAAACCAACCCATACTGATTTTCGTTCCACTCACTAACTTTTTGTTTAATTGGAATAACACTAACAGTTTTAACTAAAGGCTCTACCAACATATCGACATTATAAGTGGGCCCAGCATAACCATTTAATATTAAAGTAATATTTTTTGATTTATTTTTATCAAAAGTTATTAGGTAACTCTCTTCTTTTCCATCTTCATTTTTCCCATATACAAATGTATCAAATGATGTAATTGTTCCATCTGAATTAAATTCAAGGGAAAAATTATTTACCATATATAATTCTTGGGGCAAAGTATGTTCTTTATTTATATCTTCAAAAATACCTTTTACTCCATAATTATATATATTGTTATGTTCAAATTTAACTGACCTTTCATTTTTTAATCGTTCTATATACCATGCAAGTTTACCACCGTAATTTGTTGCACTTTGATAAATGTTCACTCCATATAATAATGTAATTGCAACAAAGATGATAATCGAAATATATTTCCATGACTTCAAATTAGTTAAATTTTTTAATTTATGGTCACTTACTTTTATCATTTTAATTGTAGTAATCAAAATGATCGAAAATAATAAGACTATGCTTAATAATAATATATATAGATTATTATTCATTCTTCCATACCTGCATATTGAAGCTAACTCATGTCCAAAAATCCAGTATCCAATTATGAAGATTGGATTCGTTAATAAAGAAATAAGTACTCTTTTTACATTTCCCCTAAATATGTAAATCACCCCTATTTCATCTAATTTATCTATATTGAGTATACTTTGTTTTACTAGATTTTTTCATGATTCGTGATTATTATTTTATGCATGAAGGTCAATAAAACCCGTGTTTATATAAAAAAGCCCCTTAAAAATAGTCTTAACTGTATAAATTGGAAACAGGAAAAAGGCCGAATTCTAACCTTTTAAGCCCAAAACAGTATCACGGCTTCACAGTGAAGTAGCTCCCAGGAATGTGATATTACTAAATAATCGCTCTTTAAACATTTTTCTTATTCAACTATACTGCCACTTTAGTAAAAATAAAAAAGGAGCAATCTCCTACTTGAAGTGTTGCACCCTTTAATTGAATAACAAGATATGAAATCGTCCAACTCCTTCAAGAAAGGTTCCATAGAGAGGGAACTTAATCGACTTATTACTCCAAGACTGGTTAAATGTTGGTTTATCTTTGTTTCCTGCTCTTGATTTGAATATTTGCTTAGCTTTGAAATAGCCCTATTTAGTGCTTCACCTCCATAATATCCGGCTTCTTCTGCAAAAAAAGCAGCGTGAAATAGTGAGGTTTGCTCCTCAAAATCAAAAAAAAGAGGAGCTTCAATAAAATTGTTCAATAAAGTGTATCCACCGTTATGTCCTGTGTCTGAAATTATAGGTACACCACTTGTTGAAAGTGTATCAATATACCGATACACAGTCCTTATATTCATCTCTAACCTTTCTGAAATTTGTTTTGCAGTAATTTTTTCACCTGAACTAAGCATCCATAGAATTGCTAGTATATTATCAACTTTAGGCATATGAATCCACCTCTATATGAAATTTATTATCTATCTTATAAGTTTATTTTTTCCTTAATTAGTAATAAGTAAATTTCACAGTATTTATCATTAAATTTTAAATTATTTCCTTGAATTAAACTATTCTGTCTTGTTAGTTTAAGTATACTTCTTTACAATCTATTTCCGATTTTTAGTATAACTCATCAATCGCGTTATTCAACAATCTGGCCCAATTGCTGAAAAAGGCACAATTCATCTTATATGAATTGCTCCCATTTATGGAATAACATAAGTGAGTTGTGTTGCCCAAAAACATAAATTTATTTTATGTGTCTTGCTGCATTCTTATTATATTTCTAAAACGTTGATCTTTGATAATTAAAATGGAGGTTAATAAGCAAACAACTGAAATAATCATTAATATAATATAAATCAAACTAACAGAGTGAGCATCTGATACGTATCCAAAGATAGGCGAAACTACGATAACAAAACCCTGGTTAAAAAACATGCGGATACTAGCTACTCGCCCATGATATCCCTTAGTTGTGGCAGATTGCTGAATTGCTTGGAATGTTGTACGAAGCCAAGTCGTTACAAGTCCTAACATAAAACAAGCAATACTAACTATGAGTATATTAACAGCTGTAAACATTAAGTACAGTGCAACCATTAATAATATAATAATAACATTTGAAAAATGAATACCAATACGTTTAATAAGGGATTTGGCATACCAACCTGAAATAACCCCACCTAAAGAGCATAATATTTCTAGTATTCCATAAATAGTTGCATTTTCTTTTAGGATGTCTGTAGTAAATACTGCAAGAAAGCCAATATTAGTGTGAAAGATTAGTTGTCCAATTGCCATAATAATTAATAATTGGATGTAAAATTTATCAGAAAAACAATAGTGAAAACCGTTCTTAATATCTTTTACTATAGAGTTAGGGGATGTAATGATTTCAATTCTTTCTACAGGCAAGCTACGTAATAAAAATAAACTCAATAATAAAGGACACAGTAATATTAAAAATACTATAGCAGCTGGAAACAAAGAAATGAATAAACTTCCTAAAGCCGTACCTGCAATACTACCCACAATGCCTATTGAAGCAGTTTTAGAGAAAACCGTAATTAATTCTTCTTGTGAGAAAATAGAAGTTAGATATGCTTGCATGGATGGACGAAATAATGATCCACATAGCTGAATAATCATGTGAATAAGAATAAGTCCTATAACTAAAAATGGAAAGTCACCATAAGTCAGCAAGGCAATTAATATCAGACTTATTGAAATTATACTTTGAGCTATGATAAGTAAATGCCTTTTTTCCATTCGATCAACCAGTACTCCGAAATATAAATTACTTAAAAAGCTAGGAAGAAATCCTAAGCCAACAAATAACCCAGTGAAAATTGCATTATTCGTAGAGTGATAAAGTATCCATGTCACAATAATAAAATATGCTGATGTGGTAAATTCACTTAAAAATAGAGAAATAGAAATTTTTTGTAAATTATTCACTTAAACCTCCCCTTTCACTTTATAATTATATAGAGGACATGATTAAGTAAAAACGGACAATTTAAAAGGATGGTGTCCCCTTATGAAGAATTTACAGATAGATGAAAAACTAATTGCGTTGTGGGGATTGAAAATAAATAATTTTAAACTACAAGAGCTTAGTAAACACTTTCAATTAAGCGAAAAGCAAATAAAGAGGATTTTGAAGAAATGGGAGGAACAAGGTTTTATTACTTATAAACCTGGTAGTGGAAGAGGTAATGAATCTTCTATTAAATGGCTCATTAATTTAGAAAATATTTTAATCGCTCAAATGAAGCAGAGTTTTTCTCTAAGGGATTTTCGATTATTACACTTACTTCCATCTAATGGGTTTTCAAATCCTTTCTATTCACAGGTATCTAACCTAGTTACAACAAATTTATTTGGAAGCAAATCAGTGTCAGAGGAAATCCTTACATTTCCAATTTTCAGTTCAAAATTAGAATTACATCCACAACGTTTTAATGATGCTGAGAGCGGGTTTGTTATAGGACATGTTTATAGCAGACTTATTAAATTTGATGAAAATAATCAGTTTACTGGTGACTTAGTACATCATTGGTTAGTTTCAGATCCAAATGTATTTCAATTTTATTTAAGAAAAAGTTTAAAGTGGCATGATGGGACTACTGTGGAACTTGATGAAATTGTTAAGTGTTTGTTAATTGGTTTTAATTTGGAAAAACTGAAAGAATTCAAACCTAACCTAATAAGTATTTCCAAATTAAATAATTCAATCATTGAAATACAATACTTAGGTGAAGAAGAAGAACTGCTATATGTTCTAGCGAGGATTGAAATGAGTATTTTTAGGGATAGTGAAGCAGGGTTGATGGGTTGTGGACCATATACTATAGAACAATTAAATGTTTCTGATATGATGCTACAAGCAAATGATTCCTATCATTTAGAGCGTGCTATTATCGACAACGTTCACCTAGTTCAAATACCTTCACATCTTAATAGAAAGTCTTTATTGAACGGAAAAGAAATGGATTATCAAGTTGTATCAGAGTATGCAGGTATTTTTTCAGCCTATATTAGAACAACTGAGTTACTTAAAACCAATAAGGCGATGATGCATCTGATTAGAGAGGCATTTTGCTATTTTAGTAGAACTATAAGTGAAATAGATCACTTAAAACTCCCTATTTATTCTTCAATAATATCGGAAAATGCAAATACTGAGGTATTTCTCCAAAAACCTATTACTATAAAGTATTGTGTAAATAAGAAAGTATTCGTTGATTATTTAGTAGAGGTAATGCATTTATTTAAAGTAAATGTCCATGTGGTTCATGTGCCTGTGACAGAGGCTGTAACATTCGATGATTTATTTATTGAAACTGATATTGTTATTAAGGGGGATATTGTCTATCCTTTACGAGGATATGAGAAATTTAGTAATAAGTGTGAGGAAAGCAATGTGAAATTTGAGGTTTTAGAGCTTTATCACTCTTATAGGGAAGTAATATATCCTAAGTTATTGAAGGTAAGTAAAAACAAAATATTCGGATACCCCTTACTATCAGAATGTTGGGTTTCTATATAGAAAAATTATTCTAACTACAATTTGAGTGCTAGCCTTACATGGCTTGTTGCCCTTTTTATATCTTCAATGTCATTCAAGTGATAATTAATTTAACAAAGGTATTGGCCATAAAATTAACCAATACCTTACCTCCACAATCTGGCCCTATTATTGGATAAGGCACGATTCTTCAAGAATTGTGCCCGCTTGTTGAAGATCATTATTGAACTAAGCACCCGTTAGCACAATAAAATAACTAAGTCTATTACTACAAATCGGAGGGTAACATTCCATATACAATACTATCTGTCCATTCATTTTTATTCCAAAAATCTTGTATGAAATGGGCTTCCTTTCTCATGCCTACTCGTTCACACAATTTTTGTGAAGCTGTATTTCGTGCATCAAGATTAGCTTGTATACGATGTACATTAAATTCATCAAATAATTTAAATACCAAACTACTTACTGCTTCTGTTGCCAAACCTCTCCCAGCAACTTCATTTGAAAAACTATAACCAATCTCAACAGTGTCTTTCATATCTGTATACCATACGGATAGATCACCAACTACTTTAGTCTTGAATATA
This sequence comes from Cytobacillus praedii, assembly GCF_001439605.1. Taxonomy (GTDB): domain Bacteria; phylum Bacillota; class Bacilli; order Bacillales; family Cytobacillaceae; genus Cytobacillus; species Cytobacillus praedii. The sequence continues at coordinate 34,778 of NZ_LMBX01000015.1, forward strand.
ACTGCCAAACTTAACATTGATTCTTTAGTGAGTACATTGTTTGCTAGCTTCTTATTAAATCTATTCTGCATATCTTCATGAGTCCACTTATTATGTAATAGGTACTTACATGTATCATCATTATTATAAATAGCAAATACATCCTGTAAATCAGTACTCTTAAAAGGTCTAATTATTAGTCTTTCTGTTGTGATTTCCAAGTTAGCTCTCCTCCCTTACATTCATTCTACAAAACATTTTTTATAGGATTTAAACCTCCTTCCTAGATTTTACCTTGATTACTTATTTCACCATAGTAAATTAAAATCCTTCTACCACTAAAACTTCTTTAGTTTAATAGAAATAAGGCCAACCCACGTAAGGCTGACGCTATGTTCCCCTAATTTTCGACCTTCGCCCAAATAATACTATCGAACGTCACTTACTTAAACTCCTAGCCTTACCTCAAGCCACAGCTCATGCGTAATAGGATCAACGTAATGAACTGGCATTAAGTTCATCTTATTCTATAAAAGCGCCCTTTTGAAGAACATCGTTATTGAACTAAAGCACCCATTAGTAAAACTTAAATCCGACATTAAATTTTCTTGTTTTGAATCCCTATTGAATGTTCAGTCTCTAACTCTGGTATACCTTCTTTAAAAATTTCAATGTTGTAATGAATCAAATCATATTTATCAATATTGACTTTTAAATATTCCCGTAGATCTTGTTCACTTTTATTTTCACCCATACCAATCCAAATCGTCGGGTCTGTATCACCTATTTGAAAACTGACTAAACCAAATTCGTCCCATGCAGCCCTAAGAACGATGCAATACGATCAGTTCGTGCTTCTTTACTATCACTAACAATTTCATCATCTTTGATTAAAAAAACATTAACCATTAAAACAACAACAGCACCTACTATTAAGCCAGAAATATATTTTTTCATTCCGTTCCCTCCCTGTATTTATATTACCAAATAAAACCAGCTATTTGTGAAACTATTCTACTATTTAGCATATAAGTAGATTTCTTCACAATCTCACATAATTTCCAGTTTTGCTTAAATTCTTATTCCATTAAATGGCCCTTTTCATGAAGAAAGACGCTTTCCTTATTCAGAAAAGCGCCCGAAAGTTAAACGAGGAAGTAATTTTAAAAGATATTCTTCTAATAACCAAATAAACTCAATTATTTATTTATTTATTTATTATTTCTTTGCTGTAGTAAAAATAATGCTAGACCGATTAAAATGAGTGCAATACCCATACCTTGTTGTAAAGAAATGACCTCATCCAAAATGAAATAAGCAAGTATACATGTTCCAATTGTCTCTCCTAATATACTCATTGAAATAATTGAAGCACTCAGCCATTTTAACAACCAATTAAAAATTGTTTGTCCTAAAATTGTTGCAATAAACGCTAATCCAATAAAGGACCACCATGTTTGTACAGAATATTCGAAGAAGGGTGTTTGCTGACTGAAGGCAAAAACACCTAAAAGTAATGTACTGCTCCCATAACTAATAACTGAGTATGGGATAAGAGATAGACTTTTTCGAATATGCTGGCCAATGAAGAAATAAGCTGTTATGATGCCTGCAGCAATAAAAGCAAGTATATCGCCAAATAATGCCTGTCCGCTAATTTGAAAATCTTGCCATCCAATGACAATACTTCCGGCAATCGCTACTAGACAGCCTATTATAGCCCCTTTACTGAAGCGCTCTTTAAAAAGAAAATAGCCTCCAACCATCGAAAAGAGAGGCTGTAGTGTGACGATTACCGTCGAGCTTGCTACAGATGTGTAATTTAATGATTCAAACCACAATACATAATGGGCTGCTAGAAATATGCCCGATAATAATCCAAGTCCCCATTGTTTTTTTGACAACAAACGTAATTCTTGTCGGTTCTTTTTATTAACTAATAAAAATGGCAAAAGCACTACTACCGCAAAAAACATCCGATAAAATGCCGTAATTGCCGCAGGTGCATCTGCTATTTTTACGAAGATGGCTGAAGTAGATAAAGCAAATACACCAAAAAATAAAATCATGTAATAACTAAGTGGTGATTTCAATTCTGTTTCCCCCTAGATGTTCGTTTACAAAAATAAAATTAATTTATTATAATGTACAAACGTAAGTATAAAATATTTATGTAATTGATAAAAGCATTAATTCAACATGTTTATTATGTCAGCACAAAACAAGTTAAATATACACTATTTAAGAAAGGAGCTTTACTATGATCAATAATCGCCTTGGGCAAACGGTATTAAATTATCGTAAAAAGAATGGGCTGACAATTCGGGAATTCGCCGATTATGCTGGAATCAGCACTTCACTTATTAGCCAAATAGAAAGAGGACAAGCAAATCCCTCGTTAAGTGTACTAGAACTGATTGCGCAAGCGTTAAATGTGCCACTCTATACTCTCTTCATTAATGAAATTGATACGGATTCGCTCATTTCGAGAAAACATGACCGAAAGAAAGTATATCGTGAAGATATTAACCATATTGTCTTTGATGTGTTAACACCAGACTTTATGAAAGCACATATTGAACTCTTAATGATGGAATTAAATGCACACGCAAACACTACGGAAAGTCACTATTCACATGACGATAAAGAAGAAATTGCTGTCGTCATGAAAGGACAAGCGTATGTCGAACTGGAAGGCACCGAATATTTTTTAAATGAAGGAGATGTCGTACGCATTCCACCAAATATTAAACACCGATTTTTGAACAAGAGTGATGAGACGAATCATATTTTATTCGTACTAACTCCATCATTAGTTTAAATCACCCCTTCCTATGAAAGTTTTAAATGTATGAGAGAATTCAACCACTAAAAAGGGGCCGCCCAAAAATCAATCAAATATCGACTTTTGGAACAGCCCCTAAAACGGTGCGATTTAATTTCAAACCTATAACATCTTAAACTTTAACATAGATATCCAATTTTCTTTAAAGGCATTATTCCACAATAGCGCCCGATTGTTGAATATTGGATTGAAGTAAAACACCCCTTTTGTTGAACATGATCTACTCTTTCTTTCTCCCGTAGCTTGCTTTCAAATCTTTTGGATTTAGTGTAGAACCACGAAATAATTCACTTAAAAAAGTATCAAAATCAGGTGCAATTTCTACACTTTTCCATTGTCCATCTTCTGATGAATAATCTTCATAAAAATAAACAACTGATGGATTTTCAATTTTGTTTCTATAATCTAAAACTATCCATGTGTGAATGTCAGTCCACAAAACGATTAGACCTTCAGGTAACCCTTGTTTTTTTGTCCACTCTGCTGACTTTAAAATACCAATTCCTTGTTCTACCCCTTCAAAGTCTATGCCATTTATATAGTCCATAGATGTCCTTTGCTTGTCCTGACCAATGAAAAAGGAAGGATAACTCAATGCACCCCCATTTTTTTCTTTCAATAACTCAATATAAGAATGGGGAAGTTTAAATCCTAATTCCTTTTCTGCCTTTTGGATAGTTAAATCAGTTAAAGGAGGACTAAGTTCCTCATCATCTGTAGCCCAAAAACTCATACCTCTATAAAACTCCATATTATTCACCCCATCACTATCAATGATGTTGTTATACTAACCTTTCCTTATTGAACTAATCTGCCACGTTATTTTAAGTACATAATTTCACAATCGCCTTTAAATTGCAGCTAAGAAATCTAAATTTTCATTAAAGGAGCTACTCCACAATCTGGCCCTTAACATAAAGAAAGTGCGTATTTCATTCTTGCTGCAGAATCACGCTCGATAATTGAAATCGATATTGAACTAAAGCCTTCCGTTAGTGAAAAATATTTTTTTCACCATACAACTTTAGATGATATAACCATTAATTTCAGTTGTTCCTGTACAGACACCCATTCTCAAATTGTAATAACTCATCCAACAATGAAAATAATATTCTTTCAGTCATATATTTTGCCTCAAAGTTAGGTGCTTACTCACCCACCATCCCATCATTGTCGTTATCACGCATATAAGGGTATAACCAATGATCACTCGTTATAGGCATACTGAAACCTGCATCTTTTGCTTCTTTAATTGTCACCTGTCCATTCCCATTAGTATCAATGCTAGAAATATCACCGCTTTTGTTTGAACTAGTTGAGTTAGAAGGCTTGCTCTCTGTTAAACCGAGTGATGCGTTAACTTCATCAGGGTTCACATTGTCAAATGAATCGACAATCTTGTTGCCTCTCAAAGTGTAGGTATACTGATAATGTGAAGGAATCTGCGTTTCCGTATTCGGATATGTGATAATTGCTTCAAAATTAGTGGCTCCACCTGCTTTGCGGATCGCATCTTCCATATAAGCTTGATCTCCATGTCGGTTAAGCGTACTTTCTTGTGGAGTAATATTATAAGCATTGGATACCCCTCCGAGAGAATCTGCAATGATATGTCCTTCATCTAAATCTGCACTTTCGACACCAGGAACCTTTGCTTCATCAGAAAAATATCTGCCAGACGATAATACAGGTTCGTTACTGTCATCTTGTAGAATGATTTCATCAGCAATGACACGTACAAGTTGCCCGTATTCATTAGTAAATGCCCAATATTCACGGTCTCCATAACCAATGTCAACGACAACGTTAGGTTCACGATATCCTGACAAATCACCACCATCAACTTCAATAAGATTGTATCCTGAGAACCGTTCATTATTTGGTTGGGTTGATGTTTCCTCTACTACTGGTTCATCAACAACCGTTGTGCTAGTTTCTTCTTTTTCGCTATTTTTATTTGTATTACCAATGGTTACTTCTTGTTGATCTGTTACTCCATCTGTAACGGATGCATCTTTTTCGTTGGTACAACCAACTATTAAGATAGTCGTTAAAAGTAAGATTAAATAGTTCATTTTCTTTTTCATTTTAGGGCTCTCCTATTATAGTTTCATACTGTTCTAAAAATCTCGGATATTAACATAGATTAACATTGTTAACCTATTGATAATAGTATATTCCAAAATCAACTTAATTACAGTAGATACTTTATTGAAGTGTGCAGTATTAAATCTCAATAAAGGCTTGTACAATTTCAAATTACTATTCGAATAATTATGAAACCCATCGATAACATATAGTTCCATCATTATGGGGGTAACGCTCATAATAGCTTTTCGTGTTTATATAAGGGCACTGTTAAATCTTCATGTTTATTTTTTGACAACAAAGGGAACCCCTCTATTTAGAGAGATTCCCCCTTTTTACCTTATATTGAACGTCACTCCCATTGCTAAGTTTGATTCTTTCGGTTTCATAAGAATTATTACTTATCTCGTTTACCTATGCTTCCGTCCTAAGCCCTAATTCTATATCTTCTATCAGTTCTTCGTCCGAATACTTTTCAGCATCAATATGGGATTCCCAATCAAACAAGGCTAATTTATCTTTTGTATAAAAAAATAAGCATACAAGTTATCCTTGATAGAGCCTCCGATTGCGGAACAGCCAAAGTTATTTATTTCCACTCTCTCCTTAATAGAGAAAAAGAATAGTGATCATAGTAATTCCCTCTAAACAAATGCTTGAAATCTGGTCATTTACATAAAGGAAGAACGTAATTCTTGCTGTAGAATTACGCTCGATAATGGAATAAATTTATATTTTTAATTAAAGCTTAACGTTATTGCTCATTACGTGACTTAACAATTCTGTTGTTCTGTATGATAAATCACTAAATAACAGTCCGTAATATCCCTAGTCATCAGAAACGTTGATTGCAAAGCAAAACATAAAAAATAAGTAATGGTCGTTCGATATCATTCCTTCTACTTTCATTATAACGTAATTTTCATTTTATTTATAGACTGTTCTTTTTGTAACTTCGATACTATACTCTTATATACAAATCTAAAATTATTAGAGGTGTATAGGATGAACGACAAAAAAGATGTCTTAGATAATGGTCCTTTTTTTCATGGCACTAAAGCAGAACTGAAAATTGGAGATTTATTAGTACCACAACACTTATCAAATTACCAAGATAAAAAATCCAACTATATTTATTTTACTGCGACATTAGATGCTGCTAAATGGGGTGCTGAATTAGCAAGATCCACATCAAAGGAAAGAATTTATATTGTAGAACCATTAGGTGATTTTGAAAATGATCCGAACTTAACTGACAAAAGATTTCCTGGAAACCCAACACGTTCTTATAGGTCTACATCTCCTTTGAAAATAATAGCCGAATTAAGTTCATGGGAAAGACATTCCGACGAAGAAATAAATCATATGCTTACATCTTTAAAACAGTTAAGTGAACAAGGTAAAAATGTAATATACGATTAAGCCTTAAAATCTTTAAAGTCATGATCCAATTAGACCAAAAATCAATTTGTGTTTACAATTCGTTTTTGTTTTATTTTATCTATGTCACGCCCCTATCCCTTTCAACAATCTGCTCCTTTTGTGGAATAAGAAAAAATCCTGAGTTAATACAGGATTTTTTAACTAAGTATGAAATTTTCATAAAAAAGTTAGACCATAATGATCCATTTTACGCTCCTGAATTTAGTGCTTCTATCTAAAAGTAATTTTATCTCTTTTATTTTTTCTATGTGCCACTGTTCATGTAAATATATCTATTCGATCCATTGATCAAGAGGTAATTCACCTATGGCAGAATGCTTCACTGATTTTTCTTTCAATATGGCCTTATCTACTTTCGTACTAAGAAAGGCCATCAATTTTCCCTCGAATCGTTTAACAAATCAATTATTTGCAGAACTTCAAATGATTCTATACTTGGTTCAACGATTTTTGGAGCTTTAATCTTTTTCGTTCAATCCAATATTATAAAGTGAACATTTTTACGTTCTATTGGTGTAATTAAATCGGCTTTTAATCCCCATGCAATAGCCTTTATAGATGCCTTTTCCACTAAAACTAAGTGATGGCAAACTTGTGCTATACCCACAGATTCACATCAGGCTTACTATTAAGTTCAGTATCACTTAATAAAGTACTTTCTTTTACTAGGTTATTTCTCGTTTCAGGCAGATTATCACTTACTAATTTATTCATGAGAATTCCCCCTTCTTCAGAAAGTGCTTACTTAGATTTCAATTCTATAAAACTTTTAAATTCACCTTTTATGCCCGCTTTTCTAAATCCTTTGCTGTCTGACTAGTCTCTACTTCTTTTTCATTCTTCAACGTGCCAAATAATACGTCTACAAATGGAGTAGACACACCATACCAATAGTTTTCATTTTTATAGTGATGGAGGATGTGGGTCTTCTTCACCCATTTGCCTAGCTTTGTTTTCGGATTGATTGGACGGTGGGCAACATAATGCTTCCATTCGTATATGAGAAGCATGAGGACTATCCCGCTAATAAACGATACCGTTCCAACCACCGATTGGACGATTATATAGAAGATGCTGGCTGCAATAAGTAAATTAGGTACACTGTACCAGAGAGGAAGGAACAATAAATGTAAGTCATTCGGATGTTTATGATGATCATAATGGAGACGTTTCAATAATTTTAGGAAAAAGGTGTTTTTTGGTGTTTTCAAATGAAAAAAAAAGCGGTGTGTTATATATTCTGTGAACATATAAGAGACGAATCCAATCATAAAGTACAGCATGTATACCCAAGTTATTCCTTTTACGAGGACAAGTGTTGTTGCTATACAAAATACAGCAAGCATAACAAGAATATCAAAATGAAGAAAAAAATCCCGATACAACCCTTTCTTTTTCACTTTGCCTTCACCTCTTCACTTTTTATCTTCCATAGAATTAAGCTTTTTTCCATCATCGTTTTTGTAATCCGTTCTGCTTCTTCTACATCCCCCTTCAAGAGAGAGGTAACAAGTTCATTAAAGTATTGGTTTGAGACAATCCTGTGATGTGGTTCTTTAAAGTATTTTTCGGCCATAGGAATATATATTTCTGTGAAGCTATTGATAAGTAAGCGATAAATTGGATTCGGGGAGAGCTGTGTAAGATTTTGCTGTAGAGCCCAATCAAAAGCAGCATATGATTTCGCATCGTCCTGAAGCTCATCAAGCTTAGCAAATAATGCAAGGACCTTTAGCCGGTTATACACTGCTGCCTCTTTCATATAGATCGGAGTAATCGCAATTCGCAGACCTAGCATGTATTCAATAAATACGTTTGGAATTTCATCATAGCATTGCAGAATATCCACAATCGTCATTAGATTTCCGTGCGACCAATAATCATTCACAACAGCAGGCATTCCTTTACGGGCAGCTATCCATCCATCCCGTTCTAAACGCTGAAGTGCCTCTCTGATTGTCGGTCTGCCGACATGAAATTTCACAGCCATATCTCTTTCCGGTAACAGCGGTTCATTTATTTTGTATTCTCCCTCTAAAATGGCGGAAATGATTTTTTTACAAATTAATTCCGAAGATCGCAGCTTCAAACCTATACTCACCTTCCTGTCTGTTTGGTAAAACCAAAATTCATATTGGTATTACCAATATATTATTGTTTATTGAAACCGGTGTCAATATATTCACAAAATTCAAAAATAATTCCCTGCTACGGTCTTACAGTCGAGGCAGTTCTCCCCTTAAAATTAAGGCTCTATTATAACTGAATGCTAATTTTCTATATTTGAGAAATAAACGGATTAATTCCGTTTAAAATGAAAAAATACCCATATTTTCTTTAAAATAAAGGGAGTTTTTCCGTTTTTAGTATCCAAATCTTTAGATTTTGTCTTCATTGGAGCAGTTAATCGGAATATCTCCGCTTATGAATTCTCATATATACACAAAATCAACAATGAAAAATAACAGAGCCAAAATGAAAACAAAGGGACGGTTCTCCTGCTTAAAAGGAAGCAGAGAACCGTCCCCATGTTTGCTTATTCATTTTTAAAATGAACCTTATAGTTTGCCTTATCCGGACGAGTATAGCTTCTTGCATATTCAATGACCGCTTCTGATTTGTTATAGCTTGTGTTCGTAAATAATAACAATGGAGCAGAAGAATCGACATCTATGAATCGTGCATCCGATTGATCCAATTGGGTCAGATCAAGGGTCTGGTGGGAATAGGAAATCTCAATATTATAAAAATCATAAATCTCATAAATTGAGAACACCGTTAAATCAATATCCTCCAATTCTGGAATCACATACTGCGGTATATAGATTTCTTCAAGTGAATATGGCTCATGATCAATATGGTTGACGCGTTTAATGTAAAAAATCAGATCAGCAGAATCAATATTGAATATCTTTCCATACTTATGCCCAGCCAATCGCAAAGACTTCGCAAGAATATGAGAAGAGGGTTCTGCATTTTTCTTCTTGACCATTTGCGAAAAACCTTCCAAGGTTTCCAAATCCTGCTCTCTTTTCTCCCCTAGAACATAAACACCTTTCCCTTGTATCCTTTTTAGCAGCCCCTCATTTACAAGAGCAGTGATCCCATTTCGAACGGTCAATCGATTAATTCCATAGGATTTTGCCAGTTCATGTTCAGTGGGGATTGCCGTTCCGGGCGGGTATTCGCCATCTTCAATCTTGGTTCTAATAATCTCCCTTAGCTGTAAATACATCGGAGATTGGTAATCTATATTAGACATGGTCCATTTCACTCACTTTCCGCAAGAATTCAATATAACTCACAGACATTCAAGGACTAACATTCATTCCCAAGCACCTTGATATTGAATTGTGATACTGCTGTTCCTCGCTCCCATTCCCATACATTCTTCAATCGGTTTTTTCTGAAGAATTCCACAAATAAAGGCAGCAATGTAACTGTCACCAGCGCCCATTGTATCAACAACCTTACATGGGATGATCCCATATTTGAAGAAGGAGGCACCATCATATACCATACTGCCTTTTTCACCCATCGTCACAATAACCAATTGTGGACCTTTGGCTTGTATGGTTTTCATGTAGTCCCTGATAAACGCATCATCTCCATGATCATAGGAAAAGAAAGCATAATCAACGTGAGGAACGATTTCTTCAACAAGAGGATGGTCCAATTTATCGGCAAAGTCAAAAGCGATTGGAACCCCTTTACTTTTTATCACAGCAAGACTTTTTTCTATTTTCCCCCATATACCTGATACCACGATATCATGTGAGGCCAAAAAGTCGATATCCTCATCTGTCAAAACAAAATGTTCTAGAACTCCTTCATAATAATCACCTAAGACCCTATCATTATCAATGAAATCTACCTCTGTAATTGCGGTCTGTCCAGGCAATTCTCTTACATGTGATACATCGACTTTTTTATTCCTTAAGGCGTCTTTCAATAATTCCCCATAATCATCCGTACCAACCACACCAGTATAAGATGCCTCCACCCCTAGCCTTACACAATACACCGCCACATTGACAGGGTTTCCTCCAGGGAATACCTTCCCTGCCTGTTTATATACATCCATACAATTATCGCCAACTGCCCCGATTCTCATATTACTTTCCTCCTCCAAAACTACTGTTAATGTTTAAGTATGGAAGAAAAACGGATTTGATCAGCTCTTACGACCGACTTGTAAAACTCAATCGGCTTTTCACCTTCAGAAAATACATTACCCGCAATATAGAAAACAGGTGTCCCATTCTCAACTTCTAACAGTTCACCTTCCTGTTCACTCACATAGGTAACGCTTAATGTTTCCGATCCATGGTCAATTTTCACATGATAAACTTCTTCAAGTGTACGGTAAATAGACTCCTGCGAAAAATCATACTGTTCAATCCCCTTGCATAATGAGTAGTCAAAATAGGCAAGTTCCATCATCGCCGGAATCCCATCTATTAATCTCAGACGCTGCAAACAATATATTTTGCTGCCGAGTGTTAATTTCATCCGCTTGGATAACTCCTTATTGCATTCGATAATGTCTGCATATAAAACCTTAGTTGACAATACTTTATTCGCTCTTCTTGCACTTTTTGATAAAGACTCCATATCCTGCAAGTTACGCACCAATTTCTCTGGTGCAACAAATGTTCCAGCCCCGCGCTTACTATAAATAACACCCTCAATAATCAGTCTCTTTATCGCACTGCGCAATGTCGTTCGGCTCGTCCCCAATACTTCGCAAAGGTCCCGTTCCGAGGGAAGTTTATCATGCGGACGCAATTGATTCTGCTGAATATAAGATTCTATTTTTTCCGCTACTTCTTCGCGTGGTTTTAAATAACTACAATCCATAAAACATAACTCCCCCACCATTAGGCATCCATTCATACTTATTACTTAAAATATAGCACAAAAAGTGGAAGAGAATATAATGCAGAAAAACAATAGAAGTCTTATCCTTAACTATTTAGACCAAAATCATCTCTCTGATGAGCAATCAAATTCGCGAAATTCTTCCTAGTTTCCTATACGCATTCCATTAATGCTTTTAAGTTGCTGATCGCCCGGCGAGCATAAAGTCGCGGCTCGTTTATATAGGCCGTTACTAATTCAATTGTCGCTGTGCCTGTATAGCCAATGTGTTTTAGTTCCTGCATGAATTCTTTGAGCGGGAGTACTCCCTCACCTGGAATCACATGTGTATCAGATGTTCCATCACTATCTACGATATGGAGGTGCTGCATTTTATTCTGCAATTTATAAAAATAGGCCAGCATGCTTTCATGCTGCACAAAAGGCGGAACGATATCGCACATCCCTGCTAAATAATCAGATTCAATTTGGCTAAACACCCTTGCTAAATCATTGGCAGTTGTACAAACATTCGATTCCATCGGTGTGAGAGCTTCAAGGATAATTTTATGTTTTATTTTTTCCGCATAATCGGTTAGTTCCCTCATAGATACTATTAATCTATGCCAAATTTCTGGCTCAGAGGTAAGATAACCGGCATGGGCTGGAGACATGAGTGTAAACTCGGCTCCCATCTCTTTTCCCATCTCCATCGCCAGCTTCAAATAGTCGATGGCATCCCTTCTCATCTGTTCCGTTCCAATCATAAAATTAAAGGGATATGCATTATGCTCAGGTGTATAAACCCTTACAGGCATCTCATATTGTTCAATTAATCTTTTCACCATGTGAATATCGCCGCTTTTTAAATCAGGCGCATAGGCATGGGGGCGGCCACCCCAGATCTCTATGTAATCGTATCCAAATCTTTTTGCATCCTCAAAGGCATGTTCTAGCGGATTTCTCTGATAACCCGATGTAAACAATCCGATTTTCATGAAATAATCCTCCTTAAGATTTCATGTCAGGTAAAACGCTTTCATTCCTTCGCTTATAAATCAATAAATAGAATCAAAGATTACTAGGAAGAAATCTTTGATTCTATTTCATGTTCAATTGGTTATTCTAGTAATCTAATTGACGGTAATAACGTCTGATTTCCATTGGATGACAATTGATTTTTTCAATATGTGCATCGATTCGCTGAGTGATCGCACGTAAGACTAGATGAGAGATTCTCCCTCTGAATTGAGGGCTGATTCCCTCCAGCTCATAATCCTTTGTATCAATGATTGTGTACCGTGAACAAATTCTTGGCAGAAAATTTGCTACTCTTTCCGATAACGGACGCTGTTCATCCTCACCTACAAAGACGGTAACAGCTGTATCTCGGTCAATGACTTCCAATGTTCCATGAAGAAACTCGGAGGAATGGATCGATTTTGAGCGGAGCCAGTGCTGCTCTTCCCAATAGCACATGGCATAAGAGTACACTGCGCCCCAATGATTCCCCGCCCCGACAAAATAGTGCATCGAGTCATCATTGTGCGCGAGTGCAAATTGTTCGCCAAAAGAAGCTGCAGCCTTCTCAACGTTAACCAATGCTTTAGCCAAATGCTCGTCTAGTTCTTTGTAGAATTGCTCGTATTCAGGAAAATCTCCGTTATTAAACATCAATCGGTCAGCAACCATAAAGAATTTGATCTGTTCATTCGCTGGATAAGAAATTAGATAATCAACACTTTGGGCAAGTGGCGCTTCTTTGACATCAATGAAACCAACAATGCGAGCACCAACTTCTTTTACCTGAGAAACTGCTCTGACCATTTCCTCTGTGCTTCCTGTTACTGATGAAATAACCACGACTGATTGCTTTGTTAACTTACGGTTTCCGGTGGTCAAGTATTCTGCCGCATTCTCTACGTAAGCAGGCAGCGCACTCTTTCCAGCAATATAAGTGACGGCCTGCAAACTTGAAGCATATGTACCGCCAATCCCCAGATAAAAAATGTTGTCAAACCCTTCAGAATAAATCTTGTCTACTATTTTCTCGACCTCACTTCGTAATTGAAGTGCTCCATTCACGCTTTCAATTTGTTTCGCTTCGTTAAACTTTAACATAGCATTTGTCCGCCTTTCCTTTGAGACTCACTATTTAGTAACCATGAGGTCTGTAAAGATGTGCCGCATCCTCCTCATGATAACTAGATGTAATAATAGTTTTTTAATACCAATTTTGTTATGTTGATTTTTAAATTATATCATTTGAAATATTTTAGGGTCAATTAAATATTTTAACAATTCACAAAACCGGTATAAACTCTAGTTATAAGTGACTTTCGTTTTATTATATAGAAGATATAATTTTATCGGAAATTGGTATTAAAAATCTATATTTTTATTCATATAAAAAAGACATGAGGATTCCCCTCATGTCTAACATGTTTTATTTTTAAACGGCTGCCTGTTTATTTTTTCTTTCCCAATAATAATAGGCAGGAAGACCAGTTGCTACGGCAATCACTGCGGAAATAATCCCAGGGATTGGCGCCCACATAAAGGTAGAAACAATCAAGGTTGCAGTAACAATCATGGCAATCGAAGCCATTAAATACCCCATTGGCATTTTCCACATTGGATGATACCCTGATTTCTTACGGCGCAGAACAAAGACTGTCCCAAATGTCAGGAAGTTTTTCAACAGAGCAACAATAGTGAAATAGCCTAATAAATCACTTAACGATGAAGCAAAAACAAGCACAATCGCAATCGCACATTGAATAAGAATTGAAATATGCGGTGTACTCCATTTAGGATGCACTTTCGCAAAAGATTTAAAGAATAAACCATCCTTAGCCATCGCATACGGCATGCGCGGCTGGAACATAATACAGCTTGATAGAGACCCGATGATAACAATAATCGCCATAATCGCAGTTAGTGATCCTGCAGCAGAGCCAATTCCCGGAATTTGGGCCATTGCATCTGAAACTGGCGCACTGCTTGTTGCTAATTGATCGATTGGCAGCAAACCAGTAATGGTTATACTTAAGAGAACATACAGAACAGTAATAAGTACACCACTTATAATAAGTGCCCTAGGCATCGTTTTCTTAGGATTTTTAATTTCCCCTGTCATATAACAAACAGAAGCCATTCCATCAAATGACCAAGTCGTTGCTGAGATCCCTGCTACTAATGCCAAAATGCCAACTGGAACGGCTTCTGCTCCTGACGGTTTGGCACTCATTAAATCCGGGCTGAAGTAGAAAAAGCCAACTCCAATTAATATAGCAAACATAACTATCTTAAATGCTGTAATAAATGTTTGGAATTTACCGCCGCCTTCAACACTGCGGAGATGCATTAGCATGAACACAATAATAAGGAAAACTGCGATAAATTTCATCGTTAATGGTGAAAAACCAACAAAATAAGCTAAATAGTTGGTAATGGCGATGGCCATAATCGAAATGGATGGCGGGTCTGTAGCCCAGAAGCTAATCCATCCACATAAGAATGCCATCGGGCGGGAACCTGCTTCTCTAAAATAAATGTATTGACCGCCATTTTCCGGATAAGCAGTGGCCAGTTCTGCATAGCATAGATTTGCTGGTATATTAATTAACCCGCCAATTAAAAAGGCCAGGATAACAAATAAAGCCGTCCCGCTTGCTGCAGCAACTTCTCCCAATGATGAAAAAATACCAGAACCAATAGTTGTACCGACACTAATGGCAATTGCAGCGCTTAAACCTAATTTCCGCTGTAGACCGCCAGCACTTTTCTCTTCAACATTTTGCGCAACTTTTGCTACCTCACTCGCCATTGCACTATTCTCCTTTTCTAAGTATCTATCAACATTGGAAACAAAAAAGGGATTAAAAATCGTGTAAGCGATATCAATTTAAAGAATACATAAAATGCTGGATGCGGCAGTCCAACCATTTCTTCAAAATGTATTAATCAAGTTTACTATAAATTAATACCACTTTGATTACAAATTAGCATATATCCTATAAAAATACAATATTATTGTAATAAAACGAGTGCAACCCGCCTGAATAGTTCAGTAAATAGCTGGCTAAATCAGTATTTAAATGTATAGAACATATAATAGGTCTTAATGATGCTAAGTTTATAGATGATTAACTAATAAAATGAGTCCAATTTTAATGAAATAGGATTGGATACCGACCATCGCGCAACAAAAATAAACCTAGTATTTGCAGTATGCAACACTAGGTTTATGAAATATATTATTCGTTTCCTATACCATATTCCTTCTTATTTTCAGCACCTTCTAAAGAGCTAATCATTCTTTATCCATGCCTCTTTACTTTCTAGTGAAGGCAGCACCAGCACCTTGCTTTGGCCTCCGTCTAAGAAGGAGTGAAACCGCCTCTCTATTTATCGCAAAATCAATATTCAGTGCAGGCAAACTCATATTCCTAATGCTGCTTTTCAGGCTCTGCCACGCTTAGTCCCTCTTGATACTGGAAGTGTAAATTCCCTGCTATGGCTGCAAGTACTAGAAGAAACACAGCAAATATTTGACAAAACCTGCTGTTTCTTTAATAAGGCGTTTGTCTGCACTGAATCGCATCATTTTTTTGTAGCCAGTCCATTCATCACCCACTTGATCACTAGTGCATCGTCAATATACCCGACCGCAAATAGATAATCTGGGATACAGTCAACCGCTGCTATAAAGTAGAGGAGGGCGCCTCCCATCAGAGATAGCTCCGTCTTCGAGCCTCTTTTCTGGGTAAAGCTCTCGTACATTTTTTTCAAATATTGAATAATAGGCCCAATGCTCCCCACTTTTTCAACTTTCTCTTCGAATTTGCTGACTATCGTTTCTTTCCCTTCCTCTGTTTGAGAAAATTGTTCGTACTTTTCTAATTCCTTTTTTACCTCTTCCAGCCTAAACTCTTTATCTACTAAATCATTGGATTCAAGGATGAATTGAATATCGCCAATTGAATCATTCCGGTATGATTGCTCCCGATCAACCGGATACCCTGCATCCTCATATAATTCGAAAATCGGTGCGCCAAGATGGTCTGCAAACCGCTGCAAATGCTCGGGGGTTGCTTTTCGCTTCCCATTGATGATCTTTGAGATGATAGCAGTATCTATGCCCGTTATCTGGCTTAATTTCCTCATGGATAAAGAGCGTTCCTTCAGCAAGCCCTTTAGGCGCAGGCCAATTTTATTACTTTTATTTTCCATACTCATTTTCCTTTCTAGCCAAAGATAAAAAATCTCCAAAGCCTTCAGTATCCATTCTTTTAAATGTTACTTCAGCCCTCTTATGTACGGATAGACCACCGCCATCTCCCAATATTCTTGAACGAAATAGCTTTATGAAATGATCCTATGATCTCCTGTCCACACCAACATCTGTATATCAATAATGATGGTTCATTCAAAAATTAAGTTATTTCTCCTTTTTATCCTCAGTATCCTCCGTAATCTCTTTCGTTGCTTTTTTAAATTCTTGTAATGATTTCCCCAATGATCTGCCGATTTCCGGAAGCTTTTTTGGACCAAATACGATAAGCGCTACAGTTAGAATTAATATTAAGCCAGGTACCCCGATATTTGATAACATTAGATCTTCTCCTATCTCTTGAACGTCTTACATACAAGGTTTATTACCTATTCCTTAAGATGCGTGCGGCCACTTTCCTTTTCACTTCGATTGAATCAGGCTCTTTTTGTTTGCAAAATAACTCTTCCATATCTAATTAAAATATAAATATCCGTTGACGTTTTGTCAACATTGTCAACGTTTAATTTTCTGTATCGTTAATGAAAAATGGTGAAATTACCGAAGAGATAGTCATACAGTTTTAAAAATAGGGGGAGTAAGATGAAGGACGGGATTTCGAGAGTTTTCACTTTGCTGGAGAAAGGTAAGATTGGCAGCGAAAACGCCAGTCAACAAGGGAAGGACAGCCTGATCTTGTAAAAATAAAAAAAACATCCCATTTGAAAATAAAATTCGCGTTAACTCGGTAAAAGGTGAACCTGTAAATGTGAATTTACCGATTAATCTCATAAAAGCTGCCATGCAGATTCTTGATTAAAGGGGGAGCTAGAGCGCCCCCTCATTTGCTCCTTTGTTTAAGCGTATCCTGAGCATACTATGCAGTAGTCCTCTCCAATTCCCCTTTCTTCTTCGCTTTCATCTTATTATTCAAAGTGATTCTCTTAATAAATCCTGCCAGCCCAGATGGAAATCCAAGCAGAACCACGATATACAAGAACCCAAGAATAATCGTCCATCTTTCAAAAATGGGGTAAGTCATCGCAAGCTCTGATAGATAATGCCTGAGGAACTCGATAATTCCTGCTCCTGCAATAGCACCTGCCAGGGTTCCGATTCCTCCGATCATTGTCATTAAGAGCGCATCCAGCGTAACTTCAATGGAAAAGACATTTGTATTGATGAATCTTAGGGATACAGCATAAAGCGCTCCGCTAAAGGAAGCTGCCACCCCAGCCGTTACACTGGCAATCAGTTTATAATGCAGCGATTTATACCCTAATGCCTCTGCACGATACTCATTTTGAGAGATGGCTTTTAACACCTTGCCAGTAGATGATTCCGTGAAAAGCTTAAGCAGGAGGAAGACGACTGCTACACTTAAGAGCGTTATATAATAGAAGGAAGTACGGTCTTTGAATACATCAGGCACACTGAATGTAAATCCGTCTCCTCCATGTGTCAGACCGCGCCACTTCTCAGCAAGGACTAAGAACAGCTGTGAAACAGCCAGTGTCAGCATTGCATAAAAATGGCTTTTGAGCCGTAAGGATAATAAGCCAATGATATAGCTTACCAAGGCAGACAGGATGATCCCTATAACCAAACCGATGATAAAATTAAACAGAGTTGCTTCTAAATGATTAAAGATGATTGCTGTACTATAAGCACCTATCCCAAAGAACATACAATGCCCAAAGGACACTATGCCTGTATATCCTAAAAGAATATCAAAGCTCATTGCAAAGATTGCAAAGATGAAGATTTGTGTTAACAAAATCAGCATGCTGCGGGAGTCGTTGACAAACGGGAATAGCATCATAAACAGCAGAATTGCAAGTCCCCAATATAGCGGGACTTTATGAAAAAGACCTCTCATACAGCACTCCCCTTTTCTCCCATCAGACCTGTTGGTTTTACAAGTAACACGATAGCCAAAAGGAGCATATTCAATGCGAGTGACAAATCAGGGATATAGTATGCCATGAATGCTCCAGCAACTCCTACAATCAGAGAAGCAAGTGCCGATCCCTGCAGGCTGCCCATTCCTCCTATGATCACCACAATAAAAGCCAATATAGCGTACTGCATGCCCATTTCCGCAAAGACCACTCCTGAATATGGCGCCAAAAGCGCTCCTCCTAAAGCAGCCAGCGCGGCGCCTAGCAGGAATACGAAAGTAAAAAGCCCCTTAACATTGATTCCAAGCGCTTGAACCATTTCCTTATCCATCACTCCAGCCCTGATCATCAGACCGATCTGAGTCCTGCTGAGCAGCAGCCATAATGCCATATACAGAAGCAGTCCAACCACGATGACAAATACGCGATATTTAATGATGATGATTCCATCAAACTGATAGCTTCCTTCCAGCCACCCTGGCAGGTTTACCCGTATTGGATTCGGTCCCCAGAAGATTTTGATGCTTTCTGATAAAACGAGCATCCCACCTAAAGTTATCAGGAGCTGTCTGACATGATTCCCATAAACAGGGCGGATAAGGAACCTCTCCAATACCCAGCCCAATGCCATTCCGATACCAACGGCACCAACAATCGCCAATAGAAAACTGTTCGTCTCTTTAAAAATCCATGCGCCTGAAAACGCACCCCAAACGAATAGCCCGCCATGGGCAAAATTCAATACACTCATCAGTCCAAAGATTAAAGTAAGTCCGGCAGCTAGCAAGAAAATAAGCAGCCCTGTTGAGACCCCGTTGACCAATAAATTAATAAAGACTTCCATCTCCAGCCCCCCTTCATTGCTTATGCTATGCCCAAGTATTTCTGACAGGTTTCCTTGTCATCTTTTAAGTCCTGCATCATGCCTTCATGGACGATTTTTCCGTCATCCATAATGTAAAAATAATCACCTATCTCGCTTGCCATCAGAAAGTTTTGTTCAACAAGCAGAATCGTCGTTTTTTCCTTCATTTTTAGAATTGATTCCATCAGCTTTTCTACCATAATCGGGGACAGGCCTTTGCTTGGCTCATCGATCAGCAACAATCCATCCCCATTGATATACGCCCTGGCAATCGCCAGCATCTGCTTTTGTCCTCCGGAAAGCAATCCGCTTTTTTTGCGCCAGTATTTCTTTAGATCTGGGAATAGATCCAGCATCCATTCCATTTTCTCTTCCGCTTCTCCTGTGCTCTTTGCCTTAGCTAGATTAAGCGTTTCCTCCACTGTCAGGGCACTGAATATCCCCTGATTTTCAGGCACATATCCGATTCCTTTTCTTGATATCAGATGGGTAGAAATCCCGCTAATCCGCTGGCTGTTATAATGCACAAAGCCACTGGTGGATGGATTGAAGCCCATGATGGAGCGAAGGGTTGTCGTTTTACCCGCTCCATTTCTGCCGAACAGGACAGTGATGCTTCCTTCTTCAACGGACATGGACACTCCCTGCAGGATGTGATATTGCCCTAAATAAGTTTCTAGATTATCCAATTTTAATAGACTCACGATGCAAGCCTCCTAAATATGCCGTCTGAACTCTTTGATCCTTAATGATTTCCTGCGGGTTGCCGCTAGCCAGAAGCTCGCCATTGAATAAAACCACAAGAATATCTGACAGATGCATGACCATCTCCATTTTGTGTTCAATTAATACAATCGTGTACCTGTCTTCCTTCTTAATGTTCTCGATCACTTCCAGTATGGCAGGGATCTCTTCAATCGAAATGCCTGCTGTTGGTTCATCGAGAAGCAGCAGCTCAGTTTTGAGAGCAAGCAGCATGGCAAGCTCCAGCTTTCTTTTTTCCCCGTGCGCAAGATCCTGGGCCAGCACATGTTCCTTGCCATTCAGCATACACTTTGTCATGTAAGCCTTTGCTTCATCCTGTTGGCGGCTCAAAGCAGACAGCCTCGGATAGATCGAGTAGTAATCTTTGCTTGAGGATTGGATGGCCAATCTGATATTCTCCAGAACAGTCAGCTCAGGAAAAATATTTGTGAGCTGGAAGGAGCGGCCAATGCCCCGTCTTGCCCGTAAAGGGACAGAAAGCTTTGTTACATTATCGTTCTTAAAATAAATCTCTCCTTTTGTTGGTGTAATCTGTCCGCTCAGCAAATTAAACAGTGTCGTCTTACCCGCCCCATTTGGGCCGATAATGGAGATCAGCTTTCCACACGCTATTTCCAGGTTCACATCTTTTATGACATCATGCTCACCGAAGGAAACTGATAGGTCTTTCGTTTCCAAGATATTTTCCAACTTGGCGATCCCTCCCTGGTGATTTATCGGGCTGGTAGATCCCCACTTAAGAAGCAGAAGGAATAAAAAATTCTAAGCGGGGGATATACAGCCCGTAAATGCCCGACGACGGACAGGATGTCCTAGTCAGGCGAAGGCCACAGGACGTGGCGTTTATGAGCTTGATTGGTTTAACTAACAATCATTGGGGATGAAGAAAAACCCCCAATGATTGAAGTTTTATTATATATCTAATTATTCCGATTTTTTATTCACCATTTCTGATCGGTGGCTCTGTTTCCTCCATATTCAATTCCCTGATTAGAACCGGAACTGGATGGTCCACGCCTTCCTGCTCCTCAAGGGTTACCGCATAGAGAGACTGCAATGCCTGATGGTCTTCTGCCCGGAATTTCATCATCCCTTTAGGTGTTTCGAACTCCATATTTTCCATTGTACTAATTAAGGCATCCACATCTTTGTCGCCATCTGTTTTCTTAAGAGCTTCCACTATGGAGATGGCAGCCGTCATCCCGCCGGCAGTAAACAGATCCGGTATTTCTCCATCAAATTTTTTCTTATGCTGTTCCACCAGCCAATCATTCACTTTATTATCAGGCAGCGAATGGTAATAAATAGAAAAGCCGCTCATGCCCATTAAGGAATCCATTGTTTTTAACGAAGCGATATCCTGTGCGGCAGTAGATATCTTAATCCCCTGCTCCTCGAGCTGCATATCCTTTAACTGCTTCCATGGTGCATTGGATCCTGCCCAAACAATATAGAGGTAGTCAGGCTTTTCATTAATGATGCTTTGAATGTTCGCAGTGAAATCAGTGGAATTTGGATCTGCATATTGCTCATTCACAATTGTGGCACCAAGCTTCTCTGCACCCTCTTTAAAGGCAGCGATTCCTTCTCTGCCATAGGCATTGTCCTGTGCGAAGGTAGCGATTTTCACATTCTTTTCAGCAATTGCTGCAGCACCTGCGACTGCATCCTGTGAGGAGTTTCTTCCTGTCCTGAAAATGTACTTGTTCCAGTTCTGACCGGTGATGCTATCCGCTACCGCGGGTTCCACCACCATGATTTTTTCGTATTCTTCAGCTAGCGGCAATACGGCCAGCGTATCTCCTGAGCTTGACGAACCAACTAAGAAGTCCACACCATCCTCTTCAAGCAGCTTTGTCGCCTTTCTTACCGCCACATCTGGTTTTGTTTCAGTATCTTCCACGATAAACTCGATCTTCTTGCCTGCTGCTTTATTCGATCCTTCTGTTGCATACGCAAGACCTAGTTCAAATCCCGCCACTGTTTGCTTTCCGTACGTCTCCAGTGGACCGGTTAAGGAAGCAAGGACACCGATTTTGATTGTTTCTTCATCTGAACTTGCCTTGTCTCCGGAACATCCAGCGATGAATAAAAGAGCGAGTACGACGATGAGCGCTAATATAGACTTAAAGCCATATACCTGACACTTCATTTCCCATTCCCCCTGTCTTTATTTCCTTTATTGAAAAACTGTATTTTATGAAGAAGCCCGTCTGCTATGATGATGTTCCCATTGCTGTCTATATCAAGACCTTGGGGAGAAAAGAACTGCCCGTCTTCTCCGCTGAACGAACCAAATTGTTCTATAAACATTCCATTCTCATCGTAGACATTCATGCGGTTATTTGAAGTATCGGTCACATAAACACGATCCTGATCATCAATAGCTATTCCAGTAGGCAAGAACAAATCACCCGGTTCTTCACCCCAATTCTCCAGCGGGTCTAGGTGGCCGCTTCCGTTGTTCGTACCCCACTTAGCAATAAACTGGCCATTGTTATCGAATTTCTGAACACGATTGTTAATTCGGTCTACTACGTACACATTGTCTTTTGAATCGATTGCGAGCTGCATCGGCTGAGAAAATTCCCCATTGCCAGTTCCTTTTCTGCCCCATTCTTTCATGTAAACGAAAAAGGAATTAAACTTTTGAATTCGATTGTTTTCCGAATCTGACACAAAGATATTGCCTTTACTATCAACAGCCACACCGCTCGGGAATTGGAAAAAGCCACTTATTGTTCCTAGAGATCCATAGGCTGCAAGGAAGGTCCCTGAATTAGAAAACTTTTGAATTCGATGATTCACTGAGTCCGCGACATATACATTGTCATAACGGTCAACCGCTATTTGTCTCGGTACGAAAAATTGGCCTGCGTAGCTGCCATATCCAAAGGGTCCGCCAGTACCGAACATGCTTCCCCATTTGCTAACTAGATTTCCGCTTGAATTATATTTCAAAATACGATGATTAAACGAATCTGATACAAACACATTCCCCTTTGAATCACTTTGAACATCATAAGGCCCTGCATATTGTTTGTCCCCGTATCTGCCAAAGCCAATTGTCATTTTGTAAGAGATGTTCAATCCAATCTCCTTGTATACCTCAATGCGATTATTGCCAGTATCAGTTATGAATAAATCCCCGTCCTCATCTGGCAGAATCTGATTTGGATACACTAGGTTCGGAAACATGCCTGTTGTATAGAGAAACCTGTCTGCATGATCAAATTTCATTATTCGGTTATTATAAGTATCTGCTACATATAAAGCCCCAGACTTTGGCTCAAAATTTATTCCCCTTGGATGATAAAACTGATAAAAACCTAATCCAGGTTCAAGACCGCCTATTTTCCGCTTGAAGCTGCCATTTTGATCAAACACTTGAATCCGGTTATTGTAGGTATCTGCAACATACACTTCGCCTTTATTGTTTATAGCAATGCCTTGCGGGAGTGCCAACTGTCCATTGTCTTTTCCATAGGAACCTATTGTAAGAAGATACTGGCCATCGGAATTATATTTTTGAATACGGTGATTAAACTCATCCGTGATGTAATAATTATTTTGCTGGTCTATCGCAATTTCTCTTGGAAAACCAAATTGATTATCCCCTTCCCCTTTTGTCCCCCAGCTTTTTAAATAATTAAATTGAGAATCGAACTTTTGAATTCGATAGTTTCCCGTATCAGCAACTAGAATATTCCCTTCGCGATCAACAGCGATTCCAAATGGCATATTGAATTGTCCAGGGGATTGACCGAGTGTACCCATTGTTTTCAGTATTTTACCAGAAGAATCCATTTTTACAATTCGATGATTTCCCATATCGGCCATGTATATATTACCTGAACTATCCTTAGCTAGAGCTACTGGAGTCCGGAACTCGTTTGCGGGATCGGTTTCATTTCCCCATGCATGCTTGTAGCTATAAGTTGCTTCTGCAAACCCGCTGCTCCCAAAGTAAAGGGAAAATAGAAGGAGGCACAGAACCATTCCCTTTATCCTTTTCATCTTTTCTCTCCTTTCCACTTCACAACAGTCGCAGCCCATGTGTACCCTGTACCGGCACTGACTGCTACAGCAATATCACCAGGATTTAAAAGTCCCCGTTCCTGGGCAAAATGGAGCCCAATGCATGGATCAAGTGCAGACATATGGCCATGGTGATTAAGATAGATGGCTTTTTCTTCAGGTAGTTCCAGTGATTGTAGAAGTTCTTTGAACATTGATCGTTTTGTATGCAGTGGCAATAGGAGTTTAATATCTTGAGGAGTATAACCGCTCTTATGAAGTGCTTTGCGAATTACATGGTCAAAATTTGAAATGGATACAGGATCCAGTCTTTCTTTCATTGATTGTGGATCTTTTACATCAATATAATGAAGATTCTTTTCGACTGTTTCGCGGCTGGAAAAATGTTTCGACCCTCCTGCAGGAGTTCTGACATCATCATGAAAGGACCCATCTGTCAGGATGGCGCTTTCCAATATTTCGCTCTGGGAGGAATCCCTGGTGACTAGTGCAGCCGTGCCACCATCCGCAAAGTTGAACATAAAGCGTGACCGCGGGTTTTCATAATCCACGATTTGTGATTCTTTGCAACCCCCAACAAGCAGGATGTTTTGGATTGATTGGTCAGAAGCAATCATGTCCTTAGCCACCTTTAAGGCAATCGGAAAACACGAGCTGACATTCATTATTTCAAATGCATAGGCATTTTTCGCACCCAATACATGCTGGATTTTTGGCGCGCTCGACCAGACATAATAATCCTTATGAGGGCTTCCAAAGTAAATCACTGCATCGATGGTAAGCGGGTCAATCCCTTCAATCGCCTGCCTTCCAGCAGCAATGGCCAGATCAGATGCATGAAGGCTTTCATCTGCCACATGCTTCTGGACTAATCCGAACTTTTCGATAATCACCTGTTCAGGTATACCCGTCTTTACAGCCAGATCGGCAGCTGTTTCTATTCCAGGAGGAAAGAACGCTCCAGTTCCATGTATGCCGATTCCCATTAAATAACCCCTCCATCTTCAGGCACCATCATTTTGGCTGTGCCCGTCAATACTAATTTCCCATCTTGGTTAAAACATTCTGTGAGCAGCGTCAGTATACGTCTTTCCTCATCTATTTCCTGAACCGTCCCTGTTGCGGTAATCGTTTCACCTATAAAAACGGGTGCTTTAAACCGGATATTCTGCTCGACATAAACAGCCCCTCGTCCTGGAAGATGAACACCCAGCAGCTGCGATAATAAGCTTGAAGTTAAAAGCCCGTGTGCAATCCGCTTCTTGAACCTCGTTGTTTTAGCATACTCCCCATCGATATGGATTGGATTAAAGTCACCGCTTATTCCTGCAAAAAGGACAAAGTCTGTTTCCGTAATGGTTTTACTGCAGGAGGCCTGCTGGCCGATACTATAACTAACCATCCCTTCACCTGCTTTCAATAAGTTTTGTTTTTTGAATTTTGCCCGTGGCATTCTTCGGCATTTCTTTTAAAAATGACACTATTTTAGGAATTTTATATTTTGCCAGATTCCCTTGACAGTATTGAATAACATCATCCTCCGTTAAAGCGCTTCCATTCTCCTTCACAATAAATGCTGCAGGCACTTCCCCCCAAAGAGGATCAGCATTCCCGACTACGGCTACTTCGGCTACACCCTTCATTTCGCTGATGACTTGCTCCACTTCAAGCGGATAGATATTTTCGCCGCCGGAAATGATCATTTCTTTTTTCCTGCCTGCAATAAACAGGAAGCCTTCATCATCTGTTTTCGCTAAATCTCCTGTCAGCAGCCACCCTTCTTTCAGTGCATCCTTTGAAGCATCAAGCCTGTTCCAATATTCCTTCATAATATTTGGCCCTCTAACAGCAAGCTCCCCAACCTCTCCTTTTTCAACCTCGATACCCTCAGAATCAATCAGCTTATATTCGGAAAATAACACTGGCTTGCCAATGGACCCTCTCTTTCGCGGCGCGTCTTCTTTCGTAAGCATAAATAGAGTCGGAGACGTTTCAGTCATCCCAAACCCCTGGCCGAATAAGAATCCTCTATCAAAATAGGCATCTATTAATTCTCTCGGACATGGTGCTCCGCCATTATAGAACCAGCGGACTGAACTCAAATCGGAGGTATGGAACGCCGGGCAAGTGAGTAATGCCTGATGTATGGCAGGAACTCCCATCACGATGGTTACTTTATATGCTTCAATCATTGACAGTGCTTTTTCAGGCTCGAACTTGCCTGGGATAACTATGGTTCCCCCTGAAAATAAGGATGGAAATGCAAACAGCCCAATCCCGCCAATATGAAACAGCGGAAGCAGAACGATGCAGCAGTCCTCTGAAGTTAAATCGATGGCAAGCTTATTATTGATGGCATTCCAGAACATATTGCTCTGTGTAAGGACGGCCCCTTTTGGCTTGCCGGTTGTTCCTGAGGTGTAACAGATAATATAAGGTGCATCCTCATCAATCCTGCTCTCAGGGTTAGGATACTCTCCTGGTGAACCATGACATAGTTCTTCCATGAACTCCAAACATTCCAGGTTACTTTGGTCAACTAGAGAAACGGCAAACTCCGCATTTTCTTTTTCGGCAAAGATGATTCTTGAACCGCTGTCATTGAGCTGAAAAATAAGTTCTTTCGCGCTCAATCGGATATTTAATGGAACTGCCACACATTCAATCTTAGCGATTGCAAAAAGAAGGACAATGTATTCAATCCGGTTGTGTGACAAAATAGCAATCCGTTCGCCTTTTTTTCCTTGCAGCTTTTCCTGAATCTTCTGAGCGGCTGAATCGACCATTTTATGCAGCCGCCTATAGGTTACTTTTCCATTATCTGTAATAACCGCTGTTCGATCTGGATGTGTGTATGCCCATTTCTGAATCCAATAGGCAATCCCTTTCATCGAACTCCCCCTTTTACTTTTTTAACCCTTGGAATATTAGTGTCATCGCAGCATCAAATGCTTCTTCTGGAACCTCTTTCTTTTCCCAGTACACCCATCTCATTCCCAGAAATTGACCAATTGACATTAAACAGTAGGCGACAGTCTCCTGGTCAAGATTCTTAAACTCACCTGCCTCCATTCCTTGAGACAAACTCTTTAAAAAACCATTGGCAAGCTTTCCGTAATACCAGCGGAATAGCTCCTGATCCACCACAACCGCCTGCTGGACAATGCTGTACAAATTGGGGTGATTTTTTACCCAGCTGAAGAAGGCGAAGAAGCCATTTCGCTGTGCATCTTCATAAGACGAGCTTCCTTCCATTCCTTCTTTAATCGCAATTCGCAAATCCCTGCTGTAGCTCCGGATTAACTCATCATAAATATCCTTTTTTGAAGGAAAATAATTATAAAAGGTTCCTTGAGCAACTTTGGCTTCCTGTGAAATATTAACGATGGAAGCTTCAAAATAACCTTTCTGCCCAAAAACCTCCTCAGCAGCTCTTAAAAGCTTTTCACGAGTTTCAATTCCTCTTGGGGTTAGTGCTTTTTCCTCAGACACATTATTAACTGACACCTGAATCACCTCTCAACTTTATTATAAATAATATTCTTAAAATTACAACAATAATTTTTGATTTTTAAAAATACCAGATGAGAGATCCACTCTTCTAATCCGATTGCACATATAAATTGATTCTTGCATTTAATTAAACACAGGACTGTTTGGCTGTTTCATACTTTTCCAAAGGGAAAATAAAAAAAGAAACACAGGAATTCCTCCAATGTTTCAAAACTAAATAAATACAATCCCTCCTAATGATCCTATCTATTCAACATTACATATCTCTTGCTATGCTTTTGAACTCCCTCATCATCCCTTCACAAATTCCCCTCCCACAGCAACTTCCTCAATTCCCTCCAAATTCCTCAAATCCGCCAGCGGATTCTCCTTCAGCAAAATAAAATTCGCCCGATAGCCTTCTTGAATCTGTCCTACATTCCTATCAAGTAAAGCCGTGTAAGAAGTCCATATTACATGGTAGAGATTGTGAGGTCAAAGCGATGGGCTTCTTTACTATATTCTTAGAGATGCAGGTATCGTGTCCCCTTTTATGGTCGATTGTTAAATAAATGCAGATTATCATTCATATCCTTAATTATTCGTTTTGTAAATGCTTCAATTGCACAGAAACGCTTCATTTCACCCTATGTCTTTTTTTGACGAAGAAAAGAAGAGTCGACATAATCGACTCTACTTAATTCATTTCTATAAATTCCAGCATTCAAAATGTGTACATAGGGTCTAAACTAATTGATTGACTCACTGCATAATGGAAAAAGGAGCCAAAAACTTTATTGACTGTTAAGTATTTTACATTATTTTCTGAAAAATTGATCTATAATAAGCTTATGTCAATAGCATTTTTTCATTTGCAAGATTAGCCAGTTCATCAATATTTTTGATTATGTAGGATTTTCCTTGTTTAGAAATATGCGCATTGTCTTCTAGCCATTTAATATTTTTTGCGACCGTAACTCTTGTAGTTCCTAAAAGATTTGCTAACTCTTGATGGGTAAAATTAATGGTTAATTTAATTTGTTTTTCATCAATTTTCTCACCGTATTGAATCGACAACTGGATAAATGCGGCACAAATCCTTGGCAATGCTTTCATGTAGCTTAATTGTAAAGACTGTGAACATAGGAGACGATATTTCTTTGTAATTAGATCAAATGCTTGGGAAATATACTGTGGTTTTTTAGAAAGAAATTCAAAAAAACTTTCCTTAGAAGTCCTTAGTAATACAACCTCAGAAGCGGTAATAGCATTAGTTGCATAACCCGAATCACCATTTAAAGAACACTCACCCAAGATTCCATTTTTCCCGATGATCGCAAGAGCTTTTTCCTCCCCATTGGGGGAGATTAAAAAAAGACGAACACGACCACTTTCAATTATGTAAATATAATTTCCTGTTTCGTTCTGATTAAAAATTGTTTCATGCTTTTTATAAGTAACTTTTTCACTATGATTCTTTAACTCAGACCAAGTATATGGAAGATTATCTAGCCAAGGGTTGAGAAAATTGAATTCTTGAACCACATCATTCATATTTATCACCTCATTAAAGGAAGGGATTTTGAAAATGAATACTGAAACGTTACTACAAGTTAGATCAGAGTTCCCAGGTTTGGAAAAAAAGATAATACTTTCTAGCTGTTCTCAAAGCGCTATTTCTCTTGATGTAATGAATGCCATGGATGAGTATAAAAATAGTTTACTAGATGAAGGAATGTCTTGGGAGACTTGGATGGAGAAAGTAAATCGAGCCAAAGAAAGATTTGCTAAAATCATTAATTGTGATTCGAGTGAGGTTGCAGTCCTATCTTCAGTTTCTGATTCTATTTCATCTATTTTACATTCACTTGACCTAAATAAGCAAGACGTTTGTATAACTGAAATGGATTTTCCTTGCGTAGGACATGCCGTCTTGGCACAAAAACATATCCAAGATTTTCATGTTACGTTTATTCCAGCAGAAAATAATATGATTCCTATAGAAAACTATGAAACTCATATTACGGAAAACACAGCTCTAACTTGTATCTCTCATGTTTCATATTACAATGGTTTTAAACAAAACATTAAGGATATTGCTAACATCGCTCATAAAAAAGGCTCTCTTCTATTAGTGGATGCCTATCAATCAGCTGGTGCGGTAAATATTGATGTAAAAGACATGGACATAGATATCTTAGTTACGGGAATGCAAAAGTATCTACTCGGGGTACCAGGTATATCCTTCCTTTATGTAAAAAAAGAACTGGCAGAACGGCTGTATCCAACTACAACAGGATGGTTTGGACAAGCAAACCCTTTTGCCTTTGATTTAAAACATTTAGATTACGCCCATTCAGCACAGCGTTTTAATACAGGTACACCTCCTGTTATCAATGCATACATTGCAGATGCTGCTTTGTCTTTCATTGAAGAAATTGGAATGGATACAATAAAATATCATCTAGCAAAACTTTCTTCCTTTACTATTAAAAAAGCTGCCGAACTTGGTTTTGAAATCGCAAGCCCTTTAGACAATAATAAGAAAGGCACATGTACGGCTATTTATGTTAATAATGCGAATAACATCGAAAAGCAATTAAAACAGGCGGGATTCGTGGTATCTGCACGGAAGGATGTTATAAGAATTGCACCACACATCTATAACAGTGAAGAAGATATAGTCAATTGCTTATTACAATTAAAAGAATTATCTCATTGAATGTTTTCGACTTTTAATAGATATAACAAGGCTAGCCTGTTTTTAAGGCTAGCCTTATTTATATAGAAATTAAAAATTACCTAAGGAGTTATCCATGTCTGTGCTTGATCATGCTGTCATATTATGAACCAAAATGTTGCTTGTATGTCACTTGTCACCCCAATTCAATTCGTTTTACTCATGAAACCACCATTACTATTCAATCGATGCCAGAGTTAGCCAGAGTGTACAAAAAAACACCTCAATAAGAGGTGCAGATAAACTATTATTTTCACTCTAATTCCAGCAATAGTCTTTGCTGACCTTTAACATGTATAATCTTTCCAATTTCCTCTAATTCTTCTAAATCCTTCTCTACGACTCTTGCAAATAGATTGCCAGGAAGCCATCCGGCTGGGAAAAAAGTTCGTGCATCTCTGCCATAGAAAAGACCGAAATCATATATCGGGGTGGGAACACCTCCCCATGCGTACGCAGGCATAAACGTATACAGAATATCACCTGGTTGAGGGAAGCATGTTAAGTTCTCCTTATTTGGATTATGTAGTGCAGTTTCTTGACATGCTTCAACTGGTAGCTGGATTGAAATTTCTTTCCCTGTGTACATAGCATGCCTTGCCATTGATGGGATCGGGTATTCGAGTAATTTCATGAATGCCTCGCTCGTCGAAGGAGCCTTATCACTTAACACTTGTGCTCGAATGGAAACATCTAAATCTAAGAATGCGATTTTTAATGTATTCATCACTTCACTCCTTATACTACACTCGGTTCAAAAATAAGCTTCTGATTTGCAAAGCGGCGGTAATGCAAACTTGAAACATCTATTTTTAGTGTTTTTCCTGTAACAATTGATGCAACGGCTTCCCCAATTGCTGGAGACATCATAAAGCCATGTCCGCTCATCCCCGCTGCTTGATAGTAACCAGGTAAGCCATCCACATCTCCTAGTATCGCTTGGTGATCAGGGGTACTGTCATACGTACCATCAACATGGCTATGGAAAACGAGTTCCTCAAGTTGAGGAAAAATTTCCGTTCCTACTTCAGCAGCGCGTAATTGAAAATCAAACATATTGTATGGTGGCTGCAAGTCTTTCCCAAGATAGCTTAAGTAAATTGTTCCATCGGTTAATTGCTTAGCTGCAAATCCCTTTTCAAACGAAATAAGTAATGGCTCAAGAATACGTTCAGTCACTCTGTTCGTGTAAAGAATACGCCTTACCTCAAAATTAATTGGCAAATCAACCCCTGCCGTCTCTGCCAGTTTCTTAGATCCTAATCCAGCAGCATTTACGACCTTTTCAGAAGAAATGTATCCCCTATTCGAACAATTTACTCCTTTTACAATTCCATTCTCAACGACGATATTTTCAACTGTATCACTTACAAACTTTACTCCTTTTCGCTTTGCTGCTGCAGCGAAACTATTTGTCACATGATACGCATCATCCGCGAAGCCATCTGTCTCACAAAATGAAGCCGAAATGAAACTTGATTCGTTAATTCCAGGAACGATCTCTTTTGCCTCACTTGGTGTGATAAATTTTGTTGGTATACCTAGTGAATTTTGGAGGGTAACACTTTTCGCGTACTTATTTTTTGCATCTTCAGAATGGAACGTGTATAAGTAACCTACATTTCTAAATTTTATTTCATACTCGGGATCGAGACGGTTATTAATTGATTGAAAAAACTCGGTAGACCTTTTGGACATGATACAGTTTATTTCAGTTCCCCATTGCTGCCGAACTCCCCCAGGGCAAATTCCAGTAATATCAGAAGCAATCCCAGTTTTATCAATGACTAACACATTCGAATACCCTGCTTCAGTAAGAAAGTAGGCAATCGAACAGCCGATTATCCCCGCACCAACTATTACAACATCATATTGTTCCATTTCACTCTTCCTTTCTAGTTATTACCGATTCAAGATGACAAGCTACAAAATGATTATTTCCAGCATCCTTCAATTCTGGCTGTACTGATTTGCATATATCCATCACATACGGACAGCGAGTATGGAATCGGCATCCTTCTGGGGGATTAACAGGACTCGGTATATCCCCATTTAAAATAACCCTTTGTCTTTTCAATTTTGGATCGGGTTTAGGAATGGCTGAAAGTAAGGCTTGGGAGTAAGGATGTTTCGGATTTTCAAAAAACTCATCCCGTTCTGAGATCTCTACAATTTTCCCAAGATACATAACAGCAATCCTATTTGAGATATGCTTTACAACACTCAGATTATGAGTAATGAACAAATAGGTTAGTTTATACTTTGCTTGTAAATCTTGAATGAGGTTTAACACTTGGGCTTGAACAGACACATCAAGGGCAGATACCGGTTCATCCATAATAATTAATTTAGGGTTCACAGCTAAAGCTCTTGCAATTCCGATCCGTTGTCTTTGGCCTCCTGAAAATTCATGAGGGTATCGATCAATATATGCAGCATTTAAGCCAACATCCGCCATGATCTGCTTCACTCTTTCTTTTCTCTCTTTCTTACTAATGTTTATGTGAATGGACATTGGTTCCTCAAGAATTTGCCCAACCTTTAAGCGCGGGTTTAATGAAGCATAAGGATCTTGGAAAACAATTTGCATATCTTTTCGTTTTTTCTTTAACTTTTTTGATGATAACGCACGGATATCTTCATTCTCGATTATGATTCTTCCTTCTGTCGCTTCAATGAGGCGTAAAATAACTCTTCCAGCTGTTGACTTTCCACACCCCGATTCACCTACAAGGCCAAGTGTTTCCCCCTTCTCAATATAAAAACTAATATCGTCTACAGCTTTTACTATATTTTGATTTTTAGAGAGCAACCCATCTCCTTCGATTGGAAACCACTTTTTAAGCGCCTCTACTTGAAGTAACTTCTCCGGCATTCGTTTCCACCCCTTTTTCAATCCAATTATCAGAATACATCCAGCATCTTACCTTATGACCTTGTAAATCAATGAGGTTTGGCTCATCCTGCAGACAGATTGGTTGAACACGTTCACATCTGCTAGCGAACCTGCATCCGCTTTTGACCTCGGATGGATGTGGAACCTGCCCAATAATAGGATTAAGTCGGTCGACTCGATTATCTATACTTGGAACTGATTTAATTAACCCTTGTGAATAAGGATGTTTAGGTTCCTCGAAAAACGTTTCCACATCAGAATATTCAACAATCCGGCCAAGATACATAACAGCCACTTTATCTGCTGTTTCTGCAACAACTCCGAGATCATGTGTGATCAGTAAAATTGCCGTTTCCAGTTTCTCTTTAAGCTCATTCATAAGTTCTAATATTTGTGCCTGGGTTGTTACATCTAGAGCAGTTGTCGGTTCATCTGCAATGAGTAAATCTGGATTACAAGCTAATGCCATCGCAATCATGACTCTTTGTCTCATGCCGCCTGAAAGTTGGTGTGGATACTGATCGACTCTTTGTTCTGCAGAAGGAATTCCTACTACCTTCAACATCTCTATGGCTCTTACCCTAGCTTCCTTTTTTGATAGGCCTTGGTGTTGAGTAAGCACTTCCATAATTTGATTTCCTACAGTAAAAACGGGATTTAAGGAAGTCATTGGTTCCTGAAAAATCATTGAGATATCGTTTCCACGAACTCTTCTAATTTCCTTTTCTCCCATTTTGACAAGATCTTTTCCTTTAAAAATAACCTCTCCATCAATTATTTTTCCATGTGGCTTTTGAATTAGCTGTAAAATAGAAAGAGAGGTCACACTTTTTCCACTTCCTGATTCCCCTACTAGACCAAGCGTTTCACCCTTTTTTAATTCAAAAGATACCCCGTCTACTGCCGCCGTTTCAGCACCGTCGTTATAAAAATAGGTTTTAAGGTTGTTAACCTCCAATAAGTTTTCCATACCCGCACTCCTATCCACCTCAAATATAGATATGCCTTGGTGTACCCGTTAAAATTTCGCATCCACCATCCTTCACAAGAACAATATCCTCCACGCGGACACCCACTTTTCCAGGTACATACAAACCTGGCTCAATGGTAAATACCATTCCTGGTTCCAGAACTTCTTCAGAATCGAGGACAACTCTTGGATTCTCATGAATCTGTAAGCCGACGCCATGTCCTAATCCCCTTAAGCTATATTCTTCAACGCCTTCACGTTTAAATACATTTCTAGCCACAGCATCTAATTCGTGTCCAGTCATTCCAGATTTAACAGCTTCAATGGATTTTTCTAACGCCTCATGAACGAAGTCATAGTATTTCTTTAACTCTTCATTAGGTGATCCTATAACGATGGTTCTAGTCATATCCGACATATATCCCATGAATTTTACTCCATAGTCAATTAAGAGGAATTCGTTATTGTTAATAATTTTAGAAGAAGGAATCGCATGTGGGAATGCTGCACGATTCCCTGCGGCAACAATTGTGCCGAACGCTGGGCCTTCATGTCCCAATTTGCCCATCAGATACTCCAATTCGACAGCAACTTCTTTTTCAGTCATGCCTGGCTTCACTAATGGAATCAACTCCGCAAAAGCCTGGTCTGATATGGCAATAGCCTTCCTAATCATCTCAATTTCAGTATCATCTTTTACTTTTCGGATAGTTAGGAGTTCTTTCGTTAGGGGAAACCATTCATATTCGCTAAACATAGATTTCAATCTATTAAATAAATGAACGGATACTGATTCCGACTCAAAGCCAATCTTTGAGATGTCTTTCCCTTTAAATACGGCTTGTATTGTGGTAAAAGGGTCGATCCCATGAGTGATAATTTCAAAATGTGGAGATTGCTCTTTTGCTTGTTCTGTATATCGTTGATCAGTAATCAACCCACAATACTCATTCGTAAGTAATAAGTATCCATTGCTTCCTGAAAATCCGGAAAAATATCTTCTATTTTCATATGAATAGATGAAAATAGCGTCTAGTTCCTTTTCTTGGAGAAAGCTTCTTACTTGCTCGATTCTTTTTTGCATCATTCCACCTCCGGCCCCCTTAAGATAAGTAGATAGGGTGGTACCCCTCCATTAACACAAGGGATAACACCCTACCCTCTTTTAGGATTTTAATTATTTTACAGACCAGTCTTTAGCGTTAAATGTAGCACCTCTAAAGTCAGGTTCGAACCCTACAACTCTATTATTTACTACAAATGGAGAGACTTGTTCGTATAATGGAATCCAAATCTCATCCTCCGCAAGTTTCTCTCCTACTTGCCAGATTAATTGCTGACGTTTTTCAAGATCAATTTCTTTTGTTTGAGCCTCAAGCAATTCATCAACTTTCGGATTAGAATAACCAACAAAGTTATACCCATTAGGAGGCATATACGCACTGCCGAAGTAGCTTCTATATTCATCTGGATCTGCTTCAATACCAAATCCTAGAATATAAGCATCATAGTCTTCTTTCGTCACTTCTCTTTGCTTTCCATCATCAGTAGTAGGTAATAGTTTCGTTACAAGCGTTGGGAAATCAAGTGAACGAATTTCCATTTTCACACCTAGTTCTTCCCACATTTGCTTTAATAAGACGCCTGATTTTTCTCTTTCTTTCGTACCAGTAGGAACCTCCATTAAAAAGCTTAGCTCCTTGCCATCCTTTTCATAAATACTCTTGCTATTTTTTTGATATCCAGCTTCTTTAAGCAATGCATCTGATTTAGAAGTATCATAGTCATAAACTTTTAAATTCGGGCTATGTGACCAGTGAGCGGATGGGAACACATCATCTGCTACTTCTCCATATTCCCCTAGAATTGAAGCAACCATTGCCTCTTTATTGACTGCATGAGCAAGGGCCTGTCTAACCTTCGGATCATTAAAATGATCATTTTTCGAGTTAAATCCTACATAATAAACACTTAATGCATCCTGATTTACTAAGCTAGCAAAATCCAGTGTTGCAACGGACGGCGTTTCCGCAACTGGTACGGAAGTGATATCTACATCCTGACTCAATACAGATGCTAGCATTGTATTCGCATCTCCAAAACGAACAATTACTTTATCTAATTTTGGTGCTCCAGCAAAATATTCTTTGTTTGCCTCTAGCTCAATATATTGACCTGATTCCCATTTCACAAACTTGAATGGCCCCGTACCAATTGGTGAACGGTTTGAAGCATGCTTTTCCCATTCACCAGGAGGCGTGTCTTGTAGAATATGTGCAGGAAGTACGGCAATAAACAGCCCTGAAATAAATGGAGCAAACGGCTCCTTTGTTGTAAACTTAATCGTATGATCATCTACAACTTCGATTCCTTCAATTTTGTCTGCCTTCCCTTCCTTATATTCAGCAGCACCCACGATTGGATCAACTCTCCAATACGCTCCAGCATCATATGTGCTATCGGCTAATGACGTAAATGTAAACTCCACATCCTTAGCTGTAAATGGCTCGCCATCATGCCATTTCACATCTTTTTTCAGATGAAAAGTATATGTTTTGCCATCCTCGGATACTTCCCAGCTTTCCGCAAGACGACCTACCATTTTCAATTCCTTATCTGGAATAACGAGTGAGTCAAATACCATATGAGTTACGTTCGTATCTGATGTCGTTGCCCAAATAACAGGGTTAAGATTCCCTGGTTCACTATTGAAGGCAACTGTTACAGTACCTACCTCTTTTGGCGTTTCTTCTTTTGAGGTTTCAGTTGAAGATGTATTATCGTTTTCTTTGTCTGTATTATTATTATTATTATTTGTTGTTGTATCCGATGAACAAGCGGCTAAGAAAAGGAACACGAATAGGAAAAATACGCTAATAAGACCAAACTTTTTCTTCATTTAGTTTCCCCCATATGTTTTAATTTTTTTCCTTAGGATCTAATGCATCTCGGAGTCCATCTCCCACAAAGTTAATACAAAGAATAGTGAGCAGAATTGCAAATCCGGCTGGCATCCAAACCCATGGCTTAAATTGCAGAACCATAATCGATGTTGCTTCATTTAGCATATTACCCCAGCTTGGAATTGGCTGCTGAACACCTACCCCTAAGAAGCTGAGTGCAGATTCCGTTAAGATGGCCTCGGCAGTCTGAAGTGTTCCTTGTACTATAATCGGTGCCATAATGTTTGGCAGGATATGTTTAATTATTATAATGAAATCACTTTGCCCCATCGCTTTCGTTGCTTCAATATACTCCATTTCCCTTAATCGCAAAACTTCTCCTCGCACGAGCCTTGTCATCGTCGTCCAACTTACTAAACCAATAATGATAATTACATTGAATAGACTAGGTTTGAGAATAGTTGCAACCGTGATTGCTAAGAAAAGGACTGGGAAACAAATGACGACATCCGTGATTCGCATAATTACCGTATCGACCCATTTTCCATAATAGCCTGCTACAACTCCGAGCAGCACACCGGTAAATGTCGCAATCATTACAGCAACAAAAGCAACTGTTAAGGATACTCTTCCGCCATATATAATCCGTGATAACATATCCCTTCCTAAGCTATCCGTACCAAGCAGATGCTCACCACTAGGAGGGGCAAGAACATCAAATAATCCCAGCTCTCCTTTTGTCGATTCGTAAGGGTTATGTGGTGCAAGGATTGGAGCTAATACAGAAACGATGAGTAACGTTATAAGGACGATTGCTCCGAACACGGCTAGCTTATTCTTTTTAAATCGTTTCCACGAAGCATTGGTTCGCCATCTTTTTTTTCTATTTATTTGAACTAGTCCCGCTTGATTGTGCTGTAATTCCACGTTACTCATATAATCCCCCCTTTACTCATAGTCAGTACCTAATCCTTGGATCTGCCCATGCATACATAACATCAGCCAATAAATTACCTGTCATCACTAAGATTGAGGTAAATAGATTTAGAGCCATGATGACGGGGTATTCTCTTGCAACGATTGACTGAATTCCTAAGCTTCCCATTCCAGGCCAGTTAAAAATATGCTCTGTAATATAGGCACCACCGAATAAGAAGGGAATGGATAAACCAAATATCGTAATAACTGGAATCAGCGCATTTCTTAATGCATGCTTCAGGTTAACCTTTAATTTGCTTAATCCTTTAGAATCAGCCGTTCGAATAAAGTCTTGGTTAAGTAC
The DNA here is from genome assembly GCF_001439605.1 of Cytobacillus praedii. Lineage (GTDB taxonomy): Bacteria > Bacillota > Bacilli > Bacillales > Cytobacillaceae > Cytobacillus > Cytobacillus praedii. The sequence continues at coordinate 73,120 of NZ_LMBX01000015.1, forward strand.
TTCTAGCATGCTGGAACGAGTAAAGCGCATAACAACAGCGATTGTCGGTAATGCAAGTACAATGGATGGCATCGTGACATGCTTGACATAATCCATAAACTTAGCAAAGCCCGTCAAATCAGCACCAATGGTAACCATTCCAGATGTAGGCATCCACCCAAGCTTTAATGCGAAAATAAATATCATCCCTAACCCGAAAAAGAAAGACGGAATAGAAATACCAATGAAAGACAAAACGGTTAATACATAATCTGGTGCCTTAAAGCGATTGGTTGCTGAATAAACCCCTAATGGTATGCCAACTACAAATGCCATTACAAAGGCCGTACCTGTTAATAACAGCGTGGCAGGCAAACGTTCCAAAATCAGTTGACCTACTGGCTGACCTGTTTTCACGGTATATCCAAGATTCCCTGTGAAAACTTCCTTGATCCAAGTAAAATATTGAACCGGCAATGGGTCATTCAAACCGAGATTCTCTTGAGCCCTTTGCATTTCTTCAGAAGATATTTTAGGGTCAATCATTGTTTGCATGGGATTTCCTGGAGATAATTGCATGATTGCAAAGGTCATAATTGTGATGCCAATTAAGATGGGAATGGATTGAAGCAGTCTTTTAATCAGGTATTTTTTCAAGAATCTCCTTCCCTTCTTTTTTGGTAGTTTGGATGCAGATTATTTCATCCTGACGTTCTGTTAAATACTTAACTCCATCAGATGTAACGACAACATTTTCCTCAACAATAAAATGGATCCCATTGTCTAAAAATAACGTTGGTTCAATTGTAAAAACCATTCCTTCTTTAAGCTCTCCGAAAGGTGCATTTCCGTATCTTTTCCATCTCGGACCTAGCAGTACACCTCCATCATGTACATCTCTTCCGATTTGGTGACCAGTCGCATGGGTAATTTCCGGATAGCCAAGCGAACCATAATGGTTTCTTGCTGCTGAATCTACTTCATGCCCTTTAACACCCGGTTTTATCATGAGGGCAGCTTTTGTAATAGCCTCATGTACAGCTGAGAATGCAGCCTGAATTTCTTCAGGAGGTTCCGTTTCACCTTCTCTTAAGAAATAGACCGTTCTTGCAATATCCGAAACATACCCATTTACCTCAACACTAAAGTCAAAAATTACAAGGTCTCCTTCTTCAACAACAGCATTCCCTGGCCCTCTATGTGCAATGTTCTCTTTTAATACAATTGGCATAGACAGCGTGCGATCTACTCCGTTGACCACTTTGTGTTTCTCCAACTCTTTAACAAATAAAGCTCCTAATTCTTTTTCAGTCATTCCTGCTTTCATTTCAGTAAAGACCTGTTTATAGATTGCCTCTGTGATCTTAACTGCCTTGTCAATATGCTCAATTTCAGTTTTTGATTTGATACTTCGAATTAATGTGAGAAATTCCTCTGAAGAGACATATTCACCTTCGAATACATCTTTTAACGTTTTCTTTAACCAGCGATACCGTCCGGCAGTTAATCCATCTGTTAAATGTTCTTCTTTCGAAATATTTAGCGCAATCTTGTTCGGATTAATCTTTCCTACCACTTCAGCAAGTAAAACTGCTAAACTGCCAGAATGCTTGTAGACCTCATCGAATAGCTCAGACTCTTCTATATCCTGCGCATCAATACTGCTGCAAAGAGCGAACTTTTCTCCCTCTTTCGTTACAATAAAAACACCTGGTCCAACCGTCCCCACACCTGTGACAAGAGGGATACACGGATCACTTCCCTCCGATGTAAGGATCAGCCATATATCAATATTTTGTTCGCGTAAACTTTCGAGCGCTTGGTTCAGTTTCTCTTTTTGTACCTGATACACTTTCTCCACCTCCATTTGATATACATAACTTTTTTAAAACGGCTGTCATAAGTTTTACACCGTATTCAAATGACTCTACTTCGATTCGTTCATCCTTGTTATGAACCCTTTTGAGGACCTCTGTAAAAGGAGTTAAGGTTGGAGATAGGCCATAAATTTGGCTCGATACATCTCCAACAAACCTTCCATCTGTTTTACCTAACGCAGTGAAAGGTACCCATTTTATCTTTTTTCCATATAGAGAGGATGTCTCTTTAAACAACTTGATGATTTCTTCCTCTGGATCACTTTCATATCCTTTTTCAAAAGATAGCAACTCACAATTTACATTTGGAGGGAGGTGCCATTCTTTTAAGTATGATTCAAACTGCTCTCTTGTTTGATTCGGAAGCGTTCTAAATTCAAGGATTGCCTCTGCCTTATACGGAATCACATTCAACTGCTCTCCGCCAACAGTAAGTAATTCAGGTGTGAATGTCATATGCGCCATGTAATCAAATAGCCTTCTAACTAAATCGCCTTGTTCCCCCTCCTTACTCATCATCCCTTTTAATTCGTGATGAAAATAATGAAGGATTGGATAATCGCCAGAAGGAAGCTTTAAATGATTAATTATTCTAAGAGCTTGTGTTAATATTAGGACAGCCTGATTCTCTGGCGGACTTCCTGCATGTCCCCCATCTCCAAAAGATGTGAGCTTAACTCTAGCAGTCCCTTTTTCACCAGCAGCAAATAACATATATATTTCATCTTCACAAGGGACAATAAAGCCTCCTCCTTCACTTAGGATAGTTGCCTTTTCAAAAAATTCAGGATATTCACTTGAAACAAATTCCATTCCCTCTTTGCTTCCGTTTTCCTCATCAGCTGTTGCAATAAAGAAGATGTTACCGTTCAAAGGTTGATTGCTTCTTTTTAATTGAATGAATGCCATCAGATGCATAATGGTTAGCTGTTTTGTATCAAGGGTTCCACGCCCCCAAATATTTCCACCGTCTATGGTTGCTGAAAAAGGAGGAAATGTCCATTCCTCTTCTGTTGCCTCCACCACATCCATATGAGATAAAAGGACAAGTGGCTTTTCCGCCTCATTATTTCCAGCTAATTTCGCAATGATCGAAGCCCTGTTATTTGGACTATAGACAAGTTGTGATGCAATTCCCTCTTTTTCTAAAACACCTTTTAAATATTCAGCTACCTTATATTCAGTCTCAAGCTGATTTGTCGTATCAATCTTTATTATTTCTCTAAAATGATGCAATGCTTCTTTGATCAAATCCATCATCATCAGCCTTCTGAAGAGATTAAGATAAGTTCAGTCTGGCGTTTGCTCAAAATGATTGGCTGACCTTCTGTTACAAGAACATTCTCTTCAACTAAAACACATGGCAATGCGTTATCCTGAATAACAGTTGGTTCAATCGCATAGACTTCACTCACTTCAATAATTCCTTCCACTTCTGGTCTCGGGGGTACCCGTTTTGGACCAAGGATGGTTCCACCATCATGTGTGGCTCTGCCGATTTGGTGTCCAACAGAGTGACGGATAGTTGGATATCCCGCTTCCTCAATCACGCTTCTTCCAACCGCATCCACCTCATAGCCTGCCTTTCCTGGCTGTAATGCATGAATGGATGCAGTGATCGCCGCAATTGCTGTATCAAAAGCTATCTGAATATCTTCAGGTGCTTGTGTTTCACCATCTTTAAGAATATAGAAAGTTCGGGCAATGTCTGAACAATAATTGTTGTACTTCAGGCTGAAATCGATGATCACAATGTCGCCTGGTTCCGTCCTGTGGTTACCTGGCTTTCTGTGGGCTAATCCCTTACGAACGATACATACGAGAGGCGGCTCATTAGAATCACCGTGGCCGTTTGCTACCCCTCGTTTTTTCATCCCTTCGACAAACAATTGCCCAATCTCTTTTTCTGTCATGCCGCATTTGATCTGAACAAATGCTTCATCATAAATATCTGTCGTATGATTGATCGCTTGTTTGATATTTTCCAACTCACTTGGGGTCTTGATACTGCGCAGCTTTTTTAGAATGACTTCACTTGATACTTCGATTTTAGCTAGTCTTTCTACGCCAAGAACATCCTCCAGCCATTCATACAAACCTTGAGTAAGTCCATCACATAAGTGATCACTTTCTGATATATTTAATGCGAGATTTTGTGGCTGGATTTCATCAAATAGGTTAAGAAAAGCTTCTTCCATGCTCGCCTCATAGACTTGCACCTTTTTAAATAGATTCGTAGCTTCATAGCTTCCTCTATCACTTACAGATGTAAGTGCAATATGCTCCCCATTGCTTCGGATAAAGATGGCTGCCTTATGAACGGATCGGACCCCCACTACTAATGGCATTGCGGGGTCAGACCCTTCCCTTGTAAGTAATAACCATGTATCCAAGCCATACTGATTTAATAGATTAGTTGCTTGTATCAATTTTTCGGATGTAATCTCTTTCGTAGCTGTTATCATATCAATCGCTCCCTTCCAATTTAACAAGGATGTTGTACATATTTTGAATACCGAATCTTAATGATTCTAAAGGTATTCTTTCATTTACTCCATGAACCATTGTAATGACCTTATCAAAGGTCATGTCAGGTAACATCGGGCAATACCCATAGATTTGAGAACCAAGTGAATTCAAATGTCTTGAGTCACTTCCGCCAATTGATAAAAATGGAACCACCTTTGCATGTGGCACTTCTTTTTTTACTTCTTCTTCAAAAATAGCTAAGTGAGTCTGATTGATTTGAGATTCATAGCCCTGTGAGAAAGACAATATTTCGTATTCAACAGGCAGATCGCCTAGAATTTCTCGTAACATTTCCTTAAATAAATCTCTTGTTACTGAAGGAATAGGTCTGCAATCCAAGTACATCTCATATTTTTTTCCTGCGGTGGAGTGTTTCTTACCCCCATCCCATTTTGTAATTGAAAAAGTTGACTTCGCCATTGCTCTAAATAGAGAGACATAGGAAGACGGAATAATCTTCATAAATGTTTCAAAGTCTTTATCTGAAAAAGATATCCCTTTGTCAAAAGCAATTGTAGAGAATAATGTATTCGTCGATGAAGGAATTCTTTCGATGATTTCTGGAGACTGAAAAGCTTCAATTATCTTTATACTAATTTGCAATGCACTGTTATTAGGAAGGTAAGGGGTAGAAGTAACGTCGTTTTTTGCTGTAATTTTCACTTTAGCCAAACCTTTTTGTCCCAATTCACATAAATAGTATATGTTTTCATCAATCAGGATTGGGAAGCCTCCCCCCTCATTGAATACAAAAGTATTTTTAAAAAGATATGGATAATCTTCTAAAAAGGGAATCAACCCAAATTGACTGCCATTTTCCTCATCAGAAGTTGCAACCATAATTACATCTTTATTTATTGTGATGTTATTTCGTTTTAATAGAAGGAGAACCATAAGGTGAGTAATGGTTAATTGCTTCGTATCAATCGTTCCTCTTCCCCACATCACATCATCTATAATTTCTCCGCTAAAAGGTGGAACCTTCCAATCTTCATCATTTGCAGGAACAACATCCAAGTGAGACAAAAGAATGATTGGCTCATGATAATCAGGTTTTAAGGAGATAACAACATTCCCTCTATTTTCTCCCGTTTGATGTACCTTCGTGTACAGCCCATTTCTTTCTGCAATCTCTACTAAAAACCTAATCGCTTCCATTTCATTTTGCAGGGAATTGCTCGTATTAATCTGAATCAACCTGCTCAGATACTCTGCAGCTTCCTCCTTTACATCCATCCACTCCTTAATCAAAACTTCACCACCTTCATACATTAACTACCAAGATTAAATCAATTATAATATCAAGAAGTTTTGATTAATGTAAAACACTTTACAAAAATTCAGACTTTTTAAAAAATAAATCAACTATGAATTTGTTTTGGAGGCAAATCTATAAAAAGAGGATATTCTTTCAGGTGCTCCGTTAGATGTATTCTCCAATAAAAACAATTCTTACGTGGATTAGGTACAGTATGAACAAAAAAGATTAAAGAGTTTATCACATTCCAACTCTTTAATCTTTTTGACTTCATAATAAAAAACACGTATTTCCCTAGTTTTACTTAACTTAAAAGTCCTCTATCATCTGGTAACAAATTCCCCTCCCACAGCAACTTTCTTAACCCCCTCCAAATTCCTCAAATCCACCAGCGGATTCTCCTTCAGCAAAATAATATTCGCCCGATAGCCTTCTTGAATCTGTCCTACATTTCTTCCAAGTATTTTCCCTGCATTAACGGTTGCTGTCTTCAGTATCTTTTTGGCATCAGGAATTATCTCGTACATCGTATATAATTCATCTAGTAACGCCGTGTGGGAGGTACATGGGGAACCTGCGTCAGAACCAGCGCCAATTAAAAGATTCCGTTCAAAGTAGGATTCAAAGGCTTTTCTATGCCTATTCACTATTTCAATAGCTTTATCTCTTGCATAGGCTGGAATGCCTTCCTTTGTTGCGATTTGCTTATAGACGAACAATGTTGGAATCCATGCCGTATTTCTTTCTTCCATTAAACCAATTAATTCATCATCTAAAAAATGCCCATGTTCAATTGTATCGACACCTGCAATGATCGAATGATAGATTCCCTCACTGCCAATGGCATGGGAGGCTACTTTGAGGCCAAAGCGATGGGCTTCCTCACATATGACTTGCTGCTCCTCCAAGCTGAGCTCGGCATTTCCTACTTCTTCCCCCTCTGTTCTTCCGTAGACCCCTCCGGTCGCACTGACTTTAATGACTTCTGCCCCTTTAAAAATTTGTTCACGGACCCCTTTTAGTGCTTCATCCTTCCCATCAACAAATCTGGCCCAAAACGGATCATGTCCACCAGTCATCGTTAATGTTTTTCCGCTTGCGATCACGTCTGGTCCTTGAATGAGCCCTCTTTTGATCCCCTTTGCTACGTGCAGGGCAATATCGTCAATCGAACCAATGTCTCTGACTGTGGTAATTCCGTGATGAAGATAGGTTTGGCAATTAGAAACGGCTCTAATGAGCATTTGTTCAAAGCCTTCCGATTCAGAGGTTCGTACGGGGTTTAATGAACCATCCCACATCATATGAATATGTAAATCTATTAAACCAGGGGCTAGATATGCTCCTTTTCCATCAATCACCTTTACACCTGCTGGGAGCTGTGACTCATCTACTACTTCCTTTATTAAGCCATTCTTTATCCATAGAGCCGTATGTTCCCTTACCTCTAATTCTTCGCCATACATTAATTGTATATTTGAGATAATATATTCCATTTGAGATTCCCTCCTTAAAGAATTGAAAGGAAGAAGCACAAGCACTCCTTCCTTTCTAAATTAGATTAATAGAGCAGTGATTCCATATCACTTGGATAGTCAGTAATTAACCGGCACCCATCCGCTGTAATGAGAACGGTATCGGAATGTCTGAATCCGCCTACTCCCGGGATATAAATACCCGGTTCAATCGAGAAAGCCATCCCTTCATCTACTACATCGTGATGATCATATCGTAAAAATGGCTGTTCATGGGCGGATACTCCAATCCCGTGGCCAGTCCGATGAATCGCATATTGATCAAGCCCTGCTTTCTCAAATACCTGCCGTGCTGCCCCGTCTACTTCTGACAATTTAACACCAGGCTTAATAAAATCAATGGCACGCTGCTGTGCATCGATAGCTGCTTGAAATGCTCTCTTTTGTTCTAGGTTTGGCTTTCCTACTATGACGGTTCTCTCTAATTCTGCACGGTAGCCATTTAACCCAACCTGTCTGCTATGAATAATGACATCACCCGCTGCAATTCTTCTTGTGTTCGAAAATACATGCGGCATGATACTTCTCTTTAAACCTGAAGGGGACATCACCACGACATCAATAACTGCATCCGGATGCTGTGTAGCAGTTGCTTCAAATAGGGCTGCATTTCCAGCTGCATCAATTTCCATTTCCGTCGTACCTATACAAATCTTCTCCAATGATCGGGCGACAGCTAAATTCACAAGCTTTCCGGCTTGTTCGAGCATATGAATTTCTTCTTCATCTTTTATAAACCGCATCTTATAAATATACTGGCCAATATCCACTGCCTGGTAGCCTAATTCCTGAATCAATTGAAGGATTTCACCTGGAATAAAGGATAGATCTACCCCAACTATTGATGACGCAGGACTTTTTTCAAGCAATTGCTTGATATACTGCATATGAGTTGTCTCTGTCTTCTCCGCATTCGGATGCTCATAATAAACAAGCACATCATCTACTATCGCATGCTCTTTAGCGTGGGTTTCTTCCAGCCCAGGAACAATCATCGCTGTCTTTTCATGCAAATGAAAGACAATGGGTCTGGAGTAGATAAGGGCTTTAAAACCCGTTATATAAAATTGATGATCCGGATGAAAGACAAACGCGGCAGAAATGGACTGTTCCCTCATATACTCTTTCAATCTATTAATTCGCATCTTTGTATCCATAATCTCCAGCTCCTTTTATATTATCCAGCATGATTAGTTGTAAGGTCAGATGATACCGTTTTATTTTTCGTTAATAAGCTGACAATGATCAGTGCTAATACGGACAATGGCAAGGCGAATAGCACACTATTCCAGTCCAGCGGGCGATCTAGCCCAAGCTCCCATAGCATGGTAGATGCCCCGCCCACAACCATGGAGCTTACTATCCCTGCTTTTGTTGCACGCTTCCACAGTACAGTCGCAAGTAGAGCAGGCGTGATGGATGCTCCATACATCGTATAGGAATACATTTGGATGGCAAGTACACTTGGGAAGAATTGTCCCAGCACATAGGCAAGAACCCCTAGGATAATGACAATGACACGGTTGTACCATAATAGCTTGCCTTCTGAAAAGGTCTTTTTACTAGAGCGCTGGATTAAATCACGGACAATATTTCCAGATGCTGATAATAAATAGGAGGTTGCCGTTGTGATGATAAATGCTACAGCAGCACATAGCATAAGCAATCCAACTACTAATGGCACGCCTTCAATCGCAAGGGATAAAATCGCTGTATCTGGTGCAATATTCGGGAATAGAACAATGGATGTTGTAGCTAGGATGATTGTTAGTCCAATAACAAATATACTTCCAACAAAAAAACCGATCGTTGAATTTTGTGCAACCTTTGGATCCTTTGCAGCTGAAAAACGCTGATACATGTTTTGATCTCCTAGTACAAGCAGGAATAAGGGCAGAAAGAAACCAAGAAGCTGCGGAAAGGACAGACCTCCGTTCCATGTCTTATTTATTTCTGGTAAGGAAATAGCCAATCCTTCAAAACCACCTGCTGCATTTAATGCAAATGGAACCCCAATAATAAATCCAAGGATGATTAAAACCGCACTTAGTGCATCCGAATAGGCCACTGAAAACAGCCCGCCGCTAACCGTTAAAAAGATGACTAGCACACACATAATAATCGCGCCTGCCTCTAATGGTATCCCTGTAGTTAATTGGAGGACGTAAGCTCCGCCAGTGAACTGGTAGGCTGTAATCCCAACGAATGCAAAGATGATAATAATGGAAGAGATGAATAAAGCCGCTTTGCCGAATTTCCTCTCCAGTAATTCTGGTACCGTATAAATCTCAACTTTTCGAATTTTGCCAGCGATAAAGTACAAGACAATCGCACCAACAATCCCACCTGACAGATTAAAAATAGCGGCAAATGGACCATATTGATAGATAAAGCTCGCACCGCCAACCACCGTTCCTGATCCAACAAACGTTGCCAGCAACGTCCCCATCACTACAAATAACGGTAAACTGCGGCCTGCCACCATAAAGTCATCGCTGTTCTTGACAGACTTTTTTCCGAAGTATACGCCAATTAACGCCATTAAAGCCAAGTAAATGATAACTGCTACTAAGTACGTATTCATGTGCTCACCTCTTTTTTATTGTTTTGATCCTTATTGCTATCCTACAAAAACACCATTTTTCATAATAAGCTTCTCTTCTCGTAAACGATTTAAATCCTCAAGTGGGTTTTTATCTACAATTAACAGGTCTGCCCGCAATCCAGAAGTAATCCTTCCCATTTGATCCTCAACCCCAAGGCATTCCGCTGCCACACTTGTTGATGCTTTAATTACATCCATCGGCGACATGCCAGCCTCATGCATAATAGCTAATTCATCAAAGTAGTATGCAGGCGGGGTTAATGGTGAGCCGCAATCTGTGCCTGTCGCAATTTTCACGCCGATTTGAACCGCTTCCTTTAGCATATTAAAATGCGGTTCAACAACCTGCTTTGCTTTTTCTAAAGCAAATGCGGGAATATCCGGACTGCTTGTAAGCTGTCTCATCACAGCCATTGTCGGGACTAGAAACGTTCCTTGATTCTTCATGATTTCAAGTGCCTGGCGATCAGCATAAATGCCATGCTCAATCGTATCGATCCCTACTTCTAAGCAGTTCATAATTCCTTCCAGTCCATCTGCATGTGCCGCCACTTTTTTGTTCTTCTTTAGTGCTTCTTCCTTTGCTGCACTTAATTCATCAATGGTTAATTGGACCGAACCAGGCTCTTCCCCTTTCGTGTAAATCCCGCCTGTCGCCATTACTTTTACCAGGTCCGCGCCTTCCTTTAGAACCTTTCTTGTGTTTTTACGAACCTCATCCGCACCATCTGACTCGTATCCTAAATAATGAACATGTCCACCAGTCATACAGATCGGTGCCCCAGATGCAATAATCGTAGGTCCTGCAAGCAAGTTCGAGTTGATCACATCTCTCACATGCAATACCGTTCTGTCAGGTGCCCCTAAGTCTCGAACCGTTGTTACTCCTAATCGAAGGGTATCTAATGCATGCTTGTATGCTTCGAGAACAATCCGATCGTTTTCTTCATGCTTAATAACGGATTGTGGATCAGCACTTCCATTCCATACAAGGTGCACATGGCAATCGATTAAGCCAGGCAGTATATACTTCCCTGTACAGTCAACGACCTCAAAACCTTCTGTTTGTTTCAGCTCCCCTTGCTGAACCTCAATTATTTTTCCCTCCTCAATTTTGATGAAGGCATTCTCAATGATCGAATCACTCCATCCATCAATCATGCTGCAATTGGTTAATAGCCATTTCGTTGTTTTTGTCATTTGAACTCTCCTTTTTGTTAAATTAACTGATTTTTCAAAATTATAACAACGAAATAATGGAATTACATTGTTGGAAGGAGACAAAAAAAGAGACATGACTTTGTCTCTTCTCAACAATGGCATGATCAATCATCTTTCCTTTGCTTGTAATGGTAGAGTGAATAAGCGAGCATGAGCATCGAGTAGTGGGTTGGATTTTGAATATCGATCTGCAACAATTCATTTATTTTTTGCATTCTATACTTAATCGTATTTGGGTGAACAAATAATTCACTGCTAGATTTCTGCAGGTTAAAAAAATATTTTAAGTATACATACAGTGTTTCTGTTAAATTTGCACTCTTCTCCCTATCATACGAAATCAGTGGATCGAGTATTTCTTCGTCAAGCCTATCAAATAAGGAATTTGGCTGAATATGATAGGCCATTTTTTCAATCCCTATCTGCTCCCAAAACACTAGCTGCTTATTTTGGACATGACAGTGTGTTAAAGCTAATGCGGACTGTTCATACATCTTTTGGAGTTTTTTAATCTCGGCACTCTTTTCGATGGAACTTACACCTATCCGAGCATCCGGAAAATCGCTGAGGATATTGGTCATTTTCTCTTTTTCGCAAGCAGTCTCAATCACTCCGACAATTTTTTTATTATAAATCCATATGCGGGAGTTTGAATGATTTTCGATAAATAGTTCAGAGAACATCTGTAATTGTGACTGGAGAGAATTTGGAGAATAGGATTGGACCTGGAAAATACATGTAACCTTTTTTAAGTCGATATAAAAGTCTGAAACACTTATTTCTGCTGCGTCCCCCTGGAAAATCCTTTCGAACAATTTGATATCCTTTCTCTTTTGATAATTGAGTAAGGTATTTTTATTATGAGCAGCCAGACTTAACGCACGGATTCCGTTTTTTATCACCTCTTCAGAATACTTATCACGGATCCCTTCCTGACAAATAAGCATATATCCTAAAAAGGTCATATTTGAAAACAAAGGAAATACTTTAAAATGGGCAGCTGCAGCCATTTCGTCCTTTACAGTTATTGTTGCTTCGCGGCTAGTAAAGCGCACCTTTAATACATTTTCCTTATTTTTATTGATAATTAACTCAATCAAATATTTTATCTGACTTCTCGTCTGGTCTTTCTTTTTCCAAAAAGCAATCGGTTCAAAGTATGGGTCCAATACGCATACAATATTGTTTATGTGCTCGCCAATGACTTTGACGATTGAATTTAAATCCTTTTCTAATAAAACCGATTCAATCAGCTTCTCATTTAATTTATAAATAGCCGCAAGCTGTTCATTTTCTTTTTCATTCATTAGCCAATTGAATTTCTCAAAAATCATGTAATAGGGAATGTCCTCAGGGATTTCAAATAGGGCTAAAGCATTTGCATTCGCAAACTCAATCACTTCTTGGGGAATTGCTTTCATTGATGCTGTATGAAAGCCAATAGCACTAATTTTTATTTCATCGATTAACCATTCTAAATGGGCAATAATTTGCTCTACATCCTTGAAGGCATGAAACGTAGACAGAACAAAGCCATTTTCCTTGATGCGCGACGTTTTTTCAGTAAGCTCTAAGCTGGTTATGTAGGAAATCTCACGATCAGCCTTTTTCCTTCCCCCTACTAGTTTGATATTTTCCTTTTCGAGTGCTTTTGCTATAGCTTCCACAGTGATCATTAGACTCCCCCTTTTTCTGAGTGGCTTGTTTTTAACGATTGTTATTATTACGAAATTCGAAATTTAATAGTAGTAATTCTACATTTCATCGTGTTTCCCTTTATTTCTCTTATAACTTTAAAGTGGTAAACCATTACATAAAAAAAGAAACACAAACAATTTCTCATGCTTCTTTTTTTAAGGCTTTGTTAATATTCATTGTTGATTTTCACGTATATATTAGGCGGAGAATTTCCGTCTAATATATACAGTAGAAGCTTAAGAGGCAGATATAAACGGAGCTATTCCGCTTAACTGCTCTATAAAAGACAATATTCTAAGGTTTGGATAATATAAGCGGAAAAACTCCCTTTAATTTTAAGGAAATATGTGTATTTCCCGAATTAAACGTAATTTTTCCGTTTATTTTTCAAACATATTAAAATTAACATTCAGTTTTAACAGAGCATTTTTTGAAGTAATATAATTTGCTAATTTTAATGAATTGCTTAATTAATTTGCTTTAATAAATGGCGCTATCTTGAACCATCATTTTACCGAAAACTAACTAACACTATAAACTCTTCCTTGGTATTTGGTATTTGGAACATAGCTTGCAAGTAATTCCAACAAAATGTAAATCAAAATAGCGAGACAACTTATAGAACTTTCAAATTTAATCATTACAGACTTGGTACTTGCAGGCTTATTTTGTTTTTTATCTTGATGTTTATTAGGAATAATTTATCATACCATTTTAATAGCTCTGGTTGACCTTATACATATGGCGATTTCTAATGAACTTAGGTTTCTATGAATAATCAAATAGGCATCTATTAAAGATGCCTATACCAATCATTCATTTCCTTATTAAACCAAAGCACCCGTTACAGAAAATAATAGCTACACATATTAGGTCAAATTCTTACTAAATTTGGCACCCCTGAGTAAATGAAGAGGGAGTGGTTTAAATTTGCACCTAAAAAAACAATCGCCTCTAGTCAGTGTTAATTACAGTTGCCACAATTGCTCGGTCTTCTAAGGAACTATCATCCCTATCAACATTAAAAACATTTGTACTAATCACAAGGGCATAGGTATACACACCAGGTTCTAGTGCATCCAGCCACACGAAAACAGTGTTTAATAGAATAAGTTGCTTAAAACCTGCAACATCTAGTTTTATACCCACATAATAAATCCTCGTAAAAATGTGTTTTTAAGCCACGCTGTTTGTCCATTCCTTCAATCTCATCTGCTCATAAGCTATTAATGTTCCACCATCCTTAAAAAGAAAGGAGGGTCTTTGATGTCAAACTTTGACCATTCGAAAAAGTGTCACTGCCATGATTGTGGAAAATCCAAGGATGACCACTGTGACAAATGTAAAGGTTGTATTTGTGATACGTTAAGAAAATTACAGACTCAAACTGAAGTAGATGTTTTCCTTGATGGCGGTCAAGTGTTAGAAGACGTTAGGTTCATTAACTTAAACAACAAAAATTGTTGTGCTTACTTCGTAGATCTTGAAACCGAGCCAGGTTCAACACTGATTGTAGACTGTCAAAAAATTGCAGCTATTCGTATAGAAGCTGACTAATCTCATAGAGAGAGCTGCCATCCTAATGGATGGCACTCTCTTTTAACTGTAAAAATCCATACATAGTTCACTATTAAACAACTACTTTATCCTTTTGTTTAGCCCTAATGACTATAACACTTTATTATTCCCAATAACTTGGTCTGCATAAAGGTTTAACCGTGTGATTACATTCCAAAATAAATTACTTAATATTTCCTATGACAAATATCTATACAAGGAAAATTGTCCTAACACATATATTTAATAATTCTTCACGAAATGAGGTTGACTGTGTGGCAAGCCCAACCTTTCATCCGGCAGCTGTTTATCCTATAGGAGTTTCTCACGTTCATAATGCAGCTGCAGACTTGAATAACGACGGGTCTATCGATTTAGCAATTGTAAATATTGGTTCAAACGATGTGACTATTCTTCTAAATACGGGTGCGGTATATTTACTGAAGCACCAGGAATCCCCTATTCGGTCGGTAATTCTCCAATTGCCATTACCGCAGCTGATTTGAATGGAGACGGTTTTATTGATATAGCCACAGCAAACGTAGGAACCAGTGATGTCTCTATTCTTTTAAATAATAGATTCGAGATATTTTCCCCGGGGAAAACAGTTCCTCTGACCATATACAGCTTTCCTTTTGATATCACTTCAGCTGATTTTAATTGTGATGGCATACCAGATTTAGCGACAGCAAATCCAGGTACAGATAATGTTTCTGTTTTAACTAACAACGGAGCTGCCCAATTTTCCGTAACTAACTTTCCAGTAGGTACCTTATGTTTATTTAATGGATTTTTTGTTATCATTTTACTAATAAGGTATAATAATCCACATAGGAGTGATATCCAATGAATATTCAAAAAAATAGTTTTGCTGATTTACCCACTAATCTAAATCGATCATTAATGAAAACTAAGATCCAAAAACAAATTAACTTAAATATGGATGAGAAAAATGATTTTAAAGATATGCTTTTGTTAATGATAAAATTAAGCAATGAAAAAAAAATAATGAAAGCTTTAGGTAGTGTAGATGCAAAAATACCTAAGACTGATAAAGAGCCTAATTACAAAAACAATGATAATAATAAAGAGTCCTGTCAAACTGATTCAGCTAAGAAAATGGATACCGATTCTATAAATAGTACAAATAATGAACTTAATGCTGAAGGATTAGAAGCAATTAGTATTAAATTAACTGCCAAGATACTGGGCATTAACGAAAAAGAAAAATTTTTTTAAAAGGAACGAAGTAAGTCCTTTTTCTATCAGTATGCTTTATGAGAATTAACAATAAATTTACAGTGCAAATATACTAGATAAATAATCAAACTTTATTATTAAATTATTGAAAAACTGAATTTGAAAGGAGTTATGTTGATGGTTGAATTTCTGTCAAGACTAGTTATTTTAACCACCTTTTGCACTATTTTGCCTTAATAAGATGCAATTATTTCCCCCACTTCTTTTTAATAAATTACTTATTTAGTTTAATTAAGCAGAAATAGTTATTAGTGAGCAACTACCAGTGATTTTAAAAATCCTCCGTTTGCAGTTCCTCCCATACCCTATGTGGCCTCTAATGCATGCCCCTTCCCCGCCTCTATTCAAAAAGGTCCTTAATCTACTTAGTATTCACACATTTTTTTAAGAAGCACTGACAAGTTATTAACAATCGAATATTTTATAATGCGTTATATTTTAACGCTCACTCCTTACACCATGCAGGTATATAGGTAAGTTCCTGCATGGTGATTTATTTTTTTACTCTTTTACACATTTACATCAAATTTCAAATACATTCATTTATACCGATTAAGAAATCCCATCTCCGAAATTCAACTTTTTTGTTAAACACAAATAGCTTGCTCGGTAACATTCTATTTAATCTTTCAAATAGCCTAATTTTAACTTTTATTGAAATTATCTAGACAAGTCTTTCTAATTTTACATATGTTATAAGACATTAAATGAAAGGAAATACTACTATGTCATCCTGTCAACAACTTGCAGATATTATCGGAGGCGAGGTAATTACCGCTGCTCCTGTCTGTATAGTTCAACGTCTTCGAAATAATAATGCCACTATTTTAGGCCCTCGTACTCGTTCCCCTTTATCACTTCCATCTGCCCTATCCTTTGAAAACAACAAAAATGGCCGAACACTTAACCTAGGTGAAACTGTCATCCGTCAAAATGAAATTAATCCATTCCTTTCTGCATTAAGAAGAAGAGGAATTATGGTTATAACTGTTCATAACCATTGGCTTTTTGATAAACCACGTTTAATGTATATGCATTGGGAGAATATTGGGGACCCGTTTGTGTTTGCCCGAAATAGTTTTGAAGCTGCTAGAGAGGTAGGCATTCTGTAATGACCAGCCATTTTGTGATGTTTTAAACGAATGTCACAATTGGCTCTTTTCTTTTTGACATACATAACTACTCTTTTATTTCCTAAAGACTTCATTCTCCTTCAAGATCTATTTTCTTTACTTCCAGCTGTTCAAGTGGATGATACTATGAAACTAAAATTCGAGTTAGAATTAGATTTATTTTTACTATTAGAGTTTGCGAAGCTCGCACTCGGCATCTACCTTTAAGAAGATGCTTTTTTATTTAACCGGGCTATTATTAAGTTCACTTAAATTTCGTACTATGAACAAAACATAAGTACTTATCACATTTTCATTCCCCTAATACTTTCAAACAATTATTTTTAGTATTATTTACCCTAGTTTTATTGTGATATAATACAAATGTCCTAATGTAAAAAAGCAAGGAGTTTATTATGAAAAAACTAGTCGATCCAATTGAGAATTTTGAAAAATTGTTACAGAAATATCCAGATGAAGTAAAGAATACATATGAATTTTATTCCTTTTTCAAAAAATTACCTTTGGCTAATCAAAGGTTTGATTACGTTCCAATCATTGAGTTAGGTACGATCTTCAAGTATAAAAAGCCTAAAATCTTCTTCGAAATGCGGAAATTTTCTAAGAAAAGTTCTGTTATTGATCTTATAACTTCTTCTGAAACGGATTTAGAGAGAGCGATAGACGTAATTAACAAATTAAAAAACCAATAAGTTCCTTCTATATCACATTTTTTATTAATAAATTACTTAATTACATTTAATTCTTATGTCATAGACATTTGATACTTAGAGCTAATTTACCCCTAATAATAGGCTTCCAGGGCGAGTCACCAATCTTATACTTACTCAACGTACTCTTTGCCCTGGATACATCGTGCTTAAAATGGTTCTAGACAGATACTTTTATTTAAACTCATAGTGAAAAAATTTATTCAATATGATTTAATAGGAATTAAGCACTATTTACTTGGAGGATTTTTCATTATGTTCTTGATTATGGCTATATTAAATAGTTTTTCACTTTTTGTTCTTGTTTCATTTATAATTAACTTCTTCGGTAACACAATAAAAACAAGATTAGCAAAAGTAGTATTAATTCCAACATCCATAATATTGTATTTTTACATTTTAAATTTTGCAGTTGACAACGGAAACAAATTATCTTTATTAACAAATTCAGCAATTCTTTTAGGACCATTTGTAATTCTCATAGTTGTAAAGATTGTTGTCTCACTGCTATCTTATATAATGGGCTGGAATGCGAATAAACAAAGACAGTACTAACATTAATTAAATACTTGTATTGATAAGTGGTAGCTTTAATGAGCTATCACTTATTTTTTTACAAAAAAATTTATTCCTTGATTTCATTAAGCGACACACATCTATCATTAAGTTAATTAACCATTTCTTTAACTCCTCAAATTAGGTAAAATAATGGAAAGGAGATGAATACATTGAGTGATACTAAAAGGTATTTTATTTTACTCCCTCCATTTGTCTTTTTATTAATAATGCTTATATTTTTACTTCCAGAAAGTAAATTGTTGTACTCTGTAATTGCTCCTCTTCTTTTTTGGTTGACTTATTATTTCTGGAAACATTTCGATAAAAAGTCGAAACAAAATGATAGTCAGCACAAAAGTTAAGTAGTTTATGCCTCTTGTTGAGGCTGTTTTTAATTAAACACTCTATCCAGAAAACATACTTACCCTTGTGTTTCACTAAATCCCCGTTAAAAATTTATAATAATTTATTTCATCACGGTTTTATCAGCCACTACAACTTGTAGATTATCTTCACAGCTTTGTCAGTTAATATAATTTAAACTTGTCACAATCACAAAACTTACGCAGGAGGAAAAACAGTTGCAGTGAGCCCGAGGTTAAGAGCATTTATAGCTGATACACCAACTCGATCAAAATTATCAGTAACTGAAACTCGATAGGTATAGTTACCAGCAGCACCAGGCACATCGACGTAAGTAAAGTTAGGGTGCCACTGATAAAATCTGGCTAGAGTAGCTCCTGATGTTCTTACGTAGTTTCCTTGCTGAAAGGTAACTGTTAATGTGTCAGATGGGTCTCTAATCAGATTATAAGTCAAACCATATTCTATGCTTGTTGCGGCTGAAATTGCTGTAACATTAGTGGTCACTGTAGCATCTAATTTAACCCTTTGATTAGCTTCAGTCGTAGTTACTTGTACATCCATAATAAAAAAATCATCAACGTCAGGGGGTATGTCAATAGAACTCCCTTGTTCGCCAGTAACAAAAAGAGTCGATCCTGGCCCAGCAGGACCTTGAATTCCTTGTATTCCCTGTGGTCCCGGTATTCCCTGTGACCCCGGTATTCCCTGTGGTCCTGGTATTCCCTGTGGTCCTGGTATTCCCTGTGGTCCTGGTATTCCCTGTGGTCCTGGTGGACCAATTAATCTTGGGAGCTGTGGCGGTTTTGAACCCGGACTAAGTGGACAACACCCCTGAAAAGGTTGGTTATTGTGAGCCATATCAATCACCTCATAAATATTTTATTTTATTAAATATGTTTTTAAGTATAATAAGGATTGGACGACTATACAGAACCTACCTTTTGTTTACAAAAATTGCCTTTTTTTATAAATGATAGACTAATATTGTAAATATTTTCATGGTGGTGAGATAGATGCAGTTAATAAAACACCTGACCTTTTCATTTCTAGGTGGTGTAACAGGATTATTAATCTATTATTTTGCTACTGGTAAAGATATAAATTGGACATCTGATGGGATATTTTTTGCCGTTATTGTATTAATCACCCTAATAGCCAATGGTAAGCTTGGCAAAAAACTTAATTCGAAAAATAAATAATCAACTAATCTATCATTTTGTTTCTATTAAAAAACATATAGTTGAATATTAATGAAGAAACAATATTGTGACGGCATGTATTTAACCACATATATTAAAAAGTGACAATAATGTCACTTCCTTGGTTAATATGTAACCATAATCGAAGGCTATTATTTTCTATTCCTTGTAAAATGGTAAAAAGAGGAGGAGGAATCTAGAAAATGAAAGCATTAAAGATAACAATTGGAATTTTATTTGCTGCAGTTATAATTGCATTGTCTATGACTCTTTTTGTAAAGAACGAACTTGCGGATATGTTAAACCCTTTTATCCCACATAAGGATGTTTTCGTAAAGATTGATCAAGTGGGGAAAAAGCTGGATCAATCAACATACGAATATTCCTTAGAAGGAATTAATGAAGATGGTAAGAAAATAAAGATTACATTCACCGCAAGTAAGCAATTACGGGAAGGCGCATACTTAAAAGTTGATACCAAAAGAACTTATGTGAAATCTTGGGAAGAGGTACAGCCGAATGATATGCCAACCGTTGCACAAAAAAAGCTAAAATAAGATATATGTATTTAAAGGTTAAGCAGTGAAGTATTTCACTGCTTTTTTTATTCACAAATTAAGTTAAATGTAAAAAACATAATTAACAGTTCTACGCCTTTGCATATAAGAATCAAAATTAGGTACTTTAATCTATAGCGAACAAGCCTGATATTCCAAACCTAGAATAAGAAGACTCAGATCCTTTCTCAGCAAAATTTTTTTCATTTTCTCTGCAATTTACGGGCTTTATATAAGTTATTTGGTTCGTATTTCTATTTATAATTTTGGTTATTATAAATTTATGAGCTTACTTTCAATCCCCTATAAGTAGCTCAGCAAGGCAAGTTAGCAATAACCAAATCCTTTGACAACAAAGCTTGCCTTGAATAACATATTTTCTGCCAACTTGTCCCTAATCATTACGTGGAAAATTACATATAATAATCTGAACAAAATATCCTTAGCCAATCAGTTTGCTTCTGAGCCATAATTGGCTCTTTTTTTAATTTACATTTTTACTCTTTTGCTTTCTAAAGATTTCATTCCCCTCCAAGTTCTATTTTCTCTAATTCCATCTGTTCACCTGTTGTATTCCATTCATCGTACTCACGGCTGCAAAAGCAAACCATCGCACGATTAATATCATCTGGAGAGCTATTGTGATTGAGGCAGCCTCGCTCCTAATTGTTGTGTTCAATTTCATCCTCTTCGATTATTAGATACTCACTATTGCGATATTCCTCATTTTTATTTCAAATTTTTTTAAAGCTTGATCAAGGTTAAGTTGATTTTCTGTATTAATCAAAATGTTCACTCTTTTTCCATTCAAATAAACAAAACATACCTTTTGCTTCATTAAGTTACATAATATTAAATAATTATCACATCCTAAGAAAAAGTTGGAGGTGATTAGCTTGATTGTGAATTTTTTTAGAGTATTTAACGCAATTGTTTTGTGGGCAATTGTTATATTTTTTCTTCCAAAGAAATCCTTTAAAAGATACTTACCCGTTACTTTATTTTCTTCATCCATTTTATTAATACAATCACTTTTAAACATATTATTTAAATGGTGGAAGGTAAAAGGAGGAACCAAATTCCTGATTTTTGATGATTTAGCATTTATATTTGGTCCATTTTTCACGATTAACTTATGGGTATTCCATTTCACTTATGGAAAATTTTCTTTGTACACACTAACAAATTTAGTAATAGATACAATTTTTGGATTTATATTAAATCCTTTTTTTCAAAAGTTGGGACATTACAAATTAAAAAATATGAATTCATTCGGACTCTTTCTCTTCTACTATTTATTTTCATTTATTAATTATGGTTTTCAAAAATATTATGAAAAACCTAGTACTTCAGAAGAACTAATTTCTATTTCCGAATTTGAAAGGAGGTAGTTTGATGGTTGAATTCCTATCTAGACTAGCACTCTTTTGCCTTAATGAAATGTAAAAATTAAAATCCCTCTCATATATAAATTACTTAACGAGCAGGTCGCTTTCATAGCTATTACTTTGGTTCATAATTGACTGTGACATTGAAGTCAGTATCTCCGATATAGCAAGTCAATTAGTCCTATTCATCTATATCATCACTTGAATTTTCTGTTCCACATAATGGGCCGATAATTTTTTCTACATTACATAATAAGACATCTTCCGAATTCCCTCATTCCCTTGCTAATTCAATAGTGGCTGATTCTTGTTCTTTTGTGTGGCAAGTGTCTCATTGCCAGCCGCTCTTTACACCCCATGATGTTTTGTCTTTCAATTCCTCCCCATGAATTCCACATGTTTCGCATCGATTATGTTCATCACACACGGTGTATGGGTAAGGATCATCATTCCCATGGCATTTCGGACAATCTCACACCCAATACTAACCATCTTCAAATCGGTCGGCGTACAATCCTCGATGGGGCAAGGTGAATTTCTGATCATTCATTTTGGTGTGACCAGATCGTGTCCGCTGAGGTATTTCTGGAATAAATAATTTAATATACTCAAATTCATTTATCCATCTCCCCTTTTACTTCGCACTTTGTGCTGAGAAACTGGTTGCTTATTTTGATATTTTAATTTTCCCCTATTACATAAAAGAAAAATATTTTGTAAAAAATAAATATTATTTACTTGGGGGCTGATTACATAAATGGCATATAAAAAGGAAAAAACGATAATAGTCTCAGCACTCACAGTTACCTTTTTTTTAATCGTTCGATTTGTACCAAAAGATAAAATACGTGAAGCACAACTAATATTTTTGTTTAAACAAGTATTAACTTGGCTATTTGGTCTGATAGTAGTCGAAATGGGCCTGATAAAATATCCCTATCGACTTTTCTTTAAAAAAGCTAGTAAATCAAGTTTTAGTTTTGAGTACTTTATTTACCCAGCCCTAAGTGTTTTGTATAATCTCCATTACCCAGAAAAAAGAAAGCTTTTAGTCAGAATTTTATTTAATACTTTATATCCATCATTAATAACTTTGTTAGAAATGATTGCTTTAAAATACACAAGACTTATTAAATATAAAAAGAATTGGTCCTGGTATTGGAGTTTTATTTCGATGTTTATAACCAACTACCTATCACATTTGTACTTCAAATGGTTCTTCAAAAACCAACAGCCAGAAAAGGCACGTCAGTAATCCTTTATTATTGATGTAGCTATATCTATTAAAACTGCCTTCTTGCAACAAGGTAGTTTTTATTTTTTGAAACACCTTTCCTACCTAAAGTTTTCATTCCCTTCAAGTTCTATATTCTCAAATTCCAACTGTTGTATCCCAATCATTGTCTCATGGCTGCACTTAGCAAAACCTCACACGTTTAATATCCTCTGGATTAACGAAAGTTCGCTGCTAAATGTTGTGTTCAATTGCATCCTCTTCGATTGTTAAATACTCACTATTACGAAATTCCTCAATTTATTCTTCAAATTTTTCAATGCTTGATTTAGATTAAGATAATATTCCGCATTGATTTAAATGTTCAACCCTTTTGATTCAAATAATCAAAATCGATCATTTGTTTACATAATATTCCTTTTACATTAATCTTAGATTGATACTGTTAATTTTTTCAAGGCGGTGTGATCTATGCATAGAATTAAACGTCTATCCTTTTCTCTTCTTTGTTTTATAATAAGTTACCTCGGTTACACCTTTGTATCTGGTACCAATGTTGATTGGATATATATCGGGATATTTGTTGGGGTTAATCTTACGCTTATAGTATTAGTTACTCTCATTGCCAAAGGGAGAATTGGCGAAAAACTTAAATCAAAAAACGAATAATCAATAAAGCTCTAACACTTCTGCAAAATCATTTATTCTATCCATATTTATTAGAAAATGACTGCCTGAATTAATTGTGTCTATTGTTGAAGACAATTTTTACTTGATCCATCCTTCATCCATTACTTGAAGTGCTGCTGCATCTTATTTATAGGTATCAACAGTCCCCACTGTTTGATCATTTCTTGATATATAATTTTCTTTTACTCTTCATTCATGCATCTCCCCTACATGAATTGCTTATTAAGCAGCTAACATTCATCCTCTTTTAGATCTGTCCTTCTACCATTTTCGAAATCTGTACCTTTTCAATATTTTTCCTTAAAGTAAAATAAACAATCATAACAATTTTTCAAAGGTGGGATTATTAAAATGGCTTTAGAAATGAGAAAAGAATGTGAGCGCTGTACGTCTCCAATTGAGAATGATTCAATAGCTTTTATTTGTGTACATGAATGTACCTTTTGCTTGCCTTGTACAGAAGAAATGAAAAATATCTGTCCAAATTGTGGTGGTGAATTAGTAAGAAGACCAAAGAGACCGCAACAATCTTGCTCCTTATAGCAAACAGGGTTGATCTCTGTTTTTTATTACACTATTAGCATATTAATCAGGCATGCCCTTCTAACCAAGTAAACTTAATAAATTGATTACTAAGACCACAACAGCCTGCATATGATATATTAGAAAAATTACACATAAAAGTGGTTATATTCTCATGGGGGAAGCATTTACTGCCATTCTTCTATTATAGGATTCCCGCTTTGGTTTTGTATTAGCCTGATAATAGCTCAAAGAGAAAGGAATCAAATATTAAGGGACATTTTATCAAATTTAAAAGATGCTGCATTTTTAAAGAAGGAAGAGTAGTAAGCTCTTTCTTTTTTTATTTCTAGTAAACTGAATATTTATTTGCAAATTACTCCCCGTTTATGAAAATTATGGTATAATTTCCTAGAACTACAACTAGAAAAACAAGAAAGTGAGGTAAAATCCATGCCAGAAATTAAATGGGGATCCCCAATAAGTTTAGCTTGTTTAGGTGTATTCTTAGGGGGATTAGGAATCTTTTTTAAGGCTATATGGAGTACTTTTTTGTAAACAGACTAATTTAGTCTGTTTTTTCATTTCATCATTTGGAAGCATGATCGTTCAAGAGTTGATTAATCTGCCTCTATCTTGATACAATTACTTTCTTTAACTCTGAGTCCTTTCGTTCTATCAATTCCTCAATGAATAGTATTTAATACAAGAATCATTCCGAAGTATTTATATATTTGATTCAAGGGCGTCAACCACTATCCAAATGTGAAGCTCTTTGCTGAACCCAAAAGGATTTTTATCATAATAGCCAAACTCTTCCTTTGGCTATCCTTCAGATACAAAAATCGGGCCCTCCCTCCAATACCTTTTGGAAGCAGACCCGATTTTTTACGTGCTCTATTAAATTTCAATCAGAATAGGAACAATCATAGGCTTTTTCTTTGTTTGCGTGTATACATGCTGTTGAATGGATCGTTTCACTTGTTTCTTAATTACGTTCCATTGAGTTCGATTTGCTTCCTGAAGCTCCGTTAGCGTTTTCATTGTCAGTTGATTGATGTCTCTGCGGAATGCCTTGAAATCTTTATCCATAAATCCGCGAGAAATAGTTTCTGGTTCGGAAATCAGTTTTCCTTCAGCTTTGCTCATCGTTAAGACAATGATTAGCATGCCATCCTCTGCAAATTGTTTACGATCTCGCAGCACATATTCACCCACATTCCCGACATCCCCACCATCAATATAGGTATTCCCAACTGGAATTGTTCGGGTCTGGCGGGCTATGCCCTTTTCAATATCAACCATATCGCCGTTTTTGATGATAAATGTATGTCCCTGCTCTACTCCAACCGATTCAGCTAACAGGCGATGATGGTTAAGCATTCTAAATTCACCGTGAATAGGGATAAAATATTGGGGCTTCATTAATGTAAGCATGAGCTTTAAATCTTCTTGATACCCATGGCCGGAAACATGCATGCCAGAAGTCGTTCCTGATCCATAAATTACCTTTGCTCCAAGCTCAAAAAAGTTGTCGACAATACTCGTTACATTTCTTTCATTCCCAGGAATGGGACCTGCTGCAAAGACCACCGTATCTTCTGGCAGAATCTCGACCCCGCGAAAGTTTCCAGTAGATAAGCGAGCTAGTGCAGCCAATGGCTCCCCTTGGCTACCCGTACATAAAATAGCTACCCTTTCTGGGGGCCATTCATTTATTTCTTGTTGGTCAATCAACATGCCATCTGGAACCGTTAAATACCCGCGTTCCATCGCAACCGCTACTACATTAACCATACTTCTTCCAAGCAAGGCAAGCTTTCGATGTGTCTTATGTGCGGCATTCACGATTTGCTGCACTCGGCTAACATTGGAAGCAAACGTAGAAAGGATAATTTTGCGTTTGGCTTTCCTAAAAGCCGCTTCCACATGTTCACCCACCATTTGTTCCGATGGAGTTAAGCCAGGACGTTCCGCATTCGTACTCTCAGATAATAAAAGCAGAACACCTTCTTTTCCGATTTCAGCCATTTTATGAATGTCCGAATGCTCATTATTCTCTGGTGTTAAATCAAACTTGAAATCTCCCGTATGTACAATATTTCCTTCTGGGGTGTGAAAGACCATGCCCAAGCAATCAGGAATACTATGAGTCACTTTGAAAAAGCTTACACTCAAATTCTCAAATTTCAAGTTTGAGTTTGAATTAATTTCAATCATTTCGCTTTCTCTCAGAATTCGATGTTCCTTTAATTTGAGTTCAATTAATCCGAGCGTGAAGCGTGTGGCGTACACCGGTACATTTAATTTTTTCAAGAAGAAGGGAATTCCCCCAATATGATCTTCATGCCCATGTGTGACAATTAATGCCCTGACTTTCTCTTTATTTTCTTCTAAATAAGCAATATCAGGTATGATCAAATCAATTCCTAATAAGCTTTCATCAGGGAACTTATTGCCACAGTCAATAATTAAAATATCGTTTGCATATTCTATTGCATACATGTTTTTCCCGATTTCGTTCAAGCCGCCTAGGGCGAAAATAGACAATATATGATTCTTCGCGCTCAAAATCCTATCCCCCCACAATAATTATAGGGTTAGTATGCCCTTTGGGGTCAGCTTTATCAGCAGGGTGACGTTCATCTAGGAAAAATTATGATGTCAGGCGAAAAATTCTCCTGTTTCCCGTACTTTTTCTGAAAGGATTGCAAAATAATCACAGGCTAATCCAGCGATATCTTTATCACATCATCCACATACTTTGTTGTATTATATCCATAAATCTCCAGCCTTTTTGGAATGACCTTTTCTCCCGGTATGTTTTCGTACAGCTCCATGCCTTGAACTGTGATAAAATAGCGTGGCAGATCCAGCTTATCAATTGGGACTGGGGTTCCATTCATTTCGTATTCCCGCCCGCTTCTATCGACGATCACCGCTTCCGTTTCTATTCCCATTGAACTCAAATGCGTTTCATCCTCTCCTATCATTCGGAAATGCAAGGACTCATATTGTCGATTTTTAACTTGATGATTACTTATGACTACTTTGCTCGGAGTCCCTATCTCCACCTTGTCAATTGAAATCGTACTGCCTGCATATTCAAACAATTGAGGTTCATCTTTCGAAACATCGAAATCAATGGTCTTATGGTCTTCGACCGTTAAATAAAGAGATCCAAATTGAACATTTACTTCTTTTGGATTTTCTTCAAATAGAGGGTCGAAGTGTGCCTGGTAGCTATCCCCACCCAAACCTTGATTGCCATAAGAGCTGTTAAGTAAATCGGTTTTTACTTTTCTCTTGTTCACTTCAATGCTGTCAAAGGAAACAGATTCAATCCGCTTCTCCAGCTGCATATTTTGGATATCATACTGTAATAGGGATGCAGTTGGCGCAATCGTTAATTTATTTATTCTAACCGGAATCCCCTCAAGTTCTATTTCCTTATCCAGCGAATATTCGCGGGAAGGGCTTTTTGTTACTGGGATTTCAAAGTTCCACTCTCCGCCTCTTTTATTGCCATCTACTCTGTATCCCATATAACTAACAGGATCAGAAGGATCATGGATCAATTTCTGCAGTCTTGTGACCTTCAGCTTGATCGTCCCACTATCTGTTTTGAGCGGTAGCAGACTGATCTTCCCCTGATACACATTCTTTTCTTCATTCTTTTGGTTAGGGAGATAGTATTTTGGATTTGCTGAACGGTTCATAATTTTACTTTCGTTCTCAACCACAACCCCGTCACGATAATTCATTATATATTGATTGTCCTCATTCATATCTACAATTTCGTAGAAAATTAACGTCTGAATTTCATCTGCAATCACACTTTTAATCGTAATTTTCACACCGGCACTTTCCGATTCCAGATTCAGTCGTTTGCCCAAATCATGTTGAAGATAGCTGCGCAGCTCCAGATCTTCTTCTGTCCACGAATAGTAAAGAGAGGAGAACCAGCCCGTAATAAATCCCGTACATACGAACACGATGAAGACACTTGCTGAAATGAGTCCGATTTTTTTAATTTTCTTTACCCTCAGCTGTTTTTGCTTTTCCTCTTCTGCGAATCTGGTTTTAATTTTCTTCATGAAACCTGATGGCACATGAAAATCTCCAACCTCTTCAGTAAGCTGTAGCATGGCGGACATGACTTCTTGAAATGTAGCCAAATCCTCCTGACAGTTTTGACAGTGATAAAGATGCACCTCGAATTCAACCTTTATTGGCCTAGCGAGTGTTCTTTCTAAGTAATCAATGTAAAGCTTATGATTTTCCTTACAGCCGTCATAATGTGATCCATATCCCGACTTTTCACGAAGTGACTGGATGCCTGAAAATAAATGAGCTTTCATCTCCTCAACTGAAACCTTGAGAATGTGTGCGGAGTCCTCCAGAGAAATTCCTATTACATATGTAAGGACCAGCGCTTCTTTTTCATAATCTCTTAATTGATCAAACGCTTGAAACACATTCTGACGCTGTTCATCTTTCTCTGAAACCTTGAAACGATTTTCTTTCGTAAGCTCCCGGCAGATATGTACGAAAATAGAAGTAATCCAGCGATCAAATGAAGCGTCTCTGTTAAATCGAGACAGCTCCTTATGTACTCTTAAAATGACACGATAAAAAAGCTCTTCCATTTGCTCCTGATTCCTAAAATAGGACCAGCCGAGCGTATAAAAAGATACCTTATGATGATCAAGCCAATCTATGATGGATTCCAAGCTCATTTGAGACTCCTCAGAAATTCGATTGGAACCAATTTTTACTGGGATCAAATTGGTTTCCCCCCTTTTTATAATTGATTTAAAACTTCATGCTGACCATTATTCTGATCATGTGCATTTTAGCTATCCAACTTTCCAGTTCCACCATATTTTTCTATTTTATTCATCATATCATATGGGTGCATAGCCTGTACCTATGGATTAATTGATGATTCAGGAATAACTAAATGATAGACTAAGTCCTTCAATCCCTGCATAATTGGAAAGTAATAAGTCCATTAGCTTGTAAGTTTTCAAGTAAATCATAAATGGCAGCCAAAGCCTAAGTAATCATGTCCAATAGGCAACTGGGTACAATCATCAAGAATATTATCTTCAATTCAGCCATTGTAATTAAAAATTAAAATAGATATTCAAAATATTAAACAACAAATTAAGATTATTAATTTTTTTCGATAAAAATATTTAATTTTATTGTTTATTTTTAAAATTACTTGTTATATAATCAAATCAATTAAAAGAAAGGAATGTCAATATGGCTTATAAAGTAATCACAAACTGCCCTGTCTGCAGTAAAACATTGAAAATTACAAAGCTGCAGTGCTCTCATTGTCACACGACGATTGAAAATGAGTTTGAATTATCCAAGCTGGCATCCTTATCAAAAGATCAGCTTCATTTTGTCGAAGTATTTTTAACATGCAGAGGGAATATCAAAGAAGTTGAAAAGGAACTGGGGATTTCGTATCCAACGGTTCGGGGCAAGCTAACAGACATTATTTCATCGCTTGGATATGAGCAAAAGAAGAAAAATGAAGTAGACGAGAAAAAGATTGTTACTATGCTGGAAAATGGAGAAATTTCACCAGAGGAAGCGATTAAGCTCTTAAAAGAGGAATAGGGAGGAATGTATCATGAAAGAAGAAATTTCAAGAGTGTTAACAATGGTTCAAGAAGGAAAGATTGATGCAGATAAGGGATCTGAACTGATTCAAGTATTAAAAGAGAAAGAAGACACTGGTAATAAGCCTTTTGAAAAACCAAGTAAATATTTAGATAAAACATTAAAAATTCGTGTAGTATCAACCGAAAATGATAACGTCACGGTCAATTTGCCTATAAAACTTGTCAGGGCCGTATTAGTAGCTGGACACAGCATCGCATCAAGTATTCCTCAATCCGAAAAATATGTTAAAGATATAGACATAAACCTTATTATTGAAGCAATTGAGAACGAATTAGACGGCCAAATTGTTGATATTAAATCGGCAAATGGGGATACCGTTTCGGTTATCATTGATTAGTGATTCGCTTATGATGCATGTAAAAGTGAAAGCAAAAGACGTTCGGTTTACCATCCCCATCCCCTATGCTGTGTTAAACATTGTTATTTCCATTTTGTCCTCAAAATTTGTTCAGCACCAAGCAAACAAATGGACAAAAGAGCACTTCGAAAGAAAAAAACTGGACCTTTCCATCCCACAAATAGACAAAGAAATGCTAAAGCCTATCGTCCAGGAACTGAAAAGTTATAAAGGGCTCGTGCTAATAGATGTCAAAGCTAAGGACGGGACTGAGGTTAAGATTCGGCTATAGTTTATTACTCGCTTAACAATACCGAGAAAATTGTCATGTGATTATTTTTAAAGCATAAACAAACATACCCCCGTTCTTCTTTTAGGACGGGGGTAAAAAAATATAACCATTATTGTCGGTTATAAATCTAATTATAGCAGCTGATAAATTCAATAATATTTAAAGATATTTTAAAGAATAACCCCTGAAAAGCTCCCTTTTAATCCTACTTTCCATCCTGATTTTTGCATAAAAAAGGTGAAGACAGCAATAACTCTTTATTGCAATCCTGACTCCATTCATCCTACAATAGAGGCAAATCTAGATTGTCATACTGTAACTTTATCTAATTGGTCAATCACACAAGAAATCGAAGGATTGCTTCAATTTAACTGCATTCAAGATGTTCAACCTGATCATAAAGAAGGTTGAGTGGCAGAGGGTATCTTGCTAAAGGAGGAGCTAAAAACATTCTATAAATGTGGAAAATGTAAAGGGAAATATCAATGATGGCAATGTAAAGTTCGTTGAAACACCTGCTCAAAGAATCTGCATTACAAATAAACAATTCGATTTAAAAGAAATAATTCATTTGCAGCAATTCTACTTGGAAATATTTTGGAATTACATGTTAAAATATAGTAAATATAAGAAAGGAGGAGATACGTTTGCCTTTATGGCTATTTATGGTAGTTTTAGCTTCTGGATTTATAGCTATAGGAGTTTTTATTGATTACAATTATAAAAAGAATGAACGATTCATTGATACAAAAAGACTATCTAGAGAAACTAAGGATAACTTTGGTAATAGTAGTTCTTTTATGTAGTTCAAACAATTTTCACTCATACTAACCGATTTACTTTTGAGGTGCAAAATAAAAAATAACACTTAATATGGCAAAATAAAAAGCAGGGCAATTTGCAAAGGAATACGCCTTGCTTTCTTTTAATGCTCAACAATGTTAATCCTTCCAACATATTGAGCATCACCTCTGTCCGTATGAAGATTTACCTCCATTACATACTCACCTTTACTTTTTGGCAAATTGAAAGAAATATCGCTTACCTTCAAATCTGACTTTTTATCATTTTGCCAAACTGAAACACTTAACCCTTTAGGTGCAAAATCTGTATGTTCAAAAAGTAAATCAACTTTTTCTCCTGCAATAAAGTTCATTTGTGGTTGTTGTTTTGCCAACGAAGAAATGTCTTTTATTTTTAATTCTTTTTTAACTTTATTACCCTCTCCACGCCAAACAATATTTGCTTCTGCTAATTCTTCTGACTCAATAGTACTATTGCTTGAAAGTTTAACAGAGGGTGGGTTAAAGTTATAACTTTCCCCAAAGCATCCTGTTAAAGAAAAGACGAAAAACAATCCGACAACCATTTTCCAAAATTTTTTCATATAAATTTCACATCCATACATTTTTTTACTAAAAATCCTTTTATCAATTGAATTATTAAATTATTATTTGCCTGTAACCGCTAATTTATATTTTATCATAGATGATTATTGGCTAAAAATAACAAGTTCAACATTAAAATGCAGGGATTTCAAGACATATAAATGTTGTCTTTTAAGTCAGTATTTCATATGCTAAGTCCTTTCTCATAACCCTCTATAAATCTATAAAAATTAGGATGCTAAATACATTGCGATTTTGCATCCTATTTGCGTTGCTTTTTACTGTTTTGCACTCTTAAAGAGAACCCGTTAGGTTCATACGAATGCCTTTTCTTATGCTATTTCAAGTGCTAAATATGGATTGAATATCAAACCAATTCAATGGCTAATCATTCCACATCAGATGATGGTATCTCCGTTGAATACAGTTCTTCAAAATTCATCGTACGAGCCTTTATTTTATTTCTTTATTCTCTTTTCCATCTGTTCTGCTGTCTGTTTCGAATGTGGATTTTCTTCCTTTTGTAATTTATCAATGATGTTCATATAATCTGTTTCATTTCTGTTCTGACTTAGTTTATAAGCGGCCTGGATTTCTTCCACTTTAATCTTAAATCCAACAATTCCTTTAAGTTGAGTTTCTAATAGTTCCGGAGAAAGTTTATCCCATAATACTGGCTTTTCGCGATTTTGTTCATATTTTTCCAGCATCCTTGTTAAATCTTCTATTAACTCATTTCGCTCTAGTATACTTGCTTTTCCATACATATGGATTGACTGATAATTCCAAGTCGGGACGTTTTCATGGGAATACCAGGAGGAAGAAACATAAGCATGCGGTCCCTGAAACATAACAAGCACACTTTCACAGGCTTCAAATGTTCTCCACTGAGGATTTCCATATGCCATATGCCCTGTAATATAGGTATCATCGCCTTTTTTTATTACCCCTAATGGCAAATGAGTGGCAATTGGTTTCCCTTGCTCTGTTGTAATAATCGTGCCAAAAGAGTGATTTTGAACAAAATCCCAAATCTCATCATCATTTGTGACCTTAAAATACTTTGGAATATACATCATCATCCACCTTTCCTATAAAAAGTTATATAAGTGTTTTGGCCATTATAAAGTCGATTTGTTCTTCATCACCCATATAAAAAGAGTGAGCTCCCGTTTGAACAAACCCCATTTTCTTATAAAAAGCGATCGCATTTTCATTTTTTTCCCAAACACCTAGCCAGATGTTCTTTTTCTTGCGATCCATCGCAATTTCCATCGCTTTATTCAGCAGATATTTACCAAGTCCATGTTTTTGAAACTTGTTCTTTATATATATCCTCTCGATTTCAAGCGACTCATTCCCCATTTCTTCAGTTTGGGCATCACCGGTATTGACCTTTAAATAGCCAGCAATTTCACTGTTATAATAAACAAAAAAGAATTCGGAAAAGGGATTGCCTACTTCTTTTTCTAATTGTTTTAAGTTAAATGCCCTTTCCAAATAAGCTTTCATATTTTCCTGCGTGTTCTGATGCTTGAATGTGTCATTAAATGTTTCATGACTAATCTCCTGAAGATTGCCTAAATCATCAGGGGTGCATTTTCTTGTCTTTATCGTCATCTAAATCGGTCGCCCCTTTTGCTAATCAATAATTTCTCTTGTTTCCCTTTTTTACAAATTCCCAGTCCTTTTCTACATTTTTTCTCACTCTTTGAAGAAGATTGAAGATGGTATCTGCCTCTATTTCGGAAAATCCCTCTAATGCCACACCATTGGAATAATCATTTTCCTTTTTGATAAACGGATACACCTGTTTTCCTTTCTCTGTTGGAAAGAGCTTTTTAATTTTTTTGTTCTCTTGATCGTCTTTCTTTTCAATAAAGCCATTCATTTCTAGTTTTTTTATCGCACGGGCTGCAGTTGTTCGATCTACTTTTATCATTTCCGCTAACTTTTCTTGGATAATTCCTGGGTTTTCACAAATTCGCACAAGGTACAAATATTGCCCTTTTGTAAGTTCATATTCTTTAAATTCGATATTACTTATAGAATCTAACGCTCTTGCTATCATGCCGATTTCTCGAAGAATTTCCTTCATGCTTACCTCCTCTATGTGAATTTTTGATGTAGATGCAACAAAAAAATCCTAAACTTAATTTAATACACTTTTGTTGTATTTGCAACAAAAATATAAGTTTAAAAGCCCATTTAATTAGAATGTCTTTTCAATCGATAGGTGAATTTCTGCTCGAACATTTGACACCCATTCGCCTGAAAGATGCGCTGCATGGGGATATTTTTATGTCCTGTTGCCCCGATGTAATAAGCAGCACCCATTTTTTTAAGGAGGTACAGGGAAAGTTTATGAAGAGCGGAACCCCACCCTATTCCACGATACTCGGGGAGTAACCCAAAATAAAATAATCGGCCTTCATCAACGGTTCCTGGTTCGATGTGAGGCATGGTGATGCCTATTGGGTTTTTCCCATGAAATGCAATCAGACAACTTTTGGCATACTCGAGACCCAGTTCGGATTTCATCCCGATAAATTCCTTTTCAACGGAAAGTGTCGAAGAAGCATTTAGCGAACCTTTCATCGTTTCTTGCCAAACGGCTATAAATAATTCAGCGGTTGTTTGTTCAATTGATTGTATTTCGAGGGATCCTTTCCCACTATCCACATTAAATGAAGAGAGATCTCGTTTATAAAAATATTGTGTCTCCTGCTGCCAAAAATCAAAGGCTCCGAGTAGTTCAAGATAGTCGGTGTTCGCAGCTTCTTTTTCGTTCAAAACGATGGATACAGATTGAATCCCCTTTTCTGATACATGGTCCATCATCTCTTGCAGAAGCTTTTCGAAATGTTCACTAGAGGATACCTGTCCGATATCCTCGATAACATAGTAATTGGGTGTCCCATCAAGAATTTTCATGTCTATTGTTTTCAGCACTTCCCGTTTCCTTTCTATCAAAAATTCTTTGGCAAATGAACCTAATTGAAAAACAAGCAAACGCTTATTCTATTAGATGGCAGGTTTCATTATGAGCATTCAATTCAGAAGATCCCATCAATCCCTATTTAGGCAGAGGGTAGATATTCTCTCCATTCTTTCCATGCTTCCATATAAACGCTTAGGTCGTGCGGATGTACTTTCATACAGACTCCAATGCGTGTATACAACTGAAAAAGAACTTCATCCAAAAGCCGTTCCATAGTAAAAGAAGCATCATTGTTCCATAAGGAAAACAATGACAGTAGCGTACTTACATTTAGACTATCTGGAGAAGAACAAAACGCATAAGTAAAATCGTAAATTTTGGGACCGATTAAAGGCGATGGGTCAATCACTCCTTTTAACTGGTGATCTAAATATACAAAGTTATGAACACCAGTATCCCCATGCAGATAATATTTTTCTTCTTGATCATGATATGTCTTCAATTTATTGATCAGTTTCTCTGCTCTTTTATGCTCCTCACTAGAAAAGAAATCTCCTATATTTTTTTGAGCAAACTCTAAACTGGCCAGGTTAAAGTCTGACCAGGTGTTTCGATAGATGCCATTCACTCTGCCCCAGGGAATATCCTTATCCGCCCTTTGGTAATTATTGAATAGCTCTTTTATTAGAATCGTCATCCATTCCAATTTGGACCCTCGATTAAAGTGGGTCTCTCCAGGAATGTAAGAGTAGATCATATATTCTTTTTTATCGTCCGTATAAAGAACATTTGGAAACAGCTTTACATCCTTATACGCGAGAAGAAAATCCTGAGTGGCTGCAATGATCTTAGGGTTGTCTATTTTTATCACATAGGCTGGCATTCTTCTTATAAGGAGAGTATATAAAATGCCGTTGGTTGTGCCGCTCTTTAACTCCTTTAGTTCCAGACCATCATTTATAATATCGCCTTTATGAATAAGCCGATCAATGATTTCATTTATTCTTACCATCTCTTGCTCCTCTTTGGTTAATTTTGTTATCTATCTAAGGAATACATTCGCCATCTTATTCGGCTATCCTTCTTTGCGGATTACTTACATCCCTTCATCATACTAAATTTTAGGAAGGCAGACAGAAGAAAAACAGAGAATGATTAAGTAAACTTTTCTATTCTAGCTTTAGAAAACAATAGAGTTAATGTTACACTAGGAATAGATTAACTGGATATTTAATCCAGTAATGGAGGCTTAGCATGAAGATGATGGAAGAAGTTATCGTAGAAATTACAGATTTAAAGAAAAATTATGGATCAAAGTCCGTCTTAAATGGCGTTTCTCTTCAAGTAAAAAAAGGAGAAATCATTGGGTATATTGGTCCGAATGGAGCAGGAAAAAGTACCACTGTTAAAATCATTCTTGGCATTGAGGAAAATTATTTCGGCGAGATCAAACTTTTCGGTCATGATATTTCTGATGGAAATATCGACTATAAAAAGAAGATTGGCTATGTACCGGAAATCGCCGAAGTATACGACAATTTAACCGGCCAAGAGTATTTAACCTTTATTGGCGAATTGTATGGTCTCGACCTTGACCTCGCTGATTATAAGGCAAAGAGCTTAATGGAATTATTCGGGGTAGGCGAAGTCTATTATTCTCGAATTGCCTCTTACTCAAAAGGCATGCGTCAAAAGCTTTTAATTATCTCAAGTCTATTACATAATCCAGAGCTTTTATTTTTTGATGAACCGATCAACGGGCTGGATGCAAATAGCGTGATGATTTTTAAAGAAATCATGTCCCAGCTTTCCGAACAAGGAAAAACGATTTTCTATTCCTCTCATATTATGGATGTAGTCGAAAAAATAAGCAGCCGCATCATTCTCCTGCATGACGGCAAAATTGCAGCCGATGGGACATTTGAAGAATTAAAACAGCAAAATACGAAGGGGTCACTTGAACAAATTTTCAACCAGCTTACAGGGTTTAATGAACATAGAGAACTGGGTTCAAGATTTGTATCAGTCGTAAAGGAGATGTAAGCATGCAAGACTTTCGCACGCTGAAACTATTGGATCGTTTTGAAAGAGTTTTTAACAGCTTTGGCGTAGATTACAAGATAATGAGAAAGATTTTACAAGTTAAGTTAACGATGGATGGTCGGCGGGTGCCCACCATTTTCTCACAAAATGCGAAAAAAAAGGACCAGGAAAGCAACAATCAATATTTAAAATCATTATGGATTTACGTGATATTTGGCCTGTTTACGATCCCTTTTGTCCTTATGGGTGAAAATTATCTTTTTCAAATGAGTCTCTTCTTTGGGATATTCACCTTTTTTGTCATGACATCAATGATATCGGATTTTTCATCTGTTTTGCTAGACATCCGTGATCGGAACATCCTGTTTCCGAAGCCAGTTAATCGAAAAACGATTAGCACCGCAAAACTGGTACATGTGGCTATTTATCTGTCTTTTCTTACGATAGCACTTGTCAGTATCCCTTTGATTGTTGGCCTTGTCAAAAATGGGCTGTTGTTTTTCCTAGTTTCAGCCTTAAATATCATCCTAATTGACCTGCTGATCATTGGATTAACTGCCCTTATCTATTTATTTATTCTGCGGTTCTTTGATGGAGAAAAATTAAAAGATATTATCAATTATGTTCAAATTGGGCTGTCACTTATGATTATGGTTGGGTACCAATTACTTATTCGCTCTTTTCAGTTCATAGACTTATCCGTCTCGCTAGAACCTCAATGGTGGCAAGTATTTATCTTTCCGATGTGGTTTGGGGCAAATATGGAAATGATCATGCATGGTTCCTATCAGCCGTTTTACCTTCTCTTTACTGCTTTAGGAATCCTGATTCCTCTTCTATCCATTGGAATTTATATGAAGTTTAATGATGCTTTTGAACAAAATCTTCAAAAGCTCACGTATCATGGAAAGGCGAAAGAAAATAAAAAAGGCAAGCTCCGTCAGATGTTCCTTAAAGTGATATGCCACACGAAAGAAGAAAGAGCCTATTTTCGATTTGCCAGTTCCATGATGAAAAATGAACGTGATTTTAAATTAAAGGTGTATCCATCTTTGGGTTTCTCCATCGTGATCCCTTTTATTTTTATCATGAACGGATATAATACCAATTTTAATGAGCTATCAACTAGCAAATCCTATTTAACAATTTATTTTAGCTTAATCATTATCCCGACCATCATGATCCTCCTAAAGTATTCAGGTAAATATAAGGGTGCGTGGATATACCGGGTTGCTCCGATCCAACAGCTAAATCCAATCTTTAGCGGTACGATCAAGGCGTTCATCTTTAAGCTATATCTACCCGTTTATTTGCTTCTAAGTATAGTATTTATTGCATTATTTGGCGTTAAGGTAATGCCCGATCTTGTGATTGTATTTATTAATGCCATTATTTATGCGGTCATTTGTTTTATGGTTCTGAAAAAGTCTATTCCCTTCTCGGAGTCTATTGATCAATACAATCAAAATAGCAATGCGGGCATAATATTCGGTTTAATGCTGTTTGTTGCATTGTTTGCTGGTCTGCATTATGTCAGCACGCTGTTCTCTTACGGAATCTATCTATATATGGTGATTGCCATCATTTGTTTGGCTGCTCTTTGGAAACAGGCTTTCAATATTACTTGGACCAAGCTTATGGGATAATTTGTTGGGGACAGGCGACACAAGTTCATCTTAAAAGCCAATACGGGGCTGTCCCAAATGGACAGCCCCGAACAGACTTATATACATAGAAACATGCTAAAAAATTGTCGGAATCATTCCCCCATCCATCCGGATTGGAGATCCTTTAAATGCAGATGCATAAGGACTGCATATAAAAGCAGCTAGTCTTCCAATTTCAATTGGTTTGATAAAGCGCTGTATTTCAGACTGAGGTAAGTTTGCAGTCATAAATTTTTTCTCTTTTTCTGAAAAAGTCATTTCTTCATTAGGGAATAAACTTTCAATAATTTGATACACGTTTTCCGAGAGTGTTGGCCCTGGCATGATCGTATTAACAGTAACTTCTTTTCCTGCTGTTAATTTAGATAAGCTTTTTGACAAAGATAAGAGCATTGATTTTGTCATGCAATATTGAGGCATTTGTCCTGAAGGCATAATCGCTTCTTCGCTCGTAATAAATATAATACGCCCAAAATCATTTTTCAGCATTTTAGGCAAATAAAATTTTGATAATCCATTTGCTGCAAGAACATTCGTACGGAAGTATTTTTCCCATACTTCATCTGTAACGTCGTCATATTGCATGATTTCATAAATACCCATATTGTTTACTAAAATATCAATAGCAGGATATTTTTCAAATAAGGCTTCTCTTTGTTGACTATCAACAAGATCGGCTGTAGCATTTTGTGGATCGGTTGCCGGAAATTCTGACTTAATTTCTTTTACCGTTCTTTCTACCTCTTCATCATTTCGTCCATTTATAAGGACATTCACACCTTCCTTTGCAAGTTCAATTGCAATTGCTTTCCCTATTCCTTTCGTTGATCCTGTAACTAAAGCTGTTTTATTTTTTAATCCCATATCCATAAGATCGTTCTCCTTTTAATTTCCTAGATGCTGCGTACGCCAATTGGAAGGAGTATCCCCTTCCCAAAGTCGAAAAGCGCGGTAGAATGAGTTCTGGTCTTCATATCCAATCAAGAAAGCCACTTCTTTAATATCGAGCGAGGGGTCTGACAAGTAATCTCGTGCCTGCTCATGTCGGACCTGTGTTAACAGATGCTTAAAGCTTGTCCCTTCATCAGTAAGCCGGCGCTGTAAGGTACGATCACTCATCCCTAACTCGCTTGCGACCATCTGAATGTCCGGACGTCCTCCTGTTAGGCTTCGTTTCAAGATCCACTTAACCGTCTCGATGATTGAGCGGCTGTTTTGCTGTTCATCTAACGAGTGGTCCAGTACGGGAGTGAGAATCTCCAGCAGCTCTGCATTGTACGAGACGAAAGGAAGGTCTAGGTCTCCTCGATGCAGTGTCAGCCGGTTGTGATTCGCACCGATCCGGATACGGCAGCCAAAGTAAGTTTCAAGTGTCTGTATATCGCCCATTGGCTGCGAAAATTCAACTAACCTAGCCTTCAATGGCTGACCTGTGCCCCGGCGTCCCAGCTCCAGAAGAAATGCCAGCGTGATCCCAACGAGCATCGGCGGACCAGGCTGCACGGTATCCTGCCAATCCAGTTCGATTGTACAGATCTCACCTTTCTCGGTGATACGTAAGCTTTCAGGAGGGCACAGTTGTTTATACCGGGCCATTCGATTTAGAGCATCGCGGAAGTCAAGTGCATGGTAAGTCGCTAATACGGGCGGTGGGTAATGCGCTGTTTCAAAGACGGTCGCAAGCTTGATAATTCCTTTAGCGATGTCATCGATAAGATCGGAATACGACTGCCAGATCGCGAAATATTGGGCGGTGGTGACAGCTGATTCCGTAATAATGGTAAGCGGCAGCCGTGCTTTTCGAACGACGTCATGTGGAGAAATCCCCAATTGATGTAATCCTGTCCAAAGTCCTGCCGGAAATTTAATACGAGTATGAGACGTCATAGTTGCCCTCCTTTAGTTATTTATACATTCACTTACCATAGTTGAGATTGTGTGAGGCCAACCTGATAGGATAGATATTATTTTACCTGTCCATTGACCATTTTTAACTAGCAAAAGACGACATTTTACTTGCCAACTACGCCGATTGAAACCAGCAAGTAATAGGTGCCATTAAACGTAATAACGCTGCCGATTGTACAGGCAGCTTTATTAAAAAACAACCTAAGGGTGAATCTAATTTACCTTGCTAATCCTTGTTTCAAGATAGCTTCCACTGTTATTGAAGAAAAGTACCATTGAATGAGTTTATATGAACTTCTATTTGCTAGGTTCGTTCAACAAGAAGAACGGATCATTTCATCTAGTTAACTTAGTTACAATCATTTGCTTTATATTTTTTATATGCAAAAGGTGTCATGTTCATTGAATTTCGAAATTTCTCAATAAAATAGCTTGTACTATTAAAGCCTACTTGATAGGCAACTTCAGTAACAGTAGGCTCTGCTTGCTGCAAATGGATTAAGCTTTTTTGAATACGATAATCGATAACATAATTTAATGGTGTAGTTTTTAAAATTCGCTTGAAGTACCGACAGCATTCAGATCGACTCAACCCCCCAGCTCTTGCGATATCCTCTAACTTAATCTTCTCAGCATAATGCAGGTGTATCCAGCTTAACATTTGCTTCATTCGTTCACTCTTTACTATTTCCGTCTGTACGTACTCTGGTTGAAAACCATTAAAAATTAAGTTTTTCCAGATTAACGTTAATTGCATAGTTATATCAATTTCAAAATACTGCGATTTTTGCTCAATCAACTGTTTGATAGCTATAATGGCATCTACTATGTTTTTCCCCCAAGGCTCATTTGCTTTTACAAAAACGTAAGGTAAATTAGTAGCTTGTATATAAGGAGTTACATAGGTTGTGTAGAGTTCCTGCGACAGAACAAAATGAGGGGACACATTTAAACAAATATAGACACAGCCCGATTGATTCTTTTCTTCTGCCATGTGCAGGCATCCACTATTTATAAATAGCCCCTCTCCTTTTCTTACTACTATTCTTTCTTCATTTATTTGAAAGATGGCCTCCCCTTTTATAATCAAGACAAATTGAATTTCCTCATGCCAATGGAGTGGGATATACCCATGTAAATTTTGATTAATGGTGGTTTCATAACATGCAATCGGTAAGTTAACTGTACGATGTTGGGTCAGTTCTTTTAAATTTTGATTTACCATAAAATTTTTTATTTGCATGTAATCCCCTCAATATATTTATATTTTTTCATTCAATTTAAGTATTATTAGATCAAGTTCTCACTTATTATAACAATATTATTATATTTAAGAAGGAGAATCGATCATGAATAGACCTACTAGAAGAACAGGATTATTTCTCGTAATTACAGGAGCGATATTTTGGGGTGTTGGTGGTACAGTTGCACAGAAGCTCTTTCAACAATACGCAATCAATGTAAATTGGCTCGTAACAACACGCTTGCTTATAGCTGGTTTATTACTCCTAACCGTTCAATTTATTTGGAAAGATCGTTCTCAAGTTTTTGGGGTCTGGAAAAATAAAAAAACAGCTGTTCAACTGATTATTTTCGGGATACTCGGCATGCTTGCGGTTCAATACACCTATATGGCATCCATTAAATATGGAAACGCTGCGGTTGCGACACTATTACAATACTTAGCTCCAGTAATGATTATCATTTACTTAATTTTACGTAAACAAGCCATTCTAACCCGACGAGATTTGTTAACTGTTTCGCTTGCTTTAGGCGGCTGCTTTTTCTTATTAACAAACGGTTCAATCTCCGGTCTATCTGTACCGACACTTGCAATCATTTGGGGTGTATTATCTGGACTAGCGTTAGCATTTTACACCTTAAATGCAGTTCCTCTCCTTAAGCAATATGATTCCCTTGTCATAGTTGGCTGGGCTATGATGATCGGTGGTTTTGCATTAAGTTTTATCCATCCACCTTGGCAAATGGACTTTTCAAGCTTACGAGCAGAAGCCTTTTTATATTTAGGATTCGTGATCATATTCGGTACAATGATTGCATTTTGGTTTTATATAGAAAGTTTACAAAGTCTTTCACCTAAAGAAACAAGCCTGTTAGGTAGTATAGAACCACTTGCAGCTGTTCTAACAACAGTCTTTTGGTTAAAAGAACCTTTCGGATTTTTTCAGTGGATTGGGACAACCTGTATCATTGGGATGTTATTATTACTAGCTTTGAAAAAAAAGTCTTCATCAAAGAGTAAGCAGCCTCAAAAATATAAAAGGTCTTATAGAATTAGCTGAAATTAGCTAATTCTATAAGGCTTTTTAATGCTAACCTTCATTTCATGAAGAAAGACGCTTTCCATATTTCAGAAAAGCGTCCTTAACAGAAGACTCGACTTCAAGAAAATATATTCCCCTAATATGAGGAATTCAAAGACCATATTGAAGAAATACACTGCCGTTTACTACCCTTATTTACTGATTATCTCTTCAATTCTTCAAATTCACCTACAAAGAAATCGTTTTTGTTGCAACTGTTTGCTGAAATGCCTGATCATGCTCAACAAAAACCATAGTGGGATTAAATCTTTGAATTAGCTCTTCAATCTGCATGCGCGAATAAATATCAATAAAATTTAACGGTTCATCCCAAATATATAAATGAGCTTTTTCACATAAGCTTTTTGCTATAAGCAGCTTTTTCTTTTGTCCGCCAGAATAATGTGATAGATCTTTCTCAAATTGAATTCGGTCAAAATCCATCTTGCGCAGGATGGATTTAAATAATGTTTCATCAATCTCATGCAATTCAATAAAGTCCGATAACAGTCCCTTCAAATGAGAAGTATCTTGCTGGACATAGGATATAACGAGACCTGAGCCTAACTGAATTGTACCTGTATGCTGTATGGGATGTCCTAGAATTAGTTTTAGAATGCTACTCTTTCCGCTTCCATTCTTTCCATCTAGTACAATTCGGTCACCTTGTTCAACATTAAAGCTAATTGGCTTATTCACTGGCTGGTCATCATACTTAACAGACACATCAGCCAAAACAATCCATTCATTTGCCTGAAATTCCAATGATTCTAATTTTAATGACTCGGTTTTTTCTACATTTTTTAGCAGTTTAGACTTTTCCTCAATCGCTTTTTGTTGCCTTGATTCAAGGTTCTTTGCTCTCTTCATCATCTTAGCCGCTTTATGTCCTACAAAACCTTTGTCTAGCTTAGAACCCGAATTTGTTGTCCCATTTTTGGAGGCTTCCACTTGACTGGACCAGCCAGCTGTTCGCTTTGAAGACTGTTTTAATCGCCCAATGTCTTTTTGCAGACGCTGATTTGCTGCCTCTTCATGCTCTTGCTGTCTATCAAAATTTAACTTCCAAGATGAATAGTTACCGCTTTGCACTTCAATATTTGCTCTATTTATAGATAAGATATGGTCAACGCATCCATCTAAAAAGATTCTGTCATGTGAAATTAAAATAAACCCTTTTTTCTTCCTTAGATAATCAGAGACAACCTTTCTAGCATCAATATCCAGATGATTCGTTGGCTCATCAATCAATAGAAATTGACCCTCATTCAAAAATAGTGCAGCCAGCAGCACCTTTGTTTGTTCTCCGTTTGATAATGTTTTAAATGGCCGGTACATAACCTCAGCATCAACATTTAGATAGGATATTTCACGAAGAAACTCCCAATCTTCTGCTTGGGGACAAATTTCTTCTAAGATTTCATGTGTATATTTGTCTTTATCCGAAACTGGATAAGGGAAATAATTAAATACTACCGAAGAAATGATACTCCCGCTATACTCATAATTCCCTAATAATAGATTAAAAAATGTAGTTTTGCCTCGTCCATTCCTGCCGATAAAACCAAGTTTCCAATCTGTATCTATTTGAAAGTTTACATCTTCAAAAATATTATCAAAGCTGCTTGGATAAGAAAAAGTTAAGTTTTGAACCTGTATCATTGACATAATAATTCCTCCTTTGTATTTCAACACGTATTACTTTTTATACAAAGTCGGCACACCCATCTATTTACATATCTCCGTATAAGTTTGATGGATACTATCGACTTATACGGAGTAATACATGCGTTACAATCGTATCTGTACTCATATTATTCTCTCCTTTACTCGAAAAATTCACTTCTAATCTTTGAGAGAATCAAAAAATCCTCCCATTTTAAACTGGAAGGATTAGTCATATAATCATATTTAATAAGTCCTTATTAGCCAATAAACGATTGGCCAATAAGTTATAAACTGATTTATAAAAATGAATAGACTAATCCTATATTTTAAAATGCGAACTTGAATTTATTCGTTTTAAATAAAATATAGATTAGTTAA
This sequence comes from Cytobacillus praedii, assembly GCF_001439605.1. Taxonomy (GTDB): domain Bacteria; phylum Bacillota; class Bacilli; order Bacillales; family Cytobacillaceae; genus Cytobacillus; species Cytobacillus praedii. Next base: position 117,645 of record NZ_LMBX01000015.1, read on the forward strand.
TCATCGTTCATTCATCAGTCCTTTCACATATATTCTATAATTATAACAATTTTTATTATGAAATACAATTTTGCATTGTATTCCTTTAACCTTCATTAGGAGGTATCCTAATTTGTATACATTGCATGCCCCTCAAATTACTGCTTGCCGCTCTTTTGATAATTTGCATACAACTGACCACAAGCAGCATCTATATCCATTCCAAATTGACTTCTAATCGTCACATTGAGACTTGATGATTTTAATTCTTTATAAAAATTTACAACACGACTTTCGTCCACTTCATCAAACTTTAAAGGTGAACGAACGGTATGGTTATATCTAATTAAATTCACATGATATAGACTCCCAGCTTTATATCGGCCTTTTAAAAGACTTACAACTCCTTTAGCATGATCAATTGAATCATTTACACCAGGCAGCATAATATAAGCGATGTAAACTTTTCTGGAAGTTACACGAATATGCTCATCTAATATATCCAGCACATCTAGGAATGGATATCGATTATTAATTGGCATCAGCTTACTTCGTTGCTCATTAAAAGGAGAATGTAACGAAAACGTCAGGTTAACTTGCGGATAATTCTGTGTCATTTTTTGGATGCTTGGTATAATCCCAATTGTTGAAATTGTTAGCCTGCGAGGGCTTAAAGCAAACAGCGCAGGATCAGTGAGTACATCTATGGCATCGAAAACCTGTACATTTGATAATGCTTCTCCCATCCCCATAAAAGAAATACTATCAATGGTATGTCCTTGTAAGTGAAAGAAGAGAATTTGGTCAGTTATTTCATCTGATGTCAAATTCCTTTTTAATCCAATATCCCCTGTTGCACAAAATTTACACCCAAAACTGCAACCGCACTGAGAAGATATACAAAATGATTCCCACCCAGCTTTATATTTCATATTGACCGTTTCTACTTTTTCATTTCCTGAGATTTCAAATAAGACCTTAGTGACTTGCTCAGAATGTTGTTCATTTAAAGGAACAACGTCTAAAATAGACTCACCGAATTCTTTAGCTAAAATTTCTCTTAACGATTTGGGAAGAACAGTCATTTCATTAAATTTAGCTTTTCTTTCTTTAAAAATAGCATTCAAAATTTGTTTCATTCTATAACTAGGGTAATTATATTTCCTAAAGAATTCTTCTATTCTTCTATATTTATTCATTTGTCTTAATTGCATGTATCTCACCTTCCATATGACTCTCTAATTTTTTTGAGTAAATAGAAGGGAGTTTATCTATCCTTTAAGTTAAAGAAGAACACAAAAAGCACCGATCAAATTATCGGTGCTAGGCATTAATACACAAATAAATAAAAGTCATTTATTCGTATGTTTTCATAGATGCAATGCTCCGATAACTGTTTTGTATATGGTTGTATAGCTTAAAAAAGGACAGACTGCTCCCTTTATGTGCTAATCCATCACCAATTTTTGCATTTTTTCCAAACAAAATTCTAAAAACAGTTAACATCGCTTGCACCTCCCTTTGTCAAATTTATCTTTGAGTAATCTAACATAAAAGTAAGTATATGTAAAGTAGATTTCGAGAATGATTGCACAGAAAGTTTATATGTATTTCTTCACAAACTTTGTTTCCCTTGTTCAAAAGCATATACAATAACGAAAAAATACCTAACTTCAGTTGAGAAATTAGGATATTTTTACAACTATTCGTAAAATAATTACTCAGTTATTGCTGTTTACAGTATTTATTTGAATTGTTTATTCCTCCATACTCCCATATCCTTCCGGTGCAGGAATAGCAAATTCAGCGGAACGGCTGACGGCTTCCCACTCTTTCCATGTAGAAATACGTTTTTCTGTATGATCAATTGCTAAATCATATACAAGGCTGCCTAGAATTAATCGAAGAGGAGGATTGTCACTATTAACCAGCTTCATCATAGCTTCAGCTGCCAGCTTAGGGTCGCTATCAGCCGATTCAGTTGAATTTTGTGTAGCCAACTCCTCCCGTAATAAATCATACTCTTTTTTCTGTGCAGTCAAGCCCATTTTTAGATAGAGGTTTGTCCAGTAACCCCCGGGTTCGATAATAGATACCTTTATTCCAAAATGAGCAGCTTCTTGTGCTAAAGCTTCACTAAATCCCTCTAAAGCAAATTTACTAGCACTGTAGACTCCCGACATAGGACCAGTAATCAGTCCACCTATACTTGATATCTGTATAATATGGCCTGAACCTTGTGTCCTCAAGTGCGGCAATACAGCTTGACAAACCCAAACCGCACCATAGTAATTGGTTTCCATTTGACTTCTTACTTCATCTTCACTAAATTCTTCAATCATTCCCAATACCATATTTCCTGCATTGTTTATGACAATATCAAGCTTTCCAAAATGTGTAATGGCCGTTTCCACTTCGGAAAAAACGGCACTTCGATTAGTAACATCTAGCCTCAAGGGAAGCAGCCTTCCTTCAAATTGGCTTTTTAATTCATTCAGCTTTTCAATATTTCTAGCAATACCAACCACCTTATCTCCTGATTCCAATGCTTTTTTTGTGAATTCATATCCTAATCCACTGCTTGCACCTGTAATAAACCATACTCGTGTATTTTCATTGTTACTATAAGTCATAAATAATCCCCTCCACTAAAATTTAATTAATTCGGCTGCATTTAATACCAATTACTTGAAGTTAACCACATCAAAAAAAAACAAAATAAAAAGCACAGGTGATCTGCCTATGCTCTGAATATAGAATAATGGATTCATATAGAACATTGAAGCTATTGATGTCAATTTGAGATTCGTTTCATGGGGAGTTTCCCTTTTAAAAGAAGGCTTTGTTATTATTCATTGTTGATTTTCATGTTTATATTAGGCGGAGAATTTCCTTCTAATATATACAGAGGAAGCTTAAGAGGCAGATATAAGCGGAGATTATCCGCTTAACTGCTCTATAAAAGACAAAATTCCAAGGTTTGGATAATATAAGCGGAAAAACTTCCTTTATTTTTAAAGAAATATGTGTATTTCCCAAATTAAACGTAATTTTTCCGTTAATTTTTCAAACATAGTAAATTCAACATTCATTTATAATAGAGCCTAAAAAAATGAGATATTGCATTTCTTCTCTTTTTTCCACAACGTATAATAAAGGTATCCTACTAGAGGTCAGTAGTCGAAAACAGAAACAAGCTTAGAGACTCCCAGTAATTTATTTTGAGGAATATGACAGGACCCTTCCCCTATAATAACCGTTGGTATGATTGTAGGTTTGAAATAAAGTTGTACCATATTACCCCTTTGGAATGTATAATCATCTATGTATTTTAAATTTAAAGGAAGTGAATTCATGAGTGATTTAGAAAAAATTAAACTCGTGAAGCCACCATTTCCCAAGCTGCGATGTTTTTCTTTCAAACCTATAATTATTTAGGAGAGGATTATTTTGAAGAAAAACATCGGAAACAAAACACCTAGCTTATTATTACTGATTGTATTAGTAGGCTTCCCACAAATTAGTGAAACTATTTTTAGCCCATCATTACCTTCTATCGCAGAAGCGTTTGAGACTTCTATGAGTAATGCACAGCTTACGATGAGTGTGTACTTTATCGCTTTTGCCTTCGGGGTATTTATCTTTGGGCGTTTATCCGATAAAATCGGTCGTCGCAAGGCAATGCTTTATGGGCTGTTTTTATATTTAGTTGGTAACGTACTTTGTTTAGCAGCAAATGAAATGGTTGTTTTATTAGTTGCGCGCTTTATTCAAGCGTTTGGTGCAAGTGTTGGCTCTGTCGTGACACAAACGATTTTGCGCGAAAGCTTTTCTGGCGTTGAGCGCCATAAATTGTTCGCTCAAATTTCAGCTGCCCTTGCCTTCACACCAGCCATTGGCCCATTAATCGGTGGCTTTACCGATTATTATTTTGGTTTTAAAGTCGTATTTTTGGTGTTAGTCGCTATGAGCATAATTGTATTTTCCTATGCGTTTTTACGCTTACCTGAAACAGCACATGCTACAATTGAAATGAAGCCTCTACTGCCAATAGTAAGACGCATGATTACAAATGCTCGTCTATGGCGCTACGGCGTATTAATTGGCGGTATTAACGGTATATTATTTAGCTATTATACCGAAGCACCGTTTATTTTTACGCAATACTTTACACTAACAAGTGCAATGTATGGTTTTTTAGGCATTATCGCTGCGCTAGCTTCTATTGCAGGTGCCATGCTATCTAAGCGACTCGTTAACCAAACAAAACCTGAGAAGATTATCGTACGCGGATTAGCCATTATGCTTATCGGTACATTGCTCGCTACTTCGGTACATTTTTTACCGAATTCATTACAAATGCTCACCATGATTGTTAGTGTGTTCATTATTTTATTTGGTACAGGGACCGCTTTACCAAACTGTTTAAGCTTAGCGCTCATTGACTTTCAAGACGTCATTGGTTCTGCAGGTGCGATATTTAGCTTAGGTTATTATTTACTCGTTAGCGCTGCAATCTATGGAATGAGTGTTTTCCATAACGGAACAGTCCTTGCGATGCCACTATATTTTTTAGCACTTGGGATTGTTATGCTTTTAATAAGCTTACCCTTACTCTATAAAAAAGAAGCGATGTTTTGATCATGTCGCTATGCTTTATAAAAGTTGCACCGTATTAATAAAAGATAAATGCTTAACCCTCACGCTATGTAATAGGGGTTACTATATCATTTAAAAGCCAAGTCGAAAATAAACTTTAGGTACCAAGAAAGTGATCGACCTTTTTTATAAAAAACTAAACTTAAATCTACTTGGTAAGAATCCATTTTGAACAATCTTTTTCAAAATGGATTCTTTTTATTTATCATAAACTGTAGACTTTATTATGATAATATCCGAAAGATTTTTATTGTTATTCTTCATAATCTTCCTTCAGACAAATCTCGATAAATTCAAAAATATTTCTTGCCTCAACAGAACGATTTCCCCAATCATGCCAAAAGTACAATACTTGTCCTGCCACTCCAGCATCAGATGGATCTGTATCAATGCAAAGATAATCACCGCCACCATTCACTGCAATTGGAATCCATTTTGAATTCCACAGAAATGGCTTAAGTTCTTTTTCAAAATCCAGCTCTAAATCATCATCTGGATCGAATTCTTCTTGTAAAAAACACCAATTATTTAAAATTTCTGAAGCAGGTGATAGAGTCAAATTCCTTACAAATGAGTTCACCCCAGGTTCCCAATCTTGTCCGTTGTACACCCTGTAAAAACTTTTCATTTCGTCAGGAAGTTTAACTCCCAATGTATCCTCTATAAGTTGAAGCTCTTCATCACTTGCACCCGACTGGAGATTTAATGAGTCTTTAAAGTTCCTATCATAATTTGATCCTCTTTCAATAATACGCTGCCATAACCATTCAGCTTTGTTTAACATATTTTTCTCCTCCCCTCACGTCTCAAACATAATACTTTAGCTAATCTTTACACTTATTGAAATATCTTGCCTAATCGTTGAAGGACATTCTTTCAAAATGCCACACTAGCAGTGCCAAAAATTTTCAATTTTCCTTAGGATTCATCCTCTATTAAATGACCCTATAATGATAATAGGCATTTTTCCTTGTTACAAAAAAAGCTCCCTTTTCTTGTATAAACCAAAACTTTTATTAGCTGTATTACAATATCCGAAGTATTGCTTTTCAACCCCCTGTGAATGGTAGATGCACAACGATAACACCCTCTATTTTAACTTAAATTGGAAGGATTGTTTGCAATTCTTATTCCATAAAATAGTTTACGGAATAGAATGCTTCTCCCTTCACTTATAAGACCAGTTAAATTGGTAGACGCCCTTGTATCATTTGTTCAGTAAACGTAATTTTTTATAAACAAAAAGGACTTCAAATTTCGAAGTCCTTTTGTTGTGCCCCATTTTCACTTATATTGCTTAGGAGCAAAATCATTTAATGTACTATTTTTTCACAAAAATGTATCCGTAGTATTATTGTTAACAGAACGATCTTCATCATTCTGTACGAATGCCTTCCCAGTTTTCAAACTAATAACAAACCAAGCAATTCCCATTACACCAAGAGCAAAGATTGTATCACCAACTGATCTGAAATACACAAGATTATGGATAATCTTTTGGTTGAGAAATTCGGCAGACCGAGCATACCACATACCATGTTCAATACTGGCAATTGCCTGCAAAATTCCTACGGGAAGAAGGCTAGTAAAAGCCATAAGTAACAAACCTATATTCAAAGCCCAGAAAGAAAAGCGAAGCAATTTTGTTTTCCATGGTCTTTTACCAGATAATCCACGCAAGCAAAATAGCATTAAACCAATTCCAAGCATGCCGTACACACCAAATAATGCTGTGTGAGCATGTAACGGTGTCGTATTCAATCCTTGAATATAATACAACGATATTGGCGGATTAATCAAAAAGCCGAATACACCTGCACCAAGCAGATTCCAGAAAGAAACAGATACAAAGAACATAATCGGCCATTTATACCTTTTCATCCATGGCTTAGCAAAACTATGCCGATAATTTTCAAATGCTTCATATCCAATTAATGCAAGTGGAACAACCTCCAGTGCACTGAATGAAGCACCAACTGCTAATACCCCTACTGGCGTACCAGCAAAATACAAGTGGTGGAATGTTCCTAGTATTCCCCCAAATAAAAAGATCGAAGTTGACAATAAAACCGAAGTTGTTGCTATTTTCGTTCCGACCAATCCCATACGTGTAAAAATAAAGGCTAGAACAGCGACAGCAAATACCTCAAAAAACCCTTCTACCCATAAGTGTACAACCCACCAACGCCAATAAGTAACCATAGACAAGTGGGCTGTCTCTCCCCACATGAGACCAGGTACGTAAAAAACCGGAATGGCTACTGATGCAAGTAAGAAAAGAATTAATAAATGGCGATTTTCACCTTTTTTCTTAAGTGCCGGCCAAATAGCCCTCGCCATTAAGAAGAACCATAAAAATAACCCTATCGTTAATAAGATCTGCCACATACGCCCAAGGTCCACATATTCATATCCTTGATGTCCAAAGTAGAAGTTCCCTGTCGGATTTGTAATATACCCTTTAACAGCTGCCCATTCACCGGTCATTGAACCAAGTACTACTATCAGAAGGGCTACAAATAAGAAGTTCACGCCAAATCTTTGATATTTCGGTTCGTATCCAGTAATTGCTGGTCCAATATACAATCCAGTCGCTAACCATGCAGTTGCAATCCAAAAAATTCCGATCTGCTGATGCCATGTTCGCGTAACGCTGTAAGGGAACCATTCATTTAGCGGAATACCGTAAAAGCCATTCCCTTCCACTGCATAATGTGCTGTAATTACACCTAAAATAATTTGTAGTACTAATAATGCAGTTACAACCCAAAAATATTTGATCGTTGCCTTCATCGATGGTGTCTGTTTTATCGATAATAAAGGATCCGTTTTTGGGGCTACAATCGTTTCATCTTTACGCTGAAATGCATAGTACCAGACAAGAGCTCCGATCCCCGCTATTAGAATTACTATACTTGTAACCGACCATATGATGTTAGAGGAAGTTGGAACATTATCAATTAAAGGCTCTCCCGGCCAGTTGTTAGAATAGGTGATATCTTCTCCAGGCCGATTAGTTTCTACAGACCATGTAGCCCACCAAAAGAATGCATTGAGTTTTTTCATATCTTCATCATTGGAAACCGTATTTGCTGGAATTGCTATTTTCTCACGGTATTCATCTAATGCCGGATCATCCCCAAATACAGATGCATAATAGCCACTCATATGTGCAATCGATTTAGAGCGTATTTCTGAAATAGTAATATTCCCTGTTTCCGAGTTATAGGTGTTCGTTCTTATTTCTTTTTTAAGATAAGCTTTTAAGGCTGCCTGTTTTTCCTCAGACAAGCTCTGATAATCATTCCCATACTGCTCTTGAGCCCAAGTGTCTAGAATCCAAACGGAAGAACGATGAAGCCAATCTGCTGTCCAATCAGGAGCAACATATGCCCCGTGCCCCCATATACTTCCAACTTCATTTCCGCCTATTCGCTGCCAAACCTTTTGTCCATCTTGTATATCTTTTTTCGAAAAGATCACATCTCCAGATTCTGTCACAACCTGGTTAGGAATGGGTGGTTTCTTCTGATAAATTTCTCCACCGAAATAGATTAATACAATGAAAGATCCTATAAAAACGGAGGCCAATATCAACCACAGTTTTTTGTATTTCATATTCACTACCTCCCTAAATTAATTTCAACCTCAATTATAGGGGGTAGGATATTTCAAATAGTGACTAAAATCACCATTTTGGAAAAATAATCCAATTATCACATGCAATATCTATTAATTACCAATAAATACTACCCATTCTCCTGTGCTGAAATTATCAAAATTCAGCAAATATATTAGAAGTGAGCTAAAATCCACATCAACTTTCCATGTTCTTCTGTTGGATACAGCTGACCTTCATCGCATCATCAGATACCGACTCTCTTATTCTATAAATTAACAAAAAAATCCGTTAGTCACGTACCTGTGTGATTACGGCCATTAGACTAACGGATTTACCCGTCCCTCATACTTGTTATTACAACAGGTTTTAGACAGTTGTTCTTTCTCAGTTAATACATTTTATAAAAAACCTACGTTACCATAATTCCCTAAATATCAGAACATTCATTGTTCCGTTAACGGGCAGGTTAATTCAATAAGCGGAAGGAAAAAGGTCTATAGAAATGGAATTATTTGATATATCAGATTAAATAAAGGAGAGAAGGCTATGAGTAATTCATTTATTGAACAAGTACATTATATTAGAATTCCTGTAAAAGATTTAGAACTGTCTTCACAATGGTATAGAGATGTATTAGGGCTCCCGTTATTAAACATTACAGAGGAACTTGCGATTTTAAAAGTAAATGAAGGACCTTTCTTACTTATCTTAGTTCCTACCGAAGATGAAACCTTTGCACATTTTACAATTGATAATGAACAAGAATTTTGCATTGGCTTTACAAGTCCAGAATTATCTAAATTTCATCAACACTTAATTGATAATGAAGTAAAGGTCGAGGATATAAAAGAAGATAATGGGCATGCCTTTTTCCACTTTTATGACCCAAATGGCAATAAACTTCAAGTACACTGGTAGATTACAATAAATAAATACCTAATTTCATCAACGGATCCTTTAGCAGAATATGAACGGGAACGTCCAAATCAGACGTTCCCGTATTTTTTGCCCAAAAAACAACAATATTATTTAATCAAGCCTAATTTTTTGCTTGTAAGGGTATCTCTTGGAAAATGTAGATGATAACGTTAAGGTAATTACCATTTAAAAAGTCAAATTATTCAACATTAAAATTAAGAATATGGACTTTTATATTTACTTAGGAGTAACGACCGATTGCTGAAGAATAGAACGAAAAAAATCTGATAGAAATGGATTAGACCTTCTACAATGTAAAGCCCCTATTCTTGAATAGGAGCCCACTCATTCATTTAATAATTGGTTATATTATATTTAGAGGATTTTTAAAGGCTGGAGATGGAGCATCTAGAATTAAGAAGTTTAATTATTTTATGTGAGAGCAGCGCATCAGGATATTTTTTACTAGTTGTTCTGAATCCTCGTTTTCAATCACTATTCTATCAAATTCAAATTCTTTCAAACCAAGAATAGCTACTTTGTTAGCATCATGGTAAGATAAGAAATATTTCTTTTTATCAATAATGAATATCCCAGCTTTATATCCCATTGTAGTGATGCCTGTTCTTTTTATAGCTGTCAAAGGAAACTTGAAATTTCCAACCTGTACTTCTTCGATAAAATTGTAAGGAATTTCTATCCTTTTTCTCAAAGTAGTAAACATTGTCCCGCCTGAAATATTCACTATTAAAGCAGTATCACCAACTTCAATTTGAACGGTCATCATTTATCACCTCCTTCACAGGGTTACCAATTCTAATGTTCTTCTATCCCCCTTTCATAATCAAAATGCAAATGGGATTTCTGACTATTCTTGTGATTTTTGAGGAATAAACATCCCAGCAAAAATCCGAGCGGTTCTTTCAGGTGTCGGTTTATTATTGATCGCTTTTTCAATATGCTCATTCATAGATTGAACGAGTTCCTGAAATTCTTCATCAGTTAGATGAAGAGGTGTATTCCAATAAGCGAAACCATCTTCCTTATATTGTTTTGGAGAAGCCTCTGTCAGATACATGGTGGCTAACTTAAGCAAATTCCCATGAAATACTGAAAAATGCTTGATATGGTCTTCCTGTGAAGTTGTTTCGATTTCTTGCTCAGGTATTTGTAATTTCTCTTTCTTTACTGAAAACACCCGTTCCTCCGTCCCTTTAACTTTTTTCGTATCAATGACCTCAATGAAATTTGCCTCCATTAAAAGATTAATATGGCGATATAAAGTTGCTTGAGGAACATCACCAAGCGCATCTAATAGCTCTGCAATCGTTAGTGGTTTTCCTAGCAACAATTGCTGGATAATCCGCATTCGAATAGGATGAAGAAGCAGATCAGCTTTTTTTGTCATTGTATTACACTCCATAACCATTATCATTTTATAAAATGATAATAAAATATATTTTGTAATTTGTAAAAATTTAAATAAATCGGAACTGATAAGATTCATGTAACCCCCACCACTCTCATCCTAATCAGATTAATTCTAAAAACGATCTTCTATGCGTTCAATAAGCATCGCTCTTTTAAGTGCTCCAATTATTGATCACAGATCCAACTAGATTTTTACATTTCCCCCGAAAAGTTTTTATGAAGGTCCCTTCTGAGATGTAAAGATACAGAAGGGATTTCGTAATATTTTATTGACTGATAGCTTAACGGTCTTTAAAAGTTTGATCATCATCTTTGATTTTTTTCAACAAGCGAGTCACACAATTCTTTTATGAATAACTTGAAACTCTATTCTCTTTTAGCAGTATATATTCATAAGGAGATGATTGTATGATTAGTGAAATAATAGAAAGCTTGATTATCCTTTGGGCAGGAAAGGATAGTAGTTATCCAACGGAAGAAACAACGAACCAGAATATAAAATTACTTAGAAACGAACCATGGTTTCAGCGCTTATTTTCCGAACACACAAAGCTTTTCTTAGAAAATAGAGATCTCCGCTATATCATTGGTGCAGCTAAAGTTCAAACAATAATAGACAATCCAAAAAAGAAGCAAAGATTCGAAGAAGACCTAATCCACTTAATAAATCTCATTAGAAAATAACAGCTGCTTTAGCTGAAATTGATAATGGCCATTAATAACGAAGAAAACTCGCCAATACTTTGGCGAGTTTTGCTTTTTTATATCACAATTACGCGACATGCCTTTTCAGTCAATTTTAAGAAAAGCAGCGTAAACGGAAACCTGTTTTGTTTAGAACCAATGTTTATCTATCTTAAATAACCTCACCGTTTGCCATCCATGTAGCAGATCTTCACCACAGAAAATTGCATTCTTACATGGCAGTGGGATATTTTAAAATATTCACTCATTTTTAAGTTTAGTTCGGCTGCTAAATGTTTTTCATCTAAGGAAAATGGAAATGCGTTCTCCCTTAGACAATCTTGAACTAGGTTTAATAACTTGTTCATTTAATTGAATCGTTCCTTTTTCAATCTTTTCTATGATTTGTGATCGACTCCAATCCTCAATTTGGTTTGCAAGCACATTATCAATTCGATGTTTTCCTATCACTTCATCTAGGACAATGTGTACCACCTTTACTCCTTGTTCCGCTAAGCTGGTTATTGGAATGCATGATATAATTGAAGATTCTTCCTTCTGCTCTTCAATTTCAGTTACATGCTCTGAAAATGTTTTATAGATTGCTAGCTTTTTGTTCCATGTATGATTTTTTTCGCATTTATAGATCGCATATTTGTATATGCTTTTTCCGTTAGCGTTATGCCTTCGAACATTGGTGTCCGTAAAAACTGATAACTTGCCACACATTTTGCAGTGCTTCTTTACAGCATGTTCTGGTATTTGAGAAAGTTTCCAGTGGAATGTTATATTTAGCATGAATCCTTCACCTCTTAATAAGATAAAGGAACGCAAGCATCTATTTGGATAACTTGCAGCACAGTATGAATTTAATTAAAAAAATAAAAAGGAGTTCCTACATTAGGACCTCCTTTCGCATCGCGACTACAGGATTGCTTGGTTCCTTTGTAATGAGTAAAATGGGCATACTACCCCCTTAAAAAAACACATGGTTTTTTGAGGGTGATGCTATCCAATTTATTGATCATTACAAAGTAAATTGTGGCATACGTGTTCTCCTGTATCCTTTCTATCCAAATAGAGTTATTCTCACTTTACCATATAATTACATTTGAATACAATGTTTATTTCCTTCTATATTCAAGTATCATTCATACAATTAATCTGGCAAACAAAGAAAAGGGAATTACCGATAGCAAGTAGGTATTTTATTGACTTTTATTATAAATCCTTTTTAATCTTTTTGGTGTTTTAACTTAAATTAGTTCCCCACAAAGTATTTAAAAACAACATATATAGTGTGAATATTCCTGTTATTATAGTAAAAATTATCGGGATAATTCTTAAAGTTTTGTTTTTTCTTATTGCTATTATAAAAACAGTAAAAGAAAGTAATGCAAAAACATAATAAAGATAAAACATTAGATAATGTGTGATGGGTCCCAAAAATAAGCCAAGTACTGAAAATTGAATTAAAAAAGCTAAAATAGAAATAGCTACCCACCTTAGCTCATTTCTATATGATCCTATATTTTTAATGGAATATAGTATTGAAATTAAAACTAATGCAGCAAGCAGCCATTCGTATAAGAAAAACAATGATTCAACGTTTACGGCAAAATAATATCCGAGAACGGATAACGGTATGATTGTAAGTATTAAATACAAATTTAATTTGAGATTTAAGGTTTGTTTTATGTTTTCCCCCTCCTTTAATTGTACATAAGGATTACATCTTGTAATCATTTTATCATATTAATTACATTTATTATTCGACTCGATTAAGGACATTCTTTCATAAGAACCATAATTATTCAATTTTTCTTACGTTTAATCCTTCATTAAATGGGCCGATTGTTGAATATAGGTAATGACGATAATTCAACTAACATGTTCCTTTAGTTAATAGGCCAAAAAAAGAGCCCTTTCATAGGGCTTAATGAACTTTATTAAATACTTCTTTCTCCATTTTATTAATTGCAATCTCTCGTGCTTGTTCAAGTGTTCTGCCTACACCAGATGTCAGATGGTTGCGGTAAGGTGGCTGGTCTTGATCATCCAGCAATAAATAGGTTTCAAAACGATTTTCATACTCGATACATAGCCATAACATTGCTTCTTTTTCCTTGTAAAACATAAGTCCTGATTCCATTTTAATAAGTCCTGGCGCGTCTTGCTTCTGGAAGATGATTTTTTCTAATGGTGATTCCATAAAAAACCCCTCCTTTACCCATATATTAGGCAAATAGGAGTGAAATCCTTGTGACGAAATTATGAAAAAAATCCTTCCGGTTGGATGGGCTTTGACTGTCTAATTAAAAAAAGAAACACGGTAACTGGATAAAAAATAGAGCATCTTCAACAAACGCATCCGATTGTTGAAAATCATATGTTCCTTTCTTCTTAACCTAACGCACACATTAATTTAAGGATTATTCTTCACTAGCACAATATAATAATGGCCTAGTTGAATTTCAAATATCATGGTAGTTATCCGTAATCAGTTTGAAAAGAAATAAATCTACAACTGCTAATCGGTAGCGTTTTCTACTATTAAAGATTCAAAGTTTCTCATAAATTCATCTACATCTTTTTCTCCTATTTTTGCATATAAAGCCAGTGTCTTCGCTGAGATTAGAAAATTATGATTCTAAATTTCAATATATGCTTTGATTCTTTCAACTGATGTCTCGAGTGTCATTCCTCCTGATATTGATTTTAAATTCCAAAACAGTAGTTTACTCACAAATTCCCAATCTATTCAATCATCTCGCCTGAACAAATTCTCAATTTTTCCTTAGCAATTGCCATTGCACTATCAATGTTATCAGAAAGTGAAAAGCCAGTAGAGGTTTGTAGCCATGTTTCCCATTCACTATCCCAGAAATAGGCGTCAATTTCTAAAAGTCCGTCTCTCGACCGTTTATTAATTTCAACCTTATATGCATTACATGGTGAGTATATTTCTTTAACAAGTACAAGCATTATTCTTACTCCCTTCTTTTTCAAATTGACAACTACAGCTTCAATCTCTTCAACAGTAATGCAATATGTCGAATACCTAGTGTATTTGCAAAGGGTTGTTGAATATCTTTTTCATCAGTGGCGATAATATTGAACTAATCTGCCACATTAGTAGAAGATCTTCCACAAATTAGCGATTATCCTTCATGGATTATCCCCCCTATGTTTAAGTGCAGCATCTCACAAACCCTATAAAATATTCAATTATCAAAACACTGCCCTTTTAGCAACATAACTAAATGACTTCCCTTTATCTAAGGAAAGCCCCCATTAGTGCAAAGAGTAACTTCATGTCCAATTATAATAGGTCTGCCTATTGTAAAATAGATATTTTGTAATTTTCCATAGGGTAACGTTCTTTTGGTTTTTATATTTCTAGACTGTAAAAAGCATTGAGGAATTAGTGAAAATAATGAATAATGTTCGGGTTTAAATAACATCATAAAAAGATGGAAAAGGTTTAGGCAATATTAAGGAGGACAGGCATAGAATGACAAATACAAATAAGGATGAAAAGGAATTGACAGAACATAACATTCCTCTTACTGCTTCAGAAATAGGTTTTCTTTGGACGCAATATATAAATGATAGCTTAGCTGTTTGTGTAATGAAGTATTTTAAAAGCATATGTGAAGATAAAGAAATCCTTCCCTTAATTGAAAATTCACTAAGTATAGCAGAAAATGACATTAAAATTATTACAGAGATTTTTAATAAAGAAAATCATCCGATACCAATCGGCTTTACGGATGAAGATGTTAATGTGAATGCACCAAGGTTATTCACCGACATATTTATCCTTATGTATATACAAAAATTGGAGATTATTGCAATGGCGGGTATTGGAGTAGCAATTGGTGTTTCAGCACGTTCTGATGTCAGTAACTTTTTTAGAAATTTACTTATTTCCGTTTCTGAATTACACGATAAGTCAAGAAAAGTCATGTTATCGAAAGGTGTATATGTCCGATCAGCGCAATTAGCTAGCCCTGATAAGGTTGATTTTATAGATAAACAAGGTTTTCTTTTTGATTTTTTAGGTTCTCATAAACGTCCATTAACAGCAATTGAAATTACACATCTTTTTATCAATATTCAAACCAATGCAATGGGTAAAGCTATGATGATGGCATTTGCACAAGTTTGTAAGAATGAAGATATAAGGCAATTCTTTGTAGAAGGTATAGGCATTTCTAATAAGCACATGAAGAAATTTGGTTCAACTTTAACAAATGAAGATATTCCTGCTCCAATGAGTTGGGATTCTCACGTTACGAATAGTACGGTTTCCCCATTTTCCGATAAGTTGATGATGTTTCATACAACTACATTAATTGCTGTAGGAATAGGAAATTACGGTACTGCCGCAGGAACTTGCCAACGCATGGACTTAAATGCTACATATACAAGACTTTCTGCAGAAATTGCATTGTATGCGGAAGATGGGGCGAACATAATGATTAAACATGCGTATCTAGAAGAACCACCTAAGGCGACCGACCATAAAGCACTTTTCAAAAAAAAGAAGTAGCGTCTTGTACGAACGGGTACAAAAAGGGAGCATACCAGTAGAAACTTAATAACATAAATCAGAATTTCAACCCTAGCTTCTAATAAAAGATAGGGGATTTACTGTTTGAATATCAAAGCTTTAGTAAATTCAGTTAACGACATGAGCAATATACCAACTTTATTAAACCATCTCCACTTGAGTGAAGATATATGATATTTTTAAGGTAACTTCTGAGCCATCAAGTTTGTAATCCTGTACCACTTCAGCACTTATTAAAATAATCATATATTACTCCTTTCTAATTTAAATGATTCTTATACATATTGATTATTAGCTTCTTGAGCTAACCTGTCTCTTTAGCTCAAGAAGCGACCGCTCTCATTAGCACTCGCTAATTGAAGAACAATTTTAATTAAATGGAAAATAATACCCTACATAGTTAAAAACATTGGTAAATCCTAATTTTTCTGCAATTGCAATAGAAGGCTTGTTGTCCTCCATACAGTCCCAATAAGGAAGTTTATCCTTTTCTAAACAATAATTAACAAAACTATGGGCTATTTTCTGAGCTAACCTTTTCCCACGATAATCCACTAATGTTTCAATAGCAACACTATGTACATTTTCAACGACAAAAACCGAATAGCAAATACTAATGATATTATTATTGTAAACAATACAATAACCAATCCCCTTATCAAAGAACTCAACTGGTGAAGCCCACGATTCTAAAATCTTGGAGTGTAAAAATTCAATATTATTAATTTCGCTGCTATTATTTTCATAGAGAGTTCTACTAATCTTTTTAACAATATACTCCTCTTCCAGATATGGCTCATTTGTAGCTAGATAGCCCTCTTTTTGCAGCATATAAACTCTCTGGTTCCAGCTCCTTAATTTACAGTGTTCAAACATTTTTTCTATAACCTTATTCCATTTGGGATGATTACCCATTCCTTCAAACCAATTTAACCCAACTTTCTTTGCATCTGCTTTGATCACGGTATCAATAAAATTATTAATTTGGTTAGTAAACACCTCATTTTCTTCATTTCCAATAAAGAAAAATCCATCATTATTACCTAACCATACTAGTCCAGATTTAGGAGAAGTGATATTATCTAAAAAAATACGTCCTGGATTAATTCCTTCAATTACTGCCTTAACTTCTAATTGTCCTTTGTCATCTATTAAAGGATTACACCTATAAAAGTCACTCTTATTTAGTTCAGAAATCATTAAGAAATCCCCCTTTTCTCTAAAAGCTGTCACCATATCGTAAGAGTTTTAAAGTTACTCGTACTATTGATGGCCTTGATTTACTTGTAGAATTTCTAGAAGTCGCAAGGAAAGAAGCAGGTAAAAAACCACCTTTCGTCCTACGTGCAACCCCCTCTTTTCTAAGGGTTTCCACTCTCTCCCATTAATGTCGTGTTACCTGAAAATTCTGAGCAATCACATTCCTTTTAAGCTCACTTAGGGCATCTTTAATTGCGTCATCAAATTCAACTTCCATACTCATGTCGTGTTCATACACATAGAAGATTAATACATTTTCTACTTCATAAACATTATAAGAAACAGTATCCATTGTCGCAGTTTTATTACGAAAGTCTTCTAAGCCCTTTTCTCGTTTTTCAGCTGTATTATAGATATACACCGATAACAACTTTCCATCTAATTCATAAGGAGAAGGCCTAACTCCATTAAGTTTAATTCTAAAAATATTATTATTGCTAAATTCTTTATTTTCATTAATGACCAATTGCTGTTTTTCAAAAGAAGCTACTAACTCATCGAGTGTAATCATTTGGAGATTTGCCGATTTGCAAGATGTCAACAAGAAAACTATTGATATAAGAAAAAAAGTATTCTTATTCAATTAATCACCTCCTAAATTAATCAATCATATTGATTAATACTATACAATAGAGGAAAACGATAGAATGTAAGGTGTGACAGATTTTGTAAAAATGGGCAAAAAGGGGTTCAGGAAATATTATGGCAATAAATAAAGATAAAGTTATTTTCGGTGCATTAATTTGTGTTATTATTATTCTCATTCTAATTGCAATTAAAATATCTGGGAATTCCGAGGTTTATCCTCAATACGAAGATGGGGTAACGATTGAAGTAATTAACGAAAGTCAAGTTAAAATACCCTACCTAAAATTCTCCTTAGGACAACCAGGAGATCAAACTTATGAAAGTCTAGGTTCAATAGATGGTTTAGATACTAATAAATCAAGTAAAATTTATGTACCTGAAATTGTAGAAGATGTCAGTGACCTTAGCCTTTATATTCATTACAAAGATGCTAATGATAAATGGGTATTAGATTCCCCATTTTTTATGCCTACTGTAAACCCTGGCAAAGTTGTAGCTGTAATTACAATCAAGGAAGTAACTGAATCAGGCCATCTAATTTATATATACGAAGGCTATAACGGTTGGAAAAAAGTGGGCCCATATAAAAATGACCTTAGCCTTATAGATTATGTAGAGTAAGGGACAGTTGTTTACAGACACAAACAAGCAGATTGATTCATATTCTGCTTGTTTTAATATAGTTAAAGTTTTGCAGCTCTGTCGCCATTTTTTTGCAAAGCCTATAGCTTCTGCCGATTATTCCGAATATAAATTTAGCTGGCTAGACGTACCCATTAGTTGAATAAGACACTATTATCCATAGTGAATAACATGATAGAAATGAATAGCATTTAATCACCAAATGCAAATATTATTTCTGCTTCACAAACTAATTCTCCATCAACTGTAGCAATACCTTTGCCTTTTCCAATAGGACCTTTTAATCGAGTTATTTCAACCTCAAGACGGAGTTGATCTCCTGGTTTCACTTGCTGTTTAAATCGGCATTTATCAATACCTGCTAAAAGCCCTAGTCGTCCTTGATTTCCTTCTTTAGCTAACATCACTACTGCACTTACTTGTGCTAATGCCTCTATAATTAATACGCCTGGCATAACTGGATAATTTGGGAAGTGTCCGTTAAAAAAATCCTCATTCACACTCACATTTTTTATACCAACTGCTCTTTTTCCTTCTTCTAATTCCAAAATTCTATCCACTAAAAGAAATGGATAACGATGTCTAATAACTTCCTTAATTTTTTGAGTATCCAGCATCATTAAAACCCCCGTATTAAAAATATTTAAAAATCTATTTTTCTATTTTATCACTTGGTATTAATAGTTTGTACTAAAATGAGCTTCTATAACTCTGCTTCCCCGTTAATTTAATTATGATCTTTCATAAAGATCCTCAACCTAACTTATAACAGCTCTTAATTATACTCACTTTTTCTTCCTAAAAAATCCTTCCTCTTTACAGGTTAGCGTTTTATATTGTCATCATAGGTTTCCGCAACAAATACAAAGTCTAACTGTTCTTTATTAATAAATACACTCGTTTTCGCAGGGTTACCTGTGCTTGCCGAAACAAGATCAACCTTTACAAGTTCAAAACTTAGATTGTAATTATAATAATAATCTTTTGAACTAAACTGCTCCTTAACACAATAGGAAGTTTCTCTTTGTTGCAGAATATAATTTGTACTACCTACGTTTGTCCTCGTTTATAACGATACTATAAGAACTATTGAGTTTATCCCAAACCCAAGCCTGAGCTAATTAAAACAAAGGCTAAAATTAACTTTAATCAGGTTGCGATGGAATCAGGTGTATCTAAGGCATTTCTCTATAACAACCAGGAAATACGGAACAGAATAGAAGGATTACGAAAGCAGCAAGAAGGATTAAATTCACCGCAAACCATAAAACGAAATATGACAGATGCCAGTAAAGATGCGCTTATCGCAGCTAAAAATAACCGAATTAAAAAACTGGAAGAAGAAAACAAACGTCTTAAGGATGAATTATTAAAATTGCGTGGTATGATATACGATCAAATTTAAAAATAAAAATTTTATTTTTATATTCGTTTTTCTTATTGCGCTAACTTAGCAGGTGAGTTCAATAAGAAATGACAAAAGGAATGAGCATTTACTTTAAAATAAGATTACACGGAGGTTTGAGATGCGAAAAGTTTATCTAGATAGAACGGAATTAACTGGAGCCATAAATTTATTTTTAGAAGATACTGAGGTTACACCAGCAGGTACAACAATTTATTCTATGAGTGTTTATCATAAAAATGAGGAGTATCAAAAATATGCTAACGATTATGATATTCAATTTATCTTTGACGATGATATTCCACATTTAGAATTTTATACGGTTCCATTTGTAGATATTATGGCAAAAGATAGTAAAGGTGGATTTATCGGAACTGTTGGTCAACAATGTGATTTGAAGAGTGACGCACCAATTTGTTATATCAATAGGTATTTAGAGTGCTTGATAATTTCTGAAAACGGAGAAGATTTTCTGAGTAATATAGAATTATGGCAAGATAACTTGAAACCCTATAATAAAATTACCGTTTATCGTTCGAAAGCAGAAGCAGAAATGGAACTTGAATTTATTGATTTGTCTGTCTGATAGTCCTCCGTCATTATAAATTCATTTTGAATTAACGGGTTGCGTTAATTTAGCACTTACATCATAAAATAATTAAATTTTTTTAAATCAATACTTACATTAAATACATGTAAATGATGTGAGAACCTTTGATATTTCAATAGTTCTCACATCGACGTTAAGATAATAGAGGATTTACAACGATAATGAAATTCCAAATTAAAAAGCCCCACTTCTCTGCAAAACAAAATAGAGAAAGTGAGCTTTTCAGTTACTTCATTATTTTTATTTGAACTAATATAAAACTGCTAAATTGATTTTTTAGCTCAGCTATTTATTGAATTCATTAATTGGAAGAAGTATTCAGGTTTATGAGTCTTATTTAGGTTATACCATGAATGTAATGTATCTGGTGCAAATACATCTAATTTTTTCAGTACTTCCATCGAAAATTCCAGAGGAGCTATTCCTGATGCAGTAACCAAATTCGCATCAGATACCGCAGATCCCACCTCATAGAACTTTTCTCCTTTATAGTTAGGGCATACCATTTTAGTATATTCTAAGTTATTACTTGTATGCTTTCTAGTATCCAAGTATCCCATATTCGCGAGGGCATCAGTTGCACCACAAATTGCAGCAACAATAGTGCCAAGCTTTAAAGCTTGGCCAATTCTCTCCAAGATAAGTTGATGAATTTCTTCACTCCAAGTAGTCCCTCCTGGTAAAATTAAAAGATCTTTACTCTCAAGAATACATTCATCAAGGGAAATATCTGGTTTTATGCTCAGTCCTCCCATAGTAGTAATCATTTCTTTATTAGCTCCTACTGTAATTACTTTTAAAGGTGCTAAATCTTTTTTGAAATATCTTCCTGAGTTTAGTTCAGCAATTAAATATCCATATTCCCAGTCCGACATTGTATTAAATACATATAGAAAAACATTTTTTGTTTGCATCCAATAACACTCCAATCACATTTAATATAGCCAAATATAACATAACTTCCCTGACACCTAGCGTCAGGGAAGTTATCAAATTTGATGATATTTTATTAATTCCGACAAAACTTCAATCAGTCTTTTCTTAAGACTTATTGGCTCAATAACTTTAATAGATTTATTGTACGGTAAAAGTAAATAAGGTACATATGTATGTATCATATCTTTTTCAAGAAGAAAAATTGCTTGATTTGAAGTCCGTTCTTGTAAATAATGTCCTAAAAACCAATGTTGGCAAATATCAGCCAATACACTTTTATCCCCACTAATAACCAAAGAAATAATCCCTTCCTTATCTTCTATAGCTGGAAGAAGATTTTTTATAAAAAAGTCACGTGCTGAAAAATTTTCTGGCCTGTTAAACTTATTTTCAGTTAGCATTAGACTTTCAATTCGATCTACTCTAAAACTACGGATATCATTTCTAAGATG
This sequence comes from Cytobacillus praedii, assembly GCF_001439605.1. Taxonomy (GTDB): domain Bacteria; phylum Bacillota; class Bacilli; order Bacillales; family Cytobacillaceae; genus Cytobacillus; species Cytobacillus praedii. The sequence goes on from NZ_LMBX01000015.1 coordinate 139,407, forward strand.
ACAAAATCCAATCAAATACCACTTATTATTCCAATAGATAATTCTGTACGGATCGACCAATCTATAATTTAATTGCTTTTCGCCGCTTTTAGGGTAAAGAATTTTTACTGCGTACCCGTCAGCTAAGGCCTGCTCCAACTCCTTCAAAAAAGATTCCATAGAGAGAGAGCTTAATCGACTTATTACTTCAAGACTAGTTAAATGTTGGTTTATCTTTGATTCCTGCTCTTGATTTGAGTATTTACTTAGTTTTGAAATGGCCCTATTTAGTGCTTCACCTCCATAATATCCGGCTTCTTCTGCAAAAACAGCAGCGTGAAATAGTGAAGTTTGTTCCTCAAAATCAAAAAAAAGAGGAGCCTCAATAAAATTGTTCAATAAAGTGTATCCACCGTTATGTCCTGGTTCTGAAATTATAGGTACGCCACTTGTTGAAATTATATCAATATAACGATACACAGTCCTTATATTAATTTCCAATTTTTCAGAAATTTGTTTTGCAGTAATTTTTTCACCTGAACGAAGCATCCATAGAATTGCTAACATATTGTCAATTTTAGGCATATAATTCCACCTCTATATGAAATTTATTGTCTATTATACATTTCCGATTTTTGGTACTATGTTTTACATATATTAACTTATTCAACACTATTCAAAAACCCTTCTTATTAAACTAAACTGCACCGTTAGCATTCCTGTAGTGCGTTAATTTCGACTTTAAAAAAAATAGAACCCCTCAGTAAGATAAGAGTATAGACACCACTCTAAAACTCAAATCTAAGGAGGAGCTCTTATATGAAGTTTAAAATGCAAGACAAACAAAATCAACTAATTGAAATAATTTCTGATAAACATCTTGTGGTTGGTATAGATATTGCCCAATTAACACATGTAGCACGAGCTGTAAACTATCGTGGTATAGTGGTCGGTGATCCTCTATCTTTTGAAAATAACGAAGATGGTTTTGCAAAGTTACTAGATTGGATTAACAAGTTGAAAAATGCGAAAGGTCTTGATACTGCAATCGTTGGTATGGAACCTACAGGGCATTATTGGTTAAACCTGTCCCAATGGCTTTACGATCGAAACATTGATGTGGTAACTGTTAATCCCCACCTTGTTAAAAAGAACAAAGAAAACAGAGATAATACACAGTCCAAAAGTGACAAAAAAGACGCTCTAGTTATCGCTGATATGGTGAAGAATGGATATTATTCCTTTATTCGTCCAACTACAGAGGCTTTCGAAAAACTAAGAGTATTGATGTCTAACCGAGATGTCATAGTTAAACGACATGTCAGTACTTCGAACCAAATCCATCGCTGGGTTGATATTATTTTCCCTGAACTTAGACAAGTTTTTAAAGACGTTACATGTAAAGGGGCAATCGTTACTCTCCGTTTATTCCCTACACCGAAAGAATTACGTTCAATGGAAGCTATAGATATCGTTACAGGGTGGAGAACAGAGATGAAGCGTCAACCTGGTATTAAAAAAGCAGAAGCACTCATTAAACTAGCTAAGAATTCTGTTGGTAATGATAAAGCACATGATGCATATAAATTACACCTAAAACAATTACTTGAAGAATTCGACCTCGCCACAAGCCAATTAGAAATAGTCGATAAAGAAGTATCTGAAGCTCTTGGAAGTATTACATTTACAGAAAAACTACTTAGTATAAAAGGATTAACAATCGTAATGTTAGGTGGCATTTTAGGTGAAACTGGTGACCTAAGTCAGTTCGCACATGGCAATTCTCTATTACGTCACGCGGGTTTACATCTAGTCGAGGCAAGCTCTGGTAAATGGAAAGGACAAATTGTCATTTCTAAGAGAGGAAGGTCTCGTCTAAGGCGATTCTTATACCTAGCAACAATGTGTCTTGTGATGAACAATCCTGAGTTCAGAGAAATTCATGCCCATAATGTCAAAGTGAAGAAGATGAAAAAAATGAAATCCATTATGAAACTGATTGGTAAATTTGCAAGAATGATAGTAGGAATTGCCCGACATAATGAACCCTATTGTGCAGAAAAAGTCCACCCTTTGGCACCTTTAGCAGCATAAGTTAATTACCTTATAACTGAACATACGAAATAGTATAAGTTGCTTTATTGAATGTTGGCTTATTCGTAGGATCTCAAAGAAAGCACGGAGTACTGGAATACTTAAACATAAGGGCACAGACCCATACCTTTAGCAATACCGGCCTCCACCCCTTGGATAGGCATGACGAAGGAATGAAAGGGCAAAAGACCCGTTGAGACATGGGAGGGAAAGCCTCCAGAGACGGCGTGGAGAATGCGTGCAGTATATCATGGAAATAAATGGAGTTATAATTTACTCCTCTATTCCCGCATGCCTTCATGTAGCCTTATCTCTAATACTCATTCCATATATCCGTCATTGATCTTACATGTGGATTTGAAATCCTGCGAATAAGCGAGTATTTAAGAGTAAATTGAATTAAACTGAGGGAGTTTAAGTACATTTCTTCACAAGCTCACATAAATATCAAGTTTTGTTTATAGTCTTATTCCATTAGATGGACCTTTTCATGAAGAAAGACGTTTACCTTATATCAGAATACCAGCTAATATGAGTCAACACTTTTCATTTAATGTTTTAAAATTAATCATGTTATAATAAATTTAGGCA